>NZ_JBGOGS010000002.1:0-1368827 GCF_050472005.1 Symbiopectobacterium sp. RP | reverse complement strand
AAGTGCCGCGCTGCGTTCCCTGCATCATTGCAGCACGAGCCATAATATCGGAGCCAAGAGAGGCATACTCTGATTCATCGTTAATAAACCCTAGCAACTTACCAATCGCAGAGTTCTTGGCGATATCATCAGCGCCGCTAATGGCGCGAATGCTGCGTGGTGTTAGCATGGGCTGACCTTTAAAGGTTTCAGGTGTTGCTTGCTGCCATACAGCCCAATCGCTTTCAGTAATACCACGACGCATCATTAATGTCCGATCAGCCTGATCCAGCACACTCCAGTTATTCCGGCTCATTGATGCGATTTTCGACATCATGGTGACTGAAAAACCGCGCCGGATTGCGTTAGTCCACCCCTCAAGCAACGTAGCGCGCATCGTCGCCGAGGCTAACTTCCCCGTCCACCCCTGCGTGAGTTTTTCACCATGAAAGCGGCTCATATCACTAATAATGGAGTCCGTCGCCAAACCAAGACGCGCAGCATCTTGACGGTAGTCAGAGCTGAAACTCCTTAGCGTATTCACCAGTGTTTTCCCCATCGGAAGATTATGGTACGCGGAGGCCAGCATTAGCGTAGGAACATCAGTAATTGACGATAAAAAAGTCCTCACCAGCTTGGTAGATGTCAGTAGGTTTCTCACCCCCTGATGTCTGTCAGCCAATCTAGCCTCGACAGGCATATTCAACGAACCGTTTAGCGTATCCCACACCATTTCTGGCGTTGCACCAAATTCACGGGATGACGCAGGGTGTTTTCGTAGATTGATTGCATCCTTATTTGTGGCGGTATCCCTGAGTAGATCAAACGTCCTGCTGGGGTTGGGCCCCATTTCCTCAATTAGCGCAATATCTTTTGTTATGCCGAAAATATGGCTTTGCATTCCCTCGAAAACAGTACCCTGCCCATAGGTATCCATGTATTTTAGATAGCCGTCAGCGCCATTAAAATGAATCTGGCGGTGTGACTCATCACCCTTGGATGCCCGGCTGCCCATAGCAACCTGACCAGGTTCAAGCTTATTATTTCCCTGAGTCGTGATTGTGTCATAGGCTTTGCCGAGAAAGTCCCGCATCTGCCCGGTATCCATCGCGGTACCGTCTTCATTCAGATATCGGGAGCGATCAAGAACAGGCAGAATAAAGTCAGTCCACTTTTCTTTGCCCGCCTTAACCATGCGTGCTAGATCATGCGGCTGCGGGACGTAGCCATAATCAAGTTTACCCATATCCATGCCCGCAGAATTAGCCCGCTGGCGCAACCCTTCAATCTGCTGGTTCCATGCTTTTGAGGCTTTTGCTGCTACCGGATTCCCGGTATTGATACCGTAAACCTCATAGATAAACGCTTTCGTCGCTACGGGGTTATCGAACAGACCAAGAAATCTGGGCTCGACAGCATTGATCGTGTCAACTATTTCACTGAATGCCGCCGCGCGCTCACCTCGAACGCGGACATCCAATTGCCGCAGCCGTTCAAACAGCGCTTTATGAAATGGCGCTTTACCGCCCAGCACGGCAGCACGTTCAGTTAGTGCCTCAACATTTTTAACCTGAGCCACCATATTAAGCGCCCGGCGCTCTGCGATTTTTTCAGCACGCTGAATATGGGCAACCATTGCACGCTGTGCCGCCTCCATCAGTCTGTCTTGCTGGGATAGTGAACTGAAACGCTGGCGATCTTCTCTTGCAAGTTCACGCAGGTGATAGCTTATCGTTGTATCTATCCCGTCGGTTTCCGCTTTCGTCAGCTTTCTTCCGATGGCGCTCTCTACTTCCTGAATACAATTCGGATGCATGGTTATCCCCTACGTAAAAAACAAGAGACAGCGGTACCAAACATGGTGGATTCACGGCGTGCAGTTTGCAGGTTGGCGTCGATATCAGCCATAACCTCCGTGACATTTTGCTGAATCGGCGTTCCCTCATTATCAAATGCGGAAATAACGTTAGCCTCAGGGTTAGCCAGCACCAGTGCTCTTAGTCGTTCAACGGATGGGGGATACTTACCACTACCAGCGCCAGAGGTATTCTCTTGAGCGCGTGGGGCGCGGCTGTCTTGTGGCGATGAAATATCTGCTGCTGGGGATGATCCCCGTGTGCGATCGGTTATTCCGGCCTCATCACGCAGCATCAAACGCAAATAGGCGGGAACGATCCCTTGCTCCAGCCTGGAAAGGTTGGAGCGTGCTTCATAATAAAGCCCACCATCCTGATGTGGTGCTAGTTGCTCCTTTGTTTCTCTCAATCGAGATGCCAAATCAGAAATTTTAGCGTTGAGAGTTTCGATCGTAGCTGCACGTTCAGCGCGGGCTTTTGCTAAGTTCCTTCTTGAACCAGTGAGTGGTGTATCAGCTAGTTGATTAAGGTCAGACTTTGCTTTCTGCAATTGATACTCAAGGTTGCGAGACTCTTCCGTTAACGACTTACGTTCACCTCGCGGAAGTAATTGATCGGCCAGGCCGCGCAAACGGATTGTTTCTGCTGAAACCGTAGATTCGTTGTGAAGAAGGAATGCTGCGTCGTTTACGCCATCAAGTGACGACACATCCACCCTATCTCCTGCGTCCAGTTGCCGCATGGCGAGATCCAGTGCGTTTTGATGCACCACGCTGGACGCAATATCAACAGGTAAACCGGGGGCGGTAGACTCACTGAAATGCTCAGCGCCACGAGCGGTCATTGCAGCATCTACAATCTCAGGCGATGGGCGAGCGTAAAGGTGGGCCAGCCCGCCGAACGCAGCCCCAAGGATCACATCGGTCGCCAGCGCGGTTTTATCAAAGGCTCTATATTGCTGGGCCATTTCTTTATATCCGTTCCGCTCCAGTAATTCATGTGTTGCGGCGCGATGAGCGACACCCAAACCGGCATTACTTGCAGCTCCAGCCAACAATCGGGTACTGAGGCTTTTTGCAAAAGGGGCGGAGGGGATTACTACGCCAACAGCATTTACGCCACCTTCTAATATGGCCTTTCCAAATGCGGTGTTATCATCGACCCCCTTCTTTAACGCCTCATCATATCTAACTTGCGTGGTTGCTACGCCCGTTAAGCCAGCAGCCCCAATCGGCCCCCCCAATGCGGATCCCACCGCTGCGGGCGCTATAACTTCGCCAAAGCCATCTAATAATTGCCCTACCGTGCTGGTCGTTAACGGATCTGGTTTACTGGTTTCACCAATTCTGGCTATGTTTTTAATTCGTTCATCCCACGATTTATCCAAACCTGCCGCTGCTGTTAATGGCCTAAACGCATCAGCGAGGTTTTTTTCTACCGTGTAATCGACGTTATTTAACCCACGAAAGGCACCGTTAATTAAATCAAGCGGAGCGTTCCAATCAGCAAAGGCGGGGCCAATATCCTTAATCTGGATCCCTCCAGGTTGGTTTTTTATTGTTTCAATGCCTCGAGCGTCAAAATCTAAAATATTCATTGGCCCGCCCCGCTAAGAGTAATGATCACTTTTTTACCCGATGGGTCTAGCAGCGGGGATTTCCCGTAAATCATCAGGTACTGATCTTTACCAACGTACTGCATGCCCATGCTTTCGAATTTATCAAGCGCGGTAGGAGGAAGACCCTGATTGGTTACAGCATCCGAAAACGCTTTCTTTGATGCGGTTTTGAATGACAGTTCTGACATTCCCCACGGGGTTATGGTTTTTTGCCCGTTAATGTCAACCACGATCCCTATAACAGCCTTGATCGACTCCTTAATAATATCTGGGTCAATTACGCCGGTTATCACCCCCTTCTCAGCCGCACGAGCAACATAATAAGAACGAATGGCTTGTTCGCCCTGCTGATACGCTTGGGGCATATTTGCAAATACCTTATCAAGCGTATTGGCAATTGCAGTGGTGAATTCCTTTTGAGACGGGATGGGGAAGTTTTTAGGCGTTCCGTCTTCGTTTCGTTGCTCTTTTGATGGGTTAAGAATTTGATTACCAATCAGCAGACGTTGTGCAACCTGCTGGCCTGTAACGGTTACGTCATCGGCAAAGTAATCGCTTTCCACTGTAAGCGGGGTATCAGTAACAGCAAGGCTGCCAGCATAAGCTGTTACCGGACTATCAGGGGCGATTTGCTGCATGATTGACTGATAATCGGTATCGCTATTAACGGCGTTCCTGAGGCGGGATAACAACGATGCCTGGCCTTCAACGGATTGCTTCTTCAACTCCCCTGACAGATAAGACGCCTCCTGCGGAAGAAGTAATCGGCGTGGAACATTAACGCCTGTATTGTTCCGCACAGCATCAATGGTCGCAGACCGATCGGTAATGGTCGCGCCAACCCGTTGAGTAATATCAGCGCCCTCCATAGCACTCATCGCTGCGGCAGTTGTCGGATTTAGGGCAGTCATATCAAGGGGCGTAATAGCATCCCCCGTGCGGTTTTGGTTGAACAGCAATGGGGTTTCCATTAACTGCTTATTGTTGGCTTGCACTGCTCTATCCAACATTTCAAGCCTGCGATAGTCAGCAATCGTGCCGCCTTTTTTATTCAGTTCGGCGGATAGCTGGCTAACATAGTTAGTCGATTCCAACGGGCCTTTGCTGATCACCTCCTGAATTTGTGGGCCAAGACTTAATAATTCCCTGGCCTCTCCCTCCGCACTGGTGCCTATCGTTGCGGTCATGACTTTATCTTGCAAGTCAGCACTGACTGTCTTTCCCGCGTAGATCAATGGGGCAACTGAATTTACTGCGCGTAACGCTAATGCTTCCCGCTTTGCCTCTGCCGCTGTTGCCTTTGCTTCTAACCGCGACTGATAGCCCATAGCCTGATTCAGCAACGCAGTGCGCTTGTCTGGATCAAGCTTATCAATATAAAAACCTTTTTCAGAGGTAAGCTGATTACTCAAATCTGATAGCGCGGTGCCGTTGTTTCTGGCCTCCATCAATTTTTGTCGCGCCTGATTAAACCAATTCTGATCAACCCAGCTTTGGCGTACTTTGGCCCACTGCGCACCATAAGCAAGCCGCCCCTGTTCCTCATACGCAGCAGACATGGCGTTGATTTTTTCGATATCTGCACCGGGGTAGTTGGTCAGTTTACCCAGCTTATCCAGCCCGCTATCAACCTGATCACGCGCTTCGATTTTCAGTGCGGCACGCGCGTAGCCCTGCGCCGTGGTGAGTCCATCAGATTCGTAGTGCTTTAGCCCACCCTCGGCAACCTGTGTTTCTGCAATACCCAGCCCTGAGAATTGCGGCTTTTCCAGCTTTCCTACCGCGTCGTGATATGCATTCTCTACTTCATCAGCACGCAGTGTGCCCTCTTCCACTCGCCGTCGGATTGATTCGAGAGAGTCCTTTATACCGATTTGATAATCGAGCATCGACTCGCCAGCCCGCGCGCGCACGACCGCGTTAATCTCTTGCTTTACATCATCCGCCAACCCCGCCACCGCTTGCCCGATAGCCCCCGTACCGCTCACATTGACGCGCGTTGGCTGGGGGGGGGGAGCCGCGTTACCAAAATTACCCGTTGGGATACGCATTAATGAATCCCCATGTTGCCGAACAGGTTGTTTGTTGATGCGCCGGTTTTGGTGGCTGGCTTATCTTGCGCGGTCTTCCAGCCAGAATACGCTTTCGCGCCAGATGACAGTAATGAACTTCCCGCACTGATATAACCAGACGTGGCAGCATTGCGGCCGCTAATCCTGTCAGCCTGTCCTTGTGCCCGATAGCGTGAAGCGGCATTTTGCCCGTTGAGGATGGTCATCGTGGCGTCTTCTTCCGCATCACCCACAATCCCCGACGTAATGCGCAATGCGGTTCCCGATCCCGTTTCAACGCCTGAGGCCGCATACCCAGCGTTTGCCTGTGATGCCTGTGCCGCGCCCGCTTTTCGGATGCGTTCGGCCTCAACCCGCGCCGCTGATTTTGCGGCCTCCGCGTCGGCCTCTGCTTGTGCCGCCTGATAATCAGCCATGCTTTTTTGCTGCATACCACTCGCTAGCGCACCACCTGCGGCAAGAACGGACGAGCCTATAGCGGCAATGGCTAATGTAACCGGATCACACATTGTTAAACCTCCATCGAATACAACAGGCCAGCGCGTACCAGCCCCAACCGTTGATACAGTTCACCGGTACGCGCTTCATGAATGCCCGTGGTGATACCCATGCGGATTTCGCGCACGCCGTTTTCTTTCGCCCAGGCAATAAACGCTTTTACCAGTCGGTATCCGGCGGGGGCGCCTCGCCGTTCTGCATCGATAAACACGCCGTATTCAAACGCCATGCGATCGCTGGAGAACCACTGTTCAGCGATGCCGCCCCCCATCCAGCCGATAATCTGCCCGTCGTGCTCTGCGACCAGCACAACCCCAAAACAGGCATCGATAAGTTGCTCCGCCAGCGCGCGGCATTTTTCCGCACTGAACGAAAAATTCCGGTAGCGTGATTCCTGGTGCATGCGCATACCCAGCAGCACCAGCGCCGGAATATCCTCTTTTGTTGCGGGTCGGATCATGGTTAACCCCCATTACTGGTGAAAGTGGTCATCACAGCCAGCAGATGGAACGGCAGCGGCTGCAATTGCTGAATGCGTAATGTGTCTTCGCCTTTCTCCCAACCGAGTTTTCCCCACGAGTGATCGCCCGTGAAAAGCGGTGCCGGCTGGTTGAGAATTTTCGGGCCAAAGCGACGAAAAGGGAGGGTTTGCCCGTTGCAGGTGGCGCCGGTGGTGTCGAGAAAACGCATGGTGACTTCGCTGGTGCGTTTCTTGGCGTTCTGTACGGTGCCTTCGCTGGTAGAAATTTCCTGCGTCAGTGTTTCAATGGTGGTGTTGAAATGCAGTCCAATGGCGACGCTTTTCGCGGTACGGGTCAACGTGACAGCGCCATCGGTGACTACCTGTGCGGGCATGACGTTGCCGTCTGCCACGATATCAACGGTTTTTCCTTCGAGGTGATGTAAGCCTCCCCACGCTTTTGCCCCTGCCTCACGGGTGCCGGTAACCGTCGCATCGCTGCGCAATTCATCTCCCAGCAATTCAACGTAGCGCACCGTCTCGCCGTTAATTTCACGTTTGACGATGGTATATACCGCATCGCCTGAATCGGTGGGGATAGAAGATACCGACTCAAAGGCACCCTCGGTGACATGCCGCGACCAGGCGATCACATCCTGCGAACGATCGAGCACCATAGAGCACAGGGTTCCGTCTGCGCGTATCAGCCAGACGATAGAATCCGGCTGCTGCTGGTAGGCCATATCCACAATGCCCGATCCGGTGATGTGCTCAGACAATACAGAGAGATCATTAACGGAATAGGCGACGTAGCTGTCGGGGTCATAAGCGACCGCAAACAGTTTGCGCCCTGCGCGCTGGATAAAAAGGATTTCGGTACCAACGCGCACCGGGCGAATAGTATTGCAACCGTAGGGGCTGGGATTTTTTACGGATATATTGGTCGGTGTGATGGCGGCATCCGAGCCGCCGGTTAACGTAAACTCGCCACCGTAGGTCAGCGCAATAAGCGTGTTCATCTGCGCTAAATGCACGATAGGGTTTAGCTGGTCAGAGGAAACCGTAAACGACATGGCATCGTCGTCGTCATCGCCCAGCTCGAAAGACAGGTAAGCGCCGGTTTCACTGAACCACACCGTTTGTGGGTACTCAGGAGATCCCGCCAGCACCAGCCGTTGCTGGTAGAACGTCACGGCACCCGGATAGCCCAACGCTTCTGACCACACACTATCTTCACGCGTCCATGCTCCCGGTGAGGCGGACTGTGTTGCCGACAGGTCAGCACGGATAACACCGGCGGCCACCTGCGCACTGTTTACCGATTGGATTAGCACCAGCCCGCGATTGATACGCACATACGACCCGACATCAGCCGCCACCCAGCCACTGCCGGTAAAGGACGTGGCGCTTTCGGTATCGTATAGCGTGAGCGTTATCGACGTGCCGACAAACTCTTTTACCGAGGGCTTGCACCATTTTTCCGGTGTGTCGCGGATTTCATCAAATGGCATCACCACAAATTCAGCAGCAGCCAGCGTCCAATCGGTTTGCGCCTGTCGCTGTAACCGTTGCGGCGGGATGTCCTGGTGAACCAAAAACATGGTGTCGGCGCTCTGCACGAATTTCACTTCGGACAGCATGCTTTCGGTGAACGGGCTTTTGATTTCGTAAGGGGTTAAATCATCATTAACCACCTGCGCACCGTTCTGGAAAAAGCGCACGTAGCCGTCGCCAAATTCCAGTTCGTACGCCTGAGCGCGGTTAAACACGAAAGGGATCAGGCGGGATTTTTTATCGGCGTATTTCGTGGCCGCAATAAAACGCGTACCGGGGCGACGCTTAACGCCACCGTGAACCACGCACACGGCATTCTCTACCTGTTTTGCGCCATTGGCATAACGCACAATATCCACGCGCCCCATCAAGCGCGGGGAAATTTCACCGGCGGTAAAATTGGTTTTTATCAGGTTGGCGCGCATGGTTAAAACCTCGACGTGAGCAACGGATAACCGCCAAGCGCTTCTGGTGGGTCTTCCTGTCCGTCAATGGCCTTGGCCTGACGCAGCAGATAGGCGGCTTCCTGCGTAAGCGCATCGCGCAGGCTGGCGGATGCTGTTACCGCATAGGCTATCTTTGCTGCCATAAACGCTTCTGCCAGCGCCACCAGTGCCGGATCCCACGTTGATTCATCGTCGTTGCGGAAGAGGTAACGCAGTTTCAGTGTGTTGATGTTGGCGAGGATTTTCCGCCCTTCCTGTCGGTACTGGATATCGTCTGACTCATCACCCACGGATAGCACGCGCAGCAAGTCACCCGGCAGCGGGAACTGATACGCAACGCCAAAAGCAGGGGCGGTACTGGAGGGGGAGAGCACCACGCGTTTAACAGCACAATTCCAGGGGTGTTTACGCAATAAATCTTCACGTACGGTGGGATAAACGTTGGCGCACAGGCGTGCGCTGTCAGAGTCCTCTTTAAAATCATTAATGGGATTCTGACCGAGGATAAGCAGCGCGTTAGAACAGATAGAAACACTGGAAACACTGGAAGCCATAGCGGTACCTTTAACAAAAACGGCCGGGGTTTTACCCCCGGCAATACCCACGCGGCGTTACGCGACAAAATCAATCGCAACCACTTTCTTCTCGTTGGCGCGGCCTGCGCCGTAAGACGCATCCACGGAAATCTGGATGGTGTTGTTCTTGTCACGACGCGGACCGATATCGACGTTATATTCCGCACCGGTACCGAAATGCACGGCAGACTTCGCCCAGGCCACCGTGGTTTTAGTGGTCACGCTTGCGGCCCTGGTAGCATCCAGCGCTTCATAAGCGATCCACTGGAAGCCCAGCCAGTGGTTAGACACAGACCCTTCCTGCAACATCTTGACCGCCATAAAGTCGGCGCTGGTCAATGTGGTGTCACTCAGGATTTGCGTCAGCATGTCGGCGTTGTAGGCGATGTAAAGCTGTTCGCCGTTCTGCTCGTCGCACTCGTTGCGGCGGAACATCGCTTTGGCGGCTATCAGTTTGGCTTTGGTCAAGCCCGTGCCACCCGCTACAATTTTCTGGGACGCAGGAAGCGCAACGTTGGTGTAAGCGCCGTTGTTTTCCGTCTTGCGCGGTACCGCATCCAGCAATGCACGGTAAATCACCGTATCCTTGCGGCGGTTGGCGGCGGCCAGCGTCAATTGCAGATAGGGCCCCTGAGGGTCAGCAATCAGCTTGCGCAGGTCGCGCTTTTCGACAGGAACGAACACACCGTAATCCGCCATCAGTGCGTTACGGGTGCCGGCTTCCGGCACATCCCACACGGTGTTACCGAAACGCGTAGTAATGGCGTTCATTTCGATGGTACCCATGTCGTTGATGGTGAACGACGCACCGGTGATCTGCCCGCGATCCTGTACCGCTGCCTGCAGACGGGAATCTTTTTGTTGTGAGGCAATCTCAAAAGAATCATGAAACTGCGTTACAAAGGCGGCGGTGACCATACTTTTATTGGCATCAAAAGCCATAATGCGCACTCCAATTCTGTTTCGCCTGTGGGGTGTCGGTTTCCCGGCCCAATACACCGACTGCTTGGCGCTTACAGACGGCGGGAAATCAGGTATCCGGCTACCACGCCGGGCTGGTAGAGTGATTGTGCGCAAGGTGCGCGTTCGGTTTCCCGACCAAATAAAAAAAGCCAGCGCTCAGGCTGGCTTGTTGTGACATGTCACAGTATTACGCTACGGGTGTGTTGCCGTAGGTTTTCGCGTAGTACGCCTGGACACGCGCAGAGACTTTTTCATGATCGGCGTGTTTCGGATCCATATAGGCATCCGACTTCATCAAATCACGAATGGTCTGTTGCTCTTCCAGATTGATATCACTGCCAGCGGGGGAATCTTCCTGCATTTCTCCGCCGATTCTTGCCAGCATGCGAATGACCATCGGGTTATTGCCGATCTCGTCAATGCGGCCTTTGTCGGCCTCATCAGCCAGAGAATTAAACGCCCGGTATGCCAGCCCGATATTTTTGTTAAATTCCGCGTCGGTTTTCCACACCTCGCGCAATGCTGTGCGGGCGGCTTCCTGATCCCGTTGTGCGGCACCGCCCACCAGTTCCGGCACACGCTGCATGTACTCACCGAGCACAAAGCTTAACTGGTCATTGGTTAGCCCCTTGGCGTGGGCGGATGTTAAGAAGCCCTGCATTTGGGGATCGGCTTTAAACTCATCCCAATTGAAGCCCTCGGCATCTACCTTAGGTGCATACTCATCCGCCGTTTTTGGCGGCGCGTCCCCGCTGCCAAGGCGCTTTTCCAAATGCGTATGCGCATCCGCCAGTTTGCGGGCAGAGCTTTCAATATTGAGGGTACCGTCTTCGCCCACAACGCGGTATTTTTCCGGTAGCCAATCTGTCGCGCCCGGTTGCTGTGCTGCGCCAGTATTGAGCAAAGCGCCGCCACCTTCGCCACCCGCATTACCACCGCCGTCGTTACCACCATCACTCCCCCCTGAGCCTTCGCCCTCGCCAGCCTGATTCATGAACGGGAATTTAAGCTTCCACATTGTTGCTTACTCCATCTCTTCGTCTGCTTCGTTAAGCCTGCGTAAAATAAAATCGAGCACATCACGTCGCCCGGCGTTAAAACATGTCTGGCGTTCACCTTCAGGGCCCCCCTTGACGTACACGGCACCACCAAAACGCCGCGTTAACTCATCCAGCACTTGCTGTCCGCCCGGCGTTTCTTCAAAAACGCGCTTGTAATCCTCTGCTCGAGCATCCTTTAAGATCATCGTGCTCCCCCTACCATCTGCTGAACCAATGCGGAACCGGCTTCTTTACCTGCCGAGGTTGCCGCTTCCTGCCCTGCCTGCATCAGCATTTGCTGTTGTGCTGCCTGCTGCTGTGCCGGTCTGCGCTGTTCACGTAAACGGGCCACATCGTCGGCGCTGCGAATCACCTTGGCGGGAACGCCCAGCGCTTCGGACACCACGCGAGCCGCTGAGTCGGTATCCAGCAGGTCGGTAACGTCGGGATCAATCTGTGCCAGTTGCGCAATGTTGGCCCCGGCACGCTCAATGGCGGTCACGTCCTCCAGCTTCTGCGCGCGCGCCAGCGGGGAAATGTAATGCACGTTAAAATTGGCGGAGTCCATCCCCTCAGGCGCGGCGGGGAAGATGCCAGCGCGGTACGCAATGCCGAAACAACGCTGAACCAGTATTTGCAGGTATTCAGCCTGAAAGCGTCCGTACACGGGTCCGAGCAATTGACGGATCAGAGCCACGCGCACATGCACCTCGGTGGCGGTCATGGCGGGGCCGTCTTGCGGCTGTAGCTGGTCGGCCATCAGAATCTTGCGGATTTGCGCCCGTAGTTTTTCTTCGGACGTAAACGCAACGTTGAAATCGGCACCGGTTAACAGCGGCTTCATACTGTTCACGCTGTTGGCGACGATAATGCGGCGTGGCCCCACCTTGACGGTGCGCGGGTTTATTACACCGTCGTCTTCCACGATCCACATGCCGGAAATCGCCAGGTCAGCGGCGGCTTTCTCCATGCGCTTAATTTCGTTTAGCTCTTTGCAGTCGGGCAACGCGTCATAAACGGGGCCGACACCGTAGGCGCTGGCGGGGATCTTCATCCAGCGAGGAACGGCAACGGGAAATTCATGATAGCCAGACTCGCGCGCGGTGCACTTGCCCTGGACGTCGATGTGATACGACGCAAAGCGCATGTTTTTTGCGAGACGGGCATTGGCCACATAGGTATCACGCGGAAAAATGGCATGAATAAAATCGAATTTCGCGTCAGGTTTTTTCTTGGCCTCGTCGCGGATTTTGTCGCTCACGTTTTTGTCGCCAAATTCTTTTACCGCCTGCTCTGCGGTTAACGGGTAGCAGCGATACAGGGTGTCAACAATGCCATCACGACGAGACGATGAGACATAGCACTGCGATAGCGGCCACTGCTGGAAGGTAAAGCCGCCCTGCTCCTTGTCCTCATCGATGTAAAGTGCGAACCAGCCAGCAATAACCACATCCAAACAGGCTTCGTAGGCTTCCGCGTCAAAATTGGCCGCGTGAATGTTTTCCCATACCAGCGTTGCGCAGGTGGATAGCCACGTTTTTTGCTCGTCGGTGAGGCTTTCGCTGTTTAAATCCATCCACTGCGCATTAGCGGGCGTCATACCGGACATAAGCGCCGAGGCAAGAATGCGCGTGCTGTCCGTTGCGGTACCGTCCAGCAACTGCGCCACCCTGGATTTAGCGCTGCTGGCGTCCAGTACATCGGAAGAAAAGCCCGCCCCGCGCAACGGGTAGGTGAAATCAAAGCACTCGCGCCAGGCCGATTCATTGGACTGGCGTAATGCTTTCAGTGAATCCGCCCGACGGATTATTTTGCTGGCTGTTTCGTTGACCACGTTACGCCCCCAAGTTGGTTTTACCGCTTGCACCAGACGCAAGCAGTGACGTGCCGGAATCCGCTGCCCCTTCTGAACCCGTGGCAAGCAGGGATGATCCCTTTTTACGTTTACGGCGTGCGGCTGAATCCGCGTTTGCTGCCTTGGCGGCGGCGTCTGCTGCTTTGGCGGCTTCCGCTTCTGGGTCGTACCGCACAACGGTGGGTGAACCTCCTCCACACATGACGGATTCTCCTTAGCTGGGAACGTGCCAGCCCTTGTCAGTCAGTACGGGGGCTTTATGCGGCTTGCGCTGCCCGTCCTCGTTGGTGACTGCGGTACTGGTGGTTTGCGTGGTGGCCTGTTTAACCAGGTCGATAAAATCGAGGTTGTTCGTTAACGGCTGATCCGTGAGGTCGGTAAAGCCATACGCGTCGAATTTAGTGATGATTTGAAAGGCGGCGGCGTTCAGCCCAGAAAGCGCCGCGTTGCGGGCTGTGACAGCGTCTGTAGCAATACCGCTTCCACCATCTGCGTCCGCATCAGTAATAACCGTTGCGCCAGCGGTGGCGGCGTTCAGTTGTTCAGGGGGGTTAGCCGTACCCTCCACCTCCGATGACGTAATGATTTCGCCCGGAACTTCGATTTGCTTTTTAGGTCGACCCATGTTGCTTACTCCGTTGGCATTTGGAGCTTGCAGCATGCGTAAAGGCCTGTTCGGTTTTCCGACTAAAATAATCGATTCGGGGGGCTATTTAACATAATGGCTGTTAAGCGCACCGACGAAATGGCGCTCAAGCATAAAACAGGGTGAAGGGCGCAAAAGATCGTGTTTACTGCGCCGGAATGGGTGCTTTTTGAAAATAACATTTTTGTAACAAATGGCGGGTATCGCCGTTCGCCATGATCATGCAACGAACCGGGTATTTTTGACACGTTAGCGCTTGCGGTACCGGCTTTGAAAAAAACGGGTGTAAGGGATTTCTTGCGGCGCTCTGTTTGTGACCAGTACCCATAAGCGAATGAGCGCCTCCCCATCGTCGTAGCGCGGTACCGCTCCCGCTTTCCAGCCATACAGCGCTGACTTGGATACGTGGAGGGTTTGCGCTATCTGTTGCTGCGTCATCCCCGCGCGTTCGATATCGATGATGACGTTAAACCAGTCGATTTGCATCGTGCGAACTCCTCAGGACAAAACGCGCGCATGCGCGAGAGTACAGGGGGGCAAAACGCACTGGTTCCCGTGCACGCAATTCACAAACTGCATTTTCGCCCCCCTTCGTGTTTGTTGCCGTTAAGTTTGCGGTACGTACCAACATGCAAAAAATTACTAATTCGCCCTGTACCAGCCTGTACCCACCGTACCCACCGTACCCACCTGTTTTATATAAACTGGTAAAACGGAGTTATATGATCACACACACATAAGAAGTAATAGGTTGGTACAGTTGGTACAGTTGGTACAGGCCTCTAAAATCAATGAATTAAGATGTACCAACCTCTATTTTGAGGTTGGTACGGGTTGGTACAACGCCTCAAATACCCGCGTCATTTTCCCGTCGATACGACGCTGAACGCGCTTATAACCGCAATTTTGCAAAACATTACTAATTCGCATTTCTTCGCGCTTTCCGATATGGCTGGGATTTAACCCAATCGCATCCCGTAGAACATCGCTAGCGCGTAAAAATTCGCAATTTCGCGGAATGTTATTAGTCATCAGGTCGGGCGTGTCGAGCCATTTCTCTACCGTCTCCAACCAGGCATCCTTAATAGTGTACTGCTCATGGACACTCGCGCCGAGGCGTTCAGCTTCGCGGAACTGGATGCCACCAAGGTGCTTAAACGTCTCTCGTGCCTCCGCCCACAGTAGTTCTCTGTTTCGCGCTATGGCATCGGTATCAACCATTTCGACGACGTCCACAGGCAACCAGCGACGGTTCCCGGTCTTGTCAGCAAGGAACTCGTCCTCATTAGATGACCCAAGGTGGATCCCTCGGCGCGCAAAGGTAGTTGTAAATTCGCGAAATTTTGGAACCCATTTATCGTGGGTACGTGTCACCCAGGCTTTGATTGACTCGAGATCTTTGGTGTTGAGTCCGCGCAATTCGCTTATTTCTGCTACTAGGCATCCGCGCATCTTGCGTGCAAGATCGTCGTCCTTATCAGCAAAAGATATGTCAGCAAAAAATTCAGGATCTGGTGAGAGAGCTGCAATCCCAGCTGATTTACGCAGCCCCTGAGCGCCAACCAGGATAGGCACCATATCGGCTTTGATGCCCGGCTCCAGCACCCTGCCCGCCAGCGCCGTCCACATGTACATGGACACCGCGCGTGTGTATGGCGTGTCGGCGGTACCGAAGTGCGTATGGTAGAAATATTCAATACGTGGCACACCGTCCCACTCCAGCCCGTTGAGCCATGTGGTAGCAGAATCGAAAGGCTGTCTTTTAGCAACCATAAAAACAGCATCGCGCATTAGATCTTTATTGACCTCTTTGAAGCTACGCCGGGAAAGGATAACGCGGAGTTCGCTATAATCTTCATCGCCGAATGCACGCCAGCCGTTGGTTCCTTTTGGGGCCAACATAATTGCATCGCGGAAAATATCGTAACGAATTTCTACCCCCGTAAAAGTAGGACGCAAAAGCGCTAACGCTACGTTGTCGATAATGGCTTCTATGGCTCCTTTATTGTCTCTTCTGAAAGGAGGCAACGGCGCAGGTTCTGCAACTTCGGTACTGGTCAGGTCTTCAAAATCATCCACGCTGGCGGCAGAGGATAAGCGCATACGCTCTGCACCGGGATTTATCCAGCCTTCTTTCTGTGCACGGGTAAAGATGGCCTGATAGCCCGTGCGATCCGCAACAAGCTTCCCCTCATCCCAGCGGCGTTCAGCCTCCGTAATATCAGCAGCACTGCCGCCACCCGCAACAGACCATTCCAGCCACAGCTCTCTGGCCTGGTTTTCAAATTCGGTCCCGATAAACCACGCGAGACGACAGCCCATTGACGCCCAGGCGTTATGTCTGCCACATTTGGGTTGTGCATCGGCCAGCACAGAGGGATGCCACATTGCCGAACGCAGGTCGTCAACGGTCTGTTGGGTAACGTTATTCAGATCGACGAGACGCGATAAGTCATCGCCAGAGTGGTCGGATACGGGGCGGATCGGTAAATCACCCGCCCTTGCCAGCAGGATATCGACGGTAACAGGCGCGCCGCTGAAACGTTCGAATATTGCGTTCTCGTCGGGTCCGTAGAGCATATGGTCAGGGTTATAGACGGAACGGTCCCAGCGGACAGGGTAGTCATCCAGCAGATTGATACAGTCCATCAGCCAGTTTTCTACCGCCGGGCCAAGGATTTTGTACTCCTCTGGTGTGACAGGACGGTCAAGCTCCATGCAAATGCGCCAGCGCTGTTCGCCATTAACCGTCGGGTGCAGATGGCTGGGTGTTGAGTACGTGAAGCATGAGAAGCAGGCCAGTGCGTCGCGCAACGCCCGCCATGCTTCTTCATCGCAGCCGTCCATATCAAGGAACAGCACATCGCGATCACCAGCATTGAGCGCATAACGACCAACAGCAACATCCTTCATCGAATGCCAGATATAGGGCAGGTGTGCTTTTTTGGCGTACATCTGCGCCCGGGTGTCTTCCTGCGAGATGCCGATGGCCTTGCGAAGATCTTCCAGGGTGTCACTAAAACGCGAGAAGTTTTCACATACCGCAGGCTTTGGTTTGGCGTCTCTGGCGTGCAGCCCTGTTGAATACCGTATAGGCATGGGTTATTTGGCCTTGGGGGTGGAGAAGGCTGAGGGGGATTGGTGAAGGGGATTACGTGCACCAGAAGCAAATACATCCTCAAAAGTGCAGTACGTGCCCCTACTATTAAACTCAGCTAAAATTCTTTTTGCATTATCTACATTAAGTCTGCGTATACCTTTTTCATAGTGCGCAATAGCGCCTTGAGACAGTCCTAAAGCCTTGGCAAGCTCTAATTGGGACATTCCTGATTGTTTTCTAAGGCTTTTTATGTTGTTCATCGTAAACATCCTGTGATTCGAGAGATCAGAACACCACAAAAATACATTACGTAATTTTAAATCGCAAACGGATATTACATATTGTCCCTTCATTTAAAATTACTGAGTGTAATACTAATAACATGAAGCGAACGTGGAATGTCTTGGCTAAAGCCAAAATGAAAGAAAAGGGTCTTTCTCAGGAAAGATTGGGAGAGATGCTGGGAAAAACTCAGGGAGCAATCGCTCACTGGCTTAATGGAAGAAGAGAGCCCTGTATCGAAGATATAGCTAAAATCATGGAGATACTTAGCATACGCGAACTTACTTTGCATTCAGATGCAACCGTACAGGAGACTAAGCGGGATGAAATAGAATTCGTAGGTATGCTAAAGGAAGGGTCAGTCCCGGTGCTCGGTGAGGCCGTTATGGGAGTTGACGGTGAGTTTGACATGCAAGAAAATCTCGCTGGCTATCTGCAAATATTTAGTCCGGACCCAAGAGCTTTTTCCGTTAGGGTAAAGGGCGATAGTATGTTTCCTCGAATAACATCAGGGGAGTTCGTTGTCGTCGAGCCCGCCTCTGCTGTATGCGCTGGAGATGATGTATTTGTTCGTACAACCGCAGGTAGAAATATGATCAAAAGACTAGGTTATCACAGAGAGGGTTCCTACCAATTGCTCAGTGTAAACCAACAGCACCCACCACTAACTATTGATGAAAAAGACATTGATATCATTTACTTTGTAGCCGCTATCGTAAAATCATCTAGATACGTAGAAACGATACCTGACTAGACACATTGAATAAAATAGCATCGGTATACCAGCCCACATGTGTGGGCTTTTTTTTGCTCCCTTCAAGATAAATTACATTTCGTATTGACAAGATAAACTGATATTTGTACTCTTTTTTAAAACAAAATGTATTACCGCTCTTTAACAATCTGGACAGGGCAGTCACCCCCCGCAATTCAGTGGCCCGCTGAATGTCTTGGCTAACCCGTTGAAACCGGAATGCGAGACAGGAACGTGATGAGGGACATGCTTTTTGCTGCATGTCCCTCAAGCAAATGTGAATTTATCAAGCGTCGGCCCTGGTCGCGGGCGCTTTATTAAGTTCGCTGAGGAGGACCACGATGCAACAACAGGAAAAAGTTAAAACCGCCCCGATGGCCACTGCGCCAGTCAATAACACCGTTCGCCGCCTGCGCTGGTTACGTAAGCGCGATGAACTGGAACAAAACCCCAATGCCCGTTTTCCGATCACCCTTTATACCTGAGGTACCTCATGAGCCTTGAAGTAGTCATTAAAGAAAATACTGAGGTAATGCGCCAGCTAATCGCAGCAATGCAGAGCGGTAACGTCTTTACTCCCCCTGCTCCACCACAACCGAAAACAGACAGCACCCGCCCCAAAAAAGCGGAACAGGAAAAACCCCGTCTTGAAGACCAACCCCTGCCGGTAGCCGTTGCGCTGGCGGCGCTCTACGGTAACGAGGGCCGTTATCTGGACAGCGATAAAATCACCGCCGCGGTTGACGTGACGGAAACACTCAACGGCAAAGATCGCAATGCGCAGATTGACGCGCTGACGATGGCCCTGAAAGGCGTGCCGCGTGCAACCCAACTGCATGGTGAGGACGTATTCAATCTGGCTGTCCAGATACTTGAGCATTGGGATGCGTTGCCGGGGATCACCGAGCGTCGCGAATACGCCGAATTATTGCTGGATATGCCACGCGATGAACGCGCAGGTGTTAAGCCGACAGTGACCAAAAAGGAAACAGAAGCCACCGTTGGCGATACCCCGGAAGACATTTTCAAGCAGGCGAGAAACCTGATTATGGAACTGACGACAGGCGGTTATCGTCACCAGGCCGTAGACATCCTGAATAAATTCGGTGCCCAGAAGCTGGGGCAGGTGCCACAGGAAAATCTGGCAGACGTTGTGATGCTCGCAGAACAGGCGCTGGCGGAGGGATAAGGCATGCCAGATATTCACGCGAAACTGTCCCCCTCATCCGCTCACCGCTGGCTACATTGCAACGCGGCACTGGCAGCGGAGCAGTTTGAAGCTGATGAAACGACGAGTTATGCCGAAGAAGGCACCACAGCGCATCATCTGGCCGAAACGATCCTCCGTAACCGGCTGAAACCTCAGTTAAAAGCCAGTCCTGTCCCGCAGGTCAGCCAGGAAATGGTTGATAAGGTGGGAGAGTACGTTGAAGCGGTCTGGACGCTGGCGCAGCAACCCGGCGCGATACTCTTGGTAGAGCAGAAATGCGACTTCTCTCACATCGTTGGTATACCCAATCAGTTTGGTACTTCGGACGCGGTCATCATCCTCGGTGATGAACTCCAGATCCACGACCTCAAATACGGTTATGAGAAAGTGGATGCGTTCGAAAACCCCCAGCTCATGCTTTACGCCCTCGGGGCGCTGGAGCAGGTCAGCCTGATCGCCGACATCCATCGTGTACGCATGTTTATCCACCAGCCCCGCATCAACCACCTCAGCGAATACGAATGCAGCGTACAAAATCTGGAGGAGTTCGGGCAGAACGTGAAAGCCATCGCTGCCGATGTGCTGCAACTGGCAGACGACGCCGGGAAAAACGGCCCCGATGTTATTCCGGCTTCGGCCTATCACCCCGGAGAGAAAACCTGCCGCTGGTGTAAGCGGCGAGGTAAATGCCAGGTGCAAGCGGAGTATGTCGCGGCTGCGCTAATAAATGATTTCAGCGAAATAGCCGACCCGCCGCCTCTGGAAGACGCACTGACCACTGCCCGTCAGAAGCTGGCTGAATCGGATGGGAAATGGCTGGGCGAAACGCTACCGCTGATTGACCATATCGAAAGCTGGTGTAAAAGCGTCCGCTCTGCGGCATTTAACCTGCTGCAAAATGGGCACTCCGTTTCCGGCTATAAACTGGTTCAGGGTAAACAGGGGAATCGCATCTGGGGTGATGAGCGCGAAGCGGAAGCGCTTCTCAAATCGTTCAGGCTGAAGGGCAATCCGATTTACACGCATAAACTGATCGGCCCCAAACAGGCCGAAAACCTGCTGAAAAAAGACAATCCGCGCCGCTGGGCACAGGTAGAAGCCATTATTACCCGCCCTGATGGAAAACCCGCCATGGTGCCAGAAGCCGATCCCAAACCGGCATTAATTATCAATCCCGTAAACGACTTTGACGATGTTGAAGCCGCTGAATCCCTCATTTAAGGAGCATCACGATGAAAGTTAAATTATCAAATGTAAGATTGGCCTTCCCTGCGCTGTTTGAACCTAAGACTGTTAATGGCGAAGGTGAACCACGATTTAGCGCTGCATTTATTTTCCCACCCGACCATCCCTGCGTGAAAGAAATTGAAGCGGCTATCGCTCAGGTAGCGAAAGAAAAATGGGGGCCGAAAACCGACAGCGTTCTTAAATCCTTACGCACCGGCCTGAAAGTCTGCCTGCACGATGGCGATGAAAAAGCAGAATACGAGGGCTATTCCGGTAATAAGTTTGTCTCCGCCAGTAATAAAGCCCGACCACTGGTTATCGACCGTGCTCGTTCCGCGTTGACCGCCGCCGATGGCAAGCCGTATGCCGGTTGCTACGTTAACGCCACCATCGATATATGGGCAATGGATAACAATTTCGGCAAACGCATTAACGCGTCACTGGGCGGCGTCCAGTTCCTGCGCGATGGTGACGCCTTCGCTGGCGGCGGTGTAGCGACGCCGGATGACTTCGAGAATATGAGCGAAGGCGCTGACGCAGAAGCGTTGATTTAAACCCACTCACCACCCGGCGAGGATTGACATTAATGGAAGTCGGGAGCTATAGTCCGCTACAGGTGCTGAAAACACCTTTTCGTAGCGGAAACCGCACCCGACAGACATGCGGATTTTTTACGTCCATATTTCAGATATGGCCGAGTGTGGGCGAATAAAAGACCTGAAAAGGGAATAAGCCCGCTTGCTCTACGACAAGTTTTCAGCACTCGGCCACCAGAGCCTTTCTGGTTCCTCTGAAAAAGGATCGTAGAAATGACCAATCAGCTTATCCCCGTTTTCAACGGCACTATTTCCAACGAAGCAACTCTACTGTGTGATGCGCGTAAGCTGCATGAATTCCTCGATGTTCGCCGTGATTTTTCAACATGGATTAAGAACCGCGTTACCGAGTACGGATTCATCGAAAACGCGGACTACATTTTGGTTCATCAAAGTGGGGGAATCAAAAATACACGAGGTGGAGATAGAAGAAGCAAGGACTACCATCTCACCCTGAACACAGCAAAAGAGCTGGCGATGGTTGAGCGCAACGAGCAAGGCCGTCAGGTGCGACGCTACTTCATCGAATGTGAGAAGAAGTTGCACCAACAATCCTCAACGGTCATTGCTCCACACAGGGAATGCCTGCCTAAGATGGTTTACCATCACCAGAGCAAATACAACCCTTACAGGGCTTATGTATGGAACGGTGAAAAGAACGTTTATATCGGAGTTTACCCGACAGTGGACGACGCAGTCGCAGCGCAGCAACTCTTCTACAAGAATGGCAATGTGAAGCGAATTCTGAAAGTCCAGCCAGAGATCAGCGATGCCGAGAAAGAAATGTTTATTGGCAATCTGCACGCCGTTTTGCATAATTTCAGGCGTATTGATGAAATCTGGCGATCCCGTCTGCGTCCTGCCCTCGAGGTCATGGACTCAAAACTGGTATACCTTCTGCACGACCGGTTCAACGACAGCATGTGTGTTTTACCAACAATAGAATCACGTATCGGCAAATACATACCGCCAAAACTACCCCGCTAATTTATCCCAGCCCCTGCTCTGCCAGGGGCTTTTTGTAACCGATTTTAATACGGAGGCATGGTCATGCCTGAACGTCTTTATCTCGATCTTGAAACCTTCAGCGAGGTGCCTATCAAAAACGGTACCCATGCGTATACAGAGGAGGCTGAGATCATGCTTTTTGCCTGGGCTATTGATACTGACCCCGTGCAGGTATGGGACGTGACCCGCGGAAAGCCCATGCCCACGGCGCTTCGAACCGCATTAGCCAATCCTGATGGGCTGATTTACGCCCATAATTCATATTTCGACCGCACGGTATTAAATCACGCCATGCCGGGTATAGCTGCCGGTGGCGTTGAGCGCTGGCGGGATACAATGGTCAGGGCGCTGGCGCACGGCCTGCCGGGATCGCTGGGCGATCTGTGTGACATTCTCAGTGTTTCGCAGGATAAAGCCAAGGATAAGGCTGGTAAGCAACTGATCCAGCTATTCTGCAAGCCTCGACCCAAAAACAGCGCTATCCGCCGCGCTAGCGCGAAAACACACCCTGTCGAGTGGCAGCGATTCGTTGAGTACGCCGGACTGGATATTGATGCCATGCGTGAGATCGACAAAAAGCTACCTGCCTGGAATTACTCAGGTCAGGAACTGGCGCTCTGGCACCGGGATCAGCGTATCAATGATCGCGGCGTATTCATGGATGTCCCCCTCGCAGAAGCAGCGGTGACGGCGGTTGACAGTGAACAGAAGGTTCTGGCCAAACGAACGCGGGAGCTCACGGACAACGCGGTGCAAGCGGCAACACAGCGTGACGCCATGCTGAAACACATAGCAGAAGCCTTTGGTATCGAACTGCCCGATATGCAGGCCAGCACCTTGCAGCGCCGGGTTAACGATCCTGATTTACCGTTTGAACTTCGTGAATTACTCGCTATCCGCCTACAGGCCAGCTCCACCAGCACCAGTAAATACAAAACCCTGATGAAAGGCGTCAGCCGTGACGGACGTCTGCGCGGCACATTGCAGTTTTGTGGGGCATCGCGCACAGGCCGCTGGGCCGGGCGCTTATTTCAGCCGCAAAATTTACCCAGACCAATGCTGAAACAAGCCGACATTGACTGTGGTATTGAAGCACTGAAAGCCGGGTGCGCCGACCTGCTTTACGACGATGTGATGCAGTTGACCAGTTCAGCGTTGCGCGGCTGCATCATGGCCCCTGCCGATAAAAAACTGGTGGTATCTGACCTTAGCAACATCGAGGGGCGCGTACTGGCGTGGTTAGCCGGGGAGAAGTGGAAGCTACAGGCGTTCCGGGATTATGACACCATCATCGGTACCGATGAAAAAGGCGAGGCGATCCGCGCTGGCCATGACCTGTACAAACTGGCCTATGCAAAATCTTTCGGCGTCCACCCGGATGAAGTGGACAAAGATCAGCGTCAGGTCGGCAAGGTGCAGGAGCTGGCGCTGGGCTATGAAGGGGGCGTTGGCGCATTTCTGACGTTCTCGCTGGCGTACAACATCGACCTCGAAGAAATGGCCTCCGCCGCTATCGCCAATATTCCGCGCAACATTCTGGATGAAGCTATCCGTGCATATGAATGGTCGGTAAAACAGAAGCGAACCTACGGACTGTCAAAACGCGCTTATGTTGTTTGCGACTCTTTTAAACGCCTCTGGCGCGAAGCCCACACGGCAACATTCAGCTTCTGGAAGGAGATCGACCAGGCCACCCGCTGCGCCATTGCCACACCCGGCATAACCATTTCCTGCCGCAAATTAAAGCTTCGCCGCGACGGAAGCTGGCTACGTATTCAGCTTCCCTCTGGCCGGGCGGTCTGTTATCCCGGCGCACGTATCGACGACAGCGGCAAGATCAGCTACATGGGCATCAACACCTACAGCCGGAAATGGCAACGCCTGCAAACCTACGGCGGCAAGCTGGCAGAGAACGTAACCCAGGCTACCGCCCGTGATGTGATGGCCGCGAATATGCCCGGTGTGGAGGACAACGGTTACGACATCATACTGACGGTGCATGACGAGATTTTAACGGAAGCGCCAGACCATTCTGATTACTCCCACGAACACCTGAGCATCCTGCTCGCAACTAACCCCGCATGGGCTTTAGACCTACCACTGTCTGCTGGCGGGTTCGAGGCCTACCGCTACCGTAAGGAGTAACCCTTATGTCTTTTAAAAAAAATGACAATCCGCTTTATTTCCGTGCTGCGCGTGAAGCTGCACAAATTGAACGCGAGGGCGATTACCGCCGCGCCGCCAAAATATGGGCGAAAGCAAACCGGTCAGCGCGTAACCCGCTAAACCAAATGTGGAGCGAAAACCGCTCTGACTTTTGCCTGATGCAGATCGGGCGGGACAAACTGAAAGAGGCGGTTACCGATGGCTTACATCCGTGAATCCACCATCGAAAAGCACCTTGTAGCGGAAGTGAAAAAAGCGGGCGGTATTGCCTACAAGTTTGTGTCCCCCGGACGCCGCTCTGTTCCTGATCGGCTGGTACTGCTACCTGGTGGCCGTCTCGTTTTCGTTGAATGCAAAGCTCCTGGCGAGAAGCCACGGGCAGATCAACTTCGGGAACACGACCGGATGCGCGCGCTGGGTTTTACCGTGGTTGTGCTGGACAGCAAAAATATGGAGGGTATTCAATGAAACTGGATAACGCACGGGTGCTGACCTTCAGACACCCCAATATGGGCGAGGTCGTCGCCATCACCAACGGCGGCGAGAGTATAGACGATGCCCGCTATCTGGTCAGTCTGGGCAGACAGCCTAACGAGGACTGGGAAACGCAGACGCTCAGGGCGGTGATTGGGTATATGGCGGAAGACAACAGGCGGCTGCGCAAACAGGTTAGCCGCCTGACGCAGGAAGGGGGGTGTAAAATCAAAGCAGTTTAATTACCACCGTGACAATGGTTGATGCCAGACCGGCGATAGCGAGAATCACAGCACTCAGTTTTATCAATAATCCATTTGCAGTATGTTCAACATCTTTACGGAGTAAGGCTATCTGAGCTTCAGTTTTCTCGAAGCGAGCCTGCATCTGAGCTTCGTTCTTCTCGAAGCGAGCCTGCATCTGAGCTTCGTTCTTCTCGAAGCGAGCCTGCATCTGAGCTTCGTTCTTCTCGAAGCGAGCTTCCATGTCCTTACGGACATCAGCGATATCGCGCTTTACCTCGGCAATATCAGCCTTTGTAGCCACATCCGCCACCTCATGAGACTTGCGTACGACGAGCGAGATCGCCCGCGCCTGCTCTCTGGAAATGCCAGCAGTCTCAAGCTCTTCCGATGCCTGCAATGTATCAAATGCAACTTGGCCCATGGGAAATCCTCCTGCGTTAAGCCAAGTGTAAGCGATCTAACCGCCAATCTGCAAAATTTTGCAAGTTAGTTTGACATCTGCTGTCGCTGGTCGTTATATTTGCTCTTAGGTGCTCAACACACCCCAAGTAGCGGATACCGCGCCCGACAGTCTTGCGGTTTTTTTACGTCCATAGATATGGTCGGGTAGCGAGCAGAACATACAACACCCTTGTTTAAGGGAAAAACTGCTGGCCGTCTACTTGCGGTGTTGAAGTACCTGACCGCCCTCTCAACAAGGGCATTCAACAATCAAGTAGGACGTGACAATGAATACTCAACTCGCATTTCGTGATGTCTGTTTCAACACTATTAAGCGTAACTCCTATATTTACTTAACCGCAGTAGATATAGCACAAGCTCTCGAATATAAAAATTCTGACGCTGTTACCCAAATTTACGAAAGAAATTCAGATGAGTTTTCGGCTGATATGACTGAGACCCTCAAGTTGAAGGTCTCAGGAAATTACAAAAAAACAGTCCGCATTTTCTCCCTGCGTGGCGCACATCTCGTCGCCATGTTTGCCCGTACCCCAGTAGCCAAAGAGTTTCGCAAATGGGTGCTGGATATTCTCGACCGCGAAGTGGGTCACCCCGTCTACCAGCCCGAAGCCCCCGAGCGTTTTATGAACACCGATACCCGGAACCTTGCGCGCTTAGTCTGGTGCATCACCCGCGGCTTCCGTTTTGAACAGGCATGGACCAATGCCGTTTATTATGCCCTGCGCGATGTGACCGGCACCCCGTCGCCGATGCCCTTTGAAGTGCAGCACATCCCTCTGCTGGCCAAAGAGTGCCGCCGTATTTACTACGTCACCGAAACCCTGCGTGAAACCATCCACGAAGCGGAAAAGCAAACCCTCAAACGCATTCTGCGCAAACGTGAAGATTCGAACACCGTACTTTCTGAAATGAAGCAGCTTTTCGAGCGCTGCCACCGCCAACAGCGACGGGGCATTGCCGATCGCCTTGACCACTGGCACGAAGACGACGTTAAACACTTCCTGACGCGCCACTAATCCAGTCATTCCGCCCCGAGATCGCGTCGGGGCTTCATTAAGCACATTAACTTGTGAGGAGCTTTAGCATGCAAAATTTAATCAAACCTGTAATTTTTCACAATGAAACTCTGAATATCGAAATAAGCGGAATGCTGTACAAAGGAAAACCGGTATTTTTCGCTGTCGAGGTCGCAAAGGCTTTAGGTTACGAGAAACCACACCAAGCACTAGAATATAACTGTAAGTAATTGATTAAAATTAATTTCCTACAGTGTAAGGAATTAGGTTTAGGGGAACGTTCTAAAGGGATCATCCTCCTGACAGAGCCGGATTTATACCGTCTCATTATGCGAAGCAAATTACCTTCTGCTGAAAAAGTGCAGGACTGGGTATGCGAAGACGTTTTGCCGTCAATCCGTCAGACAGGCGGCTATCAGTTGCCTCAACACCCAGTACCCCAATCATTCTCCGAAGCATTAATGCTCGCCGCCGAACTTGCAAAGAAAAATGAATTACTCACCGATGAACGCGATGAAGCTTTACGCACCAAAGCGCAGATCAGCGAAAAACGGGAAGCCACCGCCTGCCAGCGTAATGCTGTTTACCAGCGCATCGCCAATAAGGCGATAAAAGAACGCGAAGAAATGGCGGCTTTGCTGGGTGCCAGCAAAGACTATGCTTCCGTCCGGTCAGCGTGGCGCGCCACAGGTAACTGGTACAGCTACCGCCAACTCACCACATGGCAGGACGAACATGACGCGATGGAATCCTACTACTGGGATGAGTCCACGGATGCACGAATTTTATGCTACCCCCGTGAAGCATGGCTGGAAGTCTACGACGTGGATATAGCGAAACTATTCTGAGGCTGAAAATGACAAAACCATACACCCCACGGCCATATCAGGAATTAATCACCAATTTCCTCATTAATAATCCGCGCTGCAACGTGTGGGCTGGCATGGGTATGGGTAAAACAGTTGCCACACTGACTACGCTGGAAGATCTCTTTATGTGCGGAGCCGAAACCCAACCGGTGTTGGTTCTTGCGCCGCTGCGCGTGGCACGGTCAACGTGGCCGGATGAAGCCAACAAATGGAGTCATCTGCGCAATATCGAGATCCAGCCCATTATGGGTAGCGTAAAAGAACGGCTGGCAGCGCTGACGAACAGCAACGCCAGCGTTTTTACCACCAACTATGACAACCTGGTATGGCTGGTTGAAACGCTGGGTGAGCGCTGGCCGTTCGCCAGCGTAATTGGCGACGAGAGCACCCGGCTTAAATCCTTTCGATTGCGCGGCGGCGGCAAACGTGCGGCAGCACTTGGCAAGGTCGCACATAAGCATGTCCACCGCTGGGGCAATCTCACCGGCACGCCAGCACCAAACGGTCTGGTAGACCTGTGGGGGCAAGCGTGGTTTGTCGATCAGGGCCAGCGCCTGGGGCGCACATACGGCGCATTTACCTCGCGCTGGTTCAACGCAATCCAGTTTCCCGGCCAAAGCTGGACAAAGCTGGAACCCTTTCCCCATTCGCAGGATGAGATACAGGCCGCGCTACGCGATGTGACGATCTCACTGGATGCCGCCGACTGGTTTGTTATTGAGGAACCGATCCATAACGTGATCCGCGTGGAAATGCCGCCCAAGGCACGCCAGCAGTATCAGGAAATGGAAAAGGAGATGTTTCTGGAACTGGATGGTGACGGCATTGAAGCGCCAAACACCGCCGCAAAAACCGTGAAGTGTTTGCAAATCGCCAGCGGCGCTATCTATACCGACGACAAAGGTACCTGGTCAGAAATCCACGACGCCAAGTTGCAAGCGCTGGAAAGCGTGATTGCCGAATCTGGCGGTATGCCGGTGCTGGTTGCCTACCACTTTAAAAGCGATTTAGCCCGTTTATTGAAAGCCTTTCCAAAGGGTAAACAGCTTGATTCCGATCCACAGACGCTGCGCGACTGGAATGCCGGTAAAATCCCGGTGCTATTCGCTCATCCAGCTAGCGCAGGCCACGGCCTTAACTTACAGGATGGCGGAAACATCCTGGTGTTTTTCTCGCACTGGTGGGATCTGGAACAGTACCAACAAATTATCGAACGTATCGGGCCAACACGCCAGATACAGGCGGGGCATAACCGCCCGGTATTTATTCACCATATTATCGCCGCCGACACCGTAGATGAACTGGTGATGGAACGGCGCGATTCAAAACGAAACGTGCAGGATATCCTGCTGGATGCAATGAAACAAAGGGGTTTGAAATGAGCGAACAATCCGACGATCTGCTTACTCCGGCAGAGGTTTGCAAAATGCTCGGCGGAATTACCCAAAAAACTCTCTGTGACTGGAATATCAATCACCGCCATAAAAAAATATTGGCACCGATTCGTTTTACCTCAAAAGTAGTGCGGTATGAGCGACAGAACGTTCAGGCATTTATCCAGAAATGTCGCAGCGAGTATTAACCTTTTTTCCTCAGTAAAATAACCTGTGTCAAGATGCTTGCTTCATGCGCCTCAAAGGCTGTTTTCTTCAACGCCATTTCCTCCTGTAATATCTCATCTGAAAAGTCGTAATGTTCAGCCATAGGATCCGCGCTTTTATCCGAATGGTGCAAACACAAAAGGCTAATCTCCCGCGTATCAGAGCGGGAGAAGCCCTTTGCACGCATCTGAGCAATAACATTGCTCTTAAAGAACTTACGGCACATCGTATTAAATGCCCCTTCCCTACCCTTCACCGTTCCGTCATGTTTAATTCCCTTTACTGCATTTTCCGGGCTGTAAGTTTTTATCAACTTATCGAGGGATCGCTTTGCAAACGGTAGTTCAGGATTGCGCGGTTGAAGAAAAACAAACTGCTGATTACATCCCGGTACCGAATCCCTCCATTCTTTCTGCTCCTGCAAAATACGCTCAATACCAACGGTGATTGGGATCCTGAACTCCTTCTGCGTTTTCATCGCACCACGCATACCAATTATCCCAGCTGGATAGACAATTTCTTTTATATCTTCCTGGACATAGTCCCATTGAAGATTGCTGACATTGATAGGGCGTACCCCCGTCAGGATCATAAAACGCATGGCATTTTTCTGATGGATGGAGGTACACCCCGCGACGTTAAGCCACAATTTCGCTATAGATTCGATATCAGTAAAAAGGCGCGTAGGCGCAGGCCGTTGCACACGGGAAGATACATAATCATCAGGTATGCTAGCAGCAACATTTCGCCCATTGCACAACTGCGGGGCAGAATAATTCCAAAACCGGCGAAGTTCGGCGAATAATTCAAGCGCATGGTTATTAGACTTTGTTGCTATCCAAGTATCCAGCACTTCAATGATTCTTCCATAAGTTACATCACCGAACACTTCACGATCACCAAACGCTAAATCGATCTGTTTTATCCTTGCGCAGTAAGTCCGGTAGCTGTGGTCACTTAATTTCTGGCGTTGTACTTTCGCTTCAAGGTCAGCACGATAACTTTCCAGAGCCAAATGTACCGACTCAGCCCTCAGATCATCCCCCGCCATTTCCACCGCGTTCTCACGCGCAAGTTGAATCGCCAGTTCCGGCCATTCACCCAATTTACGCCCTTTCAGCCCCATTTTCTTGGGGAACTCCGCATAGAATGTAACCTTACCGGCCTTACTGAAATCGATTCGTAAATAGCTCTCTTTTTCGTACTTAGATCGCCGGGATTGTCCCTGATACTTGAGTATGGTTTTCGCTGCCGTAACACAGATTCGCATGTGTGAGCTTGTGTATGGAGGCTTACATCCCTCCCAGCGCTCTAAAGCGCTCAAAAAATCGTCATTATTGGGCTTTTCGGGGTTCTGTGTTACAGTGCGCGCCATTGAAATTCCTTATCCTGTGGCCCATCGCGAGAGAGGCTCGCACATGAGGATTTTTAAGGTGGTGATTTTCGGTCTGTGTTGCGGTTTTGTGTTACGCAAGTGAGTGTACCAGTGTTTTTTATACTGTACAAACCTACAGATAGTTAACCATCGTAAGGAATACAAATAGCAAATAACCAATTGATTATAGAAGATAAAAAAGGTAAGTGATTAAAGTGGCTTTACTTATTACCAAACGCTGTATTAACTGCGACATGTGCGAGCCTGAATGTCCCAATCAGGCAATTTCTATGGGGCTGGATACCTATGAAATAGATCCGCTGCGTTGCACAGAATGTGTGGGCCACTACGATGTGCCTACCTGCCAAAAGGTATGCCCGATTGACAATACAATCATTCGTGACCCGCAACAAGTGGAAACGCAGGAGCAATTATGGGAAAAGTTTGTTGTTATGCATCACGCCGATCGTCTGTGAGCGGGCGTTTTCGCTCCCCTTCAAGGATCACTGTGGCGCAGGCATAGTGCCGCTCATCGGCAATGGTCACGTGTATCTCTTCCACTCCTAAGTTTTCCGCCATCGATTGCGCGCGTCCCCAAAGTCGCAGGCAAGGTTTACCCAGCTCATCGTTGAAGACGTCGAATTGATCGAAAGCCAGCCCTTGGCTAATGCCGGTGCCTAAGGCCTTCGCCGCCGCTTCTTTAACAGCAAAACGCTTAGCAAGATAGCGGGAAGACTGCGGGTGCTTTTCATAGTGCACCCACTCTTGTGCGGATAATACTCTGCGCGCCAGACGATCGCCGGATCGCGCGATAATCGCCTCGATACGGGCGATCTCCACAATGTCCGAGCCAAGTCCCAGAATAGCCATTAACGACGGGCTTCCCGTAGCAATGACTTCATTTCCGCGACGGCCTCTGCCAAGCCACTCATGACGGCGCGACCGATAATCGCATGCCCGATATTAAGCTCATGGATTTCAGGCAGGGCCGCAATAGCTTGCACGTTGTGGTAGGTCAGGCCATGTCCGGCATTTACCTTGAGTCCTTTGCTGGCGGCATAAACCACTGCATCGCGAATACGCGCCCACTCTTGCTGGCGCAGAGTATCGTCCTGAGCATAGGCATAAGCACCGGTATGGATTTCGATATAAGGAGCGCCAACGGCTACAGCGGCATCAATTTGCACCCGTTCGGGGTCGATAAACAGAGATACCAGAATTCCCGCATCGTGCAAACGGGCCACGGCTGATGTCATGCGCGGTAGTTGACCCGCAACGTCCAACCCACCTTCCGTTGTCACTTCCTGGCGTTTCTCAGGTACCAGACAACAAAAGTGAGGACGAAGCTCGCAGGCAATCGCCAGCATCTCTTCCGTCACCGCCATTTCAAGGTTCATGCGCGTCTGCAACGTTTGGCGTAACAAACGCACATCGCGATCAATAATATGACGACGATCTTCACGCAGATGAACCGTAATACCATCCGCCCCAGCTTGCTCGGCAACAAACGCAGCTTGCACCGGATCGGGGTACGCTGTGCCACGCGCATTGCGCAGGGTCGCCACATGATCGATATTTACACCCAGCAAAAGCTCTGCCATGAAATCAGTCCTCAAAAAAATCACCGTTAGGCGACCAGTGTACACTGGCCTTTCGGTTCGTTACCACTGCGGCAATCTTTAGATAGCGAGAGGTTGACAGGTTCACTGCTCAGGTCATTATTCTTTTGCAACAGGTGGCGTGTGGGGACGTAAAACGGCAGATTTTTGAAACAGCTCATTGCTCTTCAATGGCTTGCCGCCCAGATAAGGTTTGAGCGCCATACGGGTAAAGCGTTTCGCAGCCCGCAGGGTTTGCACATCAGGAAATTCCCGCGCAGCCAGCGCACGCAACTCATAGCCGGTAAAGCTACGCTGATCCACAATTACACTGGCGATAAACCCTTTTTCTTCACGGTAGCGGTAGGTCATGGTGTCTGCAACGGGCTCCCCACTGCCTGCACAGTGCAGAAAATCAACGCCGTAACCGAGATAACCCAACAGCGCCAGCTCAAAACGACGCAGTGCCGGTTCCGGTGAGGAGCTCAACGCTGCCAGTTGCTGCAAGCAATGCAGGTAATCGAAGAAGAGTGCGGAAAAATTGGTTTCGTGCTCCAGCACGCGAGCAAGCAATTCATTGACGTAGAGGCCGCTGTACAACATGACGCCAGTGAGCGGTAGTGCCAGTGACACCGGTTCAGCGTTACGCAAAGTTTTTACTTCACCGCGTCCACCCCAGCGCACCAGCAATGGCGTGAACGGTTGCAAACATCCTTTTAGCGGAGAGCGGCGCGCTCGCGCGCCTTTGGCTAACACGCGCACACGCCCTTCGTCTTCCGTGAAAAGATCCAGCAACAAGCTGGTTTCACTGTAAGGTCGCCCATGCAAGACAAACGTGCGCTGCCAGCCTTCCATCGGCGCTAACCTTATAAGTCGTCGATGTAGCCTAGGCTGCGCAATGCGCGTTCGTCATCCGCCCAACCGGATTTCACCTTCACCCACAATTCCAGGTGTACCTTGGCTTCGAACATGGCTTCCATATCCTGACGCGCTTCAATGCCGATCGTCTTGATTTTGTCGCCTTTGTTACCGATCACCATTTTCTTCTGACTATCGCGCTCAACCAGAATCAACCCATTGATGTCATAACCGCCACGGTCGTTGGTCACGAAACGCTCGATCTCAACGGTCACCGAATAGGGCAACTCTTCACCGAGAAAGCGCATCAGCTTTTCACGGATAATCTCTGCCGCCATAAAGCGCTGCGAACGATCGGTGATGTAATCTTCCGGGAAGTGATGCTCAGCCACAGGCAGGTGTTTGCGCACAATGCTGGCAATAGTGTCAACGTTAGTGCCCTTTTCCGCAGAAAGAGGAACCACGTCGAGGAAGTTCATTTTTTCACTTAAAAACTGGATATGCGGCAGCAGTCTGGTTTTGTCCGTCACATTGTCAATCTTGTTGATTGCCAGCAATACCGGACGTTTTTGATCGCGCAACTTACCCACGACCATTTCATCGTCGTCGGTCCAGTGAGTCCCTTCAACCACAAAGATGATCAACTCGACATCGCCGATGGAGCTACTGGCAGCACGGTTCATCAGACGGTTGATTGCCCGTTTTTCTTCAATGTGCAGCCCTGGCGTATCCACATAAATAGCCTGATAAGGACCTTCGGTATGGATACCCATAATGCGGTGACGCGTGGTTTGCGGCTTACGCGAAGTAATGGAGACTTTTTGCCCCAACAGTTCGTTCAGCAACGTGGATTTGCCCACGTTGGGTCGCCCAACAATTGCGACGAAACCACAGCAGGTTTGTTCTTCGCTCACTCAATCTCCAGTATTTTCAACGCTTGTTCCGCTGCCGCCTGCTCCGCCTTACGCCGACTGGAGCCCGTACCAATCACCGGTTCGTTAAAACCGCTGATCATACAATGGATGCTGAATTCCTGATCGTGTGCCTCACCGCGCACCTGCACCACCAGATAGGTAGGCAATGGCAGATGACGTCCTTGCAGAAACTCTTGCAACCGGGTTTTAGGATCTTTCTGCTTAACCCCTGGACTGATTTCATCCAATCGGGTCTGATACCAATTCAGAATCAGTCTTTCAATATTCTGGATATCACTGTCCAGAAAAATACCGCCAATCAGCGCTTCGACCGTGTCAGCCAAAATAGACTCACGGCGGAAGCCACCGCTTTTCAATTCACCGGGACCAAGGCGCAGGCATTCACCTAATTCGAATTCACGCGCAATTTCCGCCAGCGTATTGCCGCGCACCAGCGTGGCGCGCATACGGCTCATATCCCCTTCATCGACACGAGGAAAGCGATGATAAAGTGCATTGGCAATCACAAAACTCAGGATGGAGTCACCAAGAAACTCCAGACGCTCATTGTGTTTGCTGTTGGCACTGCGGTGCGTTAACGCATGCAATAACAGGTCGTACTGCTGGAAAGTATAGCCCAGCTTTCTTTGTAACCGATTTATTAGGATGGGGTTCATGTGTTACCAATAGATCAACAATACCTATTTACCGCAGCATACGGAACAGCGCTTTCTGGATCGCTCCTGCGGGCGATAGGAACAAAGCTGTTTCGTTTGCATTGGCTCCAAACGGAGCCTGCGTTTTTCGTTTATTCTCATCACATTCTTCGTTGCAAGGGCTACCTGCAACGAGAATGCGGTGCGAGATACAACAATTCTACAACGTACCCGAAAATAATGCTGCGGGTTTATCACGGTGATTAATGAATTCGACCAATTCTGCTCAGACGCACGCCCGTTGGCCATTCACCTTCTTGTTTCTCAAAGCTCATCCAGATTGCCGTTGCGCGGCCGACCAGATTCTTCTCCGGCACAAAACCCCAGAAACGGCTATCGGCGCTATTATCACGGTTATCACCCATCATGAAATAGTGCCCGTTTGGCACTACCCAAGTGGTCAGCGGCTGGCGCGACTGCTGGTAGTACATCCCCAGTTGATCCTGGCTACCCGGCACCACCAGAATGCGGTGCGAGACATCACCCAGCGTCTCCTGACGAACGCCCATCCGCACGCCACCCGGTTTTTCCTCACCGAGTGGCAGCGCGTAGAAACCGCTGCCCGATTCCGAACTAGGACGACCGAACGTTTGCACGAAATCACTGGCTTCAAGGTTACTGTAGGTTACCGTGACGGAGCTGTCACACGCCGAGCCTTCACATGCAGGACGCATCGTCACCTGCTTGCTGAGCGGATCGTAAGAAACCCTGTCGCCCGGCAGACCAATCACACGTTTGATATAATCCAGACGCGGATTTTCAGGATATTTGAATACCGCTACATCCCCGCGTTGCGGATGCCCGGTCGGGATCAGCGTTGTCTGCGTGATGGGATCCTTAATGCCGTAGGCAAATTTCTCCACCAGAATAAAATCACCAATCAGCAGCGTCGGCATCATGGAACCCGACGGTATCTGGAACGGTTCGTAGACAAAGGAGCGCACAAAAAATACCAGCGCCAATACCGGAAACACCGAAGCGCAGGTTTCAATCCAACCGGGTTGTTTTATCGTCACAACGCCCGCGCCGCCATCCTGCTGCGCACTCAGAGCCGCCTCCGCTCTCGCCTTGCGTGCCGGTGCCCATTTAAAGCGTTCAAAACACCAGACGATGCCGGTGATGAGCGTCGCCAGCGCTAAAACCAAGGCAAACATATTGGCCATGCCAACTCCTTAGGGTTTATTTGCTCTCTTTGCCGACGTGCAGAATGGCCAAGAAGGCTTCTTGCGGCAATTCAACGTTGCCGACCTGTTTCATGCGCTTCTTACCGTCTTTCTGTTTCTGCAACAGCTTTTTCTTACGGCTCACGTCGCCGCCATAACATTTCGCCAATACGTTTTTACGCAGCTGTTTCACGGTCGAACGCGCGATAATGTGGTTGCCGATGGCCGCCTGAATGGCAATATCAAATTGTTGACGCGGGATCAGCTCTTTCATTTTTTCCACCAGCTCACGGCCACGATACTGTGAGTTATCACGGTGGGTAATCAGCGCCAACGCATCAGCACGTTCGGCGTTAATCATCACGTCAACCCGCACCATGTCAGAGACCTGGAAACGTTTGAAACTGTAATCCAGCGACGCATAACCGCGCGAAGTCGATTTCAGTCGATCGAAGAAATCGAGCACCACTTCCGCCATGGGAATTTCATAGGTCAATGACACCTGGTTACCGTGGTAAACCATGTTGATCTGCACACCACGCTTCTCAATACACAAGGTGATCACATTGCCTAGGTACTCCTGCGGCAACAGCATATGGCATTCCGCGATAGGTTCACGCAGTTCTTCAATGTTGTTGAGCGGTGGCAACTTTGAAGGGCTGTCAACGTAAACAATTTCCTGACGCGTGGTCTTCACTTCATAAATTACGGTCGGTGCCGTGGTGATCAGATCCAGATCGTATTCACGCTCCAGACGTTCCTGAATGATCTCCATGTGCAGGAGGCCCAGGAAGCCGCAGCGAAAACCAAAGCCCAACGCGGTTGAGGTTTCCGGTTCGTAGAACAGCGAAGCATCATTGAGGCTCAGTTTACCCAACGCGTCGCGGAAGTTCTCATAATCATCAGAACTGACCGGGAATAAGCCAGCATAAACCTGTGGTTTAACCTTTTTGAAGCCCGGTAGCGCTTTGTCAGCCGGTTGGCGAGTCAATGTCAGGGTATCCCCCACCGGAGCACCAAGAATGTCTTTGATGGCGCACACCAGCCAACCCACTTCACCGCAATTAAGCACATCACGATCGATCTGCTTCGGCGTGAAAATCCCCAGACGATCTGCGTTATACACCTGACCGGTACTGATGACCTTCACTTTGTCGCCCTTGCGCAACGAACCATTTTTGATGCGGATCAGAGAGACCACACCGAGGTAGTTATCGAACCAAGAGTCGATGATCAACGCCTGAAGCGGCGCATTTGGATCGCCCTCTGGCGGTGGAATTTCTTTCACCAGACGTTCAAGCACATCAGGAACGCCAACGCCGGTTTTCGCCGAGCAGCGCACAGCATCGGTGGCATCGATGCCGACGATATCTTCAATCTCTTCTGCCACACGCTCGGGATCGGCGGCCGGCAGGTCAATCTTGTTAAGCACCGGGACCACTTCCAAGTCCATTTCCATCGCGGTGTAGCAGTTGGCGAGCGTTTGTGCCTCTACGCCTTGCCCAGCATCCACCACCAGCAACGCACCTTCGCACGCCGCCAGAGAACGTGAAACTTCATAGGAGAAGTCAACGTGCCCCGGAGTGTCGATAAAATTCAGTTGGTAGGTTTCGCCATCTTTGGCATGGTAATCCAGCGTTACACTTTGCGCTTTGATGGTGATGCCGCGTTCACGTTCCAGATCCATGGAGTCCAGCACCTGCGCCGCCATTTCACGGTCAGATAAACCGCCGCAAAGTTGAATAATGCGGTCAGAAAGCGTCGACTTACCGTGGTCGATATGGGCAATAATGGAGAAATTTCGTATATGCTTCATTTTTATAGTTTTTTATCCAGATAGGTACTTAGAAGCTCTTTTAATGGACACACCTGTGGACACAAATTCAAGGCCACCGCATAGAATAGCGTCGCTATCTTACACTGAATACGCGTTACGCGGAAGAAACTACTTGCCTAGGTCTTTGAGCGTAGCGCCTCGACAAGCGCAAAGAGATGATGCAATGGTGGGCTGATTGGATAGGATAGCCATCCTTGGCATTCACACCGCATTTTTACGCCATAAAACGGCACATTACGTCACCGTACGACACGTGCACGGCACGCAGATCTTAGTGGTTGGAATCGGTGGACGATTGGTTTAATTGATGGGTGAAAGCGCTCGACCTCATAGCCGAGCGCCCTAGTTTGCTCCGCGATCACTGTGGCTGTTCTGGCCAGTCGAGCCTGTTTAAGATTTTGTGTATAGCCAAGCGACTTAATTTTGATTACACTATATGGACTGAGAACAAAATCTCTGTATCGCAACCACTCTCTCTTTTTTTGCTTGTGCCCATTTATGCTCAATTGGGTTAAGATCTGGCGAATATAGCCAAGTGACATTATTTTGATAACAATTAGCTGTATTTTTTGCCACATATCAGGGCATTGGCTGTAATCATTTTTAAGTCAGTTGGCTATAACGGCGAAAATGTTTACACCGATGAGGAAGTCGTGAGTTATGCTCATTTCTGGTGTACTGGGGTTTCGGGGGGGGTGGCGTATCCTGCTGATTGATTTCGTGGATGATTTCAACAACAGAGAGATGATACCCCATGAAAAAATCTACCCTACAGGTCTCCGCAGAACCAGATATTGCCGCTGATCCCTTGCATGAACTCATTCGTAATGGTGCCAGGCAACTGATAGCTGCCGCCGTTGAGGCTGAGCTCGAAGCCATGCTGCAACAACATGCTGAACGCCGCCTTGACGACGGGCGTCATGCTGTCGTTCGTAACGGCTATTTGCCACCGCGAACCATACAGACGGGTATTGGGGATGTTGAAATTAAAGTACCTAAGGTCAGGGAGCGCAGCGGCAACGGAATATGCTTCAACAGCGCGTTGTTGCCGCCTTATCTGAAACGTGCAAAAAGCGTCGAAGAGTTGCTAGCATGGCTGTACCTGCGAGGCATATCCACCGGTGATTTTCATGAAGCCCTGAGGGCGCTGCTCGGTGAAAAAGCTAGTGCCCTCTCTGCCAGTACCATCAGCAGACTGAAACAACAATGGCTTGAAGAGCACAGGCAATGGTGCCTGCGTGATTTAAGCGATACGCGCTACGTTTATTTCTGGGCCGATGGCATATACAGCCATGTCAGGCAAGATGATCGCCTTTGCCTGCTGGTCATTATCGGCGTCACTGAGCATGGACGTAAGGAGCTGGTTGCGGTCGAAGATGCTTATCGAGAGTCAGAAGCAAACTGGGCCGAACTTCTTAATGGCCTGCGAGCACGTGGCCTAACCGTATCTCCCAAGCTGGCTACGGGAGACGGTGCCCTTGGTTTTTGGAATGCAATGGCAAAGATATTCCCGGACACGCAGCACCAACGCTGTTGGGTGCACAAAACCGCTAATGTGTTGGCTTCACTCCCCAAAGCCATGCAACCGAAAGTTAAGGCTGAGCTGCGGGAGGTTTGGCTGGCAGAGAGCCGCGATGCCGCTAATGAAGCCTTTGATGTTTTGTTGGCAAGGTTTTCAGCGAAGTATCCTGCAGCGATGAAGAAGCTTGAGAAAGCTCGAGAAGAACTGCTGGCATTCTACGACTTCCCGTCAGAGCACTGGACGTCAATAAGAACGACAAATCCGATTGAATCGGCTTTTGCGACTGTGAGGCTACGAAGCAGAGGCGCGAAGAACGATGGTTCGAGAGAAACAACCCTGTCAATGGTATTTAAGCTGCTCCAGTCAGCTCAGAAAAGCTGGAACCGACTAAGAGGATTTGACCTGCTGACCCTGGTTGTAAGCAACGTCCAATTTAAGGATGGAGAACATATTCACGAAGCATCAGAGCGGAACGTAGCCTGATCGCTATACACCAGATTTGCTAATAACTCTGATCTTATTGCCATGACGTAACGTTGTTTGTTACCGCTATGCGTTTTATTAAGGGTTATAGCCAAGCGACATTATTTTGATAACAATTCGCTGTATTTTTTTGCCACATATACCCAATAAACCTCAAGATGCAGGTTTGAGCACCTGAAAACAATCGTGAATTCTGGACGTCAGCGAGTCCGCTATTTCTTATTGGTGAAAAAATTGAATATTGCATCCCGAAAATCGCGGGTGTTTTCAAAATAGCGATTATTCCGTGTATGCTCATTCATCACTTTCCGCAGGCGTTCTATCGCGTTCAGATTCGGACTGTAAGGCGGTAAATAGTGAAGCTCTATGTTCACGACAAAGGCCCAATCCTTAATCAATTGGGTTCGGTGATAACCCGCACCGTCCAGTATTACATGGATTCTCTGTCGGTAATCAGGGTAACGTTTGCGTATCTCAATGAAAAAACGAGCAATGTTGTAGTCATTAATTGTTTTGTAATCGTGAATAACCGTACCGCCGATATCGCTCAGATTCAGCGCACCCAGTATATTCAGACGGGTTCGACTTCTCCTTGTTTTAACTGACTTTTTATACCCTTTTCGTATCCATCCATAACTGAGCTTTGTGGCTTGTGTCGGATGAACCGCATCGATAAACAGAATCGGCTCATTGCCGGCTGTTTTCTTTAAATTCTCATAATATTCAATGAAATGCTTCTGATTTTCTTCACTGAATTTATGGGGGACGCCCGCCGGTTTTTTGTAGGAGAAACCATGACGGTGCAACCACTTGTTCATGCCGGGAATACTGAATCGGATAGCCCAGCGATGTTCGACATAAGCCACGATGTCGTGGGTATGATGGAAGAGATGTTGAGATAACTAGCTGATTAAGAGCGCAGTCTTTTCAGCACAAAGCCGACTTGCAGACCCACCGTTTTCAGGTTTAAGTTTGCGAGTGTTGACGTAATCGTTGATATGTTGGTTTACCGTCGTTTCGTGCAGACGCAGAGCTTGCGCAATCATCGCAGAGCTCCAGCCTTCGGAGGCCAGCAGGACGGCTTTGATGCGATCACAAACACGCTTATCACGACTGGTGTCATGAAGGTGTTCGAGTTCGGCTTTTTGCTTGTCGGTAATAAATATCTTCATAGTGGGTGAGCATGATCTTCTTACCGCGTAAAATCAAGCATCTTCAATGATCACGGGTATATCAGGGCATTGGCTGTAATCATTTTTAAGTCGGTTGGCTATAGCGTCAAAAGCATCGACCACGCGTCAGCGAAAGAGCGATAAATCCGAGTTGATAAAAGATGTTGAACCATATCCAGATGCTTACCAAAAAGAACGTGCAGAGCGTTTTGGCGTTTGTCAGAAGGCCATTTGGCAAGCTCTTAAAAAGCTGGGATTGACCTATAAAAAAAACTCTACCCCATCCAAAAGCCAACGAAAGCGCCCGGCAAGCATTTCAACAAAAAATACAACAGTATGAAAAAGAAGGAAAACTTATTGTTTTTATTGATGAAAGTGCTTTTCCACACGATACCCCACGGACTCACGGCTATTCCCCAAAAGGTCAACGGTGTTTTGGCCTGAAGAACGGGGGAGCCAAAGGAAGAACAAATGTTATCGGCGCTTTATTAGGCACAACGCTGTTTGCTATCGGATTATTTGATATCAATATTAACAGCGATGTTTTCTATTCCTGGGTCACACAAGTCCTTATCCCAGTACTCCCTAAAAACAGTGTAATCGTGAGAGTTATTAGCAAATTTGGTGTATGGCGATAGGCTACGTTACGCTCTGATGCTTAGTGAATCTGTTCTCCATCCTTAAATTGGACGTTGCTTACAACCAGGGTCAGCAGGTCAAATCCTCTTAGTCGGTTCCAGCTTTTCTGAGCTGACTGGAGCAGCTTAAATATAGTCAACCGACTTAAAAATGATTACAGCCAATGCCCTGATATGTGGAAAAAAATACAGCCAATTGTTATCAAAATAATGTCGCTTGGCTATATCGCTGCAGGATACTTCGCTGAAAACCTTGCCAACAAAACATCAAAGGCTTCATTAGCGGCATCGCGGCTCTCTGCTAGCCAAACCTCCCGCAGCTCAGCCTTATAGTCAAGCGACTTAATTTTGATTACACCATATGGACTGAGAACAAAATCTCTGTATCGCAACCACTCTCTCTTTTTTTTGCTTTTTGCTTGTGCCCATTTATGCTCAATGGGGTTAAGATCTGGCGAATATGTAGGCAAATACTCCACCATATGCCCTGCATCAATGATGACTTGTTGAATATTATGTTTTTTGTGAAAAGTTGCATTGTCCATCACGATTACACTGTTTTTAGGGAGTACTGGGATAAGGACTTGTGTGACCCAGGAATAGAAAACATCGCTGTTAATATTGATATCAAATAATCCGATAGCAAACAGCGTTGTGCCTAATAAAGCGCCGATAACATTTGTTCTTCCTTTGGCTCCCCCGTTCTTCAGGCCAAAACACCGTTGACCTTTTGGGGAATAGCCGTGAGTCCGTGGGGTATCGTGTGGAAAAGCACTTTCATCAATAAAAACAATAGGTTTTCCTTCTTTTTCATACTGTTGTATTTTTTGTTGAAATGCTTGCCGGGCGCTTTCGTTGGCTTTCGGATGGGGTAGAGTTTTTTTTATAGGTCAATCCCAGCTTTTTAAGAGCTTGCCAAATGGCCTTCTGACAAACGCCAAAACGCTCTGCACGTTCTTTTTGGTAAGCATCTGGATATGGTTCAACATCTTTTATCAACTCGGATTTATCGCTCTTTCGCTGACGCGTGGTCGATGCTTTTGACGCTATTTGATTAATCCAACGCGATACAGAGGCAGAGCCAATCCGAAATTGCTTCGCTGTTTCTCGGATACTCAACCCTTCTTCTTCCCGTGTAGATATCAATTTACGTCTAAAATCAATTGAATAGCTCATTTAAATGATGTAATCAAAATTAAATCGTTTAGCTATATCAGAATCAGATACATTTTCCACTACGGCTTTGATAACGTTCCGGATAGCGAACCTCTGTGGATGAATCCCTGCGGGGGGAAGTGGTAAGATATACCGTACCTTGGTGTAGAAATGTTGCTGGCAGGCTCTTTTGGTTTAAGCAAATGCTTGCAGCATTAGTGACTTGTCCATTGAATCCCCAATAGCTAAAAATGAGTAAGACAGAGATGAATGAACCTATCGAGAAGGATTTCACCGACCATACGCCCATGATGCAGCAGTATTTCAGGCTAAAGGCGCAGCATCCCGACATCCTGCTGTTTTACCGCATGGGCGACTTTTATGAGTTGTTTTACGATGATGCCAAACGTGCGTCACAGCTATTGGATATTTCACTTACCAAACGCGGTACTTCGGCCGGTGAACCCATCCCCATGGCAGGCGTTCCACACCACGCGGTTGAAAACTACCTGGCAAAACTGGTGCAGCAAGGCGAATCCGTCGCCATCTGCGAACAAATTGGCGATCCAGCGACCAGCAAAGGCCCCGTAGAACGCAAAGTGGTACGTATCGTCACCCCAGGGACGATCAGCGACGAAGCACTGTTGCAGGAAAAACAGGACAATCTTTTAGCGGCCATTTGGCAGGACGGGCGTGGCTTTGGCTATGCTACATTGGATATCAGCTCTGGGCGTTTTCGCGTTATGGAGCCGGCCGATGAAGAGACCATGGCAGCAGAGCTGCAACGCACCAATCCCGCTGAGTTGCTTTATCCGGAATCGTTTGGTGCCGCTCATTTGATCGAACATCGCCATGGGTTGCGCCGCCGTCCGCTGTGGGAATTTGAGTTGGAAACCGCGCGGCAGCAGCTCAATATGCAGTTTGGCACACGCGACCTGATAGGGTTCGGGGTTGAACAGGCGAAACTGGCGCTGCGTGCCGCCGGCTGCCTGCTACAGTATGCCAAAGATACCCAGCGAACCTCACTGCCACATATCCGCAGCATCACCATGGAACGTCAGCAAGACGGCATCATTATGGATGCCGCCACGCGTCGTAATCTGGAGCTGGCACAGAATCTGGCAGGCGGCGTCGAAAATACGCTTGCAGCCATTCTGGACTGCACCGTCACGCCGATGGGCAGCCGTATGCTTAAGCGCTGGTTGCATATGCCCACGCGTGACAGACAAGCGCTAACGCAACGCCAGAGCACCATTCGCACGTTGCAGCCACTGGCGGAAGCACTCCAGCCGCCATTGCGACAGATTGGCGACTTGGAGCGTATTTTGGCTCGTCTGGCGCTGCGTACCGCCAGACCGCGCGATCTGGCGCGGATGCGCCATGCATTTCACCAGTATCCGGCCATCCATGCGCTGCTGGCAGAAAGCACAGAAGACTATGTCCAACAGCTCTCTCAGCATGTTCATCAGTTTGACGAGCTGTGCGCACTGTTGGAACGCGCCGTGCTGGAAGCACCGCCGGTGTTGGTGCGCGATGGTGGTGTGATCGCCAGCGGCTATAACGCCGAACTGGATGAATGGCGTGCGCTGGCTGACGGTGCCAGCGATTACCTCGATCGTTTGGAGATACGTGAACGCGAAAAACTGGGACTTGATACCCTCAAAGTCGGGTTTAACGGCGTGCACGGTTATTACATCCAGGTGAGCCGCGGACAGAGCCATTTGGTGCCGATTCACTATGTACGCCGCCAAACGCTGAAGAATGCCGAACGCTACATTATTCCTGAATTGAAAGAGTACGAAGATAAAGTGCTCACGTCCAAAGGCAAGGCGCTGGCGCTGGAAAAAGCCCTATACGACGACTTGTTTGACCAACTGTTGCCGCACCTTGAAGCATTGCAACAAAGTGCCGCCGCGTTGGCAGAACTTGATGTTCTCACCAACCTGGCAGAACGAGCAGATACGCTGAATTATGTATGTCCGACGCTGAGTGAACTGCCAGAGTTAAAAATTGAAGGAGGACGCCATCCGGTGGTGGAGCAGGTGTTGAGCGAGCCGTTTATTGCCAACCCGCTGTCGCTCACACCGCAGCGTCGTATGCTGATCGTTACCGGCCCGAACATGGGCGGTAAGAGTACCTATATGCGTCAGGCCGCGCTGATCGTGCTGATGGCCCATATTGGCAGCTTTGTACCTGCTGATAAGGCCACTATTGGGCCGGTTGATCGCATATTCACACGTATTGGTGCCGCAGACGATCTCGCCTCTGGGCGTTCTACGTTCATGGTGGAGATGACGGAGACGGCCAACATTCTGCACAATGCCACCGCCAACAGCCTGATATTGATGGATGAAATTGGGCGAGGCACATCGACCTATGATGGTTTATCCCTAGCCTGGGCCTGTGCGGAAAATCTGGCGCAGCGCATCAAGGCCATGACATTGTTTGCAACCCATTACTTTGAATTAACCCATTTGCCAGAAAAAATGGAAGGCGTTGCGAATGTGCATCTGGATGCTCTGGAGCACGGTGACACCATTGCGTTTATGCACAGCGTTCAGGAGGGCGCCGCCAGCAAGAGCTACGGCCTCGCCGTTGCAGCGCTGGCGGGTGTGCCCAAAGAGGTGATTAAACGTGCGCGGCAAAAGCTTAAAGAGCTGGAATCACTTTCCAATCACGCCTCTGCCAGCCATGTGGATGGTGCGCAGCTGGCGTTGTTAACCAGCGAAGAGACCGCTCCGGCGGTCGAAGCACTGGAAGCGCTGGATCCCGATACGTTAACGCCGCGTCAGGCGCTGGAATGGCTGTATAAACTGAAAGAGATGGTGTAACTTTTCATGGCAAGCTGCCTTTCTCAGGAAGGCAGCTTTTTATCTGATCGCTTTGGTATTGTTACTCGTTACAGTGGTCTTGCGCTTTCATCTGAAATGGGGCACTGCTCGGGACCAGGCTTTTTACCTCCCTCCCCTCTTCCATCGAAGGCACAACGGCAAAATGCGCGCTGAAGGTAAGCAACACTGCGTCTCCCGATGATTTACGCACCTGTAAATAGCGTTTTTCCATCACGATATTATTTACCACCGGGTAGGTGACACCGGTAAAACAATCAGCAAACACCGCCGCATCGGCTATATAGCGGTACAAACCACGCATTGCCATCGGGGTAGTAGGCAACGGCGCTTTGGTCGCCGTCAGACGATAGGTGTTGGACGATACAATCGGCGCACCGTCACGATCGAGCATTTCCAGACCATTATCCAGCGGTCTGAAGTAACTTTTTTCGCCTTGCACATCGGTGAGCACGAGCTTATCCGCCGTTCGCGCCCATCTGCCATAGGTGACAAACACGCGATTGCCGGGGCGATCGGTTTGATAATGATGCTGCAGTATAAACGTGCCATTTTCAGCCAGGAATAATGACGTATCAATACCGGCACAATCTGCACAAGGCAATACACCACGATAACTCTGCGCCATGGGCTGCAATGCTTCCTCACGCACTGGTTTGGGCGTATGACATCCCATCAACCCTGCTGCCACAAAAAGCAGTAGTAAGCCAAGCGCCATTTTTTTCACGCTATTATCCTCCCCACCTTCTCCTGTCACCTAGGATCATGACGATTATTGGGCCGGTTGCCACTCGGTAAAGATATAGCCAACCGACTAAAAAATGATTACAGCCAATGCCCTGATATGTGGCAAAAAAATACAGCCAATTGTTATCAAAATAATGTCGCTTGGCTATAATTTCCAGATTATTCTCATCATCAGACAACCACACCGAACGATCGATCCTGAAGGGTTGCCTGTAACGTCATCGTGCGCTGTGCCATTGCAGCCAACGCCTGCAATTGGCGATCGTCTAAAAAACGGACGGCAAGATTGCGATACTGCCGCAACTTTTGCTCCATCGATTGCCACCAAACATGGGCCGCTCGCTCACCATAGACATAGAGCACAACGTTCGGAGACTGGTTGCAGGCTTTTTTGAGCCGACGCTCATCTGGCAACCCCAATTCAATCCACAGCTTCAGCGCCAGTGTATCATCACGCAACCAGATTTTCGGTTCATCATCGGCACATAACCCCTTGGTGAAGCGTAAATTTTCATCCGCATGACAGATCCACGCCAGCAGCCGTAGCATCATACGCTGTTCAGTTTCTGAGGGGTGCTGCACCAAGGTCAAATTGGCATCGTAAAAAAAAGAGCGGTCCAAATCCGCAATGTTCACTGCTGCTTTATAAATCGTTGCTTTTAATGCCATTCGATACCTCTTCTCCGTCTGCAACCAGTGTACCTTGTGAACCGGTGAGACGCACAGCATACCGATAACAATTCAGAAAACAGACCGGTCACAGCGCCAAGTATAGCTAAACGACTTAATTTTGATCGCATTATTTAAATGAGCTATTCAATTGATTTTAGACGTAAAGTGATATCTACACGGGAAGAAGAAGGGTTGAGTATCCGAGAAACAGCGAAGCAATTTCGGATTGGCCCTACCTCTGTATCGCGTTGGATTAATCAAATAGCGTCAAAAGCATCGACCACGCGTCAGCGAAAGAGCGATAAATCCGAGTTGATAAAAGATGTTGAACCATATCCAGATGCTTACCAAAAAGAACGTGCAGAGCGTTTTGGCGTTTGTCAGAAGGCCATTTGGCAAGCTCTTAAAAAGCTGGGATTGACCTATAAAAAAACTCTACGTCATCCGAAAGCCGACGAAAGCGCCCGGCAAGCATTTCAACAAAAAATACAACAGTATGAAAAAGAAGGAAAACCTATTGTTTTTATTGATAAAAGTGGTTTTCCACACGATACCCCACGGACTCACGGCTATTCCCCAAAAGGTCAACGGTGTTTTGGACTGAAAAACTGGGGAGCCAAGGGAAGAACAAATGTTATCGGCGCTTTATTAGGCACAACGCTGTTTGCTATGAGCCTGTACACGAGATTGTGTAATTGCCTGGTTTTGATATGTTCAATCCAACATCAAAAACAGGTTACTTTATGGACGAAAAACAGTTACAGGCTCTGGCTAACGAGCTGGCCAAAAATCTCAAAACCCCTGACGCTCTCAACCCGTTTGATCGCCTGCTGAAAAAGATCTGCGTTGAAGCTGCCCTTAATGCTGAAATGACCCATCACCTCGGGCATGAGAAGCACCAGTCCAAATCTGGAACTAACACGCGCAATGGCTACTCCACAAAGACTGTTACCACCGGCGATGGTCCGCTGGAACTGCGTACACCACGTGATCGTGATGGTTCCTTTGAACCGCAACTGGTGAAGAAGAACCAGACCTGGCTCACCGGGATGGATAACCAGATTTTATCGTTGTATGCCAAAGGGATGACCACCCGTGAAATTGCCGCTGCGTTCAAAGAACTGTATGACGCGGATGTCTCACCCGCCCTGGTATTGAAGGTCACCGATGCCGTTATGGAGCAGGTTGTTGAATGGCAAAATCGCCCCCTGGATGCGGTTTATCCCATTGTTTACCTTGACTGTATCGTTCTGAAAGTCTGGCAGGACAGCCGCGTTATCAATAAGTCTGTGTTCCTGGCGCTGGGTATCAATATCGAAGGCCAGAAAGAGCTACTGGGGATGTGGCTGGCCGAAAATGAAGGTGCAAAGTTCTGGCTGAACGTGCTGACAGAACTGAAAAACTGTGGCCTGACAGACATCCTCATTGCCTGTGTGGACGGCCTGAAAGGGTTCCCGGATGCCATCAACACGGTCTACCCGGAAGCCCGCATCCAGTTGTGCATCGTGCACATGGTGCGCAACAGTCTGCGCTTCGTTGCCTGGAAGGACTATAAGGCGGTAACACGCGACCTCAAAGCAGTGTATCAGGCTCCAACCGAAGAGGCTGCGCTTCAGGCGCTGGAGACGTTCGGTGGAACATGGGATCACCGCTATCCGCAGATAAGCCGGAGCTGGCAGTCAAACTGGGCCAACCTGTCGACATTCTTCTCGTACCCGCAGGAACTTCGCAAGGTAATCTACACGACGAACGCTATAGAATCACTGAACAGCGTGCTCCGGCATGCAATCAAGAAACGCAAGGTGTTCCCGACTGATGACTCGGTGAAGAAGGTCGTATGGCTGGCAATCCAGGCGGCATCACAGAAATGGACGATGCCCTTACAGGACTGGCGTATGGCAATGAGTCGCTTTATTATCGAGTTCGGTGACCGTCTTGACGGTCACTTCTGAGGAAAGGCATTTACACAAAATCTTAAACAGGCTCTTTGCTATCGGATTATTTGATATCAATATCAACAGCGATGTTTTCTATTCCTGGGTCACACAAGTCCTTATCCCAGTACTCCCTAAAAACAGTGTAATCGTGATGGACAATGCAACTTTTCACAAAAAACATAATATTCAACAAGTTATCATCGATGCAGGGTATAGCCAAGCGACATTATTTTGATAACAATTAGCTGTATTTTTTGCCACATATCAGGGCATTGGATGTAATCATTTTTAAGTCGCTTGGCTATATATTGTGTAAAAAGGTTAAAATTGTGCGCTAACTGAAGCATTGCTTAACACCGGAATGCTGATATCCTGCTGATGCCTATGCTATAGTCCTTTTGATAACGAATACTTATTTTCGTGGGATTATCTCCCCTTATCATCAGCAAAAAACGAGGCCATCGCGGCGACAACAGGCACAAAAGCCTACGGCGGTGGACTTCCAAGGGAGGATATTGTGCGGCAACATTCTGAATTGGTTCGTCGTTTATACGCGGAGATCGCCAGCGGCAATCTGGGCTACATACCCGATGCATTAGGTTGTGTTTTGCAAACTCTGGATGGGATCGCAGCCAATGGCGACTTGCCGTCCACCGTCAGGGAACAGGCGGCCTTCGCCGCAGCTAACTTATTGGTGAGCGATTATGTCAATGAGTAACGAATATCAACCCATCAATTGTGATGATTACGATAGCCTTGAGGCTACGTGCCAGCAACATCTGACGCTGACGCTCGAGTTGCGCAGCGGTGAAACCCTTACAGGCAAGGCCAAGGATATTGTCTCGCGCAAGCAAGTGGAATATCTTGTGGTGGAAGAAAATGGCGCACTGCGAGAGTTGCGTCTGGATCATATCGTGAGCTTCAGCAATCCAGGTATCGGCAAAGTGGTGGTGAGTGAATCCTGATTGGTCACACAACCAACACGCGATACAACGTTTAGTCAACGGACAACCTAGGTTGTCCGTTTTGCTGCCAAGATAAAATAACCAATTTTTGCTGTAGCTCACATGAAAAAATACGCCCCCCAGTAAATACCCGAGTGACAAAAAACCGCTCTCAGATAAACCTATAGATGAAATAAGTCAGGCAATTTATTCGAGGGGATTCTATGTGTGTCACTGGATTAAGTCAGGCTAACCCATTTCATTCAATGAACAACTACCAGCCATTAAACCAGAGTCAAGATGCTATCGTCATGGGGAAATCTTCGCAGATAAACCCCGATAAAGCCGCGTGGCCACAAAAATTACTGCATGTCAGTAATATCAGTAATACATTCACCAAAAAGAAATGGGAGAAGTTCCCGGCATTACAGGCTGCGCTGATGGAAACGAATTATTCCCGACATTTTGCCAGTGACTCTGCCACCTATGAAAAGATCTTACAGTGCCAGATAAAGTTACGCGAAATTGATTTCGAGGTTGTGGAAGAAATCTTAGCGCTGCACCATGACGAATCGGCTTCAAATCGCATCACCCCTGAATTGAAAGAAAAAATAAAGGAAATTGAAGACATTGCGGATTTGTTCTTCAATACCTTGTCAGACATCAGGAAGAGCGACAGAATCATCCATGGTGATGCATCTCAAAAATGCTTTTTTTCCAAGCGGGTGGTGGTTGGAATAGCCCTTTCAATTGTCGGTATGGCGTTGGCAGCCACCGCATTTTTTCTGCCTATAGCCATTCCGGCACTGGTTATTTCAGCCCCTCTATTATTGAATGCCCTGCGTGGATTGGGATTATTGGTTTCCTGCACCGATGGGTCACTGAATATTCGTGATGCAATAAATAAGTGCTATCAAAAGTCGAAGAAAACAGAATCCATTGAATTCACTGACGCTTTTGCAAAATTATACGATTATCTGAATGAGATTAAATTTATCGGTATAACAAGTTTGGCTGCAAGAAAAGCAGAATCACTGAGCGGGTGCAACGCGTTACTCCCTGATAAACCAGAACAACAAGAAAGTATCCAGCAGGAAATCACGCGACAGCTAGAAGCGATAGTGCAGCCGTTACGATCAGAAATAGAGAAATTAAGGCAGCAGCTTAACATGCAACCCCAAATAGTCACCGCCCCCTCTAAACAGGCTTACCATTTATCGCTTTGCCCTTGAATTGGCTAGTCAGCAGCCTGAGTAGCGCTGATAGGTACTGTATCAGCGCTACGTCATCCGCCATACTATCTGCCATGCGGTATCCTTTGCTGATGATTCTCCTTCCCGCATCACAAAAACGCCAACGGCTGCGATAGGGTATTCGTTGTAATACAGAATAGGAATTTGTTCACGCATCCAGGGAGGAATCGCATATTCCTGCCACAGTTTTTTCGCAGATCGTCCGCCACTGCGCCCAACAATATGCAGTTTCCCTTTCAGGCCAAAACCCACGCTCACTTGCTCATCAGGACGCGGGCGTCGGATACGCATACCTTGTTCGTCCAAGGACAGATAACCTAACCGGTGCGGAAGCATTAGTTTGCCCTGCTCAGGTTGCCAGGGTAACACCAGATCGACGACGTTTACACACTCGGCAACACAGTATAAATGCTGACGAAAGCGTCGAATTTGTACGGTTCCCAATTGTAACAACGGTTCTGCATCCTGGCGGCTCAGAGCCACATCCTGCCACAGATGCAGCAATTGTTCGCGTGAAGGCATCGCCACCTCGTGCACTCTCAGCCAACGCCGCAACAGCGCAAAACGGTGCGGTTCGCTCAGTGGGAGCAAAGCATCAATCGCCAACGCCCCCTTCTCGTCACAGGCCGACTGAAGCAATAGCGCCAGCAATTCATCCAACAGTTGTTCCTGCTCGGCACACAGTCGCGCGCTGCGCGCCACTACTTCTGAAAATGACGGCCAGCGCTGTTTTAGTTGCGGTAATACCTGCAAACGCAGAAAGTTGCGATCGTAACGCGCGTCGCAATTGCTCTCGTCTTCCACCCACGTGAGTCGATAATGACAGGCATAATCTTCAAGTTGCGCTCGCGCTACGCCCAGCAATGGACGTAGCAAGCGATTAGCACCCAACTGTCCCGTAGCCCCCATCGCTGAAAGCCCGGCTGGCCCGCTGCCACGCTTGAGCGCTAACAGGAACGTTTCGCTCTGATCGTCGAGATGCTGTGCGGTAAGCAGCACTTCTTCAGGTAACAGATGTTGGCGTAATGCCTGGTAACGCGCTTCGCGTGCTGCCGCTTCAACACCACGCTCACGCGCATCCACCGTGACAGGCAGCACCGAACAGGGAATATCCCATTGCTGGCAGGTATGCATGCAGTGCTGCGCCCAATGCTCAGCGTGAGTACTTAACCCATGGTGCACATAGGCGGCACGCACAACAATATCCGAGCGCTGCTGCATCAATTGATACAGCATATGCAGTAGCACGCTGGAATCCAGGCCGCCACTATAAGCCACCAGCACACGCTGACAGCCAGAGAGTTGCACCGCTACGTTTTCCAGTAGCGTAGCCACGTTGATTCGCTCACTGCTCATAAAGCTCCAACGGTAATCCATCTGGATCGCGTAAGAAAGTGAAGCTACGCTGGGTAGATTCATCCACCCGCACCGGTTCACAGGCAACACCTGCACGTTGCAGTGCGTCGCACGCCTCGTCAATGTCAGCTACCGCAAAAGCGAGATGGCGCAGGCCACAGGATTCAGCCTGAGTAGGTCGTGGCGGTAGCGAGGGAAACGAGAACAGTTCGATAACGTACCACCCCTTTAACGCCAGATCGCCTTTCCATGAGTCGCGCTCTGCCCGACAGGTTTCCGCCAACAGCTCAAACCCAAGGACATCGCAATAAAATGCCTTACTGCGCCGGTAGTCAGAGGCAATAATAGCAATATGGTGAATCTCCGTTAACGCCAGCATGCGTACTCCTTGTTGTGGCAAGGTGATAATGGAAATAGCCGCATAATAGCAAAAAGTCCGCCTCCTTGCGGAAAGCGGACTTTATTCAGCGCGATAGATCTGGGATCAGCAGTAACCGTAGTTCATCAAACGGTGGTAACGGCGATCAAGCAGCGCGTCTTTATCCAATTCATCCAGCCCACGCAAGTCTGACAGCAGTTGTGCTTTCAGCGACGCCGCCATGGTTTCCACATCACGGTGCGCAGAACCGAGCGGTTCAGGAATGATGGCATCAATCAGATTCAGCTCTTTGAGACGCGGGGCGATGATCCCCATCGCTTCCGCCGCCAGCGGCGCTTTATCGGCGCTTTTCCACAGGATAGAGGCACAGCCTTCTGGTGAAATCACAGAATAGGTGCTGTATTGCAGCATGTTAACCTTGTCACCCACACCAATCGCCAATGCACCACCGGACCCCCCCTCTCCAATCACCGTACAGATAATCGGTACGCTCAGACCGGACATCTCACGCAGGTTGCGCGCAATGGCTTCCGACTGGCCGCGCTCTTCGGCACCAACGCCCGGGTACGCGCCCGGCGTGTCGATAAAGGTGATGATCGGCAGGTTAAAACGCTCCGCCATTTCCATCAGGCGCAGCGCCTTACGGTAGCCTTCAGGCGCAGGCATACCGAAATTGCGGCGAATTTTCTCTTTGGTTTCGCGCCCTTTCTGGTGACCAATGATCATCACCGGACGCCCATCCAAACGCGCGATGCCGCCCACAATCGCTTTGTCATCAGCATAGGCGCGATCGCCCGCCAACTCATCAAAGTCAGTGAAAATATGGCTGACATAGTCCAGCGTGTAGGGACGCTGCGGGTGGCGAGCCAATTGTGCAATCTGCCAAGCACCCAGATCGGCAAAAATCTTGCGCGTCAGTTCAACGCTTTTTTCCCGCAGTCGCTGGATCTCTTCGTCCAGATTAATATCCAATTTTTCATCTTGACGGCTGACTGAGGTCAGCGAGTCAATTTTCGCTTCCAACTCTGCAATCGGCTGCTCAAAATCAAGAAAATTCAGACTCATAGTATTCCTATTTTAGTCAAATTCCAGTTCCACCTGGGTGTTCCCCAGCAGTGTGCGCAGGTCATTAAGCAGCACATCGGTTGGCGTCACACGCCATGCCGCGCCAAAACGTAACCGGGCGCAGGCATCCTCTCGCTGGTAGTAAAGGTGTACCGGGATCGTCCCCGATCGATGAGGTTCCAACGATTGACGGAGACGGTTTAATAGCTGGTCATCAATTTGCCTGTCAGTCAGCGAGATAGCAAGCCCGTGCGCATATTTTTCACGCGCTTCACTGATATCCATGACCTCTCGGGCCATCATTTTAAGGCCCCCGCTAAAGTCATCAAAGCTGACCTGTCCACTGACGATCAGAATTCGTTCTTTTTCAAGCAGATGCTGATACTTTTCCAACACTTCAGTAAACAGCATCACTTCCAAACGGCCGGAACGATCGTCCAGTGTACACACGCCAATGCGATTACCTCGCTTAGTGACCATTACGCGGGCAGCCAGCACCAGACCGACCGCCGTTGTTACTTTGCCCCGATCCGTCGGGTGCATGTCTTTCAAACGCAAGCCGGCAGCATAGCGTTCAATTTCCTTGAGATACTGCGTGATCGGATGGCCCGTCAGATAAAGCCCTAACGTTTCCCGCTCACCGTCCAACACCACCTGCTCCGGCCAGGGAGCTACCGTGCTGTAGGACTGCTCTACCTGCTCCGGCGCTTCCGCCAGAACACCAAACATATCTGCCTGACCGATAGCTTCGGCCTTGGCATGCTGATCGGCGGCCTTCAACGCATCGTTGAGCGAATTCATCAACGCCGCGCGATGCGGTCCCAGCCGATCAAACGCACCGGACATGATCAGCTTTTTCAGCACGCGACGATTCAGTTTCTTGATATCAGTACGAGCACAGAGATCGAACAACTCGCGGAAATACCCGCCCTGATTTCGCGCGTCGATGATAGCTTCTATCGGCCCTTCACCGACGCCCTTGATCGCGCCGATACCATAAACAATTTTCCCATCATTATTGACGTGAAAATGGTACAGCCCGCTGTTGATATCCGGCGGCAGGATTTTTAGCCCCATACGCCGGCACTCATCCACCAGCCCCACCACTTTATCAGTGTTATCCATGTCCGCCGTCATCACAGCGGCCATGAATTCGGCAGGATAATGCGCCTTGAGCCACAGCGTTTGATACGACACCAGTGCGTAGGCGGCTGAGTGCGATTTGTTAAACCCATACCCGGCAAATTTTTCTACCAAGTCAAAGATCTTCATCGACAATTCGCCGTCGACGCCCATCTCCTTCGCGCCGTCCTCAAACACGGAGCGCTGCTTGGCCATTTCTTCGGGTTTTTTCTTACCCATGGCGCGGCGCAGCATGTCTGCACCGCCCAGCGTATAGCCGGAAAGCACCTGGGCTATCTGCATCACCTGTTCCTGATACAGGATGATACCATAGGTCGGCTCCAGCACTGACTTCAGCGATTCATGCTGCCACTGTATATCAGGATAGGATATTTCCTCACGTCCGTGTTTACGGTCGATAAAGTTATCCACCATCCCTGACTGCAAAGGCCCTGGACGGAACAACGCCACCAGAGCGATCATGTCTTCAAAGCGGTCCGGCTTCAGACGTTTGATCAGGTCTTTCATACCGCGCGATTCAAGCTGGAACACCGCCGTGGTTTCCGAACGTTGCAGCATGTCGAAACTTTTTTTATCGTCGAACGGGATTGCCGCGATATCAATCGGCTCCTGCCCCTGCCTAGCACGGCGGGCATTAATCATCTTCAGCGCCCAGTCGATAATAGTCAGCGTGCGCAGCCCTAGGAAGTCAAACTTCACCAACCCGGCATATTCCACGTCGTTCTTGTCAAACTGGGTAACCGGATGATTCCCTTCCGAATCGCAATAGAGCGGTGCGAAATCGGTGATTTTGGTCGGTGATATTACCACCCCACCGGCGTGTTTACCCGCGTTGCGCGTCACCCCTTCCAGTTTGCGCGCCATATCGATAAGCGCTTTGACTTCTTCGTCGGAGTCGTAAATTTCCTGTAGCTGCGGTTCAGTAGCAAAGGCTTTTTCCAGCGTCATGCCCGGATCCGGCGGCACCAGCTTGGAGATGCGGTCGACAAAACCGTAAGGGTGTCCGAGCACGCGACCTACGTCGCGAATAACCGCTTTGGCTGCCATGGTACCAAAGGTAATGATCTGCGATACCGCATCGCGCCCGTACATCTCAGCAACGTGATCAATAACCCGGTCACGCTTTTCCATACAGAAGTCGACGTCGAAGTCAGGCATCGACACACGTTCCGGGTTGAGGAAACGCTCGAACAGCAGGTCAAATTCAAGCGGATCGAGATCGGTGATTTTCAGTGAGTAGGCCACCAGCGAGCCTGCACCCGAACCGCGCCCCGGACCTACCGGGACATCGTTGTCTTTTGACCACTGGATAAACTCCATCACGATCAGGAAGTAGCCAGGGAACCCCATCTGGTTGATAACATTGAGTTCGATTTCCAAACGCTCGTCGTATTCCGGGCGACGCTGCATACGCACCTCTTCGTCAGGAAACAGGAACGCGAGACGCTCTTCCAGCCCTTCACGGGCCTGTTTAACCAGAAAATCTTCGGTGGACATATCACCGGTCGGAAATTGGGGCAGGAAATACTCCCCCAGACGGATGGTGACATTACAACGTTTGGCTATCTCGACGCTGTTCACCAGTGCTTCCGGGGTGTCGGCAAACAGCTCACACATCTCGTCTTCGCTGCGCATATATTGCTGCGCGCTGTAGTTACGCGGGCGCTTTGCGTCATCAAGCGTATAGCCATCGTGGATAGCAACGCGAATCTCATGGGCATCGAACTCATCGGCGTTGATGAATCGAACATCGTTGGTCGCTACCACCGGTAGATGGTGCTTCATGGCTAATTCAATTGCCGCGTGAAGATAGCTCTCTTCATCCGGGCGACCGGTGCGAATCAGTTCCAGATAATAACGGCCTGGAAAGTGCTTTTGATAAAAGGCTAGGCTTTGCTCGACCAACGCCTGATTGCCACGCAGGATAAATTTGCCGACGTCACCCTGCCGGGCACCTGAAATCAGCAGTAAGCCTTTACCGTACTCGATCAACCAGTCGCGTTCGATGGTGGGGCCTTCGGCACCGTAGCCGCGCTGATAAGCATGGGAAATCAGCAGCGTGAGGTTTTGATAGCCCTCGTTGTCCATGGCGAGCAGGGTGAGCTGTGCAAGTTCATCGCCCAGCACATCGCTGCTTACCAGAACATCCGCGCCGACAATGGGTTTAACGCCCGCACCGTGTGCGCCGCCGTAAAATTTCACTAACCCGCACAGGTTGGTGAAATCCGTGATCGCCAGTGCTGGCATGCCCAGCGCGGCCGCCTTTTTTACCAGCGGCCCAACTTTTGCCAACCCATCGATCATGGAATAGTCACTGTGCACACGCAGATGGACAAAACGTGGTTCGGCCATATCCAGATCCTAGACGTTGTCGAAAACAGCCCCGCGTGACGAGCAGGGCACCGATATTACCTGATTGCGCACGGTTGACGGGCTATGCCAACCCCAATACGCGTTTTACGGGGGCGAAACTGCGCCGGTGGTACTCAGTAGCACCTAACAGAGCGAGTTTTTCAAGGTGATAAGCCGTCGGGTAACCCTTGTGCTGCGCAAAGCCATATTCAGGGAAACGGGCATCCAACTCGACCATTTCCCGGTCTCGCGTCACTTTAGAGAGAATCGATGCGGCACTGATCTCGGAAACCCGGCTGTCGCCCTTCACCACCGCCAATGCAGGCATGGGCAACAGCGGGCAGCGATTGCCATCTATCAGCACATAATCGGGTGCCAGGTGCAGCCCTGCAACGGCACGCTGCATTGCCAGCATCGTGGCATGCAGGATATTCAATTGGTCAATCTCTTCGGGCTCTGCGCGCCCCAAACTCCATGACAGCGCTTTGTCTTTGATCTCATCATAAAGCGCCAGGCGGCGTTTTTCACTGAGCTGTTTTGAATCAGCCAATCCAACGATTGGACGCTGCGGCTCGAGAATCACCGCGGCGGTGACCACCGCCCCCACCAACGGGCCGCGCCCCACTTCATCTACACCAGCTATGCGCGTCGCATCTGGATAGACAAAAACATCATACATTCATTCACCTCGGGCCAATTCCATTACAGCCTGTGCCGCCTGCGTATCCGCATCACAACGAATCTGTTGGTGCAGCGCCAAAAAGGTCTCGTGCAACTGTTTCACGTCTTCCCCGCCTTCCAGCCAAGGAAGCAACGCCGCCGCCAGCTTGTCTGGCGTGCACTCTTCTTGCAGCAACTCTTTTACCAATTCGCGCCCTGCTAGCAAATTCGGTAACGACACCCAAGGGGTTTTTACCAACCGCTTTGCCAGCCAGAACGTAAAGGGCTTCATGCGATAGCCCACGACCATCGGGCATTTTGCCAGCATGCACTCCAACGCTGCGGTGCCGGACGCCAGCAGCGCCGCATCGCTGGCGATCATCGCTTCACGCGCCTCACCATCCAACATATGCACATCCAGCTCGGGGGCCATTTCTTGCTTAATGCGTTCAAATTGCTCACGCCGCGTGGAATTAACCAACGGCACCAACACGGCTAAATCAGGATAGCGTTGGCGTAATAGCTGTGCGCTGCGTAAAAAATCGGCGCTCAGCATCTCCACCTCAGCCCCGCGACTACCCGGCAGCAGCGCCAGGCAATGGCGCTCAGGCGCGATGCCTAAATGTGCGCGCGCCGCCAGTTTGTCCGGCTGTAACGGCATGGCATCGGCCATGGTGTGGCCGATAAAGCGGCAAGGTACGTTGAATTTGTCGTAAAACGCTTTTTCAAAGGGAAGAAACGCCAACACCAGATCGGTGGCACGCCCAATTTTGAAAACGCGTTTCTGGCGCCAAGCCCACACGGAGGGGCTGATGTAATGAATGGTGCGGATACCGCGCGCTTTTAGGCGACCTTCGAGCGTGATATTAAAATCGGGCGCATCAATGCCAACAAAAACTTTGGGCGCAAGCTCGGTGAAACGCTGCGTAAGATCACGGCGGATCGACAGCAGGCTCGGCAAACGCCCTAACACCTCGACGATCCCCATCACTGCGAGCTCTTCCATCTCATACCAGGTTTCACACCCTGCTTCCTGCATGCGAGGCCCGGCTACGCCGACAAAGCGAGCGTCAGGCATCTGGCTTTTCAGCGCTCGGATCAGGCCTGCACCAAGAATGTCGCCGGAGGTTTCTCCGGCGACGATACCAATAACAAGGGGACGCGTTGACATGAATTACCGGATAATGCCGCGGGTAGAACGGGCAAAGAAATCGATAACTGCTTGAACCGCAGGATGATCTTTCGCCAGCGCTTCGATTTCTGGTTTCACCTCTTCCAACGTTCTCCCACTGCGATACAACAGCTTGTAGGCGTTACGAATCGCCTGCTGGGTCTCTTTTTCGAACCCGCGGCGTTTCAGCCCCTCAATGTTGAGGCCAAACGGCGTCGCATGGTTACCTTGAGCAATGACGTACGGCGGCACATCTTGCGCCACGCCGGAACAGCCTCCGACCATAACGTGTGCACCGATGACACAGAACTGGTGCACCGCTGTCATGCCGCCGATGATAGCAAAATCATCGACTTCTACGTGTCCACCCAGCGTGGCATTGTTCGCCAGAATGCAGCGGTTACCAATGACACAGTCATGGGCGATATGCGTGTTGATCATCAGCAGATTATCGCTGCCGACTTTAGTCAATCCACCACCTTGTTCCGTACCACGATGAATCGTGACACTTTCACGAATACGGTTACGATCGCCGATCTCTACGCGAGTCGGTTCACCCGCGTATTTCAGATCCTGATTTACCTCACCAATGGAGGAAAATTGGTAGATCTCATTATCACGGCCGATTTCAGTGATCCCATTTACCACAACATGGGATTTTAATACCGTGCCTTCGCCGATCTCAACGTGAGAACCGACATAGCAGAACGGGCCAATGTGTACACGTGCGCCAATAATAGCACCGTCTTCAACAATAGCGCTGGGATGAATAAAGGCGGTTTGATCAATCACGTTATTAGGCCTCCCGACGACGAGCACACATCATGGACGCTTCACAAGCCACTTCGCCATCCACTTTGGAGACGCCTTTGAAACGTGCAACACCACGGCGCTCTTTAATGAATTCAACTTCAAGAATCATCTGATCCCCTGGCTGCACCGGACGTTTGAAACGCGCCTCGTCCACAGCCGCGAAGTAGTAAAGTTCACCCGGTTCCAGCTTACCCACGCTTTTAAATGCCAGAATGCCCGTAGCCTGGGCCATGGCTTCCAGAATCAGCACGCCGGGGAAAATGGGCTTACCGGGGAAGTGTCCCTGAAAGAAGGGTTCGTTGAAAGAGACGTTTTTCACCGCACGCAGGAATTTCCCTTCTTCGAAATCCAATACACGGTCCACCAGCAAAAAGGGAAAGCGGTGCGGTAGTAGTTCTAAAATCTCTTCAATATGCAGAGTATGAGTGTTAGTAGTCAAAATACTCTTCCTGTCCGTAAAACTGATGCCATCAACAACACGGCCTGCGAGATCCCAAAAGTAGGATCATCTGGCAGGCCGCAAATAAGGATTTTTACGCCAGCCTAAGCAGGCAATCCACAACAACCAACGCGTATAAACCCATCTCCATCAAGCTGCCGCCGCTGTTTTGGCGAGGCTGGCACAGAGATCAACCTTGGTTGACTTTACGCTCAACGGCTTTCAGCCGTTTGCTCATATCATCAATACTCATCACCAGCGCTGCGGTTTTACGCCACGTTTTGTTTGGCTGTAACGGAATTCCCGATGAGTATACGCCGGGTTCGGTGATAGGTCTCATGACCATCCCCATGCCGGTAACCGTAACCTTATCGCAAATTTCCATATGGCCATTGATCACACTGGCACCGCCAATCATGCAGTAACGGCCAATTTTCAGGCTGCCAGCCATGATAACGCCACCAGCGACTGCTGTATTGTCGCCAATCACGACGTTGTGTGCAATCTGGCATTGGTTATCAATGATAACGCCGTCACCAATAATGGTGTCGTCCAGCGCACCGCGGTCAATGGTGGTGTTAGCACCAATCTCAACGCGATCGCCGATGCGTACCGTTCCTAACTGCGGGATCTTGACCCAATTGCCACGCTCGTTGGCATAGCCAAAACCATCGGAACCAATCACAGCACCAGATTGAATCAGGCATTGTGCCCCCAATTCAACCCGATGATAGACCGTCACATTGGCCCACAGACGAGAGCCCGCGCCAATCCTGGCGTGTTTCCCGACAAAACAACCGGCACCAATCACCACACCATCGCCTAACTCTGCGCCTGACTCGATAATCGCATTCGCACCGATGGCGGCATTGCGCCCCAGCACAGCATCATCGGCAATCACCGCACTGGGTGCGATATCCTGCGCAGGTTGCGGCGTGGTATCCATCAATTGCGCCATACGCGCATAAGTCAGATACGGGTTTTTCACCACCAACGCCGCTGCCTTGCAGTAAGGCAGGTCAACTTCTGTCACTACCACGGAGGATGCCTGTGTCGTGGTCAGTTGCTCACGATAGCGGCTGTCTGAAAGAAAGGTGATTTGTCCAGAGCGTGCCGAATGCATAGAAGCAACACCGGTGATGACGATATCGCCATCACCGTGTAATTGCGCATCCAACTGTGCTGCCAAGGCATCCAGTCGAATTGAAACCATGAGTTATTTAACCTGTTTCAGCACATCAGTCGTGATGTCTTTCGCGTTACTGACATAGGCAACCGCGTTGGCATCAATCACGATATCGTAGCCATCTTTGCTGGCAACGCTTTTGATGGCATCCTGAATACGGCTCAGGATCTTGTTACGTTCTTCCATCTGGCGACGGCGATTATCTTGTTCAAACGCCTGTGCCTTGTTGGAGAACTGCTCACGCTGCGCCATCAGATCGTTTTCAGATTTGCTGCGGTCGCTGGCTTTCATGGTAGAACCATCACGCTGCAATTTTTGCATTTTGGTTTGCAGATCGCTTTCCATTTTCTGCAATTCAGATGCACGACCTTTAAACTCGTTTTCCAACTGTTTGGCAACGGTTTCACGCTGCGGCAACTGCTGGAAAATGCTGGCAACGTTGACAACGGCAATTTTGTTGGCCGCTTGAACGCTGGCAGACGCTGCCAGAGCTAAACCGAGACCTGCGGCACACAACCACTTTTTCACGTTATTACTCCTCAACCTGATCTTTTTTATCACACATTAACGTGCACAAAGCTCTGGGTCAGCGCGCGTGGCGCGTTACCAGAGCCCTATACTTCATGTAGAAACGACGAGCTTGTCGTTACATTACCATGTCTTACCAATGTTAAACTGGAACTGTTCCGACTTGTCTCCGTCAATTTTCTTGACCGGCTGGGCATAGGAGAACACCAATGGCCCAAGCGGTGACATCCACTGCACGGCAAGGCCGGTGGACACACGAATATTGCCAAGTTCGCTGTAGTCTGGCACACCAGCATCCAAGGTGTTCTTCGTATTTTTCCAGTTGGTATCCCATACCGTACCGGCATCTACAAACAACGAGGTGCGCAGCGAACTGGCATATTTATCGCTGACAAATGGCGTCGGCAGAATCAATTCCGCACTGGCCACCGCCATGGCGTTACCGCCCACAGCATCATCCGAATTGTCGACACGGCAAACCGAGTAACTGTTTGGTAACGGCTTTTCACACCTATAGTAAGCCGCTTTAGGACCAATGGTATTCGACTGGAAGCCACGTACCGTACTGGAACCACCGGCATAGAAGTTGTCGTAGAACGGCACATCTTTGCTGCCAATAGCGTCCGTGTAGCCCGCGCGCGCACGGCCCATCAACACCCAGTGGTGGTTTTCACTCAACGGATAGTAAGTCGCTGAATCAAAGGTCAGCTTGTAGTATTCGTTGTAGGAACCCGGCACAGTGACCTTGGCGTTGAAGCTGGCACGGCTCCCTTCCGTCGGGAAGAAGCCACGGTCCAGACTATTGTAGACCCATCCGGCGTTGAGGAAGAAATCGTTGGCGTTAAAATCGGCGCTGGAGTGATTGCCCGATTCTACAACCGGCGGATTAACACCTACCGAATTAAGATAACGCCACATCGCCACCTGTGGTGACATATCTGACACATCGTTATGTACATAGTCCAGACCCAGACGCAATGAGTTGTTCTCGTTGATCGGGAAACCTAACGTTGTGCCTATGCCATAGCTACGGTTGGTATAGTCAGAAAGTTCAGCATCGTGGGCTTTAAAGTCGTTATAGAAAATACGACCGCCGAGGCTGACACCGTCTACCGTAAAGTAGGGGTTGGTCATCGACAGCTCGACATAGGTCTGGTAGCTGTTTTTAGTCCCACTAATGCCCACTGAATTACCAGTGCCCAGCCAGTTGTCTTGCTGAACCCCAGCCTGGAAGCTGACACCACTCTCTGTACCGAAGCCGACGCCGAAGTTCAACGTACCGGTGTTACGCTCTTTCACTTTGTAGGTGACGTCTACCTGATCGGCGGTGCCCGGCACGCGCTGAGTTTCTACGTCAACGCTTTCAAAGTAGCCAAGGCGGTTGAGGCGCTCTTTACCCTGCTCCAGCAGATCGTTACCCAACCACGCCCCTTCCATCTGGCGCATTTCGCGACGCAGAACGGAATCTTTGGAGGTATCATTGCCCTCGAAGCGTATACGGCGCACCGAGAAGCGGTTACCGGCATCAACGTTGATGTTGAGCTTGACGGTTTTGTCCCCGTCGCTGATTTCAGGTTGTGTCACCACGCGCGGATAAGCATAGCCGTAACGGCCCAGCAGCTTTTTGATATCCTCTTCTATGCGTGTCACTTTGGCGCCGTTATACAACTCGCCGGGATTCACTTTCGTCAGCCCTTCAATCTCAGCAGAGTGACCCGCCAGATTACCGCGCACCGTCACCCCAGACAGCTTGTACTGATCGCCTTCCGTGATGTTGATGGTGATATAGATGCCCTTTTTGTCGGGCGTCAGGCTCACCTGAGTGGAGTCAATCGTGAAACGCGCGTAGCCGCGATCGAGATAGAAGCTGCGCAGCGTTTCCTGGTCGCCGGAGAGTTTCTGTTTCTGATATTTACGATCGCCAATGACGTTCCACCACGGCACGTCATCGCGCAGCTGGAATTGGGCAATCAATTCATCAGAGGTGAAGGCTTTGCAGCCAACGATGTTGATCTGCTGGATTTGCGCGGAAACTCCTTCGGTAAACACCAGCTTGAGGTCAACGCGGTTGCGCGGCAACGGCGTCACTACCGCTTTCAGGGAGGCACTGTATTTACCGACGCTGTAGTAGAAATTCTCCAGTCCCTTCTCGATAGAAGAGAGGGTCGTGCGGTCTAACGCTTCGCCGACGCGCACACTGGACGCTTCCATGTTTTCTTTCAGCATCTCATCCTTGACCGCTTTATTGCCGGAGAAGGTGATGCTGGCGATGGTGGGCCGTTCTTTGACCTGCACAGTCAAGGTTTCACCGTCACGCAGTACCCGTACATCCTCGAAGTTTCCGGTCGCGAACAGAGCACGGATGGCATTCCCGATATCGTCATCACTGACGGTATCACCCACACGGACAGGCATGCTGAGCAGTGCCGCACCGACAGCAACACGCTGCAAGCCCTCGAAATGAATATCCTTCACTACGAATCCGTCTGCACCGTATACGGTGGCGCTGCTGAACAGCAGCGACGCTATGAGCAACTTTTTCATCGCCATCGTTGTTATGCGTTTTTCCTAACCTACTCCCCCGCCTAAAGGCGAGAGAAATCATTAAAAAGTGCGAGCCCCATTAACAGCATCAACACCACCGTGCCGATACGATAACAAAAGTCCTGCACACGCTCAGAAACCGGCCTGCCTTTCAGTTTTTCAACTAGCAGAAAGAGCAGGTGTCCACCATCCAAAACCGGTAGCGGGAACAAATTGATAATGCCCAGATTTACACTGATCAATGCCAAAAACATCAGGTAGTAAATCAGCCCATAGTCGGCCGACATCCCGGCCCCCTGAGCGATAGAGATTGGTCCGCTCAGGTTGTTGAGCTTAATCAGTTTTCCCAGCATACTGACGGTTAACCGCATCAGCTGCCAGGTTTTATCAGCAGCTTGATAAATCGCACTGAACGGCCCGTATTGCCGCACCGTCCGGTACTCCTCGGGCAGTGGGATGACTTTTGGCACCACCCCGGCAAACCCTTCTACCCTGCCACCGGTCGTTTTGCTGCCCGGCGTCAAGATTAGAGAGCGGCTCTCACCGTTTCGTTCAATGTCCAGCGCAATATCTGCATCCGGCTTGTCACGCACCGTACTGGCAAACAGCGACCAGCGCGTCAGCGGTTGCCCATCGACTTTAACGATCCTGTCTCCGACTTGCAAACCGGCTTTTTGCGCTGCCGACCCATCCTGTACCTGCGTCAGCAGCGCATCGATTTGCGGCATACGCGGCACCATGCCCAATGAGGACGCAGGATCCTGCCTTTCAGGATTGAACTGCCAGTCACGCAAATCCAGCGTTTTACGCACCACGGACGAAGAACCGAGCGGAGCGACATCAATCGTTACCTCGCTATCGCCTATCTTGCCAATCAGCGTTAAACGCGCTGTGTCCCAGTCAGGCGTTTCGATAGCATCTACCGCTTTTAGTTCCATCCCTGGCGACATTTGCGCCATAGCAGCAATCGAGTTGGGCACTATTTCACCAACCACGGGCCGTACACCCGGCACGCCGATAATAAACACCAGCCAGTAGGCGGCAATCGCAAACAGGAAATTGGCAATCGGACCCGCACTCACGATGGCAGCACGTTGCCACACGGTTTTACGGTTAAAAGAGAGATGATGCTGTTCCGGCGAGACGGTATCCACACGCTCATCGAGCATTTTGACATAGCCACCCAGTGGGATTAAGGCAATGACAAACTCAGTCCCCCGCCGATCGCGCCAACGCCATAGCGCCTTGCCAAATCCGACAGAAAAACGCTCAACCTTAACTCCACAGCGACGAGCAACCCAGAAGTGGCCAAATTCATGCACCGTAATCAATACGCCCAGTGCAACAACAAATGCAGCCAAACTCCAAAGGACATTCATCATCTGTCAGGTCATCCTAAACCATTTTAAACACTAAAAACATCAGGCAAGCAAATACTGGGATCGCCGCCGTCAGGCTATCGATGCGGTCAAGCACGCCGCCATGACCGGGAATCAGGTGGCTGCTGTCTTTAATACCTGCTTCCCGTTTAAACATGCTTTCGGTCAAATCGCCCAGTATGGATGCCAGCGCCGCGATCACCGAACAGATGAGCAGCGTAAACGGCGCAACGCCCAGCGGCGCATAAAAACTAAACAGCAGGGAGATAACCGCGGACGTGGCTAACCCACCGACAAACCCCTCCCAAGTTTTACCCGGAGATACTTTGGGGGCCAGTTTATGCTTGCCAAACAGTTTACCAAACATGTACGCGCTGCTGTCTGCACCCCAGACCAGCAACATCACGTAGAGCAACCACCAGGCACCGAAGAAGGGATCGCTATCATAATGGTGCTGGCGCAACGCCACCATACCCCAGAAGAAGGGCACGATGGTCAACACGCCAAACAGCAGGCACAACGCTTTTGAACCGCGCCAAAATCCGGCAGAACTGGGGTACGACAGCACCAACAGCAGTGCGCCACACCACCACACCAGTGATACCCATAGCGAAGCGCGAATAGGCCGCAGATGAACCGAATAGTGATAGCTGGGCAATGATAGTGTCATCAACGCCAGCAGTGCGCCACACATAAAGGCAAGAGACAAACGCTGGGCAGAAGAGCCTAATCCGGCGAATTGCCCCCACTCCCAAGCGGCCAGCATGCAAACGCCGAGCGTTACTAGTGCAAATCCCTTCGGTGGCAGCAGAAACAATGCTGCAATGACCAATGGGATTAAAATCAAGGCAGTTATCAATCGATACTTCAGCACACCTTCCCCCTATGATGCGTCAGCATCGGAAGGTGCAGTTCCACCGAAACGCCGTTCGCGTTGCGCAAATGCATTCATCGCACCTTCAAAATCGTGTTCATCGAAATCAGGCCAAAGGACATCGGTAAAGTAAAGCTCAGCATAAGCAATCTGCCACAGCAAAAAATTACTGATGCGGTGTTCTCCCCCCGTCCTGATGACCAAATCGACCGGCGTTTGATCGCTCAAACACAGGGCGTGGAATAAGGTATCTTCGTCTATCGTGTCCGGGCGGAGCGTGCCTTCCTGCACCTGCTCAGCCAATTGTCTGACGCCCTGAATAATATCCCAACGTCCTCCATAATTCGCGGCAATATTCAGTATTAACCCTAGATTATTTTTTGTCAGTACTTCAGAGCGGCGAATGCGCTCTTGTAGACGCGGGCTGAAACGGCTGATATCACCGATAATACGCAACTGAACGCCGTGTTTATGCAGGCTTTTGACCTCACTGTCCAACGCCCGAACAAACAGTTCCATCAGCGCTTTCACTTCTTGCGCCGGACGGTTCCAGTTTTCGCTACTGAAGGCATATAAGGTCAAGGCATCGAGCCGATGGCTTACCGCAAAGCTCACCGCCCGCCGCACCGCCTTCACACCAGCCTGATGGCCAAAAACGCGAAGCTTGCCACGGTTTTTCGCCCAACGGCCATTACCATCCATGATGATTGCGACATGCCTTGGCCCGCTTTCGGGTGGCGTAATGGGTGTTTGTTGATTATCAGACGGCATAACGCGAACTTAATTTCCTCAAGTAAGAAAACAATCCATCCCGAACATCAGACCCGTTAGCACAAAAAAGCCGTGAACGAGCACGGCTGTACGTCCTTCGCCAGCGTTTTCGCACTGACATCGACGCGAATGGCGCAGACTATATCACCTTGATCCCGCATGAACAAATTGTGCCGCGACGATCGCGTCCGCAAGCGCACGTTCTCAGTGGAAACCGCGTAACGCCTCCCGGCCTTTCTCGCGAGCCCAACAGTCAATAGCCAAGACATCCTCAACGGACTCTGGCTCAGTGCAAGAAAGCTGCTCCATCACGCGCTGATTCAACAACGCAATATCGGTAAAGCGAATCTCACCGTGCAAAAAGGCGTCGACGGCAACTTCGTTAGCCCCATTCAGTGCAGTCGTTGCCGCCTGGCCCTGATTGCACGCAGCAATCGCTAACTGCAAGCAGGGATAACGCGTCATGTCCGGTTCGCTGAACGTGAGTGGTCCAAGACGCATAAAATCCAGCGGTGCCACGTTCGATACCATGCGCTGCGGATAGGCCATTGCGTGCGCGATCGGCGTACGCATATCCGGTGTGCCAAGTTGTGCCAAAACGCTGCCATCACGATAGCTCACCATGGAGTGAATAACGGACTGCGGATGGATAATCACTTCCATCTGCGCCGCTGACGCATTAAACAACCAACGCGCCTCAATGTACTCCAGCCCCTTGTTCATCATGGTGGCGGAGTCCACAGAAATCTTGCGGCCCATGGACCAGTTGGGGTGAGCACATGCCTGATCGGGCGTCATCGCCGCCAATGCGGCCAGCGGTGTTTCTCGAAATGGGCCACCCGAACCGGTCAGAACAATACGTTCCACCCCATATTCCGTTAATGAAGCGTAACCCAATTGGCGTTGAATGTGCTCAGGTAAACTCTGAAAAATGGCGTTGTGTTCACTGTCTATCGGTAGCAGTTGCGCACCGTATCGTGCAACAGCGTTCATAAACAATCGGCCACAGGTGACCAAAGATTCTTTATTCGCCAATAGCACTTGTTTGCCCGCTTTGATGGCTGCGAGCGTTGGCAATAATCCTGCGGCCCCCACGATTGCCGCCATCACTTGATCGACGCCATCGAGTGCAGCCAACTCACACGCTGCGTGCTCACCCGCCAGCACTTCGGTACGGCAGCCTGCGTCCATCAGTCGTTCACGTAACAATGTCGCAGCCTGGGGATCGGACATGGAGGCATAGGCAGGTTGGAATTGCAGGCATTGCGCCAGCATCACATCAACGTTTCGCCCAGCGGCTAGGGCAGTAATGGCGAATTTATCCGGATTGGCTTTCACTACAGCCAGCGTACTAACGCCAATCGAACCGGTTGAACCGAGGATCGTCAGTTGCTTCATGAAATTGCTCTAAAAAAATAAAGCGCCGCCAGTGGGTGTACTGGCTGGCGCTTTTATTTTGGAAGCCGATTAAAACTCCATCAGCTCATTTTCTTTTTCTGCCAGCGTGACATCAACTTTCTTGATATAGGCGTCAGTCAGTTTTTGCACCTCATCCTGCGCGCGGCGTTCTTCATCTTCACTGATCGCTTTATCTTTCAACAACGCTTTCAGCTTGTCGTTCGCATCACGGCGCACGTTACGCACGGAAACACGCCCTTGTTCCGCTTCACCGCGCACTATTTTGGTCAAATCTTTGCGGCGCTCTTCCGTCAACGGAGGCAATGGGACACGGATCACCGCGCCCGCAGAGGACGGGTTTAACCCCAGATCGGAGGCCATGATCGCTTTTTCAACGGCAGGGCCCCAGGTGCGGTCAAACACCGTGATCGCCAGCGTGCGCGTGTCTTCAACCACAATGTTTGCCAGCTGGCGCAGCGGCGTGGCGGAACCATAATATTCTACCTGGATGCCATCCAGCAGGCTCGGTGAAGCGCGGCCAGTACGAACTCTGCTAATTTGGTGCTTAAACGCTTCTACACACTTTTCCATGCGTGTATCAGCATCTTTTCTGATGTCATTAATCACGTTGCGGACCCTTGAATACTGGTTGCCGGACAGGTTATTTCCCTGTGCTTTATCATGAAACCAACGCGCATGATACAAGCAGACAGGGATGCATACAGCAAACCCGGTAAATCATTGATGCTTGCGCCGGGATGCCGACGCAGCGCGTTATCTATTGGTATTACGAAAATAAAGCAGTACCACCAAGATCAGGATAGTACCTTATTTTTCAGTACACCCGTTATTACTTCGTGATCAAAGTGCCTTCTTTTTCACCCATGACTACGCGGCGCAATGCTCCGGGTTTGTTCATGTTGAAAACGCGGATCGGTAAATTATGATCGCGAGCCAGCGTAAAGGCCGCCAAATCCATCACTTTCAGTTCCCGTTCGAGAACATCCTGATAGGTTAGCGTTTCATGAAGCGTCGCAGTGGGATCTTTAACCGGATCCGCAGAAAAAACGCCATCCACTTTGGTGGCTTTCAGCACCACGTCAGCTTCAATCTCGATACCGCGCAGACAAGCGGCAGAATCGGTAGTGAAGAAGGGATTGCCGGTACCAGCGGAGAAAATCACCACGCGATTGTTACGCAGCAGGCTGATAGCCTCAGCCCAGCTGTAATTGTCGCACACGCCGTTGAGCGGAATGGCTGACATCAAGCGCGCGTTGACATAAGCACGGTGCAGCGCATCGCGCATTGCTAGGCCGTTCATTACGGTGGCCAACATCCCCATGTGATCGCCCACCACGCGATTCATACCAGCCTGTGCCAGGCCGGCACCGCGGAACAGGTTGCCACCACCGATAACGACGCCGACCTGAATGCCCAGCTCAACCAGTTCTTTGATTTCCTGAGCCATGCGATCCAGAATGCTCGCATCGATACCAAAACCTTCGTCCCCTTGTAATGCTTCGCCACTGAGCTTAAGCAGGATGCGTTGATATACGGGTTTTGCGTTGGTTGCCATGGTGTTGTTGTCCTAACGGGCTATAATCATAATGGGAATGTGATTACTGTCACGCTTTATTCCCTCCTACCGCGAGCGTCATTGAACCGACGCATAAATGCGCAGTGGCAGTAAAACGTGTTGAAAATTTTGGCTGGATATACCCGGCTTCATGCGAATGGCCCGTGGGTATGCCCCGAGGGTATGACCCATAAGTGTTGTGAGTCGGTTTACTCAGAAATGCGCCAAGTGAACCTCGCCAACGCCGCTGTACGTGAAGTATGACGGGTATAAAAAGGAACCGCCAGCTGGCGACTCCTTTTTTGCATCTTAAGACTGCTTGCTCATCGCGGCGACTTCAGCAGCGAAGTCAACTTCCTCTTTCTCAATGCCTTCACCCACTTCGAAACGGATGAAGCTGATGATGTCAGCTTTGTGCTCTTTCAGCAGATCGCCAACGGTTTTGTTGGGATCCATCACGAAGTGTTGACCGGTCAGAGAGATTTCGCCGGTGAATTTACGCATACGGCCTTCGACCATTTTTTCTGCGATTTCACGCGGTTTGCCAGATTGCATGGCAATGTCCAACTGGATCTGGTGCTCACGCGCAACCACATCAGCCGGAACGTCTTCTGCTTTCACGTACTCAGGTTTGCTGGCAGCAATGTGCATAGCAACGTGCTTAACCAGTTCTTCGTCAGCGCCGGTAGCGGCAACCAGTACGCCAATGCGTGCGCCGTGCAGGTAAGCACCCAGCACGTCACCTTCCTGAATAGCGATACGACGAATATTGATGTTTTCACCAATTTTCGCGACTAGGGTAGTACGCTGCTCTTCGAATTTCGCTTTCAGAACGTCAACGTCGGTGATGCGTTCGTCCAGTGCAGCCGTTGCAACTTCTTCGCCAAAAGCTTTGAAGCCAGCATCTTTAGCAACGAAGTCAGTTTCGCAGTTCAGCTCAACGATAACGCCATATTTGCCGTCAGCCGCAATCTTGGTCAAAATCACACCTTCAGCAGCAACACGGCCTGCTTTTTTCGCAGCTTTAGCCTGGCCAGACTTACGCATGTTATCGATAGCAAGTTCGATATCACCGTTAGCTTCGACCAGCGCTTTCTTGCATTCCATCATGCCAGCGCCAGTACGCTCGCGCAGTTCTTTTACTAGGGCAGCGGTAATTTCAGCCATTATCTTTTCCTCGGTTATCTCGTTGGAGATAAATAAAAGGGGGCCTAAGGCCCCCTAACCAACATATTCAATACTTGGTTAATAAGGGCTCGACGGAGCCAGTCTTATTATTCAGCTTCTACCAAGCCTTCTTCCGCTTGAACAGCCAGATCTTGAGAACGGCCTTCACGAACAGCGATAGCAACAGCGCTCAGGTACAGGGTTACTGCACGGATGGCGTCGTCGTTGCCAGGGATGATGAAGTCAACGCCATCCGGATCGGAGTTGGTATCAACCACAGCAAATACTGGGATACCCAGGTTGTTTGCTTCTTTGATGGCGATGTGTTCATGGTCAGCGTCAACCACAAACAGAGCATCTGGCAGGCCGCCCATATCTTTGATACCGCCCAGGCTGTTTTCCAGCTTGTCCAGTTCACGAGTACGCATCAGAGCTTCTTTTTTGGTCAGCTTGTCGAAGGTACCGTCTTGAGATTGATTTTCCAGATCTTTCAAACGCTTGATGGACTGACGAACGGTTTTCCAGTTAGTCAGCATACCGCCCAACCAGCGATGGTTCACGAAGAACTGGTCGCAGTTGTTTGCAGCGTCTTTTACCGCTTCGCTTGCAGCGCGTTTCGTACCAACGAACAGGATTTTGCCTTTGCGAGAAGAGATTTTGCTCAGCTCAGCCAATGCATCGTTGAACATCGGAAGGGTTTTTTCAAGGTTGATGATGTGAACTTTGTTACGCGCACCAAAAATGAAAGGTTTCATTTTCGGGTTCCAGTAACGGGTCTGGTGACCGAAGTGTACGCCAGCCTTGAGCATATCGCACATGGAAACAGTTGCCATGATTACCTCTATAAATTGAGTATGGGGTTAAGCCTCCACATGTCCCATTACACCGACCCTTCAGCCACGTCATAAGACATTGACCTTCGAGCACCCCGGTGAACGTGTCGACATGTGTGTGTTATTTACACATATGAGTTTAGTGAATTCCGCTGAACCTGTTAGCCAGACCCAGTCAGATCACCGGCGCGCTTTGTACCATAAAGTCCCCACCGACACCAACTTTTGTTGCACCCTTTACCCGATTTTCTCCTGACGTATCGCCATTGAATCCAAATGGGGATTTGGCACCATCCGTCAGGGCTGATAACATAAGTGGTTAGTGAGTAACCTTAAATTCGTCGACTGCTTCGACACCTGCGGACAATTTTGCATGGCTATATCAATAAAAACCCCTGAAGACATCGAGAAAATGCGCGTCGCTGGCCGCCTCGCGGCGGAAGTGCTGGAAATCATCGAACCGTATGTGGTTCCCGGTGTCAGCACTGGCGAACTCGATCGCATCTGCCACGACCATATTACCAACAAGCAGCAGGCCATTTCTGCCAGCCTCGGTTATCACGGTTTTCCGAAATCGGTGTGTATCTCTATCAACGAAGTGGTATGCCACGGCATTCCCAGCGATGAGCGTCTGCTGAAAGACGGTGACATCGTCAATATCGACGTCACGGTCATCAAAGACGGCTTCCACGGTGACACCTCCAAGATGTTCATCGCCGGTAAACCCACCATTCTGGGCGAACGTCTGTGCCGTATCACACAGGAAAGTCTCTATCTGGCGCTGAAAATGGTCAAGCCAGGCATCCGGCTGCGTGCCCTGGGTAAAGCCATCCAGGTATTTGCGGAAAGCAATGATTTCTCCGTGGTACGCGAATATTGCGGCCACGGTATTGGTCGCGGTTTCCATGAAGAACCTCAGGTGCTGCATTACGATGCTGATGACGGCGGCGTAGTGCTGCAAGCGGGCATGGCATTCACCATTGAACCGATGCTTAACGCCGGCGATTTCCGTATCCGCACCATGAAAGACGGCTGGACGGTAAAAACCAAAGATCGCAGCTTGTCGGCGCAATACGAGCATACTATTGTGGTAACCGAAAACGGTTGCGAAATTATGACGCTGAGGAAAGACGACACCATCCCCAACATCATTTCGCACCCGGCATAATGGTGCGCCAGCCCGACGGTTATCTTTCGGCGGCGGCCAGGGATACCGTTAACAGGGCTGGCGTCTCTTTTATGGCGTTTGCTAGGCAACGCTTAAGGGCTGTGAATTTATGAATGACAACAACGCTTCTCACTCCGCCGACGTGTTCACCGCTGACATACAGCCCCCCGCCTCCCCATTAACCTACAGCGACAGCGAATTGGATTGCTCAGCGCTCAAACTGTCCATGGAGCGTTTTCAGACGTGGTTAGGCGCTGAATTTCGCGCAGGGGTAGCCGCCGAAACGTTGATTACCGCCATAACCTTTTTTATCGACCATCTGCTGCAACGTCTGTGGGCGTTTTACGGTTTCGAATCTGCCGCACAAACGGCGCTGGTGGCCGTTGGTGGATACGGGCGCGGTGAGTTGCACCCACTGTCGGATATTGATGTGCTGGTGCTCAGCGGGCAGTCGCTCAGCGCCCATCAATCTCAACAGGTGGGCGCGTTTATCACGCTGCTGTGGGACCTCAAGCTTGAAGTCGGTCATAGCGTGCGCACGCTGGATGAATGCCTGCAAGAAGGCAGAGCGGATATTTCCGTGGCGACAAACCTTATCGAATCGCGCCTGATCTGCGGCGATGTGGCACTGTTTCTCTCCTTACAAAAACAGATTTTTAGCGAAGATTTTTGGCCCTCCTCCGCCTTTTTCCCGGCCAAAATCACCGAACAGCAAGAACGGCACCAGCGTTACCACAGCACCAGCTATAATCTTGAACCGGATATAAAAAGTAGCCCCGGTGGGCTGCGCGATATTCACACCTTGCTCTGGGTTGCCCGGCGCCATTTTGGTGCCACGTCGCTCAACGAAATGGTCGGATTTGGTTTTCTCACCGAAGCCGAGTGCAACGAGCTCAATGAATGTCAGAGCTTCCTATGGCGCATTCGCTTTGCCTTGCATCTGATTCTGTCGCGTTACGACAACCGTTTGCTGTTTGACCGCCAGCTCAACGTGGCACAGTTGCTGAATTACCGTGGTGAGGGTAATGCGCCGGTTGAGCACATGATGAAAGATTTCTATCGTGCGACGCGCCGCGTCAGCGAGCTTAATCATATGCTGCTGCAACTGTTCGATGAGGCCATCCTGGCGTTGGATGCCAGTGAAAAACCCCGCGCGATAGATGATGAATTCCAGCTGCGTGGCAATCTGATCGACCTGCGTGATGAGACGCTGTTCATGCACAAGCCGGAAGCCATTATGCGCATGTTTAGCACCATGGTGCGCAACGATGAGATTACTGGCATCTATTCCACCACGCTGCGCCAATTGCGTCATGCACGTCGCCATCTGGCCCAACCGCTATGCGCAATTCCTGAAGCGCGGCACCTTTTTATGGCTATTTTGCGCCATCCACACGCGGTAAATCGTGCCCTACTGCAGATGCATCGTCATAGCGTATTGGAAGCGTATACACCGTTATGGAGCAATATTGTCGGGCAGATGCAGTTCGATCTGTTTCATGCCTATACCATGGATGGGCACACGCTGCGTGTGCTGCTCAAACTGGAAAGCTTTGCCGACGAAGAGACGCACGCCCAGCATCCACTGTGCGTGGAGCTGTATCCGCGCCTGCCGCAGCCGGAATTACTGCTACTTGCGGCGCTGTTTCATGACATTGCTAAAGGACGTGGCGGCGATCACTCGGAACTAGGGGCGCAAGATGTCGTTGAGTTTGCCGCTCTGCACCAGCTTAATTCACGCGAAACGCAGCTGGTTGCCTGGTTGGTGCGCTGCCACCTGCTGATGTCGGTTACCGCACAGCGTCGCGACATTCAGGATCCGGCGGTTATCCAGCAGTTCGCCGCTGAAGTGAAAAGCGAAACCCGCCTGCGCTACCTGGTCAGCCTCACGGTTGCCGATATCTGCGCGACCAACGAAACCTTGTGGAACAGTTGGAAACAGAGCCTGCTGCGCGAACTTTATTTCGCCACCGAGAAACAGCTGCGCCGCGGGATGCAAAATACGCCGGATGTGCGCGATCGCGTACGCCATCATCGCCTTCAGGCCTTGGCGCTGCTGTGCATGGACAATATCGATGAAGAAGCGCTGCACCCTATCTGGAGCCGCTGCCGCGCAGATTATTTTCTGCGCCATTCGCCGAATCAGCTTGCCTGGCACGCACGCCATCTGGTTGAGCATGATTTACATCAGCCATTGGTGCTTATCAGCCACCAAGCTAGCCGCGGCGGCACTGAAATTTTCATCTGGAGCCCAGATCGCCCTTATCTGTTCGCCGCTGTGGCAGGCGAACTCGACCGTCGCAACCTGAGCGTGCATGATGCGCAAATTTTCACCAGCCGCGATGGTATGGCAATGGACACCTTCATCGTACTGGAACCCGACGGCAGTCCGGTCGCACCGGATCGTCACGAGTTTATTCGTCAGGCGCTGGTTCAGGCGCTCACGCAGCGCGATTACCAGCACCCGCGCCCACGCCGCGCGTCCTCCAAATTACGCCATTTCAGTGTGCCCACGGAAATCAGCTTCCTACCGACACATACGGACAGACGCAGCTACATGGAGTTGAGCGCACTCGATCAACCGGGGCTACTGGCGCGCCTAGGTAAAGTGTTCGCCGATCTCAACGTGTCGTTACACGGTGCGCGCATTTCCACGATTGGCGAGCGAGTAGAAGACCTTTTTATCCTTGCAGACAAAGACAGACGCGCATTATCTCCGGAATTGCGCCTTATCTTGCAACAACGGTTGACAGAAGCCCTCGACCCAAACGATAAATTAACCCTGAATTAACCATTGACTGACAGCACAGAAAGAGAAACAGGATGCATCAATTACAAAACGTTATCGAAACCACCTTTGAACGCCGTGCCGACATTACGCCGACCTCCGTGGACAGCGTAACCCGTGAAGCCGTTAATCAGGTAATTGGCTTATTGGACAGCGGCGCACTGCGCGTGGCGGAAAAAATCAATGGCGAGTGGGTGACGCACCAATGGTTGAAAAAAGCGGCGCTGCTCTCTTTCCGTATCAATGACAACCAACTGATGGAAGGGACGGAAACCAGCTACTACGACAAAGTGCCGATGAAATTCGCCGGTTACGATGAAGCGCGCTTCCAACGCGAAGGTTTCCGCGTAGTACCCCCTGCCAGCGTGCGTCAGGGCGCATTTATCGCCCGCAACACGGTACTGATGCCGTCTTATGTCAACATCGGTGCTTACGTTGACGAAGGCACCATGGTTGATACCTGGGCGACCGTCGGCTCTTGCGCACAGATCGGAAAAAACGTTCACCTGTCCGGCGGTGTCGGCATAGGTGGCGTACTGGAGCCGTTGCAGGCCAACCCGACCATCATTGAAGACAACTGCTTTATCGGTGCCCGCTCTGAAGTGGTAGAAGGTGTGATCGTGGAAGAAGGCTCCGTCATCTCCATGGGCGTGTTTATCGGCCAAAGCACTAAAATCTATGATCGCGAAACCGGTGAAGTGCATTACGGTCGCGTACCGGCAGGCTCGGTCGTCGTTTCCGGCAACCTGCCGTCGAAAGATGGCAGCTACAGCCTCTACTGCGCCGTGATCGTGAAAAAAGTGGATGCGAAAACCCGCGGTAAAGTGGGTATCAATGAGTTGCTCCGTACCACCAACTAAACTGAACAAGGCGGGTTTACCCGCCTTTTCTTTATCACTCCCCAAAAGGTGGCGCCATGTATGACAATCTAAAAAGCCTAGGTATCTCCCATCCCGATGAAATTGATCGCTATAGCCTGCGCCAGGAGGCCAGCAACGACATCCTGAAAATCTATTTTTGTAAGGATAAAGGGGAGTTTTTCGCCAAAAGCGTAAAATTTAAATATCCGCGCCAGCGTAAAACCATCGTTGCGGATAACAGCGGGCAAGGCTTTAAAGAGATCAATGAGATCAGCCCCAATCTGCGCTATGTCATTGATGAGCTAGACCAGATTTGCCAACGCGATCAAGAGGAAGTCGACCTGAAACGCAAAATCCTTGATGATTTGCGTCATCTGGAAAGCGTGGTGGCAAACAAGATTAATGAGATCAAATCCGATCTGGAAAAGCTGACCAAAGGGCGTTAATACGCTGAGCAGCTAACGTCATGATAAAATGGAGCTTCATCGCTCCGTTTTTTTATACACGTTGATTCAACGTGCTTAACCCGCTTCAACCAACCCCGCCCACTGCTCTACCCACGGGCAGGAAAGCACTTCTGGCTCTAGGCATTCTGTCGCGTCAATCTGAAGCACATCTCCCACACGCTGAGCCCCCATCTCTTGCAACAACGCATCAAACTGCTGGCCCGCGTCGCAAAAATGGGGGTAACTGCTGTCGCCCAGTGCAATGACGCCATAGCGCAGCGCTGGCTGATGACCACCTTTTTCACGCAGCGCAGCAAACAAGGGGGCGATGGAATCCGGCAGATCCCCTTGTCCGGTGGTGGACGTTACCACCAGCACATATTGCTCGCGATACGCCAGCCAGGATGACAGCTCGGCATCTTCAAACACTTTGACCTGATGGCCGTGCTCACTCAGCAGATTCTCCGCCTCTTCTGCAACCAGCAATGCGTTTCCATAAACCGTGCCAACAAAAATACCAATTTGCGCCATGATGATGACTCCACGTGTAATGTATCGCTGCGTGCCCGATATAGCCAACCGACTTAAAAATGATTACAGCCAATGCCCTGATATGTGGCAAAAAAATACAGCTAATTGTTATCAAAATAATGTCGCTTGGCTATAACGCCGTATCTGCGCTATTCGGCAATACTGGAAAGGCCGTTATCCTGCCCTGAGTCAGGCGGAAACTCAACCCTTTCAACATCAGGGAGACTGCCCAGCCAGCCAAATTGCGTCATTACGCGCATCCAGGCCATATCCAACCCAGCACGTAATACCAAGGGCTCCCCTGTTACAGGATGGCACAGCGTCAGCTGGCTGGCATGCAACATCAAGCGTCCACAACCAAAATGCGCGGCCATCGCGCGATTCTGACGCAAATCACCGTGCTTTGAATCACCCAAAATGGGATGCCGCAAATGCACCATATGACGGCGCAACTGATGTTTGCGTCCCGTCTGCGGCACCAGCTCAACCAGGCTGCATCGGGCGGTAGGATAGCGCCCTACTGCTATCGGTTGCTCCACCTGTGCCAGAGAACGGTAGTGAGTGATAGCCGTCTGAGGTTGTTTATCGCGCTGGGCAAGCTTGTCAGCCACTTTGTCCAGCTTTTCAATCAGCGCATAGTCGATGGTATCGCTGCAGGAAAGGTAACCACGCACGACCGCATGATAGGTTTTCTGAATCTGGTGCTGCTCGAACTGCTGCGAAAGCAGGCGCGCAATGTCGCTGGAAAGCCCCAGCAGCAGCACGCCTGACGTTGGCCTGTCCAGACGATGTACCGTGAAAACATGTTGACCAATCTGATCCCGTAGTGTCTGCATGATCACCACTTTTTCTTTACGATCCAGCCAACTGCGGTGAACCAACCACCCAGCCGGTTTATTAATGGCGATCAGATGCTCATCCTGATACAGAATTTCAAGCATCCAGATCTCCCTGCGCATCGGCAGGCACAAACAGTGCATCCAACGCGCACAGCTGTTCCAACAGCGGCGCGATGTCGTTGATATCCCCGGTCAGGGCCTCTTCAAAATAGGGGGTGATCGCGAACGCCTGGGGTAAGGGAACGCCGCCATCCAGCATCGCATGCAGTCGCGGCAACAGTACCCATTGCAACCACTGTTCAGCGCTCATGGTGTCAATGCAGAAAGGTTCTGTGCTGGTAAACGCACTGGCCTGCGGCGGGGCGGATTGCCAAAACACGCTGTCGCGTAGCGTGCGTTCAATTTTCCATAAGGCGTGTCGAATGTGGTCTTGGTGCGTCATGCTTTTCTCTCACCGGCTGCGTGGACGGCAAAGCATATCATTGAAGCTGGAGGAGCCCAACAGGCGCAGGGCAGCGGTGGCAAGGCAATAGAGGGCCGCGTCTGCAAAGCGTTAACGGATACTCTGCGACAAAAAAGTTGGGGGCACTGATATTCAGTGCCCCCGGTTCGTTTTATAGCTTTCCCGCTACACCACTGCGTCCCTGCTCATCCGTGAAAACTTTTCCTTTGCGGTTATCCTAACCAGCTCTCCGTGCAAGCGTCCAACTTTCGTCCTGACCGTTCTTACTGCACCTTCCGTGAAGATATTCCCTTTAGGCTCCTGCCCCACCGACACTCCGTAACGGCTCTCAATCTCCTTCCTAGAGGTGTCCTTGGTTTCATCCTGAAGCCATTATCCTTCTTCACCACATTTAGCGATAAAGTGATACATCCTGTAACAGGTTACTAAGATGTATTAAAAGGCGACGAACAGCAAGACCCTGATCAGATTTTTTCTTATATTTACGCTGAACCCCCTAATTCAAAGAAAGATATAATCCATTAATTAAAAAGAAAAAAAACGAAAAAAAGTGCATAAAACGAGGAAAACACAGAGATATCTCACAATAACTGTAAGATATATCTTACACGCATATCCGCTAGATAACGCAGGCAGCCATCATCATACTCTCGGTTGCAACTGTTGCAGGAACACAGACAAAGAGGGAGGCAACACCCGATGTTCACGTGTACCAAAGGTTTCAAGCCATACTTCACCGCTAACATTGGATAACGAGATCAGCGCCATTTCTGATTACGTCGTGGCTAAAAACAGCGTCGGCGGCAACTTGAGTCGCTTTTGCGTCAGCAAATGCCTGATCAGATTTTCTTGCATACGCACAAAATCATCCTCGCTCCACGATTGCAGTAGCAGGCAATCAATATCGGCAAAGCGCGCTTCCATATCCCCGGCATACTGCGTGGTAAAAAAGGCTTCAGCATCAGGATGCAGCGCAATTGTCAACGCACGCGACACGCCGTCAAGTGCCGCACCCTCGGCCACAGGCTGAGGTATCCAAAATACCCGCTCGCCGTCATTTTCCACTATGCAGGGTGAAGCAACGCCGTACTGGCGGGCAAATGCTCATAGGCTTGCTGCCAAGCCGCCATATAGCGCTGGGTAAACCCCTGGAGTGCGTGCTGCACATTGTAATCCATACTTTTTTCTCTTCACTGGGCGAGTCGGTTACACTACTGCATATCGTTTTTACTTTGCAAAGGCATGTTATGTCCACTTTTGACAAACAAGATGCGCTCAGTGCGTTACCGTTGGGAAAACCGACATCTTACCACGACAGCTACGATGCAGGCTTGTTACAAGCGGTTCCACGCAGTTTAAACCGCTCCCCTTTAGGCATTGATGCCGCGCATTTGCCGTTTCACGGTGAAGATATCTGGACATTATACGAACTCTCTTGGCTTGCGCCCAATGGAGTGCCACAGGTTGCCGTAGGCGAAATGCATTTGCAGGCCGATAGCCCAAACCTGATCGAATCCAAAAGCTTCAAACTCTACCTGAACAGCTTCAATCAGACGGTTTTTGAAAATTGGCAACGGGTACAAGAGACACTAACGCGCGATCTGGCCGCCTGTGCGCAGGGTGAGGTTAGCGTGGCGCTGTTTTCGCTGGATGCTTTTCAGGGAGAGACGCTGGGCCAATTCCAAGGGGAATGTATTGACGGATTGGATATTCAGATCACGGATTATGCATTCAATGCCGACCATCTCGCCAACGCCTGCCACGCACAGCGCCCCGTTGTTGAAGAAACCTTGGTGAGCCATGTGCTCAAATCCAACTGCCTGATCACTCACCAGCCGGATTGGGGCTCGGTGCAAATTCGCTACCGGGGCAAACGTATCGACAGAGAAGCCCTGCTGCGCTACATCGTCTCCTTTCGGCACCACAATGAGTTCCATGAGCAGTGCGTGGAACGTATCTTCAACGACCTGATGCGTTTTTGCCAGCCAGAAGCATTGACCGTTTACGCGCGCTATACACGCCGAGGCGGGCTGGACATCAATCCCTGGCGTAGCAACACCGACTTTATTGCAAACACCGGTCGCTTACCCCGGCAATAGTGCGGGATACGATACAATATCGTCATTCAGAAACGGCATTATTGGAAATAACTGATACCATCAGGTTAAGGTGGAGCAATACATAAAATCAGTGTTATGCGTCTTGCCACCCCAGTGGCGACAAGGGATAGCCTAGAAATTTTGTTGTTATACACTGCGTTCTCAAGGAGTAAAATTGATTACACATATCAGCCCGTTAGGGTCTATGGATTTGTTATCGCAGTTGGAAGTGGACATGTTGAAAAGCACGGCCAGCAGCGATCTTTACCGTTTATTCCGCAACTGTTCGCTTGCCGTGCTGAATTCCGGCAGCCAAACCGATAACAGCAAAGAGCTGCTGTCCCGCTACGAAGATTTCGATATCAATGTATTGCGCCGTGAACGCGGCGTGAAGCTGGAGCTGGTCAATCCTCCGGAAGACGCTTTCGTCGATGGCGACATTATCCGTTCGTTGCAGGCCAACCTGTTCGCCGTACTGCGCGACATTCTGTTTGTGAACGGGCAAATCACCTCGGCAGAGCGCTATCAGAACCTGAATCTGGAAAACAGTGCCCACATTACTAATCTGGTATTTTCTATTTTGCGCAATGCGCGTGCGCTGCACGTCGGGGAAGAGCCCAACATGGTGGTGTGCTGGGGCGGCCACTCCATCAATGAAACTGAATATCTCTACGGACGAAAAGTCGGTAGCCAATTAGGGCTGCGTGAACTGAACATCTGTACCGGCTGCGGCCCCGGCGCCATGGAAGCACCGATGAAAGGTGCCGCCGTCGGCCACGCACATCAGCGCTATAAAGAAGGTCGCTTTATTGGCATGACGGAACCATCCATCATCGCCGCCGAGCCGCCTAACCCGCTGGTGAATGAACTTATCATCATGCCCGATATCGAAAAACGCCTCGAAGCCTTCGTACGCATCGGGCACGGTATCATTATTTTCCCCGGCGGGGTCGGCACGGCGGAAGAGTTCCTCTACCTGCTGAGCATCATGATGAATCCGGAAAACAGCAAACAGGTGCTGCCTATCATCCTGACCGGGCCGGAGGAAAGCGCCGATTATTTCCATGTTCTGGATGAATTTATCATCACCACCCTAGGCCGTCAGGCGCGCCGTTACTACTCCATCATCATTGATGATGCAGCGGAAGTGGCACGGCAGATGAAGAAAGCGATGCCGCAGGTGAAGGAACATCGCCGTCATACCGGTGACGCCTACAGCTTTAACTGGTCATTGCGCATCGCACCCGATCTGCAATTGCCGTTTGAGCCCACTCACGAGAATATGGCAAACCTCAATCTGCACCCCAATCAAGCCCCAGAAGCACTGGCCTCTGCGCTGCGCAAAGCGTTTTCTGGCATTGTGGCGGGCAACGTCAAAGAGGTTGGCATTCAGGCGATTGAAGAGCACGGTCCGTACAAGATCCACGGCGATGCACAGCTGATGCAAGGCATGGATAAACTGCTGCAAGGGTTCGTTGTGCAGCAAAGGATGAAGCTGCCGGGCAGCGCCTACATCCCTTGCTATGAAATCTGTACCTGATGTGTATTAGTCGCGACTAATACAATTTACGCTCAATCGCACCGTGCCCACCATGCAGCATGCCAAAGCGATCCTTGATGAGATGATCGCGGCAAACCAGGAATATTGGCCGCAGCTGAAACAGGCCTACCGTGACGGCGTGGCGCTGAACGCAGGCAAACCCGAATAGCTACTTGTCGGAAAAGGAAAAATGGCTGACAATATTTACCACTGTTTCACTCAGGGCAGCACGCACTGCCCATGCGTGGGGTTTATATGTCAGCTTCTTCTTCCCGTTTGTTTGTTTGTGCCGACTGGCTCGCGGAGCATCTGGCTTCCGATGACATCACACTGATCGATGCGCGCATGTTACCCCCGGGTGAAACCAGCCGGGATATCCATGCTGAATACCGTGCGGGGCATCTGCCCGGCGCGGTTTTTTTTGATATTGAAACCCTGTCCGATCCCAACACCGCATTGCCCCATATGATGCCCAGCGCAGAAGCGTTCGCAAAAGCGATGGGTGAATTGGGCATCAGCGACCAGCAACCGCTGGTAATTTACGATGAAGGTAACCTGTTTTCCGCTCCGCGTGCTTGGTGGATGCTAACCCACTTCGGCGCTCGTCAGGTGGCGATTCTTTCTGGCGGGCTGGCGAAGTGGAAAGCCCAGGGTTATCCGATTGAGCAGGGAGACGTACACCCCACGCCAGCACATTTTAATGCCGTGTTAATCGAAGGCGCGATCCGCTCTCGGGAACAGATATTGGCGATCAGCCGTGACGGCTCGGCGCAAATCGTCGATGCGCGCCCTGCCCCGCGTTTTCGCGGTGAAGTGGATGAACCGCGCCCCGGCCTGCGTCGCGGCCATATTCCCGGCAGCCTGAACGTGCCGTGGGGAGATCTGGTGACACAGGGCACCCTGAAACCCAGCCCTGAGCTGGCGACGATTCTGCACAAAGCGGGCTTGGATTTCAGCCGCCCGATTGTTGCCAGTTGCGGCTCTGGCGTCACCGCCGTGATGGTGATCCTAGCGCTTGCGCAGTTGGGCGTGTCCAATGTCACGCTGTATGACGGTGCCTGGAGCGAATGGGGCGCCCGTGATGATACCCCTATTGCACTAGGCTGATTGCCGCGCAGGAGCAGCACCATGGATAGCCGGCTGACATCACTGGTTCACCACGGCAGAGATTTGACGCGCGCGGAACACCGCGTGCTGGTGTTTATCGCCGAGCATGCGTCGCTGGTCGGCAAGATCACCGTGTGTGAACTGGCGCAGCAAACCTATGTCTCGACGGCAACCATTATGCGCCTGTGCCAAAAAATGGGGTTTAGCGGCTACAGCGAATTTATCTATCACAGCAAGCAGTTGCTCCCCGATACACCACGTTCGTTTCCGGCAACCCCCACATCGGTTGCCAACGATGGCATCCCCGAAGCCTATCGCCATTTTGTCGCCAATTACGAAAAAACCTTCACCTACGTGACGCCCGCGCTGATGGACGCCTTCTGCCATATCCTGCGTCACGAGAGCCATTTTTTTCTTTACGGTGCCGGGTTCTCCCACCTGTTTACCGAGTACTTCGCGAAAAAGCTGCAAATACTGGGTAAGGATGCGTTTGTCTCCGATCTGGGGGACAGCAAAGGGATTTTTCTTAGCAATCCCCCCAAATACCGCATCTTTATCGCTATCTCGCGCAGTGGAGAAACCGAGCAGGTGGTTGAAAAAGCGCAGATCGCCAGAAACATCGGCATGACCGTGGTCGCCTTCACTCGTGCATCGTTTAATCCGTTAGCCAACGTGGCAGATTTGCATTTTCGCTTGCATGATGAAGCTATTCATTTTGCGCCCGAAGCGGGAGAGGTTAGCTCGTTCGAGTCTAATTTGGTGTTGCTGATTGATTTACTGCTGCTGCGAGCAACCACGGGCAACACGGTCTAGATGGCATCCCCTGAACCATAGGTATATCAGCCGTCAAAGCATCCATATGAGTCAGACTCTCAGACAAGCCCTCGGTTAGCGTTGAACGACAACCTGCCCTATCGGTTAGAGTTTGAGACAGGGGCGCTATTGGTAAACCATTTGCAGCATCAACCAGTAGGCGGGTTTGTAGTTCATAACCGACGTCGCCACCATGCGTCATTTTCAAACGTTCTTCTTTCCCATTGTGGGTACGAAACTGTAAATGAGACCAGTCGTGAACGACGGGAGCGTATGGATGCGGGCTAAGTGCAACCTGCCGGAGAGCCAGCGAAATAATCGGTTCATTGAGCTGACTGAAGCTAATACGTTCATTATTAAAAAAACGCCAAACGGCCTGAATAGTGGCGAATGTTGTTTTCTGCGCGCAGGCAAGGTCTTTAACGGCTGACGCCAATGGTGCTGGGGGAGTCATGTGTTGCTTAACCAGACGCTGATAACGCCGGTTAAGGCGGGCATCAATCCCGCCGATGGATAAGTTGAGATCATGCAGCAACGTAATAGCAGATATTGCAAAAGATGTGTAGATACCTATGCCTTGACGACGGGCATCATGCTGTCGTTCGTAACGGCTATTTGCCACCGCGAACCATACAGACGGGTATTGGGGATGTTGAAATTAAAGTGCCTAAGGTCAGAGAGCTCAGTGGCAACGGAATATGCTTCAACAGCGCGTTGTTGCCGCCTTATCTGAAACGTGCAAAAAGCGTCGAAGAGTTGCTACCATGGCTGTACCTGCGAGGCATATCCACCGGTGATTTTCACGAAGCCCTGAGGGCGCTTCTCAGTGAAAAAGCGAATGCCCTCTCTGCCAGTACCATCAGCAGACTGAAACAGCAATGGCTTGAAGAGCACAGGCAATGGTGCCTGCGTGATTTAAGCGATACGTGCTACGTTTATTTCTGGGCCGATGGCATATACAGCCATGTCAGGCAAGATGATCGCCTTTGCCTGCTGGTCATTATCGGCGTCACTGAGCATGGACGTAAGGAGCTGGTTGCGGTTGAAGATGGTTATCGAGAGTCAGAAGCAAACTGGGCCGAACTTCTTAATGGCCTGCGAGCACGTGGCCTAACCGTATCTCCCAAGCTGGCTACGGGAGACGGTGCCCTTGGTTTTTGGAATGCAATGGCAAAGATATTCCCGGACACGCAGCACCAACGCTGTTGGGTGCACAAAACCGCTAATGTGTTGGCTTCACTCCCCAAAGCCATGCAACCGAAAGTTAAGGCTGAGCTGCGGGAGGTTTGGCTGGCAGAGAGCCGCGATGCCGCTAATGAAGCCTTTGATGTTTTGTTGGCAAGGTTTTCAGCGAAGTATCCTGCAGTGATGAAGAAGCTGGAGAAAGCTCGAGAAGAACTGCTGGCATTCTACGACTTCCCGTCAGAGCACTGGGCGTCAATAAGAACGACAAATCCGATTGAATCGGCTTTTGCGACTGTGAGGCTACGAAGCAGAGGCGCGAAGAACGATGGTTCGAGAGAAACAACCCTGTCAATGGTATTTAAGCTGCTCCAGTCAGCTCAGAAAAGCTGGAACCGACTAAGAGGATTTGACCTGCTGACCCTAGTTGTAAGCAACGTCCAATTTAAGGATGGAGAACAGATTTACGAAGCATCAGAGCGGAACGTAGCCTGATCGCCATACACCAGATTTGCTAATAACTCTGCAGGGTATATGGTGGAGTATTTGCCTACATATTCGCCAGATCTTAACCCAATTGAGCATAAATGGGCACAAGCAAAAAGCAAAAAAAGAGAGAGTGGTTGCGATACAGAGATTTTGTTCTCAGTCCATATGGTGTAATCAAAATTAAGTCGCTTGTCTATACGCAACGCAACGGAAAGCCCGGCATGCTGACGAAACAGATGTTCGCGCAGCCGAATGCCGTCGAGTGTGGTCAACGCGCCATCGGCCTGCCCCTCAGTGTGTAATTGCTGGCGCTGATGGGCCGTCATCCAACTGTCTCCCCAACGCTCCAACTGCGCAGCGTTGCAACAGGCGCTGGTCTGTATCGTTTGTAACTCGCCATCAATACGCCACATTGGTGGATATCCGCTACACAGGTGCAGATCGGAGGCATTCTGTTTTACACTACAGGTTATACACTCATTGATATCCATAGACCCCATCCTTAGCATGACCATGAACCCGATTGAGCAGAATCTACAGAATGTCAGAGAGAAGATCGCCGCCGCCGCATGTGGACGCGACCCGCACGCGGTGACCTTGCTTGCCGTCAGTAAAACCAAACCTGTGGCAGCGATAGAAGAAGCGATTGCCAGCGGGCAGCGAGGTTTTGGGGAAAATTATGTACAGGAAGGCGTGGACAAGGTGCTTTATTTCCGTGAGGCCATGCCTCAGGTGGCATTACAATGGCACTTTATCGGACCGCTGCAATCCAACAAGAGCCGTCTGGTTGCCGAACATTTTGACTGGTGTCACACCGTCGATCGCCATAAAATCGCCCAACGTCTGAGCGAACAACGCTCAGCGGCATTATCGCCATTGAACGTGTTGCTGCAAGTGAACATTAGCGGTGAAGCCAGCAAATCGGGGATCGAACCAGCAGAGCTTCCCGCCTTGGCCGCTACCGTCGCTGCCCTGCCGCACCTGACGCTGCGGGGCCTGATGGCAATTCCGGCACCGGAAAGTGACTACGCACGGCAATTAGCCGTGTTTCAATCGATGAATGACCTGTTTGCGCAGTTAAAATTGCATTATCCTCAGGTGGATACCCTCTCCATGGGGATGACGGATGATATGAGCGCCGCGATTGCGGCAGGCAGTACGCTGGTACGCATCGGCACCGCCATTTTCGGCGCACGGGACTATCCTCAGCATGTATAGGCCTCAACATGAATAATTCTCACCATGGATAATCCCCTTCGGGACTGAACGCTGCCACTGGCCGGTTGACGAACACGAGAGAACATAAATATGCAACACCGCAAGCTTACCTTTATTGGTGCCGGAAACATGGCTCAGGCGATCATTGCAGGGCAGGTTAACGGCGGTTATCCTGCCGATCGTATCCGCGTCTGCGCACCGAGCGCCGCACGACGGGATGCGCTGGCACAGCGCTATGGCGTTATCAGCAGTGACGACAACCTCGCGTGCGCGCAGGATGCTGACGTCGTGGTGCTGGCGGTGAAACCGCAGTTGATGGCAAGCGTATGCGAGCCGCTGCGCGGCGTGCTGAACGCGCTGGGTAAGTTGGTGCTGTCTATCGCGGCTGGAGTGAGTGTGGCGCGCTTTCAAGCGCTGTTAGGGGAGCCGCTAACGCTGGTGCGCATTATGCCAAACACACCGTCATTGGTGGGCAAAGGCATGAGCGGCCTTTACGCGCCCGCTAACGTATCGGCGGAAGATCGTGCCTTTAGCGCCGAACTGATGCAAAGCGTGGGTAAAGTATGCTGGGTTGAGCAAGAGAGCGGCATCAACGGCGTTATTGCCGCCGCAGGCAGCGCACCGGCCTATTTTTTCCTGTTTATGGAAGCGATGCAGCAAGAGGCCATACGCCAAGGATTCACACCGGAAAGTGCACGTCAGCTGGTGCAGCAAGCCGCACTGGGTGCAGCTGCACTGGTAGAAGCCAGTCCGGATACGCCGCTTGCGACGCTGCGTGAGAATGTGACGTCCAAAGGCGGCACCACCGCAGAGGCGCTGCGGGTGTTTAACGAACGCCAACTGACACAAACCGTCACCGATGCCATGCAGGCTGCCGTGTATCGCGCGCAGGAAATGGAAAAACTGTTTTAACGCACCGTTATTCTCTATATAGCTGATAAGGAATCGATGTTTCTATGCTAACCCTGACGTTTCTGGTCAAGACACTGATCGACCTGTATGTAATGGTGCTGCTGTTACGCATTTGGATGCAATGGTCACGCAGTGATTTTTATAACCCGTTCTCACAATTTGTGGTGAAAATCACGCAGCCTATCGTCAGGCCGCTGCGCCGTATTCTGCCTGCACTTGGCCCCATCGATAGCGCATCGCTGCTGTTGGCGTTTCTGCTGACCACGTTGAAATACCCCCTGCTGATGTTGATTCAGGTTGGAGCCTTCGCGATAAGCCCGGTCAACTTGCTGGTGGGTTTGTTGGCACTGTTAAAATCCTCGGGCTATCTGGTGTTCTGGGTAGTGATTATTCGTGCGCTGATGAGTTGGGTGAGTCAGGGACGCAGCCCGGTGGACTACCTGCTGTTCCAACTTACCGAACCGTTTATGGCCCCGATTCGCCGTATTATTCCAGCCATGGGCGGCATCGATTTCTCCGCCATGGCGGTGATTTTGATCCTGTATCTTCTGAACTACCTCGGCATGGATCTGTTTCCTGAATTTTGGTTCCTGCTGTGAGTGCAATAGCACTGATGCCCGATGGGTTGGTAATTCGGCTCTATATTCAGCCGAAGGCCAGCCGTGATCAGATAGTCGGCCTGCACGGTGATGAGCTCAAAGTCGCCATCACCGCGCCGCCGGTTGATGGTCAGGCCAACGCGCATTTGGTCAAATACCTTGCCAAGCAGTTCCGGGTGGCAAAAGGCGCAGTGAGCATTGAAAAAGGTGAGCTGGGCCGTCATAAACAGATTAGAATTGTTAATCCGCAGCACATTCCTACGGAAATCGCCGCATTGATCTCGCAGTAACCCTCCACAGGGAACTGCGCATCGCAACAGATAACTCCCCGCCATTCCCGACGATGGCATTAACAGAATGCAGGACACACGCATGGATACCACGAGGCAAAACGTCGTTTTAGCCACCGGCAACCCCGAAAAAGTTCGCGAACTCGCCGATCTGCTGGCGGATTTTGGCATGAATATCGTCGCACAAACCGAGCTGGGCGTTGATTCTGCCGAAGAGACCGGGTTGACCTTTATCGAGAATGCACTGCTCAAAGCACGCCACGCGGCGCACATCACCGGATTGCCTGCGGTGGCCGATGACTCGGGTCTGGCGGTTGATGCCTTGGGCGGTGCGCCGGGTATCTACTCCGCGCGCTACGCCAGAGTAGATGCCAGCGATCAAGCCAATCTGGACAAACTGCTCGATGCCATCAAGGATGTCCCTGACGAACAACGCGGAGCCAGCTTCCATTGCGTGCTGGTCTATCTGCGCCACGCCGATGACCCGACGCCGCTGGTCTGCCACGGCCGCTGGCAGGGTGTGCTGACGCGTAAAGCTGTGGGCGAAGGCGGCTTCGGCTATGACCCTATCTTTTACGTGCCGAGCGCAGGCAAAACGGCCGCAGAAATGACGCGCGATGAGAAAAACGCGCTGTTGCACCGTGGTCAGGCGCTGCGTTTACTGCTGGATGCGCTGCGTCATGCATAAACTGCCGCCGCTCAGCCTGTACATTCACATTCCCTGGTGTGTGCAAAAATGCCCGTATTGCGATTTTAACTCTCACGCCCTCAAAGGTGATGTGCCGCATCAGGAATATGTGGAGCACTTATTGGCGGATCTCGATGCGGATCTTCCGCTGAGCGGCGACCGAGCTCTCAGTTCGATCTTTATCGGCGGCGGCACGCCCAGCCTGCTGAGCGCAGAAGGCATGCAGGCACTGCTCGATGGCGTGCGTGCCCGCTTGCCCCTTAGGGCGGATGCCGAAATCACCATGGAAGCAAACCCCGGCACGGTAGAAACCGATCGCTTTAGCGGCTACCAGCGTGCGGGAGTTAATCGAATCTCCATTGGCGTGCAAAGTTTCAGCTCGGAAAAATTGACGCGTCTCGGACGTATTCACGGCCCGGAAGAAGCTAAGCGTGCCGCGCGTCTGGCGGCTGGACTTGGGCTGCGCAGTTTCAATCTGGACCTGATGCACGGCTTGCCGGATCAGACGCTGGAAGAAGCGTTGGACGATTTGCGTCAAGCGATTACGCTCAATCCACCGCATCTGTCGTGGTATCAATTGACGATTGAGCCGAATACCCTGTTCGGTTCGCATCCGCCGGTGCTGCCCGATGACGATGCGCTATGGGATATCTTCGCGCAGGGCCATGCGCTGCTCACTGCCGCAGGCTATCAACAGTATGAAACGTCTGCCTACGCCAAACCGGGCTATCAGTGCCAGCACAACCTCAACTATTGGCGTTTTGGCGATTATCTGGGGATTGGGTGTGGTGCACATGGCAAGATCACGCGCGCTGACGGGAGTATCCTGAGAACGGTAAAAACCCGCCATCCGTGCGGTTATATACGCGGCACTTACTTGGACCAGCGCAATGAAGTACAAGCGGAAGATTTGCCGTTCGAATTCTTCATGAACCGTTTTCGGTTGCTGGAACCCGCGCCGCGTAGCGAATTCAGTGCCTACACCGGCTTGGCAGAAAGCGCTGTGCGCCCACAAATAGACTGGGTGTTGGCGCAAGGTTATCTGACGGAAACCACTACCTACTGGCAGGTTACCGAACACGGCAAGCTGTTTCTGAATTCTTTGCTGGAAGGATTTCTGGCGGAATAATCGCAGCTAGGGAAAGAAAAAAACAGGTGAACGGTTAGACAGTGCTGACCGTCACTTGCTATCTAAAAATGGATAACGCCTGTTTTTTGATTGTTGGCAAATCTACAAGGTGATAATTTCATGCCCCTGCAGGCTTTGTTGAATAATAGTAAGTCATGCTGTTTTGCCAGCCAGTTTTGGTAGAAAATGCTTGTCACCTCAGGTTTACAGTTTTCTTATGAGGCCTAACTGCATGATTTTGCGTTGCGAGGATCTGTCGTTTCACCGGGGGTGCAGCATAAAATATGTTTATTCAACAAAGCCGCCCCTGTACGGAGCTGAAGGGCATTATCAATGATAATAAAAATCTATTGCTCACCAACAATCAACGCAAGTATTACCGATCGAACGGCAGGGAAAACCGCACAAAAAAATAGCCTTTCCCGAGCCATTAGCTTTACGGAAAACTCAAGCAATGACATTAAAGCAAAAGAAATATCATTAAAATATGATCTTCTTGTTGACGACGTTTTATGTGACACACCCGGCATTCTGAAAAATCAACGGGAACGCCTCCGTACTATCGGGCTTGCCGTCACAGCCTAGTCCGGTAGTGAGTGAAAACGCCATCGGCGGCCTGGCTGAGGCCGCGTATTGCACTCACAGCACAACACTGACGGCGAAGAAGAACAAGGTATTGCCGCTTTTACCCCGCGCGAGGCGCTTGGTGATATAGACAACCGACTTAAAAATGATTACAGCCAATGCCCTGATATGTGGCAAAAAAATACAGCTAATTGTTATCAAAATAATGTCGCTTGGCTATATTGCAGTACAGCGCCCAAGAAATGGCGGCGGCGTAGGCCAGCGGGTTGGTCAGAATGTTTTGCCACATCACTAATTGCGACCAGTGGCTTTCGCCCTTCATCATCCAGACGATGCCTACCAGTGCGAGCGCGACCCCAATCCATAGCCCAAGGCTACTTTTTTGTTGGTTGATAAAAACTGCGAACAAGAGCGTGAGACTTGGCCAAAGGTAATTGATCATACCCATCTCCATCGCTTGCACGCGATTCGCGGCAAAGCTGATGGAGAGCGATAAGAAGATTTCGTAACAGACGAAAAGTAATCCACCTCCGAACAAATAGCCTTTGGAAAAACCGCGCAGAGACGGGAATCCGGAGAACAGCACCAGACAGAGCGTACAGGTGCTGTATACATTGCCGCCCCGCCGACAGGGCATAGGTATCTACACATCAAACTGACGGGCTGCCGCATTGTCGTCTCCTTCAGCGCGTTGCAGCCACCATACCAGCACACATGCCATGCTAGCTATCAATAACCTGCGTAGCAGTGCACCAGCACTGCGCTGAAGCCATTTTTCTACATCATGACCGGCACCTTTCAGCAGCTTAAAAAAGGATTCAATACCCCAGCACCAGTAATACCAGCGAGCGACTTCCGCGCTGGTGATCTCGTTGCTAACATTTGTGAGCAGTGTCCAGCGTCCGATAAATTTACCGTGAGTATCGGTAAGGCGAACCACAACTAATCTGAGTGTCAGAGCTACGCCTGGCTGAACTTTCACTCGCCGTCCGGTGTTCTTGTCTTTCCGCTTCGCTTTTGCTGTTCGCGTTATGATCACGGATGTTTCCCCGATCTCCATATTGACTTTTTTCCCTTTCCAGCCAACCTGTCCGTTTGCGATAAATGGCAAATCGTCTGCAATTTCACCAATTTTACGGGTGTCACCGCCCCACTCGGCCCGATGCCCTTCCTTTCCCCGGATAAGCCAACATATTCCCTGGGAGCTTAATGTGTGCATATGCCCGATAGAGTCACCTTCACGGTCAATGAGATGAACTAACTTCTTCCCGGTATCAAGAGACTCAACGCGGGCGATATCAGCCGTCAAAGCATCTATATGAGTCAGACTCTCAGACAAGCCCTCGGTTAGCGTTGAACGACAACCCGCCCTATCGGTTAGAGTTTGAGACAGGGGCGCTATTGGTAAACCATTTGCAGCATCAAGCAGTAGGCTGGTTTGTAGTTCATAACCGACGTCGCCACCATGCGTCATTTTCAAACGTTCTTCTTTCCCATTGTGGGTACGAAACTGTAAATGAGACCAGTCGTGAACGACGGGAGCGTATGGATGCGGGCTAAGTGCAACCTGCCAGAGAGCCAGCGAAATAATCGGTTCATTGAGCTGACTGAAGCTAATACGTTCATTATTAAAAAAACGCCAAACGGCCTGAGTAGTGGCGAACGTTGTTTTCTGCGCGCAGGCAAGGTCTTTAACGGCTGACGCCAATGGTGCTGGGGGAGTCATGTGTTGCTTAACCAGACGCTGATAACGCCGGTTAAGGCGGGCATCAATCCCGCCGATGGATAAGTTGAGATCATGCAGCAACGTAATAGCAGATATTGCAAAAGATGTGTAGATACCTATGCCAACAGGGCCGAGGGCTTCGGTTAAACTGCGTAACAGGCCGACAGAAGTACTCCAAAGCAGAATCGCTAACAGGCCTGCCAGCGTGGCGCGTTGTGGGGTCATATCCATGTTTATTGTAGCAAACGGATGCCGTTTCCGACATCCGCGCAGCGTCTACTGCCTGCCTATCAGTGCCAGAAATCGTCAAATACAGTAACCGGAGGACGGCGTTTGTGTTCGGTCTTTTTATACCAGTTTTCGATAATGGCGGCGCGGTCGGCGTCGAGCGCTTTTCCTTCCAGATAGTCATCAATTTCGTTATAGGTGACGCCTAGGGCGGTTTCATCAGGTAACGAAGGGCGGTTCTCTTCCAGATCTGCCGTAGGGGCTTTGGTGTACAGGTGCTGCGGACAGCCGAGTACCTTCAACAGCGCTTTCCCTTGCCGTTTATTTAAACGAAAAATAGGATTGATATCCGTGCCACCGTCACCGTATTTGGTAAAGAAACCCGTGACGGCTTCTGCGGCGTGGTCGGTGCCGACCACCAGACCCGCGTTCATGCCCGCAATGCTGTATTGCGCCTTCATGCGCTCACGTGCCTTTTCGTTGCCTTTGACAAAATCGGACAGCGTTACGCCGATGGCTGCTAGGGTGGCTTCACTCACTTCGACGGCGGGCTTGATATTTACTGTTAACACGCTGTCCGGTTGGATGAAGGTGATGGCATCTTGGCAATCGGCCTCATCCGCCTGAATGCCATACGGCAAGCGTACAGCGATAAACTGATAACTCGTATCGCCAGTTTCGCTACGCAGCTCATTGATGGCAGTCTGGCACAGTTTGCCGGTCAGTGTAGAATCTTGCCCGCCGCTGATCCCCAGTACTAACGAACGGATGAAGGGATTGGCCTTAAGATAATTCTTTAAAAAATCAACGCTGATGCGAATCTCGGCATCGGGATCGACAGTAGGCTTAACACCCAGTGCCTGGATGATCTCTTGCTGCAATGACATGGTGGCCACTTCCTGAACCTGTTGATACTGCGAAATAATTAGCTTGATGGGTAGAGTGTAAAGCTAATCGTCGTGAAGAAAAAGGACAAGCAGTGCGCGCGTATATTTACTTTTATTGGCGCAGCGAGGCAATAAAATGTGGACGAATACCGATTTGAAAAATTGCCGCGAGCCATCTATCACTTGTCAGTGACCCATTAATGAATGAGGTAATATAGCCAAGCGACTTAATTTTGATTACACCATATGGACTGAGAACAAAATCTCTGTATCGCAACCACTCTCTCTTTTTTTGCTTTTTGCTTGTGCCCATTTATGCTCAATTGGGTTAAGATCTGGCGAATATGTAGGCAAATGCTCCACCATATACCCTGCATCGATGATGACTTGTTGAATATTATGTTTTTTGTGAAAAGTTGCATTGTCCATCACGATTACCCTGTTTTTAGGGAGTACTGGGATAAGGACTTGTGTGACCCAGGAATAGAAAACATCGCTGTTAATATTGATATCAAATAATCCGATAGCAAACAGCGTTGTGCCTAATAACGCGCCGATAACATTTGTTCTTCCCTTGGCTCCCCCGTTCTTCAGGCCAAAACACCGTTGACCTTTTGGGGAATAGCCGTGAGTCCGTGGGGTATCGTCTGGAAAACCACTTTCATCAATAAAAACAATAGGTTTACCTTCTTTTTCATACTGTTGTATTTTTTGTTGGAATGCTTGCCGGGCGCTTTCGTCGGCTTTCGGATGACGTAGAGTTTTTTTTATAGGTCAATCCCAGCTTTTTAAGAGCTTGCCAAATGGCCTTCTGACAAACGCCAAAACGCTCTGCACGTTCTTTTTGGTAAGCATCTGGATATTGTTCAACACCTTTTATCAACTCGGATTTATCGATCTTTCGCTGACGCATGGTCGATGCTTTTGACTCTATTTGAGGCCTTGTTGAATAAATAGATTTTATGCTGGCAGCCCAGCGAAACGACGGATCCTCGCAACGTAAAATCATGCAGTTAGGCCTCATGAGAAAAGTGTACACCTGAGATGACAAGCATTTTCAACCAAAACTGGCGTGGAAAAACAGCATGATTACCTATTATTCAACAAAGCCTCTATTTGATTAATCCAACGCAATACAGAGGCAGGGCCAATCCGAAATTGCTTCGCTGTTTCTCGGATACTCAACCCTTCTTCTTCCCGTGTAGATATCACTTTACGTCTAAAATCAATTGAATAGCTCATTTAAATAATGTAATCAAAATTAAGTCGTTTAGATATATTTCTCTTTCTGATGTGCTGAGGCAGTTTAAAACATTAAATCATGGTGCTTCCCATATTGTAGCTGACGAAAAACATAGTATGTTTTCCAAGAAAACAATTTCCGAAGCGTTCATGAAGGCACGCCGTGTTTCTGGATTAACCTAGAATGGCACAGCTCCTTCCTTTCACGAAATCAGAAGCTTGGCGGCACGCTTGTATATAACCAACCGACTTAAAAATGATTATAGCCAATGCCCTGATATGTGGCAAAAAATACAGCTAATTGTTATCAAAATAATGTCGCTTGGCTATACCGAGGAAAAAGGTAAAGATTATGCTCAAAAACTGTTAGCTCACAAGTCATCAGATATGACCGATAAGTACCGGGATGTAAGAGGTGCGGAATGGACAGAAATATGATTATTTCGATCGATTAACAATGACATGTTGAATTTAAAGATGAAAATTTTACCGCCGCTGCTGACGGAGCAGGCGCAGCGTGTGTTATCCCGCCTGCAAGAGAGCATGACGCTCCCTGCGTCCATCGCGCCAGAGGATCTGGCGGTGCTGGCCTCCAGTGACTTTGTCAGCGAGGCGCTGGCACGCTATCCCGATTGGTGGGAGGCATTACACCAGCAACCGACGCAGCCGGAGGAGTGGCAGCATTACGGGCAATGGTTGGCACAAGCGCTGGAGGCGGTGAGCGATGAGGCGACGCTGATGCGCGTGCTGCGTGAGTTTCGTCGCAGGATGCTGGTACGTATTGCCTGGTCGCAATCACTCGCCACCAGTACCACGCCGCAAACGCTGCGCCAGCTGAGCGAATTGGCTGAAACATTGATTGTGGCGGCGCGCGGCTGGCTCTATGACGCCTGCTGCTGCGAGTGGGGCACGCCCTGTAATGCGCAAGGGGAGCCGCAGCCGCTGCTGATATTGGGCATGGGCAAGCTGGGGGGCGGTGAACTGAACTTCTCCTCTGATATAGACCTGATATTTGTCTATCCGGAAAACGGTCGAACGCGCGGGGGACGGCGCGAATTGGATAATGCGCAATTCTTTACCCGGCTGGGGCAGCGCCTGATCAAAGCGCTGGATCAGATGACAGTGGACGGTTTTGTCTACCGTGTCGATATGCGTTTACGCCCGTTTGGCGACAGCGGTCCGTTGGTGCTCAGCTTTGCTGCGATGGAGGAGTATTATCAGGAGCAGGGGCGCGATTGGGAACGCTACGCGATGGTGAAAGCGCGTTTGATTGGCGGTATGGAAGATGCCTACAGTCAGGAACTGCGCGCGCTGCTGCGTCCGTTTGTGTTCCGCCGCTATATCGATTTCAGTGTGATCCAATCGCTGCGTAACATGAAGAGCATGATTGCCTGCGAAGTACGGCGGCGCGATCTGCGTAACAACATCAAGCTGGGCGCGGGTGGTATTCGCGAAATTGAGTTTATCACCCAGGTTTTCCAACTGATTCGCGGTGGACGTGAGCCGGGGTTGCAAGGCCGGGAACTGCTGCCGACGTTGCAGCACACCGGTAGTCTGGGCCTGCTCTCGCCGCAGCAGGTGGACGAACTGAGCAATGCCTATCTGTTTTTACGGCGGCTGGAAAACCTGTTGCAAGCGATTGCTGATGAGCAGACGCAAACTTTGCCGCAAGAAGCGCTGAATCAGCAGCGTCTGGCGTGGGGCATGGGGTTTGATGGCTGGGAAACGTTAAATGATGCCTTACAAAACCATATGCTGGCGGTGCGCCGGGTGTTTAATGACCTTATTGGCGATGATGCACAGGACGGGCAGGATGCGCCGGAGTGCAGCGGTTACAACAGCGTATGGCTGGACGCGCCCGATGAGGTGGATATGGGGGCGTTAATGCCTCACCTCAGCGAAGGGGCACGTAACGAGCTACTGCGCGCCATTACGGATTTTCGTCATGATTTGGTTAAACGTACCATTGGCCCACGCGGGCGTGACGTGCTCGATCATCTTATGCCGCTACTGCTGGCCGAAGTGTGTGCTCACAAGCAGGCTGAGCTTATTTTGCCGCGCCTGACGCCGTTGTTGCTCGGTATCGTGACGCGCACCACCTATCTGGAACTGCTGCTGGAGTCGCGCCCTGCGTTGATTCAATTGCTCCGTCTGTGTGCTGCCTCACCGATGGTGGCAAGCCAGCTGGCGCGTTATCCGCTGCTGCTGGATGAACTGCTCGATCCGGCGACGCTCTACCACCCGCTGGGGCCGGAAGCATATCACGATGAATTGCGCCAATACCTGATGCGCGTGCCTGAGGAAGACGAAGAGCAGCAACTGGAAGCCGTACGGCAGTTCAAACAGGCTCAACAGCTGCGCATTGCCACTGGCGACATCGCGGGCGTGCTGCCAGTGATGAAAGTGAGTGATCACTTAACTTATCTGGCAGAAGCCATCATTGCTGCCGTGGTGCAGCAAGCCTGGACGCAGATGGTGGCGCGTTATGGGCAACCGACGCACTTGCACCAGCGCGAAGGGCGCGGTTTTGCGGTGATTGGTTATGGCAAGTTGGGCGGTTGGGAATTGGGCTACAGCTCCGATCTCGATCTGGTGTTCCTGCTGGACTGCCCGGATGAGGTGGTAACCGACGGTGAGCGCAGTATTGATGGCCGCCACTTCTATCTCCGTCTGGCGCAGCGTGTGATGCACCTGTTCAGCACGCGTACCTCCTCGGGTATTCTGTACGAGGTAGATGCCCGCCTGCGCCCATCTGGGGTGGCGGGAATGCTGGTCAGCACCGTCGGGGCTTTCGGCGATTATCAACAGCATGAAGCTTGGACCTGGGAGCATCAGGCGCTGGTGCGCGCGCGTATGGTCTATGGTGAGCGTGGCGTACAGGCGCAGTTTGAGGCGATACGGCGTCAGATTTTATGTCAGGAACGCGAGGCGGAGACGCTGCGTGCGGAAGTGCGCGAAATGCGTGAGAAGATGCGTCAGCATTTGGCCAATAAAGACCCCGCGCTGTTTGATCTGAAAACCGATGAGGGTGGTATCACCGATATTGAATTTATCGTGCAGTATCTGGTACTGCGTTATGCGGCACAGGAGCCACGTCTGACGCACTGGTCTGATAATGTGCGCATTCTGGAACTGATGGCCCAGTGCGGCGTGATGGACGAGGAAGAAGCGCGGGCTTTGACGTTGGCATACATTACCCTGCGCGATGCGTTGCATCATCTGGCGTTGCAGGAACAGTCGGCGCGTGTAAGCGCTGAAAGTTTTTTGAGCGAGCGTCAAAAGGTGAAAACCAGCTGGGAGAAATGGGTGGGTGCCGGGGCGCAGTAGGCAACGAATGTTGTTTCGAAGGGCTGCGGGGGCTGTGCTATTATCGCGACCAACTGTATGACAAAAAACATCTTGGAGTAGGTGCATGAAAGTTTCATTACCTAATTTTCGTCAGGCTGGCGTGCTGGTGGTAGGGGATGTGATGCTGGATCGCTACTGGTACGGTCCTACCAGCCGTATTTCGCCAGAAGCGCCTGTACCGGTAGTCAAAGTCGATACCATTGATGAACGTCCCGGCGGTGCGGCCAACGTGGCCATGAACATTGCGGCGCTGGGTGCCAGCTCCCGTCTGGTCGGGCTGACGGGCATCGATGATGCCGCACGTGCGCTGAGCGCCAAACTGAGCGATGTGAACGTCAAGTGCGATTTTGTTTCCGTCCCGACGCACCCTACTATTACCAAACTGCGCGTGCTGTCGCACAACCAGCAGTTGATTCGCCTGGATTTCGAAGAAGGCTTTGACGGCGTTGATCCGCAGCCGATGTTGGAACGCATTGCGCAGGCGCTGCCAAAAATCGGCGCGCTGGTACTGTCAGACTACGCGAAGGGCGCTCTGGCTCATGTGCAGGCGATGATCCAAACCGCCAATGCGGCGGGCGTGCAAGTCCTGATTGACCCGAAAGGGACCGATTTCGCTCGCTATCGCGGTGCCACCTTGCTGACCCCGAACCTGTCCGAGTTCGAAGCGGTTGCCGGACGCAGCAAAACCGAAGAAGAACTGGTAGCGCGCGGCGAGAAAATGATTGCCGATTTTGACCTTTCCGCACTGCTGATCACCCGTTCTGAACAGGGCATGACGCTGCTTCAGCCGGGCAAAGCGCCGCTGAATCTGCCGACACAGGCGCAGGAAGTCTACGATGTGACCGGTGCGGGCGATACCGTGATTGGCGTATTGGCAGCGGCGCTGGCGGCGGGAAATTCACTGGAAGATGCCTGTTTCCTTGCGAACGCCGCAGCGGGTGTGGTAGTGGGTAAGCTGGGAACCTCTACCGTCACGCCTATCGAGCTGGAAAATGCCATTCGTGGTCGCGCTGACAGCGGTTTTGGTGCGATGGATGAAGAGCAACTGAAAGCGGCTGTCGCGCGGGCGCGCCTGCGCGGTGAAAAAATTGTCATGACCAACGGCGTATTCGATATTCTGCATGCTGGTCACGTCTCTTATCTGGCGAACGCACGCAAGCTGGGCGATCGCTTGATTGTGGCGGTGAACAACGATGACTCCACCAGCCGCTTGAAAGGCCCCACGCGTCCGGTCAATGCCCTAGCGCAACGTATGGCAGTGTTAAGTGCCCTCGGCGCGGTGGACTGGGTAGTGCCGTTTGAAGAAGATACCCCGCAGCGCCTGATTGCTGGCATTTTGCCGGATATTCTGGTCAAAGGTGGTGACTACAAGCCGGAAGATATCGCAGGCAGTAAAGAGGTGTGGGCCAACGGCGGCGACGTCCATGTGCTGAACTTTGAAGATGGCTGTTCTACCACTAACATTATTAATGCCATCAAAGCCAATACGCCGCGATAAACCAAAAGAGTACGGGTAACCTCCAGTGACAGCTGAACATCTGACATCGCGTGTGGCCGAGCTGCACGCGCAATTGCGCCACCACGAATATAAATATCACGTTGAAGATGCGCCGGAAATTCCTGACGTGGAATATGACCGCCTGATGAATGAGCTCAAGGCGATCGAAGCGGAACATCCTGAACTGATTACGCCAGATTCGCCCACGCAGCGCGTTGGCGCGGCCCCCCTGTCGGCGTTCGAGTCCGTGCGTCATGAGGTGCCGATGCTGTCGTTGGATAACGTATTCGATGATGACAGCTATCTGGCGTTTTACAAACGCGTGCAGGATCGCTTGAAAAGCGGCGAGGAAATAACCTTCTGTTGTGAGCTGAAGCTCGATGGTTTGGCGGTAAGCCTGTTGTATGAAAACGGCCTGCTGATGCAGGCCGCCACGCGCGGCGATGGCACGACAGGGGAAAACATTACCGCCAATATCCGTACCATCGGAGCCGTTCCACTGCGGTTGCACGGTGATAACATCCCTGCGCGTGTGGAAGTGCGTGGCGAAGTGTTTATGAAACACCGTTGCTTTGAAAAGATGAATGATGAAGCGCGGCGTACCGGTGCCAAGATTTTTGCCAATCCGCGTAATGCAGCGGCGGGGTCGTTGCGTCAGCTCGATCCGCGCATTACTGCTAAACGTCCCCTGACGTTCTTCTGCTATGGCGTTGGCCTGTTGGAAGGCGGAACCTTGCCAGCCAGCCATCTGGCACGCCTGAATCAATTTAAAGCCTGGGGACTGCCGGTTAGCGATCGTATTCGTTTGTGCACTGGTAGCGCAGACGTGCTGGCATTTTACCGTCAGGTGGAGCAAGAGCGCGCCACGCTCGGCTTCGATATTGACGGCGTGGTGGTCAAAGTTGACGACCTGGCATTGCAAGGGCGGCTCGGGTTTGTCGCGCGCGCGCCGCGCTGGGCGGTGGCCTTTAAATTCCCGGCGCAGGAGCAACTGACTTGGCTGCACGGCGTTGATTTCCAAGTAGGGCGCACTGGTGCCATTACGCCGGTGGCACGCCTTGAGCCGGTTGCTGTTGCCGGGGTTATGGTGAGTAATGCCACCTTGCATAACCGCGATGAGATTGAACGTCTCGGCATACAGATCAGCGATCGCGTTATCGTGCGTCGTGCAGGCGATGTTATTCCGCAGATCGTTGGGATAGTGGAAGCAGAACGCCCTGCGGATGCGCGTGCTATCGACTTTCCTGAGCAATGTCCGGTGTGTGGCTCCGAGGTGGAGCGCGTTGACGGTGAGGCGGTGACGCGCTGCACTGGCGGGTTGATCTGCGGTGCACAGCGTAAAGAAGCGTTAAAGCACTTTGTCTCCCGTCGTGCGCTGGATGTGGAGGGTATGGGTGACAAAGTTATAGATCAGCTGGTGGAAAAAGAGTACGTCAAAACCCCCGCCGACCTGTTCAAACTTACCGCTGGCATCCTGACTGGACTGGATCGTATGGGGCCGAAATCGGCACAGAATCTGGTCAATGCGCTTGAAAAAGCCAAATCCACCACCTTTGCCCGTTTCCTGTTTGCGTTGGGTATCCGTGACGTAGGGGAAGCGACCGCAAGCAACCTGGCACAGCATTTTGCCACCCTGGATAACCTGCTAGCGGTGGATGAAGAAGCGCTGCTGGAAGTGGCGGATGTGGGGCCTATCGTGGCGAAGCATGTGCGCCATTTCCTGCAAGAAGCACACAACCAGCAAGTGATTCGCGATCTTATCAATCCTGAGGGCATCAATATCCATTGGCCTGACATCGAAAGGGTGGATGTTGCGACGCTTGATAACCCGTTTGCCGGCAAGACCATTGTGCTGACGGGGGCGTTGAGCCAGCTATCCCGTGATGAAGCCAAGGATCGCCTGACGGCGCTGGGCGCGAAAGTGAGCGGCAGCGTGTCCAAGAAAACCGATATTGTGATTGCCGGGGAAGCAGCGGGCTCCAAGCTGGCCAAAGCACAAGAGTTGAATATCCCGGTGATTGATGAAGCTGAGATGATCCGTCTGCTCGGAGCCTAACCGATGGAAAAAGAGGATTTGATCGCCATCGCCACTCAGCAGATGCCATTTGGCAAGTATCAGGGCCGTGTATAGCCAACCGACTTAAAAATGATTACAGCCAATACCCTGATATGTGGCAAAAAATACAGCTAATTGTTATCAAAATAATGTCGCTTTGCTATACTGATCGATTTGCCTGAGGAGTATTTGCTGTGGTTTGCCTGCAAGGATGCGTTTCCCACAGGGCGATTGGGCGACTTGATGCAACTGACGCTGACCATCAAGATTGCAGGGCTGCAAGGGTTGGTGACGCCGCTCAAGCAGCCACACGTAGATGTTGATTTTATTCTCTTCGGTCGGCTTGTTAACGCCTTCCTCTTGAGCCGTAGACGTGGATGCCGCCTGCTGCTGTTTACTCTCCGATGACTCATTCTGCAACCGGGCGATTTGGGCCTGAAGCGCTTGAATCTGCGCCTGAACCAACTGCTGCTGCTCCTGAATACTGGCCTTTTCTTCATCCGCACTGGCTTTCTCAAGGGAGGAAGCCAGCGATTTGGCCTGCTGCGTTAGCGTTTTAATCTGCTGATTAAGACGAGCAATTTGCTGCTCATTGCTGGTCCCTGAGCTCGCACTGCTGCCAGAGGCAGACGTCACTGCGCTGATGCTGGTCATTTTTTCTCCTTGTCATTACGGCACTGGTTGTGCTTATATAGAGTATCGACGTTTATTCCCTCCTGCTTAACAGGGATTTTGTCGGAATACAGAACGATAGGATCAGGTTTTTTACAGTAAATGTAACAATATGTGTTATTTGCCAGTGCCGAGAGAAACACAGGAAGGGGCTATCGGCATTGCGCGGGACGCACGGCGAGGGAATTATAGCTAGGCGACTTAATTTTGATTACACCATATGGACTGAGAACAAAATCTCTGTATCGCAACCACTCTCTCTTTTTTTGCTTTTTGCTTGTGCCTATTTATGCTCAATGGGGTTAAGATCTGGCGAATATGTAGGCAAATACTCCACCATATTACCCTGCATCGATGATGACTTGTTGAATATTATGTTTTTTGTGAAAAGTTGTATTGTCCATCACGATTACACTGTTTTTAGGGAGTACTGGGATAAGGACTTGTGTGACCCAGGAATAGAAAACATCACTGTTAATATTGATATCAAATAATCCGATAGCAAACAGCGTTGTGCCTAATAAAGCGCCGATAACATTTGTTCTTCCCTTTGCTCCCCAGTTCTTCAGGCCAAAACACCGTTGACCTTTTGGGGAATAGCCGTGAGTCCGTGGGGTATCGTGTGGAAAACCACTTTCATCAATAAAAACAATAGGTTTACCTTCTTTTTCATACTGTTGTATTTTTTGTTGAAATGCTTGCCGGGCGCTTTCGTCGGCTTTCGGATGACGTAGAGTTTTTTTATAGGTCAATCCCAGCTTTTTAAGAGCTTGCCAAATGGCCTTCTGACAAACGCCAAAACGCTCTGCACGTTCTTTTTGGTAAGTATCTGGATATTGTTCAACATCTTTTATCAACTCGGATTTATCGCTCTTTCGCTGACGCGTGGTCGATGCTTTTGACGCTATTTGATTAATCCAACGCGAGGCTTTGTTGAATAATAGGTAATCATGCTGTTTTTCCACGCCAGTTTTGGTTGAAAATGCTTGTCATCTCAGGTGTACACTTTTCTCATGAGGCCTAACTGCATGATTTTACGTTGCGAGGATCCGTCGTTTCGCTGGGCTGCCAGCATAAAATCTATTTATTCAACAAAGCCCCAACGCGATACAGAGGCAGGGCCAATCCGAAATTGCTTCGCTGTTTCTCGGATACTCAACCCTTCTTCTTCCCGTGTAGATATCACTTTACGTCTAAAATCAATTGAGTATCTCATTTAAATAATATAATCAAAATTAAATCGTTTAGCTATAATTTGCCGATTATCCGGACGACAACAAAAACGAGGGCGTAAAGAAAGCGCCCCAGCGCTGCTTGCCAGACTATCCATCCTGCTAAATATAGCAAACAGACATTATTTTGATAACAGCCAGCTATGCTTTTTTGCCGCATATCAGGGTATCTGTTGTAATCATTTTTAAGTCGGTTGGCTATACCTTGACGTTATTAGCAGACTATACCCCGGAAGAACTTGCCCACTTAGCTATGGTGGTTTTTAACCCTTTATGATGTGTAGATACCTATGTCCCTGATGCTGGGCTTGAACAGCGGTAGTGATCTACCGCTTTGTTTGCGCACATCTGAGCGGAGTTATGCTCATTTCTGGTGTACGGGGTTTCGGGGAGGGTGGAGTATCCTGCTGATTGATTTCGCGGATGATTTCAACAACAGAGAGATGATACCCCATGAAAAAGTCTACCCTACAGCTCTCCGCAGAACTAGATATAGCAAAACAACTTAAAAATGATTACAACAGATACCCTGATATGCGGCAAAAAAGCATAGCTGGCTGTTATCAAAATAATGTCGCTTGGCTATACAGCCATGTCAGGCAAGATGATCTCCTTTGCCTGCTGGTCATTATCGGCGTCACTGAGCATGGACGTAAGGAGCTGGTTGCGGTCGAAGATGTTTATCGAGAGTCAGAAGCAAACTGGGCCGAACTTCTTAATGGCCTGCGAGCACGTGGCCTAACCGTATCTCCCAAGCTGGCTACGGGAGACGGTGCCCTTGGTTTTTGGAATGCAATGGGCTTTGTTGAATAAATAGAACTTTTGGGTAATCATCGGAGCAGATCAACACAGTTGTTTCAAAATTAGGTCTCCATGGCAAAACAAAATTTTAAAATCACCAACTGGCCCTCTTATAACAAGGCCCTCAAGCAGCGCGCTTCTCTAACCGTATGGCTAGATGAATCAGCCATTGCTGCATGGACGGAAAAAAACACTACTGAACGGCGTGGACGACCGCTCCACTACTCAGATATGACCATCACCACAGTCCTGATGATGAAACGCGTGTTTGGCCTTTCATTGAGGGCTTTACAGGGCTTTGGTGACTCGATTTTTAAACTGATTAAATTGTCGCTCCATTGTCCAGACTATTCGCTGCTCAGCAAGCGAGCAAAGACAGTGAACATCAGCATAAAAACGCCAACCCGTGGTGAAATCTCACATCTGCTCATTGATGGAACCGGCCTGAAGGTCTTTGGCGAAGGCGAATGGAAAGTCCGGCAGCATGGTGCCGACAGACGCAGGGTATGGCGTAAGCTGCACCTGGCAGTAGACAGTGTGACGCATGAGATTATCTGTGCGGATTTGTCGCTCAGTGGTACGACTGATGCCCAAGCTCTACCGGCGCTGATAAACCAGACCCACCGGAAAATCAGAGAGGCATCGGCTGACGGCACTTACGATACAGTTTACTGCTATGATGCTCTGCTGAGAAAGAAAATAAGGCCGCTTATCCCGCCACGAAGGGGGGCTCAATATTGGCAAGATCGCTACCACGAGCGTAACCACGCTGTTGCAAATCAGCGCATTAGCGGTAGTAACGATATCTGGAAAAAGAAAGTGGGCTATCACCGGCGCTCAGTGGCTGAAACGGCCATGTTCCGGTTCAAAAGGCTTCTGGGTGGTCATCTAAGTCTGAGAGACTACGATGGTCAGGTGGGTGAAGCCATGGTCATGCTCAAAGCGCTTAACCTGATCACGCTATTAGGAATGCCGAACAGTATTCGCATCACGTAACAATCGACCCGTATGGGGCGCAGTCGTTACAAGTTCTGATTTATTCAACAAAGCCACTATATTTATCAATAACACCATGTTTATCTATAGCTGTAGGCGTATTCATTGCACAGGCGCACCGCCGTCATCGTGGCGTGCAACGGCGCACTATTAAATGGAATCAGGAGAAACGGAAACGATACTGTGAAGCTAAAAGCACTGGCGATAGCCGCCCTGTTAGGATTAAGCACGCTTCCACTGTCCGGTCAGGCCGCTGAATTGCCGAACGGACCGAACATCGTGACATCATGCAAAGCGAGCGTGGATGCCACGCCGGATATTGCAAATCTGGCGATTGAGGTCAACGTTTCATCGAAAGACGTGGCTGATGCTAAAAAGCAGGTGGACGACCGCGTGGCGCAATATTTTGCCTATCTGGAAAAACACGGTATTGAGAGAAAAGATATCAGCGCCGCTAACCTGCGTACCCATCCTGAATACAATTTTCTGAAAGATGGTCGTTCTGAACTGAAAGGGTATCGTGCGGTGCGTCAGGTGGCGGTAACGGTACGCCAACTGGATCAGCTAAATGCCTTGCTGGATGGTGCACTGCGCGCGGGGTTGACGGAAATCCGCGGCGTGGAGTTGGGGGTAGCCAACCCGGAAGCCTATCGCGATCAGGCACGTCAGCGGGCAATCGAAACGGCGACCAGCCAGGCGAAAGTATTGGCAACCGGATTCAACGCCAAACTGGGACCGATTTACAGCATCCGCTATCAGGTTGCCAACTATCAGCCCGTTCCCATGACTCGGATGTTTAAAGCGGCGGGCGTCGCGGCAGAGGCCGATGTGGCGCAGACTTACGAGCAGCAAAGCATCCAGTTTGACGATCAGGTTGACGTGGTGTTCGAACTGCAACCTAATCAGTAACGCCTGACTAACGCGCGTCAGGACTGGCGCAATACGCGATGCCCGTGCGAGAGCAGGGCATCCGTCACCTTTCTCATCATCCGACTTTCTGGCGCGAAGCGGTGCCAATAAAGCATACGGCGCTGAAACAGGCCCGGCGTCAGATCGACCAACTCGCTGTTTGCCAATTCTCTCTCGATTTGCAGGTGTGGGATCATACAGCAGGTGGTGCCCTGTCGTGCCAGTTGTACGAACGCTTCTGACGAGTTAACGATATGGCAGGGAACGCTGCCGGGCGAGAGATCGAAATTCTGCTGCAAAAATGCCTGATGCATATCATCCAGATGATCAAAGGCAACCGCAGGGGCGCGCAGCAACGCGGAACGGGTCACGCCGTTCGGGAAGTAGCGTACGGCAAAATCCGGTGAGGCAACAAACAGATAGTCTAACGCACCGAGTTTATCCACCAGACAGCTCGGCAACGGTTGCGGCTGGATACTGACGGCACCGACCACTTCACCACGGCGCAAGCGTTCTTGCGTGCGGGTTTCATCTTCCACTTGCAGATTAAGGCGAATAGGGGAATCGACCAGTACCGATTGCAACGCAGGTAACAGCCAAGTTGCGAGACTGTCGGCGTTGACCGCCAGCGACAGCAACAGCGGGATATCGCTGCTGGCATCATTGCCCAGCCACTCTTCTTCCAGCAACTCCACTTGGTGCAACAGCGCCAGCAATTTTTGTCCTTGTTCGGTGGGACGTGGTGGTATGCTTCTGACCAACAGCGGCTGTCCGAACAGGTTCTCCAACTGCTTGATGCGTTGTGAAACGGCGGATTGCGTGATGCACAATTTTTGCGCGGCGCGTTCAAATCCGTGCTCACGGATGACGGCATCGAGAGCCTGAAGTGTGCGATAGTCCGGTCGTTTCATGAAGGTGCCATTTCCTATGGATAAAACCTAGTCTTTGCACTATGCCACATTTTTCCGACGGAACACGCTAAAAATCTGTCCCATTTCACACTGATGGCCGAAAATAATCGAAAGACGCTCGGCGATTGGCGTCGTTTCCGGTGGCGCTTGCTCTATAATACTCCTCTCTCTTCTCACTGTAATTTGCAGGCACGATACAGACCATGATACAAGATGAACTGAAAAAGGCAGTCGGCTGGGCCGCGTTGGATTATGTCCGCCCGGATACTATTGTTGGGGTGGGAACGGGCTCAACGGCAGCGCACTTCATTGAAGCGCTGGGTTCCATCAAACACCAGATTAAAGGCGCAGTATCCAGCTCCGTGGCGTCTACCGAAAAGCTCAAAAGCTTAGGCATTACGGTGTTCGACAGCAACGAGGTTGATGAACTGGATATCTATGTGGACGGTGCTGATGAGATCAACCCGCACATGCAAATGATTAAAGGCGGGGGTGCTGCGCTGACGCGTGAGAAGATCATTGCTGCCATCGCGCATCAGTTTATCTGTATTGTCGATGCCTCCAAGCAGGTGGATATTCTGGGCACATTCCCGCTGCCGGTGGAAGTGATCCCCATGGCCCGTGCGTACGTGGCGCGTGAACTGGTGAAACTGGGCGGCCAGCCGGTCTATCGTCAGGGCGTAGTCACCGACAACGGCAATGTCATTCTGAATGTGCACAACCTCGATATCTCAGATGCCATTGCCGTAGAAAACCGTATCAATGGGATTGCGGGCGTGGTGACCGTCGGTCTGTTTGCCAACCGTGGCGCTGACGTTGCGTTGGTCGGTACCGCGGGCGGTGTAAAAACCCTGAAGTAATTTCTCCCCTGCGCATCGGACGTTGGCATTGAAGGTGCTAACGTCCGATTTTTTTGCTTAAAAACCCCACCATTGTTAAAGTCTCACTTTTGGTACTTAATATCACTTTTTCTTATTTTGTTCCCTTGGCATCTGGCAAGGCGACGCGTTATCCCTATTTTTTACTGTAGAAGGGAGTTTGTGACGCCGTTGGCAGCATCGGGGAAGCAATCGATTGTCTTGCTGCTGGCGTAATTTTTGTTATGTTGGCAGAGGCCGTTTGGCAAATGGGTTCACTGGCATCTGAAGTCTGAAAATAAGGTCGGGAAATGGCAAAGGTATCACTGGAAAAAGACAAGATTAAATTCCTCCTAGTGGAAGGGGTTCACCAGAGCGCGTTGGAAAACCTGTGCGCAGCGGGTTACACCAACATTGAATACCATAAAGGTGTGTTGGATACGAAAGCGTTGAAAGCCTCCATCCGTGACGCGCATTTCGTCGGTTTGCGTTCCCGTACTCATCTGACGGAAGAAGTGTTTGCTGCCGCAGAAAAGCTGGTTGCCGTGGGCTGTTTTTGCATCGGTACCAATCAGGTTGAATTACCTTCTGCCACCAAGCGCGGCATCCCGGTGTTCAATGCTCCCTTCTCCAATACTCGCAGCGTAGCAGAACTGGTGATTGGCGAAATGCTGCTGTTGCTGCGCGGCGTTCCTACTGCCAATGCCAAAGCGCACCGTGGCGTGTGGCACAAACAGGCTGTGGGCTCATTTGAAGCGCGCGGCAAAAAACTGGGTATCATTGGCTACGGCCACATTGGCACCCAGTTGGGTATCCTAGCCGAAAGCCTGGGGATGCATGTTTACTTTTACGACATCGAGAGCAAACTGCCGTTAGGTAATGCTCAGCAGGTGCGTCATCTGTCCGAATTGCTGAACATGAGCGACGTGGTCAGCCTGCACGTACCGGAAACGGCGAGCACCCAGAACATGATGGGCGCGGATGAGCTGGCGCTGATGAAGCCGGGTTCTATTCTGATCAACGCCTCACGCGGTACGGTCGTCGATATCCCAGCTCTGTGTGAAGTGCTGCGTAGCCAACACATTGCCGGTGCTGCGATTGACGTATTCCCACAAGAACCCGCCACCAATACTGACCCGTTTGTGTCTCCGCTGCTGGAGTTCGACAACGTATTGCTGACGCCGCACATTGGTGGTTCCACGCAGGAAGCGCAGGAGAACATCGGTACGGAAGTGGCCGGTAAACTGGCGAAGTACTCTGACAACGGTTCGACGCTGTCTGTGGTTAACTTCCCGGAAGTTTCCCTGCCAGTGCAGAGCGATCGCGCACGTTTGCTGCACATTCACGAAAATCGCCCGGGCGTACTGACGGCAATCAACACCATTTTCGCCGAGCAAGGTATAAACATTGCTGCCCAATATCTGCAAACCAGCGCGGATATCGGCTATGTGGTAATCGATGTGGAAACAGATGCAGCGAATACCGCGCTGCAGCTGATGAAGGCGATTCCCGGCACCATTCGTGCCCGCCTGTTGTTCTAAGTGCGCGTCGAGCGTTTAATGTCGTGACGCACCTACTTAACATCGTCATTCCCGCCTTTCGCCGAGGATGAGGAGAGGTAAAGTGGCTTTGTCATCAGTCAAACAGCCCCTTTGGGGCTGTTTGCTTAAAGAGGCTGACAACGCGAGGGTTTATAACGCGATAGTCACCTTACCGCGCATATGCCCTTCCTGCACCTTGGAGTGAGCCTGTTGCAGCGTTTCAACGTTTAAACAATACTTCACTGGCTGTGCCTTGCAGTTTGCCCGCGTCCACTAGGTGTGCTACTTCTTGCAGAATTTTCCCTTGCTTTTCCATATCCGGCGTTTGGTACATGCTGCGGGTAAACATGAATTCCTAATGCAGCGAGGCACTTTTGCGCTTCAGTTCGTTCTGATCCAGAGGACGTTCGTTTTCCACAATAGTGCAAATCTTGCCCTGCGGGGCGATCAAGGTGCCTATCGCGCTCCAGTGGGCGTCGGTGTCGTTCAGGCAGAAAATATAATCCACCTAGATGATGCCTGCTTTTTTCAGTTCCCCGATTAAATCGCGATAATCAACCACGAGATCGGCACCGCGCTGACGGCACCATTCTGCCGAATCAGGATGGGATGCCGTAGCGATAACCTTTACCTCACTGCGCAGTGCCGCCAGTGAAATAGCCAGAGAGCCAACACCTCATCGCCCACTTGAAAACCGCTGACGCGATCGCCAATGGCAAGTACGGTACCACTGGCATCCCAGCCTAGGCTGTGTCCCTTAATTGCTTGAGCTATAGTATCCATCTGTTTCTACGACACTTTTGATTATGGCTCGCTACGATCTTTCTGATGAAGCATGGGTAATCATTGCGCCCTTGTTGCCAACCGTTTTGACATCTCCGCGGGCCGGCTGGCCGTGGGCAGAACATCGAAAAATCTTCAACTGCATGTTCTGGATACTGTGTTCAGGAGCACCATGGCGTGATTTACCTAAACGTTACGGCCCATGGAAAACCGTTTATAACCGTTTCAATAGATGGTCAAAGTCTGGGGCAATTAACTTTATTTTCAATAATTTATAGACAAGCGACTTAATTTTGATTACACCATATGGACTGAGAACAAAATCTCTGTATCGCAACCACTCTCTCTTTTTTTGCTTTTTGCTTGTGCCCATTTATGCTCAATGGGGTTAAGATCTGGCGAATATGTAGGCAAATACTCCACCATATACCCTGCATCGATGATGACTTGTTGAATATTATGTTTTTTGTGAAAAGTTGCATTGTCCATCACGATTACAGAGCCTGTTTAAGATTTTGTGTAAATGCCTTTCCTCAGAAGCATAGGTATCTACACATCATAAAGGGTTAAAAACCACCATAGCTAAGTGGGCAAGTTCTTCTAGGGTATAGTCTGCTAATATAGACAAGCGACATTATTTTGATAACAATTAGCTGTATTTTTTTGCCACATATCAGGGCATTGGCTGTAATCATTTTTAAGTCGGTTGGCTATATGAGTCAGACTCTCAGACAAGCCCTCGGTTAGCGTTGAACGACAACCCGCCCTATCGGTTAGAGTTTGAGACAGGGGCGCTATTGGTAAACCATTTGCAGCATCAATCAGTAGGCTGGTTTGTAGTTCATAACCGACGTCGCCACCATGCGTCATTTTCAAACGTTCTTCTTTCCCATTGTGGGTACGAAACTGTAAATGAGACCAGCCGTGAACGACGAGAGCGTATGGATGCGGGCTAAGTGCAACCTGCCGGAGAGCCAGCGAAATAATCGGTTCATTGAACTGACTGAAGCTAATACGTTTATTATTAAAAAAACGCTAAACGGCCTGAGTAGTGGCGAATGTCGTTTTCTGCGCGCAGGCAAGGTCTTTAACGGCTGACGCCAATGGTGCTGCGGGAGTTATGTGTTGCTTAACCAGACGCTGATAACGCCGGTTAAGGCGGGCATCAATCCCGCCGATGGATAAGTTGAGATCATGCAGCAACGTAATAGCAGATATTGCAAAAGATGTGTAGATACCTATGCCTCAGAAGTGACCGTCAAGACGGTCACCGAACTCGATAATAAAGCGACTCATTGCCATACGCCAGTCCTGTAAGGACATCGTCCATTTCTGTGATGCCGCCTGGATTGCCAGCCATACGACCTTCTTCACCGAGTCATCAGTCGGGAACAGCTTGCGTTTCTTGATTGCATGCCGGAGCACGCTGTTCAGTGATTCTATGGCGTTCGTCGTGTAGATTACCTTGCGAAGTTCCTGCGGGTACGAGAAGAATGTCGACAGGTTGGCCCAGTTTAACTGCCAGCTCCGGCTTATCTGCGGATAGCGGTGATCCCATGTCCCACCGAACGTCTCCAGCGCCTGAAGCGCGGCCTCTTCGGTTGGAGCCTGATACACTGCTTTGAGGTCGTGTGTTACCGCCTTATAGTCCTTCCAGGCAACGAAGCGCAGACTGTTGCGCACCATGTGCACGATGCACAACTGGATGCGGGCTTCCGGGTAGACCGTGTTGATGGCATCCGGGAACCCTTTCAGGCCGTCCACACAGGCAATGAGGATGTCAGTCAGGCCACGGTTTTTCAGTTCTGTCAGCACGTTCAGCCAGAACTTTGCGCCTTCATTTTCGGCCAGCCACATCCCCAGTAGCTCTTTCTGGCCTTCGATATTGATACCCAGCGCCAGGAACACAGACTTATTGATAACGCGGCTGTCCTGCCGGACTTTCAGAACGATACAGTCAAGGTAAACAATGGGATAAACCGCATCCAGGGGGCGATTTTGCCATTCAACAACCTGCTCCATAACGGCATCGGTGACCTTCGATACCAAGGCGGGTGAGACATCCGCGTCATACAGTTCTTTGAACGCAGCGGCAATTTCGCGGGTGGTCATCCCTTTGGCATATAACGATAAAATCTGGTTATCCATCCCGGAGATCCGGGTCTGGTTCTTCTTCTTCACCAGTTGCGGTTCAAAGGAACCATCACGATCACGTGGTGTACGCAGTTCCAGCGGACCATCGCCGGTGGTAACAGTCTTTGTGGAGTAGCCATTGCGCGTGTTAGTTCCAGATTTGGACTGGTGCTTCTCATGCCCGAGGTGATGGGTCATTTCAGCATTAAGGGCAGCTTCAACGCAGATCTTTTTCAACAGGCGATCAAACGGGTTGAGAGCGTCAGGGGTTTTGAGATTTTTGGCCAGCTCGTTAGCCAGAGCCTGTAACTGTTTTTCGTCCATAAAGTAACCTGCTTTTGATGTTGGATTGAACATATCAAAACCAGGCAATTACACAATCTCGTGTACAGGCTCCGATTACACTGTTTTTAGGGAGTACTGGCATAAGGACTTGTGTGACCCAGGAATAGAAAACATCGCTGTTAATATTGATGGCTTTGTTGAATAAATAGATTTTATGCTGGCAGCCCAGTGAAACGACGGATCCTCGCAACGTAAAATCATGCAGTTAGGCATCATGAGAAAAGTGTACACCTGAGATGACAAGCATTTTCAACCAAAACTGGCATGGAAAAACAGCATGATTACCTATTATTCAACAAAGCCAATATTGATATCAAATAATCCGATAGCAAACAGCGTTGTGCCTAATAAAGCGCCGATAACATTTGTTCTTCCCTTGGCTCCCCAGTTCTTCAGGCCAAAACACCGTTGACCTTTTGGGGAATAGCCGAGAGTCCGTGGGGTATCGTGTGGAAAACCACTTTCATCAATAAAAATAATAGGTTTACCTTCTTTTTCATACTGTTGTATTTTTTGTTGAAATGCTTGCTGGGCGCTTTCGGATGACGTAGAGTTTTTTTATAGGTCAATCCCAGCTTTTTAAGAGCTTGCCAAATGGCCTTCTGACAAACGCCAAAACGCTCTGCACGTTCTTTTTGGTAAGCATCTGGATATGGTTCAACATCTTTTATCAACTCGGATTTATCGCTCTTTCGCTGACGCGTGGTCGATGCTTTTGACGCTATTTGATTAATCCAACGCGATACAGAGGCAGGGCCAATCCGAAATTGCTTCGCTGTTTCTCGGATACTCAACCCTTCTTCTTCCCGTGTAGATATCACTTTACCTCTAAAATCAATTGAATAGTTCATTTAAATAATGCAATCAAAATTAAGTTGTTTATCTATAAAGGAATATCGACGGATCGCCACACGTTATGAAAAAATGGCAAGAAACTATCTAGCAATGGTGAAACTAGGCTGCATCCGCTTGTTTTACCGCCAGTTACGCAATTAAGGGACACAGCCTAGCGGAGAATGTCACAGGACATTCTCCGCTGAGGTCGATGTAGATGATGCTGCCAGATGTAATACCGTTGCAGGGCAATCCTCTACGTTAAACCGCAATTATTCCCACTCAATCGTCGCAGGCGGCTTGCCTGACACGTCGTAAACCACGCGAGAAATGCCATCGACTTCGTTGATAATGCGGTTGGAAACGCGGCCCAGAAAGTCATAAGGCAGGTGTGCCCAGTGCGCGGTCATAAAGTCGATAGTTTCGACCGCACGCAGAGAGACCACCCAGTCATATTTACGACCGTCGCCCATCACGCCTACGGAACGCACTGGCAGGAACACAGTAAAGGCCTGGCTTACCTTGTGGTACAGGTCAGCGTTGTGCAGTTCTTCGATGAAGATGGCATCGGCATGGCGCAGCAGATCGCAGTACTCTTTCTTCACTTCGCCCAACACACGCACTCCAAGGCCTGGACCGGGGAACGGATGGCGGTACAGCATGTTGTACGGCAAGCCCAGTTCAAGACCAATTTTACGCACTTCATCTTTGAACAGCTCTTTCAGTGGCTCAACCAGACCCAGCTTCATCTCTTTCGGCAGGCCACCCACGTTGTGGTGAGATTTGATAACGTGTGCTTTACCGGTCTTGGACGCCGCTGATTCAATCACGTCAGGATAGATGGTGCCCTGCGCCAGCCATTTCACCTCGGTTTGCTTGCTTGCTTCTTCATCGAACACTTCGACAAACACGCGACCAATGATTTTGCGTTTGGCTTCCGGATCGTTTTCACCGGCCAATTCAGACAGGAAACGATCTTCCGCAGCCACGTGCACGATATTCAGGCCAAAGTGATCGCCGAACATTTCCAGCACCTGATCCGCTTCGTTCAAACGCAGCAGGCCATTATCCACGAACACGCAGGTCAAACGATCGCCAATGGCACGGTGCAGCAGCATCGCCGTCACAGAGGAGTCAACACCACCGGACAGCCCCAAGATCACACGATCGTTGCCAATCTGTTCCCGCAGGCGCACTACCGCGTCATCAATGATTTTTGCCGGTGTCCACAGCGCATCACATTGGCAGATATCACGTACAAAGCGTTCAAGCATGCGCTGTCCCTGACGGGTATGCGTCACTTCCGGATGGAACTGTAAGCCATAAAAGCGTTTCTCTTCGTTAGCAATAATGGCAAACGGGCAGGTATCGGTGCTGGCAACGGTGACGAAATCGGATGGAATGGCCGTCACTTTATCGCCGTGGCTCATCCATACGTCAAGCAGCGGCGCACCGCTTTCGCTCAGCGCATCCTGAATATCGCGCAGCAGTGCGCTTTCCGCTTTGATTTCGACCTGAGCATAACCAAACTCACGCTCGCTGGAGCTTTCTACATGTCCACCCAGCTGCATTGCCATGGTCTGCATGCCGTAGCACACACCCAACACCGGCACACCGGCCTGGAACACATATTCCGGCGCGCGCGGGCTGTTGTGCTCGGTGGTGCTTTCCGGGCCACCGGAAAGGATGATGCCGTTCGGGTTAAATTCGCGAATCTGTGCTTCGGTAACGTCCCATGCCCAGAGCTCGCAATAAACGCCCAGTTCACGCACGCGGCGCGCAACCAGTTGCGTGTACTGCGAACCAAAATCCAGAATGAGTATGCGGTGTTGATGAATATTTTCTGTCATGAGAGGCGTATTCCAAAATACGTAAGGAGCAAAAAATAAGAGAACCCGGCGAAGTTTACCGGGTTTCTGTCAAATCAGCCATCACATCGGCAGATTGGCCTGTGGGCTCAATCAACCCATCCGATAGTTCGGAGATTCTTTGGTGATGGTCACATCGTGCACATGGCTTTCCTGAATGCCTGCACCGCTGATGCGAACAAATTCGGCCTGAGTGCGCAGTGCATCAATGGTGCCGCAACCGGTCAAGCCCATGCACGAACGCAGGCCGCCCATCTGCTGATGCACGATCTCTTTCAGGCGGCCTTTATAAGCCACTCGCCCTTCGATCCCTTCCGGCACCAGTTTATCTGCCGCATTATCGCTCTGGAAATAACGGTCAGAAGAGCCTTTAGACATGGCACCCAACGAGCCCATCCCACGGTAAGATTTAAAGGAACGGCCTTGATATAGCTCGATCTCACCCGGAGATTCTTCCGTGCCCGCCAGCATAGAACCTACCATCACACAGGCTGCACCCGCAGCGATGGCTTTGGCGATGTCACCGGAGAAACGGATGCCACCATCAGCAATGACCGGAATGCCAGTACCTTCAAGCGCTGCTACCGCGTCGGAAATCGCGGTGATCTGCGGTACACCCACGCCGGTAACGATACGGGTGGTACAAATAGAGCCAGGGCCAATACCGACTTTCACAGCGCTCACGCCTGCTTCAGCCAGCGCTTTGGCACCGGCACCGGTGGCAACGTTGCCGCCGATGATTTGCAGATCGGGGTATTTAGCGCGGGTTTCACGAATACGCTGCAACACGCCCTCAGAGTGGCCGTGCGAGGAGTCGATCAGCAGTACGTCAACACCGGCCGCAACCAGCGCATCGACGCGCTCTTCGTTGCCCGCACCTGCGCCAACGGCCGATCCTACGCGCAGACGACCGTGTTCGTCTTTACAAGCGTTAGGTTTACGCTCGGCTTTCTGGAAGTCTTTCACGGTGATCATGCCAAGCAGATGGAAGCCGCCATCCACCACCAGCGCTTTCTCAACGCGTTTTTCGTGCATTTTTTGCAGCACCACTTCGCGCGCTTCGCCTTCACGCACCGTTACCAGACGGTCTTTCGGCGTCATCACGGCACTCACCAGGCGTTCCAAATCAGTCACAAAACGTACGTCACGGCCAGTGATAATGCCGACCAGTTCGTTATCGTCAGTTACTACCGGGTAACCGGCAAAGCCGTTACGTTCGGTTAGCGCTTTGACTTCACGCAGCGTGGTGGTTGGCGTCACGGTTTGCGGATCGACAACCACGCCGCTTTCATGGCGTTTTACCTGGCTGACTTCTTCCGCCTGGCGCTCAATCGACATGTTTTTATGGATGAAACCGATGCCGCCTTCTTGCGCCAGAGCGATGGCCAAACCGGATTCCGTCACGGTATCCATGGCAGCAGAAAGCATAGGAATATTCAAACGAATCGTTTTTGTGAGCTGGGTGGTGAGATCGGCAGTGTCCGGCAGAACGGTCGAGTGAGCTGGGATCAGGAGGACGTCATCAAACGTCAATGCTTCTTTGGCAATACGTAGCATGGGCAATATCTCATGTGGGGATGCGATAAAATATTGCCGTGGCATTATACAGAGCGTAATCGGTTGACTCTAGCTTTTTTATAAAAAACTTGATTAACCTTTCAGGTAAGGTAGCATCGGTTAATTAACCCTCTGTTTTAAAATTTGATCTCGCTCACTAAATCGGGTTAGCCAACGCCATGTCCCAAGCGCCTTCATCCGCTATTTTTACCGTCAGCCGCCTCAATCAAACCGTCCGGCAACTGTTGGAAATGGAAATGGGGCAAATCTGGCTGTGCGGCGAGATATCCAACTTCTCCCAACCCGCCTCCGGTCACTGGTACTTTACCCTGAAAGACGAGCGCGCTCAGGTGCGCTGCGCCATGTTTCGCACCAGCAATCGCCGTGTGACGTTTCGTCCACAAAGCGGGCAGCAAGTGTTGCTGCGCGCTACCATCACCCTGTACGAACCGCGCGGTGATTACCAACTGCTGGCAGAAAGCATGCAACCCGCAGGTGATGGCCTGTTGCAACAGCAGTTCGAACAGCTTAAGCAACGGTTAGCGTCAGAAGGGTTGTTCGATCAGTCATTCAAACAGGCGCCCCCCCGTCCTGCCAGCAGCGTCGGCGTCATTACTTCACCTAGCGGCGCGGCGCTGCATGATATCCTGCATGTGCTACAGCGGCGCGATCCCGCCCTGCCGGTGGTGATTTATCCGAGTCAGGTGCAAGGCGAAGAAGCTCCAGCGCAAATTGTTCGTGCCATTCAACGTGCCAATCAACGACAAGAGTGCGATGTACTGATCGTTGGGCGCGGCGGCGGTTCGCTGGAAGACCTCTGGAGCTTTAACGATGAACGGGTGGCTCGCGCCATTTTCGCCAGTCGTATTCCTATTGTGAGTGCTGTCGGCCATGAAACCGACGTCACCATTGCCGACTTCGTGGCGGATTTACGCGCTCCGACCCCGTCGGCGGCGGCAGAGTTGGTCAGTCGCGATCGCAACGAACTGCTGCGCCAGCTACATGCACAACGTCAGCGGCTGGAAATGGCGATGGATTATTCTCTGGCCCAGCACCAGCGCGATTTCGCCCGACTCCATCACCGTTTGCAGCAACAGCATCCGCAGTTACGCTTGGCGCGTCAGCTTAACCAATTGATCACCCTGCGGCGCAGGCTTGATGAGAGCATGCAGCAGCAACTGCGGCGCGCGACCCTGCGCAATGAGCGTTTGCAGCAGCGGCTGACGCAGCAGCAACCGCTTTCACGTATTTATCGTGCGCAGCAACACCTGCAACAGATGCAGTATCAATTACAGCGGCTTATCACCCGGCAACTGAGTGAGAATAAACAGAGGTTGGGTGAGGTTTGTTCCCATCTGGAAGGTGTCAGCCCACTAAAAACGCTGGCGCGTGGCTATAACGTGACCACCACCCCCTCTGGGCAGGTTTTACGCGCCACGACTCAGGCAGCACCGGGTGATACGCTAAAAACCCGATTACAGGACGGCTGGGTAGAAAGCCAGGTTACGCAGGTTACGCCAGAGGCTAAAAAGCGCGCACGTAGGAAAACGTCATAGCACTTCAGACTGATGGTAAAGACGCGTATATTTTCGTCATCCTCGGTGAAAGCCGGGGATCTCCTCCAGAAGAAAGGCGTATAACCTGCGAGAGTGACGAAGGTGGGCGGAAATCACAGCAATATAGCCAAGCGACTTAATTTTGATTACACCATATGGACTGAGAACAAAATCTCTGTATCGCAACCACTCTCTCTTTTTTTGCTTTTTGCTTGTGCCTATTTATGCTCAATTGGGTTAAGATCTGGCGAATATGTAGGCAAATACTCCACCATATACCCTGCATCGATGATAACTTGTTGAATATTACGTTTTTTGTGAAAAGTTGCATTGTCCATCACGATTACACTGTTTTTAGGGAGTACTGGGATAAGGACTTGTGTGACCCAGGAATAGAAAACATCGCTGTTAATATTGATATCAAATAATCCGATAGCAAACAGCGTTGTGCCTGATAAAGCGCCGGTAACATTTGTTCTTCCCTTGGCTCCCCAGTTCTTCAGGCCAAAACACCGTTGACCTTTTGGGGAATAGCCGTGAGTCCGTGGGGTATCGTGTGGAAAACCACTTTCATCAATAAAAACAATAGATTTACCTTCTTTTTCATACTGTTGTATTTTTTGTTGAAATGCTTGCCGGGCGCTTTCGTCGGCTTTCGGATGACGTAGAGTTTTTTTATAGGTCAATCCCAGCTTTTTAAGAGCTTGCCAAATGGCCTTCTGACAAACGCCAAAACGCTCTGCACGTTCTTTTTGGTAAGCATCTGGATATGGTTCAACATCTTTTATCAACTCGGATTTATCGATCTTTCGCTGACGCGTGGTCGATGCTCTTGACGCTATTTGATTAATCCAACGCGATATAGCCAACCGACTTAAAAATGATTACAGCCAATGCCCTGATATGTGGCAAAAAATAAAGCTAATTGTTATCAAAATAATGTCGCTTGGCTATATCACTTTACGTCTAAAATCAATTGAATAGCTCATTTAAATAATGCAATCAAAATTAAGTCGTTTAGCTATATTTTGCGGATTAAGCATCGCTGGCAGATTCAGGCGCATGCGTCAACTCAGGGCGGTTGCCGCCAATGACGATACGCTGCGGTTGCAGTTCTGCCGGTACTTCACGCACCAGATCAATATGCAGCAAACCGAGTTCAAATTTCGCCTCGGAGACAGACAGGTGCTCCGCCAGCGTAAAGCTCAGGGTGAACGGTTTAAACGCCAGCCCCTGATGCAGATATTCCACTTTCTTCTCCGGCAGCGTCGGCGTACCGCTTACTGTCAGACGTGGCCCTTCCACTTCGATCGCGAGTTCGCTTTGCTGAAACCCGGCTAGGGCCAGCGTGATACGATAGTGGTTGTCGTCTTTTTTCTCAATGTTGTAGGGAGGAAACTCAACGGCCTCCTGAGTGCCCTGCATTGAGCTGGCCAATTTGTCAAAACCGATCCACTGACGCAGCAGCGGTGATAAATCATAGTTACGCATAATGTGACTCCTTATTTGAAGCGAGAGTGTACCTTCAGAGGAGCAGAAAGGCTCCATCGAATTCGCCCCCTAACGGCGGGCAGGCGTTAAAACTGGGTGTTAAACGTTAACGTCGTTTTACTTGATATCAATACGGCGCGGCTTCATCGTTTCCGGCACCACGCGCGCCAGGTCGATGTACAACAAGCCATGTTCCAGATTGGCACCAGTAATGTGAATGTGCTCAGCCAGCTGGAACTTACGCTCAAAATTGCGCTCGGCAATGCCCTGATAGAGATAGTTACGTGTTACCGGCTCACCGCCGTGTGCGCCTTTCACAATCAGCAGATTGTCATGAGCGGTAATCTCCAGCTCATGCTCGGCAAAACCCGCGACAGCGATGGCAATGCGGTAATGGTTGTCATCCACCAGTTCAACATTGTAGGGAGGATACCCACCGTTACCCTGACTTTGTCCGGCTTCCAGCAGATTAAACAAACGATCGAAACCGATGGCGGAACGATACAGGGGAGAAAAATCGAAATTGCGCATTACAGCCTCCTAAACATTCAGCGAGGATTGATATGAGCCTTCTTTGATAGACAGGCCCTACACCCCATCGACTACCCTGTCGGCGTAGCGTCATAATCTTGGGCTACAATAAAGATGGGGACCGGGCTCAAACTTTCAAGGCCGCGATCGAAGCAATTTTTCATTTTCCGAAAAATTTATCGGAAAATGAAGTACTACCACCACAGCACAGAACATGACATCTTACTTAGAGCCCGTTATACCGTGGCAAGGCTTGGCGTAAGCCGACCATTTCTCAATGGACAGCGATATGAAAGTACTGAGACGTACCGCACTCTCTTTGTTGATAGCAGGAAGCGGGCTGACGCTTACTGGCGGTTGTTCCAGCGTGATGACGCACACCGGTCCCCATCAGGGTTACTATTCCGGCACGCGTGCCAATATGGACGCCCTGCACAGTGAAGATACCAGTTGGGCCATGACGCCACTGGTGATCCTCGATATGCCGTTTTCTGCAGTTATGGATACCTTGCTGCTGCCTTATGACTATTCTCGTTCGGGCCAAGAAAAGCAGGACGATTCGTTACGCGCACGTATCCACCACGATGAACCACTCACCATCATCCCCGCAAGTGCCGTGCAATCCAGCACTGCGCATCCGTAGCCTGTTTGCCATACGGTCTCAAACAGACCGGTTTTTGACAGACATACCTTTATTTATCAGCATAATAATGCCCTTATTTCGGGGGCATGTTTCCACCTGAACATCTATGGATGTGAAGTTAATGAAGCTAGACAGTCTTTCCCGCATGTTCCACGTCAGTAAAGAGGAATTTGTACCCCACTCGCTTCAAAAACCTAACCACCTGAACCAACTCGATCAGATAGATAACGATGGTATTGAATTGGCACGTTATAGCCAAGCGACTTAATTTTGATTACACCATATGGACTGAGAACAAAATCTCTGTATCGCAACCACTCTCTCTTTTTTGGCTTTTTGCTTGTGCCCATTTATGCTCAATGGGGTTAAGATCTGGCGAATATGTAGGCAAATACTCCACCATATACCCTGCATCGATGATGACTTGTTGAATATTATGTTTTTTGTGAAAAGTTGCATTGTCCATCACGATTACCCTGTTTTTAGGGAGTACTGGGATAAGGACTTGTGTGACCCAAGAATAGAAAACATCGCTGTTAATATTGATATCAAATAATCCGATAGTAAACAGCGTTGTGCCTAATAACGCGCCGATAACATTTGTTCTTCCCTTGGCTCCCCAGTTCTTCAGGCCAAAACACCGTTGACCTTTTGGGGAATAGCCGTGAGTCCGTGGGGTATCGTGTGGAAAACCACTTTCATCAATAAAAACAATAGGTTTGCCTTCTTTTTCATACTGTTGTATTTTTTGTTGAAATGCTTGCCGGGCGCTTTCGTCGGCTTTCGGATGACGTAGAGTTTTTTTATAGGTCAATCCCAGCTTTTTAAGAGCTTGCCAAATGGCCTTCTGACAAACGCCAAAACGCTCTGCACGTTCTTTTTGGTAAGCATCTGGATATGGTTCAACATCTTTTATCAACTCGGATTTATCGCTCTTTCGCTGACGCGTGGTCGATGCTTTTGACGCTATTTGATTAATCCAACGCGATACAGAGGCAGGGCCAATCCGAAATTGCTTCGCTGTTTCTCGGATACTCAACCCTTCTTCTTCCCGTGTAGATATCACTTTACGTCTAAAATCAATTGAATAGCTCATTTAAATAATGTAATCAAAATTAAGTCTTTTAGCTATACATCCACGGTATTAAAAAAGTAGGATTAAGCGGCTCTAGCAGCAGCGATACGGGCCGTAACCTGACTTACCACCATAACGTTACAGCGATGTGAACGCCCGCTTGCCGTTGCAGCGTGGGGGGCAAGTGCACGCCTATAACAACCTTTATTCCGGCATTTATTCCGGCATTACCAGCTCAGGGATAAACGTGTGTCAGAAAGGGCTCGCGCTGATCGAACGTAACTGGTTCGAAAATGCCGTCAACCCCGTGACATCACGCTATGAGGGCTCCAACTTTGGTACATGGGTTCTGCGTGATAACAACGTCACCAGGGCTTCCAAAGCTTATGTCAACGCTCAAGATTGGAGGTCTACTGGCACCTTCCCATCGCTGCCATACAGCTATTCACCAGTCAGCGCCCAGTGCGTAAAAGCGAAGCTGGCACAGTTCGCCGGTCAGGGAAAAGGTCTGGCAGTACTGACGACGGCTGCGTGTAACTAAAGTTACTCCCCGTAGAAACCATCAAGGCCACATTATGTGGCCTTTAAATTAATATAACATGTAGAAATAAAAGGATTTATTTCTGTAGTCATCCACAAATCGTCCACATCGAATACCAATGCCTCGATTTTCGAGGCATTTTCTTTGGGCGTAAAAAAACCAGCCCTGAGGCTGACCGCAAAAGTGGGTGCTCGCGGATCTCTGCTCAAACAACCAATGGGTGGGGACAAACCCCGCCACATGGTGCGTTAAATTAAACAGCAATACATTGAAAATAAAAGGATTTAATTTATCAGCCTCCAGATAACGTCCATCTTTGACCAAAAGGCCCCGGTTTTCGGGGACTTTTCATGATCTCCTGCCTTCTGTTTTTTTCTTGCTATCATGAGTCATTGATTTTCAAGTTGACCAATAAGTAGGTGTAATGATGGGATTATTGAACCGGAGCGATATTGAAATCGAAATCAGTCTTTGTACTCGCGATGAGGCACCTAACACCGCGAAGGTAAAACTACGTGATGTCGAGGACGCCGAGGTGTGCGAACGTCTGCTGGATAAACTCGCCGCAGTGGTGATAAACCCCAGACAGGACACGCCGTAAATGACGCTTATACCTGGGATTCATCGCTATCATCGACCAGCACCAAATAAAGCTGATCCCGCCCGTAGTGAGAGGCCGGAAACGCGTCGCGGGGAATAAAGTCATCCGACAGGGGGCCCTCCCCACTGTTCTGCTTTGAGGTGAACTTTTCAAAAGCTTCCATCGTGGTAAAGCACACACCGCACGCCAGATTGTTACACTGGTAGTACTTGCGTCGTACCGTATTGGTGTCGTTCATTTTTGTACTGGTGCGAGTACGGCCTGACGCGCCGCAAAGTGGGCATCTGAACATGTGATGGCTCTCCTGCTGGACGTGAACTCACGATTATTCTATTCACTTTCTGCAATCCAGTCAGATATTTTCGCTTCCAGCTCCAGACGTGTGGTAAATCCACTGCCGTCAATCACATGCTCCGCGCGTGAAATAATCCATTGCTGATTATCTATCTCCGCTTTAAAGCCGGTGACGGTGCCGTGCATTTCCGGGTACAACTCAGCGCGGCCATGCGCCAGGGTGATAGAGAACTCGCCAGCACCCCGTTGAAGCTGTTGCCATTTTGCTGCCGCGGCACGTTTGGCGGCGGTTTCATTCTGGTAGGTTTTACGCAGCACATACACGTTGCCGTCGGCACCCTCCCTGTATTCACCCTCACGGCGGCGGCTTTTCTCCTTTTTCGGTTTGGCCCTGGTTGTGCGCCGTTTTACGCTGACTTTCTTTTTTTTACCAAAATTGAGATCCAGCCAGTAGGCGCGCGCACCGGTGTAAGCATCACGATCCGCAATGCGGAAGCGGTGCCCATCACCGCTGCTGCGGGTAATACTGAATGATGGCAGTGCCTTGCCGGATGCTGTTACCCCGCCGCCAGGCAGAATAAATAACAACGCCCCGTTTTTAACCGTGGCGATCGCGCCCAGCATTTCTGCCATTCGGGTTAAAAACGACATATCGCTTTCCTGTGTCTGGTCGGCGTGGTCAATGTCAATGTTCATCAGCCTGTCGCTGATTTGCGCTTTCAGCCCGTAACGGTGCGCGATGGCAGACACCACACGCTCAACAGTCACATCGTGCCAGGACACCTCACGCTTGACGTTAAATTCATCACGAAAATCGGCGCTACGGGCCGTGATGTTAAGCACATCCGGCGGGCCTTCATGGGCGACTTCATCAACGGTATACCGTCCCTTGTAAATCAACGGGTCACCCAGCCAGCCAATGGACAGGGCAATCTCCGCCCCGCGTGAGGGCAGACCGATCAGACCATCGGTGTCATCCAGTGAGATCGTCAACTGGTCAGCATCAAACCCGCGATTATCGGTCAGCGAGAGTGACATCAAACGGTCGCTTAATGCGTTAAGCGATTTACCGCCCAGCGTGATGTCAAACGCCGGGACTTTTACCGCGCCAGCAAGGGGGGTGTTGTCACCTGTGATCTTGCTGATCAACGTGTCTGCCAATCCTGAAAGTGCCATATCGCCCCCGTCTTTTGTCGCATGATTTCACACGCGCGGGCGGGGAAAAATGGCTTTTTGTTGTCGCCCGCCTCTCAGGCCTCAAAGGGCATGATTTGGGGGTAAAAATGCGGGATTATCACCGCGAACCGAACTCAATAACGTAATGGTGGTTAACATGTCAGAGGCACGTTTCCACGGTGTACGCGTTCGCGAGAATACCGACCTCGTTACCGCAATCAATGACATTGATTCCAGTGTGATTGGCGTGGTGTGCGTGGCGGATGACGCAGACCCGAACACCTTTCCCCTGAATACCCCCGTGCTACTGACACGGGTGAACAGTGTACTTGGCAAGGCGGGTAAAACCGGCTCCCTGTACAAAACGCTAAAAGCCATTTCTGACCAGACCAGCCCCAAGGTCATTGTGGTGCGTGTCGCGGCAGCAACGGAAGACGGCGAAAAGACGCAATCTCAATTGATTATCGGCGGCACGCTGGCTGATGGCAGCTATACCGGCATGTATGCCTTGCTGACAGCAGAAGCCAGGGTTAACTATCGCCCGCGCGTGTTGGCCGTTCCCGACCATGACACTGAGGAAGTGACCGCCGCCCTGTGCGGCATTGCGCAGAACCTGCGGGCATTCGTTTATGCTGGGTGCCATGCCTGCACGACCATGGCGGAGGCCATCGCCTATCGTGGAAAATTTGCCTGTCGCGAGTTAATGCTGATTTGGCCGGACGTTATCGCCTATAACCCGTTGACCGGTGAAAATGAAACCTTCCCGGCCCCGGCGTATGCCTGCGGTTTACGTGCGGCCATTGATAACGATCAGGGCTGGCACAAGTCACTGTCCAACGTGCCGTTGAATAACGTGCTGGGCATTTCCCGGGATGTGTTCTGGTCATTGCAGGCAGAAAACAGCGACGCCAACGCGCTGAACAGCAAAGAGGTCACTACGCTTATCAAGCGCAACGGTTTTCGTTTTTGGGGCAACCGTACCACAGAGACCCATAAATACATTTTTGAGGTGTATACCCGCACGGCGCAAATTCTCGCCGACAGTATTGCCGAGGCGCAATTTGAAAGCGTGGATGAACCCCTTACCCCGACCAACGTAAAAGACGTGGTCAGCGGTATTTCAGGCAAACTCAGTTCATTGGTGACGAAAGGGCAACTGATCGGTGCGGAATGCTGGTTTGACATTGAAGACAACCCCACTACCGGGCTACGTCAGGGACAGGTGCGTGTGCGCTACAAGTACACCCCTGTGCCGCCGCTGGAAGATCTGGCGCTGTACCAGACCTTCACGGATGAATACTTTTCGCCTGCGTTTGCATCGCTGGGAGGAAAATAATGGCAATCCCGCATAAATTGCGCCTGTTCACCGCCTTTGTGAATGGCGATAAACAACTCGGTAAAGTGACTTCTGTCACGCTGCCCAAACTGACCCGCAAGACCGAAGATTTTCAGGGCGGCGGCATGATGGGATCGGTGGCTGTCGATCTCGGTCTGGATGCTGGCGCCCTGGATGCGTCAATGGTGGTCGGTGGCATGGTCAAGAAACTGTTGCAGGAATACGGCGGCGGGATTGATGAAACCCGCTTGCGCTTTGCCGGTGAATATTACACCGACGGCGAAAGCCTGCTTGTTGAAGTGGAAATGCGCGGGCGTGTGACTGAAATTGACAATGGCGAAACCAGACAGGGCGATGACACCTCTGTCACCTATGCGCTGAAGAACACCTACTACAAGTTGTCGATTGACAATCAACCGATTATCGAAATGGATTTGCTGAACTTTATCTACAGGAAAGACGGCAAAAACATCTACCCGGATCGCATTATCTCTGCGCTGGGCCTCGGTAGTTGATTAACCGCACTGATGGCGGTCACTCTGGCCGCCTGGAGAACAGAACGATGAGTAAGAAAAACGATAACGCCGTAACGCTGCTCACCCCGATTGTACGGGATGCCGATAAAATCACCCGCGTCGCTATTACCGACGAGATCAAACAGGCCGGTTCACTGCGTGGTTTGCGTCTGGTTAACGTGATGAATATGGATACCGATTCCGTTACCACGCTGCTAACCCGCGTGACGTCTCCCAGGCTGAAGCTGGCGGAAATCAACGCCATGGATACCCGTGATTTTGTCCGACTGGCGGAGGCGTTGACGCCTTTTTTGGCACCTGTGGAGCCTGGCGAAGCGAACGAAGCGGAGACGGAGACAGCATAACGCTGTTGCTGTTTGACCAGATCGACGATCTGGTCGCCGATATTGCCGTTGTTTTTAACTGGCCGCCCTCTGAGCTCTTCAGCATGGATCTGGGCGAGGTGATAGCCTGGCGTGAACGGGCGGCTGTCCGCAGTGGAGCCCGTGACGATGAAAAGCCTTGATATCCGCGTTGCGTTCAGCGCGATAGACCGCCTGACCCGCCCGGTCAATGCCGCCCGCCAAAGCGCGGGCGGTCTGACTGAATCCCTCAAAAAAACCCAGGCCGCGATTAACGATCTGGACAGGCAGTCAAAAACCTTTAACCGCCTGCGCGATAGCGTGCAAAAAACCTCGCGTCAGATTGACGAGGCGGGCCGTTCTCTGGACGGGCTCAACAAGGCCCAGCGCAATGGCACTGTGCTGACGGACAAACAGCGCGAACACATGGCCGCCCTGGCGGCCAAAATGAAACGCCTTAACGCGACGCGCGATGCGGAAATTGGCAAACTGCGCGCCAGCGCACAGGCGTTGCGCGGTCACGGTGTATCGCTGACAGGAAGCACGGCCACCATTCAAAGCGCCATCCGGCGCACTGGACAATACAACCAGACATTAGAGCGGGAGCGGCGACAACTGGCCGCGGTTACGCAGGCGCGTGCGCGTTATGACCGTATGCAGCAGACCGCCCAAAAGAGGCGTAATGGCGGCATCATGGCGGTAGCGGGGGCAACGGCGGGCGGTTATATGGGCGGGCGGTTCCTGGCGCCTGCGGTGGGCTTTGATGAGGAAATGTCACGCGTTCAGGCGCTCACACGGCTGGATAAGAACGATCAGCACATGTCAGCCTTGCGGGCGCAGGCGAAAAAACTCGGTGCGGAAACCGCCTTTACCACCCGCGACGCGGCCAGCGGGCAGGCGTTCCTCGCCATGGCTGGTTTTACCCCGCAGGCGATCCAGGCGGCCCTGCCTGGCGTGCTCAATATGGCGCGGGCCGGCGGCATGGATCTAGGCGAATCCGCTAATATCGGATCTAACATCCTTTCCCAATTTAATCTTGACGCGCGCGACATGGATCGCGTCAGTGACACGTTAACGGCCGCCTTTACCCGTACCAATACCGATTTGCGCAACCTCGGCGACACCATGAAATATGCTGGCCCCGTTGCCTCCAAATTGGGGATTAGTCTTGAGGATGCGGCAGCGATGGCCGGTATGTTGGCGAATAACGGCATTCGCGGCAGTGATGCCGGTACGGCGATGCGTGCCAGCCTGTCACGGTTAGCCTCACCCCCTAAAGCGGCGGCGGATGCATTAAGGCAACTTGGGGTAGCTGTATCTGATGCAAAAGGCAAAATGCGTCCAATGCAGGATGTATTGCTTGATTTGTATAAAGCCACCAAAAAATATGGCAATACCGCTCAGGTTTCCTTTTTTAAAGATATTGCCGGTGAAGAAGCCTTTGTTGGTCTGCAAACGTTAGTTCAGGCTGCGGGCAGTGGCGCACTCGGTAAATTGGCCGGGGCGTTAAAAAACGCCCGCGGTGAAGCACAAAAAACCGCCAGGGTGATGGCCGATAACCTGGGCGGCGATCTGAAAGCGTTAGATAGCGCCTGGGAAGGGTTTCGCATCCAGATAGCAGAAACCGCAGATGGGCCACTGCGACAACTCACCCAGGGTCTGAGCAATGTTATTAACCGCATGATGCTATGGGGTAAAGATAACCCCCAACTCACCCAAACCTTACTGCTTATGGGCGGCAGTGCCTTAACCCTGACGGCGGCGATGGGGGCCACTTCGCTGGCGGCGGGTTTATTGCTGGGCCCGCTGGCAAAACTGCAATCAGGTTTTACGTTATTGACCGGCGGGCGCGGCGTTGGCGGCGCGATCACGATGTTTCAAACGCTGGGTGGCGTGGCGGGGGGCTTTTCCCGGTTTTCTGCGCTGCTGACACCCGTGCGCGGCATGCTGTTTTCTGCATTCACCTCGCCGCTTTCGGCGTTGGTGTCGCTGGGTAAAGGCATTGGCGGCCTGGTGTTGCGGCTCACCGGTTTGCCTGCCATATGGGGCATTATCACCGGTGCGGTGTCCCTGTTGGGGGGGGCATTGTCGGCGCTGTCAAGCCCGATAGGGCTTATCGGTGCCGCGTTTGTCGGTGTCGGTGCGCTTATCTGGCGTAACTGGGAGCCGCTCAAAGCCTTTTTCAGCGGTATGTTCAGCGGCATCCTGCAGCAGCTTGCGCCGTTCCGGGATGCGTTTTTTACCCTGACACGGGTTTTCGGCGCAATCGGTGATGCGGTTGGCCGGGTGTGGGACGGGTTTGTGAAACTGTTCACGCCCGTAGATAGCAGCCGTCAGGCATTGGAAAAATGCACGTCAGCCGGTGAAACCTTTGGCCGGGTGTTAGGTGCCGCGCTCACTGTGTTGCTGTGGCCGTTGCAAAAACTGATGGAGGGGATCGGCTGGGTACTGGAAAAACTCGACCTTATCCCGTCCGGTCTGGAAGCGGCGCGCATCAAGGCGGAAAACCTGAAGAAAGATCCCGTTATGTGGGAATGGGATCCACAGCAGAAAAAAATGGTGCAAAAGGGCTGGCGCGGGTCGCCCAAACCTGACGAGAGCAGGGACGGGAATACCAGGCCGCCCACAATCACCTCGCCGCCGCTGTTAACCGGCGAGACAGGCACCCAGCGCCGCTTACAAAAAATGGCGGACAACACTGCCGGCCTGCTGGACGAAACCAAAAAGCGGATTGGCCCCGGCGATATCGTCTTTAAAAACCTGCCGCGCGCACGGGCAGTGCGGGGGGAGTGGCAGGGATCCCGGCTTGCCAGCCTGCCAACGGTAAAAACCGGTGCCAGGCCCAGCACGCTGGAAAGGCAACCTGACGCCGATATCGCGGCAATCACCGCGCGCCCCGTGTTCGTTGCTGCGTCACACCCCGTGTTTCAGGCGGAACTTCCGCCCGTTTCACCCACCAACCGAGCGCCGTCGCGGCCTTCCGCAGCAGGCTCGCTTCCGCCTGAAATCCATATCCATCTGCACGGCGCAGAGCGGGAGGACGCGCGCGAAATCGGGCGCATTGTCAGTGAAAAACTTAACGCTGAGTTGGCGCGCCTTGACCGGATGAAGCGCGGCAGTTTCAGAGACGCAGAGTAACAGGAGAAAGTCACCATGATGATGGTTTACGGGCTGTTTGTGTTTGAACTGAAAACCTTGCCACACCAGCAGCTACGCCAGTCGAAGCGATGGCGGCACGTTAAGAATGAGCGTATCAACCGCTCGGCAAAATGGCAGTACATCGGCGCGGGAGAAGATCACATCACGCTGGACGGCGTTCTGTACCCGGAAATCACCGGCGGTGAGCTGTCATTAACCGCCCTGAATACTCAGGCGTACAGCGGCCGTCCCTGGCCGCTGATCGAGGGCACCGGGCAGATTTACGGCATGTATGTGCTCACTGGCATGCAGACAACGCGAACCGAACCTGATCGCTATGGCAAGGCGAAAAAGATAGCGTTTTCGCTGAGCTTTCAGCGCTGTGATGAAGATTTGCGCGAGCGGCTGCAATCTTCGTCATTCAGCGACCTGATGGAGAATGCCCGCAGCAGCGCTAATGATGCGGTAAAGGCAGTGAAAGGATTATTCTGATGGTCAACACAGTCTTCATGCCCTGTGCTGCAACGTAGATAAAAATAACTGTGATCGACAGACAAAGCCCGCCGAATGTGGCGGGCTGAAAGAAATAACGCCCATTATTGTGGCTGTTCCGGCCACTCGATATCCGTGGCATTCACATCAACACGACTCAACAGTACCGCGTATTTTTGCCATTCAGTCAGCGCGGCTTTTTCTTCCTCCGTGGCGATATCGAGATTGACGGCGTACGTCAGTTCATTCATGCGTGACGCCGCGCCCGCTTTGCGGGATGCAAGTTCCTGCTTCGCCACTTTGCGCGCGGCAGCCGCTTGCGCTTCCTTATCAAGCACCCACTTTTTACCGTCCCACGCATCGAACTCGCTTTCTGGCTTCCGCGGCGTGACATTATCCGGCAGTTCGCCGAATTGCGTCACCGTCTGCTCCTGTCGCGTTTCCGTGCGGTAAACCGTCTGTCCGCGATAATCTGGTGAAAACTCCCACGACTTTCCATCCGCCGAGCGATGCAGCGCTTGCCCAACAGGCGGTAACTCTGGCTTATCGGGGTAACTGTGGGCGGGAAGGCCTACACCGGGCATGAGGTATTCCATGCTGGCGCTCTGGTATTCACCCGTGTCCTGATTGACATGATAGACCGTTATCCACCCAGCCTTTTTGCTGAGTCCGTTTTCGCCTAATTCGGCAGTTTCAATATTCGTTGAATAGTGGCTCATTATGCGGCTCTCACAATGTAGTTAAAGGCAATGTTGCGCGGACGGTTTTCCGCTGCGGTGGGGACAACGTTTGAAGCATCGAATGTATACTGACACCCAACGGATCCAAAATCATTATTAGAGGGGATACGGCCCCCTAATCGGGTAAATGCGCCTCCCCCCACCGACGATGAAGTGCCCTCTGCCCACGCCAACCCATTATTTGCAAACTTCCCGGTGATGTTTCTAATCGCATCCCCCTGCGCACTGAGTAAGGCACGCCCACCATCAACCCCACGTCCGGCATCAACACCACGAATAAACTCACCCCGCAGGTCTGGTAAATATCCGGTTGGATAACGGGAGGCCAAAACCGGGTATTGCGCTCTATCAAAAGTCTGGCCGTTGCATTTCAGCCACCCTGAAGGGGGAACTTCGCCCGGGAACGGCAGCGGAATGCCGACAATCTCTGATGCTGACAGGGGGTTTTGAAGGTTTTTATCCGTCCAGACGTTATAACTTACATATCCGTCGGCATCACCCGCCTGAATTTTCAAACCAGGAGTAGAAGCTGATGAACTTGCCGTAAGGATAGAGTAAGTGCCGTTAACCTTTGTAAACGCCCCTGAACCAAAGCGAATCGTTGAAGCATCGGTGTTTATGCCATCGTTCCGAAATGAACGGGATGTATTTGCCAGTGCCCACGCATGGATGGCCGCCGCCGATGTGAGAGATAACGTCGTCTGGTCGTCTCGCGTCGGTACGAGATTGATGTTATCAAAGGCAACGCGCCACGGCGTTGTATTATCAGCAGCCGTATTTGACGTCGTAACCCTATAACGCAATGCCCCATCGTTGAAGGATTGGAATATTTGCCCGCGACGATTGGTATCATATGCAGACTGATAACCAACACCGTTCATATTCAGACCGATATCAGGCAACGCGGAGGATTCAGGAGAATACGCAAAAAAGCCACCACGCTGCGAAACGGGGTTGTTTGCTGCGCCGCCAACCCCAAATGCCCCCGTGGAATTTGCGGGAAGCACTAACACCCGACCTGCGTTTGCATCTGTGCCACCTGTCTGCTTGACCAGGTCAATATTCTGGCGAAACAGCGCCTTATCCGGGATATCCGCGCCGTTCTGGTCTTTCGCCAACGCGCCAACATCCACGGGGCCCAGCGTGATATCTGCCGTTAGTGGCTTGCTGTTGACCTTGCGCCCTGCGGGTACACGGCCCTCGGCGTTATTGTTGGCATTGGCGGCGGCCGTTGTGGCGACGGTCACTCTGGTATCCGTCTCGGCCCGGGTGTACGCACCAACATCACCGGCACTCAATGTAATATCTGCCTTCAGCGCCTTACCGTTCACCTTGCGCCCGGATGGGACGCGCCCATTGGCATTATCGTTTGCCGCTTTCACTGCTTTGGGCGTGGCGGCCAGCGTTTCGCTGGCGCTGTTGGTCGCACTGCTCAGTTGCACAAAACCTTTTACCTCAAGCGTTGCATCGGGATACTTACGGCCTTTTTCATGGGTGGCGATGGCCTCATCCACATAACCACGCGTTGCCAGCACTACCGCCGGATCAATCTTGAGAGATACCGTTTCTGCGCTGGAGACAATCAAAATCATGCGCACGGTCTGAATGCGTCCGCTGCCTTCCTGCAATTGTGGCTTGTAGGTTTCAGCGCAGTTGGCAACCGCAATCAAATTACCTTCAGCATCAAACAGACCGAGTTCACGGATCCAGAATCCCCCTTCGTTCTCAGGGATCACCTGCTCGGCAATAATCTGATTGGTGTTATTGGGATCGACGCGCACGCTATTGATGGCCGCGCGACGTGTCTCGTTAATCAGTCTGGTCTGTGCCGGGTTTGGCGTCGGTAACACACCGCCGCCGTCACCGACGGCCATATGCGTAATATCCAGACGTGAACCGAGCGCTGTCGCGCTTGCCAGCCTGGCCGCGCCAATGTGGGTTAGCAGGGCAAAATATTTAGTACTCATACGGTTACGCTCATCGTATCAATCACATGGATGCCTGCACCGGTACAGTCCGGTGAACACACGGTGATGGTTTCAGGGAAATAGGGGTATACGGTGAGCTCATCACCGCTGTAGCTGGTTGCCGCAACCCAGGCCGCACCTTGCGTATCCAGCGTAATATTGAGCCCCAGCAAGTGACGGCCAAGCGGCTTGGCGTCAGCAATCAGCCGCTCAATCTCGAAAAAGGTGTCTTCAGTAATACCGCTGTCCTGCACACCGATATCAAGGTGAAAGGTTCCCGGCACGCCGCCGGTTTGCCACCATTCGATCACGCGCAGCAAGTAACCAAACGGCGCAACCACCCGGCGTAGCGCGGCAATGGTGCCTTTCTGGCGGTGTATCAACCAGGCGGATTTAATCACCTGGCGCCTGGTTTGCTCTGACCAGCGTTTATCCCAGCGGTCAACGGACAGCGCCCAGGCCAGAAAGGGCAGCAGGTCTACCGGGCATTTCTCCGCATCCCACAGGGTATTCAGATCCACCGCCATCGCTGTCAGGATTTGGCTGGCCGCGGCGGCATGGCGCATAAAGGCACTGGCAGAGGGGGGTAACAGATCGTTATTCATCCGTGCTCCCTTCCAGCAGGGTGAAACCGGTGCAATACGCTGCCTGAGTGTCACCGATCACCATGTCCTGAGCGGGTTCAATGAGTTCAACGCGCTGAACACCCTGCACATGCAGGGCGGCCATTATCGCGGAGCGGGCCACATCACGCCCAATCTTGCCCTGGCTGCCAATCCAGCCTTGCAATGACGCCTGTGCGGCCCTGGTGATGAGTTCCGATCCCGGGCCGGGGTAAAGGTAGAGATGCGCGTTTATCGCGTACCTGATGATCTCTGCGCCCTGCACCGTCAGCCGGTCAGCCACCGGGCGTTTATCTTCCGCAGAGAGCGCCGCGTTGACCTGCGTCAGCAACGTTTGTGAAGCGGTGCCATCCCCTTCAGTCGAGAGAACGGATACCACTACCGTGGCCGGTGACGGGCTGATCGCTTTGGCGTCGGCCACCTGGCCGCTGGCACTCCTGGCAAAATATTCATAGGCACCCGTCGGGCCCGCCACACTTAGCCCTTCAAAGGCAGACTGCGCGCGCAGACGGAATGCGCTGTCGCTTTCCATCACCGCATCAGCGGTATCGGTGGCTTCGGTGATGGTCAGGCGCCGGGTGTCAAGATTCACCGCCAGATTATCCAGATCGGAGGACACCGCATGGCTGAGCATGCACGCGGCGACGCCGTCGTTAATCCGCTGGCGCAACATCATTACGCGATAGGCAATGACCTGTGCGATCACGTTTAACGGCTCGGATTCCAGTTCAAGCGCGGCCGCCACCGGGGCGCGCTGTTCCACCGGAAATGCCGCAATCATGAGCGCTTTCACTTCCTGAAGGATCACTTCAAAATCCAGCGTTTCAATGATCTGTGGTTGGGGGAGTTGCGACAGGTCAACGGTTGCCATTGGCTTCCCCCCGGAGTGTCATGGTGGTGCGCACGGTTTGCAGGCTTTCGGTGATCAGGCCGGACAGGGCCACGTCTGTTGCCCCTGTGGGTGAAAACCGGATATCAACCGCATTTAGCGCAATCCGCGACTCCCAGCGCGCCAGGGCAATCACGCACGCGCTCATCAATTGCAGGCGTGTTGCGGCGTTTTGCGGCGCATCCAGCAAGTCAGGCACCAGACTGCCGTATTCACGACGCATGACGCGAGACGCCAGCGGTGTGGTCAGAATGTCGCGCACGGAATGCCATAACTGATCGGTATCCGTCAGTACGCCGACGCCGTCGGGGTTCATGCCGGTATAACGCGCGCTCATCGGGTGCCCTCCGTCCAACTGCCACCGTGCTGCACTGCGCCATGGCCGTGATGGTCAATCTGCACGCCGTTGGAGGTGAACGCGCCGCCGCTGTGTGCAATGTTGCCGTGCATTTTTCCCCCTTTTTGTACTTCCAGCGAGCCCGTCGTCAGCCTGTTGGTGCAAATCACTTCCGGCGTATCCAGTGTGATACGGGTTTTGGCGCTCACCCGTGCGGTTTTCATGCCGACGGCTTCCAGCGCACCAGGGGCCGCGTCATAGCGAAAACGGGCACCGTCCGGCGCGGTAATGACAATCTCTTGCAGACTGCTACCCGGCGCGGGGTGCTCGTCGCTGTACAGGCTGCCAATAATGACAGCGGTTTCCGGGTTGCCACCGAGGCAACCTAACCAGACCTGTTCCCCCACCGCAGGCGGGTTCCAGACCCTGAACGCACCGGCGCGTTGGGTATTCCAGCGCAACCAGTCGGTAACCAGTTCGCCGCTTTTGACACGTACGCGCCAGGTGTCCGGGTTCACTTCCGCCACCACGCCAACGCGTAAAATATTCGCCAGCAGGCGCATCAATTCGGCACTCATGGGGCAGCACTCCTCAGGCTGTTGATCGCGGCGTGTTCAATCGCCTGTAAGTCGGCGGGTGACAGGCCCAGCAATTCACGCACCGGGTATCTGGCAAAGGTGCCGGGGCCAATCTGATCGCGCTGGCCGAACTGGTGCACGCGCGCAATGCGGGCGGCAACGCCCTCAAAGCCGACGCGCACCCCCTTGCTATCCGTACGCCTCTTCAGAAAGCGATAGCCGCGCAGGCGTTGAAACATGGGGGCTTTTTGGGTGGTTGCGCGCCGCACGGCCTGGGTATTGATGTCGATATAGCGCTCAATGTCGCGACGGTAGAAGGTGCGAATAGCATTGCGCTCAGTATCAAACCCGGTCAGGGTACGGCCATCTTTGCCGCGCGCACCGTGCCAGTTTTTCAGGTGGCGCACCTGACCTTGCCAGACAAACCTGATCCCTTGCTGGGCGCGCAATACCTTGCGGCGGCGAGCCGGGTAGGCGGAGCCGTCGGGGTTTTGCTGTGCCTTGATACGTTGTTGCTGGCTACGGCGCAGCACCTGGCCTATCTGGCGCGCCGTTTTTTGACGGCCAGCGGCAGACACCCCGGAGAGAATGTCATCAAAGACGGCATCCAGTGCGTGAAAGCGGTTATCAGTCATACCGGATCGCTCCCGGTCACAGGCTGAAGTACCGCATCCCATTCACTCCCTGCCCGTCTCGGACGGGGTTCCGGTAAATGCTCAGCCTTTACGCTGCCATCCTCGGCGCGCCCCACGTTTACCCGCTCACGCACCGGGATTTCAAAGAGAACATCGGCGCTGTCATCGTTGTTGATAAGCGTGGTGAATTTCACATCGCGGTTTTTTTCCGGGTTAAGCAGCAAATCAGGCTGGTTTTGCCATAGCCAGGCCATCAGCGGCAAAACGATATCGTCAATGTCGCCAGTGAAGTTCATCACGAACAGCACCAGTGAATAGCGATAGACAAATGACGGTGTTTCGCCTGTGGTTTCAATGCCGCCCTCTTCCACGAAAACCGTAAAGGCTTCCGGGTGAGCACGGCACCAGGTGTTAGCCGTGGTCAGCGCATCGCGCAGGGAATCAACTTTCAGCATGGTGTTCTCCTAGTGGACGTTTTGCGCAGCAGCATTGATCCGTTGCAACCGGCGCCAATACAGATCGCCGATGACGGCTTTATCGTCGTTGCAGGTGTCCAGCGCCTCACGCAGATGATCACTCCACAGCGCGATCCCGCCCCAGGTCACTGGCGTGCGCAGTGCGGGTGTCGGCGTCGGGGTGGTCAGGCTTTCCGGTATCGGCTCCGCCACGATGCTTCCCGCGGGGGAGTGCGGCACGTTGTTGCAGGCTGTCACTGACAGCAACAGGCACCACAGTGTTAGCGCACGTATCGGCTTGCATATCAGAGCGTATCTGTTCACGGCGTTGTTCCCCCTGTGCATGGCGTTGCTGGTCACGACTGCGTATTTCGGCCAGCATCTTTTGCGTGTCGGTATTCAGTGCCCGTACTTCTGCCAATACGGCCTGTTGCTGGTTAGCGCTGGTCGTGAACGCCTCACGGGTGGCGCTATCAATCCCGCGCTGGTAGGTCTGCCACAGCAAACCGGCCACGGCCAATACCAGCAACAAACCAGGCGCCGCAGTGAGCCTCATGGCGTCGTACTCACATCGCGCAGGCACCAGGCTTTAAAGTCAGTACGGCGATCCACCAGCCCGGCGGAGCGTTTGCCAGCGCTGTTAACGAAATCCGTTAACCGGTCACACATAGCGACCCACTCATGCGCCTGCGCATGTTTCCAAATCGTGGTGCGCTGCTTGCTGCCCTGCGCGTTGGTAAACCACATCAGGCCGGTACACCCGACGTTGAACGCCGCATCGGTCATCGCATCAAAGGGGGATTGCGGCATGGACTGCCCCTCAAAGCTGCTGTTGATGCAGTTTTCTGCCCGCTGCATATCGTTCACCCAGCGCCGTGCAATCTCTTCGTTGCTGTACGCGTGTTTTTGCACATTGCCGGTAGAGCCAATCCCGACCGTCAACACACCTGCCGGGCAGTAATAGGCCGACTGGCGGCAATCTTCCCAACGGGCGGTTTTTTGCTGCGCTTCCGACGATGTGCGCAGTGCACCCGGTGTGAGAGAGGCACCAAGCAGAACGATCAGGGCGATAGAACAACGTTTAACAACGGGTTTCATCGTCAACGTCTCCCTGATGCAAAATGGCCACGGTGCGGCGTTCAGATTCGGTCATGGCACGGTGTTCAGTCTGCCGTAATATCTGCTCGATCAAGTCATTGCGGCGGCGTTGTGCCTGCTCGATACGACGCCGGAACAACCAGGCGCGCCAGGCGGTGATCACGCCAACGATCAGACCGGCCAGCGCCACTTTTTCACTGACGGTCATCACGCCGATGCCGGTAACCATGGCTGACATGGCGAAGGTCACCCAGTCATTAAGACGCTGCAAATCACTTAGTCCCATAACTGCACCGTTTCCTGTTCTGCTTTACGGGTCATGTCCGGTAACTCCACCGCCTGACCGGCGTTAAGAAAAATCTGGCGGCTCAGGCCCGGATTGGCAGCAATCACCTGCTCGGTAATCCCCTGCGAGGTGCCGTAATGGCGGTAACAGAGCAAATCCACCGTATCGCCTTGCAGCGCGTTAACCCTCATCAGCAAAGCTCCGCAAAAAGCCGCTCAGCGCCGCGAATATCGGCAATGCTCCAGCGCGCATCACGCCACAGATCGTCAACCTGCTTCTCAACGGTGTCCGTTTCCCTGTCGCCTTTGGGCGTGGTATCCACATCACGATGACGCTCCAGCAATGCCGCACGACTCAGGGCATAAACCGCATTCCTGTAGCGGTATACCTTCACGTTTTCGTTATTGACTTGACGCGCAGGCACGTTCTGCAATGTGCGATAACCCGCGGACTCCTGCGCGTGCTGCCAGCCCGCCAGCTGATCGGTGACGTGGATCACCGCTTCTGTAGCAACATGCATCAGGCGCGTGGTGGTAATACCGCCGGTAATACGTACCGCAAGACGCAATTCACGCAACAGGATAGGCGGCCAGAAATCACCGCCGCTCACGCTTGCCTCGCCCTCGTCAATGTCTGCTACGTCACTGGCCGCAGGGGTAATGCGTTTGGTTGCTACCAGGCTCATCATCACATCTCCCAAAAGTCAGGCGGTGGGCGCGCGGTCAAAAGACCGTAACGGGCAGAAAACCGCGTGCGCCGCCTGTCGGACGGGGCCGAAGTCGTCAAATCTGTCTGGTGGTTTTACGTAGCCGGGGTGTTTTCCCCGTTGCCGTTTTGCGTGTGCCTTTACGCGCCGTGGTGCGTTTGGCCGCCAGAGTGGGCGCGCTGGCCGCCGCCGTGTTTTCACTGGCTGCCGTCTGGTCACTGGCGGGCATCAACGTCTTTAGCTCACGCGCCAGTCCGGCAATCTCTTTTTTCACCCCGGCGTTGGGATTGAGGCTGATAGCCTCACGGAACAGCTTCAGCGCTTCGCTTTTGGTTTCGGCATCGCGGGTTGCACGACGGCAGAACGCACGGGCTTTGCACAACTTGGCGCGCACTTCATCGGGCATATCTTTTCCGGTGACCATCGCCGCGATTTCATCCAGCGTCGCGGTATAAGCGGACAAGTCGGCCTCTGCGTTGGTGGTTGCCAGCGTCAGCACCGGGTTACTCATTTCCTCAACCAATACGGTGACTGCATCGCGGCGGAACCGGTCGGCAGGTAAAGACAGACCATGCTTCACCACATAGCGCCCCAACTTCAGCGCCAGCGCGCTGTCCTGACAGTCAATGGCCCAGACCATCAAGGTGGCGATCACTTCATCCTGACGCCCGCTATCCCCCTCGATCGTGCCGTCAATCCAGCCCGCATAGGCAGGTAAGAGGCCTTTTTTCATTTCGGCTTTGGTGACGTCCGACTGCACCCGGCTCAGTGACGCCATATCAAGGCGCAGGCGGTGCAAGATCTCTTCATGGGCCGTGCGCGCGATATCAGATTGTTCATCAACCTGCCCGCGCCGTTCGGCCATGACCTGCTGAAAATGTCGCTGTGCTGGTGTCAGCATCACGTGCTCTCCCGTCAGGGCGGGGTTTTCCCCGCCGTGCATTATTCACCCGCGCCTTCTGCCTTCGCCCTGGCAAACTGGATACCGTCGATAAAGGCCGTCTTGCCGTAATCCTCGACCACAAAGTCATCGTTAGAAGACTGGTAGGTCGCAATGCGGTTGTAGTGCGGCTCTTCAATCATGCTGCGGCGCAGGCCACCCAACTGGTAGTAAAGCGACAGGTTTTTGAAGGCGGTAATTAGCACCCCATTCGACGGGAAATAAGGGGCGAGGAAGGTCGGTAATCCGCCGACACGCTCCTGACTGACAATCAACTGACCGGCCAGTAATTCGGTGTTGGGGTTGCTCTGGCTCAGCGCGTTGAGTTTGGGGAAGTTGCTTGCGGTCAGCAGATCAGACGCCATGATGACGACCAGATCAGGGGCCTTGCGATGCCAGGGATCAAGCAGGGTGTTTTTCGCATCAAAAACGGCGGTATCGATGTTGCCGTAGGTGCCTTTGGCGATCACCCTGTTATCCTCATCACGCGAGGTGAGCGTGACATTTTTGATAATACGGTGGTTCGCCTCATTGCGGATTTTTTGCAGCCAGCCGATGCCACAATCCTGCAATAACGAATGGGACGCACGATCAGATTTTTCGGCGTAGGTGGTGCCGTTAAAACCGATCATGATGCGGTCAAGGCCGATTTGCCGTGCATTGGCCTGACTGATCAGCGCCTGAAAGTTTGGCTGCTGTGACCAGGCATCAAGCTGGGCATAGTTGACGGCTGAGTCATAGTTGACCTTACGGCAATGGTAGCTGTTCGGCTCTTTGGCATGATTATCAACCGGGTTACGGCGTGAAGTGCCGTCACTGCTGTTGTGGGTGTTGGCCATCGGCCCCTTGCTGCCGATCAGGATTTTTTGACCTTCCTGTTGCTTCACCCCAAACACGTTAATTTGCTTGAGAAAGTCGTCGCCTTCCATCGCGGCTTGTTCAAAACGCTGCTGCACCGACGGCTCAACGCTAAACGTTTTCGCGATGTCACCGGGCTGCACACCGTTAAGCTGCGCCTGACGGGCAAGGTACTCGTTGTAAAGTTTACGGGTGGTATTTTCCATGTTCGCTTTTCTCGCTTGACGGGGCTTAAAAATCGGCCAACTGTGCGCCGCTGGTTGCGCCGGGGGCCGCTGGGCGTTGGGTGAAGCTGTTATCCTGTGTCGCCAGCATTTGCCTGAGCGCGGCCAGTTCGGTATTCAGCTTTTGAATGGCCTGACTCTCCTGCTGGCGCTGCGCCGTCTGGTCGTAGAATTTATCCAGCAGGTCAGCATGGGATTGCGCGACGTTCTCCACCGCTTCGCGTACCTGGGTGAACTGTTCGCTGTCAGATTTACGGCCCTTGCCAATGATCCCCATCACACGGGAATACCACTGTTTCCCCTCATCGCTGTGTTGGCTCGCAAGTTCGAGGATTTCCACCTCCAGGGCATCAGAAAACAGCGGCGTTTCACCCTGCTGCTGGTTGAATGCCTGAACGTGTGCGCGCTGCTGGGCGGCAAACCTGAGGCGCTCAGTGCCAAGGCTGGCCGGGGTGTCGGTCATGGCAAGCCCCACCACATACGCCTTGCCGTTGAGCGCAAACTGCGGGTGCAACTCAATACTGGAATACACCTTCTTGCCTTCATCGGTCAGTTGCTTCATGCGCGCCGAGGGTTCGATCTCCGCATAGAGTGCGGTGCGCCCGGCAAGCGGCCCTTCGCGAATATCTTCCGTGCTTAACGCGGTCACATCCCCCATCGCGCCAAAGTCGCTATTGGGCAGCATTGAAAGGTAGTGCTCTACGTTGACGCGTGCGCCATACACATCCGTGCGGTAATTGGCGGCGGCGTCACGCAAGTGTTCGGGGCTGATTTCGCGCCCGTCAACGGTGGAGCCGGAGACAGCGACCCGGAATGTTTTACGGGGGGGTCTGGTTGTTGCACTCATGCCTTTTTGTCCTGTCATGTGGTGTCAGTGGCCTCATGATGGCAGAGCGTCACGGGCGGCCTCAACGCGGTTTTGTTGTCAGCGCGCGCGCAGAACAAAAAGGGGGCGAAGGACGGTTCGCGCGCGCGGTAATCTTCCCGGCAAAGGGGGAAGGCGCATGATCCAGGACACTTTTGTAAGGCTAAAAGCAAAACAACTTTACTGGCAGGGGTACCCACCGGCGGAAATCTCGCGCCGGATGGGTATCAATCAGAACACGCTGTATGCCTGGAGGAAGCGCGACCAATGGGATGAAACCCCCCCCGTTCAGCGCGTGCGGCAGTCCGTTGACGCACGCCTTATCCAGCTTACAGACAAGCAGGCAAAAACCGGTGGGGATTTTAAGGAAATTGACCTGCTCACAAGGCAGTTGAAAAAGCTCAGCGCTGTACAGCCCGCGGAAGCCGCAGGCGGCAAGAAACCGCGCCAGCGCAAGGCCAGGAACCATTTTTCAGAAGCGCAGATCGCCGCATTACGTGAAAAGATATTGGGCTCTCTGGCCTGGCATCAAACGGGATGGTACGCAGAGCGGGCACGCCGTAACCGGATGATCCTGAAATCGCGCCAGATTGGCGCCACCTGGTATTTCGCCCGTGAAGCCCTGTTGCAAGCACTGCGTGATGATGTGAAACAGGGCTATCAGCGCCATCAAATCTTTTTGTCGGCGTCGCGCCGCCAGGCGCACCAGTTCCGGGGCTTTATTCAGCAGGTGGCGCAAGAGGTCGATGTTGAATTAAAAGGCGGCGATAAAATTGTGTTGAGCAATGGCGCTCAGTTGCATTTTCTCGGCACCTCTGCCGCTACCGCGCAGTCCTATACCGGCAACCTGTTCTTTGATGAATTCTTCTGGACAAGCCACTTTGCCAACCTGCGCAAGGTCGCCGGGGCCATGGCCACCCTGAAAGGGCTGACCCGTACCTATTTCTCGACGCCCTCCAGTGAAACCCATGAAGCCTACCCGTTCTGGACCGGCGCGCGCTGGAATGAAAAGCGCAGCAAGGCGCAGAAGATGGATTTTGATGTGTCATGGAAAACGCTTAACAGCGGCTTGCTGTGCCCGGATAAAACCTGGCGTCAGATAGTCACCTTGCAAGACGCTATCGATCACGGCTGGGAATACACCGACCCTGACGAAATCAAGGATGAGAACAGCCCGGACGAATACCAGAATCTGTATTGCTGTGAGTTCGTACGGGACGGGGAAAGCGCCTTTAACCTTAACCTGCTGTTCAGTTGCGGCGCCGACGGCTACGACGAGTGGCCGGACTGGAAGCCATTTGCGTCTCGCCCCATGGCTGATCGCGGGGTGTGGATTGGTTACGATGCCAACGGCGGCAGCGGCAACGGTGACAGCGGCGGCATTACCGTGACCGTGCCACCCCTGGTGGCCGGGGGAAAATTCCGTACCATCGAAACCCAGCAGATACGCGGGCTTGAGTTTGAAGAACAGGCCAGAGTGATAGAAGCATTGACCTTCAGATACAACGTACAGCACATCGCGATTGACGGCACTGGCATAGGGGAAGCCGTTTATCAGTTGGTGAAAAAACGCTTTCCGGCGGCGGTGTGTTACCTGATGTCGGTGTCGTCCAAACGCGCGTTGGTGTTGAAGATGTTGCAGGTGATCCGCGCGGGACGGTGGGAGTATGATCGTAGCGAACAGGCGCTTGTCAAAGCCTTTAACACCGTGCGCCGCATAACCACCCCCGGCGGCATCATTACCTATGACTCTGACCGCACGCGCGGTTCAAATCACGGCGATCTGGCCTGGTCAACCATGCTATCAATCATCAATGAACCGCTCGGCCAGGAATTCGGCGGCGGCGGTTTTGCCATGGAGTTCTGATGGGCAAGAAACAGCGCTACACACGGGTGGCCAGCACCGTCACTTCCCACACAGCCACGCAACCGGATGTGGCTACCGCACTGAAAACCGAACCCGGTTTAAGCGCGTTCACGTTCGATGGCCCTTATCCGGTGCGTGACAGTTATGATCTGCTGGATAACATGTATTGCGCCGATAACGGGCGCTACTACGAGACACCGATTGACTGGTATGGGCTGGCGCGTTCCTTCGGTAGCGCGTCATGGCACCAGTCAGCACTCTATTTCAAACGCAATGCGCTGACCGGGTGTTTTATTCCGCACCCGTTGTTATCACGGCAGGCGTTCTCTGCCTTTGTGCTCGACTGGTTCGTGTTTGGTAATGGCTACCTGGAGCGCAGAATAAACCGGCTCGGCGGTGTGCTGTCATTGCGCCATGTTCCGGCCAAGTACACGCGGCGTGGTAGCGACCTGGAAACCTATTGGTTTATCCGCCAGTGGAAAGACGAACATCCGTTTGATACCGGCAGCGTGTGCCATGTGATCAACCCGGATATTCATCAGGAAATCTACGGCATGCCGGAGTACATCGGGGCCATGCTGTCGGCCAGCCTGTCACACTCCGCCGACATGTTCCGCAAACTCTACTACGACAACGGATCGCACGCCGGGTGCATCATCTACATCGGTGCATCACAGGTTGATGACAAGAGCATGGAGAACGTGAAAAAGACGCTGACCAACGCGCGCGGCAAAGGGGCTTTTAAAAACCTGTTATTGCACGCGCCAGGCGGGGGCGAGAAGGGGGTACAAATCATCCCGTTCAGTCAGATATCGGCCAAGGATGAATTCCTGAATATCAAGTCTGTTACCCGTGACGATATCCTTGCCGCGCACCGTGTGCCGCCGCAACTGATGGGGGCCATGCCGGAGGGCAACGGCTCATTCGGTGACGTTGAGAAAGCGGCACGGGTGTTTGCCATCAACGAACTGATGCCGGTCATGGAAGCGCTGAAGCATGTGAATGACTGGCTGGGTATGGACGTGATCCGCTTCAACCCTTACGCCTTGCTGAAAGCCGAAGCGTAACCCACTTCACCGCCGCGCTTTGCGGCGGTTTTTCCTTCAAACGTATTCACACCACCACGCACCCCCTCCCGCTGAAGTCCCCGTATTTCACCGACAGAATACCCCTACCCCAACGCGCTTTAGCGCCACGCAGTGAGGCGATGGCGTGCGTCTGCGCACGGCCTTGCCAAATGCATGACGCCCACACCGAACGGCGGAAATCAGGCGGCATGTTGATGCATCAAGCCGACACCCTGCCTACCCCCCTTCGCGGGGGCTGCTCCCCCGTCACCTGCGCGCGACATCCGCTTCGTTTTTTGTGCAGAGGCCGATCCCAGTCCAGCCCGCGCCCGCACTGGGCGGAAAGGGTAAAAATCACATCAAAAAAATTGTGCAAAATTGTGCACTATTGTGCAGTGAAAAAATGCCCGTGAATGTGGGAGGCGCGCCTCTTTAAGGCAGGTTATCATCATCGTTTTAAGGGCGTCCGTTTTCACATATCAGTAAGTGATAAAAGTCATCAGGGAATACATCAAATCGGACACCACTTATCAGGAATTCGAATGGCTGGTCAGGCGCTGGAAAGCCAGACCGCTAAAGAAAAATAAATAACCTGAAAGTCATCATTTTTGTGCAGGTACGAAACCGGCATCAGCCCAGACCGCGCCCGAACTGGGCGGAAAGGGAAAAATTGCAGTAAAAAAAATCGTGCCGCCAAAACAATCGGGCGCGACGCTTGAAGTATCGCTATTGCCGGGCGCAGGCCAAACAGTATAAAGTGAGCCGCAGGTTTTTTTATTTTTACGAGGTATTGATGCCAACCAATACGCTTCAGGGAGACGGCGAAGGCGGGCACCCCTCCACGCGCTCAAGGCTGGAAAAAATTTCGCCTGACCTGTTTTCCTGTTTTTTATCAGAAAGAGGCATTTCTGAGTTACGTTGCCCAATCTGTCATTGTTCAGAGATGAGTATACCTCAGATCGGACGAATCGCTGCTGGGGTTGAAGGCGCATCAACAGATAGCCATCCACCTGTCTATGTGGATTACATCACCCTGAATGCCAACGGCACCCCTCATGATTCGGTGCTTAACTATCAATATCGCCTTATCTGCAAAAACTGTGGTTTCACCAGCCATTTTGCTATTCACCCTGTGCTGGACTGGCTTGATAAACTGAACAAAAATGAAAATAGTGCATAGGATCTAATGATGGATGCGAATGTTTCACAACTGGCTAGTTTTTCGGTGGCGCACAAACTATACCAGGAACGCCTGAAAAGTAGCGATGGTGGCGGAGGGGATGATATGTTAGAGACTCGTGTAGCTAAACTTGAAAGTGATGTTGAATACATCAAACGCGATGTTTCTGATCTAAAAACAGATGTCCGCGGTCTGTCTAATGATGTTTCTGCTATCAAGGTGGACGTGGCGAAATCACTCCAGACAATTGCAGATATTAATGGGCGAATGGCATTGAAAAGTGACATTACCACATCAGCAAACAAGTTATTAATGTGGTTCGCTGGATAGATGATTGCGATAGGGGGCCTTATAGTAGGCGTTGCAAAATTGCTATTTTAAGGCTCGCGCACCAAAGCAGACATAAGACCTGTTTTTATTGATATCGTTATACTCAATTTCCTTTTCTGACTTTGTTGTCACTTTCAGCAAAAATCATGCCAAAGTGCTTTTTATGTATGATTTCTTGTCTTTCTGGGCAACAAAATACACAAAGAGAAGGAAAACAACATGTGCGAACACCAACGGAGACAGCAAATTAGCCACCTTGGAAAAACGCTGAATACCACGACTCTCCCAGAGAAAAAAGCGATCTCTTTTGAAGAGGCGATGAAGCGTACACAGGAAAAACACGCGGAACTTATTAAAAGGCTTAAGAATAACTAACCTTAGATACCTTATCGGACTTGTCCCCGCGCTGCCGCCCGGCATACTGGTGCTTCTCCCAATCATACCGGCATTCCGGACAGCAAAAATTACCGGGCGTTTTCTCTTCACAACTGTAGCAGCGGCCAGTGATCGGCATCGGACGGTAACGCCGTCTTGCTTCAGCAATCGCGCGTTCACGGAACAACGCCTCGCTTCGCTGGCAATATCGATATAGTCAAGCGACATTATTTTGATAACAATTAGCTGTATTTTTTTGCCACATATCAGGGCATTGGCTGTAATCATTTTTAAGTCGGTTGGCTATATCTCGCGTCAATTACTTTGCTCCCCTAGGGATAGACCAGAAGTCGGTAAAGAGGCGGGTTTGCGCCAATCGGATGTCGGCGGCCCCAGATCCCCCGTACAGTTAGTGACAGAACTCCGAGGCAACGCGTCCGCGTTGCTCACATCAACGGCCAACTTCGGTACAATCTTCCACTGCTTCAACCGGGTCAGGATCGGTGAATCCTCGCCCACCACTGTGTCAAACAGCCCACGGATATTCAGCACCTCCTCACCGTACTGATTCAGTATCTCTGTCGGCTGATACCAGGTGCGCACCGCCAACGCATCACGTTTGACCACTGGCCCGCCCTGGGCATTGACATACCCCGCCCAGTCCGGCGCATTGGCCGCCTCGTGACAGGCGGCAAACTCCACACTCAGGCCGCGGGCGGTTTCACTGTCATTCAGCCGTCGCAACTCCCGCCACACCGTTACCGGAACACTGCCGATAAACTGAAACTGGCGAATGCCCCAGAGCGAAGACCAGGCGGTAGCGTGTTGCGCGTGATCCTTTAACGGCTTGCCGCTTTCGTCATCGGTTTCACCGTCCAGGGCATAGCCATCAATATTTTTCGAAATGTATTTCGCGACATAACCGGTGGCGCTGCCTTTTTCTGGATCGATAGCTTTTGCGTCAAACCGGGCGTTTGCCGCGACGGCACTGCGTAATTCGTCGCTGTCTGCCGCCATGGCATACTCGCGCAGGATCTCACGGATGCAGCCCATCTCTTCCGGGCGGGCAAATATCAGTAAATGGGCATGCGGCGTACCGTCATGGTGTGGCTCGGCAGAGCGCATACCGAAAAAGCGTAAACCCTGACGATGGCATTTGGCGCGGGCGCAGGCCCAGACACCATTGAGGTAACGTTGAGTGTCTGCCGGGCTGGCCCCGTTCCATTTACGGTTAACCCGTCCATTTTCCCGCGTGGCGTGATGGCTTGAGGGCGCGGTAATGGTGACAAATTCGCCAACATAACCCTGAGCATTGGCGATATCCTCATACCCCCGAATGCGTACCATCAGTTCAGTACGCCGGATGGCGGGATTGGCCTGACTGGCAGCATAGCCGTCCATCAGGTTGATGCGGTTGCCCTCCTCATCTTCCAGATCCATGCTTTTGCGCCACTCGTTGGCGCGCCGCCGCTGCTCGTGCCAGTCACGCAAGGCGGTTGTGCTGACGTTCGGGGAGGCATGCTTATGGACATACCCCATGGCGATGGCCAGATGTTCACACCAGCGTTTGGCGGTACGACGCAGGCTGTTCAGCCACCACCGCGCATCACTCATTCGCCGGATGGCGGGTTGGGCATCAAAGGGAACGAAACATTTTTCCAGCTTGTCCCAGAGCGGCGGCGGTGCACCCAGCAAGCGGGTGATACGGGCCAGATGGTGGTAATGGTCATGGACGATACGCCACTCGCTGTTATCTCCCTGCGTGTGGGTCAGGCGTGCCAGTTCGGTGGCGGCAACATGGGCCACGTCGTCAGCCAGGGATTTGAGCGCCTGGCTGTCCAGGTCGGGCAGGCGGTTACGCCGGGTACGCAGGCGCAAAAACGCCACCACGCCATTATGTTGGGGAGATTGGGTTGCGCGTTTGCCAAACAGCGCACAGAAATCGTCATCGGCTATCTCCGCCAGGCGGTAGCTGGCGTTCACACGCGCAATGCGCGGCAACATCACCTTAACCACGGACTCGGTTAACCAGCGGCGGGCACTGTCAATGCCCTTTTGTTTTTCGCGCTGGTCAAAGCGCCAGTAAAGGCTGGCGCTGACGCTTTCCAACTGGCTATCGACCTGCTTTTTCGCCTGAAGATAGTCTTCCTGACGGCGTGCGGCGCGGCGCATCTCCTCATAGGTCGGGATACCGCGTTCAATCGGCAGTAAGGGCTTGTCGTTCCACGGGTAGGCCCCCGCGCGTGGCGCGGGGGTAGACGTGATAGCAGCAGGATCACTGATGGTCATCGCCATCCTCCTGCGGTGACTGGAAGGCCGCAAACAGGCCACGCGCGCTCAGCTCTTGATGAATGGCGCCAAGGTCATCGGCCAGCCAGGAAAAAACAAACGGCAGGTAATATTGAGTCAGTTCATTAGGGGGGCGGGTATGCAGATCGAGAGAGAGCCAGCGGGCGGTTTCACGCGCGCGGTGCAGCTTGCGGTAACAGTCAAGGGACAGGGTTTCAGGTAAAATGGGGGTAGGGGTAGTAGCCATAGTAGCGGCCTCCTGGAGAAGGTTTTGCAACCTCACACCCCCGCTGCTAAACAGGGCGGTGAGACGTAACAGGGTTAGCAGACCGGTCTCCAAGAACCCGGCGAGCGCATGCGCTCCCCCGTTACGCCCCACCATAATCTGGGCGCAACTGTGGTATTGACGGACGCAAAAAAACCGCAAAGAGAAAGAGCGGCTGTCCGCCTGGAGATCCGGGCTGCTAAACCCGACATCGAATTCTGTCGATGCCGGGCTAGCATAGCGCCGGCGGGCGGACAAAAACAAGGGCTTTTTCACGTTCATCAATCTCTCTCCTATCAAAAGACCGTCAGGCAGCCGTAGCCGCTTTTGTTTTTCGCGCTGGTCAAAGCGCCAGTAAAGGCTGGCGCTGACGCTTTCCAACTGGCTATCGACCTGCTTTTTCGCCTGGAGATAGTCTTCCTGACGGCGTGCGGCGCGGCGCATCTCCTCATAGGTCGGGATACCGCGATCAATCGGCAGTAAGGGCTTGTCGTTCCACGGGTAGGCCCCCGCGCGTGGCGCGGGGGTAGACGTGATAGCAGCAGGATCACTGATGGTCATCGCCATCCTCCTGCGGTGACTGGAAGGCCGCAAACAGGCCACGCGCGCTCAGCTCTTGATGAATGGCGCCAAGGTCATCGGCCAGCCAGGAAAAAACAAACGGCAGGTAATATTGAGTCAGTTCATTAGGGGGGCGGGTATGCAGATCGAGAGAGAGCCAGCGGGCGGTTTCACGCGCGCGGTGCAGCTTGCGGTAACAGTCAAGGGACAGGGTTTCAGGTAAAGCGGGGGGAGGGGTAGCAACCATAGCGGCGGCCTCTTTGGTAAGGTTTTTCAACCTCACCACCCCGCTGCTAAACAGGGCGGTGAGACGTAACAGGGTTAGCAGACCGGTACCAAAGAACCCGGCGAGCGCACGCGCTCCCCCGTTACGCCCCACCATAATCTGGGCGCAACTGTGGTATTGACGGACGCAAAAAAACCGCAAAGAGAAAGAGCGGCTGTCCGCTTTGGTATCCGGGCTGCTAAACCCGACATCGAATTCTGTCGATGCCGGGCTAGCATAGCGCCGGCGGGCGGACAAAAACAAGGGCTTTTTCACGTTCATCAACCTCACATCTGCTTTCTCATAGCGACCCACAGACCGTGATCGCCCTCAACATCCTGCTCACTGACATTTCTGGCTCGAAACTGTCGGCCATTTTTTAATGTAATGAAGCACTCTCCCTCACTGACTATCGAGGGAAAGGCATGAGCGATAGCATCACTGTCCACCATGATTTTCCTGCCGTTAGCCTCAAACGTGACCATCATCAGCTATCATCCCCACAAACGAATACACAACACGGATTAGCCAGACGTTGCGAACCCTCTACTCACACAGCACTATTCCTGAGCGTTTTACGCCAAAGGCACGGATAAACAGGGTGGCCGCCTGCGCGTTGAGGGCATTGCCATAGGCGCGCAGGCGTCCCACTCTGGCGGCAGCCCCATCAACCAGCGGGAATGTGCCGGGTTCAACTGGCCGCCACTTTTCATCCCGGCACCGCAGCCAGTCAGCCTCTCGCCAGAAGCCGTGAGTCGGACAGGCTGCGTCATTTGTGTCCAGCCCGTCAGCCACACCACGCGCCCCAGCAATGCATTGAGCGGCACATTCGGGCATTCCTTGCCATCCTTCCCGTCCCGTGTGGTCGGCGTAGGCCACCCAGTACGCCCGGTCGCGAATATGCGGGGCACCGACGCCCGCAGACGGAAACGGCACACACCCGAAGGCGTAGTCCAGGGCTTCCAGGTCAGCCTGTACAAGGTCGAACCAGAGGTTTGCATGGCTGCTTGCAACCTGCTCACCAAAAACGTACTCAGGGCGGCACTGGCTGATGAGCCAGTGAAAAGCGGGCCAGAGGTGCCGCTTGTCATCAAACCCGCCGCCCTTGCCTGCCGCACTGAAAGGCTGGCAGGGGCAACTGCCCGTCCACACGGGTTTGTCATCGGGCCATCCTGCTTTTCGCAGGGCATACGACCAGACGCCGATACCGGCGAAAAAATGGCACTGGGTGTAGTCTCGCAAGTCATCGGGGTTCACCTCCTCAATTGAGCGTTCATCAACATCGCCGGGCGCAATATGCCCGGCGGCAATCAGGTTTCTCAGCCACTGTGCGGCGAAGGGGGCAATCTCGTTGTACCAGGCACCCCGGCTCATACCGCCTCCTGTCTGTAGGCACTGGCAGCGGACAGCGTGGCAATCACTTCATTTGCGTTACCTCGACTGGCTGCCCTGGCTGCAATGCTGTAATGGGCGTGCGTGTAGTGAAACGTAAAGCCCCGATAGGCGGCATGGGTCCTGGGGGTATCGCTGCCGGAGAGCACAACGGGCACACCGTGCCGCCGGTTGGCTTCCATCAGGGCATCGGCCAGTGCCTGATGCGCGTCGTCCCGAAACGGCGTGATGTAATATCCTGTGAAGCCGGTTCTGTCCTCATGCGGGAAATAAGGCGGATCGGCATAAACAACGCAGTGTTCATCTACATGAAACGCCAATGTTTCCTCAAAGGGCAGGCAGACAAACCGGGTATGGGTATCGCGCGCCTTTTCGGCGAACAGGTGGATTTCCGTTTCAGGGAAATACGGTTTTTTGTAACGACCATACGGGACATTAAATTTGCCACGCAGGTTGTAGCGGCACAGGGCGTTGTAGCCATGGCGATTCAGGTACAGGAACACGGCAGCACGCTCAATCCCCACGAACACTCGCCACTGGTTGAAGTCGGCACGCAGGCGGTAATAGTCTTCGTGGTTATTGTTGTGTCTGAACAGGGGGAGCGCGGCCCGTATAACGCTTTCAGGTGCATCCATCACCGCCTGGTAGAAGTTAATCAGGTCGGGATTGATATCGGCCAGCACATAGCGGCGGTGATCGGTATTGAGAAAGACCGATGCGCCACCCACAAACGGCTCAACCAGACAATCCGCCGTTGGCAGCAAAGGCCTTAAGCGTGGCATCAGACGAGACTTTCCGCCTGCCCATTTCAGGATCGGTTTCATGCTTTCCTCCTGCTGTCGTGTCTGTGTTTACGCTCAATGGTTTCCTGGCAGGTCACGCAGTACTGCACACCCTGAACCGCACGGCGGCGGGCTGGCGGGATGCGTGTATCACACCGGACACAGCGCACCCGCGAAACCGCACTGGGTCTGGATAACGCGCGGCAAATATGGCGCTGACGCGCTTCTTCCTCGTGCCACTGGATAACATCCATTGCATCGGGCATCAGCAGCTCTCCTGCGCGTCGTTCTGGATGCGCTGTGCGACATCTCGCAGCAGTTCGGCAGCATCAATACTGCCCAGTCTGTTACCGGTGATATGCAGAGCCAGCCTTTCCAGGCGAGCGGCGAACACGTCGGCACACCCCCGGCGTTCATCCATCCGGGCCTCGTTCAACAGCAGGTTAACGCCGGTGGCGTCCAGGAAGGCTCTGGGGGTACGGGTTTCAGTCTTTCGCATTGTCATCTCTCCTGATTTCGGGCAATAAACCGCCCGGCGGGTTTACGCCATTGATTTCTGTCGTGAATTAAACCGGCAAGGTCAGTCGTTCAGGAAATAAGCTCACCATCACCCGAAAATGGTTCATGGCAATAATCAGCGCCCTTTTTTCCTGGTCGGTCATTTCCACTACGTCAACACCATGCCGGGCCGTTTTTATTCCCGCGAGATAAAACAGCGCGGAAAGTGCCCGATTATTCTGTTCGTATTTTTTGTCATGCTTATCCCGCATGTCAGCAAGAAAGCGGGCCAGTTCCTTATCCATAATCGTGTGTGGCACAGGGCGATTTTTTTTATCCCGCTGTTGTACTCTTTTGTTTATTTCCCGCATTTCGGCGCGAATTTCAGCGATTTTATTCAGACCGCACAGGCGCTGACCGGCGTTAAAGTTGACCGTCATATCGAAATTATCGATAGCCATCGTGCGTGACCTTTCTGTTATTTCACGTGGTGTTTTCGTGCATGCCTTGCCTGATATTTTTTCGCGTAGCGCGCACGAAGCGGGTTATTTTTATTCTGTCTTTTTTCCCTGATATCAATCATTCTCCCGCAGAGGTATAGCGGGAGTGCAATAAGCAGCGGGAGTACTGGTAGCAGGTAATCTATCCAGCATGGATCTTGCAGTTTCATCATCAATAACCTCCGTCCTTTACTGTAGGGATGCCAGGATGTTTCACCACTCCCGTCACGTGGTTTTGTGGTACTTTCGTCATGCCCACCAGTTCCCTGGCCGAACCCGGGCATGATCCTCACCCACAAAAAAGAGATAACCCACATGAACATCGAAGATAAATTCAGTTTTGCTGAGTCATTTGTTGTCTTTGAGGCGGATGCCAAATACATCGGTCAGTCTTATGCGCTGCGCTTTTCTTATAAAGCCAGTGAAAAACCGTTACCGCCTGCCGATGAAATATTGACAGCCCTGACTATTCCTCAGATAAAAAAGCTCATCGCTGATCTTCAAGCCGCTGTTTATGTCGCCGAGCATGAGCATGAATTTCCTGACAAAGCAGGTCGTCATTAAGGCATCCCAGACTTTTAATAATCCCGGCGGCATGATGACCCGCATCAAAAGTGCTGCTGACATTGTCCCCATCCCAGCACTCGCAACTAACAATGCCGCCGCCTCGCGTGAACTTTGTGCGGGTAACAACATGGCCCGGCCATGAGTTCGCCTCGAAAGGGTCTTGCACAGTATTGGTGTTTTTATGCTGCACTGGCTGCCTCCTGATCGGTGTAAAATTGCCGGATAACGCTATCAATCTGTCTGGCACTGACGATATCTCCAGCGGCATAGGCATCGTCCAATGCGTCCTCCAGATCAATACTCAGCCGGTAGGCGTAGTCGTTGGTTAACCACTGGCGCAGTTCGGGCGCAATAGCCGTCGCGTAGCGGAGGTTTGCCAGCTTGGTGCGGTACTCCTGCACGAGTTCGTTTATCAATGTGGCGTAGGCCGGCTGCATGGTCTTTTCCCCTTACAAACGTTGGTGTGTCTGGCGTTCAACGGCTGCCTTGCGGGCCAGATAGACTCTGCGCATGGCTTCGGCACGTTTCTGCCGGATCCTGTCTATCTCTCTATCGAAGAACACATAGAGCATGAAGCCAATAGGGATCAGGCTGAGTAGCACGAGGATAAAATCACTCATTGGCGGCGGCCTCCCGCATCATGACTTCAAAATTGCTGCGACGATGGGCGGCTTTTCGAAACTCTGTTTCGCAACAGGGCGTGATGTGAACCATTTTATTCAGGTCCTCATCATTAGCGCTTCCTGCGCTTCCGCGTATGCCTCTAGGAACTCGTAAACCATGTTTATCTGACGTTCCCGCCCTGGCTTGTTCTTTGTCAGTACCAACTTTCCTTCATTCGCCTGCTGCTGGATTGTGCGCACAGTCTGGCCGGTGATCCCTGCATAGGCGGAAAGCGTCAGTTTTGGGTACGGCAAACAAAAAACGACAGGGCAATCTGGCATTTTCACCAGCGCAGGCTTTGGTTTTTTCGTTGTCATGGCTTATCCTCTGAGATCACGCCGGATTTAACCGGATTTTGTCGTATTACAAGGGGTGCATATGCATCCCTGGTAAGGATTCTATGGTTATGAATGCAACCCTGTCAACAGATATAGGTAAAAAACTACGTGAGATCAGAGATGCGGAAGGGTTAACTCGCCAGCAATTCTTTGAATTAACCGGAGTTCCTGTAGTTACACAAAAATTTTATGAGACAGGTAGACGAGACGGGGTTGGTAGTGAGGTTTTGATAAAGATCACACAACATCCAAGATTCGAAAAATACGCGCTATGGTTAGTGACGGGCAAAACATCAGAAGCAGCGGGACAAATCTCCCCAACTCTCTCCCCTGATGGGCAAGACATCACATTGAGTCACCAAAAAGGCCAGAAGGTTGGCTGACCGCATTAAACATTATGGAAAAGTGGAGTACGGGCGGGATTTGCTACGAGCGGAATTTATGGAATGACGGTAACTAAGCTGGATACAGGACGGTATCGGGTTGACGTTCGTCCGCAGGGACGGGACGGTAAACGCATCCGAAAAACCTTCCCGACTAAATCTGAGGCGCAGCAATATGAACGCTGGATAGTTGCGACTCAGCACAACAAGGACTGGATAGAGAGACCTGCCGACCGACGTCCCTTAACCGATCTTATCGAGCTGTGGTACGCGCACCACGGCAGAACACTGAAAGACGGGGTCGCAATTTACAAAAAGTTGATGAATATTGCCGAAAGAATGGGGCAACCACGCGCCGATCAGGTCAACCGTAGCAGCGTTGCAAAGTATCGCGCATTAAGACTCGACGCAGGGGTTAAGCCCGAAACCATTAACAAAGACCAGACAATGTTAAGCGGCGTGTTCACCGTGCTCATTGAAGCCGCGCTTTACCACAACGAGCACCCCCTAACCGGGCTGACACGAATAAAACGCAGCGCACGCGAAATGGCGTACCTGACGCAACCGCAAATCATTGCATTTTTATCAGCTCTACAGGCTGACGATCTCAAGGTCGCCCGTCTTTGCCTCGCCACCGGGGCGCGCTGGAGTGAAGCAGCAACGCTCATGCGGGATGCCGTTATCCCTTTCAAGTGTACGTTCGTGAATACTAAAAATGGGAAGGACAGGACAGTACCTATTTCTGAAGCACTGTATAAAGAAATTACAGGTGGTAGCGACGGACGCGAGCTGTTCCCGGATGCTGATTACGATAACGTTCGCAAAACACTTAAAGCGCTCGTCCCTGACCTGCCAAACGGTCAGGCTACCCACGTCATGCGGCACACGTTCGCCAGCCATTTTATGATCAACGGGGGCAATATCATTTCACTGCAAAAAATCCTTGGGCATTCCACCATTTTACAAACGATGGTCTACGCACACTTTGCGCCGGACTATCTGAACGATGCAGTAAAACTAAATCCATTGGAGAGTCTCTAAATAAATTGCACCCACAATTCTTGGTGTAGCTTCTCTTTGTATAAACGCTGGATAATTACTCTTCTGAGACACCTTCACTTCCTGTTGACTCGTCGTTTCGTAACGAGAAAATTACCTAGTGCGTGATCCACATTTTGACCAAAATATCGGGATTTACCGGGGGGTTACAGGATTTGTATTGCAGCTAACCTCATGAATTAAAAAATAAATAATTGATTCCATTAAGATATAAAGGCCGCTTTCGCGGCCTTTGGGGAATAACTCAGTTACGGTTTTTCAACGATATGGCTGTGTTCAATAATCTTCATTTTTCTTGCTAAAGCGGCGGAGTACCACCACAAAGAAGACAGGAACAAAGAAGATCGCCAGCACCGTTGCGGTAATCATCCCGCCCATTACGCCAGTACCTACAGCGTTCTGTGCGCCGGAACCTGCACCGGAACTGATTACCAACGGCACTACTCCGAGGATAAAGGCTAACGAGGTCATCAGGATGGGGCGCAGACGCATACGTACTGCATCAAGCGTCGCCTCCACTAGGCCTTTGCCTTCTTTCTCCATGAGGTCTTTGGAGAATTCAACGATAAGAATAGCGTTCTTCGCCGATAGACCAATGGTGGTCAATAGTCCTACCTTGAAGTAGACGTCGTTCTCCAATCCACGCATGGTGGCGGCCAGCAGCGCACCAATGATCCCGAGCGGCACCACCAGCATGACGGAGAAGGGGATAGACCAACTCTCGTACAGTGCAGCCAGACACAGGAACACAACAATCAGCGAAATGGCATACAGGGCTGGTGCTTGGTTACCTGACAGACGTTCCTGATAAGACATCCCGGTCCAGTCGTAACCAATACCTTCCGGCAACTGTTTGGCGAACTCTTCCATCAGGGCCATCGCTTCACCGGTACTCTTACCCGGGGTTGCTTCCCCCTGAATCTGCATGGACGGTTGCCCGTTATAGCGTTCCAGACGTGGTGAACCGTGCGTCCAGTGGCTTTGTGAGAAGGAAGAGAGCGGCACCATCTGGTTGTTGCTGGCACGAACATACCAGCGCTCAATATCGCTTGGTAGCATACGGAACGGCGCATCAGTCTGCACATACACTTTCTTCACACGCCCACGGTCAATAAAGTCATTGACGTAGCTGCCGCCCAGCGCGGTTGCCAGCGTGGCGTTAATATCCGACAGGGATACACCCAGCGCCTGAGCCTTTTCCTGGTCGATATCGATACGGAACTGCGGGGTATCTTCCATGCCGTTTGGACGTACGCCGACCACGGTATCAGGACGCTGTGCGACCATCCCCAGCAGTTGGTTACGCGCCGCGGTCAGCTTCTCGTGCCCCAGGTTAGCCTGATCCAGCAACTGGAAGTCAAAACCGGTTGCGGTACCCTGCTCAACGATGGCGGGGACGTTAAAGGCGATAACGATCGCTTCCTTGATTTGCGAGAAGGCAGCATTAGCCCGACCGGCAATGGCACCAACCTTGTTTGCAGCTCCGGGACGTTCGCCCCAGTCTTTCAGACTGGCGAAGACTAGGCCGGCGCTCTGCCCACGACCGGAGAAACCGAAACCGTTAACGGTAAACACTGAATTAACGTTGTCTTTCTCATTCTCCAGGTAGTGCTTGGTCACACGCTCAAGCACGCGCTCGGTGCTCTCTTGGGTTGCACCAGCGGGCAGTTGCACCATAGTCAAGAGTACGCCCTGGTCTTCTTCCGGCAGGAAGGAGCTTGGCAGACGCATGAAAAGCACTGCGAGGACAACCACAATCAGCAGGTAGACCACCAGATAACGGCCGGTACTGCGCAAAATATTGGCAACGCTATCGGTGTAATGGGTGGTGCTCTTTTCAAACAGCTTGTTGAACCAACCGAAGAAACCCGTTTTCTCGTGATGGTCGCCCTTCGCGATGGGTTTGAGAAGCGTGGCACAAAGCGCCGGTGTCAGAATCAACGCTACCAGTACAGACAGCACCATCGCGGACACAATGGTGATGGAGAACTGACGGTAAATGGCACCGGTAGAACCGCCCGTGAACGCCATCGGAATAAATACCGCAGACAGTACCAGCGCAATACCGACCAGCGTGCTCTGAATCTGCGACATCAATTTCTTGGTGGCTTCCTTGGGCGGTAGCCCTTCTTCCATCATTACGCGCTCGACGTTCTCCACCACTACGATGGCGTCATCCACCAACAGGCCGATGGCCAGCACCATGGCGAACATGGTTAAGGTGTTAATCGAGTAACCGAAGGCAGAAAGTATGGCAAAGGTGCCTAACAACACCACCGGCACCGCGATCGTCGGGATCAGCGTGGCACGGAAGTTTTGCAGGAACAGGTACATCACCAGGAACACCAACACGATGGCTTCCGCCAGCGTTTTTACCACTTCGTTAATCGAGATCTTAACGAACGGCGTGGTGTCGTAGGGATAAACCACTTTCAATCCAGCCGGGAAGAACTGCTGTAACTTACCCAACTCGGCTTTAACGGCGGAGGCCGTATCCAGCGCATTGGCACCGGTTGCCAGTTTGATACCGACCCCTGCGGCTGCCTGGCCGTTGTAACGCGCGATAACGCTGTAATCTTCACCACCCAACTCTACGCGAGCGACATCACGCAGGCGCACCTGCGAACCGTCAGCGTTGACGCGCAGCAGAATGTTGGAGAACTCATCGGCAGATTTCAGTCGTGTCTGGGCAATGATAGAAGCATTAAGCTTCTGCCCCGGCAGCGGCGGTGTACCACCCAATTGTCCGGAGGCAATCTGGTTGTTCTGCACTTTGATGGCAGCTACCACATCACCCGTGGTCATCTGGAAGCTGTTGAGCTTGTTCGGATCCAACCAGATACGCATCGCGTATTGGGCACCAAACAACTGCACGTCACCGACACCGTTGGTACGGCTGAGCGGATCTTTGATATTAGCCGCCACATAGTCAGCGATATCCTGCTGCGTCAGTGAACCGTCTTCAGAAATAAAGCCGGCTACCATCAGGAAGCTGCTGCTCGATTTCTGTACGCTTACGCCCTGTTGCTGCACTTCCTGCGGCAACAATGGCATCGCCAGTTGCAGTTTGTTCTGTACCTGAACCTGAGCAATGTCCGGATCCGCTTTCGAGTCAAACGTCAGCGTAATCTGAACTGTACCCGATGAATCACTGCTGGAAGCCATGTAGAGCAGGTTATCGATACCGTTCATGTTCTGTTCGATAACCTGCGTCACGGAGTCTTGCAGTGTAGAAGCATTCGCGCCCGGGTAGTTCGCCGTTATTTCAATGGCTGGTGGGGCAATGGTCGGATATTGGGCGATAGGCAACTTGATAATTGCCAACGCCCCCGCCAGCATCACCATAATGGCGAGTACCCATGCAAAGATGGGACGATCAATAAAAAACTTAGCCATGAATTACAGGCTCCTGTTAAGACTTCGCGGGTTCAGACTGAGCAGGTTTTTCTTCACCATTCCCAGGTGCCGTCTCTTTTGCTCTGACGGGCACGCCCGGTCTGATTTTCTGCAACCCAGTTACGATAAGACGATCGCCTGCTTTAAGGCCGGAGGTCACCAGCCAGTTGCTGCCGATAGCTTGGGCTGTCGTGAGCGTGCGTGTTTCAACCTTGTCACCTTCACCAACAACCATGGCGGTGGCTTCACCGCGCGGATTGCGCGTCACGCCTTGTTGCGGCACCAGCAGCGCGTCATTGTTCACACCTGAATCAAGGCGTGCACGTACAAACATGCCGGGCAGCAAATCATGTTGTGGGTTCGGGAAGATAGCGCGCAGGGTGATAGACCCCGTGGTTTCGTCTACCCTGACATCAGAAAATTCCAGCGTACCGTTTTGTGCATACTCAGTGCCGTTATCCAGCAACAAACGCACGGTAGCTTTGCCACCGGCTTGTTTCAACGTGCCTTGTTCCAGCTCACGCTTCAGTCGCAAATAGTCATTACTGGATTGCGTCACATCCACATAGATCGGGTCGAGTTGCTGAACGCTGGTCAACGCTGTCGCCTGACCGGAAGCCACCAATGCCCCTTCGGTGACCGTCGATTTACCGACACGGCCTGAAATCGGGGAGAGCACTTTGGTGTAGTTCAGGTTGATCAGCGCAGAATCCACAGAGGCTTGTGCCGCTTGTACGCTGGCTTCTGTCTGGCGCTGTGTTGCCAATGCCTGATCGTAATCCTGCTTGCTGACATAATTGGTACCAACCAGCGGTTTGTAACGGTTCACCGTCAAGCGAGCGATTTCTGCCTGAGCCTGTGCTTGCGCCAGCGAGCCTTTCGCGCTGTTGTAAGCCGCCTGATAGGTTGCCGGGTCAATCTGGTACAGAGAGGTGCCCGCTTTCACGTCGCTCCCTTCGACGAAGTGACGCTTCTGAATAATGCCGCTCACCTGAGGCCGAACCTCGGCAATGCGGAATGCGTTAGTGCGCCCTGGAAGTTCGGTAATCACGTTCAGCGGTTGTGTTTTGAGGGTCACAATGCCGACTTCAGGCGCTTGCTGGCCGCCTTGCTGCTGACCTTCATTTTTATTATCACACCCGGTGAGCGTTAAGCCGCCAGAAAGCATCAGGACTGCCACCAGAGGCATAAACCTTCTGTTTTTGTTCATAAATAAACCTCAAGTGTCCGATTTGAATTTGACCAATGGATCACAAGCCCTAAAACCCATTGCTTTAAAAAACAGCGCCATGGCACGAAAAACCAAACAGCAGGCCCAAGAAACACGACAACACATTATTGATACGGCCTTACGCCTCTTCTCCGAGTTCGGCGTCTCCTCCACGTCGCTGGCGGGTATCGCTGCCGCCGCAGGCGTCACGCGCGGCGCGATTTATTGGCACTTCAAAAACAAGGCTGAGTTGTTTGATGCAATCTGGACGTTGTCAGAGACGAAAATCAACGATTTCGAATCTGAGTATCAGGCAAAATTCCCTGATAATCCACTGCATGTGATGCGTGAGCTACTGATCTATATGCTGTGTTTGACGACGACCGACACCCAGTGGCGCTCGATAATGGAGATCAATTTCCATAAGTGTGAGTTTGTCGGTGAAATGTTACCGTCGTATAACTCACGCAAGGCGCTCTATTTCTCCTGCTATGAACAGATTGAGGATAGCCTCAATCACAGTATTCAACTGGGTTTTCTGCCGTCCGATCTGCATTTGCGTCGTGCCGCCGTGACGTTGCGCGCCTATTTCTCCGGTATCCTGGAGAACTGGCTGTTTCTGCCTGAAAGCTTTGATATCCATCAGGAGGCGCCAACCCTAGTAGACAGCTTTATTGATATGCTGCGTTCCAGCCCGGCACTCAGACTGCCGCTCGTCACGCCTGTACAAGAAAACGCCGAGTAAGATTCAATCTGTTATAACACACTGTCCGTTATAATGAATCGTTACTTTTTCGTCAGGTTTGCTCCGTGCGTTAGCGTGCAGAACCGTGATATTCTTCGCCACTCTTTTTATGCCTGACGACGTATCATGTACTGCAAGTCCCTCTCTCGCGGCCTTGATTTCCCGCGTATTCTATCGATTGTTTCCCGCTGCGTTGCCCTTTTAGTGCTATTTTCCATTGGATTTTCTACTGTTGCACAGGCTGCGACCAGTAATGACATTCCCACGCGCAGTGAGATTCAGGGACGGCTGGACGCGCTCGGCAAGCAGAAAAGCCTGACGGAAGCCGATAAGGTGACGCAGCAGGATCTCACGCACACGCTTGAGTCTCTGGATGCCATTGATCGGGTACGCCAGGAGACCACACAGCTAAAGCAACAGGCGACGCAAGCGCCCGTCAAACTGCGTCAGGCGGCAGACGATCTGGCTACGTTAAGCAATAATGATGTTGCCACTGCGTCGCTTGAGGCGCTCTCGTTGTGCCAATTGGAAACCCGTCTCAATGAATCGCTGGATAACTTACAGTCGGCGCAGGAAAACCTCTCGACTTACAACAGTCAGCTGATCTCTCTGCAAACCCAGCCGGAACGTGTACAAAGCGCATTAACCGCGTTGTCGCAGCGCAGTCAGCAGATTCGCAACCAGCTCAACGGTGTGGAAGCCAGTCAGAATACGCTGCGCGCCAGCCAGCAAGCGCTGCTGCAAACTGAGCAGGCCTTGGTGGGGGTGCAAATGGAGCAACAGCGTAAAAGCCTAGAAGTGAACACCATGCTGCAAGATTTGCTACAGAAGCAGCGCGACTATGCCTCTACCCAGATTAATCAGTTAGAGAAAATGGTGCAGGCGTTGCAAGGGGTACTCAACGGCAAACGGCTAACGCTGTCGGAGAAAACCGCCAAAGAGGCGCAAACCTCGGAAGACACGCAGCGCATCCAGGACAACCCGCTGGTGAAGGCGGAGATGGAAACCAACCACCAACTCAGCCAGCGTCTGGTTGCGGCGACGCAGTCGAGCAATACTCTGATACAGGAAAGCATTCAGGTGAAGAACTGGCTCGATCGCACCCTGCAATCCGAACGTAACCTTAAAGAGCAGGTCACCGTGCTAAAGGGCAGTTTGTTGCTGTCGCGCATCTTGTATCAGCAGCAACTTAACCTGCCTTCTGCCTCGTCCATGAACGACATGAGCACGCAAATTGCCGATCTTCGTCTGGAGCAGTTTGAGATCAATCAGCAGCGTGATGTGCTGTTTCGTGGTGACGAATACATCAGCAAATTGATGGCGGCCAACAAAGGCGTTGCACTGGATGACGAAGTGCACGATGCGCTGGACCAGATCCTTGATACGCGGCGTGAACTGCTCGACCAGCTTAATAAGCAACTGGGCAACCAACTGATGCTGGCTATTAACCTGCAAATCAACCGTCAGCAGTTGGTCAGCGTCACGGCGTCATTGCAGCATACGCTGACGCAGCAAATTTTCTGGGTCAGCAGTAATAAACCGATGGATTGGGCCTGGCTGAAAGAGTTGCCCGGGGGATTAAAACAACAAGTGCGTCATTCCAATCTGGCTTTCCAGTGGGATGACTGGCGTCAGGGAGGGTTACGGGCGCTAATTTTTATTGTACCGATGCTGCTGGTGAGCGGGCTGATCTATTGGCGGCGGCGTCTTATCGCCGGTTATATCGAGCGCTTGTCGAATGATGTCGGGCAGCTAAAACGGGATTCGCAGCGCCACACGCCGCAAGCCTTGTTATTGGAAACCGTGATGGTGCTGCCGGGGATTATGCTGATCATCGCGTTTGCTCTGTGCTTTCACTATGCCGAAAACGCCGTCGGGGATGCCGTGTGGGGCATGAGTCAGCAGTTTGCGCTGCTGTGGCTGGTGTTCGGTTTGCTCTATCGGGCGATGAAACCCGGCGGTATCGGTGAGCGGCACTTCAATTTTAGCGTTTCACTGGCAGCCCACTACCGCCGTCAGGCGCTGCGATTGGGTGGCGCGCTGCTGCCGTTGATCTTCTGGTCGGTTATCGGCGAGAAAGCACCGCTCTATCTGGTGGATGACGTGATCGGGCAGATTGTGATTTTCTGCAACCTGATCCTGTTGGGCATTCTGGTGTTCCCGCTCTGTCGTGACAGCTGGCGGGAAAAAGAGACACACACCATCAGGTTGATCGTGATTACCGTGATGGCGATCCTTCCGTTGGTCTTACTGGGATTGATGGTGTGCGGCTACTTCTATACCACGCTGCGACTGCTGGGGCGTTGGGTGGAAAGCCTGTATTTGTTACAGGTGTGGAACCTGGTTTATCTGACCACTATCCGTGGTTTGAGCGTTGCGGCGCGTCGATTGGCATACCGTCGTGCAGTGGCGCGTCGTCAGAACCTGAATAAAGAAGGGGGTGAGGGCAGCGAACCGGCACCGGAACCGCCGTTGGCGCTGGATCAGATTGGTCAGCAATCGTTGCGTTTGACCACGATGGTGTTGCTGCTGATTTTCTCCGGCGTGCTCTACTGGATTTGGTCCGATTTTGTCACGGTGATGTCCTACCTAGACAGCATTACGCTGTGGCATTACAACGCGACCGTGGCGGGCAATGCCGTATTGCAGGCGGTGACGCTGGGCAATCTGATGCTGTCGATCATCGTCGCGGTGGTGGCCTATGTGTTAATGCGCAACTTGCCAGGCTTGCTGGAAGTGCTGGTATTGTCGCGTTTGCAGTTGCGTCAGGGCACCTCTTACGCCATTACCGCCATGTTGAGCTACCTGATCATGGTGGTGGGCACCACCACCTCGCTCAGTTCTATCGGGGTGTCATGGGACAAGTTGCAGTGGCTGGTTACCGCGTTGTTGGTGGGGTTAGGATTTGGTTTGCAGGAAATTTTCGCTAACTTTATTTCCGGCCTGATCATTCTGTTCGAACGTCCGGTACGCATTGGCGATACCATCACCATTGGCACCTTCTCCGGTTCGGTAAGCAAAATTCGTATTCGCGCCACCACCATTACGGATTTCGATCGCAAAGAAGTGATTATTCCCAATAAGGCCTTTGTGACCGAGCGGCTGATCAGCTGGTCATTGTCGGACACCATTACGCGTGTGCTGATTAAAATTGGCGTGGCCTACGGCTCCGATCTGGACAAGGTAAAAGCGGTGCTGTTGCAGGCGGCACATGAGAACAGCAGCGTGATGACCGATCCTGAGCCGCAGGTGTTTTTCTTGGTGTTTGGTGCCAGTTCGCTGGATCACGAACTGCGGCTTTACGTACGGGAGCTGCGCGATCGCAGCTATACAGTAGATGAGTTAAACCGCAGTATCGACAGGCTGTGCCGGGAAAATAATATTGATATCGCGTTTAATCAGCTTGAAGTCTACCTGCATAACAAACAGGGCAGCGAAGTTCAGGAGATAAACCGCGCGTTGGGTGGTAACGCGGTAGGTGAACCCGCCTAAGCGTTCATAGGTATCTACACATCTTTTGCAATATCTGCTATTACGTTGCTGCATGATCTCAACTTATCCATCGGCGGGATTGATGCCCGCCTTAACCGGCGTTATCAGCGTCTGGTTAAGCAACACATGACTCCTGCAGCACCATTGGCGTCAGCCGTTATAGCTAAACGACTTAATTTTGATTACATTATTTAAATGAGCTATTCAATTGATTTTAGACGTAAAGTGATATCTACACGTGAAGAAGAAGGGTTGAGTATCCGAGAAACAGCGAAGCAATTTCGGGTTGGCCCTGCCTCTGTATCGCGTTGGATTAATCAAATAGAGTCAAAAGCATCGACCACGCGTCAGCGAAAGATCGATAAATCTGAGTTGATAAAAGATGTTGAACAATATCCAGATGCTTACCAAAAAGAACGTGCAGAGCGTTTTGGCGTTTGTCAGAAGGCCATTTGGCAAGCTCTTAAAAAGCTGGGATTGACCTATAAAAAAAACTCTATGTCATCCGAAAGCCGACGAAAGCGCCCGGCAAGCATTTCAACAAAAAATACAACAGTATGAAAAAGAAGGTAAGCCTATTGTTTTTATTGATGAAAATGGTTTTCCACACGATACCTCACGGACTCACGGCTATTCCCCAAAAGGTCAACAGTGTTTTGGCCTGAGGAACTGGGGAGCCAAGGGAAGAACAATCGGATTATTTGATATCAATATTAACAGCGATGTTTTCTATTCTTAGGTCACACAAGTCCTTATCACAGTGTAATCGTGATGGACAACGCAACTTTTCACAAAAAACATAATATTCAACAAGTCATCATCGATTCAGGGTATATGGTGGAGTATTTGCCTACATATTCGCCAGATTTTAACCCAATTGAGCATAAATGGGCACAAGCAAAAAGCAAAAAAAAGAGAGAGTGGTTGCGATACAGAGATTTTGTTCTCAGTCCATATGGTGTAATCAAAATTAAGTCGCTTGGCTATATCTCCGGCAGCGGTGTGCGCTCCATCTGGCAACGACACGACCTGGAGAACTTCCGTAAACGCCTGAAGGCGCTTGAAGAAAAGGTCGCCAGAGAAAGCATTGTCCTTACCGACGCTCAAATCGCAGCCCTGGAGAAGAAGGCGCACGATGATGAGGCCTGCGGTGAAATCGAGACGGCACATCCCGGGTATCTGGGCTCGCAGGACACCTTCTACGTGGGCAATCTGAAGGGGGTGGGCCGTATCTACCAGCAGACGTTCGTGGATACGTACTCGAAAGTGGCACACTGCAAGCTGTATACGAATAAAACACCGCTCACCGCCGCCGACCTGCTCAATGATAGCGTACTCCCGTTCTACGAGGCTCAGGGACTGCCGGTGCTGAGAATACTGACCGACAGGGGTACGGAATACTGTGGTAAAGTGGAGCAGCATGATTATCAGCTTTATCTGGCTATCAACGATATCGAGCATACGAAAACGAAGGCGATGTCTCCGCAGACGAACGGCATCTGCGAGCGCTTCCATAAAACCATTTTGCAGGATTTTTATCAGGTTACGTTCGGCAAGAAGTTATATGGAGACCTGGAAAGCCTGCAGGTAGATCTGGACAACTGGTTGTGGCATTACAATAATGAGCGAACTCATCAGGGAAAAATGTGCTGCGGGCGTACGCCGATGGCCAGTTTACTCGATGGAAAACGGATCTGGGCAGAAAAGAATCTGAACCAGATGTAATCTGACAGACACCTGTATAAATAATCGGTAACTGTCAGATCAGGTCTGAGCTAGTACAACTTACGGTAAATTTATCGGACGCTGGACGCTGCTCACAAACGTTAGCAACGAGCTCACCAGCGCGGAAGTCGCTCGCTGCTATTACTGGCGCTGGGGTATTGAATCCTTTTTTAAGCTGCTGAAAGGTGCCGGTCATGATGTAGAAAAATGGCTTCAGCGCAGTGCTGGTGCACTGCTACGCAGGTTATTGATACTAGCATGGCATGTGTGCTGGTATAGCCAACCGACTTAAAAATGATTACAGCCAATGCCCTGATATGTGGCAAAAAATACAGCTAATTGTTATCAAAATAATGTCGCTTGGCTATATGGCGGCTGCAACGCGCTGAAGGAGACGACAATGCGGCAGCCCGTCAGTTAATTTTCCGATTATCCGGACGACAACAAAAACGAGGGCGTAAAGAAAGCGCCCCAGCGCTGCTTGCTGGACTATCCATCCTGCTAAATACCTTGACGTTATTAGCAGACTATACCGGCTTTGTTGAATAAATAGAACTTTTGGGCTATCACCGGCGCTCAGTGGCTGAAACGGCCATGTTCCGGTTCAAAAGGCTTCTGGGTGGTCATCTAAGTCTGAGAGACTACGATGGTCAGGTGGGTGAAGCCATGGTCATGGTCAAAGCGCTTAACTTGATCACGCTATTAGGAATGCCGAACAGTATTCGCATCACGTAACAATAGACCCGTATGGGGCGCAGTCGTTACAAGTTCTGATTTATTCAACAAAGCCGACTATACCCCGGAAGAACTTGCCCACTTCGCTATGGTGGTTTTTAACACTTTATGATGTGTAGATACCTATGCCTAAGTGTTAAGGGGGGTGACCATCTCATTAGGCTCACTGAAGCCGAGGGCCTTTTCAGGTTCACCAGGCGCGGAACTCATCGAGGCGCGGGCATCTCGCCCACAGAGACGCCGGATAGATTGAAGCAAGCCCACCATTAGTCAAAAATCAGTGTTGCAAAAATGGGGGTGACCATAGATTTTGTTGGTGCAGTGAACATTTCGTGCGCGTTGACCTACGCGGTTATTTGCACCGTACATCACACGCGCCCGACACGGGGCGCTCAATCGCCCTCGCCCGTGCCCCTGGCTTTTCGCGGGAAATAACGCCGCTACGCGGTGCCTTCGGGGACCGAGCCCACAGACGGGCCGCCAACGATGCGGAAAATGCGTCTCATCCATGAGACTAACCCCTACGGGGCCGCTGGTAGCAGCGTTCAAAAATGCTCCCGGCATTTTTGTCCGACGCGGCGCTGACTTTCGCGGCGTCCTGCCGCTCACCCTGTGGCCTCGTTCCCCTCAGCGTTATTTTTTACGCGCTATAACATCAACCAATTCAAAGCATTAAAATTATGTAGCTTTACGCTATTTTATCTGAGGCTTCCTCGGCGGCTGCGCAGGCCCTGTTATAGCAAAGCGACTTAATTTTGATTACACCATATGGACTGAGAACAAAATCTCTGTATCGCAACCACTCTCTCTTTTTTTGCTTTTTGCTTGTGCCCATTTATGCTCAATTGGAGGCTGTTTAAGATTTTGTGTGAATGCCTTTCCTCAGAAGTGACCGTCAAGGCGGTCACCGAACTCGATAATAAAGCGACTCATTGCCATACGCCAGTCCTGTAAGGGCATCGTCCATTTCTGTGATGTCGCCTGGATTGCCAGCCATACAACCTTCTTCACCGAATCATCAGTCGGGAACACCTTGCGTTTCTTGATTGCATGCCGGATAGCGGTGATCCCATGTCCCACCGAACGTCTCCAGCGCCTGAAGCGCGGCCTCTTCGGTTGGAGCCTGATACACTGCTTTGAGGTCGCGTGTTACCGCCTTATAGTCCTTCCAGGCAACGAAGCGCAGACTGTTGCGCACCATGTGCACGATGCACAACTGGATGCGGGCTTCCGGGTAGACCGTGTTGATGGCCTCCTGGAACCCTTTCAGGCCGTCCACACAGCCAATGAGGATGTCGGTCAGGCCACGGTTTTTCAGTTCTGTCAGCACGTTCAGCTAGAACTTTGCGCCTTCATTTTCGGCCAGCCACATCCCCAGTAGCTCTTTCAGGACTTCGATATTGATACCCAGCGCCAGGAAAACAGACTTATTGATAACGCGGCTGTCCTGCCGGACTTTCAGAACGATACAGTCAAGGTAAACAATGGGATAAACCGCATCCAAGGGGCGATTTTGCCATTCAACAACCTGCTCCATAACGGCATCGGTGACCTTCGATACCAGGGCGGGTGAGACATCCACGTCATATAGTCAACCGACTTAAAAATGATTACATCCAATGCCCTGATATGTGGCAAAAAATACAGCTAATTGTTATCAAAATAATGTCGCTTGGCTATAAAATCTGGTTATCCATCCCGGAGATCCGGGTCTGGTTCTTCTTCACCAGTTGCGATTCAAAGGAAGCATCACGATCACGTGGTGTACGCAGTTCCAGCGGACCATCGCCGGTGGTAACAGTTTTTGTGGAGTAGCCATTGCGCGTGTTAGTTCCAGATTTGGACTGGTGCTTCTCATGCCCGAGGTGATGGGTCATTTCAGCATTAAGGGCAGCTTCAGCGCAGATCTTTTTCAGCAGGCGATCAAACTGGTTGAGAGCGTCAGGGGTTTTGAGATTTTTGGGCAGCTCGTTAGCCAGAGCCTGTAACTGTTTTTCGTCCATAAAGTAACCTGCTTTTGATGTTGGATTGAACATATCAAAATCAGGCAATTACACAATCTCGTGTACAGGCTCCACGATACCCCACGGACTCACGGCTATTCCCCAAAAGGTCAACGGTGTTTTGGCCTGAAGAACTGGGGAGCCGAGGGAAGAACAAATGTTATCGGCGCTTTATTAGGCACAACGCTGTTTGCTATCGGATTATTTGATATCAATATTAACAGCGATGTTTTCTATTCCTGGGTCACACAAGTCCTTATCCCAGTACTCCCTAAAAATAGCGTAATCGTGATGGACAATGCAACTTTTCACAAAAAACATAATATTCAACAAGTCATCATCGATGCAGGGTGAGTTATTAGCAAATCTGGTGTATGGCGATCAGGCTACGTTCCGCTCTGATGCTTCGTGAATCTGCTCTCCATCCTTAAATTGGACGTTGCTTACAACCAGGGTCAGCAGGTCAAATCCTCTTAGTCGGTTCCAGCTTTTCTGAGCTGAATGGAGCAGCTTAAATACCATTGACAGGGTTGTTTCTCTCGAACCACCGTTCTTCGCGCCTCTGCTTCGTAGCCTCACAGTCGCAAAAGCCGATTCAATCGGATTTGTCGTTCTTATTGACGCCCAGTGCTCTGACGGGAAGTCGTAGAATGCCAGCAGTTCTTCTCGAGCTTTCTCCAGCTTCTTCATCGCTGCAGGATACTTCGCTGAAAACCTTGCCAACAAAACATCAAAGGCTTCATTAGCGGCATCGCGGCTCTCTGCTAGCCAAACCTCCCGCAGCTCAGCCTTAACTTTCGGTTGCATGGCTTTGGGGAGTGAAGCCAACACATTAGCGGTTTTGTGCACCCAACAGCGTTGGTGCTGCGTGTCCGGGAATATCTTTGCCATTATTCCAAAAACCAAGGGCACCGTCTCCCGTAGCCAGCTTGGGAGATACGGTTAGGCCACGTGCTCGCAGGCCATTAAGAAGTTCGGCCCAGTTTGCTTCTGACTCTCGATAACCATCTTCGACCGCAACCAGCTCCTTACGTCCATGTTCAGTGACGCCGATAATGACCAGCAGGCAAAGGCAATCATCTTGCCTGACATGGCTGTATATGCCATCGGCCCAGAAATAAACGTAGCGCGTATCGCTTAAATCACGCAGGCACCATTGCCTGTGCTCTTCAAGCCACTGCTGTTTCAGTCTGCTGATGGTACTGGCAGAGAGGCCATTAGCTTTTTCACCGAGAAGCGCCCTCAGGGCTTCGTGAAAATCACCGGTGGATATGCCTCGCAGGTACAGCCATGGTAGCAACTCTTCGACGCTTTTTGCACGTTTCAGATAAGGCGGCAACAACGCGCTGTTGAAGCATATTCCGTTGCCGCTGAGCTCCCTGACCTTAGGCACTTTAATTTCAACATCCCCAATACCCGTCTGTATGGTTCGCTGTGGCAAATAGCCGTTACGAACGACAGCATGACGCCCGTCGTCAAGGCGGCGTTCAGCATGTTGTTGCAGCATGGCTTCGAGCTCAACCTCAACGGCGGCAGCTATCAGCTGCCTGGCACCATTACGAATGAGTTCATGCAAGGGATCAGCGGCAATATCTGGTTCTGCGGAGACCTGTAGGGTAGACTTTTTCATGGGGTATCATCTCTCTGTTGTTGAAATCATCCACAAAATCAATCAGCAGGATACGCTACCCTCCCCGACCCCCCCGTACACCAGAAATGAGCATAACTCTAAGTCATCATCGATGCATGGTATATGGTGGAGCATTTGCCTACATATTCGCCAGATCTTAACCCAATTGAGCATAAATGGGCACAAGCAAAAAGCAAAAAAAGAGAGAGTGGTTGCGATACAGAGATTTTGTTCTCAGTCCATATGGTGTAATCAAAATTAAGTCGCTTAGCTATATCTCGGTGAGAAACAACCGGGTGGCGCAGTGGCTCACCCAGTTAAATGAGGTTCAGGATTCGATTTTCAGCGGCTGTCCCGGCAGGACTATCTGCAAAATAACCGGGCGATAGTGACGTTTCTCGCCTAATTTAAGCGACCAGCCGCGTACCAGGATAAACGCCAACGCGGCACCCAGCAACGAGCCCAACACCGCCGCCAGATCGTTGGCGAACAGCGACTGCAACAATCCCGCCCCTATGAACAATCCCAGCAGCGGCACCAGATAGACCAGCATGGCGGAACGCAGCAGACTACTTTCGGAAATACCCAATTCAACGCGTTGACCAGGCAGCAAGGGTTGCTCGCACGGAACGTGCAGCGCCTGTTCAGCGGACTGTCCCAATTCACTCAAAAGCCCGGTACCACAGGTTTTACGCGACTGACAACCGCTGCACCCAGAACGCTGCTCACAGTGCAGCACGGCCATGCCATTGTGCCAGGAAACCACAGTCGCCCACTCTTTAATCATACCTGCGCCCTACATCTTGCGAATTTACTGCGATTGAAAAATGACATTATCAGCAATGCGTTTAGCCGTGGTTGGGGGCAATTCGCCCACTACAGTTATTTCATACCCATTGCGGATTTCTGTGTGTACGCTTCGCCGTCCCGTCGTGACATATTGCTCGGCACGGGATTCTGACGATGGCGTGATATTAACAGAAAAGCTGAATAAACCATCACTGAACAGGCGCGATTCCACCGGGATGCTGATCCCAGGCAACGTTCTGCGGGTACGCGAGATCTCTTTCATGCCCTGTGGCAGCCATTCAGGAATCCAAGTCAGGTCGACCGTTTCAACCGACGGTGTCGTCAGTAATGGCGGTAACCCTTCGCTTAATAATGAGCGTAACGTCTCACGGATATCATCACTGACCACCAGCGATGTCACCAGAAATTGCTCCATCCGCTCCCCATTGCGATCCTGCAAGTCAATACGCAACGGCAGTTTGGTCGCGACATCAAACCATACGCTGTAGCTATAACGTGTCCCATCCCGGGAAATAATACGCATGCCTTCACACAGGCGATCGGCGATCCGTACTCTTCCTACCTCCGGAATGAAATCATAGAACGCGGACAGCGATTGATGATCGGCATAAACCAAGCTGGGGAATGAATCGATGATGTGATCGCCGGAAAGCGAGAAAGGTTCTAGATCGGTATCAAAGTAACTGATATCCCGGTCTCGCTGCACGATTTCTCGGCGAGGCCCATCCATAAACAGCAGCTGTGCCAATGGACGGTTATCTATGCGGGCATGGCGATAGCGCAGAGATTCGATGCCCTGACGGGAAATATTGATGAAATGTATTTCATAATTCAATGCCCGAATAGCATTGCCCATCTGTTGCAGCGAGTATGAGGGCTGAGGCTGCAACACCGTACCTGACGCAGGTCGCGCTAGGACGGTTGTTGAATAGGGTAAGCAACCGAGCAGAATGCAAAAAGCAAACCCAACACGCTTCATTAACGAGACTGCGTTCCTAAAGATTGAGTGCCAGGCACCTGAATAGCGGCCTGCTGTTCTTCATCTTGCTGACCTTGCAACGGCTCCGAATGGAGGCGACGCTGCAACTCATAGTCCTGCAACATGACATTGATGCGGTTGCGTTGTGCTTCAACCTGACGTTGGCCACCGTGCGACACCACGTTTTCAGACGGTACGCCCAAGCTTACCGGAGAGGCGGTGCCCATGGCGGGAAGCGTACTAAACGCTGGCATGTCGTTTTGCGCTTCCGGAGCTTGATCCGGGGAACGTTGCATTTGCACGCCGACGATCACCGCCAATGAGACACAGGCGGCCACACCAACCTGAGTCAGTTGGCTTGCCCAAGGACGCACTTTGTCCCAGAACGACAAACGTGACCAAGTATCGGGATGAGGCTGTGCTTCGGGAATAGCCTGAGGCGCAATGCGCACCGGCTCTTCGGCAATCGCCTTCGCAACGCGTGCGGCAATGTCGATTTCAATGACACTCTGCGCCACGTCAGCACGCAGCGTATCGCGAATCAAATGGTAGCTTTGCCAACTTTTTTGCAGTTCAGCATCCCGCCCCAATGTGTTAAGCAGTTCGGTATCCGCTGCCTCGCCGTCCATTAAAGCGGAAAGTTTCTCTTTCTGCATACCCATACCCTTACCTTGTCAAATCCATCATGGTTAACGCGAAAACCGGGTTAACGTTGAATTAGCGGTTGTACTTTGTTATCTATCGCTTCTCGCGCACGGAATATGCGAGAACGAACAGTGCCGACCGGGCAATCCATAATGGCGGCTATCTCTTCATAACTCAGGCCATCAAGTTCGCGTAGCGTAATCGCCATCCGTAAATCTTCTGGCAACGCTTCAATGGTTCGAAAAACGATACTTCTCAATTCCTCTGACAACATTAAGTTTTCAGGGTTCGATATTTCTTTTAATGCGCTGGCAGTTTCATAATTTTCAGCGTCATTGGCATCAACGTCGCTAGACGGTGGTCGCCGCCCCTGAGCAACCAGATAATTTTTGGCCGTATTAACCGCAATGCGATACAGCCAAGTGTAGAACGCACTATCGCCGCGAAAAGATTCCAACGCACGATAGGCTTTGATAAACGACTCCTGCACCACATCAGGCACATCCCCAAGAGGAACGTACCGTGACACTAGGTTCGCTACTTTGTGCTGGTAGCGCACCACCAGTAAATTAAAAGATTTCTGGTCGCCTTTCTGGACACGTTCAACCAGAATACGATCTGCTAGCTGCTCGCTCATCCGAGGTAATGTCTCCTCAAACCGTTCCCCACACGTAAAATAGTACTGCCAGCCATATCGTTATTAAATAAGTTATTAAATAATCTGAGCAAGCTGTAGGTCGGACACCACCGGTTAACAAAAGTTCCCGATAACGTTTGTTCCTTTTTATGTGCTCAGCATGCCCCATGTATCTTCGCGCGTCGGCGTTTACATCCGTACACGTCGCGCATCTTTCTGTTCTTTAGCTGGGACAGTCAAGGGATCATACGCGAAAAAACGTTCAATAGCACCGTTAGCCTCTGAGAGTGCCCGAGCCATCGTTAACGACAAGGAATATCCTACATAAATAAATAGAAATCCTTGGTCAATGCGCGAAAATCATAAGAGTAGCTGCCATCTTCTTCTGCGCGGACAATCAACGTTCGCCTCTCGCAGGGGTCCGCTTGCTTCGTCAAAGTCAACAGTTCCCGATGCGGTTGCCCCTATGCCCTATCACGTACGGCCAGTCGCTGACGTACCGACCACCCTTGTTGGCATGCCGTGCTACAAAAATCACTGGCAACCTGACTCGGTAGCACCACACAAAAGCGCCCTTCCCCAGCTCCAGCAGCTTGGCAGCACAATGGAGTAAGGTTTCATGGGAGAAACTCTCTGTATAACGGGCCGTGCTGCACGCCTCGGTCCGACACGCACTGCCCGGTGCAAAATAAGGAGGATTACTGAGAATCAACGCATAGCGTGATGCGGTTTGTGTCGTAAACGTCTCAATATCACGGTTTACCACTGTAATACGTGATGCCCACGGTGAGGCCTGCCGATTCTCTTGTGCCTGTGTGCTGGCTTCGCGCTCTACCTCAACCGCATCGATCGTCACCGAATCTGGGCTACGCTGTGCCAGCATCAGGCTGATAATGCCGGAACCACAGCCAATATCCAGCACACAGCCGGTTTGCGGCACCGGAGCCCAGGCACCGAGCAGGATGGCATCCGTACCCACTTTCATCTCACAACGATCGTGCGCGACAAAAAATTGTTTAAACGTGAACCCGTTGCGCCGCAATGTTTGTGATCGCGATGCGTGCTGATGCATGATGTGCTGCTCCTCCGGAAAACCGCCGTAGCATAAGGGAATCCCTGCAACAGGGAAAGCATCCCGCCGACAGGACACCAAGGCGGTGTAAACAGATGATGAAGTGCACGCGTAATGCGTTTATAATCAGCGCCCCAAATAGAGGTAGACCATGGCTGCAACCCAATTTTCCGATCTTGATCTTGATGAAAGCCTGCTAGATGCCTTGCGCGATATGGGCTACGTGCGCCCCACCGCCATTCAACTCGCGGCGATCCCGCCCGCCATGGACGGGAGAGATGTCCTTGGATCAGCACCAACAGGAACAGGAAAAACAGCAGCCTATCTGCTGCCGGTGTTGCAGCATCTGATTGACTTTCCCCGTAAAAAATCAGGTCCGCCGCGTATTCTGATCGTAACACCCACGCGTGAACTGGCGATGCAGGTGGCCGAGCAGGCTAAAGCGTTGGCGGCGCACACCCATCTGGACGTAGCAACCATCACTGGCGGTGTGGCCTACATGAACCACGCTGAAGTCTTCAGCGAGAATCAGGATATTGTAGTGGCGACCACGGGGCGCCTGCTGCAATACATCAAAGAAGAAAACTTTGACTGTCGCGCAGTGGAAACGCTGATTCTGGACGAAGCAGATCGTATGCTCGACATGGGATTTGCTCAGGATATCGAACATATTGCCGGTGAAACCCGTTGGCGCACACAAACTTTACTGTTTTCCGCCACGCTGGAAGGCAATGCCGTCAAAGATTTCGCAGAGCGACTGTTGAAAGAACCGCTTGAGATTGAAGCCGACCCTTCACGGCGTGAGCGTAAAAAGATTCTGCAATGGTTTTACCGCGCTGATGATACTGAGCATAAAACCGCGCTGCTGGCACATTTGCTGAAACAGCCGGAAACCACCCGAGCCATCGTGTTTGTGCGTAAGCGCGAGCTCGTGCATGAACTTGCAGCTTGGTTACGTGAAGCGGGTATCAACAGTTGCCATCTGGAAGGCGAGATGGTGCAAGCCAAACGCAATCAGGCCATCACGCGCCTGAGCGAGGGACTGGTCAATGTATTGATCGCCACAGACGTTGCCGCACGCGGGTTGGACATCAATGATGTTAGTCATGTCTTCAACTTTGACTTGCCACTGACGGCCGATATCTACTTGCACCGTATCGGGCGTACCGGACGCGCTGGCAAAAAAGGGTGTGCCATCTCACTGGTGGAAGCCCACGATCACTTGCTGCTTGGCAAGATCAGCCGTTACTTAAATGAGCCGTTGAAAGCGCGCGTCATTGATGCGTTGCGTCCAAAAACCAAAGCGCCAAGCGAAAAAACCAACGGTAAGCCGTCGAAAAAAGTACTGGCTAAGCGTGCTGAAGAGAAGAAAAAGAAGAAAGAGAAAGAAAAAACCAAGGTGAAAGTGCGCCACCGCGACAGCAAGAATATAGGGAAGCGCCGCCAGCCTTCGCAGAAAACGGACGATACGCCTTCAGGCACAGAGTAATTCTGTTTCGATACCGTCCCCCGGCACAAACGCATAGGTATCTACACATCTTTTGCAATATCTGCTATTACGTTGCTGCATGATCTCAACTTATCCATCGGCGGGATTGGTGCCCGCCTTAACCGGCGTTATCAGTGTCTGGTTAAGCAACACATGACTCCTGCAGCACCATTGGCGTCAGCCGTTAAGGACCTTACCTGCGCGCAGAAAATAACATTCGCCACTACTCAGGCCGTTTGGCGTTTTTTTAATAATGAACGTATTAGCTTCAGTCAGCTCAATGAACCGATTATTTCGCTGGCTCTCCGGCAGGTTGCACTTAGCCCGCATCCATACGCTCCCGTCGTTCACGACTGGTCTCATTTACAGTTTCGTACCCACAATGGGAAAGAAGAACGTTTGAAAATGACGCATGGTGGCGACGTCGGTTATGAACTACAAACCAGCCTACTGCTTGATGCTGCAAATGGTTTACCAATAGCGCCCCTGTCTCAAACTCTAACCGATAGGGCGGGTTGTCGTTCAACGCTAACCGAGGGCTTGTCTGAGAGTCTGACTCATATGGATGCTTTGACGGCTGATATCGCCCGCGTTGAGTCTCTTGATACCGGGAAGAAGTTAGTTCATCTCATTGACCGTGAAGGTGACTCTATCGGGCATATGCGCACATTATAGCCAAGCGACATTATTTTGATAACAATTAGCTGTATTTTTTTGCCACATATCAGGGCATTGTCTGTAATCATTTTTAAGTCGGTTGGCTATACCTACGCTAATCCGGGCGATCCAAACGGCTGGTCGCTGCTGGCGCAGGCCTCCGCCGCACAAGGCATGCGTGCCGAAGAGCTTGCCGCGCGCGGAGAGGAGCTGGCGTTATCCGGAAAACTGGATCAGGCCATCGGGCTGTTCAGCAATGCCAGCTCGCTGAGTAAACTCTGCAGTCTGGAGCAGGCGCGCTATGATGCCCGCATTGACCAGTTACGCCAGTTGCAGCAACGTTTCCGTCAGTTTGAAAAATCTTGATAAACAGCAAGGAACAGGCCATGTCGCACGATATCGTTATTTATCACAACCCGCGCTGCTCCAAGAGTCGTGAAACGCTGGCGCTGTTGCAGCAACACGGCGTCACGTCGCGCGTGGTGCTCCATCTGGATACGCCACCTGATGCCGCGCAGATTCGCCAACTGTTATCACAGTTAGGCTTTAGCAGTGCACGTGAATTAATGCGCCAGAAAGAAGATCTGTACCGCGAATTAAATCTGTCGGACACGACGTTAAGTGAAACACAGCTGATTGCTGCACTGGTTGAACATCCCAAGCTGATTGAGCGCCCGATTGTGGTCAACGGTGAACGAGCATGTATCGGCCGCCCACCAGAGCAAGTGCTCGCGCTGTTATAACCCCAGGATCTCTTTGACGAAAGGGATAGTCAGTTTACGCTGAGCTGTAATCGAGGCGTGATCGAGCTGCTCGAGCGTCATAAACAGCGTGCGCATTTCGCGATCGAGCCGCTTCAACAAAAAGCGGCTCACATCTTCTGGCAGTTCAAAGCCTCTCAGGCGGGCGCGCAGCTGTAACGCCTCACCTTTCTCTTCATCAGAGAGCGGTTGCAATTTATAAATTTGCCCCCAATCCAGACGAGATGCCAAATCAGGCAGATGCAAATTAAGCTGACGCGGTGGGCGATCGCCGGTGATCAACAACCGGGTGTGCCCCCCTTCCTGAATACGATTGTAGAGGTTGAACATCGCCATTTCCCAAGCATCATCGCCTGCAATGGATTCGATATTGTCGATACAGACCAGCGCGAGTTGCTCCATGCCGTCTAGGACTTCAGGCACAAAATAGGCGCGTTTGTCTAACGGCACATAGCCCGCCGCATCGCCCTGACGTGATAACGCCGCGCAGGCGGCATGCAGTAGATGGCTGCGCCCTCCCCCTTCCCGTGACCAGAAGTAAATATAGCTACCGTGCTCTTGTTGCAACACGTTCTGAAGGGCGGCCAGAAGTGACGCATTTTCTCCCGGGTAGAAACTGGCAAAGGTTTCGTCATCAGGCAAAGAAAGTGGCAGTGAAAGCTGTGCCGGCGTGTTCAGAAGCACCTCATGTTCAATTCGGCGGGAAAACGGACTGAGTTTACCACAGAAAGCGAGCCCTGTTGATAGCGCATCAACCGGGCTGCTTTTCTCAATACCCTATCATTGTTCAGGCAAATTGTCCTAAGGCAATGCGGTTACCCGGCATTTTTGACATACGGCTTGAGAATCCCCGTCGCCAACAGATCTTTTTCCTGTCCGTTGATTCGCGCCGTGGCGGAATCGATATGGAATGTCACGTCTCCAGGCTAGCAAAAATCTTTGGTTTTTTGCGGAACCAGCGTGGCGGAACGAAAGGAGCTGTATTCCCTGCCGTACAGGCTTTCATTCATGGTATAGCCAAGCGACATTATTTTGATAACAATTAGCTGTATTTTTTTGCCACATATCAGGGCATTGGCTGTAATCATTTTTAAGTCGGTTGGCTATATCTCCCAAGCTGGCTACGGGAGACGGTGCCCTTGGTTTTTGGAATAATGGCAAAGATATTCCCGGACACGCAGCACCAACGCTGTTGGGTGCACAAAACCGCTAATGTGTTGGCTTCACTCCCCAAAGCCATGCAACCGAAAGTTAAGGCTGAGCTGCGGGAGGTTTGGCTAGCAGAGAGCCGCGATGCCGCTAATGAAGCCTTTGATGTTTGTTGGCAAGGTTTTCAGCGAAGTATCCTGCAGCGATGAAGAACCTGGAGAAAGCTCGAGAAGAACTGCTGGCATTCTACGACTTCCCGTCAGAGCACTGGGCGTCAATAAGAACGACAAATCCGATTGAATCGGCTTTTGCGACTGTGAGGCTACGAAGCAGAGGCGCGAAGAACGGTGGTTCGAGAGAAACAACCCTGTCAATGGTATTTAAGCTGCTCCGGTCTGCTCAGAAAAGCTGGAATCGACTAAGAGGATTTGACCTGCTGACCCTGGTTGTAAGCAACGTCCAATTTAAGGATGGAGAACAGATTCACGAAGCATCAGAGCGGAACGTAGCCTGATCGCCATACACCAGATTTGCTAATAACTCCGCCAAACTCGTAGACAAACCCTAATAGGGAGAGGGCATGCGGGTCCTGACGTTTAGCCAAATCGCTGAGAGCGGTCAGCGCGGTATTATCTTGCTGTTCGAGACGATCGTAGAGCCTGTCGGCGTCATCAGCATCTTGGGCAAAAGCAGAACACGAAAGACCAAGTAACAACGCCAATGTTGTTTTCTTCATGATTAACAATCCCTTGTCATATTTTTTCTGTTTCCGGGGATAATACCATCCCCGGAAACCAGAGCAATGCTCAATTTATGACGCGCGCTAGGTCTCCTCGGCATCATCTTCGGCATCCAGCACCACTTCTTCGCTTCTGAAACGGTTGATCAGCGCGAACAGCAGACTCAGCTCAATACCCACTACGGTGGCTAATGCCATGCCTTTCAATTCAGCAGCACCCAAATGTACTTTCGCACCGCTCACCCCGATGATCAGGATAACCGAGGTCAGAATCAGGTTTTGTGCCTTGTTGTAATCCACTTTGGATTCGATAAGCACACGAATACCGGAAGCGCCGATGACACCGTACAGCAGCAGAGAAACACCGCCCATGACCGGCACCGGCACGGCCTGAATCGCGGCCGCCAGTTTGCCCACGCAGGAAAGCAGAATGGCAAGTATTGCCGCACCGCCGATCACCCAGGTGCTGTAGACCTTGGTGATGGCCAGTACTCCAATATTTTCACCGTAAGTGGTATTCGGGGTTGAACCGAAGAAACCAGAAATCATGGTAGAAAGGCCGTTGGCAAACATCGAGCGGTGCAAGCCAGGATCGCGCATCAGATCTTTTTTCACGATATTGGCGGTAACCACAAGATGGCCCACGTGTTCAGCAATCACCACCAGCGCAGCAGGCAGGATAGTCAGAATGGCAAACCATTCAAAACGCGGCGTATAGAAGGTCGGCAGTGCAAACCAGTGCGCCTGAGCGATAGGCGCGAAATCCACGACGCCCATGACAAACGATAAGCCATAGCCCACCAGCACACCGATCAGAATCGGGATAATAGCCAGAAAACCGCGGAACAACACAGAGCCCAGTACGGTAACCCCTAAGGTCACCAGCGAAATAATCACGGTTTTGCTATCAACTGACGCGCCATCCGCAGGCAGCAGACCGGCCATGCCCGCTGCAACCCCAGCCAGTTCCAGACCGATGACCGCAACAATCGCCCCCATCGCCGCCGGTGGGAAAATCACATCCAACCAGCCGGTACCAGCGCGTTGCACAATCAGCGATACCAGGCAGAACAGAACACCACACATGATAAAACCGCCTAGTGCCACTTCATATCCCAGCGGCAGCAGCAACAGCACCGGAGAAATAAAGGCAAAGCTGGAGCCCAGATACGCCGGGATCTTGCCCTTACAGATAAACAGATAGAGCAGCGTGCCAATGCCGTTGAACAGCAGTACAGTCGCAGGGTTGATTTTGAACAGAATCGGTACCAACACCGTCGCGCCGAACATGGCAAACAGGTGCTGGGAGCTCAGCGGGATGGTTTGTAACAAGGGGGGTCGTTCACTCACCCCGATGGCGCGACGAGTCATCGTTTATATCCTCTGTAAAAGTCACTTGATGTTGTGTGGTTAGCCGGTTTGCCCAGCATCGTTATCACAGCCCAGCCGCCCCCACGCGTCACCGCGTAGGGAAGCGAGGCTGATTATAGAAATCGTGCGAAATATGGGTGAAAAACTGTCGTGGCGTTGCGCAACGAAACCGACGCAAAAAAAAGCCGACTTACTCAGTCGGCTGATACGGCTTATTTAGTACCAAAGAGCTTATCGCCCGCGTCACCAAGACCCGGCATAATATAGCCATGCTCGTTGAGCCCTTTGTCGACCGAGGCGGTATACAGCTCAACGTCAGGGTGCGCTTTTTCCAGCGCAGCAATCCCTTCCGGTGCAGCCACCAGTACCAATACCTTGATGCTCTGGCAACCCGCTTTTTTCAGCAGATCGATAGTGGCAATCATCGAACCACCGGTCGCCAGCATCGGATCCACCACCAGCGCCATACGCTCATCAATGTTCGAGACCAGTTTCTGGAAGTAAGGCACCGGCTCCAGCGTCTCTTCGTTGCGGTACATACCCACCACGCTGATGCGTGCGCTCGGTACATTTTCCAGCACACCTTCCATCATGCCCAGACCGGCACGCAGGATCGGCACCACAGTAATTTTTTTGCCTTTGATCTGATCGACTTCCACCGAACCGCACCAGCCTTCGATAGTCACTTTTTCAGTAACCAGATCGGCCGTGGCTTCATAGGTCAATAAGCTGCCGACTTCGGATGCCAGTTCACGAAAGCGTTTTGTACTTATATCGTTTTCACGCATCAGGCCAAGCTTATGTTTGACGAGCGGGTGTTTAACCTCGACGACCTTCATTCTATTCCCCCCATAGAAAGTGGACGGATATCCTCACGACACAGAATCGGTGCGCAGAGGGCGGACATGGCAGCCCATCATAAAAAAATCGCGGAATTATACCGCTTTTTTGCTTAAGCGCTACAGGTTATAGCCTGATCCAGATCAACCGGGCAGGGAAATTCTCATTGAACAGGAAAAATGCAAAGCAGCCAACACACCACTCGCAAACGATTGCTCTCGCTGTTAGAATTAGCGCGCTTCGATAGGGGTAGATCCACCAGGCTGGATATGCTCGCTATCTCACCACCAATTGTATTCTCCGTGGGGACTCCGCAGTGACCGACAAAACCTCTCTTAGCTACAAAGACGCAGGCGTGGATATTGATGCTGGTAACGCATTGGTAGACCGTATTAAAGGCGTAGTGAAACAAACCCGCCGTCCTGAAGTGATGGGCGGTCTGGGCGGTTTTGGTGCCCTGTGCGCCTTGCCCCAAAAATACCGTGAACCGGTTCTGGTTTCCGGTACTGACGGGGTCGGCACCAAGCTGCGTCTTGCCATGGATCTGAAACGCCACGACACCATCGGTATCGATCTGGTGGCTATGTGTGTCAATGACCTGGTAGTTCAAGGGGCAGAGCCGCTGTTCTTCCTGGATTACTACGCCACGGGGAAACTGGATGTCGATACTGCCGCCAGCGTGATCACCGGTATCGCCGAAGGGTGCAAACAGTCAGGCTGTGCGCTGGTCGGCGGCGAAACCGCTGAAATGCCCGGCATGTACCACGGTGAAGATTACGACGTAGCCGGTTTTTGCGTCGGTGTTGTTGAAAAATCAGAGATTATCGACGGAAGTAAAGTGCAGGCAGGTGATACTCTGGTAGCACTGGCAGCCAGTGCCCCACACTCTAACGGCTATTCGCTGGTACGTAAGATTCTCGAGGTGAGCAAAACCGATCCAGAACAGACGACGCTTGAGGGAAAATCACTGGCCGATCACCTGCTGGCCCCGACCAGGATCTACGTCAAATCCATTCTGGCGCTGATTGAAAAAGTGGATGTCCACGCGATTGCTCACCTGACAGGTGGCGGTTTCTGGGAAAATATCCCGCGCGTGTTGCCAGAAGGCATGCAAGCTAACATTGATGAATCCAGCTGGCAGTGGCCCGCCGTGTTCAACTGGCTGCAACAGACGGGCAACGTCAGCAGTCACGAAATGTACCGTACTTTTAACTGCGGTGTGGGTATGATTATCGCACTGCCTGCTGAACAGGCAGAGGAAGCCGTGGCATTCCTCAATAGCCAGGGTGAAACAGCATGGAAAATCGGCGTTATTCAACCCGCTAACGCCGGAGACGCAGTGGTCATTAATTAATGAAAAACATCGTTGTCTTGCTCTCAGGTCAAGGAAGCAACTTGCAGGCATTGATTGACGCCTGCGCGCGCAAGCGTGTCAAAGCGAATATCGCGGCCGTATTCAGCAATAATCCAGAAGCCTATGGTCTGGTACTGGCGCAAGAAGCCGAGATTCCGGCCCATGTCATCGACCCACAAGGGTTCGCTGACCGGGCTGCCTTTGACGCTGCAATGGCAGAAGAGGTGGCGCAATACCAACCGGACCTGGTGGTACTGGCGGGTTATATGCGCATCCTCAGCCCGGAGTTTGTTGCGCTGTTTGCAGGCAAAATGCTGAACATCCACCCGTCCCTGCTGCCCAAGTACCCGGGCCTGCATACCCATCGCAAGGCGTTGGAAAATGGCGATAAGGAACATGGCACTTCGGTCCACTTCGTGACTGACGAACTGGATGGCGGTCCTCTGATTCTGCAAGCCAAGGTCCCGGTGTTTGGTGATGATACGGAAGAAGCGCTCGCCACTCGGGTACAAACTCAGGAACACACCATCTATCCATTGGTGGTGAACTGGTTTGCCGAAGGGCGTCTTAAAATGCTCGAGGGCGAAGCTTGGCTCGACGGCGTGCGTATTCCCAAACAGGGTTATGCTGCCGAATAACGCTAATTCCCGCTGACTTTCAGGCGGTAGCACTCTGCCTCCCTGAAAGTTCCCGCTGAACGACACTTTATTTACTTACGAAAGTATTACCATTCTAATGATATAAAACAACATTATCGTTTTGTCGCATTTTCCCCGCCTTGGCGTTATTGATAATCACTCTCATACTTATTACCACCTGCTCGATTTTATGCAGAGGGCGAATATGCGCGCATTATTCCTGACCAAAGCGTTACTGGTCATGCTGCTGTTGGCGCCACCGCTAGGGGAAAGACCGTTACCGACCTGCTGGGACGGCAGGTAACGATTCCCGATAATCCTTCACGTCTTTTTCTCGGTGAAAGCCGTTTGCTCTATACCCTTGCGTTGCTGGAACCCGGTAATCCGGCACAGCGCGCAATGGCTACTCCACAAAGACTGTTACCTCCGGCGATGGTCCGCTGGAACTGAATACACTACGTGATCGTGATGGTTCCTTTGAACCGCAACTGCTGAAGAAGAACCAGACCCGGCTCTCCGGGATGGATAACCAGATTTTATCGTTGTATGACAAAGGGATGACCACCCGCGAAATTGCCGCTGCGTTCAAAGAGCTGTATGATGCGGATGTCTCACCCGCCTTGGTATCGAAGGTCACCGATGCCGTTATGGAGCAGGTTGTTGAATGGCAAAATCGCCCCCTGGATGCGGTTTATCCCATTGTTTACCTTGACTGTATCGTTCTGAAAGTCCGGCAGGACAGCCGCGTTATCAATAAGTCTGTGTTCCTGGCGCTGGGTATCAATATCGAAGGCCAGAAAGAGCTACTGGGGATGTGGCTGGCCGAAAATGAAGGTGCAAAGTTCTGGCTGAACGTGCTGACAGAACTGAAAAACCGTGGCCTGACCGACATCCTCATTGGCTGTGTGGACGGCCTGAAAGGGTTCCCGGATGCCATCAACACGGTCTACCCGGAAGCCCGCATCCAGTTGTGCATCGTGCACATGGTGCGCAACAGTCTGCGCTTCGTTGCCTGGAAGGACTATAAGGCGGTAACACGCGACCTCAAAGCAGTGTATCAGGCTCCAACCGAAGAGGCTGCGCTTCAGGCGCTGGAGACGTTCGGTGGGACATGGGATCACCGCTATCCGCAGATAAGCCGGAGCTGGCAGTCAAACTGGGCCAACCTGTCGACATTCTTCTCGTACCCGCAGGAACTTCGCAAGGTAATCTACACGACGAATGCTATAGAATCACTGAACAGCGTGCTCCGGCATGCAATCAAGAAACGCAAGGTGTTCCCGACTGATAACTCGGTGAAGAAAGTCGTATGGCTGGCAATCCAGGTGGCATCACAGAAATGGACGATGCCCTTACAGGACTGGCGTATGGCAATGAGTCGCTTTATTATCGAGTTCGGTGACCGCCTTGACGGTCACTTCTGAGGAAAGGCATTTACACAAAATCTTAAACAGGCTCCTTTATTAGGCACAATGCTATCGGATTATTTGATATCAATATTAACAGCGATGTTTTCTATTCCTGGGTCACACAAGTCCTTATCCCAGTACTCCCTAAAAACAGGGTAATCGTGATGGACAATGCAACTTTTCACAAAAAACATAATATTCAACAAGTCATCATCGATGCAGGGTATATGGTGGAGTATTTGCCTACATATTCGCCAGATCTTAACCCCATTGAGCATAAATGGGCACAAGCAAAAAGCAAAAAAAGAGAGAGTGGTTGCGATACAGAGATTTTGTTCTCAGTCCATATGGTGTAATCAAAATTAAGTCGCTTGGCTATAATAGTTGTGATACCGTCAATACTTCAAGCAGATGATGTACGCTACTTTTCGGTATAGACAGATCGGTACAGATCTCGGTAAAGCTGGCTTCATCACGATTGGCAATATAGTCAACGATCATCACGAGACGGACTGCCGCTGGTGCTTTGCTCAAGTTGTTGGAAGATATTCATAGTGGTTTTATATGTGAAACTGTGGTTTTTTATATAGAACAATAATAACGGAAGGGTATTTTATTTACCTAGATGCAGATCACAAAACGAGCTCAGTAGTATTGATTATTTCAATATAAATGGAACGTGGTTTCATTAGGAGAACGGAAAAGTCAGTTTTATGGCAATATGGCTCGGAGAAGGGCGTTATGAGCAGAGATGGTGTCTGCACAGATAATCAAAAACCCCGCTGAACGGGGTCTTACGGTGTTGAATTACAGAATCCGACTGATCAGCCTGTCGATCCTGATACGGCGCAAGCGGCGTATCAATTTACGTACTTTCACAGGATATTGCGCGATACCTTGCAAATCGGTATAGCTCTGGAGCGGCGTGGTGTATGCGCGAATCTGCTCCAACTCTTGCAACCGCTGTTCCAGCAGCACTTTTTCAGGATCGTGGATCAGGATGGCGTTTTCCAAATCCAAACGCCACGCGCGAGGATTGAGGTTATTGCCTGTCAGTAACTGCCAGGTATCGTCGGACCACAGCCCTTTGAGGTGGAAGCTGTTATCCCCATCCTTCCACAACCGCACGGTTAACTGCTGATTGTCGATATAACGCTGCAAGCGGCTGACGAAGCGGCGCAGGTTGATTTCATACAGGTAGGGCAATGCGCCGATGATCTTGAACGGCTGATCTTCGGGAATAAAGAAATCGTTAGCCGTCTTGTCGCCAATGATGATCTCCACCTGCTTGCCCTCTTTGAGCAGGCGCACCACGTTTTTGATCAGCAGTGCGGGCAGGTTGAAATAAGGGGTGCACATTACCAGCCGATGTTCGGTACAAAACATCAGGTGATGGATGGTGTTATTTAGTGGGCTTTGTTTACCCAACCCGACTAACGGCGTGACCGTCAGTTCTCCATTGACGCCCTCACTGCCGGGCGTGTTGTAAGCTAGGGTGCGCAGCGTTTGGCGGAATTGACGAATATCCTCTTTAATTTCCAGATTTTTGGGCCGCGAACGGCTGTCCAGACGTTGCACCGCCGGATCGTTTAGCAGCGTGGTGATGTAGCCCGACATGGTGTTGGCCAGCGCCGCATTATGGATAAGCTGATAGCGATCGTAGCGATACTTATCATGTTGATGCAGATAGACATCGTTCAGGCTGGCACCGCTATACAGCACACAGTCATCAGCGATGAAGCCCTTCAGGTGCAAGACGCCGAGTGCTTCGCGTGTATTGACGGGAATACCATAAATGGGAAACTTCACGTCAGCGTTTTTTTCTGCCATGTCGCAGTACCAATCCGCATTGGTACTCGCTGATTTGTCACCAATGCGCCCGCGCTGCGCACGGTGCCAATCGACCAACACACGCACGTCGAGATCGGGGTTGCTGCGCTTGGCGTTGTAGAGCGCAGAGAGTATGCCCTGTCCGGCGTCATCCTGCTCCAGATAGAGTGCGACCAGATAGACTCGCGTCTTGGCCTGTTGGATCAGGTTAATCAGCGCGGCGCGAAACTGTTCAGGGGAGTGTAACGTCTGAATGCCGTCCGCTGCTTGAGGGATTTTGGGCAGTTGTGCAAGGTGTTGTTGGTATTTATTGCGTTTAAATGTAGACAACATCACAGTGCGTTTCTTCTCTTATTAGTTGGCGCAAGGCCGTCATTAATGATGTCAGGGGAATGCCGAATCGGGCGATGATACCACTACTTTTCGGGCGTAGTGAGTAAGTTTTACCGTTCATTACCAGATTGACCGCCAAAATAAACGCTCTGTCACGCAACATTTTGTGTGTTCAACGGCAGCACCAGCGTGACAATCCCTTCGTCCAATTGCACGTTTACCGTGAAACCGAGTTTCTTCGCCAAGGCGACCATGCCCTGGTTATGTGGCATGGTAATGCCGTTCAATTGTTTTAATCCGTGGCAACGGGTGTAATCAATCAACTTACTGAGCAGACGCTTACCAAGCCCCATCCCTTTACAGTCTGAACGCACCAGCACCGCGAATTCCGCGGCAATATTATCGGGATCGGAAATGGCGCGTGTTACGCCAATGATTTCATCACCGAACGCCGTCGGGCGCACCGCCACAAAAGCCATTTCCCGATCGTAGTCGATCTGCGTCATGTACGCCAAATCTTCATGATTTAATTCGTTGATTTCACCGAAATAACGGTAGTAGAGTTCTTCTTTGGTAACGTTGCCGATAAAGCGTTCCAGCAGCGGTTCGTCCTCAGGCAGAATGGGGCGAAACAGGCAATACTCCTGATTATTGAGCTGCACCTGTTCTTCCAGCTCTTGGGGATAAGGGCGGATGGCTAATCGGGATTGGGGGTCACCAGAGAAAGGTGCGAGATGGAGTGTGACATCCAGCAGGGTGAATTCACTGCCTGATGCAAGCAGCGGATGAATATTGAGGCGATGCACTTCCGGGCAGTCTAGGATCAGGTTGGAAACCTGCACCAGCAGCCGGCTGAGCCCGGCGATATCCAATGGATGCAGGGCGCTGCGCCCGCGTATTTTTCCGCTTTTCAGCGCTTGCATTATCAGGTAGCGCGCCAGTGTCATATTGAGCGGTGGCAAGGCCACCGCCGCCTGCGAATCCTTGTTCCATTCCACGCTGCCATCGCCCAATAAAATCAGCGGACCGAAGATCGGGTCCTGTTCTACCGCGATACGCAATTCTTGTGCACCAGCGCGATTCGCCATGCCTTGTACTAACAGCCCGCGAATACCCGCCTGCGGATAGGCGCGTTTGATACGATCGATAATCGCATCGGCGGCTTGCTGGACTTCATGGGCGGTGCGCAGATAGAGCATCACCCCTTGCACTTCGGATTTGTGCGGGATATCCGGCGAACGTAGCTTGATGGCGACCGGGTAACCAATCTGTTCGGCAATATGCACCGCTTCTGCACTGTTACTGGCAATCCAAGTCGGCAAGGTGTGCAGCCCGTAGGCGTGTAAAATTGGCTGAACTTCGCGGGTATCCAACTGTGTTACCCCATCCGTCAACGCCTGATGAATCAGTTGGTGCGCCTGAGCGGCATTGATACCGAGATCGTGCGGCAGGGCCGGCGTTTCCATCAGCTGCTTCTGGTTACGCCGGTATTCCACGATATGCATAAAGGCAGTGACCGCTCCTTCGGGCGTGCGGTAGGTGGGAATGCCAGCCTCATTGAACAGACGACGTGCCTCCTGAGAGGAATATTCGCCACACCAGTTGGTAAGTAAGGTGATACGTTTGCCGTGCGGATGTGCCTGACAGCAGGCAATCAATTGCTGTGCGCTTTCGGTGCCGGGCGCGGCGGCACTCGGTGCGTGGATGATCAGCAGAGCATCGTAGTCATCGCTGTCCAGCAGCACCGAAAGCGTGCTGAGGTAGCGCGCAGCGGTAGCGTCGTCGCGCAGATCGAGCGGGTTTCCGATGTGGACTTCCTCGGGCAATATGTCGCGCAGCTTCTGCTGAGTCTGTTCCGTCAAGGTCGCCAGTTTGCCTTGTCGGCTAAGCAGTTGATCGAGCGCTTGTGCGGCGGGTGATGCGCCGTTACTGACAATAAGCAAGCGCTCGCCGCGCGGCGGGCGCAGGTGGCTCAGCGTTTCCACTGCGGAGAACAACTCGTGGGTGTCTCGTACCCGTAGCAGACCGGCACGCTGGATCGCCGCATCGTAGGCGGCATCCAACCCGAGTTGGTGCCCGTGCAGTAACTGCTGAGCAAGCTGCGTTCGGCCGCTCTTGATGACCAGGATGGGCTTGTTTCTGGCGGCGCTACGCGCGGCGGAGAGAAAACGCCGCGCATCTTTAAGCTGTTCCAGATGCAATAGAATGGCACTGGTTTTACCATCACGCGCCAGAAAATCGAGGACATCATCCACATCGATATCCAAGCTGTCACCCAGTGCGATGAAGTAGGAAAAACCGATGCCGCGCTGCTGCGCCCAATCGAGAATAGTATTGGAAACCGCAGCGGACTGAGAAATAAACGCCAGCTTGCCTTTGACGATCGGGACGGGAGAGAAGCTGGCGTTGAAACCTTGCCACGGGGCCAGTATCCCCAGACTGTTCGGACCCAACAGACGCATGGCATAGCGGCTGGCGCAGGCTTTGAGCGCTTCCGCCTGCGCGGGGGGCGAAGAGAGAATAATCGCGGTTTTACAACCGCGCTGGCCCAACGCTTTCAGCAGCAGTAAATTGCGACTGGCATGGGTACAGAGAACCGCTAGGTCGGGAGTAATGGGCAAACTTGCCACATCGGGATAAGCCAGTACGCCACAGACGGCACGGTATTTGGGCGTGACGGGCAGGATCGGACCGGTGAAGTGACCGCCCAGCAGGTTTTGCATCATGAGAAAACCGGCGCGCCACGGTTTCTCCGATGCACCCAGCACGGCGATCGATTTTGGTCTTAATAACGCTTCTAACCCGCGCTGACTCATGGCTCGCTCCCGACATGACAGAGAGCTGAATCATAGCGGTTTTTATGCCTTTATGCTGTGACAGTCGATGAAATTTCCTGCACAGGGCGATGTGCTTTACCGGCCAGATATAGCCAACCGACATTATTTTGATAACAGCCAGCTATGCTTTTTTGCCGCATATCAGGGTATCTGTTGTAATCATTTTTAAGTCGGTTGGCTATAACGCTGACGAAAGCTGTCGAAGTGATTGAGCAGGCCTTGGCTGGCATCCTTATCACCCGCCTGTTGCAACAGTGCGGCAGCAATTTCCGCCGTGCAGTGTTGTCCTGCGCTACTGGTTTCGCGCAGTTGGTAGCGTGAAAGTGATTCAACCGCAAGCGACAAAATGGGCAGTGCATCTAGATAAGGGCTTTTGCGAAACATCTTGCGCGCTTCCGGCCAAGTACCGTCCAGCAGCACAAACAGCGGCGGCTTGGCGTTATCCGGTAAACGGTGCAATATAGCAAAGCGACATTATTTTGATAACAATTAGCTGTATTTTTTGCCACATATCAGGGTATCTGTTGTAATCATTTTTAAGTCGTTTTGCTATACCTGACGCGACGGCTCAGCTTCATCCGCAAGAAAAACCAGATAGGGTTGATAGTCCGAGGTTTGCAGTGCCGCCAGCAACGCCGGATCAGGCTCCGTACGTGACCAGAGAAAGGCCTAGGTGTCGGGCAGAATATCGGCAATCAGGCGGCCGGTATTGCTGGGCTTTAACGGCTCGGTATCGAACATGATCAAACAGAAAAGGCTGCGTGCCGAATGTGAGATGATGGTGTCGCACAGACAGTTGGTCACCGTCAGCAGGCAGTGTTGACAACGTACCACACGGCAACCTCGGGCCCGAAAAGGGCGGGTGGAGCGTTCCAGCCGGTGCTGGCGCAAACGAAGAACAGCGTTATAGCCAAGCGACTTAATTTTGATTACACCATATGGACTGAGAACAAAATCTCTGTATCGCAACCACTCTCTCTTTTTTTGCTTTTTGCTTGTGCCCATTTATGCTCAATGGGGTTAAGATCTGGCGAATATGTAGGCAAATACTCCACCATATACCCTGCATCGATGATGACTTGTTGAATATTATGTTTTTTGTGAAAAGTTGCATTGTCCATCACGATTACCCTGTTTTTAGGGAGTACTGGGATAAGGACTTGTGTGACCCAGGAATAGAAAACATCGCTGTTAATATTGATATCAAATAATCCGATAGCAAACAGCGTTGTGCCTAATAAAGCGCCGATAACATTTGTTCTTCCCTTGGCTCCCCCGTTCTTCAGGCCAAAACACCGTTGACCTTTTGGGGAATAGCCGTGAGTCCGTGGGGTATCGTGTGGAAAAGCACTTTCATTAATAAAAACAATAGGTTTGCCTTCTTTTTCATACTGTTGTATTTTTTGTTGAAATGCTTGCAGGGCGCTTTCGTCGGCTTTCGGATGACGTAGCGTTTTTTTATAGGTCAATCCCAGCTTTTTAAGAGCTTGCCAAATGGCCTTCTGACAAACGCCAAAACGCTCTGCACGTTCTTTTTGGTAAGCATCTGGATATGGTTCAACATCTTTTATCAACTCGGATTTATCGCTCTTTCGCTGACGCGTGGTCGATGCTTTTGACGCTATTTGATTAATCCAACGCGATACAGAGGCAGGGCCAATCCGAAATTGCTTCGCTGTTTCTCGGATACTCAACCCTTCTTCTTCGCGTGTAGATATCACTTTACGTCTAAAATCAATTGAATAGCTCATTTAAATAATGTAATCAAAATTAAGTCGTTTAGCTATATCGCGCATAGGGAGTCGCTAAAAAGCGCTATTCTGCTTGACGCACTGGAGGACAGAAAGCCCCAGTGCTGCTTTTATTACATGGCTTAACGGCTCAAACCGTTTCATCTAACCAGTTTTCGAACGGCGTTTTCGGCAACGTACCGCTCATGATATCTACCGGTTTACCCTGTTTAAACACCATCAGCGTTGGAATGCTACGAATACGAAAACGGTCGCTCAATTCCTGCTCAGCTTCGGTATTCACTTTGATAAAGCGAACGTTACCCGCGCGCTCTTGCGCCACCGCCGTAAAGATCGGGGCAAAGGCAACGCAGGGACCACACTAGGGAGCCCAAAAGTCGACGAGCACAGGAAAATCGTCTTGCAACAGCTTGTCGAATGTGGCACTGGTGGCATTGATCACTTCACCGGAAAACAGCTCGCTACCGCAGCGGCCACAGGTTGGGCAGTCGTGAAGGCGTTCTTCAGGTAAACGGTTCGTGGTGTGGCAGGATTCGCATACCGTGTTCATAGGCGACCTCAAATCATAAAACGGCTAAAATAGATGTGCTGTGGTCAACGTTATGCCATAACCAGATGGCAGCTTGAAAAACAACAGCATGTTGCAAAAACGTAAACGTATTATGGTGATGGCCGTCTGAAGAAACAATGTGGTTTCCTCAATGATTACAATAGACATCACCGTTGTGGTTCAGGTTTCGGTGTCATGGTTTGCCGAGGTCTCACGGAAACTCCGCTTTTATACCCGAAGTCGGTAACGTCGCGGGTGTACATCAGGTAATCTTCGCGCCAGCGCGTTGGTGGAGAAAATAATGAGCGATTCAGCGGGTAGTAAGAGCGGAAAGGTCCGCGTAATGTACGTCCGTAATGAGGACGAAAAGAAAAATTCGCGTACCGGAGACGGCGCGCGCGATCGCCGCAATGATAACGAAAAAACCGTGCTGCGTGATAACCGAGACAAAGACGGGCGCGGCAAGCCGCGTGATAATCGCGACAACCGCGATAAAGATGGGCGTACTAAACCACGCGATCCGCGTGACATGAACCCGCGCTATGTGCGTGAAAATCCGCACCGCAATAATGACAATGCTGGGCGCGATGATCGGGCAGATTACGGTCGCGGTAGTGATTCACCGTGGAAAACCGTGTCACGCGCACTGGATGCCGTAGAGACACCAGACCACTGCGGGATTGTGGGCAAGAGTCGTCTCGATTCCGAGCAGATTCGCCGTCAGCGTCAGGAAGAGACGCGGGTTTATGGTGAAAACGCCTGTCAGGCGCTGTTTACCAACCGTCCGGACGCCATTGTGCGCGCCTGGTTCCTGCAAGAAGTGACGCCGCGTTTCCGTGAAGCGTTACGCTGGATGGCGGCGAACCGTAAAGCCTACCATGTGGTGGATGATGAAGAACTCACCAAGGCGTCTGGCACCGATCACCACGGCGGCGTGTGCTTCCTGATCAAGAAACGCCAAGGCTCTGATGTGAATGATTATTTGGCACAGGCACAGGCGAAGGAAACAGATTGCGTGCTGGCGCTGGAAGATGTGGGTAATCCGCATAATCTGGGCGGTATCGTGCGCTCCTGCGCGCACTTTGGTGTCGAAGGGGTGCTGATTCACGATCCGTCGTTGCTGGAATCTGGCGCGGCAGTGCGCACGGCAGAAGGCGGCGCAGAGCATGTGAATGCCATTCAAACCGATAGTTTCCCCGCGGCGCTGGATGCGTTCCGCGCCGCGGGTTATACCATCGCGACCACCTCCAGCCACAAAGGGCAGCCGCTGGCACAAACCGCATTGCCGAAGAAAGTGGTATTGGTGGTGGGGGATGAAAGTGATGGCCTGACGGACAGCACTTGGCAGCAGGGTGATTTGCCGCTGTCTATCGGTGGTACGGGTAAAGTGGAAAGCCTGAATATCTCCGTTGCGACGGGGATTTTGCTGTCGGAATGGTGGCGGCAGCACAGCATCACTGAAGAGTGATGCGTTAGAGAACGAACTGGCAGACTGGGGTTTTGTTTTGACTTCCCGCGTCCAATGGCGCTGAGAAAAAAGATGGGGCTAGGATGAGCAGCATGGATGCTGCGAAAGTCCCCGCCGCGTCTGGAACGCGTCGGGGACGGTCCGTCCGGCACCAGCTGTTTCCGAAGGTATCGCGAAACGACGGATCCTCACAACGCAAAATCATGCAGTTAGGCCTCATAAGAAAACTGTAAACCTGAAATGACAAGCATTTTCTACCAAAACTGGCTTGGCAAAACAGCATGATTACCTATTATTCAACAAAACCTCGGCGCTTTATTAGGCACAACGCTGTTTGCTATCGGATTATTTGATATCAATATTAACAGTGATGTTTTCTATTCTTGGGTCACACAAGTCCTTATCCCAGTACTCCCTAAAAACAGGGTAATCGTGATGGACAATGCAATTTTTCACAAAAAACATAATATTCAACAAGTCATCATCGATGCAGGGTATATGGTGGAGTATTTGCCTACATATTCGCCAGATCTTAACCCAATTGGGGGCTTTGTTGAATAATAGGTAATCATGCTGTTTTTCCATGCCAGTTTTGGGGCTTTGTTGAATAATAGTGAGTCATGCTGTTTTGCCAAGCCAGTTTTGGTAGAAAATGCTTGTCATTTCAGGTTTACAGTTTTCTTATGAGGCCTAACTGCATGATTTTGCGTTGCGAGGATCTGCCGTTTCACCGGGGGTGCAGCATAAAATATGTTTATTCAACAAAGCCGTGAAAAAATTGAATATTGCATCCCGAAAATCGCGGGTATTTTCAAAATAGCGATTATTCCGTGCATGCTCATTCATCACTTTCCACAGGCGTTCTATCGCGTTCAGATTCGGACTGTAAGGCGGTAAATAGTGAAGCTCTATGTTCACGACAAAGGCCCAATCCTTAATCAATTGGGTTCGGTGATAAGCCGCACCGTCCAGTATTACATGGATTCTCTGTCGGTAATCAGGGTAACGTTTGCGTATCTCAATGAAAAAACGAGCAATGTTGTAGTCATTAATTGTTTTGTAATCGTGAATAACCGTACCGCCGATATCGCTCAGATTCAGCGCACCCAGTATATTCAGACGGGTTCGACTTCCCGTTGTTTTAACTGACTTTTTATGCCCTTTTCGTATCCATCCATAACTGAGCTTTGTGGCTTGTGTCGGATGAACCGCATCGATAAACAGAATCGGCTCATTGCCGGCTGTTTTCTTTAAATTCTTATAATATTCAATGAAATGCTTCTGATTTTCTTCACTGAATTTATGGGGTACGCCCGCCGGTTTTTTGTAGGAGAAACCGGCTTTGTTGAATAAACATATTTTATGCTGCACCCCCGGTGAAACGGCAGATCCTCGCAACGCAAAATCATGCAGTTAGGCCTCATAAGAAAACTGTAAAACTGAAATGACAAGCATTTTCTACCAAAACTGGCTGGAAAAACAGCATAACTCACTATTATTCAACAAAGCCGGAGAAACCATGACGGTGCAACCACTTGTTCATGCCGGGAATACTGAATCGGATAGCCCAGCGATGTTCAACATAAGCCACGATGTCGTGGGCATGATGGAAGAGATGTTGAGATAAATAGCTGATTAAGAGCGCAGTCTTTTCAGCACAAAGCCGACTTGCAGACCCACCGTTTTCAGGTTTAAGTTTGCGAGTGTTGACGTAATCGTTGATATGTTGGTTTACCGTCGTTTCGTGCAGACGCAGAGCTTGCGCAATCATCGCAGAGCTCCAGCCTTCGGAGGCCAGCAGGACGGCTTTGATGCGATCACAAACACGCTTATCACGACTGGTGTCATGAAGGTGTTCGAGTTCGGCTTTTTGCTTGTCGGTAATAAATATCTTCATAGTGGGTGAGCATGATCTTCTTACCGCGTAAAATCAAGCATCTTCAATGATCACGGGGCTTTGTTGAATAAATAGAACTTTTGGGTAATCATCGGAGCAGATCAACACAGTTGTTTCAAAATCAGGTCTCCATGGCAAAACAAAATTTTAAAATCACCAGCTGGCCCTCTTATAACAAGGCCCTCAAGCAGTGCGGTTCTCTAACCGTATGGCTAGATGAATCAGCCATTGCTGCATGGACGGAAAAAAACACTACTGAACGGCGTGGACGACCGCTCCACTACTCAGATATGGCCATCACCACAGTCCTGATGATGAAACGCGTGTTTGGCCTTTCATTGAGGGCTTTACAGGGCTTTGGTGACTCGATTTTTAAACTGATTAAATTGTCGCTGCATTGTCCAGACTATTCGCTGCTCAGCAAGCGAGCAAAGACAGTGAACATCAGCATAAAAACGCCAACCCCTAGTGAAATCTCACATCTGGTCATTGATGGAACCGGCCTGAAGGTCTTTGGCGAAGGCGAATGGAAAGTCCGGCAGCATGGTGCCGACAGACGCAGGGTATGGCGTAAGTTGCACCTGGCAGTAGACAGTGTGACGCATGAGATTATCTGTGCGGATTTGTCGCTCAGTGGTACGACTGATGCCCAAGCTCTACCGGCGCTTATAAACCAGACCCACCGGAAAATCAGAGAGGCATCGGCTGACGGCGCTTAGGATACAGTTTACTGCTATGATGCTCTGGTGAGGAAGAAAATAAGGCCGCTTATCCTGCCACGAAGGGGGGCGCAATATTGGCAAGATCGCTACCACGAGCGTAACCACGCTGTTGCAAATCAGCGCATTAGCGGTAGTAACGCTATCTGGAAAAAGAAAGTGGGCTATCACCGGCGCTCAGTGGCTGAAACGGCCATGTTCCGGTTCAAAAGGCTTCTGGGTGGTCATCTAAGTCTGAGAGACTACGATGCTCAGGTGGGTGAAGCCATGGTCATGGTCAAAGCGCTTAACCTGATCACGCTATTAGGAATGCCGAACAGTATTCGCATCACGTAACAATCGACCCGTATGGGGCGCAGTCGTTACAAGTTCTGATTTATTCAACAAAGCCCTCAATTGGGTTAAGATCTGGCGAATATGTAGGCAAATACTCCACCATATACCCTGCATCGATGATGACTTGTTGAATATTATGTTTTTTGTGAAAAGTAGAGTTTTTTTATAGGTCAATCCCAGCTTTTTAAGAGCTTGCCAAATGGCCTTCTGACAAACGCCAAAACGCTCTGCACGTTCTTTTTGGTAAGCATCTGGATATGGTTCAACATCTTTTATCAACTCGGATTTATCGCTCTTTCGCTGACGCGTGGTCGATGCTTTTGACGCTATTTGATTAATCCAACGCGATACAGAGGCAGGGCCAATCCGAAATTGCTTCGCTGTTTCTCGGATACTCAACCCTTCTTCTTCGCGTGTAGATATCACTTTACGTCTAAAATCAATTGAATAGCTCATTTAAATAATGTAATCAAAATTAAGTCGTTTAGCTATATCGCCCGCGTTGAGTCTCTTGATACCGAGAAGAAGTTAGTTCATCTCATTGACCGTGAAGGTGACTCTATCGGGCATATGCGCACATTAAGCTCCCAGGGAATATGTTGGCTTATCCGGGGAAAGGAAGGGCATCGGGCCGAGTGGGGCGGTGACACCCGTAAAATTGGTGAAATTGCAGACGATCTGCCATTTATCGCAAACGGACTGGTTGGCTGGAAAGGGAAAAAAGCCAATATGGAGATCGGGGAAACATCCGTGATCATAACGCGAACAGCAAAAGCGAAGCGGAAAGACAAGAACACCGGACGGCGAGTGAAAGTTCAGCCAGGCGTAGCTCTGACACTCAGATTAGTTGTGGTTCGCCTTACCGATACTTACGGTAAATTTATCGGACGCTGCTCACAAACGTTAGCAACGAGATCACCAGCGCGGAAGTCGCTCGCTGGTATTACTGGCGCTGGGGTATTGAATCCTTTTTTAAGCTGCTGAAAGGTGCCGGTCATGATGTAGAAAAATGGCTTCAGCGCAGTGCTGGTGCCCTGCTACGCAGGTTATTGATAGCTAGCATGGCATGTGTGCTGGTATGGCGGCTGCAACGCGCTGAAGGAGACGACAATGCGGCAGCCCGTCAGTTAATTTGCCGATTATCCGGACGACAACAAAAACGAGGGCGTAAAGAAAGCGCCCCAGCGCTGCTTGCCGGACTATCCATCCTGCTAAATATAGCCAAGCGACATTATTTTGATAACAGCTAGCTATGCTTCTTTGCCACATATCAGGGCATCGGATGTAATCATTTTTAAGTCGGTTTGCTATACCTTGACGTTATTAGCAGAATATACCCCGGAAGAACTTGCCCACTTAGCTATGGTGGTTTTTAACCCTTTATGATGTGTAGATACCTATGCACACTGTGTCGGGCAACCGTAAATGACCCGCAGGATAAACGAACAATGAAAACCCTTGGATTGATCGGTGGAATGAGTTGGGAATCCACCGTGCCCTACTACCGCCTCATTAACGAACGCGTTCAACAGCGTCTGGGAGGCTTGTACTCAGCAAAACTGATACTGCACAGCGTAGATTTTCATGATATCGAGCAACTCCAGGCACAAGGCGCATGGGAGCAGGTGGCACAGCGGCTTTCTGAAATCGCCCTCGGGCTACATCAGGCAGGCGCAGAAGCGATCGTCATCTGCACCAACACCATGCACAAGGTGGCCGACCAGGTAGAAAGCGCCAGTCAATTACCGGTATTGCATATCGCCGATGCCACTGCCGACAGTCTGAAACAGGTTGGTATGACGCGCGTCGGCTTATTGGGTACTCGCTATACCATGGAGCAGGATTTCTACCGCGGTCGCTTACGAGAGCGCCACAGCATTGATGTCATCATTCCGCAACCCGATCAGCGAGACGAGATCAATCGTGTCATTTACGACGAGTTATGCCGCGGCGTATTGCTCGACCGTTCGCGAGAAGCATTTAGCATCATTATCGATAGGCTTGCCCTGCAAGGTGCTGAAGGCGTGATTCTTGGCTGCACCGAAATTCCCCTTTTAATCCATCAATCCGATACAAAAATTCCTCTTTTTGATACCAGCTATCTGCACGCCATTGCTGCAGCAGATTACGCATTAGAAAACAACTAATTAATATATATTCATAAATTATGTAGTGATTGTTTTAAATCACAATTTCCTGAGTAAAACACTCAAGATTTCCTCATGTTATCCAATGCAAAGGCATTCAGAGCGTTCTGACTGCCTTTGCATTGGATGGAATGTTGTTCCTGGTTCTGTACTCAAATCTATCAATGGGAAAAACTAGGTAACCGATAATTATTTTTTACGTAGCATTTCTTCAATGAAGTCTTTCCAGTGACGCACTTCTACTTCTATCATCATGTCCCCCTAGTATAGCCAACCGACTTAAAAATGATTACAGCCAATGCCCTGATATGTGGCAAAAAAATACAGCTAATTGTTATCAAAATAATGTCGCTTAGCTATAATTAACTGCGGCTAGTATACGCCCACTTTTTAACCAGCGAAACGTTTTCCTGTCGAATAAAAAGCGAACAAGATCCCATTCTGAGCAGATTGCATCGGTGGATCTCCCCGCCATTTTTCGGCATGCTGACACATTCACCTGCCGCCTTAATGGCCTCACGATGAGAAAGGACTGTTATCACCATGACGCTGATGATGTACGGTATCAAAAACTGCGATACCATCAAAAAAGCACGACGCTGGCTGGAAGCGCATCAGATTGCCTATCAGTTTCATGATTACCGTGTCGATGGGTTGGATCATACGCAGCTAACCGCCTTTATCCGCCTTGTCGGTGATTGGCAGCCGTTGCTCAATACGCGCGGGACCACCTGGCGACAATTAAGTGACGCAGAGCGCGCCGCCGTCATCGATGCCGAAAGCGCCATTGCGCTGCTGTTGGCCCATCCAGCATTGATCAAACGCCCGCTGCTGGTGAGCGGGGAGCGCGCCCTGTTAGGCTTTAATGCCGAAAGTTACCACCCCTTTACTGCGGAGAAAGAGTGAGATGTCCTGTCCCGTTTTAGAACTTACACAACAGCTGATTAAACGCCCGTCGCTCAGCCCGCGCGATGAAGGGTGTCAAGCATTGCTGATTGAACGTCTGAAAGCGGTGGGCTTTACCATTGAAAAAATGGATTTCGGCGATACCGAGAATGTCTGGGCATGGCGCGGTGAAGGCAAAACGCTGGCGTTTGCCGGACATACCGATGTGGTTCCGAGCGGTGATGCCAGCCGCTGGCAGCATCCACCGTTTGAACCTACCCTGCACGATGGCTTTTTGTATGGGCGCGGCGCAGCAGACATGAAAGGGTCAATTGCAGCCATGGTGGTGGCCGCTGAGCGGTTTGTACAGGCTAATCCCCATCATCAGGGCCGCCTGGCGTTTTTGATCACCTCAGATGAAGAAGCCAGTGCGGTGAACGGCACGATGAAAGTGGTTGAGGCGTTAATGGCACGTAATGAACGCATGGATTACTGCCTAGTGGGCGAACCCTCCAGCACCACCAAACTGGGCGACGTGGTGAAAAACGGGCGTCGTGGCTCTATTACCGCCAATCTGACGGTACACGGGGTACAAGGCCACGTGGCCTATCCGCATCTGGCCGACAACCCGGTACATCGCGCCATGGAAGCCCTGAATGAATTGGTGGGCACCGAATGGGATCAGGGTAATGCCTTTTTTCCTCCCACCAGCATGCAAATTGCCAATATCAATGCGGGCACTGGCAGCAATAACGTGATCCCCGGCGAGCTTTTTGTGCAGTTTAATTTCCGCTTCAGCACCGAGTTGACGGACGAGGTGATTAAAGCGCGCGTCTCCGCTCTGCTGGATCGCCATCAGCTTAACTACACGCTAAACTGGAATCTCTCCGGCCAACCATTCTTAACACCTCTAGGCGATCTGGTCGATGCCGTAGTGACCGCCGTTGAGCATTACAGCGAAATCACTCCGGAGTTGCTAACCAATGGCGGTACGTCGGATGGGCGATTTATCGCGCAGATGGGCGCACAGGTGGTAGAACTTGGCCCGGTAAACGCCACCATTCATAAAGTGGATGAATGCGTCAGCGCCGCGGACCTGCAATTACTAAGCCGTATTTATCAACGCATTATGGAGCAGCTCATCGCATGATGACGCACGCCATGCTCACGGGGAAAACCCGTGAGCACCTTGTCCCGCTCGGTGAGGCGCACAGCCTGCAACCGGCCGCCCTCACTGCCTTCACGGGCTTACAGCAGGCGGCTGTACGTGATGCTTTTCAGTTACAGCCCGCCAGCACCTTTCGTGACTTTGCCCGCCAGCGCCACATCTGGAATCAAAAATTCAACGGCGAGCGCCCGTTGCTGGATAAAAACAGCCAGCCGCTGGTGGCAGCAACGCTTTCCGTGGCGGAACTCTGTGCCGCGATATTGCGCTGGTCTGCCCTGCCGGGCGCCAGCCGCCATCACTGGGGCACCGAGCTTGATATCTACGATCCGTCACGCCTGCCTCAAGGAGCTCGTCTGCAACTGGAGCCGTGGGAATATGAGGCGGGCGGCTATTTCGCTGAACTGAACGACTGGCTTACTGCGCATATGGCGCAGTTCGATTTTTACCTACCTTTCGCCCACGATCGCGGCGGCGTTGTTGTGGAACCTTGGCACATCAGCTACCAGCCCTTGTCCAGACCGGCGGCGCAACAGCTGACACCCGAGGTTATTTTGGAAGCCTGGCAACATGAAGATATCGCGGGAGATACTTGGCTACGCCTACATCTGCCTGATATTTTTTCCCGCTTTATCATGAATATCGATGAGGATTGAACATGTCTTGGCTGGCTGATTACTGGTGGGTGATTCTGATTATTCTGGTTGGTATGGTGATTAACGGCATGAAAGAACTGAGCCGCCTAGACCATAAACGCTTTCTCAAGAATAAACCGGCGCAGCCTCCGCATAGAGACAACAACGCCGAGTGGGATAAAGAAGATAACTGGCCGGAGAAAAAACCCTGATGCGTTTCTCTTCCAGCCAGTTGCCTGTGGACCAGTTTTGAACAATGAGTCAGGGTGCTGAGCGAGGGGTGAAACTCTCCGCTTTTTCCAGCAGAAATTCATAGAACTCCTTGGCACATTGCGATAGCTGTCGTTCTTTGTCAGTCACCAGATAGATGCCGCGCTGTAGCGACAGATCGCGAAACGGCACAATCGCGATATCCTTGTGCTGGAACTGAAACAGCGTCAGACCGGTCAGAATGCTCACCCCATAGTTGGCTGCGACTAGGCTGTGTCCCTTAATTGCTTGAGCTATAGTATCCATCTGTTTCTACGACACTTTTGATTATGGCTCGCTACGATCTTTCTGATGAAGCATGGGCAATCATTGAGCCCTTGTTGCCAACCGTTTTGACATCTCCGCGGGCCGGCCGGCCGTGGGCAGAACATCGAAGAATCTTCAACGGCATGTTCTGGATACTGTGTTCAGGCGCACCATGGCGTGATTTATAGCCAAGCGACTTAACTTTGATTACACCATATGGACTGAGAACAAAATCTCTGTATCGCAACCACTCTCTCTTTTTTTGCTTTTTGCTTGTGCCCATTTATGCTCAATGGGGTTAAGATCTGGCGAATATGTAGGCAAATACTCCACCATTACCCTGCATCGATGATGACTTGTTGAATATTATGTTTTTTGTGAAAAGTTGCATTGTCCATCACGATTACCCTGTTTTTAGGGAGTACTGGGATAAGGACTTGTGTGACCCAGGAATAGAAAACATCGCTGTTAATATTGGTATCAAATAATCCGATAGCAAACAGCGTTGTGCCTAATAACGCGCCGATAACATTTGTTCTTCCCTTGGCTCCCCCGTTCTTCAGGCCAAAACACCGTTGACCTTTTGGGGAATAGCCGTGAGTCCGTGGGGTATCGTGTGGAAAACAACTTTCATCAATAAAAACAATAGGTTTGCCTTCTTTTTCATACTGTTGTATTTTTTGTTGAAATGCTTGCCGGGCGCTTTCGTCGGCTTTCGGATGACGTAGAGTTTTTTTTATAGGTCAATCCCAGCTTTTTAAGAGCTTGCCAAATGGCCTTCTGACAAACGCCAAAACGCTCTTCACGTTTTTTTTGGTAAGCATCTGGATATGGTTCAACATCTTTTATCAACTCGGATTTATCGCTCTTTCGCTGACGCGTGGTCGATACTTTTGACGCTATTTGATTAATCCAACGCGATACAGAGGCAGGGCCAATCCGAAATTGCTTCGCTGTTTCTCGGATACTCAACCCTTCTTCTTCCCGTGTAGATATCACTTTACGTCTAAAATCAATTGAATAGCTCATTTAAATAATGTAATCAAAATTAAGTCGTTTAGCTATATCTGCCGGGTGCCAGTCCTTACCGTCCATTACTATCCCCCGATGTTATTATGTGCGAATGTTCAGCATATCTAAACAACGGCGATGTTAAGTAATGCTAAACACTATAGCCAACCGACATTATTTTGATAACAGTCAGCTATGCTTTTTTGCCGCATATCAGGGTATCTGTTGTAATCATTTTTAAGTCGGTTGGCGATAAGTCAATATCGATTATCGATGGTGCCATGATGCTACCTGCTCGCCTTAAATCCGCCCGCCTGCATGCCAAGTTGACTTAGGAAAAACTGGGAGTGCTCGCGGGTATTGAAGAAGCGACCGCGCGTTCGCGTGTCTCACAGTATGAAAGCGACACCTATCGCCCCACATTCGAGATGATGTGCGCCTTTGCCCGCGTACTCGGCGTACCGGAAAGCTATTTTTATACCGTCGATGACGACTTCGCAGAACGCATTTTGCTGTTGTATGAAAGTGACCGCATACAGCAAAAAAAGAATGCATAGGACAGCGTAAAAAAACGCCCTAAACAGAGGAAGGAACCACAGTGTAATTGCCTGACAGGGATGCGTTTTCTGATTTTTTTGCTGCTGAGGGTGATGAACAGGCCTGCGCCAGACGTCATGCATTTTTCAAATACCATGAAGGGGCCGAGCAAACGGTGTCCTCACGAGATGACTATCAGGCCACCTTTCTGAGCGTCTACGGCATCCATATCGACTGGCGGGAGGGAATTTTCAGCCTGTTGGAGGGAATCTCGCACTGCTTGGGAGATGCGGTTTTTTCTACTGAATTTGACTACGACAGCGACGTTGAAACCGCTACGGTCAACGTTGCTGGCGTTCAGCATGTTTTTCATCATTATTCGCTGGGATCAGAGGAGTATGATGCGGAGCAGGCGCGCATTGAACGCCTGCTACTGGCTGGAGGATATGCCTTGCGCGTGCACACCGAAAGCCTGATGAGCGACACACTGTCTTTTTTACTGATGCCCGCCAGCACATGGCAATACGTCGAACAGCAGTTCGGTACTGAATCAGTATCAAAATACTTCGTCCTGTATGCAAGCCAGTGCTCAGCGCTGGACAGTGAGATATAGCCAAGCGACATTATTTTGATAACAATTAGCTGTATTCTTTGCCACATATCAGGGCATTGGCTGTAATCATTTTTAAGTCGGTTGGCTATATCCGCCCCGCCGACAGCACCGTACCGTTCGAAGTGCGCATCGCCCTCATTGGTTTCTGGTGTGCTTCCCGTACTCGTCGGCTTTCTTCTCTATGTCCTGTGGGGTGTGCTAACGAGAACGGAACCGCAGCCCACACCTCAGCCTAAAGGCTGTGAAAACGTGGAAAAGATACACGCACACTTGCGCTTGGAAGTGGCTGAACCGCTCAAAGCACAAATGCGTAAACGTTTAGGGTGCGAAGAAGTGGAGAGGGAATAGCGTGGATAATGACATCATGGCAGTGGATGGCTGATGTCAGGATCGCGGACAAAAAAAAAGACCTTTCGGTCTATTTTTTAATGCGTTGCAGAATCATTGAGCATTCAATACATCACATTTTGGAGCGGGAAACGAGACTCGAACTCGCGACCCCGACCTTGGCAAGGTCGTGCTCTACCAACTGAGCTATTCCCGCTTAGGAAGTGTAATTCGCCTAACGGTAACATATTGAATATACTAAATTTATTCAACACTTTGTGTTAGCGCTGAGCATTATGCACCAATCATTTCAGGCTGGCAAGCCCTTTTCAGTGAAAATGTGCGCAAGTGGTCATTCCCTGCGCGCTGGTGCTCAATACCTGCAAACTCAATACTCGCGTGAAAAATCAACCTCGCAGCGCCGCCACCAGATCGTCATCCACCACGGACGTGCCGCACCCCACGTTGATAAATATAGCCAAGCGACATTATTTTGATAACAATTAGCTGTATTTTTTTGCCGCATATCAGGGTATTGGCTGTAATCATTTTTAAGTCGGTTGGCTATACCTTGGAGGGTTTCATGCATGCAAACAAATTTGCGTTGTACAGATTCTGCGTTTTTGGCGTATCCGGCAACAAGTTCACCACATAGTCGGCCTGCGCCACATCGTGCGCCAGCGCATCAATCCCCGACACGCACGCAAAACCGGGCAACGCCCGTGGTGTATTAACAATCCCGTGTAGCGTTACACCAAATGACCGCAACATGGCGGCCACCTCAGCGCCAATATCACCCGCACCAACGATCAATAAGGTTTTGCCCGTCAACAGCCCGGACAGGTGGCGATCCCAGTCCTGACGTAGCTGCTGTTCTTGCAATGCGACAAACGCTGCTCGTGCGCCAACAAATGCGCTAGGATGTATTGTGCAATCGGCTGGCCAAACACCCCTACGGCGCGACTCAAACGGTAATCTTGCGGGAGACCTGCTGCAAGCAACGGCTTGAAGCCAGCCTAGGTAGATTGCAGCCATGCAGGGTGATGCCCAGCGGTCAGCAGTGATACCGCCCGGTCCGGCTGTACTAGCTCAGACCTGATCTGACAGTTACCGATTATTTATACAGGTGTCTGTCAGATTACATCTGGTTCAGATTCTTTTCTGCCCTGATCCGTTTTCCATCGAGTAAAGTGGACATCGGCGTACGCCCGCAGCACATTTTTCCCTGATGAGTTCGCTCATTATTGTAATGCCACAACCAGTTGTCCAGATCTACCTGCAGGCTTTCCAGGTCTCCATATAACTTCTTGCCGAACGTAACCTGATAAAAATCCTGCAAAATGGTTTTATGGAAGCGCTCGCAGATGCCGTTCGTCTGCGGAGACATCGCCTTCGTTTTCGTATGCTCGATATCGTTGATAGCCAGATAAAGCTGATAATCATGCTGCTCCACTTTACCACAGTACTCCGTACCCCTGTCGGTCAGTATTCTCAGCACCGGCAGTCCCTGAGCCTTGTAGAACGGGAGTACGCGATCATTGAGCAGGTCGGCGGCGGTGAGCGGTGTTTTATTCGTATACAGCTTGCAGTGTGCCACTTTCGAGTACGTATCCACGAACGTCTGCTGGTAGATACGGCCCACCCCCTTCAGATTGCCCACGTAGAAGGTGTCCTGCGAGCCCAGATACCCGGGATGTGCCGTCTCGATTTCACCGCAGGCCTCATCATCGTGCGCCTTCTTCTCCAGGGCTGCGATTTGAGCGTCGGTAAGGACAATGCCTTCTCTGGCGACCTTTTCCTCAAGCGCCTTCAGGCGTTTACGGAAGTTCTCCAGGTCGTGTCGTTGCCAGATGGAGCGCACGCCGCTGCCGGAGATAAACACGCCTTTTTTACACAGCTCATTACAGGTCCGGTGCTGCCCATGGGGCGGGAACTCAATAGCATAATCAACAACCGTGCGTTCAGTGGCTTCGTCGGCGCGGTTCTTCAGGTTCGGAACCCGGCGGTTCTGGTTAACCAGCGCATCAATGGCGCCTTCAGCAGCCAGTTCCTGATAACGGTAAAATGTATCGCGTGACACGCCCATGCTCTTGCAGGCTTTTGATACGTTACCGAGTTCTTCGGCGAGATTGAGCAGGCCGGCTTTGTGTTTGATAATGGGATTGTTAGTATGAAGCATGAGAGTTACCTCGCGTTTTGTTTAAGGATTAGACACCCATATCAAAACCGGTAACTCTCAACCTTTCAAGGTCCAGTGTCAGATCTAGTCGCGACTAATACAAATAGTCCAACCCCGATGCTTTCGTGTTTAACAGCGCACGCAGTTCCTCCGCCCGAGATTCCAATAAAAGAATAGCCCCCATTTCTTCCCCTCGCGTTATCAACGGTAGCCGTAACAAAACCACAACTACCCTACTCGTAGCGAGAAGCCTGTGGCAACCCTTTCAGCATGCAGGCCCGTTTTCTGACAGACGTCACTCTTCTTCTTGTGATTCGCCAATGTGGTTCACCATGTCCAGCAACATAGTGGTGACATGATGATCCGCCACGGTATAAAAAATCTGGCGTGACCGGCGTTCCCGCTTCACCAAACGTGCGCCGCGTAGCAGGCGTAAATGGTGACTCACCAGTGACGGTGAAAGCGCAAGGTTTTGCGCAATGTCACCGACAGCATGTGGCCCCGTCAGGCTGAAATGCAAAATGCGCAAACGGGTAGGATCGCCCATCAGACGAAACGTTTCTGACAGGATGGTAGTTTCATGCAGAGAAAGCATGGCATGACGACTCAATGTGCGTGCCCTCGCGTAACAGATATGTCCGTATCATGATGATGAGAATGATCGTCATGATGTTGATGTATTTCATTAAGGGGTGACAGGCTGCACCTACAGGTCGCCTCATCTTCATCACCCCAGTTAATGGCAACCGTTGCGTGTTCTACGTGAAAACGGTCATAAAGCTCTCGCTCTACCTGCCGAACCACCTGACGCACGTCCGCCCCCTCTTTGGCGCGTACATGCAATGTGGCCAGGGTGCACCCCGACGTGATCATCCACACGTGCACATGGTGGATACTGCCACTCCCGTTACGCTCTCTTTAAGGTAGCGTTCAATCTCTTGCGGCATGGCATTGGCGGGTGCCCCTTCCAAGAGTATGTGCAGCGATTTTTTCAATAACGCCCATGCGCTGCGCAAGATCAGCACGGACACTACCAACGACAGGATAGGGTCGATAGGGGTCCAGCCGGTAAAATAAACCACAATGGCCGCCGCGATAGCACCAATGGAACCCAGTAGATCGCCCATCACATGCAGTGCGGCACCTTTGATATTGATATGTTCGCTGTCGCCGCGCGTCAATATCAAAAACACCACAATATTCACCAGCAGCCCGATCGCCGCTACGAGCAGCATCGGCCCTGCCAGCACCTCATGCGGCTGGCGAAAACGCAGCCACGCTTCGCAGGCTATCCAGATGACGATAGCAAACAGCGTCAGCGCATTGATAAACCCGGCAATGACTTCGAAACGCAAATAGCCAAAGGTGCGCTTGGTGTCTGCATTACGACGACCAAAACGAAAGGCAGCATAGGACAATGTCAGTGCCGCGGCATCCGTCAGCATATGTCCCGCATCCGTCAGCATATGTCCCGCATCCGTCAGCATATGTCCCGCATCCGCCAGCAACGCCAACGAACCGGAAAGCACACCGCCCACGACTTCTACCAACATAAAGGTAAAAGTAATCACAAAAGCGATCAGTACCTTACGTTCATTTGAGCGCGCTACTGTCGGCGCATGGTCGTGAGCATGATCGTGGTGAGAATGGGACATTGTACCTCTCCTGCCTTTAGATGATTTAATATATGAGCATCCATTTGTGTATTAAAAGTCAAGCAATGCAAACAGGTTACCGGCCGCAACGATCGCCGTGCTCATCCGCATTATTCTCATGTCAGACAGGCATCAAGATCTCATTTCAAGGCATGCAGCTGATGATGGATCTTCGCCAACACGCCGTTGGCGCGCTGATACTCTGCCCGTTTTTTACTGGCAACGTCGTCGAGACTTTTGCGCGCAATACGCAGCGGCAACTGACACACGCCATCGGGTCGCAATTGCCCCCCCACGGAGAGCCAAAAGCTCTCATAATCGGCATGAAAACTGGTTTTCTTTTTACGCCAGTAGCGCCAATTCTGATAAACATGAGTATGATTTCCCACCGCTATCATGCACTCAATCCCTAACAACTCGCCCAGTACGCAGGCCGCTTCCAGCACCAGCCGTTTAGGGAACAATCCATGGCAATCACGCGTTACCTGCGAAATGCGCGCCTTCTGTTGTTGCAAGTGACGCGTCGGCCCTTGTAATCCGCCGATAAATAACGCTCTCTGTCCTTCGAACTGCACCACGGTCATGGTCATGCGTGCCAGCGGCATCCCTTCAGTACACAACTGAAGCGTTATCTCTCCCTCTTTATCCAGTGAGGAGTGGGAACCCAATAGCAACGCGTAAGCAGCACCGCTTTTACCCTGAAAATTGACGATCGGTACACCGCCAGGTGTCAGCATCAGGCGACGTAACCTTGGATTGGCGCAGGCCACGGCATCATAGTGATAACAAAGCGCGGCCAAAGCGTTGCGGGCAGAAAAACGGCTAGAGAGGTATGGTCGTTGAAGTTTATCGGGCAGCGCCATTTGGGCATACAGCATCTGCGCCCGCTGCGGATGACTGGCAATGTAGTGGAGCCAGTTCAGCGTCAAAACAGGGTGAAGGAGCGAGCGCGCCAGAAATTTAAGACGGTAGGCGGGCTTTAGCCAAACGCTCTTCTCATCAGGGTGAATATCCCCGTGAAGCAGATGGCTCAGTAACTGCCAGCGGCTCATCGGGGATGATATTTCATCAAAAGTTGCAAGTGCCATAAGAGATAATAGTGTTGATTCGGAAACAGACCCCTATCTCTATCAGCCGTTGACTAAACCGTTATGCAATCATCTTTCAGGAAACAACCCAACTCCAGACTTGTTTGTGATTGGTTTATTAAAAAGCCAATCCCGAAACGGTTGACGTCGGGATCGGCCTTTTTACAGAATCTGATGCGATACACCAATATAGCAAAGCGACATTATTTTGATAACAATTAGCTGTATTTTTTGCCACATATCAGGGCATTGGCTGTAATCATTTTTAAGTCGGTTGGCTATAAATCCCGCCTGAGAGAGATAACCGGGCGCAGTAAAGGCCGCACTCTGGAACAGGTTATCGGCAAACTCAGGGTATATCTGACGGGATGGCGGAACTATAGCCAACCGACATTATTTTGATAACAGCCAGCTATGCTTTTTTTGCCGCATATCAGGGTATCTGTTGTAATCATTTTTAAGTCGGTTGGTTATACTACAGTCTGAACGAGTTACCGTCACTGACGCGCAACCTGCTGGGGTGGGTAAGAAGGAGGTTGCGCAGTCTGCTGTGGAAACAGTGGAAGAAAGGGCGGACTCGTTATAGCGAGCTCAGGGTGAGAGGGGTCGGTAAGGACCTTACAGCCCAGACAGTGGGCAGTTGTCACAAGCAATGGCGGATCAGTCTGTCACCAGCGCTGTGCATAGCCCTACCAAATAGACTGTTCAGAGAAATGGGCCTGCCGGATATATAAGGTGGGCGACGATTAACATAACTGAACCGGTGTATACGGATCCGTATGTATAGCTAAACGACTTAATTTTGATTGCATTATTTAAATGAACTATTCAATTGATTTTAGAGGTAAAGTGATATCTACACGGGAAGAAGAAGGGTTGAGTATCCGATAAACAGCGAAGCAATTTCGGATTGGCCCTGCCTCTGTATCGCGTTGGATTAATCAAATAGCGTCAAAAGCATCGACCACGCGTCAGCGAAAGAGCGATAAATCCGAGTTGATAAAAGATGTTGAACCATATCCAGATGCTTACCAAAAAGAACGTGCAGAGCGTTTTGGCGTTTGTCAGAAGGCCATTTGGCAAGCTCTTAAAAAGCTGGGATTGACCTATAAAAAAAACTCTACGTCATCCGAAAGCTGACGAAAGCGCCCGGCAAGCATTTCAACAAAAAAACAACAGTATGAAAAAGAAGGTAAGCCTATTGTTTTTATTGATGAAAGTGGTTTTCCACACGATACCCCACGGACTCACGGCTATTCCCCAAAAGGTCAACGGTGTTTTGGCCTGAAGAACGGGGGAGCCAAGGGAAGAACAAATGTTATCGGCGCTTTATTAGGCACAACGCTGTTTGCTATCGGATTATTTGATATCAATATTAACAGCGATGTTTTCTATTCCTGGGTCACACAAGTCCTTATCCCAGTACTCCCTAAAAACAGGGTAATCGTGATGGACAATGCAACTTTTCACAAAAAACATAATATTCAACAAGTCATCATCGATGCAGGGTATATGGTGGAGTATTTGCCTACATATTCGCCAGACCTTAACCCCATTGAGCATAAATGGGCACAAGCAAAAAGCAAAAAGCAAAAAAAGAGAGAGTGGCTGCGATACAGAGATTTTGTTCTCAGTCTATATGGTGTAATCAAAATTAAGTCGCTTGGCTATACGGTGGTGTGGGAGGAAGGTGATCGTGAGATCGGCTCCTATCCCTATTACGGCAACCACCGTACGTACGATTACAGGCTTTCAGTGAAAGTACGCGTAATCACGTCACGTTGCTGTTCTGGGGTCAGTGAGTTGAAACGCACTGCATAACCAGAAACACGGATGGTCAACTGCGGGTATTTTTCCGGGAGCCTGTACACGAGATTGTGTAATTGCCTGATTTTGATATGTTCAATCCAACATCAAAAGCAGGTTACTTTATGGACGAAAAACAGTTACAGGCTCTGGCTAACGAGCTGGCCAAAAATCTCAAAACCCCTGATGCTCTCAACCAGTTTGATCGCCTGCTGAAAAAGATCAGCGTTGAAGCTGCCCTTAATGCTGAAATGACCCATCACTTCGGGCATGAGAAGCACCAGTCCAAATCTGGAACTAACACGCGCAATGGCTACTCCACAAAGACTGTTACCACCGGCGATGGTCCGCTGGAACTGCGTACACCACGTGATCGTGATGCTTCCTTTGAACCGCAACTTGTGAAGAAGAACCAGACCCGGATCTCCGGGATGGATAACCAGATTTTATCGTTGTATGCCAAAGGGATGACCACCCGCGAAATTGCCTCTGCGTTCAAAGAACTGTATGACGCGGATGTCTCACCTGCCCTGGTATCGAAGGTCACCGATGCTGTTATGGAGCAGGTTGTTGAATGGCAAAATCGCCCCCTGGATGCGGTTTATCCCATTGTTTACCTTGACTGTATCGTTCTGAAAGTCCGGCAGGACAGCTGCGTTATCAGTAACTCTGTGTTCTTGGCGCTGGGTATCAATATCGAAGGCCAGAAAGAGCTACTGGGGATGTGGCTGGCCGAAAATGAAGGTGCAAAGTTCTGGCTGAACGTGCTGACAGAACTGAAAAACCGTGGCCTGACCGACATCCTCATTGGCTGTGTGGACGGCCTGAAAGGGTTCCCGGATGCCATCATCAACACGGTCTACCCGGAAGCCCGCATCCAGTTGTGCATCGTGCACATGGTGCGCAACAGTCTGCGCTTCGTTGCCTGGAAGGACTATAAGGTGGTAACACGCGACCTAAAAGCAGTGTATCAGGCTCCAACCGAAGAGGCCGCGCTTCAGGCGCTGGAGACGTTCGGTGGGACATGGGATCACCGCTATCCGCAGATAAGCCGGAGCTGGCAGTCAAACTGGGCCAACCTGTCGACATTCTTCTCGTACCCGCAGGAACTTCGCAAGGTAATCTACACGACGAACGCTAACGCTATAGAATCACTGAACAGCGTGCTCCGGCATGCAATCAAGAAACGCAAGGTGTTCCCGACTGATGACTCGGTGAAGAAGGTCGTATGGCTGGCAATCCAGGCGGCATCACAGAAATGAACGATGCCCTTACAGGACTGGCGTATGGCAATGAGTCGCTTTATTATCGAGTTCGGTGACCGTCTTGACGGTCACTTCTGAGGAAAGGCATTTACACAAAATCTTAAACAGGCTCCGATTACACTGTTTTTAGGGAGTACTGGGATAAGGACTTGTGTGACCCAGGAATAGAAAACATCGCTGTTAATATTGATATCAAATAATCCGATAGCAAACAGCGTTGTGCCTGATAAAGCGCCGATAACATTTGTTCTTCCCTTGGCTCCCCCGTTCTTCAGGCCAAAACACCGTTGACCTTTTGGAGAATAGCCGTGAGTCCGTGGGGTATCGTGTGGAAAACCACTTTCATCAATAAAAACAATAGGTTTGCCTTCTTTTTTATGCTGTTGTATTTTTTGTTGAAATGCTTGCCGGGCGCTTCCGTCGGCTTTCGGATGACGTAGAGTTTTTTTTATAGGTCAATCCCAGCTTTTTAAGAGCTTGCCAAATGGCCTTCTGACAAACGCCAAAACGCTCTGCACGTTCTTTTTGGTAAGCATCTGGATATGGTTCAACATCTTTTATCAACTCGGATTTATCGCTCTTTCGCTGACGCGTGGTCGATGCTTTTGACGCTATTTGATTAATCCAACGCGACACAGAGGCAGGGCCAATCCGAAATTGCTTCGCTGTTTCTCGGATACTCAACCCTTCTTCTTCCCGTGTAGATATCACTTTACGTCTAAAATCAATTGAATAGCTCATTTAAATAATGTGATTAAAATTAAGTCGTTTAGCTATATTGCCGGGCTGCCCGGTTCCCCGTCTGGTGAACAGCGGCTTGCGGGATTCCTTGATACGCTGAAAGCGGCGGGTATCGCACATGATGAGGCGCTACGTCTGGAAGGGGACTGGACGCCGGAGAGCAGCTATCTAGCCGCCCAAACGCTGCTAGGGCGCAATGTGGACGTCACCTGTGTGCTGGCGGCCAATGACGATATGGCCATTGGCGCGGCGAAGGTGTTTCTTGATGCCGGAAAGCGGGTGCCGCAGGATATATCGTTGGCGGGGTTCGATGACATGCTGATTGGTCGCTTGGTGGCGGCGTCACAAGGCGATGCCATACTGACACCGCCTTGCCATCATCAAGGACGTTTGGTTATCCGAGAGTCCGTCGCCAGGCGCTGAGCATAGCGTGCAGCGCGGCCCTTATTCCTGGCCGAGCGTGGCGACCATCACCACTTTGATGGTGTGCATGCGGTTTTCTGCCTGATCGAACACAATGCTGTGCGCTGATTCAAACACCTCGTCGGTCACTTCCATGCCGCCGTGCAAACCGTACTGCTGGGGCATCTGCTTGCCAATGGTGGTTTGATCGTCATGGAAGGCTGGCAGGCAGTGCAGGAATTTCACCTACGGGTTATCGGTGGCGGCAAGCATCGCCATATTGACCTGATAGGGTTTTAGCAGCGCAATCCGCTCCTGCCACACCTCTTTGGCCTCTCCCATGGACACCCAAACATCGGTGCAGATGAAATCCGCACCGGCCACGCCTGCGGCGATGTCTTCCGTCAGCGTGATTTTTCCGCCAGTCAACTCGGCTGCTGCTCGGCATTCGGCCACAAGGTTGGCATCGGGCCAGCAGGCTTTGGGGGCGACCAGACGCAGATCCAAACCGGTCAACGCAGCGGCTTCCAGCATGGTGTTACCCATGTTGTTGCGCGCATCGCCTGCGTAGACCAGCGTCATGTCGCTGAAAGCGCGCTCAGGCAGACGCTCTTGCATGGTCAGTAAATCCGCCAGCAGTTGTGTGGGGTGGAATTCGTTGGTCAGCCCATTCCATACCGGTACACCGGCGTACTCCGCCAGCATTTCCACCAGTGCCTGACCGTAACCACGGTATTGGATACCATCATAAATTCTGCCTAGTACGCGGGCGGTATCCTTCATCGACTCTTTATGGCCGATCTGGCTGCCGCTCGGGCCGAGATACGTGACGCGTGCTCCCTGATCGTATGCAGCAACTTCGAAAGAGCAACGAGTGCGGGTCGAATCTTTTTCGAAGATGAGTGCGATGTTTTTATTTTGCAGGTAGCGTTTTTCTGTGCCGTTCTTTTTGTAGGCTTTCAGCTGGGCAGATAAGCTTAACAGTGCGCCGATCTCAGCCGGGGAAAAATCCATTAATCTTAAGAAGTGACGCTGGTGAAACGAGTTCATTGTAGCTATCTCCATATGGCTCAACGTTGTTGATTGAATTAAAATTCACTTTATGTGTGTAATCATTCAATTTCAAGGGGCGGTGTCAAACTTTATGGTGGAGAGGGCGTCGGGGGTGTGGGAGAATACGGCAATAACGTAGAGATTAACGGGGGACAGACTCATGGCAAACCGCGATTTACTGGACGAACAACGGGAAGAAACGCGCCTGATCATCGAAGAACTGCTGGACGATGGTAGCGATCCGGACGCACTGTATACTATCGAACACCACTTTTCGGCGGAAAACTTCGACGCGTTGGAAAAGGTCGCTGTTGATGCCTTTAAAATGGGCTACGAAGTGACGGATGAGGAAGAGCTGGAAGTGGAAGAGGGCAAACTGTTGATGTGTTGCGATGCCATCAGCGAAGTAGCACTCAATGCTGAACTGATCGATGAGCAGGTCGAGCAGTTAATCGAACTGGCTGCACGCCACAACGTCAATTACGACGGGTGGGGCACCTACTTCGAAGATCCGGATGGTGAAGACGGCAAACGTCATTAATGCCTCTGGGCATCACGGGCATGCCGAAGTGACCTTCGGCATGCTGTTTTAGAGTTGCTTGAGCATAGTGACTTCACAGTCTCCGTGGCTAGTGTTGCCCATCGCGTGCGGAATGTGTTCAAACCCCAGCTTACGATACAGCACAATCGCCTGTGTCAAGGTGCTGGTGGTTTCCAGATATAGCCAAGCGACTTAATTTTGATTACACCATATGGACTGAGAACAAAATCTCTGTATCGCAACCACTCTCTCTTTTTTTGCTTTTTGCTTGTGCCCATTTATAGCCAAGCGACATTATTTTGATAACAATTAGCTGTATTTTTTTGCCACATATCAGGGCATTGGCTGTAATCATTTTTAAGTCGGTTGGCTATAAATGGGCACAAGCAAAAAGCAAAAAAAGAGAGAGTGGTTGCGATACAGAGATTTTGTTCTCAGTCCATATGGTGTAATCAAAATTAAGTCGCTTGGCTATACCCTGACGTATGCGCATGCTGGGTGGCAGGGTGTGTGTATGCTGGGGGCGGCTGTCAGCCTGCTGGCCTTGTTGTTATGGTGGATCACGCGGCGGGTTGCTATGCCAGAATAAAAAACGGCCCGCAATGCGGGCCGTAGCAGATGACAGCGGATGGTGTGTTACAGAGTAACGACACCGATCACGGTGACCACACTCAGGATGGCTGCCAAACCGTAGAACACCCATTTTCCTGCAGGAACGTAAATTTTCAGGTCATGCATCAGGTGATGCAGACGGTGCGAACCACACCAGATAGGCAGAATGATCATCAGCAGCAGAAACAGTCGCCCTATAAGGCTATGGGAGAAAGCGGCGATGCGCTCATAGCTCAGTGCGTCGGGGAACATCCCCAGCGGCAGCAGCACCCCGACCAGCAGGATAATCACGGGTGAGAAAATGGCGGTCCACATCCCACCGGCACCGAACAGTCCCCAGAAGGGAGGCTCATCGGAACGTTTTGGAGTTGGATTAATCACGTTGTTCCCCTCCAATCAGAATAGTAACGCGATGGCGAGAATAGCCAGCGTGACGATGACGGTTACAGCCCACAGCCCTTTGATAACCGGCTCTGGCCCCATTTTTTCATCTTTTACGATGATGATGCTGGCTTTGGGCGCCAGTTCAAACCAAGATTTGGTGTGAATAGCTGCCGCCACCAGTGCGATGATGTTAATCAGCAGCACCAGCGGGTTTTGCAGGAAACCGACAAATCCGGCCCAGCCTTCTGCACCGTGTTTCAACGAAAACACGCCATAGATCAGCACAATGCTGAACCATACCGCAGGAGCGGCGGTCATTTCGCGCAGCATGTAAAAGCGATAGAACCCGAGCCGTTGCCACCAGCTTGCAGGCATGCTGCGAACGTATGCTTTACGCTTGGTTGTCATTGTTGCCTCCCTCATTGCGGTTTCAGCATAGCGATCATGAAGTCCTTGGCGCTTTCGACCTTACCTTGCTGAATGGCAGCGGCAGGATCGATATGCTTCGGACACACTTCTGAGCAGTAACCGACAAAGGTACAACTCCAGACACCGTTTTTACCGTTCAGTTGCGGCATGCGCTCTTTCTTGCCGTGGTCGCGGTTATCTAGGTTGTAACGGTGTGCCAGCGTGATGGCAGCCGGGCCGATAAACTCAGGATTAAGACCAAACTGCGGGCACGCGGCGTAGCACAGGCCACAGTTGATGCAGCCGGAGAACTGATGGTATTTCGCCATTTGCGCCGGTGTCTGCTTGTTGGCGCCGTCAGCCGGCGTTTTGTTGTTGCCGATGATGTAAGGCTTGATGGCTTCCAGACTCTCGATAAAGTGGGTCATATCGACCACCAGATCGCGCTCGATCGGGAAGTTGCCCAGCGCTTCCACCTTCATACCGCTGGTCGCGTAGTCGCGCAAAAAGGTTTTGCACGCCAGCTTCGGTACGTTATTCACCATCATGCCGCAGGAGCCACAGATAGCCATACGGCAGGACCAACGGTAAGAGAGGTCCGATGCAAGGTTATCTTTGATGTAACCAAGCGCATCCAGCAGGGACGTTTCCCGGCTGTAAGGCACGTCGAAGGTCTCGGCGTGCGGTACCTTATCGGTTTCCGGGTTATAGCGCATGACTTCCATTTTCAGGGTAGCTAACTCAGCCATTCGCTTGCTCCTTCTTGCTCTTTTCCTGGGCTTCCGCTTCGGCACCGTACACACGTTTTGCCGGTGGCAGCGTGGTGATCTTCACGTCGCCATAGGCCAGACGCGGTGCGCCGTTCGGGTTGTAATACGCCAGCGTATGCTTCAGGAAATTAACGTCATCTCGCTCAGTGCAACCTTCGTCCAGACGTTGGTGTGCGCCGCGTGATTCTTTACGGTTGATAGCAGAGTGTGCCATACATTCAGCGACATCCAAGCTGTGCCCCAGTTCGATGTTGTAAAGCAGGTCGGTATTGAACACGCTGGAATGGTCGTGAATCTTCACGCGCTTGAAGCGCTCTTTCAGCTCAGCGAGTTTATCCACGGTTTTCTGCATCAGGTCGGTGGTACGATAAATACCGCAACCTTCTTCCATCGACATGCCCATTTCGTCGCGGATTTTTGCCCAGCTTTCCGTGCCTTCCTGATTCATCAGGTCATGCAGACGCTGCTCAATATCGCGCATTTGCGCATCCAGTGCGCCGCCGTTGGCGGGAGCCGCTTCTTGCGCACGGCGCACCGCATTTTCCCCAGCCATACGACCAAACACCACCAGTTCTGCCAGTGAGTTGGAGCCAAGGCGGTTAGCACCGTGCAGGCCCACCGAAGAACATTCGCCTGCCGCAAACAGCCCTTTGAGGGTGGTTTCGCAATCCTGATTGGTTTCAATGCCGCCCATGGTGTAGTGCGCCGTCGGACGAATTGGAATCGGCTCTTTCACCGGATCGACGCCAACGTAGGCTTTTGCCAGTTCGCAGATAAACGGCAGACGCTCTTTCAGCTTTTTATCGCCCAGATGACGTAGGTCGAGGTAAACCACGTCGCCCAACGGGGTAGAGACCGTGCGGCCAGCACGCCATTCGTGCCAGAAGGCTTGCGATACTTTGTCGCGCGGGCCCAGTTCCATATATTTGTTTTTCGGCTCGCCGAGCGGCGTTTCTGGTCCCATGCCGTAATCTTGCAGATAGCGGTAGCCATCTTTGTTGACCATGATACCGCCTTCACCACGGCAGCCTTCGGTCATCAGGATACCGGAACCCGGCAGGCCGGTCGGGTGATATTGCACGAATTCCATATCGCGCAGCGCCACGCCGTGGTGGAACGCCATGCCCATGCCCTCACCAGTGACGATGCCGCCGTTGGTGTTGTAACGGTAAACACGGCCAGCACCACCGGTCGCCAGCACGACCGCATTAGCGCGGATTTGCACCAGCGAGCCTTCCATCATGTTGATGGCGACAAGACCACGCGCCTGACCGTCATCGACCAGAATATCCAACACAAAGTGCTCATCAAGGCGTTGGATTTGCGGGTATTTCAGTGAGGTCTGGAACAGGGTATGAAGCATGTGGAAGCCGGTTTTATCCGCGGCAAACCAGGTGCGCTCAATTTTCATACCGCCAAAACGACGGACGTTGACGGAACCGTCGGGTTTACGGCTCCAGGGGCAACCCCATTGTTCGAGCTGGATCATCTCCTGTGGACATTGATGAACAAAATGTTCAACGACATCTTGCTCGCAGAGCCAGTCGCCACCAGCAACGGTGTCGTGGAAGTGAAAATCAAAACTATCGTGATCCTGAGTGACTGCGGCTGAACCACCCTCGGCGGCCACGGTGTGGCTACGCATTGGGTAGACTTTTGATATCAGCGCAATTTTCAGTTGGGGATTAGCTTCAGCGGCAGCGATTGCCGCACGTAAACCAGCGCCCCCGGCCCCGATAATGGCCAAATCGGCATTAAAGGTTTGCACTGCACTCCTCCAGTTACTAAAGTTAATTAAGTTAAATTAAAAATAATATATTAGATTCGTTAATCTCTATATTTCCCACCGAACGCTTTCTGTAATTCATCGATATTTAAAGCAATTCGCGGATACATATTAAGAATAGCTAACCCTATATTTTTTGGGTGAAAATGATTATACCGAATTATGAGTAGGTGAAATTTGATGTGATCCAGCATTTTGTTTTTTTTATTGTGTTTTGATTCTGGCAATAACAGCATGATGGTTAACGCTATTGTCGGATAAATAACACTTTTATTTCTTTAATAAGGAGCTGGCTCACGGTAATTGAACATAATGTTCTGGATATCGGTATCAAAAGGCCTATGCAGTAGGGAAACCTGAGCACGAGAAACAGCGGGAGAGACAGGGCGTGATTGTAGCGGCGTTGAATTGTTTGCAGGCGAATATACGGGTAGACTGCATCCCCTGTTTGCGTTAGGAGTAAAGAAACATGTGCGAAGGCACACTCTGGCAGCCCACCGCCACCATTGAAAACTTATTGAAACGTGCAGCCATCGTCTCAGAAATTCGACGATTTTTCTCCGATCGCGGCGTATTGGAAGTGGAAACACCGGCCATGAGTCAGGCAACGGTGACGGATGTACATATGGTCCCGTTCCAGACGCGTTTTGTCGGACCAGGCGTATCTGAAGGGATGACGCTCTACCTGATGACCAGCCCTGAATACCATATGAAGCGCTTGCTTGCCGCAGGCAGCGGGCCTGTCTTTCAACTGTGCCGTAGTTTCCGTAATGAAGAGTCTGGACGATACCATAATCCCGAGTTCACTATGCTTGAGTGGTATCGCCCCCACTACGATATGTATCGCTTGATGGACGAAGTGGACGATTTATTACAGCAAGTACTGGAGTGTGAAAGCGCAGAGCGTCTCTCATATCAGCAGGCTTTTCAGCGTCATCTTGACGTGGACCCGCTTTCTGCGGATAAGGCGCAATTGCGAGAAGCGGCGGATAAGCTCGGCATGGGCGATCTCGCCAGCCGTGAAGAGGATCGTGACACGCTGTTGCAAATGCTATTTACCTTCGGCGTGGAACCGCACATTGGGCACGACAAACCAGCCTTTGTGTATCACTTCCCGGCATCACAGGCTTCGCTGGCTGAAATCAGCTCTGAAGATCACCGGGTGGCGGAGCGCTTCGAGGCCTATTTCAAAGGTATTGAGCTGGCAAACGGTTTTCGCGAATTGACGGACAGCGATGAGCAGCGCCAACGTTTTGAGCAGGATAACCGCAAACGTGCCGCTAACGGGCTTTCTCAGCAACCGATTGATGAATATCTGCTGGCGGCGTTGAAACAGGGAATGCCTGCCTGTTCTGGCGTCGCGTTAGGGGTGGATCGTCTGATTATGCTGGCGTTAAAAGCGGAAACCATTGGTGAGGTGATGGCCTTCACCGTCGGGCGTTCGTAATCATCAAATCACCGTTCCTCCGCGTCAGCGGAGGAACGGCACCGCGTGTTTGGTTCTCTCTGAGGCTATCTGCCTGTTACAACCCACCTTCCGGCCGGTTGGCTGAACTTGGGCTGCGTCCATCAATACGCACGGAACTCATCTGCACTTGGAACGGTGGGAACGGCATCTCCATGTTGTTCTCGCGGTAGGCTTCCAGAATCAACTGGTGAATCTCATGACGCAGCGGCATGCGATGCCCCATTTCTGCGGCAAAGATACGCAATTCGAAAATCTGGATACCCTGACGTAAATCCACCAGAAAGGCTTCTGGCGGTGGGTTTTCCAATACCAACGGGCAGCGTTTCACCGCATTGAGCAACAGTTCGGTCACTTTTTGGCTATCGGCATCGACTGGCGCTGGAATGGTCAGCACCACGCGCGTCACCGAATCCGACAGCGACCAGTTGATAAACTGTTCGGTGATAAAGGCCTTGTTGGGCACGATGATCTCTTTTCTGTCCCAATCGGTAATTGTGGTGGCTCGGGTATTGATGCGCATAATGCTGCCGGTGAGATCGCGAATGGTCACGGTGTCGCCAATGCGGATCGGTTTTTCAAACAGAATTATCAGGCCGGAGATAAAGTTGGCGAAGATCTCCTGCAAACCAAAGCCAAGGCCTACGGTCAGGGCCGCAACCAGCCACTGGAGTTGTGACCATTCAATCCCAATAAACGAGAACCCCACCAGGCAGCCAATCAGCATCAGCATGTATTTGCTGACGGTGATAATGGCATAGCCAGAACCGGGGGAGAGATCGAGGTGCTGAAGCAATGCCAGCTCAAGCAGCGCGGGCAGGTTGCGCACCACCTGCGTCGTGATGCTGAAAATCAGAATCGAAATTAGCACCGCTCCAAGGGTAATCGGCTGTACCTTATCGACCCCTTTCACCGTACTGGTAACTTCCCACAGATTAATGTTTTCTAAAAAGCTGAATGCGGAGTGGATTTCTGACCACAGGACAATCACTGACACCAGTGCGATCAGCGTCAGAATGGATCGCACCAGCTGCAGCGATTTGGCGCTGATGGTATCCAGATCGACCACTGGCTCTTCGATGGTGTCTGAGGTGGTTTCCACTAAGATACCCGACTCTTCTTCACCGCGGGCACGCTGCGCCAATATTTCGGCGCGCCGCTGTTTGGCCCTATCAAACGCGATGCGTCGGCGTTGGATCAGCATCCAGCGCCGTATGACGTGGTAAACCACCAGCAGGAAGAACCAGATGGCGACCGAGGTTTCCAACCGCGCCAGCAAGGCTTTCGACGTGGCCAGATAGCCAACACCCGATGCCAGCGCCGCAATCAGGGGCGCACTGATCATCAGGTTCCACAGCGCACGGTTGATGGTGTTTTCTCCTGAGCCTTCCTTGTTCAGGTAGAGCGGAATACCGGCTCGTTTCAGGCTGGTGGTCACCAGACTCAACGCCAGACACAGCAAAATAAAGCACAGTCGCCCCAGCGTGCTGGAAAACTCGCGTTCGTTGAGGTTTTCAAACGTGATGATCGCCATGATCAGCGGAACAATAAAGGCGATCGACAATCGGTAGTAGCGCATGGCGCGTGCGACGCGCTCGGGTGACCAGCGTAAGTGGGCAATAAACAACCCATTCGAATGGGCGAAGGAGGCGCTGACCATCACCAGCCACATCAGCGGGACGGTGGCGGTCACGCTGTCACCGATCGCGACGGCGATGGGGTAGGGCCAGGCGTTTTGCAAGCCGTACCCCAATGCGGCCCACAGTACGGGCAGCGGGAGCGCAATCAGTAGCGAATAGAATAGAGTACGCAGCGTCAGCGAAAAATGATCGAGGGTAACTTTGCCGATACGGCTGCTGGCGCGCTCTAAAAAGGCGTTGTAGTGACGGCGCGAACTGATGCCGAAGCCGACTAAAATCAGCGCGCCCATCAGCGGGAACTCGGTTTCCCGACTGGTCACCACCATGATGACGGCGCTGCTGAGCTGAGTAAAGGTATCCAGCGAGAGCAGATGGTAAAGCGCCTGCACCACCTGTACCGGGAAGGCAAAGGAAATCGGATTCACATCGGCAACCCAGAACAGATAGCGGTGAACCGCCTCGCGGATTTCCAGCAGCGCTTCTTCCAGTTGGCTGGTCGTCACTTTGAGCTTGGTCAGTTCAAGGATCTGCGCATCGGTGCCGGAAATCAGCGATGTGAGTAAGTCACGCTGGGTACGAATCTGATCGCCAAGCACGCATTGCTGACTGTTACTGTTGGGCGTGCAGTTCTCTTGTCTCGGGCGTTCTGAGGTGCGGGCAGCACTGAGCAGGTTTTCATAGCGTAACCGTTGTACGCGCAACTGGGCCATGTCGGTGTCCAGCCGTTGCAGTTGCGGCATGTCCGGCAGGCGTGCCACCTGCGCGCGCAGTGCTTCCCCCAGTACGGTAGATGCCCCAATCCACTGCGCTTGCTCACGCAACGTGCTGAGTGCTTGCCGCACTTGCTGCGTTTGGGTGGTTGCCTGACGCTGCTGTGAGGCGATCAAATCAAGATGCTGTGCCTGCTGATTGAGTTCCTGAGACAGTTCGCGGTTAAGCTGTAGTTGTTCGCTGATGACCGCGGGCAAATCATCACCGCGTTCCACCAGCTGCTCGGTGCGTTCGAGCACTTTCTCCGCTTCACGCTGGCGTAATTTGTTGATGCTGGAACGTAATGCTTGTAGTTGTTGATCCAGCCTGTCATGGCGCAACTGGTAGAGTTCCACGCGTAAGCGGGAGAGCTCCTGGCGATTACTGGCGGAAAGTTGGGCAAGTTCCAGTTCATCAACTCGGCTTTGGCGCAACGCCTGCTGGGCTTGCAATAACACTAACTGAGCCTGGACCAGCGGTGTGACCGGATTGCCTAACGATTGGATTTGACGATCAATTTCGTTTAATACTCGGCTGGCTTCGGTTTGCTGCTGCGGCAGTTGGGCCAGAGAATCGATCACTTCACGCAGTCGCTCTCGTTCCTGTTGCAGTTGGCGTGATTGATCCAGCAGTTGGCTGCTGGTTTGCACCACTTTTTGCTCCAAATCGACAACCGAGAGTTTGTCGCTAATGGCGGTGGTTTTATTTTCTTCAGCCGCCAGCAGGCGGCGCAATTCCTGCGTCAGTTTGGGAAAATCGTCAATAACGTGTTGATATTGCACTGTGCGTGCCAGTGACTCTTTGCGTTCCTGCAAGATGTTTAACGCAAGACGAAACTGTTCGACGATATCAGCCTGATCGGGGGTGTTTTTATTGGCTTCAGCCTGTTCCAACTGTTGGCGCACCAGCGCCTCGTTAGGCACCGGGGCTGCCAGCGCGGTGACAGAGAGCAAAACAGCAGCAAAGAAAATCACGAGTTGACGCACGATGGTTCTCCCTCTCTCACGCAGGTTCGCTGCCATACAGGTTACTTAAGGCGTGTGGTGCATTGCGTCATCGCCATGGTCCGTCGCATCCGGCACAGATTCTGCGGCAACGGGGGCTTCTTCTGTGGAATCCACCATTTTTGCTTCTGCAAAGGGTTCGCCCACACGGGTAACACTCAGCGGATTAAGGTGCGCGGCAAACTGAAGCGTATTGGGCGCAAACAGATTGATTACCGTAGAGCCCAATTTGAAACGGCCCATTTCCTCGCCTTTTTGCAGGGCGATGGCAGCTTGCTCACCCGCCGCAGGATAGGTCCAACGCTTGATGATGCCTTCGCGTGGCGGCGTCACGGTGCCAGACCAGACGGTCTCAATGCTGCCGACAATAGTCGCACCCACCAGAATTTGTACCATCGGGCCAAAGTCGGTATCAAACAGGCAGATAACGCGCTCGTTGCGGGCAAAAAGATTGGGTACGTTGTCAGCGGTAAACAGATTGACGGAAAACAGGTCGCCCGGTACGTAGATCATTTCACGCAGCACGCCGTCGCAAGGCATATGCACTCTGTGGTAATCGCGCGGCGAGAGGTAGGTAGTGGCGAACAGGCCATCGCGAAAGCGATCGGCCATCACGTAATTGCCTGCCAGCAGCGCTTCCAGCGAGTAGTCGTGGCCTTTGGCCTGAATCAACTTACCGCCGACAATGGGGCCCATTTGCGATAATACGCCATCAGCCGGCTGCACCACGCGGTGTGCGTGCGGATCAATCGGACGCACGTCTGGACGCAGCGGGCGCACGAAAAAGTCATTGAACGTCCGGTAGGCAGCGGTATCCGGGTACTGCGCTTCCTGCATGTTCACTTTGTAGTAGCGAACGAAAAGATCGATAACCCCTTTGGTAAGCCTGTCGGCCTGCTTGTCTGCACTCCAGCCTGCTAACCGCGTCAGTGCGATTTTCGGTAGCCAGTGTTGTAAGGCGATTTTCAGTTTATCCAGCACAGTGAGCCCCTTAGGTTTTTATGCGCCCATCTAAAAAGGGGCACATTGTAGCGATGGATGCGGTAAAAGTCAGCGGTCCGTATCAGAATCAGAGAAGGTTTTACGCGTTTTTACCTGCGCCATGCTCTCCAGAATACGGTGATAGTTATCGAAACGCTCTTCGGCTATGTCGCCGCGCTCCACGGCAGCGCGTAGCGCACAACCGGGATCGTTATCGTGGCGGCAATCGCGGAATTTACAGGTACCGAGGTAGGGCCGGAAATCGATAAAGCCCTGTGTAACTTGCTCCGGCTCCAGATGCCACAAGCCAAATTCACGCACGCCGGGGGAATCAATCACATGGCCACCGTGTGGGAAGTGATACAACCGGGCCGCTGTGGTGGTGTGTTGGCCCAGACCAGACACATCGGACACGTCGTTGACCAGAATCTTGGCGGCGTCAGGGTAGAGTAATGCGTTCAGCAAGCTGGATTTTCCCACCCCAGATTGGCCGGCAAAAATGCTGATCCTGTCCGTTAAGGCATGCTCCAGCGTCTCCATCCCTTGCTGCGTGTGGCTTGATACCATGATGACCGGATAGTGCAGCGCACGATAAATGTCCATCAGCCCATCGACAAACGCGCGGCCTTCATCATCCAGCAGGTCGATTTTGTTCAGCACAATCAGGGGGGCGACCTCCAGGGTTTCGCAGGCCACCAGATAGCGGTCAATGATGTTCAGTGACAGCTCAGGCAAAATCGCGGAAGCGATCACCACCTGATCGATATTGGCGGCGATAGGTTTAACGCCGTCATAAAAGTCCGGGCGTGTCAGCACCGACTCGCGCGGGTGCACCGCCTCAACGATACCGCTGATCCCGGCCTGCGTCTCTTTACCGGCACGCCACACCACGCGATCGCCAGTGACCAGAGATTTGATGGTACGACGAATATTACACCGGTGGATAATACCATCCTGCGCTTCCACATCCGCATGCATACCAAAACGGCTGATAATGATACCTTCTTGCGGCTCTTCCAACTGGTTGTCATTCCACTCGATTTTGCTTTCTCTGTGCTTAAGACGACGTTGGTGGTTCACTGTAACTCGACGTTGCTGTCCTTTGGACAGTTTATTTTTGCTCACTGAGCCTCGCTTGAACTGTGGTTATCACCCACAATGGCTGAAGAGACTATAATACACGCTATTTGATTTTAATTAACTGATGCCTGTTATTCCCGCTTCTCTGGGGATGGTTGGAAAAGGAAGTAAATGTATGTCCGTTGAAAATAGTCAGGTAAGTGAAAACAATCTTATTTGGATAGACTTGGAAATGACGGGGCTGGACCCGGAGCAGGATCGCATTATTGAAATCGCAACGCTGGTAACCGATGCCAATCTTAATGTGTTGGCCGAGGGACCGACGATCGCAGTACACCAATCCGATGCCCAATTAGCGCTGATGGATGACTGGAACGTGCGTACCCACGGTGCCAGCGGCCTGACAGAACGAGTTAAAGCCAGTGCCTATGATGAACGCGCGGCTGAAGCAGAAACCATTGCTTTTTTGCAGCAGTGGGTGCCTGCTGGGAAATCTCCGATTTGCGGTAACAGCATTGGTCAGGATCGCCGTTTCCTGTTTCGTTATATGCCTGCGCTTGAAGCCTATTTTCACTACCGTTATCTGGATGTCAGCACGCTGAAAGAGCTGGCGCGCCGTTGGAAACCCGAGATTATGGGCGGGCTGAAAAAACAGGGTACGCATCAGGCGATGGACGATATTCGTGACTCTGTGGCAGAGCTGGTTTACTACCGCGAGCATTTTATCCGTCTGTAGCCGTTATGGGCGGTTTTTTGCTCGACCGATGGCGAAATTGCTGTTTTTATCGGCAGTCAGTCATTTTTTCGTGGTAAGGGGCTTGCGGCGGCAACGGTTTCTCGTATAATTCGCACCCCGTACAGCAATAGAATTTGTGGTGCGAGTTGTGGTGCGAGTGAAGATGGTTATTCCTGCGGGAATAGCTCAGCTGGTAGAGCACGACCTTGCCAAGGTCTGGGTCGCGAGTTCGAGTCTCGTTTCCCGCTCAAAACTTTCCGGCGTGAAAGTTTAAGTAACCAGCTTCACGATCGGTTTTCACATTAGCGCTTGTTAGTGTGGCCTTCCTAAGCGGGAATAGCTCAGTTGGTAGAGCACGACCTTGCCAAGGTCGGGGTCACGAGTTCGAGTCTCGTTTCCCGCTCCAATTTCTCTTCTGTTTGTCTCATTATATTCTGTTTTCCCTCATTATTTTTTCATGTTTCATATTGCCTATGAGGCGCACTGTGGATCGTTTCGTTATCCTTTCCGGGTGTTCTGGCGGTGGCAAAACCACGCTGCTGGTAGAGTTGCACCGGCGTGGCTATACCGTTGTTGAAGAGCCCGGCCAACGCATCGTGCGCGAAGCAATGTCTTCGAGCGGTGATGCTGTGCCGTGGAAGAACATGGAAGCATTTTTACGTCGGGCGATAACGCTTGCAGCGAATGACTATGCTCTGGCGAACGATCAAAGTCAGTCATGGGTATTTTTTGATCGCGGGTTAATCGATGCGGCGGCAGCACTTCAGGCAGTTACCGGTGAACCGCTGCTTACCGCGCTCGCGTCACGCTATCGTTATCACTCACGCGTGTTTCTTGTTCCCCCCTGGCTTGAGATCTATAGCTAAACGATTTAATTTTGATTACATTATTTAAATGAGCTATTCAATTGATTTTAGACGTAAAGTGATATCTACACGGGAAGAAGCAGGGTTGAGTATCCGAGAAACAGCGAAGCAATTTCGGATTGGCCCTGCCTCTGTATCGCATTGGATTAATCAAATAGCGTCAAAAGCATCGACCACGCGTCAGTGAAAGATCGATAAATCCGAGTTGATAAAAGATGTTGAACCATATCCAGATGCTTACCAAAAAGAACGTGCAGAGCGTTTTGGCGTTTGTCAGAAGGCCATTTGGCAAGCTCTTAAAAAGCTGGGATTGACCTATAAAAAACGCTACGTCATCCGAAAGCCGACGAAAGCGCCCGGCAAGCATTTCAACAAAAAATACAACAGTATGAAAAATAAGGCAAACCTATTGTTTTTATTGATGAAAGTGCTTTTCCACACGATACCCCACGGACTCACGGCTATTCCCCAAAAGGTCAACGGTGTTTTGGCCTGAAGAACGGGGGAGCCAAGGGAAGAACAAATGTTATCGGCGCTTTATTAGGCACAACGCTGTTTGCTATCGGATTATTTGATACCAATATTAACAGCGATGTTTTCTATTCCTGGGTCACACAAGTCCTTATCCCAGTACTCCCTAAAAACAGTGTAATCGTGATGGACAATGCAACTTTTCACAAAAAACATAATATTCAACAAGTCATCATCGATGCAGGGTATATGGTGGAGTATTTGCCTACATATTCGCCAGATCTTAACCCCATTGAGCATAAATGGGCACAAGCAAAAAGCAAAAAAAGAGAGTGGTTGCGATACAGAGATTTTGTTCTCAGTCCATATGGTGTAATCAAAATTAAGTCGCTTTGCTATAGTGCGTTGCAGCACAAGCATTTTAATCGTAAACACGGTCCGAACGCCTACTACGGGCAAAAATAACGCCTTGACGGCCATTCCTTGCCAACGCGAGAAATGGCCGTATTCTCTGCCAATTACGCGCCCTTCCTCGCACAAATCCCCTATATAGCCAACCGACTTAAAAATGATTACAGCCAATGCCCTGATATGTGGCAAAAAATACAGCTAATTGTTATCAAAATAATGTCGCTTGGCTATACTTTATGTGACAACCTTCAACAATATGTTATCTGCATCACGCCTAAATGTTTTTATTTGGTTAATCCTTGGCTGTGGTGTTTGTTTTCGATTATGATAATGTTCGAAAACGAACATTTTGACCTTTTTTTGGACACGGAGGAGAACGCGTGGAAACCAAAGACCTTATCGTGATCGGTGGGGGCATCAACGGCGCAGGCATTGCAGCCGATGCCGCTGGGCGTGGCTTGTCTGTGCTGCTGTTGGAAGCACAGGATCTTGCTAGCGCCACCTCCTCTGCCAGTTCAAAATTGATCCACGGCGGCCTGCGCTACTTGGAACATTACGAGTTTCGTTTGGTGAGCGAAGCGCTCTCCGAGCGTGAAAAATTGCTGAAGATGGCACCGCACATCATCTTCCCAATGCGCTTCCGTTTGCCCCATCAGTCGCACCTGAGACCAGCTTGGATGATTCGTATCGGGCTGTTTATGTATGACAACCTGGGCAAACGCGTCAGCCTGCCCGCCAGCCACGGCCTGAAATTCGGCAAAGACTCGGTGCTGAAACCCGAATTAACGCGCGGTTTCGAATATTCCGACTGCTGGGTCGACGATGCGCGTCTGGTGGTGTTGAACGCGCAGGAAGTAGTGAAACGCGGTGGCGAAGTGCGTACCCGCACCAAAGTGACGCGGGCGTGTCGCGAAGGCGATCTGTGGATCATCGATGTCGTCGACAGCGTGACCGGAGAAACACATACTTGGCAGGCGAAAGGACTGGTCAACGCCACGGGTCCTTGGGTGAAAGAGTTCTTCGATCACGGGCTGGAGCTGAAATCCCCTTATGGCATTCGTCTGATCAAAGGTAGCCACATCGTTGTGCCTCGCGTACACGACGAACCGCAGTCCTACATTCTGCAAAACAAAGATAACCGCATTGTGTTTGTGATTCCGTGGCAGGATGAGTTCTCGATCATCGGCACCACCGACGTGGAATACCACGGCGATCCTCATGAGGTGAAGATCGACGACAAAGAAACGGCCTACTTGCTGGATGTCTACAACGATCACTTCAAAAAGACGCTGACACGAGACGATATCGTATGGACCTATTCCGGCGTGCGCCCGCTGTGCGATGACGAGTCAGATTCTCCGCAGGCCATTACCCGTGATTACACGCTGTCAGTGGCGGATGAACACGGCAAAGCGCCTTTGCTGTCGGTATTTGGCGGCAAGCTGACCACCTACCGCAAGCTGGCAGAACACGCGATGGAGAAGCTGGCAAAATACTATCCTCACAGCGGTCAGGCCTGGACGCAAAATGCGGTACTGCCCGGCGGCGATTTGGCCGGTACGCGCGACGAATACGCTGCTGCGCTGCGCCATCGCTTCAATCTGCCGGAATCGCTGGCGCGTCGCTATGCCCGCACCTACGGCTCCCACAGCGAGCTGATCCTGACGAACGCCACGGGCATTCATGACCTCGGCGAAAACTTCGGACACGATCTCTATGAAGCGGAATTGCGCTACCTGGCCGACAAAGAGTGGGTTGTCAGCGTGGAGGATGCCATCTGGCGTCGTACCAAGCTGGGCATGTGGCTGAATGATGAGCAGAAACAGCGCGTCGCTGACTGGCTAAGTGCCTATCGCCAATCCAAGGTTGCCGCACAATAATTTTCCTGCCAGACCGCACCTCCAACGACAGGTTACCGAAAGGTAACCTGTTCGTTTTTTACACAAAAGAAAGGTTAACATTTCGCGGGATACAACGCCCATTACCCATATAAAAAATATGGTTAATCATTTTTCCCCGCTTCGCGCTAATCAGCTCTCACAGGCGCAAATCAAAGCAGCCTCATCTCAAGAAAATAAACCGGGCAAGTAACAGTAAATAATAAACGAATGCTAATAAACATTGCGCACAATGTTATTTATACCCGTGATCAGGCTTTGTTGAATAAATCAGAACTTGTAACGACTGCGCCCCATACGGGTCGATTGTTATGTGATGCGAATGCTGTTCGGCATTCCTAATAGCGTGATCAGGTTAAGCGCTTTGACCATGGCCATGGCTTCACCCACCTGAGCATCGTAGTCTCTCAGACTTAGATGACCACCCAGAAGCCTTTTGAACCGGAACATGGCCGTTTCAGCCACTGAGCGCCGGTGATAGCCCACTTTCTTTTTCCAGATAGCGTTACTACCGCTAATGCGCTGATTTGCAACAGCGTGGTTACGCTCGTGGTAGCGATCTTGCCAATATTGCGCCCCCCTTTGTGGCAGGATAAGCGGCCTTATTTTCTTCCTCAGCAGAGCATCATAGCAGTAAACTGTATCGTAAGCGCCGTCAGCCGATGCCTCTCTGATTTTCCGGTGGGTCTGGTTTATCAGCGCCGGTAGAGCTTGGGCATCAGTCGTACCACTGAGCGACAAATCCGCACAGATAATCTCATGCGTCACACTGTCTACTGCCAGGTGCAACTTACGCCATACCCTGCGTCTGTCGGCACCATGCTGCCGGACTTTCCATTCGCCTTCGCCAAAGACCTTCAGGCCGGTTCCATCAATGACCAGATGTGAGATTTCACCAGGGGTTGGCGTTTTTATGCTGATGTTCACTGTCTTTGCTCGCTTGCTGAGCAGCGAATAGTCTGGACAATGCAGCGACAATTTAATCAGTTTAAAAATCGAGTCACCAAAGCCCTGTAAAGCCCTCAATGAAAGGCCAAACACGCGTTTCATCATCAGGACTGTGGTGATGGTCATATCTGAGTAGTGGAGCGGTCGTCCACGCCGTTCAGTAGTGTTTTTTTCCGTCCATGCAGCAATGGCTGATTCATCTAGCCATACGGTTAGAGAACCGCACTGCTTGAGGGCCTTGTTATAAGAGGGCCAGTTGGTGATTTTAAAATTTTGTTTTGCCATGGAGAGCTGATTTTGAAACAACTGTGTTGATCTGCTCCGATGATTACCCAAAAATTCTATTTATTCAACAAAGCCCATTTCAACAAAAAATACAACAGTATGAAAAAGAAGGCAAACCTATTGTTTTTATTGATGAAAGTGGTTTTCCACACGATACCCCACGGACTCACGGCTATTCCCCAAAAGGTCAACGGTGTTTTGGCCTGAAGAACTGGGTAGCCAAGGGAAGAACAAATGTTATCGGCGCTTTATTAGGTACAACGCTGTTTGCTATAGGATTATTTGATATCAATATTAACAGCGATGTTTTCTATTCCTAGGTCACACAAGTCCTTATCCCAGTACTCCCTAAAAACAGTGTAATCGTGATGGACAATGCAACTTTTCACAAAAAACATAATATTCAACAAGTCATCATCGATGCAGGGTATATGGTGGAGTATTTGCCTACATATTCGCCAGATCTTAACCCCATTGAGCATAAATGGGCACAAGCAAAAAGCAAAAAAAGAGAGAGTGGTTGCGATACAGAGATTTTGTTCTCAGTCCATATGGTGTAATCAAAATTAAGTCGCTTGGCTATATTCCGGCAGAATGCGCAAGCTGCCAGACATGCCCAAATGCACAATAATCCAGCCGCCGGGTAGCGCAAACAGCAGGTATAGAGCCAACCGACATTATTTTGATAACAGCCAGCTATGCTTTTTTGCCGCATATCAGGGCATCTGTTGTAATCATTTTTAAGTCGGTTGGCTATATTTTGCCCGACGCGCTATGCTCAAAATAGGCTGTTCACTCAACGCAAGGATCTCGCTGGACACCGGCCAACGCAAGCGGGGATTACGCACGTCAACGTGCAGTATGGTGTGTCCGACAAGATAGGGTGATATCCCGCGGCTAACGTAGCATAAAAAAACCCGGCCTTGGCCGGGTTTTTAATAAGTCCACTAAAATTACTTGATTTTAGCTTCTTTATAGATCACATGCTGACGGACAACCGGATCGAATTTCTTCAGTTCCAGTTTTTCCGGCTTAGTGCGCTTGTTCTTCGTCGTCGTGTAGTAATGACCAGTACCGGCAGAAGAAACCAGCTTGATCTTCTCGCGAACACCTTTAGCCATGATTTAGTTCCTTAGTACTTTTCACCACGGGTACGCAGATCGGCCAAGACCGCTTCGATACCCTTCTTATCGATAACACGCATACCTTTAGCAGATACACGCAGCGTTACAAAGCGTTTTTCGCCTTCAACCCAGAAACGATGGGAATGCAGGTTCGGCAGAAAACGGCGTTTGGTCGCATTCAGTGCGTGGGAACGGTTATTACCGGTCACCGGACGCTTGCCAGTAACTTGGCAGACTCGGGACATGTCTATTCTCCAAAAATCAAATCAGCTCGAGCTTCGTAGAGGATGTTGGCCGCCTCGTCAGGCTTTAGAGCCCATCTCAGCAGCTTTACAAGTAAAGATACTGTCATCAGGGTAAACCTGCTGAGATAGGCTCTTAACGCCACACCCAAGATTCTCAAAGGTGGCGTAGTATACGCTCTAGCGCGGATGTGCTCAAGTCCAGAGCAGCGAAAGATCTCTAAGGATCGCGGAAAATATGCTAAATCCAGCCTCGCTCGGCAAATGATACGTACTCACCACGCCCAATTACCAGGTGATCGAGGACACGAATGTCCATCAATGCACATGCCTGAATAATATGCGTCGTTATCATGCGATCGGCGCTACTCTGCTCTGCATCCCCGGAAGGGTGATTATGCGCCAGAAGGGTGATTATGCGCCAGAATGAGCGCAGCCGCATTGGTTTTTATAGCTAAACGACTTAATTTTGATTACATTATTTAAATGAGCTATTCAATTGATTTTAGACATAAAGTGATATCTACACGGGAAGAAGAAGGGTTGAGTATCCGAGAAACAGCGAAGCAATTTCGGATTGGCCCTGCCTCTGTATCGCGTTGGATTAATCAAATAGCGTCAAAAGCATCGACCACGCGTCAGCGAAAGAGCGATAAATCCGAGTTGATAAAAGATGTTGAACCATATCCAGATGCTTACCAAAAAGAACGTGCAGAGCGTTTTGGCGTTTGTCAGAAGGCCATTTGGCAAGCTCTTAAAAAGCTGGGATTGACCTATAAAAAAACGCTACGTCATCCGAAAGCCGACGAAAGCGCCCGCCAAGCATTTCAACAAAAAATACAACAGTATGAAAAAGAAGGTAAATCTATTGTTTTTATTGATGAAAGTGGTTTTCCACACGATACCCCACGGACTCACGGCTATTCCCCAAAAGGTCAACGGTGTTTTGGCCTGAAGAACGGGGGAGCCAAGGGAAGAACAAATGTTATCGGCGCTTTATTAGGCACAACGCTGTTTGCTATCGGATTATTTGATATCAATATTAACAGCGATGTTTTCTATTCCTGGGTCACACAAGTCCTTATCCCAGTACTCCCTAAAAACAGGGTAATCGTGATGGACAATGCAACTTTTCACAAAAAACATAATATTCAACAAGTCATCATCGATGCAGGGTGTATGCTGGAGTATTTGCCTACATATTCGCCAGATCTTAACCCCATTGAGCATAAATGGGCACAAGCAAAAAAAGAGAGAGTGGTTGCGATACAGAGATTTTGTTCTCAGTCCATATGGTGTAATCAAAATTAAGTCGCTTGGCTATAACGCTTCACGCACAATTTCTCTCGGGTGTACCTCGACGCTGGCAATCGTACCTGCAAACATCTCTTGATGTCGAATCACGCGGTGCTGATTATCAAGAAACAGCACGGTAAAAATTTCTCGCGCCTGATGTGCCAACGCCGATTGCAGGTACTGTAGGGTCAGATCGGGATTCAGCATCGCTTTTTCCTTCACCAAGCGCGTGGCGTACAGCCACCGCGCTAGCTCCGCTACCGCCTGAAATTGCACAAATTTAACCACCCCCATCCCTTTCACGGCGCAAAATGTTTGTTGCTCGGCCATCATGACATGGTATAGCCAACCGACTTAAAAATGATTACAACAGATACCCTGATATGCGGCAAAAAAGCATAGCTGGCTGTTATCAAAAAAAAGCATAGCTGGCTGTTATCAAAATAATGTCGGTTGGCTATAAAGGGAACCAAAATGATGCAGCAGCTGCTCCGACAATGCCATCACGTGAACCCCCGGCAACCCAGTGCGCAGAAAGATAGCCAACAGCTCCACATCCGTAAGCGCTTCGGCCTCCGAGGTAATAAGCTTTTCACGCGGAGCCTGATCGTCAATCCACACCGTTATGCCTCCTTTCCATCGTTGCTCTATCATGGCAGGCTCACGGTAGCGAGGCGAGAACGCAAGCGAGCCCCTGCATAACTGCACACAAGGCACCTGCAACAAAGCCTGATGAGCATAGACAAACGCGAGCAAGATTCCGCTCATCCGGCAAGGTTATGATAAAATGTTTCCTCTTAGGCGTTAATCGGACAAAGATGATGACGGGATTTTCCAATCAGCCCGGGCTCTCCGGTAAAAAAATCGTGCTCGGCATCAGCGGCGGTATTGCCGCTTACAAGTGCCCAGAAATTGTCAGGCGTCTACGCGATCGCGGCGCAGAAGTTCGCGTGGTAATGACTCCTGCCGCGAAGGCATTTATTACACCGCTCACGCTTCAGGCAGTTTCAGGATACCCAGTATCAGACGATCTGCTCGATCCTGCTGCCGAAGCGTCAATGGGGCACATTGAGCTGGGAAAATGGGCTGACCTAGTTATTCTTGCGCCCGCAACGGCGGATGTGATCGCACGTTTAGCCGCTGGCATGGCCAACGATCTGCTTACCACGCTTTGTCTGGCAACGGCTGCCCCCGTCGCTATTGCACCTGCCATGAATCAGCAGATGTATCGCGCGACGCCAACACAGGATAATCTTGCCACGTTGGCACGGCGCGCTGGCCTGGTTTGGGGCCCCGATAGCGGCAGTCAGGCCTGCGGTGATGTGGGTCCTGGTAGAATGATTGATCCGTCGGCGATCGTTGAGCTTGCCGAAGGCTATTTTACGCGCGTCAACGATCTGCAACATCTCAATATTATGATCACCGCGGGACCCACGCGTGAGGCGCTTGATCCTGTACGTTTCATCACCAATCACAGTTCGGGCAAGATGGGATTTGCCATCGCGCAAGCGGCGGCGGAGCGTGGCGCTCACGTGACGCTGGTCGCCGGGCCCGTGTCATTACCAACACCCGCAGGCGTTCGGCGCATTGACGTGACCAGCGCGTTGGACATGCAGCAGGCGGTGATGTCTCATGCGGCACAGCAGATTGTCATCGGCTGTGCCGCCGTGGCTGATTACCGGGCTAAACAGATAGCCAGCGACAAGATAAAAAAACAGGGCGATGAAATCAGTATCACACTGGTTAAAAACCCAGATATTATTGCAGGGGTTGCAGCCATGTCAGCGTCTCGCCCATTCGTCGTTGGATTTGCTGCCGAAACCCAGAATGTGGAAGAATACGCGCGTCAAAAATTGACGCGTAAAAATCTGGATCTGATTTGCGCAAATGATGTTTCCCTTTCAGGGCAGGGATTCAACAGTGACACCAACGCGTTGCAGCTGTTTTGGCCGGAGGGTGACACCCGTTTACCTCTGTGCGAAAAGCGCCTCCTTGGCCAACATTTAATCGATGAGATTGTCCACCGCTATGATGAAAAAAATCGACGTAAAAATTCTTGATGCACGCATTGGTCAACAGTTTCCGTTACCGACCTATGCCACCACAGGCTCGGCCGGCCTTGACCTTCGAGCTTGTACTGATGAAGGGATCGCGCTAGCCGCAGGGGAGACGATACTGGTGCCAACGGGTATCGCTATCCATATCGCCGATCCCAGCCTGGCTGCTGTTATTCTCCCCCGCTCAGGGTTGGGGCATAAGCACGGTGTGGTATTAGGTAATTTGGTTGGGCTTATCGACTCTGATTATCAGGGACAACTGATGGTTTCCGTTTGGAACCGTAGCCAGCAAGCCTTCACTATCGAGCCCGGTGAACGCCTTGCACAGATGGTGTTTGTTCCCGTTGTTCAGGCTGAATTCAACATTGTCGATGATTTTGTAGGAACAGAGCGGGGAGAAGGCGGTTTCGGCCATTCTGGTCGTCGTTGATCCGAAAATAGGTATACCCTGCATTACGCCTTGGACACGCGGTCAATCGCGTGTCTTTGTTGTGTTTATTCAGGTCATTACCCTAAATAATTCTAAATGGTTGTCAGCTTCTTTTTGATCAAGGGTCTTTTCTGACATGGCAGAGAAAGAGAATACGAAAAGGAATCGTCGCGAGGAAATCTTGCAAGCGTTGGCACAAATGCTGGAATCCAGCGATGGCAGCCAACGCATCACTACCGCAAAGCTTGCCGCAATGGTCGGGGTTTCCGAAGCCGCACTCTATCGGCACTTTCCCAGCAAAACACGGATGTTTGACAGCCTTATCGAGTTTATTGAGGATTCGCTGACAACACGTATCAATCTGATTCTGCAAGATGAGAAAGATACGTTCCAACGTGTGCGGTTGATTTTGTTGCTCATGTTGAGTTTTGCTGAACGCAACCCCGGCCTGACGCGCATCCTGACCGGCCATGCGCTGATGTTCGAACAGGATCGTCTGCAAGGACGCATCAATCAGCTGTTTGAACGCATTGAATCGCAGCTTAAGCAGGTGTTGCGCGAACACAAACTGCGAGAGGGGAAAGCCCTTACCCATGACGAGTCACTGCTTGCCAGCCAACTGCTCGCCTTCTGCGAAGGGATGCTGTCACGCTATGTTCGCTCAGAATTTCGCTTTCGGCCTACACAGGATTTTGAGACACGTTGGCCACTGCTTGCCGCCCAACTCTATTAACATCGCCCCGCTTTTTCCTAAGAGCCTCTGCACCAAGGCCTGTTCACACAGCAACAGGCTGGCCAGAAATCTCTCAGGCAACATCAGCGCTTATGCACAGGTGACTACGCAGTAATACCATACCGATCGCGATAGGCCTTCACCGCATCCAGATGCACGGCCATCTCTGGTTTTTCTGCCAAAAAGCTGATCAGATCTTGCAGCGCAATGATGGAAATCACTTGACACTGATAATTGCGTTCCACTTCCTGAATGGCAGAAATGGCTCCTGTACCTCGCTCTTGGCGATCCAGTGCAATCAACACCCCGGCGAGCGTCGCGCCATTTGCTGCGATAATGCCCATGGATTCACGAATGGCAGTACCTGCGGTAATCACATCATCAACCAGCATGATACGGCCTTGCAGCGCGCTGCCGACCAGATTGCCTCCTTCACCATGATCTTTGGCTTCTTTACGGTTAAAGCAGTAAGGCACATCGGTTTCGTGGTGTTCAGCCAGCGCCACCGCGGTGGTCGTGGCGATCGGAATCCCTTTGTAAGCGGGCCCGAACAGCACATCAAAGGTAATACTGGCATCCACCAACGCTTCAGCATAAAAACGGCCCAAAAGTGCCAGGTCGCGCCCGGTATTGAACAACCCGGCATTGAAGAAATAGGGGCTGACACGCCCGGATTTCAATGTGAATTCGCCGAATTTTAATACCTGCTTGCTAAGCGCGAATTCAATAAATTGGCGCTGATAGGCTTTCATTACTGCATCTCCTCGTATCACGGTGAGTATGGTTATGGTTGGAACACCAGCCATAAAAAAAGCGACGCCGAGGTCGCTAACGCCGCTGCCAGGCAACGGCTGATGAAATGACAGGCGGTTTATGCCAGTCATGCTTACTTGAAGTCCGCGACTGGAGCTTGCGTCAACGCTGCTTTCTGCGCCTCGACAATAGTATCAATGCCAGCACGCGCCAGAGCGAGCAGCGCCAACAGCTCTTCGTGACTGAACGGCTCGCCTTCGGCGGTACCTTGCACCTCAATCATGCGGCCATCTTCGGTCATGACCACGTTCATGTCCGTTTCCGCCGCAGAGTCTTCCACGTACTCAAGATCGCACACGGCCTCACCGGCAACGATCCCCACGGAAACCGCCGCTAGCATGCCCTTGAGCGGGCTGGCTTTGAGCTGGCCTTTTGCCACCATGCGGTTGAACGCATCCGCCAGTGCCACACAAGCGCCGGTAATAGAAGCAGTGCGCGTGCCACCATCAGCCTGCAACACATCGCAATCCAGCGTGATGGTGTATTCACCGAGCTTTTCCAGATCAACGGCAGCGCGCAGAGAACGCGCGATAAGGCGCTGGATTTCCAGCGTTCTTCCGCCCTGTTTTCCCTTAGCGGCTTCACGCGCATTGCGGCTATGGGTCGCACGCGGCAGCATGCCGTATTCAGCGGTCACCCAGCCTTTCCCCTGCCCTTTCAGGAAGCGCGGCACGCCTTCTTCTACCGTCGCGTTACACAGCACTTTCGTGTCGCCGAACGCCACTAACACGGAACCTTCCGCATGCTTGGTATAGCCACGCGTTAGCGTGATGGGACGCACCTGTTGTGCACTTCGGCCTGACGGACGCATGAGATTCTCCGAGTTATGCTCTATTGATTGGCGCACATTATACGGCCTTCGGACGGCTTTGTTGAATAAATAGAACTTTTGGGTAATCATCGGAGCAGATCAACACAGTTGTTTCAAAATCAGGTCTCCATGGCAAAACAAAATTTTAAAATCACCAACTGGCCCTCTTATAACAAGGCCCTCAAGCCATAGGTATCTACACATCTTTTGCAATATCTGCTATTACGTTGCTGCATGATCTCAACTTATCCATCGGCGGGATTGATGCCCGCCTTAACCGGCGTTATCAGCGTCTGGTTAAGCAACACATGACTCCCCCAGCACCATTGGCGTCAGCCGTTAAAGACCTTGCCTGCGCGCAGAAAACAACATTCGCCACTACTCAGGCCGTTTGGCGTTTTTTTAATAATGAACGTATTAGCTTCACTCAGCTCAATGAACCGATTATTTCGCTGGCTCTCCGGCAGGTTGCACTTAGCCCGCATCCATACGCTCTCATCGTTCACGACTGGTCTCATTTACAGTTTCGTACCCACAATGGGAAAGAAGAACGTTTGAAAACGACGCATGGTGGCGATGTCGGTTATGAACTACAAACCCGCCTACTGCTTGATGCTACAAATGGTTTACCAATAGCGCCCCTGTCTCAAACTCTAACCGATAGGGCGGGTTGTCGTTCAACGCTAACCGAGGGCTTGTCTGAGAGTCTGACTCATATGGATGCTTTGACGGCTGATATAGCCAACCGACTTAAAAATGATTACACCCAATGCCCTGATATGTGGCAAAAAAATACAGCTAATTGTTATCAAAATAATGTCGCTTGGCTATAACGATATCTGGAAAAAGAAAGTGGGCTATCAGCGGCGCTCAGTGGTTGAAACGGCCATGTTCCGGTTCAAAAGGCTTCTGGGTGGTCATCTAAGTCTGAGAGACTACGATGGTCAGGTGGGTGAAGCCATGGCCATGGTCAAAGCGCTTAACCTGATCACGCTATTAGGAGTGCCGAACAGTATTCGCATCATGTAACAATCGACCCGTATGGGGCGCAGTCGTTACAAGTTCTGATTTATTCAACAAAGTCCCCTGTCAATGGTATTTAAGCTGCTCCAGTCTGCTCAGAAAAGCTGGAACCGACTAAGAGGATTTGACCTGCTGACCCTGGTTGTAAGCAACGTCCAATTTAAGGATGGAGAACAGATTCACTAAGCATCAGAGCGGAACGTAGCCTGATCGCCATACACCAGATTTGCTAATAACTCGCTACAGTCTGTTAATTGGTGGGGCTTTGTTGAATAATAGTGAGTCATGCTGTTTTGACAGCCAGTTTTGGTAGAAAATGCTTGTCACCTCAGGTTTACAGTTTTCTTATGAGGCCTAACTGCATGATTTTGCGTTGCGAGGATCTGTCGTTTCACCGTGGGTGCAGCATAAAATATGTTTATTCAACAAAGCCAATTGGTGGTTATAGTCGCGAGCAGGATGAGTTGCGAGGTGCTGGTATTCCATTGCTTAAAGATATCCCACTAGTGGGAAAGCTGTTTGATTACACCTATACCAGCCATAGAAACATGGTACGGCTGTTTCTTATTCAGCCACGCTTGTTAGCTTATGGCGAAACCTAGCAAGGGCGCTGGGAGAATAACCCGGTACTGGGTCGAAATCTTTCCGGTGAGGATACAGCAACATTGCAGTCAACGGTCACCATGTTGCGGCAATTTATGAACAAACGGCAATGCATGTATAGCCAAGCGACTTAATTTTGATTACACCATATGGACTGAGAAAAAAATCTCTGTATCGCAACCACTCTCTCTTTTTTTGCTTTTTGCTTGTGCCCATTTATGCTCAATGGGGTTAAGATCTGGCGAATATGTAGGCAAATACTCCACCATATACCCTGCATCGATGATGACTTGTTGAATATTATGTTTTTTGTGAAAAGTTGCATTGTCCATCACGATTACCCTGTTTTTAGGGAGTACTGGGATAAGGACTTGTGTGACCCAGGAATAGAAAACATCGCTGTTAATATTGATATCAAATAATCCGATAGCAAACAGCGTTGTGCCTAATAACGCGCCGATAACATTTGTTCTTCCCTTGGCTCCCCCGTTCTTCAGGCCAAAACACCGTTGACCTTTTGGGGAATAGCCGTGAGTCCGTGGGGTATCGTGTGGAAAACCACTTTCATCAATAAAAACAATAGGTTTACCTTCTTTTTCATACTGTTGTATTTTTTGTTGAAATGCTTGCCGGGCGCTTTTGTCGGCTTTCGGATGACGTAGAGTTTTTTATAGGTCAATCCCAGCTTTTTAAGAGCTTGCCAAATGGCCTTCTGACAAACGCCAAAACGCTCTGCACGTTCTTTTTGGTAAGCATCTGGATATGGTTCAACATCTTTTATCAACTCGGATTTATCGCTCTTTCGCTGACGCGTGGTCGATGCTTTTGACGCTATTTGATTAATCCAACGCAATACAGAGGCAGGGCCAATCCGAAATTGCTTCGCTGTTTCTCGGATACTCAACCCTTCTTCTTCCCGTGTAGATATCACTTTACGTCTAAAATCAATTGAATAGCTCATTTAAATAATGTAATCAAAATTAAGTCGTTTAGCTATAGATGGCGATACCTCCGCTTGGACGAGCAAGACTCCTGCGAATGGATTTTCGAGAGGAAGACAACAAGTCAACGGTGTCTGTCACCAGTAAGGAGAGTGAGCACCAGCCAGGGCTTTGTTGAATAATAGGTAATCATGCTGTTTTTCCATGCCAGTTTTGGTTGAAAATGCTTGTCATCTCAGGTGTACACTTTTCTCATGATGCCTAACTGCATAATTTTACGTTGCGAGGATCCGTCGTTTCGCTGGGCTGCCAGCATAAAATCTATTTATTCAACAAAGCCACCAGCCAGTAAAGAATCTGCAAGAGCAGATCAGTAATGCAGCCGAAGAATTTGCTGATGTGCTGAGTACATTTGGTCGTTTTAGCCGAATGGGCCGCAGGAACGACAATATTGAGAATGACTTTCTTTCTTCCATGTTGGAAGAGAAGGCTGACGAAAAGCACGATGCCTTGATTAAGCAAGTGTCCAGATTGTCCTTGAACAGAGATGGACTGTTAAAATATGGCAGAAGTCTCTTCCCTAATGACAGTGACCTAATGCTGGCATTACGTGAGCTGATGCTTAATCGTCAACTTTCTGCGTTACAAAAGAAGAGAATAAAAGAGGCGATGGCCGAGCTCGAAAAGTTCTCGGATTGCCCGAAAATGCGTTCCGGCATAAATATTGGCCGCCTTGCAAAGCGTTTTAGCAGCATGGAAGGTCAAGAGAGCTTATCTGCTGGGGACTTACGTGACTGTTACTTGTGTTTTTTAGAATTAGACCTACCAGGCAGCTTTATAGCCAAGCGACATTATTTTGATAACAATTAGCTGTATTTTTTTTCACATATCAGGGCATTGGCTGTAATCATTTTTAAGTCGGTTGGCTATATCTATCAGGACTGGATAGAACGATATGGGTGTCATAACCGGCAGCGTTTATTAGCTTTTACCATGAATGCGCTTATTGCCGATATGAAATCAAGTGAGCCAGGTATCCATTTTGATGAGTTTGGTCCGTTAAGCGATCGGTTATCTGATGCCAGAACTATTCATACTTTGGATTTACTGTTGAATGAACGATTTTCTACGCTGCCGTTTCGTGAGAGTTTAAAAAATGAAATAAAAAAAATGGATGAAAGTGATATAGTCATATTTTACCTTAATGGCATTGTCGCAAGTCATCAATTTGAAAATTTACTTTATAATTTTAATCATGATTTTATGCGGCGTTTACTGTTAACACAACGTGCAACAGGCTTTGTTGAATAAACATATTTTATGCTGCACCCCCGGTGAAACGACAGATCATCGCAACGCAAAATCATGCAGTTAGGCCTCATAAGAAAACTGTAAACCTGAGGTGACAAGCATTTTCTACCAAAACTGGCTGGCAAAACAGCATGACTCACTATTATTCAACAAAGCCCGTGCAACAGTGATTCAGCTATTAAAAGGGGTATATAACAGAACGCCAGAAAGAATGTACATTGACCCGGAGTGTCGGCAATACCTATTGAGTTTTATTTCTTCGCTGCTTACCTCTTTTCATGGGCTTTGTTGAATAAATAGATTTTATGCTGGCAGCCCAGCGAAACGACGGATCCTCGCAACGTAAAATCATGCAGTTAGGCCTCATGAGAAAAGTGTACACCTGAGATGACAAGCATTTTCAACCAAAACTGGCATGGAAAAACAGCATGATTACCTATTATTCAACAAAGCCCTTTTCATGATAAAGAACGTAGAAAAGGTCCGTGGTCTGATTACTACACCTGATGTCAAGCATAACTACTTTGATATAGACATGACATTGAAATATGATGCTACAGAATTTTATTCTACAAATTAGAAACCGCCCTGAACTCATTATCTTAGTGATAATGATTCTTGTCGTCGTGATGCTAATTATCCCTTTGCCTACGTATGTAGTAGATTTTCTTATTGGTTTTAATTTAACAATGGCATTGATGATATTTTTAGGATCGTTTTACATTAATAGGATTCTCGATTTCTCATCGTTTCCTGCCATTTTATTAATCAGTACCATTTTTCGATTGGCGATATCCATCAGTACGAGTCGTTTAGTGTTGATGGATGCCGATACTGGGGACATTATTGCCAGTTTCGGGGAATTTGTGATTGCCGACAACCTCATCGTCGGTTTTGTGATTTTCTTTATCGTCACTATCGTCCAACTTATTGTTATTACTAAAGGCTCTGAACGTATCGCTGAGGTGGCGGCACTTTTTTCTCTTGATGCCATGCCTAGAAAACAAATGAGCATCGATGCCGATCTCAAAGCCGGAGTGATTGACGAAAATGAAGTAAGGCAGCGGCGCGCGGTATTGGAGGCTGAAAGTCAACTTTACAGCGCACTGGATGGTGCGATGAAATTTATCAAAGGTGATGCAATCGCAGGGATCGTCATCATCTTTGTTAACCTGCTGGGCGGCATTTCAGTTGGGATGATGCAACATGGAATGAGCATGTCGGCAGCACTTTCAGTCTATACGCTGTTGACGATAGGTGATGCATTGGTAGCACAGATACCCGCACTCCTCATTTCTATTAGTGGTGGTTTGATTGTTACGCGTGTAAATAATAGCGAAGATAATAATCTGGGATCTAAAATCATCCAGGACATGTTTTACAATAAATTCATACTGGTGGTTACCGGCGTTCTTGCCATTGCACTTGGTTTGTTGCTCGGTTTCCCATTAGCAGTATTTCTGTTGTTGGCCGCACTGCTGTTTGGGCTCTATATCAAACACCAACGGGAAGAGAAACAACAAGGAGCGGTTGCATCACGTTCAGATCAGAAAGAGAACGACGTTGAAGAGAAAGGGAAACCTGTTGTGATCGACGGTGAGTTTATCCCAGAAACCATTCCTTTAATCGTTACCGTATTTTCTGGACATGAAAAAATAGTAGACCAATATGCATTTTCATCATATTTAAAACCTCACTTTTTTATTGAATACGGTGTTCGTTTACCTGATGTGGTGATGAACTATAAAAAAGACACACCACAAAATACTATAGTCATTTTAATTAATGAGATTGAAGCTGCCAGTTTTCCACTTTTTCCCGGTATGCATAAGATCTTGCTACGTGGCGATGAGTACCAGGTTTTGGACAGCAATGTTCAGGTCAATGAAATTAATCAAGTAAAGACCTATTGGCTCCCGGAAGATCAATGCAAGAAAGCTCACAGTCTTGGATTTTATACGCGCAGTGCACAGGATGAATTTTACGTCTGTGCATCGACCCTGCTGGTGATAAATATTACCGAGTTTTTCGGTATCCAAGAGGCGAAAATACTGCTTGACGACCTTGATAAAAAGTATCCAGAACTACTCAAAGAGTGTTACAGAAATAATACCGTTCAGCGTATTACTGAAGTTTTTCAACGTTTGTTACAAGAGAGTATTTCTATCATGAACATGAGGTTAATTCTTGAGGCGTTGGTACAGTGGGCCACGAAAGAAAAGGATCCCATTATGTTAGTGGAGCATGTGCGTGGTGTGTTATCTCGCTATATATCAAACCGTTTTTCTACGGAAGGAAAAATACGTGCATTTGTTATGTCGCATGAGTTGGAAGCGGTGGTGCGTAATGGTATCAGGCAAACGTCTGGGGGAACCTTTATCAATTTGCCACCACCAGAAACTGAGCGAATTATGAATTGCTTAGAAAAAAGTATTCATGGCAACGGAGTCAATGCCAAGGATATTATTTTAATGGTGTCTCTTGATATTCGGCGTTTTGTGAAAAAGTTTGTTGAAGAACATTATCCTGAAATGGATGTGCTCTCCTTCGGTGAGATTTCACAAAGCGTGGACATTGACGTTATTGGTTTACTACAAAATTAACGGGTGAATTATGCAATATGATGTTGTTGCGTTGCTAACCGAGATTTTAGCGGAAGTTGGGATGTCAGAGGTTCTTGATAAAGATCTGAATAATCACTCTACAATATCCTTGCATATGAAAGATGATATTCCCACTATCCATATCAAGAGTAATGATGAGGAAATTTGGGTTTGGGCACAGTTAGGTGAAGTCAATCTTTCTACCTTGAGTTATTGCAGTGCCAATCTATTTCCATTGTTATTGGCTCACAATGAAGAAGTTTTTCATGCGGGGCAACCCTGTTTATATCAGATTGATAATAGTTTAGATCTTCGCGCTCAGGTAAAAGAAAAACATTGTGAGTCAGCGTCCGCATTTATGGAGATGCTGGATACCTTTTTAACGGTGTTGCAGCAGTATCGCACAGCATTAAATTAATGACGGGGGTGCACTCATGGTCGCGCAAAACTTTGTCCATCTTGCTCACCCTGTAAGAATACAGGGAAATGTCATAGAGGTCTATTTACCCGGCACCTATATTGGCGAGGTGTGCGAGGTGCAGTGCTCCCTTCAGGATTCAACACGAGTAGGACTCGCACAAGTTATTGGTTTTAATCACGAATATACGCTATTAAGCCTGCTAAATGATAACTAGGGTTTTTCTCGTCGCAATGTGCTCTATCCTACGGGTAAACCTTGGCTTTGTTGAATAATAGTGAGTCATGCTGTTTTGTCAACCAGTTTTGGTAGAAAATGCTTGTCACCTCAGGTTTACAGTTTTCTTATGAGGCCTAACTGCATGATTTTGCGTTGTGAGGATATGTCGTTTCACCGGGGGTGCAGCATAAAATATGTTTATTCAACAAAGCCTATTGATACGCCACTGGTAACGGGCGTTCGTGCTATTGACGGGTTGCTCACTTGTGGTTTGGGTCAGCGCATGGGTATTTTCGCCTCTGCTGGGTGTGGAAAAACATCGCTGATGAGCATGTTGATTGAGCATTCCAAGGCAGATATTTATGTTATTGGTCTGATTGGAGAACGTGGGCGTGAAGTTACCGAGTTTATCGAAATGCTGAAGCAATCTCCGCGCAGATCCCAAGTGGTGTTAGTTTACGCCACATCAGACCGATCCTGTATTGAACGTTATAATGCTGCGCAGATAGCGACACGGGTGGCTGAATATTTTAGCGCTAAAGGAAAGCATGTTCTGCTATTTATAGCTAAACGACTTAATTTTGATTACATTATTTAAATGAGCTATTCAATTGATTTTAGACGTAAAGTGATATCTACACGGGAAGAAGAAGGGTTGAGTATCCGGGAAACAGCGAAGCAATTTCGGATTGGCCCTGCCTCTGTATTGCGTTGGATTAATCAAATAGCGTCAAAAGCATCGACCACGCGTCAGTGAAAGATCGATAAATCCGAGTTGATAAAAGATGTTGAACCATATCCAGATGCTTACCAAAAAGAACGTGCAGAGCGTTTTGGCGTTTGTCAGAAGGCCATTTGGCACGCTCTTAAAAAGTTGGGATTGACCTATAAAAAAAACTCTACCTCATCCGAAAGCCGAGGAAAGCGCCCTGCAAGCATTTCAACAAAAAATACAACAGTATGAAAAAAAAGTAAATCTATTGTTTTTATTGATGAAAGTGGTTTTCCACACGATACCCCACGGACTCACGGCTATTCCCCAAAAGGTCAACGGTGTTTTGGCCTGAAGAACGGGGGAGCCAAGGGAAGAAGAAATGTTATCGGCGCTTTATTAGGCACAACGCTGTTTGCTATCGGATTATTTGATATCAATATTAACAGCGATGTTTCCTATTCCTGGGTCACACAAGTCCTTATCCCAGTACTCCCTAAAAACAGGGTAATCGTGATGGACAATGCAACTTTTCACAAAAAACATAATATTCAACAAGTCATCATCGATGCAGGGTATTATGGTGGAGTATTTGCCTACATATTCGCCAGATCTTAACCCCATTGAGCATAAATGGGCACAAGCAAAAAGCAAAAAAGGAGAGAGTGGTTGCGATACAGAGATTTTGTTCTCAGTCCATATGGTGTAATCAAAATTAAGTCGCTTGGCTATAATAATCAAAATCCATCATATTGCTGTGCAGATCGGTGGTTTCCAAAATGCCCAGATCGACGGTGGCAGCGTGCAGTGTGGTGGTAACAAACAGGGCCACTAAACCTGGCGCGAGCGCGTGCTTCATATAGCCTGACTCCTTCATGTTGGCGTTGCACTTGGATTTGATACTCATAAAGTATCCTACCAAAGGAAGTAAATTGGCAATAGAATCATGACAGGTCAGTGGCGCATCTCACTCTTTTGACAAAGAATAGGTCCGTTACTGCGTTGTATTGTGTACACAGTGGGCACCAGAAAGACGAGGTTCATTATGTTGGAACAAATTTGCCAGTTGGCGCGTGACGCCGCTGCCGCCATCATGCAGGTGTATGATGGCGAACGCCCTGTCGATATCGCGCATAAAAAAGATGCGTCTCCTGTGACCGCAGCGGATTTGGCGGCGCATCACATCATCAAGCAGGGATTGGCGCAGATGTTTGCCGATATTCCCCTGTTGTCGGAAGAAGATCCGCCAGCCTGGGAGGTCCGCCAGCATTGGCAGCGCTACTGGCTGGTAGACCCGCTGGATGGCACCAAAGAGTTTCTTAACCGTAACGGCGAGTTCACCGTGAATATCGCGCTGATTGAAAATGGCGCGCCGGTGCTAGGCGTAGTGTATGTGCCGGTTACCGGAGTTATGTATGCGGCATCGGGGGGAAAAGCGTGGAAAGAGGTGGAAGGCGTGCGCCGTTTGATCCGTGTTAACCATGCGCACCCACCGCTGGTGGTAGTGAGCCGTTCTCATCTGGACGCAGAGTTAAAAGACTATTTGCTTCAGCTTGGTGAACACCAGACGGTTGCGATTGGATCTTCGCTCAAATTTTGTCTGGTGGCGGAAGGCAAAGCACAACTGTATCCGCGTTTCGGCCCGACTAACGTGTGGGACACCGCCGCCGGGCACGCTGTCGCTGCGGCTGCCGGTGCGCAGGTACATGACTGGCAGGGCAAAACCCTTAATTATGTGCCGCGTGAATCCTTTCTCAATCCAGGGTTTCGCGTGTCGTTGTTTTGATGTGCGCAGTGGTATGAGCGAGGCAGGCGTGGTGAGACGATCGTTCACGTCTGTTCTCTCTGCCGAGCATTATAGCTAAGCGACTTAATTTTGATTACACCATATGGACTGAGAACAAAATCTCTGTATCGCAACCACTCTCTCTTTTTTTGCTTTTTGCTTGTGCCCATTTATGCTCAATGGGGTTAAGATCTGGCGAATATGTAGGCAAATACTCCACCATAATACCCTGCATCGATGATGACTTGTTGAATATTATGTTTTTTGTGAAAAGTTGCATTGTCCATCACGATTACCCTGTTTTTAGGGAGTACTGGGATAAGGACTTGTGTGACCCAGGAATAGAAAACATCGCTGTTAATATTGATATCAAATAATCCGATAGCAAACAGCGTTGTGCCTAATAAAGCGCCGATAACATTTGTTCTTCCCTTGGCTCCCCCGTTCTTCAGCCCAAAACACCGTTGACCTTTTGGGGAATAGCCGTGAGTCCGTGGGGTATCGTGTGGAAAACCACTTTCATCAATAAAAACAATAGGTTTACCTTCTTTTTCATACTGTTGTATTTTTTGTTGAAATGCTTGCCGGGCGCTTTCGTCGGCTTTCGGATGACGTAGAGTTTTTTTTATAGGTCAATCCCAGCTTTTTAAGAGCTTGCCAAATGGCCTTCTGACAAACGCCAAAACGCTCTGCACGTTCTTTTTGGTAAGTATCTGGATATGGTTCAACATCTTTTATCAACTCGGATTTATCGCTCTTTCGCTGACGCGTGGTTGATGCTTTTGACTCTATACCCGTGATCATTGAAGATGCTTGATTTTACGCGGTAAGAAGATCATGCTCACCCGCTATGAAGATATTTATTACCGACAAGCAAAAAGCCGAACTCGAACACCTTCATGACACCAGTCGTGATAAGCGTGTTTGTGATCGCATCAAAGCCGTCCTGCTGGCCTCCGAAGGCTGGAGCTCTGCGATGATTGCGCAAGCTCTGCGTCTGCACGAAACGACGGTAAACCAACATATCAACGATTACGTCAACACTCGCAAACTTAAACCTGAAAACGGTGGGTCTGCAAGTCGGCTTTGTGCTGAAAAGACTGCGCTCTTAATCAGCTAGTTATCTCAACATCTCTTCCATCATACCCACGACATCGTGGCTTATGTCGAACATCGCTGGGCTATCCGATTCAGTATTCCCGGCATGAACAAGTGGTTGCACCGTCATGGTTTCTCCTACAAAAAACCGGCGGGCGTACCCCATAAATTCAGTGAAGAAAATCAGAAGCATTTCATTGAATATTATGAGAATTTAAAGAAAACAGCCAGCAATGAGGCGATTCTGTTTATCGATGCGGTTCATCCGACACAAGCCACAAAGCTCAGTTATGGATGGATACGAAAAGGGCATAAAAAGTCAGTTAAAACAACGGGAAGTCGAACCCGTCTGAATATACTGGGTGCGCTGAATCTGAGCGATATCGGCGGTACGGTTATTCACGATTACAAAACAATTAATGACTACAACATTGCTCGTTTTTTCATTGAGATACGCAAACGTTACCCTGATTACCGACAGAGAATCCATGTAATACTGGACGGTGCGGGTTATCACCGAGCCCAATTGATTAAGGATTGGGCCTTTGTCGTGAACATAGAGCTTCACTATTTACCGCCTTACAGTCCGAATCTGAACGCGATAGAACGCCTGTGGAAAGTGATGAATGAGCATACACGGAATAATCGCTATTTTGAAAACACCCGCGATTTTCGGGATGCAATATTCAATTTTTTCACCAATACGCTACCAGAAATAGCGGACTCGCTGACGTCCAGAATTCACGATCGTTTTCAGGTGCTCAAACCTGCATCTTGAGGTTTATTGGGTATATTTGATTAATCCAAAGCGATACAGAGGCAGGGCTAATCCGAAATTGCTTCGCTGTTTCCCGGATACTCAACCCTTCTTCTTCCCGTGTAGATATCACTTTACGTCTAAAATCAATTGAATAGCTCATTTAAATAATGCAATCAAAATTAAGTCGTTTAGCTATATTCTTTCAACAACTGTGGCAGCAGGTTCATTACTTGCTGCACGTCTTGCGCACTGAGCGCCCCGTCTTTGACATAGCGCACCTAGCCGCGCTTATCCAGCACCACGATCGCTGAACTTTTTTGCTCTATAGCCAACCGACTTAAAAATGATCACAGCCAATGCCCTGATATGTGGCAAAAAAATACAGCTAATTGTTATCAAAATAATGTCGCTTGGCTATAACTGCCAGGCTTTGCGGACGTTGCCATTACTGTCGACGATAAACTGCGACTAGGGAAAGGTTTTTTTACTCTCTTCAAGACTGCTACGAACAAACGGGCCAGTGCCGATGATGGCGTCGTCGGTATTGACGATTGTCGTCGTTTGGTATAGCTAAGCGACATTATTTTGATAACAATTAGCTGTATTTTTTTGCCACATATCAGGGCATTGGCTGTGATCATTTTTAAGTCGGTTGGCTATAATATTCACGCGCTAGATTAGCGGCCTTGATGGCACTTATCAGCGGATCGTTCATCTCTTTGGACGATGTCCTACCTGCAATGTGCTGGATGACGCGCACCTTTCCCACGAGCTGTGCGCTGTTCTAGTTCTGGTAGCTAAGCTGTTGGTTTTGATACATCAGTTCCCCTTTATCGGCAATGTCAGTGGGGGACAAGGTACTGTTGAGCCATGCTGATCGATAACCGAACTATTTTATAACAGTATGAAAAAAAAGTGAATTATGCTGTTTTTTTGTGTGGAACTAAATGCCATCTGGCGACACTAATAGTTAGACGTTCTTTTAACGCATGATTTTATACCCCAGCTTTGGGCCGAAGAGAAAAATGAAAACGGGAGGAGAGATACAATGCGGATCTTCGAACGTTACAACCCGTTAAAAGTTGCGAAGTACGTGAAAACGCTGTTTCGTGGCCGGTTGTATATCAGAGGCATCGGTGCTTTCGAGTTTGATTACGGCAAAATATTACTGCCGAAAACCCAAGACAAACAGCATTTGCTGGTGATGTCTGAGGTGAACCGTCAGGTGATGCGGCTGCAAGCCGACATGGGCTAACGGTTTGAGAGGAATGCTGCTGCCGCCAGTGATGGGCAGCAGCAACGGGCCAGCGGTTCAGGCTGGCGCAGGTTGAAGACTAGCTTTTAGGTTCTGCATCGGCAATTGCCGCAGACGCTGCGTTCTTCTCTTCAAGACGAGTGACCAGCAACTGGTCAATCTTGTAGCTGTCGATATCCACCACTTCAAATTTGTAGCCTGCAAAACGGACAGAATCGGTACGTTTCGGAATCTTGCGCAGCGTATACATCATAAAGCCGCCGATGGTTTCGTAATTGTCCGAATGGGGAAAATCGTCGATATCCAGCGCACGCATCACGTCTTCAATCGGTGTGCCGCCATCAATGAGCCACGAGTTTTCATCACGCGCTACAATCTGTTCTTCCATGCCCTGACCAACCAGATCGCCCATCAGCCTAGTCATCACATCGTTCAGGGTGATAATGCCGACCACCAGTGCATATTCGTTCAGGATCACCGCGAAATCTTCGCCCGCCGCTTTAAAGCTTTCCAGCGCTTCCGACAGTGTCAGCGTATCGGGCACGATCAGCGCGGTGCGGATTTGAATACCGCCGTTGAGCGCCAAGCTCTGGTTGCCCAACACACGGTTGAGCAGATCCTTGGAGTCAACATAACCGACGACCTGGTCGATATTGCCGTTGCACACCAGAAATTTGGAGTGTGGTTGTTGGGCAATCTTCTCTTTTATTTGCGCTTCGTCTTCGTGCAGATCGAAAAAGACCACGCTTTCCCGCGGTGTCATCGACGAGGGCACCGTGCGAGATTCCAGCTCAAAGACGTTTTCAATCAATTCATGCTCTTGCTTACGCAGCACGCCCGCCAGCGCCCCAGCTTCCACCACTGCGTAAATGTCATCGGAGGTGATGTCGTCGTTGCGTACCATAGGCAGTTTGAGCAAACGAAAGATCACATTCGACAGTCCGTTAAAAAACCACACCAACGGACGGAAAAAGAACAGGCAGAAGCGCATGGGATTGATAATCCGGATAGCAACGGCTTCCGGTGTCGTCATGCCAATGCGTTTCGGCGTTAAGTCGCCTAACAGAATAAACAGGCTGGTTACCAGCACAAAGGAACAGGCAAAACTGACGGAATCGGCCATTTCTGGCGTCATAAGGCGTTGGAAAAACACGGTGAAATAGGGAGAGAACGCTTGATCGCCGATGATACCGGCCAGAATGGCCACGGCGTTAATACCGATTTGAATAACTGTAAAAAAGATACCGGGCGTTTCCTGGAGCTTTAATACCATGGCGGCGTTGAGATTACCCTCATCGACCATCTGTTTAAGTTTTATTTTGCGTGAAGCGGCCAGTGATATCTCGGACAACGAGAAAAACGCACTGAGCGCGATCAGAAGAACTATCAGTAATAAACTGTTTAACATATGTTTTCCGGCCGCCGTGGCCAGATCCTCAGGAAGGTCATGAATGCATGAATAGTAATAATCGCATTAGATGACAGAATGAATAACGCCGCCGTAACGGATGTCAGGCGGCGCAAGCATTATAACGGTGTTGATGGGCCATTTGGCAAGCATGGCGTAAAATATGAGCAAGTTATCAGGCGTTGGGCGGTAAACACAGGCCGATGCCCGCTAATCCGCAATAGCCGCCGGGATTCTTGTGCAGGTATTGCTGGTGTTCATCTTACGCGTAATAAAAGGGGCCCGCCTGGACGATTTCTGTGCTGATGGTGCGCGCATCACCGCTGGTGCGCATGGCTTGCTGGAAACGCGCCAGACTGGCCTTCGCCAACGTCATCTGTTCTGCGGTGAGCGTGTAGATGGCTGAGCGATACTGCGTGGCGAGATCGTTACCCTGACGCATGCCCTGCGCCGGATCGTAGACGATGCGCACCGCTTCAGCGTGATCGGTCAGCCCGCTACAGACTTCACGGTAGGTGGGATTGGGCGTAAAGCCTCCAGTGTAGCCTGCTGCGGTACTGTATACGCCCTCCTGCTGCCAGAACAGGCGTTCCACGCCCCAAAAACAGCCCATGGCGAACAGCGCAACGTCCATGTTGTCAGGAACGTGAGTCATGGATGTTGGCTGACAACGTTCAGGCGTGCCAGTGGCATCGGCGTGCCTCGCCCCGGCAGCGCTTCTGATTGACGGATACGTTGGTTTTTATCACTGTGTTGTACCACGTTATTACTCCCACGATAATCCATGTTATTCATAGGTAACAGAATAACTAAGAAAGTTCACGCTGTCTTTATGGTTCAAGCCCGTTTAAGGTTAAGGTGTTGCGCAACCTGCATTTTTGAAATTACTCATTACACTTTAGAGTGGGTGTAAATGAGGATGTTGAGTGGGATTGTTTTTGACATGATTTTCAACACACGCTTGTGTAGAACAATATAAACGAACGTGGGGAGTTGGTGTGTCACGATACCGCACTTTGTTTTTTGTGTGCCTACTGGCAACTTCATCGTCCTATGCAGCGAGCGTGCGTTTGCAAGTGGTCGGATTAGAAGGGGAATTACAGCGCAATGTGCGTGCGCGGCTCTCTACCATCGGCCCTGATGAGGTCAGCGCCGACGGGCGCTTTCGTGCTCGGGTTGATGATGCGATCCGGCGCGGGTTACGGGCGTTGGGGTATTACGATCCGCTAATCAATTTTGAGTACCGCCCGGCAGAAAACGGTGGACGACCGCTGCTGTTGGTGACGGTGACGCAGGGTGAGCCGGTCAAAATCGCGGGCACCGATGTTCTGCTGCGCGGCGATGCGAGCAGCGACAGCGATTTCCTCCAACTGCGCTGCCGTAGCCTGCCTGCGATAGGCAGCGTGCTGAACCACGGCGACTATGATGATTTTAAGCGTTCATTAAATAACTTGGCACTGCGTAAAGGGTATTTCGATGCGCACTATGACAAAAGCCAGCTGGGCGTGATCCGCGAAACGCGGGAAGCGTTCTGGGATATCGATTATGACGGCGGCACCCGTTACCGTTTCGGTGACGTGCACTTTCAGGGGAGTCAGATCGATGAAGCCTATCTGCGCAATCTGATCCCGTTTAAGCGAGGCGATGAGTATACCAGCGAATATCTGGGCGAATTTAACCGGCGTTTGTCTGCTACTGGATGGTTCACCTCGGCAGTAGTCTCCCCCAATTTCGCGGCGAGAAAAACCGATAAAATGCTGCCGCTGGATGCGGTCGTTACACCGCGTGCTCGCAATTTACTGGAAACCGGGCTGGGGTACTCCACTGACGTGGGGCCGCGCTTTCAGACCACGTGGCGCAGGCCGTGGATCAACGAGCGTGGACACAGTCTGGAAAGCAGCCTGAGCGTCTCTGCACCGGAACAGTCGCTGGATTTCAGTTACAAAATCCCCTTGCTGAGAAGCACGCTGGAGCAGTTCTACTTGCTGCAAGCCGGTTTTAAACGCGAAGACCTGAATGACACCAAATCAGATGGCACCATGCTCAACGTGGCTCGCTTTTGGACGCTTAATCGCGGTTGGCAGCGCTCCATCAACCTGCGCTGGAGTCTCGATCACTTTACTCAGGGCAGTGTCACCGATACCACCATGCTGCTCTATCCCGGCCTGACGCTGAATCGCACGCGACAGCGCGGCGGGACTATGCCCACTTGGGGTGATTCACAGCGCTATTCGCTGGATATCTCAGATACCACCTGGGGCTCGGATATCGATTTTGCGGTGATACAGGCGCAGAACGTCTGGATCCGTACGTTGGAGGATAAGCACCGTTTTGTCGCGCGTGGCAACGTCGGTTGGATTGAAACCAATAGCTTCTCCCGCGTGCCGCCGTCGCTACGCTTCTTTGCCGGGGGCGATCGCAGCATTCGCGGCTATAAGTTCCGCTCTATCTCACCGCGTGATGACGAAGGCAAGCTGACCGGTGCGTCAAAATTGCTAACCTGTTCTCTGGAATACCAGTACAACTTTACCGGGCGCTGGTGGGGGGCGGTGTTTGTTGATACCGGTGATGCGGTAAACGATCTCAAGATCAACGACCTGAAAACCGGTGCCGGGGTCGGGATTCGTTGGGCCTCGCCGGTGGGGCCGGTCAAATTCGATTTTGCCGTTCCGGTAAATGATTCAGAGAAACGTAACGATCTCCAGTTCTATATTGGTTTGGGGCCTGAGCTATGAGCCTGATAAAGAAAATAGCCATTGGGGCCATCGCATTTTTGTTGTTGTTGCTCATCACGCTTGCGGGGTTACTGTTTAGCACGCCGGGGTTGCATTTGCTGCTTAATGGCGCGGCGCGTTGGGTACCGGGGTTGGCGATCGCCGAGGTGCAAGGCGGTTGGCGCGATCTGACACTGCGCGGTGTCAGTTATCAAACACCGGGTATCACGCTCAACGCTGGTGAGCTGCACCTCGCGTTGGAACTGGGCTGCCTGACGCGCAGTCAAATTTGTATCAATGATATTGGGCTACGCGATCTTGATGTCGTCATCGACAGCAGCGTCATGCTGCCGCCTGAAGAGACACCTGCCCCCAGTGCGCCGTTGGGCGAACTGACGGCACCGTTCCCGATACGTCTTAGCCAACTAACACTCAACAATATCCGCGTTACGCTGGACGATACGGCGGTTTCTCTGGGTGAACTGCACACCGGCATGCACTGGGAAGGGCGCGCGTTGACCTTGCTGCCGACGCAAATCAATGCGCTGCTGGTGGCACTGCCGAAAACCAAACCAGCATCTACCGTTGCAGAAAGTACGTTGGTAGCCACCGAAGATGGCAAAGTCACCGCTTCTGAAGTGGGTGATACCGCTACGGCGCAGGCTGCTGCCGCACCGCAACCTGAAGCAACGCCACCCGCACCGGAAAAAGTGGCGATGCCGCCCGCATTGGGCGAGCAGCTACAGGCGCTGTTTGCCAAGCCGCTGTTGCCGGCGTTGCCCGTGTTCACGCTACCGCTTGATATAGATATCAGCGATTTGCGTGGTGAACATCTGCGACTGACTGGCGATCAAGATATCACCCTCACCACGCAGCAACTCAAAGCCGCTACCCAACAACAACATATTCAGCTGGAAAAACTGGCAATCCAGTCACCTCAAGGTGCCTTGCATGCGGCGGGCGAGGTTACGCTGAGCGATAACTGGCCGCTGTCTTTCGTTCTGAACGGGGTGGTGAATACCACGCCGTTGAAAGGCGAGAAGATCAAACTGACGGTGGAGGGCAGCCTGCATGACTGGCTGAACACCACGCTTAACCTATCCGGGCCGCAGCGTGCGTTGCTTACCCTGAAAGCGCAGTTGGCCCAGCCTGAACTGCCGTTGGCGCTGACCGTGCAGTCTGAGCGTCTCGCTTGGCCGTTAACGGGAGAGGCGGAGTATCAGGTTAATAATCTGGCGTTAAGTCTGACCGGTAAGGCTACGGATTATGCCTTGAAGATCAACGGTGATATTCGCGGTAGCGCTGTGCCTCCCGCCACGCTGGCGTTGGAAGGCAAAGGCAATTTGCAGCAGTTTGATATAAGCCCACTACGACTCTCTGCGTTGCAAGGCACCACTGAATTGCGCGCACTGGTGGACTGGAGCAAGGCCATCAGCTGGCGCAGCGAACTGGTTCTCGATGGCATTAATACGGCGAAGCAATGGCCGGAATGGCCTGCGCGCATTGACGGCAAGATCAGTACGCGCGGCAGCCTGTACGGTGGTAACTGGCAGGTGGCGGTGACTGAACTGCGCCTGAACGGCAATATCAAGCAAAATAAATTGACGGCGCAAGGCTCGTTGAACGGCAATGCCGCAGGCCAGTGGCACATTCCCGGCATTAACCTGGCATTGGGACGTAACCAGCTTGATGTTAAAGGCGATTTAGGTCAGCAATGGAAACTGGACGGCGTCATTGAAGCCCCTGCGTTAAACGGCGCCTTGCCGGGGCTTGCGGGTCGCGTCGCTGGCACGGTACGGCTGCGTGGTAATCAGACCGCACCGCAGCTATTGGCGGATCTCAACGCCACAGGGCTGCGCTGGCAGGGGTTATCGATCAATCGCCTGACGCTGGAAAGCGATGTGCGCTCGGATACACAGGTCAATGGGCGAATGGCGTTGCGTGTTGAGCAATTACAACAGGAAGGCGTGAAGGTTTCTCTGCTGACACTGAATGCGCAAGGCAATGAGCAGCAGCATCAGCTGCGCTTGAACGTGGAAGGGGAACCTGTCACCGGACATCTGACCGTGACCGGGCACTTTGACAGAGCACAGCAGCGTTGGCGCGGTACGCTGGATCAAACTCAGTTCACTACGCCGGTGGGGGAATGGCGTTTGTCGCCCTCAATGTCGCTGGATTATCAGCAAGCGCTGGCGCGCATTACGCTCGGTGCACACTGTTGGCAAAACCCGAATGCGGAGCTGTGCGTGCCGCGTGCCGTCGACATTGGCCCGAGCGGACAAGCCAGCGTGGTGTTAAACCGTTTTGATTTGAAGATGCTGGAACCTTTTTTGGGCGCAGACACTGCGCTGAGCGGCGTATTTACCGGCCGTGCTGATGTGGCCTGGCAACCGAACGGTGGGTTGCCACAGGCAAAAATCGCGCTCACCGGGAACAAGATTGCACTGCGTCAGCAGATGAACGGCAAGACGCTGCCAGTCGATTTTGACACTTTCACGTTGAACGCGGGCTTCGATCGCGGCCGCGCGACGCTGGGATGGCTCATCGCTATTCACAATAATGGCCAATTCCGGGGTGATATTCAGGTGACGGACCCACAGGGGCGACGCCAACTGGGCGGTGATATCGCCATCGAAAAAATCTCCCTTGCGCTGCTGAATCCGGTGTTAAGTCGGGAGGAAAAAGCGGCGGGCATGCTGAACGGCGCGTTACGTGTGGGTGGTAATGTGCGTCAGCCGCAGCTGAACGGACAGCTGGCGCTGGAAGGGCTGGATATCGACGGTCACTGGATGCCGGTCGATCTGACCGATGGCCGTTTGGCGGTAAACTTCAATGGTATGAGTTCTACGCTACAGGGCTTCCTGAAAACCACGCAAGGGCAGCTTAATCTTAACGGTGATGCGGATTGGCATCAGCCGGAAGCGTGGCGGGCACGTATTGCGGCGAAGGGCGATAGGGTGCGGGTGACGTTGCCGCCGACGGTGCGGCTTGATGTTTCCCCGGATATTGAGTTTGAAGCCACGCCGCAACTTTTCACGCTCAATGGTTCGGTCAGGGTGCCATGGGCGCGTATTACCGTACAAGAGATGCCGGAAAATGCGGTGGATGTCTCCTCGGATGAAGTGCTGTTGGACGAACAACGTCAGCCGCTAGCGCGTAACAACGCTGCGATCCCTATCAACAGTAACCTGACCATTCGCGTAGGTGACGATGTGCGCCTTGATGCCTTTGGCCTGCGAGCCAGTTTGCAAGGCGACCTGAAAATGGTGCAGGATGAGCGCGGTTTGGGGTTGAACGGCCAGATCAACATCCCTACCGGGCGTTTCAAGGCCTACGGACAGGATTTAATCGTGCAAAAAGGGATTCTGGTGTTCTCCGGGCCACCAACCGAACCGAATTTGAACATCGAAGCGGTGCGCAACCCTGATAATACGGCGGATGGTGTGACGGCGGGTGTGCGCATCACCGGTGCGGCGAGCGCGCCGCACATCGAGGTGTTTTCCACACCGACATTATCGCAGCAAGAAGCATTATCTTACCTGTTGCGGGGTCAAGGGCTGGACAGCACCGGTTCAGACAGTAATATGATGACCTCGGCCTTAGTAGGGTTAGGGGTTGTGCAAAGTGGTCAAGTTGTGGGTAAAATCGGCGAGGTCTTTGGCGTAAGTGATTTAGCTCTGGATACACAGGGCGCTGGCGACGAATCTCAAGTTGTGGTCAGCGGTTACGTCCTCCCAGGCCTTCAGGTCAGATACGGCATTGGCATATTTGATTCTTTAGCAACGTTGACGTTGCGTTATCGGTTAATGCCAAGACTCTATTTGGAAGCGGTGTCTGGTCTCGATCAGGCACTGAATGTGCTCTATCAGTTCGAGTTTTAGCGATGCGAATTATTGTTTATGGCAGTTTACGACGCAAACAGGGAAACAGTCACTGGATGACGAACGCACAGTGGCTAGGGGATTGTCAACTCGGTGGTTACGAGATGTATGACCTTGGCCATTATCCTGCGGTGGTAGTCGGGGAGGGGGAAATTTTTTGCGAAGTTTATCGCATAAGCTCATCTATCCTGACAGAACTCGATGCGCTAAAGCGTGATGGTCACGAATACAAGCGCGAGTTAATCAACACCCCGCTCGGGAGTGCGTGGATATATCTGTATCAACACTCGGTAACAGGGTTGCCGCGTATTGACAATGGCGATTGGCTGACGCGCGAGCAGTAATGGTATTGGGTAGTTTGTAAATAAAAGCGTAACCGGCGCGCTGTCGGTTACGATTCACTTTCCTTGCACCATCCTTTCTCACGCCATTCTGTTATCCTTTTATTAACAATAATGCTTCTCATTATCAATCTCGAGTGCTAAGGTAAACGCCCCTTTTGGCCCGATGTGGGGTCATTATGGTCGCCCCTGCGGGATAAGATGAGAAAGGTCATGGCAGAAAAACAGAAATACCGCATTTTTAACGTCGTGCTGGCGCATAAGGCTTACCTGACTCCTTCCCTGATGCGCTGTGTGTTCTCCGGTGAGTCAGTGCGTCAGATGAAAATGGATGCCCCGGATCAACGCATCAAGCTGCTGCTGCTTCCCGCCGATGGCGTTTTCCCCGAATTGCCTGACAGTGATGAGTGGTACCGTCAGTGGCTGGCGCTGCCCAAGGCGCAGCGGCCGGTGATGCGCACCTATACCCTACGCGATATGGATACGGCTAACGGTGAAATGGCGGTAGAGTTTGTTGTTCATGGCACCGAAGGGCCAGCGTCTGCCTAGGCAATACAGGCGCAACCGGGGGATGCATTGCGCATTGTTGTGCCGTGCGTGGGAGATGATGAAGGTGATAGCGGCGGCTATGAGTGGCTTCCTCCAGCGGAAATGACCCATGTCTTGTTATAGCAAACCGACATTATTTTGATAACAGCCAGCTATGCTTTTTTGCCGCATATCAGGGTATCTGTTGTAATCATTTTTAAGTCGGTTGGCTATAATTGGCGATGAAACTGCATTGCCTGCTATCAAGGGCATTCTGGAACAACTGGCGCAGCAGTCGAATCCCGTGCAGGTGCAGGCGTTTATCGAAGTGCCGCTGGAGGCCGACTGTGTGGATATGAGCGCGTTTGCCTTTGCCGAGGTGCACTGGCTGCCGTGTAAGCCGCAGGGAGCTTCTTACGGTGAACGACTGTTGCACAGCGTGCGAGCACATGTACGTTTGCCGGATATTCGCCCGGAAGCAGAGACTACCGAATTGCACGAGTTGGCAGAAGGTGAATTGCTATGGGAGTCGGCCAGTCAGACGCACGGCCAATTTTTTGGCTGGGTGGCGGCGGAATCCTCGGTGGTGAAAAACCTGCGGCGCTACTTGTCCGGTGAACGTCAGGTGCCACGTGATATAGCCAACCGACTTAAAAATGATTACAGCCAATGCCCTGATATGTGGCAAAAAATACAGCTAATTGTTATCAAAATAATGTCGCTTGGCTATATCATCACGTTTATGGCTTACTGGAGCCGCGAACTGCAGCGGGATCTTTGACTGCGCGCTGAAAAGAAAACGGCGAGGAGATCCCCGCCGTTAGATACATAGGTATCTACACATCTTTTGCAATATCTGCTATTACGTTGCTGCATGATCTCAACTTATCCATCGGCGGGATTGATGCCCGCCTTAACCGGCGTTATCAGCGTCTGGTTAACCAACACATGACTCCCCCAGCACCATTGGCGTCAGCCGTTAAAGACCTTGCCTGCGCGCAGAAAACAACATTCGCCACTACTCAGGCCGTTTGGCGTTTTTTTAATAATGAACGTATTAGCTTCACTCAGCTCAATGAACCGATTATTTCGCTGGCTCTCCGGCATCTTGCACTTAGCCCGCATCCATACGCTCTCGTCGTTCACGACTGGTCTCATTTACAGTTTCGTACCCACAATGGGAAAGAAGAACGTTTGAAAATGACGCATGGTGGCGACGTCGGTTATGAACTACAAACCCGCCTACTGCTTGATGCTGCAAATGGTTTACCAATAGCGCCCCTGTCTCAAACTCTAACCGATAGGGCGGGTCGTCGTTCAACGCTAACCGAGGGCTTGTCTGAGAGTCTGACTCATATGGATGCTTTGACGGCTGATATCGCCCGCGTTGAGTCTCTTGATACCGGGAAGAAGTTAGTTCATCTCATTGACCGTGAAGGTGACTCTATCGGGCATATGCGCACATTAAGCTCCCAGGGAATATGTTGGCTTATCCGGGGAAAGGAAGGGCATCGGGCCGAGTGGGGCGGTGACACCCGTAAAATTGGTGAAATTGCAGACGATCTGCCATTTATCGCAAACGGACAGGTTGGCTGGAAAGGGAAAAAAGCCAATATGGAGATCGGGGAAACATCCGTGATCATAACGCGAACAGCAAAAGCGAAGCGGAAAGACAAGAACACCGGACGGCGAGTGAAAGTTCAGCCAGGCGTAGCTCTGACACTCAGATTAGTTGTGGTTCGCCTTACCGATACTCACGGTAAATTTATCGGACGCTGGACGCTGCTCACAAACGTTAGCAACGAGCTCACCAGCGCGGAAGTCGCTCGCTGGTATTACTGGCGCTGGGGTATTGAATCCTTTTTTAAGCTGCTGAAAGGTGCCTGCCATGATGTAGAAAAATGGCTTCAGCGCTGGTGCCCTGCTACGCAGGTTATTGATAGCTAGCATGGCATGTGTGCTGGTATGGCGGCTGCAACGCGCTGAAGGAGACGACAATGCGGCAGCCCGTCAGTTAATTTGCCGATTATCCGGACGACAACAAAAACGAGGGCGTAAAGAAAGCGCCCCAGCGCTGCTTGCCGGACTATCCATCCAGCTAAATACCTTGACGTTATTAGCAGACTATACCCCGGAAGAACTTGCCCACTTAGCTATGGTGGTTTTTAACCCTTTATGATGTGTAGATACCTATGCCGTTAGATACGTTGCGCAGTGCGCTACACGCTTATTTTTTCGCGCGTTCGAAGGCGGCAACGATCTCGGCTTTGGCCGCATCCACGTTTTCCCAACCTTCTACTTTCACCCATTTGCCTTTTTCCAGCGCTTTGTATTGCTCGAAGAAGTGGGCGATTTGGCCACGCAGCAGTTCCGGCAGGTTGTTCACATCCTTGATTTGATCGTATTCTTTGCTCAGCTTGGTATGCGGCACGGCAACCACTTTAGCATCTTCACCGGATTCGTCGGTCATTTTCAGTACGCCAACCGGACGGCAGCGGATCACTGAACCGGGTTGCAGCGGATAAGGGGTCGGTACCAGTACGTCAACCGGGTCACCGTCCAGAGACAGGGTGTTGTTGATGTAGCCGTAATTGCACGGGTAGAACATGACCGTTGCCATGAAACGGTCTACAAACAGGGCACCGGTTTCTTTATCGACTTCGTATTTGATGGGGTCAGCGTTGGCCGGGATCTCAATGACTACATAGATATCATCCGGCAGTGATTTGCCCGCCGGGACGTTGATCAAACTCATGTCTGTTTCCTTTTTTCTAACGTCAGAAATGGAGTGGCGGCCATTATAGCCAACCCATTGGTAAAGTGCTGCGGTTTTTCAATCTCAGTGGCGTTTAGTCAGTGTCATCGTTTGGCGGGGTTTCTTCTTTGCTACGGCGCTTCCAAATCTTGCTTTCCTGCCCGCGCCACAGACGTTGAATATTGTCGTGATGCCGCATCAGGATCAGGCAAGAGAGCATGGCTACCGGAAAGGTGAACTGTGGTTTAAACCACCACACATAAAAGGGCGCGATCAGCGCACTCACGATGGCGCCGAGGGAGGAATAGCCGCTAAGCAGTACGGTAAGCAGCCAGGTAACGGTCATCACACCGGTCAGATCCCAGCCGACAGGCGCGATGGCACCAAACGCAGTTGCCACGCCTTTCCCGCCGCGAAAACGGAAAAATACCGGATAGATATGGCCCAAACAGGCGGCAATCGCGGTAATACCAAGATAAAACGGTGTGACGCCAAGCGCATAAGCGCCCCAGACCGGTAACATGCCTTTCAGCACGTCAAACACCAATACGGTAGCGGCGGCGGCTTTGCCTCCGATACGTAACACATTCGTCGCGCCGGGATTTCCTGAAGCATGCTGGCGTGGATCGGGCAGACCCGCGATGCGGCACACCAGAATCGCACTGGAGATGGAGCCGCACAGATACGCGAAAATTATCATGCCAAGCGCGGTAGCACTCATAACGCGGTTCCGTTGAATAAAGGTCGTTTTACAGTTGCCATCCGTGGATAATACGCATATTCCGGCGGAAGTGATACCAAACAGCGCCAAAAACAGAGAATGACGTGATGGATATTGTATTTATAGAAGAACTTACCGTAATTGCCACTATCGGCGTTTACGACTGGGAACAAACCATTTCGCAAAAGCTGGTGCTCGATATCGAAATGGGCTGGGATAACCGCAAGGCCGTCGCAAGCGACGATGTAAATGACTGCCTCAGCTATGCCGATGTCAGTGACGCGGTGATTGCCCATGTATCCAGTCAGCCGTTTGCGCTGGTCGAGCGCGTGGCAGAAGAAGTGGCACAATTGCTGATGCAGCGCTTTGCCATTCCTTGGCTGTGTATCAAAGTGAGCAAACCGGGTGCAGTCGCGCAGGCACGCCAGGTGGGCGTAGTGATCGAGCGCGGCATACGGTAAATGCGTACGGGTTTGCACATGTGGTTTTTTTTATGAATCTTTTTTGTCAGTGAAACTATAGCCAAGCGACTTAATTTTGATTACACCATAGCCTTTGTTGAATAAACATATTTTATGCTGCACCCCCGGTGAAACGACAGATCCTCGAAACGCAAAATCATGCAGTTAGGCCTTATAAGAAAACTGTAAACCTGAGGTTATAAGCATTTTCTACTAAAACTGGCTGGCAAAACAGCATGACTCACTATTATTCAACAAAGGCTATGGTGTAATCAAAATTAAGTCGCTTGGCTATAATCTACACGACGAACGCTATAGAATCACTGAACAGCGTGCTCCGGCATGCAATCAAGAAACGCAAGGTGTTCCCGACTGATGACTCGGTGAAGAAGGTCGTATGGCTGGAAATCCAGGCGGCATCACAGAAATGGACGATGCCCTTACAGGACTGGCGTATGGCAATGAGTTGCTTTATTATCGAGTTCGGTGACCGCCTTGACGGTCACTTCTGAGGAAAGGCATTTACACAAAATTTTAAACAGGCTCGTATGGCTAGATGAATCAGCCATTGCTGCATGGACGGAAAAAAACACTACTGAACGGCGTGGACGACCGCTCCACTACTCAGATATGACCATCACCACAGTCCTGATGATGAAACGCGTGTTTGGCCTTTCATTGAGGGCTTTACAGGGCTTTGGTGACTCGATTTTTAAACTGATTAAATTGTCGCTCCATTGTCCAGACTATTCGCTGCTCAGCAAGCGAGCAAAGACAGTGAACATCAGCATAAAAACGCCAACCCGTGGTGAAATCTCACATCTGGTCATTGATGGAACCGGCCTGAAGGTCTTTGGCGAAGGCGAATGGAAAGTCCGGCAGCATGGTGCCGACAGACGCAGGGTATGGCGTAAGCTGCACCTGGCAGTAGACAGTGTGACGCATGAGATTGTCTGTGCGGATTTGTCGCTCAGTGGTATGACTGATGCCCAAGCTCTACCGGCGCTGATAAACCAGACCCACCGGAAAATCAGAGAGGCATCGGCTAACGGCGCTTAGGATACAGTTTACTGCTATGATGCTCTGCTGAGGAAGAAAATAAGGCCGCTTATCCCGCCACGAAGGGGGGCGCAATATTGGCAAGATCGCTACCACGAGCGTAACCACGCTGTTGCAAATCAGCGCATTAGCGGTAGTAACGATATCTGGAAAAAGAAAGTGGGCTATCACCGGCGCTCAGTGGCTGAAACGGCCATGTTCCGGTTCAAAAGGCTTCTGGGTGGTTATCTAAGTCTGAGAGACTACGATGGTCAGGTGGGTGAAGCCATGGCCATGGTCAAAGCGCTTAACCTGATCACGCTATTAGGAATGCCGAACAGTATTCGCATCACGTAACAATCGACCCGTATGGGGCGCAGTCGTTACAAGTTCTGATTTATTCAACAAAGCCGGTATATGGTGGAGTATTTGCCTACATATTCGCCAAATCTTAACCCAATTGAGCATAAATGGGCACAAGCAAAAAGCAAAAAAAGAGAGAGTGGTTGCGATACAGAGATTTTGTTCTCAGTCCATATAGTGTAATCAAAATTAAGTCGCTTGGCTATAGCGGCAAATACCGTGGTGGTAATGGTAAAGCGGTTGTTGGCATAGCCAGCAGTTAGCGCCGATGGTTAACATAGTAGCCTCGCAACAAAATATCGAACGACTAGCAGGAAGATAATTGATGACAACGCTCTACTGGCACACCGAAGGGGAAGGGAAATGCGATCTTGTGTTGCTGCACGGATGGGGGCTGAACACGCAGGTATGGCAGGGTATTGCGACGCGATTGGCTCCGCATTTTCGACTGCACTGTGTGGATATCCCCGGTTATGGCCGTAGTGTGGGATATGGAGCGTTACCACTTGCTGACATGGCTGATATCGTGCTGGCACAGGCACCCGAGCAGGCTGTCTGGTTGGGATGGTCGCTGGGCGGACTGGTTGCCAGTCAGGCGGCACTCAGTGCGCCTGCGCGTGTCAGTGCTTTGGTCACGGTCGCCTCCTCCCCCTGTTTCAGCGCCAACGAGGAGTGGCCCGGCATTAAACCTACGGTGTTACAGGGTTTTCAGCAGCAGCTTAGCGAAGATTTTCAGCGCACCACGGAACGGTTTCTGGCATTGCAAACGCTGGGCACAGGCAGTGCGCGTCAGGATGCGCGCCTGCTAAAAAGTGTGGTGCTGGAGCAGCCGATGCCTAGCATTGAGGTGCTTGAAGGGGGCTTGGATATTTTACGCCAGACCGACATGCGCGAGGCGATGGCGTCGTTGACGCTACCGATGCTGCGTATTTACGGGGCGCTGGATGGGTTGGTACCGCGTAAAGTGGCGAGCCTGCTTGATGAACGCTGGCCTGATAGTGATTCCGTGGTGATGGCGCAAGCGGCGCATGCACCGTTTATTTCCCACCCTGATGCTTTCGCCGAAACGGTTTGTGCGTTTGCTGTTGTCTATAGCTAAACGACTTAATTTTGATTACATTATTTAAATGAGCTATTCAATTGATTTTAGACGTAAAGTGATATCTACACGGGAAGAAGAAGGGTTGAGTATCCGAGAAACAGCGAAGTAATTTCGGATTGGCCCTGCCTCTGTATCGCGTTGGATTAATCAAATAGCGTCAAAAGCATCGACCACGCGTCAGCGAAAGATCGATAAATCCGAGTTGATATAGCCAACCGACTTAAAAATGATTACAGCCAATGCCCTGATATGTGGCAAAAAAATACAGCTAATTGTTATCAAAATAATGTCGCTTGGCTATATCAGAGGGTTACGCGAAGATGGTGAGAAAGAGCGGTAAAAAAAACGCCAGCCCGAAGGCTGGCGTTAACTTATCGGCTACTGGCTATCAGGCATAAACCGGGAAACGCTCACAAATAGCGAGGACTTTTTGTTTCACGCGTTCAATGGTCGCTTCGTCATTGATGTTATCCAGAACGTCACAGATCCAGCCTGCCAGCTCATGCACTTCCACTTCCTTGAAGCCACGACGGGTTGCCGCTGGCGTACCGATACGGATACCGGAGGTCACAAACGGGCTCTTCGGATCGTTCGGCACGCTGTTTTTGTTAACGGTAATATTAGCGCGACCCAGAGCGGCATCGGCTTCTTTACCGGTCAGGTTTTTGCTTACCAGATCGAGCAGGAACAGGTGGTTGCTGGTGCCACCAGAAACCACGTTGAAACCGCGCGTCAGGAACACCTCAACCATGGCCTTGGCATTCTTCGCCACTTGTTGCTGGTAAACTTTGAACTCAGGTTCCATCGCTTCTTTCAACGCGACCGCTTTACCGGCGATAACGTGTATCAATGGGCCGCCCTGGCCGCCAGGGAAGACGGCAGAGTTCAGTTTTTTGTACAGTTCTTCATCACCGCCCTTGGCCAGAATCAGGCCGCCGCGCGGACCAGCCAGCGTTTTATGGGTAGTGGTCGTGACGATATGCGCATGAGGAACCGGGTTAGGATAAACGTCAGCCGCGACCAGACCCGCAACGTGTGCCATATCCACAAACAGATAAGCACCAATGCTGTCAGCGATTTCACGCATTTTCTCCCAGTCAACCACGCCTGAGTAAGCAGAAAAACCACCTACGATCATTTTCGGTTTGTGGGTTTGTGCCAGTTCAGCCATTTCTTCGTAATCGATTTTACCGCTTTCATCGATACCGTAAGGAATCACTTTGTACAGTTTGCCAGACAGGTTAACCGGAGAGCCGTGGGTCAGGTGACCGCCGTGAGCCAGGTTCATCCCCAGAATGGTATCACCCGGTTGCAGCAGCGCGGTATACACGGCAAAGTTGGCCTGAGAACCGGAGTGTGGTTGCACGTTAGCGTAGTCAGCACCAAACAGGGCTTTAGCACGGTCAATCGCCAGTTGCTCTACGATGTCAACATATTCGCAGCCGCCGTAGTAACGTTTGCCGGGATATCCTTCCGCATATTTGTTGGTTAACTGAGACCCTTGAGCCTGCATAACACGTGGGCTGGTGTAGTTTTCTGACGCTATCAGTTCAATATGCCCTTCCTGACGCACCACTTCTTGCTGCATCGCGTGCCACAGTTCGGCGTCGTAATCGGCAATGTTCATTTCACGCTTTAACATCCGCATCTCCTGACTCAGCTAACTATATGTACAGTAAAAATGCCCGCAACGGGTATTGGCCTATAGTGTAAACCGTTTATCCCCTTGCATGATAGGGCTTGACAGAGGTTTTTACGCAAACGATTAGCTTCAAGCAGCACAAGGCTTAGCGGCCTAATGACTTCATGTACTGGCAAGGGAGTTTTCTTCATCTGCATCCTGCATTTTGTGTTCCCGTTGGCACAATATAGCCAAGCGACTTAATTTTGATTACATCATATGGACTGAGAACAAAATCTCTGGAGTTATTAGCGAATCTGGTGTATGGCGATCAGGCTACGTTCCGCTCTGATGCTTCGTGAATCTGCTCTCCATCCTTAAATTGGACGTTGCTTACAACCAGGGTCAGCAGGTCAAATCCTCTTAGTCGGTTCCAGCTTTTCTGAGCTGACTGGAGCAGCTTAAATACCATTGACAGGGTTGTTTCTCTCGAACCACCGTTCTTCGCGCCTCTGCTTCGTAGCCTCACAGTCGCAAAAGCCGATTCAATCGGATTTGTCGTTCTTATTGACGCCCAGTGCTCTGACGGGAAGTTGTAGAATGCCAACAGTTCTTCTCGAACTTTCTCCAGCTTCTTCATCGCTGAAGGATACTTCGCTGAAAACCTTGCCAACAAAACATCAAAGGCTTCATTAGCGGCATCACGGCTCTCTGCTAGCCAAACCTCCCGCAGCTCAGCCTTAACTTTCGGTTGCATGGCTTTGGGGAGTGAAGCCAACACATTAGCGGTTTTGTGCACCCAACAGCGTTGGTGCTGCGTGTCCGGGAATATCTTTGCCATTGCATTCCAAAAACCAAGGGCACCGTCTCCCGTAGCCAGCTTGGGAGATACGGTTAGGCCACGTGCTCGCAGGCCATTAAGAAGTTCGGCCCAGTTTGCTTCTGACTCTCGATAAGCATCTTCGACCGCAACCAGCTCCTTACGTCCATGCTCAGTGACGCCGATAATGACCAGCAGGCAAAGGTGATCATCTTGCCTGACATGGCTGTATATGCCATCGGCCCAGAAATAAACGTAGCGCGTATCGCTTAAATCACGCAGGCACCATTGCCTGTGCTCTTCAAGCCATTGCTGTTTCAGTCTGCTGATGGTACTGGCAGAGAGGCCATTAGCTTTTTCACCGAGAAGCGCCCTCAGGGCTTCGTGAAAATCACCGGTGGATATGCCTCGCAGGTACAGCCATGGTAGCAACTCTTCGACGCTTTTTGCACGTTTCAGATAAGGCGGCAACAACGCGCTGTTGAAGCATATTCCGTTGCCGCTGCGATCCCTGACCTTAGGCACTTTAATTTCAACATCCCCAATACCCGCCCGTCTGTATGGTTCGCTGTGGCAAATAGCCGTTACGAACGACAGCATGACGCCCGTCGTCAAGGCGGCGTTCAGCATGTTGTTGCAGCATGGCTTCGAGCTCAACCTCAACGGCGGCAGCTATCAGCTGCCTGGCACCATTACGAATGAGTTCATGCAAGGGATCACCGGCAATATCTGGTTCTGCGGAGACCTGTAGGGTAGACTTTTTCATGGGGTATCATCTCTCTGTTGTTGAAATCATCCACAAAATCAATCAGCAGGATACGCTACCCTCCCCGAAACCCCGTACACCAGAAATGAGCATAACTCAAATCTCTGTATCGCAACCACTCTCTCTTTTTTTGCTTTTTGCTTGTGCCCATTTATGCTCAATGGGGTTAAGATCTGGCGAATATGTAGGCAAATACTCCACCATATACCCTGCATCGATGATGACTTGTTGAATATTATGTTTTTTGTGAAAAGTTGCATTGTTCATCACGATTACCCTGTTTTTAGGGAGTACTGGGATAAGGACTTGTGTGACCCAGGAATAGAAAACATCGCTGTTAATATTGATATCAAATAATCCGATAGCAAACAGCGTTGTGCCTAATAAAGCGCCGATAACATTTGTTCTTCCCTTGGCTCCCCCGTTCTTCAGGCCAAAACACCGTTGACCTTTTGGGGAATAGCCGTGAGTCCGTGGGGTATCGTGTGGAAAACCACTTTCATCAATAAAAACAATAGGTTTACATTCTTTTTCATGCTGTTGTATTTTTTGTTGAAATGCTTGCAGGGCGCTTTCGTCGGCTTTCGGATGACGTAGAGTTTTTTTATAGGTCAATCCCAGCTTTTTAAGAGCTTGCCAAATGGCCTTCTGACAAACGCCAAAACGCTCTGCACGTTCTTTTTGGTAAGCATCTGGATATGGTTCAACATCTTTTATCAACTCGGATTTATCGCTCTTTCGCTGACGCGTGGTCGATGCTTTTGACGCTATTTGATTAATCCAACGCGATACAGAGGCAGGGCCAATCCGAAATTGCTTCGCTGTTTCTCGGATACTCAACCCTTCTTCTTCCCGTGTAGATATAGCCAAGCGACATTATTTTGATAACAATTAGCTGTATTTTTTTGCCACATATCAGGGCATTGGCTGTAATCATTTTTAAGTCGGTTGGCTATATCACTTTACGTCTAAAATCAATTGAATAGCTCATTTAAATAATGTAATCAAAACTAAGTCGTTTAGCTATAACATAGAGAACCTCATGAATTCTGATATGCTGTATGCTGTATGCTGTATGCTGTATGCTGTATGCTGTATGCTGTATGCTGTATGCTGTATGCGTGCCAGCATAAAGTAGCGGTTAATTTCGACTATAAAAAAAGCGCCTTACAGATTGTAATCGTCATAAGGAGAGGGTAAGGGCGAGGTAACGCTAGGGGAAACATGCGGGATGTGCTTTGAACGTGCAGAAACAAAAAAACCGGCCAGAGCCGGTTTTTTCTTACAACGAGGAAGACAGACGTCTACGCAAGCAATGATTACAGTGCGTTGATCTGAGCAGCCAAGTTGGATTTATGACGAGATGCTTTGTTCTTGTGGATCAGACCTTTGCTAGCCTGACGATCCACAATCGGTTGCATGTCGTTAAACGCTTTTTGTGCAGCTTCTTTATCGCCAGTAGCGATCGCTGCGTATACTTTCTTGATGAAAGTACGCATCATGGAACGACGGCTAGCGTTGTGCTTGCGACGCTTCTCAGACTGTACGGCGCGTTTCTTAGCTGATTTGATATTAGCCAAGGTCCAACTCCCAAATATATTCTATCGAGGACAATTCAAAGGCCGAGGAATATGCCCGTTTAGCCTTCGTTTGTCAATGGATTTGTGCAAACAAGCGCCGTTTGTACGCCGACGCTCGTTACGTTGTGATGGCGCAGGATTTTAACAGCTTCGCGCTCGGGAATACAGCGTTTCCCGACAGAAATTCGCGTTTACCTGACGAACTTTTGATAAGAAAGAGGAATTTTTGCTCATACGAAGCAACGCCGTAGGGGCAATGCATGGCAAGAACGGTAGGCACTACCGAGCAATTGCGTGACAAAAGGCGTGAATCGCGCCTTAACCTTAACCGCTGTACAAGGTATAATCCGCCGATTTCCATATCGTTAACCAAACTGTTCCTGAGTCGCCATGCAGCTAATCCGCGGTATACACAATCTCCGGGCACGCCATTATGGTTGTGTGCTCACCATCGGCAATTTTGACGGTGTACACCGTGGGCATCAAATGCTGCTTGAGCGACTAAAGCAGGAGGGGCTGGCGCGTGGTTTGCCGGTGATGGTGATGACTTTCGAGCCACAGCCGCTCGAATTGTTTTCTGCCGATCAGGCACCTGCGCGGCTTACCCGGCTGCGGGACAAGATGAACTATCTAGCGCGCGCAGGCGTTGACGCACTATTGTGCGTTAAGTTTGATGCAGCGTTCGCCGCACACGATGCGCAAGACTTTGTGCGCCACCTTCTGGTGGAAAAACTGGGTGTGAAATTTCTCGTTGTAGGGGATGACTTCTGCTTCGGGGCTGGTCGTAGCGGTGATTTCCTGTTATTACAGGAGGCGGGGCAGAACCATGGTTTCGACGTTATCAGCACGGCGACGTTCTGCAATGGCGGTAGGCGCGTAAGCAGTACCGCAGTACGTGATGCCTTGCTGCATGACGATCTGCCGCTGGCGCAAGAATTGTTGGGTCACCCTTACACGATTTCCGGGCGCGTGGTGCATGGTAAAGCGCTGGGCAGAACGTTGGGTTTTCCGACCGCGAATCTGCCGATGAAACGCCAGGTATCCCCGGTTAGTGGAGTGTATGCCGTTGAAGTCTACGGCCTTGGCCCTACGCCGTTTCCCGGCGTCGCCAATATCGGCACCCGGCCAACGGTAGACGGCGATAAACGCCAGCAGTTGGAAGTGCACCTGCTGGATGTCGCCATGGATCTGTACGGGCGTCATATAGACGTGGCGCTGTGTAAGAAAATACGAAATGAGCAGCGGTTTGCGTCGCTAGAGGCATTGACGCAGCAAATCGCCGAGGATGTGGTGACGGCCCGGACGTTTTTCGGGTTAGCAGCACCGGTGTAATATTCATACCCCAAGGTATGGCCGAAACTAAATCGAGAATCTAATGAGTGACTACAAAACTACCCTGAATTTGCCGGAAACAGGGTTCCCGATGCGTGGCGATCTGGCCAAGCGTGAACCTGAGATGCTGAAACGTTGGTATGAACAGGATTTGTACGGAATTATTCGTCAGGCGAAAAAGGGCAAGAAAACCTTCATTCTGCATGACGGCCCTCCGTATGCGAATGGCAACATTCACATAGGTCACTCAGTTAACAAGATTCTGAAAGATATTATTGTCAAATCCAAAGGACTGGCCGGTTATGACTCGCCGTACGTACCGGGATGGGACTGCCACGGTCTGCCTATTGAACTGAAAGTCGAGCAGCTGATTGGCAAGCCGGGTGAGAAGGTGAGCGCGGCAGAATTTCGTCAGGCATGCCGCAAGTATGCGGCGGAGCAGGTTGAAGGGCAGAAGAAAGACTTTATCCGCCTCGGCGTGCTGGGCGATTGGGATCGCCCGTATCTGACCATGGATTTCAATACCGAGGCGAATATCATCCGCGTTCTCGGCAAGATCATCGACAACGGGCACCAGCACAAAGGGGCTAAACCGGTGCACTGGTGTGCCGATTGCGGTTCTGCATTGGCAGAAGCTGAGGTGGAGTATTGCAATAAAACCTCTCCGTCTATTGATGTAGCTTTTACTGCTGTTGATGCGGCAGCTGTTGCGGCGAAATTTGGTGTCACTGCTGTTGCAGGCACGATTGCACTGGTTATCTGGACCACTACCCCGTGGACGCTGCCCGCGAACCGCGCGATCGCCGTGAATGCCGAGTTTGCTTATCAACTGGTGCAAATCGAAGGCAACGCGCTAATTCTGGCCGCCGATCTGGTGGAAAGCGTGATGGCGCGCCTGGGCGTAACAAGCTGGACCGTGCTGGGCGACTGCAAGGGTTCCGATCTTGAACTGTTGCGTTTCAATCACCCGTTCCTGAATTTCGATGTGCCTGCGATTCTGGGCGACCACGTCACGCTGGATGCCGGTACCGGTGCGGTGCATACCGCGGGCGGCCACGGCCCGGATGACTATGTCATCAGCCAGAAATACCAGCTCGAAATCGCCAATCCGGTGGGGCCGAACGGCTGTTACCTGCCGGGTACGCACCCGAATCTGGACGGCAAGTTTGTCTTCAAAGCCAATGACCTCATCGTTGACATGCTGCGTGAAAGCGGCGCGTTGCTGCATGTGGAAAAACTGCAACACAGCTATCCGTGCTGCTGGCGTCACAAGTCGCCAATCATCTTCCGTGCCACGCCTCAGTGGTTTGTCAGCATGGATCAAAAAAGGCTGCGTCAGCAGTCGCTGTCTGAAATCAAAGGCGTGCAGTGGATCCCGGATTGGGGTCAGGTGCGCATCGAGTCCATGGTTGCCAACCGCCCAGACTGGTGTATCTCGCGCCAGCGTACCTGGGGCGTACCGATGTCTCTGTTTGTTCATAAAGAGACCGAAGCGTTGCACCCTCGCACGCCGGAGCTGATCGAAGCGGTGGCTAAACGAGTTGAGCAGGACGGCATTCAGGCATGGTGGGATCTCGATCCTGCCGATTTGTTGGGGGCTGATGCTGCAAATTATGTCAAAGTGCCAGACACGCTGGATGTGTGGTTCGATTCCGGATCGACCCACGCCTCAGTGGTGGATGTGCGCCCGGAATTTGCAGGGCATGCAGCCGATATGTATCTGGAAGGCTCTGACCAGCATCGCGGCTGGTTCATGTCCTCGCTGATGATCTCTACGGCGATCAAGGGTAAAGCCCCGTATCGTCAGGTGCTGACTCACGGCTTCACCGTCGATGGTCAGGGCCGCAAAATGTCCAAATCCATCGGCAATACCATTGCGCCGCAGGACGTGATGGACAAGCTGGGCGCGGATATTCTGCGTCTGTGGATCGGCTCCACAGACTATTCCGGCGAGATCGCTGTGTCCGATGAAATCCTCAAACGTTCTGCCGATGCTTATCGCCGCATCCGTAACACCGCACGTTTCCTGCTGGCAAACCTGAACGGGTTCGATCTGGCCTTGCACAGTGTGAAGCCGGAAGAGATGGTGGTGCTGGATCGTTGGGCGGTAGGCTGCGCGCAAGCCGCACAGCAAGAGATCGTTGAAGCGTACGAAAGCTACGATTTCCACCGTGTGGTGCAACGCCTGATGCAGTTCTGCTCCATCGAAATGGGCTCGTTCTATCTGGACATCATCAAGGATCGCCAATACACCGCCAAGCATGACAGCGTGGCGCGCCGCAGTTGCCAGACCGCGCTGTTCCATATTGTGGAAGCGCTGGTTCGCTGGATGGCACCGATCATGTCCTTCACCGCCGATGAAGTCTGGGGCTACCTGCCGGGTAAACGCGCACAGTACGTGTTTACCGAAGAGTGGTATGATGGCCTGTTCGGGCTGGCGGAAGAGGAAACCCTGAATGATGCGTTCTGGGCCGACATGCTGAAAGTGCGGGCCGAAGTGAACAAGGTGATTGAGCAAGCGCGTAACGACAAGCGTATTGGTGGTTCGTTGGAAGCGGCGGTAACGCTGTATGCTGATGCTGAGCTGTCCGAGAAGCTGGGGCGTCTGCAACAGGAGTTGCATTTTGCACTGCTGACCTCCAAGGCGCGGGTTGAACGCTATGAAGATGCTCCGGCGGATGCGCAGGCGAGTGAACTCTCTGGCCTGAAAATTGCTTTAAGCAAAGCGGATGGGCACAAGTGCCCGCGTTGCTGGCACTATGAGTCCGATATCGGTGTGGATGCTGCACACCCAGAGGTATGCGGACGCTGTGCCACGAATGTGGGCGGTAATGGCGAAGAGCGTAAATTTGTCTGATGAATAAATCGATCTGTTCAAGCGGGTTGCGCTGGCTGTGGCTGGTGCTGGTAGTGTTGGCGGTGGATCTTGGCGTCAAATACTGGGTACTGGCGAATTTCGAACTGGGTGAAACTTGGGCGCTGTTCCCCTCGTTAAACCTGCACTATGCCCGTAACTACGGTGCGGCGTTTAGCTTCCTGGCAGATAAAGGCGGCTGGCAGCGCTGGTTCTTTGCCGGTGTCGCCATCATGATCGTGGTGGCGCTGTTGGTGATGATGTACCGTAACCGCGCCGACCAGAAGCTGAACAATATCGCCTATGCGCTGATTATCGGCGGTGCGCTGGGGAACCTGTTCGACAGAACCTGGCACGGCTTTGTGGTCGATTACATTGACTTCTACGTCGGTGACTGGCACTTCGCAACGTTCAATCTGGCGGATACGGCTGTCTGTATCGGGGCTGGTCTGGTAGTGCTGGAAGGCTTTCTGGCACCTCACGACGCCTCGGCGAAGCCGAAGGGGCAGGCATGACGCAAAGCGTGCAGAATACCAGCGCCGTACTGCTGCATTTTGTGCTGACGCTGGAAGATGGCAGCGTTGCGGAATCGACCCGCGAACGGGGTAAACCCGCGCTGTTTCGCTTGGGGGATGAGAGCCTGTCTCCGGCACTGGAACAGCAACTCCTCGGCTTGCGTCGGGGAGATAAACACCGTTTCACGTTGTCGCCGGAATCGGCCTTCGGGCCGTCCAATCCGGATTTGATTCAGTTCTTTCTGCGCAGCGATTTTGCCGAGACCGGCGTACCGGACGTGGGCACCATCATGCTGTTCAGCGGCGTGGCGGGAAATGACATGCCCGGCGTGATTCGTGAAGTGGCGGAAGAATCGGTTACAGTCGATTTCAATCATCCGCTGGCGGGTCATCACGTAAGCTTTGATGTTGAGGTGATGGATATCGATCCTGTCGCGCAGGAGGTTGAGCGTGCAAATCTTACTGGCTAATCCGCGTGGTTTCTGCGCGGGCGTCGATCGCGCAATCAGCATTGTCGAGCGTGCGCTGGAAATTTATGGCACGCCGATTTATGTGCGCCATGAAGTCGTGCATAACCGCTACGTGGTGGATGGCTTGCGCGATCGAGGTGCGATCTTTATTGAAGAGATTGGCGAAGTGCCTGATGGCGCAATCCTGATTTTTTCTGCACACGGCGTGTCTCAGGCTGTACGGGCGGAAGCAAAGAATCGCGATCTGACCGTCTTTGATGCCACTTGCCCGTTGGTGACCAAGGTCCATATGGAGGTGGCGCGCGCCAGCCGTAAAGGGGTAGAAGCTATCCTGATCGGCCATGCTGGGCACCCTGAAGTAGAAGGCACCATGGGGCAGTACAGCAACGACGATGGCGGCATGTATCTGGTGGAGTCACCGGAAGATGTGTGGAATTTGCAGGTTAAAGATGAGGGTAACCTCTGCTTTATGACGCAAACCACGCTGTCGGTGGATGACACCTCCGCGGTAATCGATGCACTGCGTGAGCGTTTCCCACAAATTATCGGCCCACGTAAAGACGATATCTGCTACGCCACCACGAACCGTCAGGAAGCGGTGCGTTATCTGGCGGAGCGCGCAAACGTGGTGCTGGTGGTGGGGTCGAAAAATTCTTCCAACTCCAATCGCTTGGCAGAACTGGCTCAGCGTTCCGGCATTCCCGCTTACCTTGTCGATTCTGCGAACGATATTCAGGAGCGCTGGCTCACGGATGTGGCGTGTATCGGTGTAACGGCGGGTGCGTCTGCACCGGACATTCTGGTTCAGCAGGTGATTGAACGCCTTAAATCCTTCGGGGGTAAAGTCGCGCTCGAGCTGGAAGGCCGTGAAGAGAACATTGTCTTTGAAGTACCAAAAGAGCTGCGCGTGGAAGTAAAGCAGATCGATTGATACTGGCATGAGGCAGAGTAAAAAATAGCAGGGTGTTATCCCTGCTATTTTTTTATCTGAATTATCCCCCTTTTTCGAATGCATAAAAACTGCATGATTATGCGTTACCTATTTGGGGAGATTTATCTGTCAGCGTGTAGTGAATGCCTTCTGACGGATAGCTTTTACTGATTATTCCCCCTTTTTGTCAGAAATTTCTAATCCTGCGTGAAATCCGCTGGCAGCCATCGCCTTGGCCCGCTAACCTGAGAACGTTTTTACAGCGCAAGTGAAAAAAGAGAGATGACGATGAAGGATGCAATACGTGTAGCGATTGCCGGTGCCGGTGGTCGAATGGGGCGTCAACTGATCCATGCTGTTTCGCAGATGGAGGGTGCTGTACTCGGTGCTGCGCTAGAGCGTGAGGGCTCATCGTTGGTTGGCGTTGATGCCGGAGAATTGGCAGGACTGGGCACGCTGGGCGTTATTGTGCAGGATTCGCTGGATGCGGTACGTGATGATTTTGATGTCTTCATCGATTTCACGCGCCCGGAAGGCACATTGGCGCATCTGACATTCTGCCGCCAGCATGGCAAGAGCATGATTATCGGTACCACGGGTTTTGATGATGCAGGCAAAGCGGCTATCAGTGCGGCTGCACAAGAGATTGGCATTGTGTTTGCCGCCAACTTTAGTGTGGGTGTCAACGTAATGCTGAAATTGCTGGAGAAAGTGGCCACCGTGATGGGCGATTACACGGATATCGAGATCCTGGAAGCGCACCACCGCCATAAAGTGGACGCACCGTCGGGGACGGCGTTAGCCATGGGAGAAGCCATTGCAGGAGCGTTAGGGCGCGATCTGAAAACCTGCGCGGTCTATGCGCGTGAGGGCCACACCGGTGAACGTGTGCCAAACAGTATCGGTTTTGCCAGCTTGCGTGCCGGAGATATCGTCGGTGAGCACACTGCAATGTTTGCGGATGTTGGTGAGCGCATTGAGATTAGCCATAAGGCTTCCAGCCGTATGACCTTCGCTAATGGTGCTATTCGTGCAGCAATTTGGTTGAAGGGTAATAAATCAGGTCTTTTTGATATGAGAGACGTGCTTTCTCTCAATGAACTTTGATTTTATCTGTTATTTAACTTATTGAATTTTGTGTATTATTTTACATTCTTTTTAATTATATGTATTTTGTGATTTTATTATGTCGTGGTCGATGTAAGTTTTTTTTCTCTCCTTTATAAAGATTGTGTTGGCGTTTTTTTAACCACCTATTGCCCTGTCAGGCATCTACTAGTCAAATATTTCCTTCTGGCTAATAATGTCACTAGGCAACCGTTTACTTTACCTTTTTGATGGCTGCTTTTGTGGCTGTGGTAAGTCGGTGACGCCGTAAGCCATAAAAAATGAAGAAAAATAGCGGTTAGAGTGGACAATTTGAACGACCATCATTAAAATGCGCGCAATTTGCCAAAAGTTTACCGAAAAGGTAATTTTTGCATTGATTTGGAGTGGCTAATCTGAATTAATATGCAGATAATATGATTATTTATTCCTTGGGGGTGTTTTGATTAAGTCAGCGCTATTGGTTCTGGAAGACGGAACCCAATTCCACGGTTGTGCCATCGGGGCAGAGGGAACGGCAGTGGGGGAAGTGGTCTTCAATACATCGATGACCGGTTATCAAGAAATCCTCACTGATCCTTCCTATTCCCGCCAGATTGTCACTCTCACTTATCCCCATATTGGTAATGTCGGCACTAACGCCAGCGACGAAGAATCCCCCTCTGTTCATGCTCAAGGCCTAGTTATTCGCGATCTGCCCCTGATTGCCAGCAACTACCGTAATGAAGAGAGCCTCTCAGATTATCTGAAACGCAATAACATCGTTGCCATCGCCGATATCGATACGCGTAAGCTGACTCGCTTGCTGCGTGAGAAAGGGGCGCAGAATGGCTGTATTATTGCCGGGGATGCGCCGGATGCGGCACTGGCATTGGAAAAAGCCAAAGCGTTCCCTGGCCTGAAAGGCATGGATTTGGCAAAAGAAGTGACGACACAGGAACGTTATGGCTGGACGCAAGGTAGCTGGACGTTGACCGGCGACCTGCCTGCTGCTAAAGCGGAAAGTGAGTTGCCGTACCACGTAGTGGCTTACGACTACGGAGTGAAGCGCAACATTCTGCGTATGCTGGTCGATCGTGGCTGCCGTTTGACGGTTGTGCCTGCCCAGACCTCTGCTGAAGAAGTGCTCAAACTGAATCCGGACGGGATTTTCCTCTCCAACGGCCCTGGCGACCCGGAGCCGTGTGACTACGCCATCAAGGCGACCAAAGCCTTCCTGGAGGCCGATATTCCGGTATTTGGCATCTGCCTAGGTCACCAACTGCTGGCGCTGGCAAGCGGTGCTAAAACGGTCAAAATGAAATTTGGTCACCACGGTGGTAACCACCCGGTGAAAGATCTGGATGCCGACTGTGTGATGATCACCGCGCAGAACCACGGTTTCGTGGTGGATGAAAACTCACTGCCAGCGACGCTGCGCCCGACGCATAAATCGCTGTTTGACGGCTCCCTGCAAGGGATTCATCGCACGGATAAAGCGGCATTCAGTTTCCAGGGACACCCGGAAGCAAGCCCTGGTCCGCACGACGCGGCCCCCTTGTTCGATCACTTTATCGAACTGATTCACTCTTATCGTGCCAATGGTAAATAATCGGGAGCAGAAAAATGGTAAAACGTACTGATATTAAAAGCATCCTGATCCTTGGTGCCGGCCCGATCGTTATCGGTCAGGCCTGTGAATTCGATTACTCTGGTGCGCAGGCGTGTAAAGCGTTACGTGAAGAGGGTTATCGCGTCATTCTGGTGAACTCCAACCCGGCGACCATCATGACCGACCCGGAAATGGCCGATGCGACGTATATCGAGCCGATCCACTGGGAAGTGGTGCGTAAAATCATCGAAAAAGAGCGTCCTGATGCGGTGCTGCCGACTATGGGCGGGCAGACAGCGCTGAACTGTGCGCTCGAGCTTGAGCGGCAGGGTGTGCTGGCGGAGTTTGGCGTCACCATGATCGGTGCGACCGCCGATGCTATCGATAAAGCGGAAGATCGCCGCCGCTTCGATATCGCCATGAAGAAAATTGGCTTGGAAACCGCGCGTTCCGGCATCGCGCATACCATGGAAGAAGCATTGGCCGTGGCCGCCGATGTGGGCTATCCCTGCATTATCCGTCCCTCCTTTACCATGGGCGGCAGCGGTGGCGGTATCGCTTATAACCGTGAAGAGTTTGAAGAAATTTGCGCGCGCGGTCTGGATCTGTCACCGACCAAAGAGCTGCTGATTGATGAATCCCTCATCGGTTGGAAAGAGTATGAAATGGAAGTGGTGCGCGATAAGAAAGACAACTGCATCATTGTCTGTTCCATTGAAAACCTGGATGCCATGGGTATCCACACCGGTGACTCCATTACCGTTGCGCCAGCGCAAACCCTGACGGACAAGGAATACCAAATCATGCGTAACGCCTCCATGGCGGTACTGTGTGAAATCGGGGTTGAAACCGGCGGTTCCAACGTGCAGTTTGCGGTTAACCCGAAAACCGGTCGCCTGATCATTATCGAAATGAACCCGCGTGTATCGCGCTCCTCCGCGCTGGCTTCCAAAGCGACGGGTTTCCCGATTGCCAAGATTGCCGCCAAGCTGGCCGTGGGCTATACGCTGGATGAGCTGATGAATGATATCACCGGTGGTCGTACCCCTGCATCGTTCGAGCCCTCCATTGACTATGTTGTTACAAAGATCCCGCGCTTTAACTTCGAAAAATTTGCTGGTGCCAACGATCGCCTGACCACCCAAATGAAATCGGTCGGTGAAGTGATGGCGATTGGCCGTACCCAGCAAGAGTCGCTGCAAAAAGCGCTGCGTGGTCTGGAAGTCGGCGCAACGGGCTTCGATCCGAAAGTGGATCTGGACGATCCGGAAGCGCTGACCAAAATTCGCCGCGAACTGAAAGACGCGGGCGCTGAGCGTATCTGGTATCTGGCAGATGCTTTCCGTGCTGGCATGTCTGTGGATGGCGTGTTTAACCTGACCAACATCGATCGCTGGTTCTTGGTGCAGATTGAAGAGCTGGTGCGTCTCGAAGAGCAGGTTGCTGAGAAGGGCGCAACGGCACTGACGGCCGATTTCCTGCGCACCCTGAAACGTAAAGGCTTTGCCGATGCGCGTCTGGCGAAGCTGGTCGGTGTATCTGAAAACGAAATTCGCAAACTGCGCGACAAATATGATCTGCACCCGGTCTACAAACGTGTCGATACCTGTGCGGCAGAGTTCGCTACCGATACCGCATATATGTACTCCACTTACGATGAAGAGTTCGAAGCTAATCCGAATCAGGATCGCGACAAGATCGTGGTGTTGGGTGGCGGGCCGAACCGTATCGGACAGGGCATCGAGTTTGACTACTGCTGTGTGCATGCGGCGCTGGCGCTGCGTGAAGACGGTTATGAAACCATCATGGTCAACTGTAACCCGGAAACGGTTTCAACCGATTACGACACCTCTGATCGTCTCTACTTCGAGCCCGTCACGTTGGAAGACGTGCTGGAAATTGTCCGTATCGAGAAACCGAAAGGCGTTATCGTGCAGTATGGTGGCCAAACGCCGCTGAAACTGTCGCGTGCACTGGAAGCTGCGGGTGTGCCAGTTATTGGCACCAGCCCGGATGCTATTGACCGTGCAGAAGATCGTGAGCGTTTCCAACAGGCGGTGAATCGTCTGGGCCTGAAACAGCCGGAAAATGCCACCGTCACCTCCATCGAGCAAGCGGTGGAAAAAGCGCGCGGCATCGGTTATCCGCTGGTGGTTCGTCCCTCCTACGTGCTGGGCGGCCGTGCGATGGAAATCGTTTACAACGAAGTAGATTTGCGCCGTTACTTCCAGAACGCGGTCAGCGTGTCCAACGATGCGCCGGTGCTGCTGGACTGTTTCCTCGATGATGCCATTGAAGTGGACGTGGACGCTATCTGTGACGGCGAGCGCGTGCTGATTGGCGGCATCATGGAACACATCGAACAAGCGGGCGTGCACTCCGGTGACTCTGCCTGTTCATTGCCGGCTTATACGCTGAGCAAAGAAATTCAGGATGTGATGCGCCAGCAGGTAGAGAAACTGGCGTTCGAACTGAGCGTGCGTGGGTTGATAAACGTGCAGTTCGCTGTGAAGAACAACGAAGTCTACCTGATTGAAGTGAACCCACGTGCAGCGCGCACCGTTCCATTTGTCTCCAAGGCGACCGGTGTACCGTTGGCGAAAGTGGCCGCGCGCGTGATGGCAGGCAAGACGCTGACGGAGCAGGGTGTCACCAAAGAAGTTATCCCACCGTATTACTCCGTGAAGGAAGTGGTGCTGCCGTTCAACAAGTTCTCCGGCGTTGACCCGATTTTAGGGCCAGAAATGCGCTCTACCGGCGAAGTAATGGGTGTGGGTCGCACCTTTGCCGAAGCGTTCGCCAAGGCGATGCTGGGCAGCAACTCACCGATGAAGAAATCAGGACGTGCCTTGCTCTCGGTTCGTGAAGGCGATAAAGTACGCGTTGTGGATTTGGCGGCCAATCTATTGAAACACGGCTTTGAGTTGGACGCGACTCACGGCACCGCCATTGAGCTAGGTGAAGCGGGTATTAATCCGCGTCTGGTGAACAAGGTGCATGAAGGGCGTCCGCACATTCAGGACCGTATCAAGAACGGCGAGTACACGTATATCGTCAACACGACCGCAGGGCGTCAGGCGATTGAAGATTCCAAACTGATTCGCCGCAGCGCGTTGCAATACAAGGTGCACTACGATACGACCATGAACGGCGGCTTCGCCACGGCGATGGCGCTCAATGCGGATCCGACCGAGAAGGTGACCTCGGTGCAGGAAATGCATGCGCAAATTAAAGGTTAACCTACGCTAACCAAGAAAAAGCCAGCGCGAATGCGCTGGTTTTTTTATGGGTAAAGATAATAGAATTGTTCAAATCTATAATGTGTTTGAATAATAACCCCTCCCTCAAAGCCATAGGTGGTATCTACACATCTTTTGCAATATCTGCTATTACGTTGCTGCATAATCTCAACTTATCCATCGGCGGGATTGATGCCCGCCTTAACCGGCGTTATCAGCGTCTGGTTAAGCAACACATGACTCCCCCAGCACCATTGGCGTCAGCCGTTAAAGACCTTGCCTGCGCGCAGAAAACAACATTCGCCACTACTCAGGCCATTTGGCGTTTTTTTAATAATGAACGTATTAGCTTCAGTCAGCTCAATGAACCTATTATAGCCAACCGACTTAAAAATGATTACAGCCAATTCCCTGATATGTGGCAAAAAAATACAGCTAATTGTTATCAAAATAATGTCGCTTGGCTATATTTCGCTGGCTCTCCGGCAGGTTGCACTTAGCCCGCATCCATACGCTCTCGTCGTTCACGACTGGTCTCATTTACAGTTTCGTACCCACAATGGGAAAGAAGAACATTTGAAAATGACGCATGGTGGCGACGTCGGTTATGAACTATAGCCAACAGACTTAAAAATGATTACAGCCAATGCCCTGATATGTGGGAAAAAATACAGCTAATTGTTATCAAAATAATGTCGCTTGGCTATACAAGCCAGCCTACTGCTTGATGCTGCAAATGGTTTACCAATAGCGCCCCTGTCTCAAACTCTAACCGATAGGGCGGGTTGTCGTTCAACGCTAACCGAGGGCTTGTCTGAGAGTCTGACTCATATGGATGCTTTGACGGCTGATATCGCCCGCGTTGAGTCTCTTGATACCGGGAAGAAGTTAGTTCATCTCATTGACCGTGAAGGTGACTCTATCGGGCATATGCGCACATTAAGCTCCCAGGGAATATGTTGGCTTATCCGGGGAAAGGAAGGGCATCGGGCCGAGTGGGGCGGTGACACCCGTAAAATTGGTGAAATTGCAGACGATCTGCCATTTATCGCAAACGGACAGGTTGGCTGGAAAGGGAAAAAAGCCAATATGGAGATCGGGGAAACATCTGTGATCATAACGCGAACAGCAAAAGCGAAGCGGAAAGACAAGAACAGCGGACGGCGAGTGAAAGTTCAGCCAGGCGTAGCTCTGACACTCAGATTAGTTGTGGTTCGCCTTACCGATACTCACGGTAAATTTATCGGACGCTGGACGCTGCTCACAAACGTTAGCAACGAGCTCACCAGCGCGGAAGTCGCTCGCTGGTATTACTGGCGCTGGGGTATTGAATCCTTTTTTAAGCTGCTGAAAGGTGCCTGCCATGATGTAGAAAAATGGCTTCAGCGCTGGTGCCCTGCTACGCAGGTTATTGATAGCTAGCATGGCATGTGTGCTGGTATGGCGGCTGCAACGCGCTGAAGGAGACGACAATGCGGCAGCCCGTCAGTTAATTTGCCGATTATCCGGACGACAACAAAAACGAGGGCGTAAAGAAAGCGCCCCAGCGCTGCTTGCCGGACTATCCATCCAGCTAAATACCTTGACGTTATTAGCAGACTATACCCCGGAAGAACTTGCCCACTTAGCTATGGTGGTTTTTAACCCTTTATGATGTGTAGATACCTATGCACCAAATGGCAACGACCAGCACCAGTACGGCAATGCCCGTTTGAATGGACGCACTGGAACCCGCACTGCGTGACCCGAGCAGCCAAATGGCGATCAGCGTCAACATTTGCACGACCAATATGCCTACCCTGCTATGGCCAATAAACGGTGCCCAAAACTCAGCAGCAATTTGCAACGCAGCAGGCAAGCCCAAGGGGATCACGGAAAGAAACAGCCAGCGGGTCACGCGTGCTAGGCGCGGGCCAAACGCCAGATTGACAAAGTGGGCTGCTCCACCGGCATTGGGAAAATGCTGTCCCAACGCGGCAAAGCCAATGGCAATCGGAAACACCAACACAATCAGCAGCGGCCAAGCCCACAGGCTGTCATTACCCGACAGCTGCGCCACAATAGCTGGCACCGCAAACACGCCAGTTCCCAGTAGCGAAGTGGAAAGCAGCCCCACTCCCTGAACCTGCCTTAACCCATTGCTACTCGCCACGTCAGTCCACCCTATCCCCTAAAAAAACAAAGCCTCCATGTAGGAGGCTTTGCGGTTACAAAATCACGTCTACCCATTAGCCCACAGTACATCGCGAATACGGCCTTTGTAAGCCTCGACTTTCTGCGGCGTCATTAAACGACGTTCATCATCCAGTACTACTCCGCCTACGTCGTCAGCAATGCGCTGTGCAGATTGCAGCATCAGTTTGAAATTCTGGCTTGCGTCACCGTAGGAGGGCACCATCATGAAAATGGAGACGCCCGGCGTGGAGAAATCGGCCATGTCGTCGATACTGAAAGAACCGGGTTTCACCATGTTGGCTAGGCTAAACAGCACCGGTCCTGCACCCGCAGGATTAACATGACGATGGAAAATATTCATTTCACCGAACTGGAAGCCGGCCTGCAATACGCTCTGCAACAGCACTTCACCGCCAATGATACTGCCCTGATGAGCAGCAACGTGCAGGACCAGCACGGTTTCTTGCGCTGCGCTGCTTGTGCTTTGCACTTGTGGCTGGTCAGCATCCTGCTCAGGCAGGTGTTGCTCCGCGGCCTGCTCTTCAAGGTGCGGTGCACGTTCAACAGGCGTTGGATGTACAGGCGCAACGTTTGCAGCATGTGCGGGGCGAGTCTCCTGCGCAACGCGATCGACATGCACCTCAGGCGCAGATTGCGGCGCGGTGGTCGCGCCTAACAGCGGATCGTAATCGGTACGAACGTGTTCGGCAGCAGAAGCGAAAGGCGATGAGGATGCAGGCGGCGGCGCAGTCTCTTCTCGCTTCTGCTTTTGCTTAAGGCGCTTCACCGGACGGTCACGAAAAAGGGACGAGCGCTCTTTACGGCTCGTCCACAAGCCGTGAAGCAGTAGCGCAATTATAGCGATCGCGCCCACAACGATTAATATCAGACGCAAGTCCTGCATCATTGCTATCCCAGTTAATTCAATTTATTGCCACCGCGGCAACTTTTTCATACCCCTAACTCTATTTGCCTGCGTACACAAGTGCAAGCCTGCACAGTATTTTATAGGAATAAAGATATACCGGGCGCACTTTTTTGCTTTTTTTTCGTCCAAAGGGTCACTGGTCAGCAGAAAATCATCCCGATATGATGCAGATCACACAAACGATCCGGATCACCCCACAATGAGGAACAGGATGTCATGGTAACCCCGTCCCCCGCTACGCCACCGCGTTCAGGCATTTACTATTTCGCACAAGGTTGGCAGCTGATGTCGCTTCCGGGCATACGGCGTTTTGTCATCGTTCCCCTGCTGCTCAATGTGCTGTTGATGGGCGGTGCCTTTTGGTGGCTGTTTTCCCGCATGGGTGACTGGATTGCCCAACTGATGGGCCATGTGCCAGAGTGGTTACAATGGTTAAGCTACCTGCTATGGCCGCTCGCTGTCATCTCTATCCTGTTGGTATTCGGCTATTTTTTCAGCACCATTGCCAATTTTATCGCGGCACCGTTTAACGGCCTGCTGGCCGAACAGCTTGAAGCGCGGCTGACCGGAAAGGCCCTGCCGGACAGCGGCGTTATTGGCATGGTCAAAGATATCCCGCGGATCATGAAGCGCGAAGTGCAGAAACTCGTCTATTACCTGCCGCGCGCCATCGTACTGCTGTTATTGTATCTTATTCCCGGTATCGGACAAACCGTGGCACCGCTGCTGTGGTTCGGGTTTAGCGCCTGGATGCTAGCCATTCAATATTGCGATTATCCCTTCGACAATCACAAAATCAGCTTTCCCAGCATGCGCGAAGCGTTGCGGCGTCATAAACTCAACAACTTGCAGTTCGGCGCGTTGGTCAGTGTGTTTACGCTGGTGCCGTTCCTGAATTTGGTGGTGATGCCGGTCGCCGTCTGTGGCGCAACCGCATTGTGGGTGGATCGATATCGTCATCTCTCGGTCTCAGCGGGAACGCGATAGTTTTTCCGACTGTAATGAAAAGATATTTCTTAAGAACATAATGATATAGCAATTCTTTCCTTCCCTGAAAGGACGGAGTGAGTATGCTCTATCTTGTTGGTAAAAATTTCATACAGTTATAAGGACTGGCCATGAGCAAAATCTATGAAGATAACTCCTACACCATCGGCCACTCGCCGCTGGTTCGCCTGAACCGGGTCGGTAATGGACGTATTCTGGCAAAAGTAGAATCGCGCAATCCTAGCTTCAGCGTCAAATGCCGTATCGGTGCGAACCTGATTTGGGATGCAGAAAAACGCGGCGTATTAAAACCCGGCGTTGAACTGGTGGAACCGACGAGCGGTAACACTGGGATTGCTCTGGCCTATGTCGCTGCTGCCCGCGGGTACAAATTAACCCTGACCATGCCAGAAACTATGAGCATTGAGCGGCGCAAGCTGTTGAAAGCGCTGGGCGCCAAACTGGTACTGACCGAAGGTGCGAAAGGCATGAAAGGGGCCATCGCCAAGGCAGAAGAGATTGTTGCCAGCGATCCGAGCCGCTTCCTGTTACTGCAACAGTTCAGCAACCCGGCTAACCCGGAAATTCACGAAAAAACCACCGGCCCGGAAATCTGGGAAGACACCGATGGTGAAGTCGACGTGTTTATCTCCGGTGTCGGCACCGGCGGTACGTTGACTGGCGTCAGCCGTTTTATCAAGAAAACCAAAGGCAAAGCTATCACAACCGTCGCGGTTGAACCCGTTGATTCACCGGTGATCACCCAAGCGCTGGCTTGCGAAGAGATCAAGCCTGGCCCGCATAAGATCCAAGGGATCGGCGCAGGATTCATTCCGGGTAACCTCGATCTTGCTCTGGTGGATCGCGTTGAGCGTATTTCTAACGAGGATGCGATTTCAACCGCGCGTCGCCTGATGGAAGAAGAAGGTATTCTGGCTGGTATCTCTTCCGGTGCTGCTGTGGCTGCAGCGCTAAATTTGCTGAAAGAGCCCGCGTTTGAAGGCAAAACTATCGTGGTGATTCTGCCCTCTTCCGGTGAGCGTTATCTCAGTACTGCGCTGTTTGCCGATCTGTTCACAGAACAAGAATTGCAGCAGTAATCCTTCGTTACATTGACAGCATAAAAGCACCTTCATAGGTGCTTTTTTTGTGGTCAATTTCAAAGTTTATACCCATCAATGATTGCTTTTTTTGTCCAAGTTTAGTACTTAACCGAACAATTATTTTGATGCGCAAAATTAATAGCCGTAACATCGTACCCTGTTCCTACTGATGGCAATGTCCCCGTTTTTTACCACAGAGGCAGCAAGGCCATCTGACACTGGGCTGGAATACGGTGCTATTTGGCGTATATATTCAAGGGAGGCGTTTCGTCCTTACCTTGCCGCATCAAAGGCGACCCCGTAACATAAATGGGGCTGACCTAACAGACTAAAGTTCGGTAAATACACTAAACTTTAGTTCCACAACACGAATCCAAACCATAGTTGGGGAAAACGGAATGTTCCAGCAAGAAGTTACTATCACCGCTCCGAATGGCCTGCACACCCGTCCTGCGGCTCAGTTTGTTAAAGAAGCCAAAGGATTTACCAGCGAAATTACCGTCACCTCCAACGGAAAAAGTGCCAGCGCGAAAAGTTTGTTCAAGCTTCAGACCCTTGGCCTGACGCAAGGCACTGTCGTTACCCTTTCCTCAGAGGGTGAAGACGAGCAAAAAGCCGTTGAACACCTTGTTAAGCTGATGGCTGAACTTGAGTAATCGGCAGGCTTTTCGTGTGAACATCAGTTTCGAGTGAAGGTAGAGTTATGATTTCAGGCATATTAGTATCACCCGGTTTTGCTTTCGGTAACGCGCTGTTATTGAAGGAGGACGAAATCGTCATCAGCCGGAAGAAAATTACTGCTGAAGACGTTGAACAAGAAATCGAACGTTTTCTGAGTGGCCGGGCCAAGGCTTCTGCACAGCTGGAAGCCATCAAGACCAAAGCAGGTGCAACCCTGGGCGCTGAGAAAGAGGCCATCTTCGAAGGGCATATCATGCTGCTTGAAGATGAAGAGTTCGAGCAGGAAATCATAGCCCTGATCAAAAAGGACCATCACTCTGCCGATGCAGCAGCCTACTCAGTTATCGAGAATCAGGCGAAAGCGTTGGAAGAACTGGACGATGAGTACCTGAAAGAGCGCGCAGCGGACATGCGCGATATCGGTAAACGCCTGCTGAGAAACATTCTCGGTATGCCGATTATCGATCTTGGCGATATTCAGGAAGAATCGATCCTGATCGCAACCGATTTGACGCCATCAGAAACCGCGCAGCTGAACCTAGACAAGGTGCTAGGCTTTATTACCGATCTCGGCGGCCGGACCTCCCACACCTCCATTATGGCGCGTTCTCTGGAGCTGCCCGCGATTGTCGGCACCACGGATGCCACCCAGCAGGTGAAAAACGGCAATTATCTGATTCTGGATGGCGTGAACAACAAAATTTATCAGAACCCGACGCCGGACGTTATCGAACAACTGAAAGCGCTGGAAGTACAGTACTACGCTGAAAAAGATGCGTTGGCAAAACTGAAGGATTTGCCCGCCATCACGCTCGACGGGCATCAGGTAGAAGTGTGCGCCAACATTGGTACCGTACGTGATGTTGCCGGTGCAGAGCGCAATGGCGCAGAAGGTGTTGGACTCTATCGCACCGAATTCCTGTTTATGGATCGCGATGCGTTCCCGACAGAAGAAGAGCAGTTCCAAGCCTACAAAGCCGTAGCAGAAGCCGTAGGGGCGCAGGCGGTTACCGTGCGCACCATGGATATCGGCGGTGATAAAGATCTGCCTTACATGAACCTGCAGAAGGAAGAGAACCCGTTCCTAGGCTGGCGAGCAATTCGTATCTGTCTCGATCGTAAAGAAATTCTTCATACACAGCTTCGTGCCATTTTGCGCGCGTCGGTGTTTGGCAAGCTACGCATCATGTTCCCGATGATCATTTCCGTAGAGGAAGTGCGTGCGCTGAAAGCCGAGCTGGAACTGCTGAAATCGCAGTTGAGAGCAGAAGGAAAAGCCTTCGATGAGAGCATCGAGGTAGGCGTAATGGTTGAAACACCTGCTGCGGCCGCCATTGCCAACCATCTGGCGAAAGAAGTGGACTTTTTTAGTATTGGGACAAATGACTTAACCCAGTATACTCTGGCAGTTGATCGCGGTAATGAGCTTATCTCTCATCTCTATAACCCGATGTCTCCAGCAGTATTGCGTTTGATCAAGCAGGTCGTTGACGCATCTCATGCCGAAGGCAAATGGACGGGGATGTGCGGCGAGCTCGCTGGTGACGAACGTGCTACACTGCTATTATTGGGTATGGGTCTGGATGAATTCAGCATGAGTGCAATCTCAATTCCTGGCATCAAGAAGATCATTCGTAATGCAAATTACGACGATGCCAAAGCGTTGGCAGAACAAGCGCTCTCCCAACCCACAGCGCAAGAACTGAGCGATGTAGTGAGCCGATTCATCAAAGAAAAAACGCTATGCTGACCCAATATTAATGATTAGGAGAAGATCATGGGTTTGTTCGATAAACTGAAATCTCTGGTATCTGATAATAAAAAAGATACTGGCAGCATTGAAATCATTGCACCGCTGTCTGGTGAAATCGTCAATATTGAAGACGTTCCTGACGTTGTTTTTGCTGAAAAAATTGTCGGGGACGGTATTGCCATTAAACCGACTGGCAACAAGATGGTGGCGCCGGTTGATGGCACCATCGGCAAGATTTTTGAAACTAACCATGCTTTCTCTATCGAATCCGACAGCGGTATTGAACTGTTCGTTCACTTCGGCATCGATACCGTTGAGCTGAAAGGTGAAGGCTTCAAACGCACCGCGGAAGAAGGCCAACACGTGAAGAAAGGCGATCTGGTCATTGAATTCGATCTGGCGCTGTTGGAAGAAAAGGCCAAATCAACGTTGACGCCGGTGGTTATCTCCAACATTGATGAAATCAAAGAGCTGACCAAGTTGAGCGGTACTGTTGTTATCGGTGAAACACCGGTTATCCGTATCAAAAAGTAGCGCTTTTCTGAGTACAGCACCTCATACGAGCCTGTTTAAGATTTTGTGTAAATGCCTTTCCTCATAAGTGACCGTCAAGGCGGTCACCGAACTCGATAATAAAGCGACTCATTGCCATACGCCAGTCCTGTAAGGGCATCGTCCATTTCGCCTAGATTGCCAGCCATACGACCTTCTTCACCGAGTCATCAGTCGGGAACACCTTGCGTTTCTTGATTGCATGCCGGAGCACGCTGTTCAGTGATTCTATAGCGTTCGTCGTGTAGATTACCTTGCGAAGTTCCTGCGGGTACGAGAAGAATGTCGACAGGTTGGCCCAGTTTGACTGCCAGTTCCGGCTTATCTGCGGATAGTGGTGATCCCATGTCCCACCGAACGTCTCCAGCGCCTGAAGCGCGGCCTCTTCGGTTGGAGCCTGATACACTGCTTTGAGGTCGCGTGTTACGAGTTATTAGCAAATCTGGTGTATGGCGATCAGGCTACGTTCCGCTCTGATGCTTCGTGAATCTGTTCTCCATCCTTAAATTGGACGTTGCTTACAACTAGGGTCAGCAGGTCAAATCCTCTTAGTCGGTTCCAGCTTTTCTGAGCAGACTGGAGCAGCTTATAGCTAAACGACTTAATTTTGATTGCATTATTTAAATGAGCTATTCAATTGATTTTAGAGGTAAAGTGATATCTACACGGGAAGAAGAAGGGTTGAGTATCCGAGAAACAGCGAAGCAATTTCGGATTGGCCCTGCCTCTGTATCGCGTTGGATTAATCAAATAGCGTCAAAAGCATCGACCACGCGTCAGCGAAAGATCGATAAATCCGAGTTGATAAAAGATGTTGAACCATATCCAGATGCTTACCAAAAAGAACGTGCAGAGCGTTTTGGTGTTTGTCAGAAGGCCATTTGGCAAGCTCTTAAAAAGCTGGGATTGACCTATAAAAAAAACTCTACGCCATCCGAAAGCCGACGAAAGCGCCCGGCAAGCATTTCAACAAAAAATACAACAGTATGAAAAAGAAGGTAAACCTATTGTTTTTATTGATGAAAGTGGTTTTCCACATGATACCCCACGGACTCACGGCTATTCCCCAAAAGGTCAACGGTGTTTTGGCCTGAAGAACGGGGGAGCCAAGGGAAGAACAAATGTTATCGGCGCTTTATTAGAGCCTGTACACGAGATTGTGTAATTACCTGGTTTTGATATGTTCAATCCAACATCAAAAGCAGGTTACTTTATGGACGAAAAACAGTTACAGGCTCTGGCTAACGAGCTGGCCAAAAATCTCAAAACCCCTGACGCTCTCAACCAGTTTGATCGCCTGCTGAAAAAGATCTGCGTTGAAGCTACCCTTAATGCTGAAATGACCCATCACCTCGGGCATGAGAAGCACCAGTCCAAATCTGGAACTAACACGCGCAATGGCTACTCCACAAAGACTGTTACCACCGGCGATGGTCCGCTGGAACTGCGTACACCACGTGATCGTGATGGTTCCTTTGAACCGCAACTGGTGAAGAAGAACCAGACCCGTATCACCGGGATGGATAACCAGATTTTATCGTTGTATGCCAAAGGGATGACCACCCGCGAAATTGCCGCTGCGTTCAAAGAGCTGTATGACGCGGATGTCTCACCCGCCCTGGTATCGAAGGTCACCGATGCCGTTATGGAGCAGGTTGTTGAATGGCAAAATCGCCCCCTGGATGCGGTTTATCCCATTGTTTACCTTGACTGTATCGTTCTGAAAATCCTGCAGGACAACCGCGTTATCAATAAGTCTGTGTTCCTGGCGCTGGGTATCAATATCGAAGGCCAGAAAGAGCTACTGGGGATGTGGCTGGCCGAAAATGAAGGCGCAAAGTTCTGGCTGAACGTGCTGACAGAACTGAAAAACCGTGGCCTGACTGACATCCTCATTGCCTGTGTGGACGGCCTGAAAGGGTTCCCGGATGCCATCAACACGGTCTACCCGGAAGCCCGCATCCAGTTGTGCATCGTGCACATGGTGCGCAACAGTCTGCGCTTCGTTGCCTGGAAGGACTATAAGGCGGTAACACGCGACCTCAAAGCAGTGTATCAGGCTCCAACCGAAGAGGCCGCGCTTCAGGCCATAGCTCAGTGGAAGGGCTACGCATAAGCCCTACCCGCGTCACCAAGCCAGTTTTGACACCGGCATCTATTCAGGAATGGAATAACGCTAAAGCAGCCTATAAGCGCGATGGTGACTTGCGCAAGGTGCGGCTTTGTTGAATAAATAGATTTTATGCTGGCAGCCCAGCGAAACGACGGATCCTCACAACGTAAAATCATGCAGTTAGGCCTCATGAGAAAAGTGTACACCTGAGATGACAAGCATTTTCAACCAAAACTGGCATGGAAAAACAGCATGATTACCTATTATTCAACAAAGCCGCAAGGTGCTTGAACGTATGGAGATGTCAGAGGAACACCGTCAGCAGCTTATTAGCGAATGCAGGGAGGCAGCGGCATGATTTGGCATGATATCCAGCAGAACACCGAGGAATGGGAAGCGCTGCGCGTAGGAAAGACCACCGCATCGAATTTCGGGTTAATCATGGCTAAGCAGGGAAAGCGTTTGGCGATCCTGCAAAGCGCTATGCGCTCCAAATTGCACTGGAGCAAATCAAAGGCTGCAAGTCGGAATTCAGCTTTTCAAATGAGCACATGGAGCGTGGTCACGAGCAGGAGGCGATAGCGCGTATGCTGTATGAGGACATGAACTTCATCAGCGTAGATAACGGCGGTTTCTTTGACCACAACACATACGGTGATAGCCCTGACGGATTAGTCGGCAGTGATGGAGTAATAGAGATTAAATCTGTTATCGCATCCACACATTACGCCACATTGCAGCGAGGTAGTTTCGACCCGTCATACCGCTGGCAGTTAATCGGCCATCTGGATTGCACCGGGCGTGACTGGGTCGATTTTGTCAGCTATTGCGCCGACTTCCCTGAAGGAAACCAGTTAATTGTATGCCGCATAAACCGTGATGATTGCATGGATGAAATTAACGCACTAAGGAAAAGGCGAGAGCAATTTTTAACACTGGTCATGGAGGTTAAGCAAAACATATTAAATCAGGTGGCAGCATGAATGCATGTACGTCGTCGGGCGGCCGTGCAATCAGGTTCAGCCTGACGCAAGGGGTAGCATGGTGGGTCGGGCAGGAATCGAACCTGCATCTTACGGTTGGGGAAAACGTACGCTCTTCCACACTGAGCTACCGACCCAATGGGCAGAATTGCTCAAAGGGCCGCGACGAGAAAAGCTTTCACAACCAGAGAGAGAATACCCAAAATTCCAGCACTCAGCATCCAGCGAATTAACTTCTGCTCGGAGCGAATACCCGCCATCTCAAGCTGTAAATCCTTGCGGACTAATTGCATATCCTTACGAACGTCAGATATCTGCGCCTCGCTCTTTTCGAAGCGATGAGCCATATCCTTACACACATCGGCTATCTCTGCGGACAGATCCTTGCAGACATCGGCGACATTCCGATTCACCTCGGCGATATCAGCCTTGGTAGCGACATCCGCCACCTCATGAGACTTGCGTACGACGAGTGAAATCGCCCTAGCCTGCTCTCTAGAGATGCCAGCAGTTTCAAGCTCTTCTGACGCCTGCAATGTATCAAATGCAACCTGGCCCATAGCGGATCCTCCTGTGTTAAGGCAAGTGTAAGCGATCTGATCGCCAACCTGCAAAATTTTACAAGTTAGCCCCCTGAGCCCGGTTTTTATGTCACTTTTTTCACCGTGTTAATTGTCCTCAGACACATATAGCCAACCGACTTAAAAATGATTACAACAGATGCCCTGATATGCGGCAAAAAAGCATAGCTGGCTGTTATCAAAATAATGTCGCTTGGCTATAAACAACCTCGGAGAGACTTAATGTACAAAATAACGGCAACTATCAAAAAGCCCGGCGGACTGGATGTTCAGTGGCTACGGTTCTCTAAGGTGAAACTCACCATGTCAGAATGCGAAAAACTGCTCTTTAAGCCTAAGGAGGCAGGTAAGTCGTTCGGGAATTAAGGTTAAACTGGAGGATTTCCGCTGCGTCAGGGGCTTTGTTGAATAAATCAGAACTTGTAACGACTGCGCCCCATACGGGTCGATTGTTACGTGATGCGAATACTGTTCGGCATTCCTAATAGCGTGATCAGGTTAAGCGCTTTGACCATGGCCATGGCTTCACCCACCTGACCATCGTAGTCTCTCAGACTTAGATAACCACCCAGAAGCCTTTTGAACCGGAACATGGCCGTTTCAGCCACTGAGCGCCGGTGATAGCCCACTTTCTTTTTCCAGATATCGTTACTACCGCTAATGCGCTGATTTGCAACAGCGTGGTTACGCTCGTGGTAGCGATCTTGCCAATATTGCGCCCCCCTTCGTGGCGGGATAAGCGGCCTTATTTTCTTCCTCAGCAGAGCATCATAGCAGTAAACTGTATCCTAAGCGCCGTTAGCCGATGCCTCTCTGATTTTCCGGTGGGTCTGGTTTATCAGCGCCGGTAGAGCTTGGGCATCAGTCGTACCACTGAGCGACAAATCCGCACAGACAATCTCATGCGTCACACTGTCTACTGCCAGGTGCAGCTTACGCCATACCCTGCGTCTGTCGGCACCATGCTGCCGGACTTTCCATTCGCCTTCGCCAAAGACCTTCAGGCCGGTTCCATCAATGACCAGATGTGAGATTTCACCACGGGTTGGCGTTTTTATGCTGATGTTCACTGTCTTTGCTCGCTTGCTGAGCAGCGAATAGTCTGGACAATGGAGCGACAATTTAATCAGTTTAAAAATCGAGTCAACAAAGCCCTGTAAAGCCCTCAATGAAAGGCCAAACACGCGTTTCATCATCAGGACTGTGGTGATGGCCATATCTGAGTAGTGGAGCGGTCGTCCACGCCGTTCAGTAGTGTTTTTTTCCGTCCATGCAGCAATGGCTGATTCATCTAGCCATACGGTTAGAGAAGCGCGCTGCTTGAGGGCCTTGTTATAAGAGGGCCAGTTGGTGATTTTAAGATTTTGTTTTGCCATGGAGAGCTGATTTTGAAACAACTGTGTTGATCTGCTCCGATGATTACCCAAAAGTTCTATTTATTCAACAAAGCCTGCGTCAGGGTGAAAAACAGGGATACGTGGTAAATAGCACAATAAATCATCCCATTGACGCAAGGAGAACCCATGCGCTATAGTCACTCTGCATCTGAAAATTCAGGTGCCGGGATTTGCAACCCGCCGAGAACCGTGTCGTAAATTGACACGCTTTTGCGTGTTTTTTTATGGGCCTTAGCAACCTTCTATGGTGGCTCAAGCAGGGGAACCGAGAGGTTCACCGGTTCACGGTATCCGGCATTGCAAACCCTGTTTGGGCTACCACCATGAGATTTGCAACTCCAGTGGTAGCAATATTTAAAATACCGTTGGAGGTCATTATGACCAACCTATCTGTCATGCCGTTCTCTTTTGAGTATCATCAAGTTCGCACTGTAATTATTGGCGGTGAGCCATGGTTTGTGGCGTTAAAAGCCGCAGCATGGTGCCGACAGACGCAGGGTATGGCGTAAGCTGCACCTGGCAGTAGACAGTGTGACGCATGAGATTGTCTGTGCGGATTTGTCGCTCAGTGGTACGACTGATGCCCAAGCTCTACCGGCGCTGATAAACCAGACCCACCGGAAAATCAGAGAGGCATCGGCTGACGGCGCTTAGGATACAGTTTACTGCTATGATGCTCTGGTGAGGAAGAAAATAAGGCCGCTTATCCCGCCACGAAGGGGGGCGCAATATTGGCAAGATCGCTACCACGAGCGTAACCCCGCTGTTGCAAATCAGCGCATTAGCGGTAGTAACGATATCTGGAAAAAGAAAGTGGGCTATCACCGGCGCTCAGTGGCTGAAACGGCCATGTTCCGGTTCAAAAGGCTTCTGGGTGGTCATCTAAGTCTGAGAGACTACGATGGTCAGGTGGGTGAAGCCATGGCCATGGTCAAAGCGCTTAACCTGATCACGCTATTAGGAATGCCGAACAGTATTCGCATCACGTAACAATCGACCCATATGGGGCGCAGTCGTTACAAGTTCTGATTTATTCAACAAAGCCCCTAACAGGATAAAGGAGCGTGAGAAGTTATTTAAACGCTTATACCGTGAAGGACTTATTCATGCAAGACGCATACGACGAACCGGTTATTTATCAATGAGGCTTTCTCACACTGGCGCATGTTATCCAAAGATAACGGTCAGAGTTGGAAAACCATGAGCCACGCCAAATACGACACCCAAATAGCAATATAATCACAGGAGCACCCCATGAATTATGCATTCGCGGGTCATGCTGCACTCATGGGGAGCTATCACCCGGAAGAAACCCAACTGGATAAATGGGTTCAATGGCTGAGAAACGGATACCGAAAGGTTATCGCTATCCTCGGGCAGCAAGGCGACCCTCTACGACCTGCATCAGTACGTTAACTAAGGCTGTTACAGCCTGAAATCACCTTCATCACTGCATACCCTGTGTGCAACCTTCACTATACCGTTTCTGAGATTCACAAATCACCCTGCCACCATGACAAATGGCGTAGCGGCTTAATTTTAGCAGAGGTCAATTATGGCATACATCACCTTATCCGAGTGGAATCGGCGGCAACCCCGTCCGCGCTGTATGGAAACCGTCAGGCGATTGGTCAGGAGCGGAATGATTTTTCCCGCACCGATACGAGATGGGCGCGAGTATCTGGTTGAGGAAAATGCCTACAAGCTCACCCAGAATAAAAACCTTCGCTCATCAGGTTACCTTCATCCCGCCCTGTTATCGAGGATAAAACATGGCACGCCGGAGAAGCCATAAGAACCGCGATTTGCCGCCAAACCTGCAACCGCGCAACGGCGGCTATTTTTGCTACCGTGACCCGCGCACCGGAAAAGAATATGGCTTGGGCCGCCATCGACAGGAGGCCATTACACAAGCCATCGCGGCTAATATGGCGATTTATGGCTCATCAAAACCATCACCGCTCGTTGACCGCATCAACGACACACAGGCGACCACAGTTAGCGAATGGACTGAACGCTATCTGACGATACTCGAAGGACGGAAACTCAAGCCGAAAACGATGAGCGAGTACCATAAATACCTGAAAGCCGTTAACGCCCATTTAGGGGAATTTGCTCTTCAGAAAGTAGAAACCAAAGACATTGCCTCGTTCCTTAATCAGTGGGTAAACGCAGGGAAAGTGACAATGGCGAACTGCATAAGAGCGTTGTTACGTGACCTGTTTCGTGAAGCGATTGCTGAGGGGGTACTCAAAAGCAATCCAGCCGAAGCCACCCGAAACCAACGTATAGACATTCAACGGGAACGCATAACCCTGGATGCGTGGAAGCTCATACGCAAGGCCGCGGATACATTACCTGCATGGGTCGGCCCCTGCCTTGATCTTGCTTTAGTCACCGGTCAACGTTTAGGTGTATTAGTCGCGACTAGATCTGACACTGGACCTTGAAAGGTTGAGAGTTACCGGTTTTGATATGGGTGTCTAATCCTTAAACAAAACGCGAGGTAACTCTCATGCTTCATACTAACAATCCCATTATCAAACACAAAGCCGGCCTGCTCAATCTCGCCGAAGAACTCGGTAACGTATCAAAAGCCTGCAAGAGCATGGGCGTGTCACGCGATACATTTTACCGTTATCAGGAACTGGCTGCTGAAGGCGCCATTGATGCGCTGGTTAACCAGAACCGCCGGGTTCCGAACCTGAAGAACCGCGCCGACGAAGCCACTGAACGCGCGGTTGTTGATTATGCTATTGAGTTCCCGCCCCATGGGCAGCACCGGACCAGTAATGAGCTGCGTAAAAAAGGCGTGTTTATCTCCGGCAGCGGCGTGCGCTCCATCTGGCAACGACACGACCTGGAGAACTTCCGTAAACGCCTGAAGGCGCTTGAGGAAAAGGTCGCCAGAGAAGGCATTGTCCTTACCGACGCTCAAATCGCAGCCTTGGAGAAGAAGGCGCACGATGATGAGGCCTGCGGTGAAATCGAGACGGCACATCCCGGGTATCTGGGCTCGCAGGACACCTTCTACGTGGGCAATCTGAAGGGGGTGGGCCGTATCTACCAGCAGACGTTCGTGGATACGTACTCGAAAGTGGCACACTGCAAGCTGTATACGAATAAAACACCGCTCACCGCCGCCGACCTGCTCAATGATAGCGTACTCCCGTTCTACGAGGCTCAGGGACTGCCGGTGCTGAGAATACTGACCGACAGGGGTACGGAGTACTGTGGTAAAGTGGAGCAGCATGATTATCAGCTTTATCTGGCTATCAACGATATCGAGCATACGAAAACGAAGGCGATGTCTCCGCAGACGAACGGCATCTGCGAGCGCTTCCATAAAACCATTTTGCAGGATTTTTATCAGGTTACGTTCGGCAAGAAGTTATATGGAGACCTGGAAAGCCTGCAGGTAGATCTGGACAACTGGTTGTGGCATTACAATAATGAGCGAACTCATCAGGGAAAAATGTGCTGCGGGCGTACGCCGATGTCCACTTTACTCGATGGAAAACGGATCAGGGCAGAAAAGAATCTGAACCAGATGTAATCTGACAGACACCTGTATAAATAATCGGTAACTGTCAGATCAGGTCTGAGCTAGTACAACTCATTGAATCATAATGACGATATTTTAATGCCGCTGTACTCCTAACAGCGAAGACCTAAAGCACTAATCTACTAATTATCATAGACTTATCGCCATCTCATGCTCAAAAAACAGGCAACAAAACACAACAATACACGACATTTTTATCAATACGTTACCGTCCATTTCGACTTGCGGACTCCCTTCCTTAGACGTGAAAAATCACATTCACCCCGAGCTGGAAATCCCGATGGCATACCCTAACCTGAGCAAGGTATACTGCGCCAATGACAACATCCTCACTCTCCCAACATGACTCCCTGTTCAAAAAGTTCCTCGGCGATATTACGGTCGCCCGAGACTTTCTGGAAATCCATCTGCCACCTCATCTGCGGGAGCGCTGCGATTTCAGCACCCTTGCGATGGAGTCAGGTAGCTTTATCGAAGACGACCTGCGCACCCAGTGTTCGGATATGCTCTATAGCCAAGCGACATTATTTTGATAACAATTAGCTGTATTTTTTTTCCACATATCAGGGCATTGGCTGTAATCATTTTTAAGTCGGTTGGCTATAGCTGTTGGCTTTTCGTTCTGTCAACTAAAAAGCGAAGGGGCCTTATCCTCAGAAACAAAAACGCGCCCTGACGGCGCGTTGTTGGCTACTGTTATCTGAAGGTTTTGGTTATGACAACTCAATATCCGCGTCTTTGACCCCAGCCGTCGTTGCTCGACGTGCTTCTCCCTTATGCTGCATCTTGTTCAGCTGGCGCTCCAGTTTCGCAAGCAGCTCATTAATGGCAGCGTACATATCTTCATGCTTGGCGCTGGCGACCAAGGGACCATTGGGCGTACTAATAGTCGCATCGGCAACAAAACCCACCGGTTCTTTGGATAAAATAATATGTGGGTTAATCAGGTGAGTTTGCCATTTATCCAGCTTGGTTAGACGGTCTTCGACATGCTGACGTATTGCGGGGGTGATTTCCATTTGCTTACTGGTAATGTTGATCGTCATATAACATACCTCTCTGCTTTTGCCGTCTCACTTAGATGACTTCAGCATAGCCGTAAATGGGATAAAAATCGTGATCTGCATAACTTTTATTTGGCTGGTCGGATCACCTCATTGCAATTTGTGAAGCGCATAGAGGAAGCGCAATGCAAGGCTTGAGACCTGATGCAACTGGTGGCATTATCAATGAGATCGATGGCTTCCAGACAAGGTCAGTGGCGGGATGATGCTCGGATACTGTTCCTGTGTTGGAATAAAAAAACGGCAAACCAAGGTTGCCGTTTTTTTATGTTTACGCGTGTGAGTAGGGGCCGTGCCGCTCTCTGGTTAAGCGGGATTGGCCTCGACGATTTTCGCGACTTTATCCGCCTGACCCAGCAGCCGGAGTTCTCTATAAGCATTTTCCATTAACGGAAGCGCTCTTTTTGTCGCTTGAGTGTCCGGGAAATCACGCATCATCTGTTCTACACGATTAACAACGGCGACGTAGGCACCGCGTTTGGTGTAATATTCCGCCACTGAAAGTTCGTATTTAGCTAAACGCTTTTTCAGGAATACCAGACGTTTGCCCGCATCCGTGGCAAACTGGCTGCGAGGATACGCTTGCAGCAACTTGCGGAAGTCACGAAAAGCCGCGCGTGCATATTGTGGATCGCGGCCAGAGCGGTCAACGCCGAAAAACCCCTGAAATGCGTTATCATCCTGAGCAATGTTGGTTAAACCACGCATGTACAGCACATAGTCCACACTTGGGTGTGTCGGGTTGAGGCGCAGGAAACGGTCAATGGAGGCTTGCGCCATCGCCAGTTCTGCGGACTTGTAATAAGCATAAATCAGGTCAAGCTGCACTTGCTGAGAATAGGGCCCGAAAGGATATCGGTTATCCAATGCTTCCAACTGCGTGATTGCTGCTTTAAAGTTACCGTCCTGCAATTTTTGTTGAGCGGTAGCATAAATTTCAGAAGGCGGACTGTCGGGAACCGTATCCTTGGAGCTGTTGGAGCAACCCGCTAGCGCCAAGCTCAACGTGGCTGCAGCCACCAGATATTTCATACGCATCATAACGTTTTGATTATCCTCAGAGTGTTATGCCGGGAGACTGGCCGTTACGCTCCCGGGTAAGACTAGCTACAATAGTACATTATTTTAAACGGCATCGCCGCGAAAACCCAAGGTTAACGAAGAAGCTGCAACTATGGCACAACAAGTACAACTCACCGCAACGGTGGCTGAGTCTCAACTCGGTCAACGGTTAGATCAGGCTTTGGCCGAATTGTTCCCTGATTATTCCCGTTCTCGCATAAAAGAATGGATTCTGGACGATCGGGTACAGATTAACGGCAATATGATAAATAAGCCAAAAGAGAAAGTGTTAGGCGGTGAAGCCATTACGATTGATGCCTTGATCAATGAAGAGGTTCGCTGGGAAGCACAAGATATCGCACTGGATATCGTTTATGAAGATCAAGACATTTTGGTGATCAATAAACCACGCGATTTGCTGGTTCACCCTGGCGCGGGCAACCCGGACGGCACCGTGCTCAATGCGTTGCTGCACCATTTTCCGGCTATTGGCGACGTTCCGCGCGCAGGCATTGTGCACCGCCTGGATAAAGACACCACGGGATTGATGGTGGTAGCGAAAACCGTGCCAGCGCAAACGCGACTGGTGGAATCGCTTCAGGCGCGTGAAATCACACGTGAGTACGAAGCCGTTGCGATTGGTCGCATGACCGCCGGAGGCACAGTCAATGAACCGATGAGCCGTCATCCTACCAAACGCACCCATATGTCGGTGCATCCTATGGGAAAACCGGCCGTTACCCATTACCGCATTATGGAGCATTTTCGCAGCCATACGCGCCTACGTCTGCGTCTTGAAACGGGTCGTACACACCAGATTCGTGTTCACATGGCGCACATCAATCATCCGCTGGTGGGCGATCAACTGTATGGCGGTCGTCCTCGCTTGCCTAAGGGGGCATCAGAGGAACTGGTGACTGCACTGCGCACGTTCGATCGTCAGGCGCTACACGCGACCATGCTACGCCTTTATCATCCCATCAGCGGGATTGAAATGGAGTGGCATGTCACCATACCACAAGATATGGTTGATTTAATTGAGGTATTAAAAGCGGATGCCGAGGCGTTCAAAGATCAATATGACTGCTGACGAGAGGCTGATGACGAGCGAACTGATACTGCCTGACTGGCCTGCACCGCAACGTGTGCGTGCCTGTAGTACCACGCGAAGGGGAGGCGTGAGCCAAACGCCCTATGATTCGTTGAATCTTGGTGCGCACGTAGGCGATCGACCAGAGGCGGTGTTAGATAATCGTCAGCGACTGGTCACGCTGGCCGATTTGCCTGCGATGCCGCAGTGGCTAAATCAAGTGCATGGAAAGGTGGTTTCATTAGCGTCTTCGGCATCAGGCGTGCCGACCGGTGATGCGGCCTACACCAACCAACCTGGTCTGGTGTGTGCGGTGATGACCGCAGACTGTTTGCCGGTGCTGTTTTGCTCGGATCGCGGTAATGAAGTGGCTGCTGCGCATGCGGGCTGGCGCGGCCTGTGTTCTGGCGTGCTGGAAGCGACATTGCGTCATTTCCGCGCCCCTGCGTCGTCCGTGATGGCATGGCTTGGGCCGGCGATCGGGCCGCAGGCGTTTGAGGTTGGCCCTGAGGTGCGTGATGCTTTTATTGAACTGCACCCTGTCGTCGCAGACGCATTTATCGCTAAGGATAACAAGTTCATTGCCGATATCTACCAGTTAGCTCGTTTGCGCTTGCAAGCTCAGGGCGTGACGAAAATTTTTGGTGGCGATGCCTGTACTGTGACTCAGGCCGACAAATTTTTCTCATATCGCCGCGATGGAATTACAGGTCGTATGGCAAGTTTAATCTGGCTGATATAACCTACTGAATTAAGACGATCCATGGCAAGTAACTGCATTCCTTCTATTATTACTGGCAAAATAATCTTGAAATTTTGAGGGATGACCTCATTTAATCTCCAGTAGCAATTTTGACCAGTATGTATGGGAGGAGTTATGCGTCTGGATCGTCTTACCAATAAATTCCAGCTTGCCCTTGCGGATGCGCAATCTCTAGCGCTCGGCAAGGATCATCAGTTTATCGACCCGTTACACGTCATGAGTGCGCTGTTGCAGCAGGAGGGCGGTACGGTCAGCCCGCTGTTGACCACGGTAGGTGTAAACGCTGTTCGTCTGAAAGCGGACATAGAACAGGCCGTCGCGCGTTTACCGCAAGTGCAGGGCGTTGATGGCGATGTGCAACCCTCCAATGAATTCGTCCGTACGCTCAATCTGTGTGACAAGATTGCACAGAAGCGCGGCGACGCGTTTATCTCTTCCGAACTGTTTTTACTGGCGGCGTTGGGTACTCGCGGCACGTTGAGCGATCTCTTGGCGCGTACAGGGGCAACTAAAGAAGCCGTCTCTAAAGCCATTGATCAGATACGTGGTGGTGAACAGGTGAACGATCAAAATGCGGAAGATCAGCGACAAGCGCTAAAGAAATTCACCATCGATTTAACCGAACGCGCTGAACAGGGCAAATTGGACCCGGTCATTGGCCGTGATGAAGAAATCCGCAGAACTATTCAGGTGCTGCAACGCCGTACTAAAAATAACCCGGTGCTGATCGGTGAACCTGGCGTCGGGAAAACGGCAATTGTAGAAGGATTAGCTCAGCGTATCGTTAACGGTGAAGTGCCTGAAGGGCTTAAACACAAGCGCGTACTGTCGTTAGACATGGGAGCATTGATTGCCGGTGCTAAATACCGTGGTGAATTCGAAGAACGTCTGAAAGGGGTACTTAACGATCTGGCAAAACAGGAAGGCAGCATCATCTTGTTTATCGATGAGTTGCATACCATGGTTGGCGCGGGCAAAGCTGACGGTGCAATGGATGCGGGTAACATGCTCAAGCCTGCATTGGCGCGCGGGGAGTTGCATTGCGTTGGCGCGACAACGCTGAACGAATACCGGCAATACATTGAGAAAGACGCTGCGCTGGAACGCCGATTCCAAAAGGTGTTTGTGGCGGAACCCAATGTTGAAGACACGATCGCGATTCTGCGTGGGCTTAAAGAACGTTATGAATTGCACCATCATGTGCAGATCACTGACCCGGCGATTGTGGCGGCGGCCATGTTGTCGCACCGCTACATTGCCGACAGGCAACTGCCGGATAAGGCCATTGACCTGATTGATGAAGCGGCATCAAGCATTCGTATGCAGATGGATTCGAAACCGGAATCTCTGGATCGTCTGGACAGGCGTATCATCCAGTTAAAGCTGGAACAGCAGGCGCTGAAAAAAGAGTCCGATGAGGCCAGTCAAAAGCGACTGTCTTTGTTAAACGAAGAGCTTGAGCAGAAAGAGCGCGACTACTCCAAACTTGAAGAAGAGTGGAAAGCGGAGAAAGCCTCTCTCAGTGGTACGCAAAATATCAAGGCCGCATTGGAACAAGCGAAGATCGAACTGGAGCAGGCACGTCGTCAGGGCGATCTCGCTCGCATGTCGGAGTTGCAGTATGGGCGCTTGCCCGAGCTTGAAAAACAGCTAGCGGCGACGACGCTGGCGGAAGGGAAAACCATGCACCTGTTACGCAACAAAGTGACCGATGCTGAAATTGCCGAAGTGCTAGCTAGATGGACGGGAATTCCCGTTGTGCGCATGTTGGAAAGCGAACGAGACAAGCTGCTGCGTATGGAGCAAGAACTTCATCAGCGCGTTATCGGGCAAGATGAGGCGGTCAGCGCCGTGGCGAACTCGATTTGTCGCAGTCGTGCAGGCCTTTCCGATCCTAATCGACCCATTGGATCGTTCTTGTTCCTAGGGCCAACCGGGGTGGGAAAAACTGAACTGTGTAAAACGCTGGCGGCCTTCTTGTTCGACAGCGATGATGCTATGGTTCGCATCGACATGTCTGAATTTATGGAAAAGCACTCAGTGTCTCGTTTGGTCGGCGCACCTCCGGGATACGTGGGGTATGAGGAAGGAGGGGATCTCACCGAAGCGGTTCGGCGCCGTCCCTATTCCGTGATCCTGCTTGATGAAGTTGAAAAAGCCCATCCAGATGTATTCAACATTCTGTTGCAGGTGCTTGACGATGGCCGCTTGACGGATGGGCAAGGCAGAACGGTGGATTTCCGTAATACAGTTATCGTGATGACCTCGAACTTGGGTTCCGATCTCATTCAGGAACATTTCGGTGAAGTGGATTATGTCGGGATGCGTGACATGGTTATGGATGTGGTCAGCCATCGTTTCCGTCCGGAGTTTATCAACCGTATTGATGAAGTCGTGGTATTCCACCCATTGGGTCAGGCACACATCATGTCCATCGCGCGTATTCAGTTGCAGCGGTTGTACAAGCGGCTGGAAGAACGTGGCTATCAGGTCACGATGACCGAGGCCGCATTGGAACAATTGGGGCTAAGTGGTTTTGACCCGGTTTACGGTGCTCGACCGCTCAAACGTGCTATCCAGCAGCAGATTGAAAATCCGCTGGCCCAGGAAATCCTTTCGGGCAAATTGATTCCGGGGAAACCGGTCACCTTGGATGTTGAGGGCAGTGAAAAGCATATTGTTGCTAGGCAGTGATTAACATCATGTTTTATATGGTGAAAGTATTAAGCGACACAGACGTGCCGCTTTTTTTATACAGAGTGGTTGTGTTAAAAATAAGCGCTTGGAATTTTTTTTGCATTTAGCGCTTGTCAGCGCGAAAGAACTCCCTATAATGCGCCTCCACTGACACGGCAACAGCGACACGCAGTTGCGGTAACAGTCGGAAAGTTAAACGAGAAATTGAAAAAATTAACGTTGACTTTTCAGCGGTGCAGCGTAGTATGCCCCTCCCGCGCCACGGTAGATGTGGCAACGCTCTTTAACAATTAATCAGACAATCTGTGTGGGCACTCACAGGACTTTATCGTAAAGCCTTCGGGCTTAAAAAAATAAAAGTCTTGAAGAGTGAACAACAGTTAATTCATTACGAACTGACAGTAATAATTCTTTGAGCATCGCTTCTCGAGTAGAAGCAAATCAAACTTTAAATTGAAGAGTTTGATCATGGCTCAGATTGAACGCTGGCGGCAGGCCTAACACATGCAAGTCGAGCGGTAGCACAAGAGAGCTTGCTCTCTGGGTGACGAGCGGCGGACGGGTGAGTAATGTCTGGGAAACTGCCTGATGGAGGGGGATAACTACTGGAAACGGTAGCTAATACCGCATAACGTCGCAAGACCAAAGTGGGGGACTTTCGGGCCTCACGCCATCAGATGTGCCCAGATGGGATTAGCTAGTAGGTGAGGTAATGGCTCACCTAGGCGACGATCCCTAGCTGGTCTGAGAGGATGACCAGCCACACTGGAACTGAGACACGGTCCAGACTCCTACGGGAGGCAGCAGTGGGGAATATTGCACAATGGGCGCAAGCCTGATGCAGCCATGCCGCGTGTGTGAAGAAGGCCTTCGGGTTGTAAAGCACTTTCAGCGAGGAGGAAGGCAGCAAGGTTAATAACCTTGCTGATTGACGTGACTCGCAGAAGAAGCACCGGCTAACTCCGTGCCAGCAGCCGCGGTAATACGGAGGGTGCAAGCGTTAATCGGAATGACTGGGCGTAAAGCGCACGCAGGCGGTTTGTTAAGTTGGATGTGAAATCCCCGGGCTTAACCTGGGAACTGCATTCAAAACTGGCAAGCTAGAGTCTCGTAGAGGGGGGTAGAATTCCAGGTGTAGCGGTGAAATGCGTAGAGATCTGGAGGAATACCGGTGGCGAAGGCGGCCCCCTGGACGAAGACTGACGCTCAGGTGCGAAAGCGTGGGGAGCAAACAGGATTAGATACCCTGGTAGTCCACGCTGTAAACGATGTCGATTTGGAGGTTGTGCCCTTGAGGCGTGGCTTCCGGAGCTAACGCGTTAAATCGACCGCCTGGGGAGTACGGCCGCAAGGTTAAAACTCAAATGAATTGACGGGGGCCCGCACAAGCGGTGGAGCATGTGGTTTAATTCGATGCAACGCGAAGAACCTTACCTACTCTTGACATCCAGAGAACTTTGTAGAGATACGAAGGTGCCTTCGGGAACTCTGAGACAGGTGCTGCATGGCTGTCGTCAGCTCGTGTTGTGAAATGTTGGGTTAAGTCCCGCAACGAGCGCAACCCTTATCCTTTGTTGCCAGCGATTCGGTCGGGAACTCAAAGGAGACTGCCAGTGATAAACTGGAGGAAGGTGGGGATGACGTCAAGTCATCATGGCCCTTACGAGTAGGGCTACACACGTGCTACAATGGCGTATACAAAGAGAAGCGACCTCGCGAGAGTAAGCGGACCTCATAAAGTACGTCGTAGTCCGGATTGGAGTCTGCAACTCGACTCCATGAAGTCGGAATCGCTAGTAATCGTAGATCAGAATGCTACGGTGAATACGTTCCCGGGCCTTGTACACACCGCCCGTCACACCATGGGAGTGGGTTGCAAAAGAAGTAGGTAGCTTAACCTTCGGGAGGGCGCTTACCACTTTGTGATTCATGACTGGGGTGAAGTCGTAACAAGGTAACCGTAGGGGAACCTGCGGTTGGATCACCTCCTTACCTGATGGTACTGATTCTGTGAAGTGTCCACACAGATTGTCTGATGAAAATGCTGAGCAAAAAGCACCTGTTGATGAATGAGTCTCTGACTCATGCTGATACGAACCGATTAGAGCAGTTGAGTTAATCGGGTTTTCGTGTCCCCATCGTCTAGAGGCCTAGGACACTGCCCTTTCACGGCTGTAACAGGGGTTCGAATCCCCTTGGGGACGCCAACCGATAATGAGTGAAAGACATTATCACCGGTTCTGCGCAACCGACAATAACGTAAAGATGACTTACGAGTCGTGTTTACGATATTTGCTCTTTAACAATCTGGAACAAGCTGAAAATTGAAACGAGCAATATTGGCTCACTACCAATATTGTGATTCTCTCAAGCTTTCACACCCGAGACATTTTCGGGTTGTGAGGTTAAGTGAATAAGCGTACACGGTGGATGCCTAGGCAGTCAGAGGCGATGAAGGGCGTGCTAATCTGCGAAAAGCGTCGGCAAGCTGATATGAAGCGTTATAACCGACGATACCCGAATGGGGAAACCCAGTGCAATTCGTTGCACTATCATGTCATGAATACATAGTGGCATGAGGCGAACCGGGGGAACTGAAACATCTCAGTACCCCGAGGAAAAGAAATCAACCGAGATTCCCCCAGTAGCGGCGAGCGAACGGGGAAGAGCCCAGAGTCTGAATCAGCTTGTGTGTCAGTGGAAGCGTCTGGAAAGTCGCACAGTAAAGGGTGATAGTCCCGTACACGAAGACGCACAGGTTGTGAGCTCGATGAGTAGGGCGGGACACGTGTTATCCTGTCTGAATATGGGGGGACCATCCTCCAAGGCTAAATACTCCTGACTGACCGATAGTGAACCAGTACCGTGAGGGAAAGGCGAAAAGAACCCCGGCGAGGGGAGTGAAACAGAACCTGAAACTGTGTACGTACAAGCAGTGGGAGCATCCTTCGGGGTGTGACTGCGTACCTTTTGTATAATGGGTCAGCGACTTATATTCTGTAGCAAGGTTAACCGCATAGGGGAGCCGCAGGGAAACCGAGTCTTAACTGGGCGTTAAGTTGCAGGGTATAGACCCGAAACCCGGTGATCTAGCCATGGGCAGGTTGAAGGTTGGGTAACACTAACTGGAGGACCGAACCGACTAATGTTGAAAAATTAGCGGATGACTTGTGGCTGGGGGTGAAAGGCCAATCAAACCGGGAGATAGCTGGTTCTCCCCGAAAGCTATTTAGGTAGCGCCTCGTGAATTCATCTTCGGGGGTAGAGCACTGTTTCGGCTAGGGGGTCATCCCGACTTACCAACCCGATGCAAACTACGAATACCGAAGAATGTTATCACGGGAGACACACGGCGGGTGCTAACGTTCGTCGTGAAGAGGGAAACAACCCAGACCGCCAGCTAAGGTCCCAAAGTCATGGTTAAGTGGGAAACGATGTGGGAAGGCATAGACAGCCAGGATGTTGGCTTAGAAGCAGCCATCATTTAAAGAAAGCGTAATAGCTCACTGGTCGAGTCGGCCTGCGCGGAAGATGTAACGGGGCTAAACCATGCACCGAAGCTGCGGCAGCGACACTTAGTGTTGTTGGGTAGGGGAGCGTTCTGTAAGCCGTTGAAGGTGAACTGTGAGGTTTGCTGAAGGTATCAGAAGTGCGAATGCTGACATAAGTAACGATAAAGCGGGTGAAAAGCCCGCTCGCCGGAAGACCAAGGGTTCCTGTCCAACGTTAATCGGGGCAGGGTGAGTCGACCCCTAAGGCGAGGCCGAAAGGCGTAGTCGATGGGAAACAGGTTAATATTCCTGTACTTGGTGTTACTGCGAAGGGGGGACGGAGAAGGCTATGTCATCCGGGCGACGGTTGTCCCGGTTTAAGCGTGTAGGTGGGTGACTTTGGTAAATCCGGGTTGCTATTAAACACTGAGGCGTGATGACGAGGTACTACGGTACTGAAGTAACAGATGCCCAGCTTCCAGGAAAAGCCTCTAAGCATCAGGTAACATTGGATCGTACCCCAAACCGACACAGGTGGTCAGGTAGAGAATACCAAGGCGCTTGAGAGAACTCGGGTGAAGGAACTAGGCAAAATGGTGCCGTAACTTCGGGAGAAGGCACGCTGTGCGAGGTGTAGGGACTTGCTCCTGAAGCTTTGCGCAGTCGCAGATACCAGCTGGCTGCAACTGTTTAATAAAAACACAGCACTGTGCAAACACGAAAGTGGACGTATACGGTGTGACGCCTGCCCGGTGCTGGAAGGTTAATTGATGGGGTTATCCGCAAGGAGAAGCTCTTGATCGAAGCCCCAGTAAACGGCGGCCGTAACTATAACGGTCCTAAGGTAGCGAAATTCCTTGTCGGGTAAGTTCCGACCTGCACGAATGGCGTAATGATGGCCAGGCTGTCTCCACCCGAGACTCAGTGAAATTGAACTCGCTGTGAAGATGCAGTGTACCCGCGGCAAGACGGAAAGACCCCGTGAACCTTTACTATAGCTTGACACTGAACCTTGAGCCTTGATGTGTAGGATAGGTGGGAGGCTTTGAAGTGTGGACGCCAGTCTGCATGGAGCCAACCTTGAAATACCACCCTTTAATGTTTGATGTTCTAACCTGGGTCCGTAATCCGGACTGGGGACAGTGTCTGGTGGGTAGTTTGACTGGGGCGGTCTCCTCCCAAAGAGTAACGGAGGAGCACGAAGGTTAGCTAATCCTGGTCGGACATCAGGAGGTTAGTGCAAAGGCATAAGCTAGCTTGACTGCGAGAGTGACGGCTCGAGCAGGTACGAAAGTAGGTCTTAGTGATCCGGTGGTTCTGAATGGAAGGGCCATCGCTCAACGGATAAAAGGTACTCCGGGGATAACAGGCTGATACCGCCCAAGAGTTCATATCGACGGCGGTGTTTGGCACCTCGATGTCGGCTCATCACATCCTGGGGCTGAAGTAGGTCCCAAGGGTATGGCTGTTCGCCATTTAAAGTGGTACGCGAGCTGGGTTTAGAACGTCGTGAGACAGTTCGGTCCCTATCTGCCGTGGGCGTTGGAGAATTGGGGGGGGTTGCTCCTAGTACGAGAGGACCGGAGTGAACGCACCACTGGTGTTCGGGTTGTCATGCCAATGGCATTGCCCGGTAGCTACGTGCGGAAGAGATAAGTGCTGAAAGCATCTAAGCACGAAACTTGCCCCGAGATGAGTTCTCCCTTGTCCCTAGAGGACGCTGAAAGGCCGTTGAAGACGACGACGTAGATAGGCTGGGTGTGTAAGTGCAGCGATGCATTGAGCTAACCAGTACTAATGACCTGTGAGGCTTAACCTTACAACGCCGAAGGTGTTTTGGTGTTGGTGTAGAGAATCAGAACTCGTGAAGTTCAGCTTGTAGACAGATTGGTCTTGCTGGTCCGTGAGGACGGGTAAGATAAAACAGAATATGCCTGGCAGCGATAGCGCGGTGGTCCCACCTGACCCCATGCCGAACTCAGAAGTGAAACGCCGTAGCGCCGATGGTAGTGTGGGGCTTCCCCATGTGAGAGTAGGGAACTGCCAGGCTTTAAATATAGCGAAGGGGCTGTCCGAGAGGACAGCCCTTTTTGCTGTGCGTGGAGAGCCTGTACACGATATTGTGTAATTGCCTGATTTTGATATGTTCAATCCAACATCAAAAGCGGGTTACTTTATGGACGAAAAACAGTTACAGGCTCTGGCTAACGAGCTGGCCAAAAATATCAAAACCCCTGACGCTCTCAACCAGTTTGATCGCCTGCTGAAAAAGATCAGCGTTGAAGCTGCCCTTAATTGTATTAGTCGCGACTAGATCTGACACTGGACCTTGAAAGGTTGAGAGTTACCGGTTTTGATATGGGTGTCTAATCCTTAAACAAAACGCGAGGTAACTCTCATGCTTCATACTAACAATCCCATTATCAAACACAAAGCCGGCCTGCTCAATCTCGCCGAGGCTTTGTTGAATAAATCAGAACTTGTAACGACTGCGCCCCATACGGGTCGATTGTTACGTGATGCGAATACTGTTCGGCATTCCTAATAGCGTGATCAGGTTAAGCGCTTTGACCATGGCCATGGCTTCGCCCACCTGAGCATCGTAGTCTCTCAGACTTAGATGACCACCCAGAAGCATTTTGAACCGGAACATGGCCGTTTCAGCCACTGAGCGCCGGTGATAGCCCACTTTCTTTTTCCAGATAGCGTTACTACCGCTAATGCGCTGATTTGCAACAGCGTGGTTACGCTCGTGGTAGCGATCTTGCCAATATTGCGCCCCCCTTCGTGGCGGGATAAGCGGCCTTATTTTCCTCCTCAGCAGAGCATCATAGCAGTAAACTGTATCGTAAGCGCCGTCAGCCGATGCCTCTCTGATTTTCCGGTGGGTCTGGTTTATCAGCGCCGGTAGAGCTTGGGCATCAGTCGTACCACTGAGCGACAAATCCGCACAGATAATCTCATGCGTCACACTGTCTACTGCCAGGTGCAGCTTACGCCATACCTTGCGTCTTTCGGCACCATGCTGCCGGACTTTCCATTCGCCTTCGCCAAAGACCTTCAGGCTGGTTCCATCAATGACCAGATGTGAGATTTCACCACGGGTTGGCGTTTTTATGCTGATGTTCACTGTCTTTGCTCGCTTGCTGAGCAGCGAATAGTCTGGACAATGGAGCGACAATTTAATCAGTTTAAAAATCGAGTCAACAAAGCCCTGTAAAGCCCTCAATGAAAGGCCAAACACGCGTTTCATCATCAGGACTGTGGTGATGGCCATATCTGAGTAGTGGAGCGGTTGTCCACACCGTTCAGTAGTATTTTTTTCCGTCCATGCAGCAATGGCTGATTTATCTAGCCATACGGTTAGAGAAGCGCGCTGCTTGAGGGCCTTGTTATAAGAGGGCCAGTTGGTGATTTTAAAATTTTGTTTTGCCATGGAGACCTGATTTTGAAACAACTGTGTTGATCTGCTCCGATGATTACCCAAAAGTTCTATTTATTCAACAAAGCCTCTCGCCGAAGAACTCGGTAACGTATCAAAAGCCTGCAAGAGCATGGGCGTGTCACGCGATACATTTTACCGTTATCAGGAACTGGCTGCTGAAAGCGCCATTGATGCGCTGGTTAACCAGAACCGCCGGGTTCCGAACCTGAAGAACCGCGCCGACGAAGCCACTGAACGCGCGGTTGTTGATTATGCTATTGAGTTACCGCCCCATGGGCAGCACCGGACCTGTAATGAGCTGCGTAAAAAAGGCGTGTTTATCTCCGGCAGCGGCGTGCGCTCCATCTGGCAACGACACGACCTGGAGAACTTCCGTAAACGCCTGAAGGCGCTTGAGGAAAAGGTCGCCAGAGAAGGCATTGTCCTTACCGACGCTCAAATCGCAGCCTTGGAGAAGTAAGGCGCACGATGATGAGACCTGCGGTAAAATCGAGACGGCACATCCCGGGTATCTGGGCTCGCAGGACACCTTCTACGTGGGCAATCTGAAGGGGGTGGGCCGTATCTACCAGCAGACGTTCGTGGATACGTACTCGAAAGTGGCGCACTGCAAGCTGTATACGAATAAAACACCGCTCACCGCCGCCGACCTGCTCAATGATAGCGTACTCCCGTTCTACGAGGCTCAGGGACTGCCGGTGCTGAGAATACTGACCGACAGGGGTACGGAGTACTGTGGTAAAGTGGAGCAGCATGATTATCAGCTTTATCTGGCTATCAACGATATCGAGCATACAAAAACGAAGGCGACGTCTCCGCAGACGAACGGCATCTGCGAGCGCTTCCATAAAACCATTTTGCAGGATTTTTATCAGGTTACGTTCGGCAAGAAGTTATATGGAGACCTGGAAAGCCTGCAGGTAGATCTGGACAACTGGTTGTGGCATTACAATACTGAGCGAACTCATCAGGGAAAAATGTGCTGCGGGCGTATGCCGATGGCCACTTTACTCGATGGAAAACGGATCTGGGCAGAAAAGAATCTGAACCAGATGTAATCTGACAGACACCTGTATAAATAATCGGTAACTGTCAGATCAGGTCTGAGCTAGTACACCTTAATGCTGAAATGAACCATCACCTCGAGCATGAGAAGCACCAGTCCAAATCTGGAACTAACACGCGCAATGGCTACTCCACAAAGACTGTTACCACCGGCGATGGTCCGCTGGAACTGCGTACACCACGTGATCGTGATGCTTCCTTTGAACCGCAACTGGTGAAGAAGAACCAGACCCGGTTCACCGGGATGGATAACCAGATTTTATCGTTGTATGCCAAAGGGATGACCACCCGCGAAATTGCCGCTGCGTTCAAAGAACTGTATGACGTGGATGTCTCACCCGCCCTGGTATCGAAGGTCACCGATGCCGTTATGGAGCAGGTTGTTGAATGGCAAAATCGCCCCCTGGATGCGGTTTATCCCATTGTTTACCTTGACTGTATCGTTCTGAAAGTCCGGCAGGGCAGCCGCGTTATCAATAAGTCTGTGTTCCTGGCGCTGGGTATCAATATCGAAGGCCAGAAAGAGCTACTGGGGATGTGGGTGGCCGAAAATGAAGGCGCAAAGTTCTGGCTGAACGTGCTGACAGAACTGAAAAACCGTGGCCTGACTGACATCCTCATTGCCTGTGTGGACGGCCTGAAAGGGTTCCCGGATGCCATCAACACGGTCTACCCGGAAGCCCGCATCCAGTTGTGCATCGTGCACATGGTGCGCAACAGTCTGCGCTTCGTTGCCTGGAAGGACTATAAGGCGGTAAACACGCGACCTCAAAGCAGTGTATCAGGCTCCAACCGAAGAGGCCGCGCTTCAGGCGCTGGAGACGTTCGGTGGGACATGGGATCACCGCTATCCGCAGATAAGCCGGAGCTGGCAGTCAAACTGGGCCAACCTGTCGACATTCTTCTCGTACCCTCAGGAACTTCGCAAGGTAATCTACACGACGAACGCTATAGAATCACTGAACAGCGTGCTCCGGCATGCAATCAAGAAACGCAAGGTGTTCCCGACTGATGACTCGGTGAAGAAGGTCGTATGGCTGGCAATCCAGGCGGCATCACAGAAATGGACGATGCCCTTATAGGACTGGCGTATGGCAATGAGTCGCTTTATTATCGAGTTCGGTGAGCGCCTTGACAGTCACTTCTGAGGAAAGGCATTTACACAAAATCTTAAACAGGCTCGTATACTGCATTGATGAAAAAGATATAGCCAAGCAACATTATTTTGATAACAATTAGCTGTATTTTTTTGCCACATATCAGGACATTGGCTGTAATCATTTTTAAGTCGGTTGGCTATGCTTTCCAACCATGACGGTTTATTTAGAATAATTACTTGATGATATCACGATTGCAAGGGATTTTCTACAAATTCATTTACCGGAAAAACTTCAGCAATTGTGTGATCTTAGTACGCTGGCGATGGAATCCGGCAGCTTTATTGAGCGAGACCTGCGTAGCCAGTGTTCGGATATGCTTTATTCGGTGCAGACGAGAACGGGAATGGGGTATATCTATACTCTAATAGAACACCAAAGCCGCCCCGAAAAGCTGATGGCGTTCAGGCTGTTAAGGTATGCCGTCGCCGCCATGCAGCGGCATCTTGAGCAGGGCAACGATACCTTGCCCGTGGTGATACCACTGCTGTTTTATCAAGGTAAAACCTCGCCGTATCCTTACAGTACCCATTGGCTGGATTGTTTTGCTGATCCAGAACTGGCAAAGTCTGTCTATACGTAGGCGTTCCCGCTGGTTGATGTGACTGCTATCTCGGACGAAGAGATAGTCACGCATCGGCACGTTGCCCTGATGGAGCTGGTGATGAAGCATATCCGTACCCGCGATATGCTAGAGTTAAGTCAGGAGATAGCGTCCTTGCTCAATCAGTGGGTATTGTAGCCTGAGCTATTTCGAGGATTAATCTGTTATATTGTAGAACGAGGAAATACTTCTGATGCAAGGCAATTTTTGCACCAGATTGCGGAAAGAGCAGCTGATTATCGGGAGGTGGTGATGACCATTGCAGAACAGCTACGGCAAGAGGGCGAGCAACAAGGCATTTTGAAAGGCTGTGAGGAAGGTATTCATCTTGGTGAACAGAGAGGCATAGAAAAAGGCCGCCATGAAGCAAAAATTGACATGGCAAGGCAGTTCCTAGCCAACGGCGTTGACCGAGCGATTGTCAAAATGTCTACGGGGCTGTCTGATGCTGAGATTAATGCACTGATGGATTAATAGATGTCGAGTAACACTATTTTACCTCGCTCATTTTATGAGCGCGATACGCTTCGTGTAGCAAAGGATTTGCTGGGAAAAGTTTTAAAGTTTGCAGAGTATCATGGGGTTATCAACGAAGTGGAAGCCTATGTAGGGCAGGATGATCCAGCCTGCCATGCCGCGCGAGGCTACACGCCACGAACAGCGGTCATGTTTGGTGCTGCCGGGTTTTCTTATGTTTATCTTATTTACGGCATGTACCATTGCCTGAATATTGTGACCGAACGTGAAGGATTTCCAGCGGCAGTTTTAATTCGAGGTATTGAATTAGAGAAGCCGATGCGTCTTTCTTTGGATGGACCGGGTAAACTCTGCAAGCAATTAAATATCACAAAATATAATAACCAGATTGATTTAACACAATCGCATGATTTTTGCGTTTATGATACCACGGACATACCAGAACATATGGCGACGCCAAGAATTGGAATAAAAGTCGGCATTGATAAATTGTGGCGTTTTAAGACAAGATAAATTAAATGATTTTATTTAACTTTCACCGCTCGCCGCAGTCTTTGGCTGAGGCGTACCGCAGGAGCGGAGCGACGAGGAACGAACAGCCAAAGCGAGGAAGCGGAATATCCAGTGTTCTGTCAAAGCGACCCTGACACACTTTACCTTTAAAGATAACCGAAGCTAGATAACATAAGGGAATTCTCCTGGTCTTATCACGCTATGGCGGTATAAACGTACCTTCATGAAGGTACATTTATTATTTTTAAAAGTGATATTTGTAATTTAATTTTGAGTTCAAATGTACTTCATTGACAGGGTGCACTTAGATGTGTAGAATGTCACTATATAAAACGTGACATATATTGGACATAGTTTATGCAAAAACAAAAAAAGATAAAAACAGCATACTACGAACATAAACGAGAAACTTTGGATTTAAGTACCGTAGAAGTCATATCTGAATCAAAAACGACACTATCTTGTTATTCAGTGGAACCACAATATGTGAAAATGTATATAAATGATATATGCTCACTTGGCTTTGTTGAATAATAGGTAATCATGCTGTTTTTCCATGCCAGTTTTGGTTGAAAATGCTTGTGCATCTCAGGTGTACACTTTTCTCATGAGGCCTAACTGCATGATTTTACGTTGTGAGGATCCGTCGTTTCGCTGGGCTGCCAGCATAAAATCTATTTATTTAACAAAGCCTGTTCACTTATAAGCATCCCTGAATCATTGAAAAATGTGTTATTTTTGATGCTTCGCAAACTTGATTACGATGGATATATCACTCTTTCAACAAGATACAGAAAATTAATGAGAGAACAATTAGATATTAAAGACGGAACCTTAAGAAATAGGTTGGCTCTTCTTGTAAAAAAAGAGTTTGTTTTTAGTGAGGGAGGGAATGAATATTCAGTTAATCCTAAATTTTTTGCTAGAGGAGAATGGAAAGCCATCATAGAACAAAGAGCCGCTTTTGAATTGAAAATAAGATATTCAGAAGAAGGTAAGGAGATAACAACAAAAAGAGGGCTTTGTTGAATAAACATATTTTATGCTGCACCCCCGGTGAAACGACAGATCCTCGCAACGCAAAATCATGCAGTTAGGCCTCATAAGAAAACTGTAAACCTGAGGTGACAAGCATTTTCTACCAAAACTGGCTTGGCAAAACAGCATGACTCACTATTATTCAACAAAGCCCAAAAAGAGTTTAACACAATAGTCGCTGACTTGTCGCTTGGCTATAACGTGTATTAGTCGCGACTAGATCTGACACTGGACCTTGAAAGGTTGAGAGTTACCGGTTTTGATATGGGTGTTTAATCCTTAAACAAAACGCGAGGTAACTCTCATGCTTCATACTAACAATCCCATTATCAAACACAAAGCCGGCCTGCTCAATCTCGCCGAAGAACTCGGTAACGTATCAAAAGCCTGCAAGAGCATGGGCGTGTCACGCGATACATTTTACCGTTATCAGGAACTGGCTGCTGAAGGCGGCATTGATGCGCTGGTTAACCAGAACCGCCGGGTTCCGAACCTGAAGAACCGCGCCGACGAAACCACTGAACGCACGGTTGTTGATTATGCTATTGAGTTCCCGCCCCATGGGCAGCACCGGACCAGTAATGAGCTGCGTAAAAAAGGCGTGTTTATCTCCGGCAGCGGCGTGCGCTCCATCTGGCAACGACACGACCTGGAGAACTTCCGTAAACGCCTGAAGGCGCTTGAGGAAAAGGTCGCCAGAGAAGGCATTGCCCTTACCGACGCTCAAATCGCAGCCCTGGAGAAGAAGGCGCACGATGATGAGGCCTGCGGTGAAATCGAGACGGCACATCCCGGGTATCTGGGCTCGCAGGACACCTTCTACGTGGGCAATCTGAAGGGGGTGGGCCGTATCTACCAGCAGACGTTCGTGGATACGTACTCGAAAGTGGCACACTGCAAGCTGTATACGAATAAAACACCGCTCACCGCCGCCGACCTGCTCAATGATCGCGTACTCCCGTTCTACGAGGCACAGGGACTGCCGGTGCTGAGAATACTGACCGACAGGGGTACGGAGTACTGTGGTAAAGTGGAGCAGCATGATTATCAGCTTTATCTGGCTATCAACGATATCGAGCATACGAAAACGAAGGCGATGTCTCCGCAGACGAACGGCACCTGTGAGCGCTTCCATAAAACCATTTTGCAGGATTTTTATCAGGTTACGTTCGGCAAGAAGTTATATGGAGACCTGGAAAGCCTGCAGGTAGATCTGGACAACTGGTTGTGGCATTACAATAATGAGCGAACTCATCAGGGAAAAATGTGCTGCGGGCGTACGCCGATGGCTTTGTTGAATAATAGTGAGTCATGCTGTTTTGCCAAGCCAGTTTTGGTAGAAAATGCTTGTCACCTCAGGTTTACAGTTTTCTTATGAGGCCTAACTGCATGATTTTGCGTTGCGAGGATCTGTCGTTTCACCGGGGGTGCAGCATAAAATATGTTTATTCAACAAAGCCCAATCTCGTGTACAGGCTCGGTTGAGATCCTCAGGGGTTTTGAGATTTTTGGCCAGCTCGTTAGCCAGAGCCTGTATAGCCAACCGACTTAAAAATGATTACAGCCAATGCCCTGATATGTGGCAAAAAAATACAGCTAATTGTTATCAAAATAATGTCGCTTGGCTATATTGGAAGGCGATCGTCAGGTAACGCACCCGCATCCATCCTTTACGCCGGACAATAAACGCATCCTGTTTACCTCGGATGTGGATGGCAAACCAGCCCTTTATCTTGCTGCCGTACCTGATTCTGTTTGGAAGTAACCCCAAAACCCCATCCCGGTAACGGAATGGGGTTTCTTCTATTCGTCACTATGTTCCCGGTGACGAATAGAATAAGCCCTGAATATTTCGCGTTGCAGTAAGGTCGTCAGCAAACGAGTGAGGTCCGAAAAGCTTATAGGGATAAGTGATTCGGGTAAGCGAGCGGTGCTAACGCCACCATAATGTGAAGTGTGACGGGTATAATAACTTTAATAATAAGCAAGTCCCTTGATTATCGTTATTGTTCCATTGCCATAATCAGCGTGTTCCCTTTATACTAAAACCATCGTTCTATTTTTTTAAAACAAAAAAACTGAGTAGGGTACCCAAAAAAATGGCTATTGCAAATTTAGATAAACAGCCCGATTCCGTGTCGTCCGTTTTGAAAGTTTTTGGTATTTTGCAGGCATTAGGTGAGGAAAGAGAGATCGGTATTACGGAACTCTCTCAGCGCGTCATGATGTCTAAAAGTACAGTGTACCGATTTTTACAGACGATGAAGTCCTTGGGATATGTCGCGCAGGAAGGCGAGTCCGAGAAGTATTCGTTAACGCTTAAGTTGTTCGAACTGGGCGCCAAGGCGTTGCAAAACGTAGATTTGATTCGTAGTGCGGATATTCAGATGCGTGAATTGTCCGCGCTGACGAAAGAAACTATGCACCTTGGTGCGTTGGATGAAGATGGTATCGTATATATTCACAAGATCGATTCCATGTACAACCTGCGCATGTATTCCCGCATTGGTCGTCGCAACCCGCTGCACAGTACCGCCATTGGTAAAGTGTTGCTGGCATGGCGCGATCGTGACGAAGTGGTTGAAATTCTGAGCAAAGTGGAGTTTACCTGTAGCACACCGCATACGGTGGGTAGCGCTGAGGAGTTGTTGCCTCTGCTCGATACCGTACGCCAGCAGGGGTATGGGGAAGATAAGGAAGAACAGGAAGAAGGCTTGCGCTGTATTGCTGTGCCCGTTTTTGACCGTTTCGGCGTAGTGATTGCTGGATTGAGTATTTCATTCCCGACCATTCGCTTTGCAGAAGAGAGCATGCACGAATATGTTGCCATGTTGCATCACGCAGCAAAAAACATCTCCGAGCAGATGGGCTATCACGATTATCCGTTCTGAATCGTCTTTCGCTGAACAAACGATTGCTTCTCAAAAAGCCTGTCTGACGGTGGGTTTTTTAACATCTGGAGGATGAGAATAATGGCTGAGCATGTGAACGGCTATGGGCAACCTGTCGGCGAAGCGCTTCCTTTATGGTCAGCGCGGGCGTTCCCAAGGGGTATCACGTTCACCGGACGCGGAACTCATCGAGGCGCGGGCATCTCGCCCACAGAGACGCCGGATAGATTGAAGCAAGCCCACCATTAGTCAAAAATCAGTGTTGCAAAAATGGGGGGTGACCATGATTTTGTCGGCTTGAACCATTAAGTGTAGCACGGCATGCCGATGCGCTTTATATTATCGCCTACGCCGCCGTACCGGATGGCCGCGATTGTACCTATATAGCCAACCGACTTAAAAATGATTACAGCAAATGCCCTGATATTTGCCAAAAAAATACAGCTAATTGTTATCAAAATAATATCGCTTGGCTATATGTTTGTCGGCCCGTTTCGTGACAAGGATGAGTACCGTGCTTATCTGACCACGGTAGAACAGCAGCAGGATACCCAATGTTATGTGGTTATCGACACACGCACCGATAACGCGGTGGGCACATTCTCGTTGATGCGCGTTGATGTGAACAACGGTGTTATCGAAGTCGGTTCTGTCGCTTTTTCCTCTGCATTAAAGCGTACTCCACTTGCGACAGAAGCGCATTTTCTGCTGATGGGCTATGTCTTCGAACAACTGCACTATCGCCGCTACGAGTGGAAGTGCGATAGCCTGAATGCACCGTCGCACCGCTCTGCGTTTGGGTTTTATAGCCAACCGACTTAAAAATGATTACAGCCAATGCCCTGATATGTGGCAAAAAATAAAGCTAATTGTTATCAAAATAATGTCGCTTGGCTATACTTTTGAAGGTATTTTTCGTCAGGCTGTCTCTGCTGAAAGAAGGTTCATGAGCAGGATGTAATAGGCGTGGGCGGCTACGAAGTGATAGTATGACCCGGATATGCTTGGGTTGAGAGTATGAGTTGGGGTTGTTGTGAATATTTTACAGATTGTTTTTATCATGTTGATGGTGCTGTTTACCACGCTGGTATTGTTTTTTGTTAATCGCGCCAGTGTCCGTGCCAATGACAAAGATCCGCTTGCTGCAAGAAATTTTGGAACAGCAACGTATTCAAACCGCGTTGCTTCAGTCGTTAGCGCCTGCCACTGCGGATGTTACGCCATCTGAGCCTGAAACTGTGTTGCATCCATCGGCCGCATCCGCACCAGAATTTGATGCGTTCAACGTTATTCCCGAGCGCTAAGACTGACTGCAATAGCTTGGGCGCTCGTCTGTATTGCTTCTACATAGCGCAGGTAACCAACATGACGATGTGCGTACAATAATCAAAAACAGCAAATGGAAAAGTGAATACAACATGGCGGTAGAGAGTGAGCTGGTATTAAAACGGGGATTAAAGAATCGCCATATTCAACTAATCGCTTTAGGCGGTGCGATAGGGACAGGGCTGTTTTTAGGGATCTCGCAGACCATTCAGATGGCGGGACCTTCCGTGCTGTTGGGATACGGTGTCGCGGGCATTATTGCTTTTCTGATCATGCGCCAGTTGGGCGAAATGGTGGTTGAAGAGCCGGTTGCAGGGTCGTTCAGCCACTTTGCCTATAAATATTGGGGCAGCTTTGCTGGTTTCCTCGCAGGTTGGAACTACTGGGCAATGTTTATCCTGGTGGGCATGGCTGAACTCACTGCCGTCGGGATCTACATTCAATATTGGTGGCCTGATGTGCCCACGTGGGTATCAGCGGCGGTATTTTTTATACTGATCAATGCCATCAACCTAGTGAATGTGAAGGTGTATGGTGAAACCGAGTTCTGGTTTGCCATCATCAAAGTCCTAGCTATCCTTGGCATGATTGGATTTGGTTCCTGGTTACTGCTAAGCGGGCAGGGGGGAGAGCAGGCTACGGTACGCAACCTGTGGCAGCATGGCGGCTTTTTTCCGCACGGCATCAGTAGTCTGGTGATGGCGATGGCGGTGATCATGTTCTCTTTCGGTGGATTGGAACTGGTCGGGATCACTGCCGCTGAAGCCGCCGATCCTAAGCGTTCTATCCCGCAAGCGACTAATCAGGTCGTCTACCGCATTCTGATCTTTTATATTGGTTCGCTCGGTATCCTGCTGTCGCTTTATCCATGGCAGAACGTGGTCAGCGGCGGCAGCCCGTTTGTGATGATTTTCCATGCCTTGGACAGCAACGCTATCGCCAATGTGCTGAACCTAGTGGTGTTGACTGCGGCGTTGTCGGTATACAACAGTGGGGTCTATTGCAACAGCCGCATGTTATTTGGCCTTGCCACTCAGGGGAATGCGCCACGTTGGTTGTCCCGCGTCAATGGGCGCGGTGTACCAGTCCGGTCCATTGCGCTTTCTGCGCTGGCGACCTCGATTGGTGTGCTGATTAACTATGTTATGCCCGGCAAGGCCTTTGAGCTCCTGATGGCGTTGGTGGTATCAACGCTGGTGATTAACTGGATCATGATTTGTGTGGCGCATCTGCGTTTTCGCCGCGCGATGGACCAGCGCGGCGTACTGGCCAATTTCAAGGCGATTTTTTATCCATATGGCAACTACCTGTGTTTACTTTTCCTAGCTGCCATTCTGGTCATCATGCTAATGACTCCAGGTATCCGGATTTCTGTGTTGTTAATCCCGGTTTGGGTGGGCCTTATCTGGCTGGGTTTTTACCTGTCTCAGCGTCGTAAAGTGGCTGAAATGCTGGCGCATGGCGTGAAAGAATAGCAGGATTAAGCGGGTTTTCTTCTCATCGCCGGTGTCATCATGTCAACGCCGGCGATGAAGTGCAGTGAGGTATTATTCGACTTTCGCTACGTCGGTCTTGCCTGCTTTTGCATTGGCAATTGCCGCATTCGCCAGCACGACAAAATCTTCGCTGGAGTGGGTGGCACCAGTTATAGCCAAGCGACCAAGCGACTTAATTTTGATTACACCATATGGACTGAGAACAAAATCTCTGTATCGCAACCGCTCTCTCTTTTTTTGCTTTTTGCTTGTGCCCATTTGTGCTCAATGGGGTTAAGATCTGGCGAATATGTAGGCAAATACTCCACCATATACCCTGCATCGATGATGACTTGTTGAATGTTATGTTTTTTGTGAAAAGTTGCATTCTCCATCACGATTACCCTGTTTTTAGGGAGTACTGGGATAAGGACTTGTGTGACCCAGGAATTGTCGCTCCATTGTCCAGACTATTCGCTGCTCAGCAAGCGAGCAAAGACAGTGAACATCAGCATAAAAACGCCAACCCGTGGTGAAATCTCACATCTGGTCATTGATGGAACCGGCCTGAAGGTCTTTGGCGAAGGCGAATGGAAAGTCCGGCAGCATGGTGCCGACAGACGCAGGGTATGGCGTAAGCTGCACCTGGCAGTAGACAGTGTGACGCATGAGATTATCTGTGCGGATTTGTCACTCAGTGGTACGACTGATGCCCAAGCTCTACCGGCGCTGATAAACCAGACCCACCGGAAAATCAGAGAGGCATCGGCTGACGGCGCTTAGGATACAGTTTACTGCTATGATGCTCTGGTGAGGAAGAAAATAAGGCCGCTTATCCCGCCACGAAGGGGGGCGCAATATTGGCAAGATCGCTACCACGAGCGTAACCCCGCTGTTGCAAATCAGCGCATTAGCGGTAGTAACGATATCTGGAAAAAGAAAGTGGGCTATCACCGGCGCTCAGTGGCTGAAACGGCCATGTTCCGGTTCAAAAGGCTTCTGGGTGGTCATCTAAGTCTGAGAGACTACGATGGTCAGGTGGGTGAAGCCATGGCCATGGTCAAAGCGCTTAACCTGATCACGCTATTAGGAATGCCGAACAGTATTCGCATCACGTAACAATCGACCCGTATGGGGCGCAGTCGTTACAAGTTCTGATTTATTCAACAAAGCCCATCTTTTATCAACTCGGATTTATCGATCTTTCGCTGACGCGTGGTCGATGCTTTTGACGCTATTTGATTAATCCAACGCGATACAGAGGCAGGGCCAATCCGAAATTGCTTCGCTGTTTCTCGGATACTCAACCCTTCTTCTTCCCGTGTAGATATCACTTTACCTTTAAAATCAATTGAATAGCTCATTTAAATGATGTAATCAAAATTAAGTCGTTTAGCTATACACCATCAACGTTTTCTGGATTTTGTTTTTCAACCAATCCTTGAGCCAGTTTGACTGTATACTCCTCTGGGTTCGCACCTGTTGCAGCCTTCATCTTCTTATTATATTCCACATCAGTGGTTTTCAGATGACCGTCTTTTTGGCTGTTGTAGTCAAATTTTACGGCGGCAATTTTTCCGTCTTTGTAAGTCACTTCTACAAACGGTTTCCACCCTTTATCATCGAAATTAACGGTTTCAGCGCGGTATGTACCATCTTTGATGGCACCATCGACAGCGTGAACAGCCACAGCGAAAAGGCTTGCCACAACAATGGGTATGAACTTCATTTTCATGGTTTCATCCTCAGTATTCTTATCAGTGTATTTGTGTGTAAATGTATAAAATAATCTGTCTGTTGGGGCCAATTTCAGGCACCAATAGTGGTTGAAGAGTACCGATGACTTTAGTTAAGTAAAGTGTTCTGCTTAACAAAACGAGGTCATGACCATGATAATGGTAGGGCAATTTGTGACCGGTAAGACAAACACGTTATGACAAGTGGGAAAATAGCGGTTATTTGACGCACTAACGGACGTGGTAAGTGACTGGTTCATCCCTGCCAATGGTGGTAGCATGAAGTTTGTCACTAATCCCACGTTTCGTGGGGTTTTGATTTTGTGCCAAGTGTACCAATTTAACGACGGTTGGTTAGATGGTTACACAATATTTTGAAAACTAAATGAATTCATTTTCGTATGTGATCTTTCGTGTGGGTCACCACTGCGAATAAGGGAACTAGAATGCCTGTTATTACGCTTCCTGATGGAAGTCAGCGTCAATATGATCGTGCCGTTTCTCCTTTTGATGTGGCACTGGATATTGGTCCGGGTCTGGCGAAAGCCTGTATCGCGGGCCGCGTTAACGGTGAACTGGTGGATGCCAGCGATCTGATCGACTCTGATGCACAATTGGCGATTATTACCGCCAAGGATCAAGAGGGGCTGGAGATCCTGCGCCACTCTTGTGCGCATCTGTTGGGACACGCCATTAAGCAACTGTGGCCGGATACCAAAATGGCGATCGGCCCGGTCATCGATAATGGTTTTTACTATGACGTTGATTTAGATCGCACGCTGACGCAGGAAGATATCGATCTGCTTGAAAAACGCATGTATGAACTGACCGACAAAGATTACGACGTTATCAAGAAAAAGGTCAGTTGGCAGGAAGCGCGTGATGTCTTCGCTGCGCGTGGCGAGACCTATAAGGTCGCCATTCTGGATGAAAACATCAGCCACGACGATCGTCCCGGCTTGTATCACCACGAAGAATACATCGACATGTGTCGTGGTCCGCATGTGCCCAATATGCGTTTCTGCCATCATTTCAAATTGCAGAAAACCTCGGGTGCTTATTGGCGTGGCGATAGCAAAAACAAGATGTTACAGCGTATCTACGGTACGGCTTGGGCAGACAAGAAACAGTTGGGTGCCTATTTGCAGCGTCTGGAAGAAGCCACCAAGCGCGATCACCGTAAAATTGGCAAACAGCTCGACCTGTATCATATGCAGGAAGAAGCACCAGGCATGGTGTTCTGGCACAACGATGGCTGGACGGTATTCCGTGAACTGGAAGCTTTTGTGCGCATGAAGCTCAAAGAGTACCAGTATCAGGAAGTGAAAGGGCCCTTTATGATGGACCGCGTGCTGTGGGAAAAAACCGGGCACTGGGAAAACTACAAAGAAGCCATGTTCACCACTTCGTCAGAGAACCGGGAATATTGCATCAAGCCGATGAACTGCCCGGGGCATGTGCAGATTTTCAATCAGGGGTTAAAATCTTACCGCGATTTGCCGCTGCGCATGGCCGAATTCGGCAGTTGCCACCGCAACGAACCGTCAGGCTCGCTGCATGGGTTGATGCGTGTGCGCGGATTTACGCAGGATGACGCCCATATCTTCTGTACCGAAGAACAGGTTCGTGCAGAAGTGAATAGCTGTATCAAGATGGTGTACGACATGTACAGCACCTTCGGCTTTGAAAAAATCGTCGTTAAGCTTTCCACCCGCCCTGAAAAGCGCATCGGTAGCGATGAGATGTGGGATCGCGCTGAGCACGATTTGGCGGCTGCGCTGAAAGAGAACGGGATTCCGTTTGATGATCAGCAGGGTGAGGGAGCATTCTATGGTCCGAAAATTGAATTTACTTTGCATGATTGTTTGGATCGCGCCTGGCAATGTGGTACGGTGCAGCTCGACTTTTCACTGCCGGGCCGTTTAAACGCCTCTTACGTGGGCGAAAGTAACGAGCGCCAAGTGCCGGTGATGATTCACCGCGCCATATTGGGCTCCATGGAGCGCTTCATCGGTATTCTTACCGAGGAGTTCGCCGGATTCTTCCCAACTTGGTTGGCGCCGGTGCAAGCTATGGTGATGAATATCACCGATGGACAGTCCGAATATGTCAGTGAATTGACGCGAAAACTGCAAGATGCAGGTATTCGTGTAAAAGCGGACTTGAGAAATGAGAAAATAGGCTTTAAAATCCGCGAGCACACTTTGCGACGTGTTCCCTATATGCTTGTTTGCGGTGATAAAGAGGTTGAAGCGGGCAAAGTGGCAGTTCGCACCCGTCGCGGCAAAGATTTGGGAAGCATCGACGTTAACGAAGTGATCAAGCAGCTGCAACAAGAAATTCGCAGCCGTAGTCTTCATCAGTTGGAGGAATAAGGTATAAAAGGCGGAAAACGAGTTCAGCCGGCGCGTCCTAATCGCATCAATAGAGAAATTCGCGCGCAAGAAGTACGTCTAACAGGCGTCGATGGCGAGCAGATTGGCATTGTCAGTCTGAATGAAGCGTTAGAGAAAGCCGAGGAAGCAGGTGTTGATTTAGTTGAAATCAGTCCTAACGCCGAGCCGCCGGTTTGCCGAATCATGGATTACGGCAAGTTCCTCTACGAGAAGAGTAAGGCCACCAAGGAACAGAAGAAGAAACAAAAAGTTATCCAGGTTAAGGAAATCAAATTCCGTCCTGGTACCGATGATGGCGACTATCAGGTTAAACTACGCAACCTGGTTCGCTTTCTGGAAGACGGTGACAAGGCCAAAATCACCCTGCGTTTTCGCGGACGTGAAATGGCGCACCAACAGATTGGTATCGAAGTGCTTAACCGTGTTCGTGACGATCTGAGTGAACTGGCAGTGGTCGAATCCTTCCCTACGAAGATCGAAGGCCGCCAGATGATCATGGTGCTTGCACCGAAGAAGAAACAGTAAGGCATTCAAGTAATAGAACCCGTGCTGTGTCCGCATCGCGCGGGTTTTGTTCGCCTTAGCTGATTCATTATATCAACAATGCGAAGTGGAAATTAACATGCCAAAGATCAAAACAGTACGTGGTGCCGCTAAACGCTTTAAAAAGACCGCCAAAGGTGGTTTTAAGCGTAAGCATGCTAACCTGCGTCATATTCTGACCAAAAAAGCGACTAAACGTAAACGTCATCTGCGTCCGAAGGGTATGGTCTCCAAAGGGGATCTGGGCTTGGTTGTCGCATGTTTGCCGTACACATAAGTAACCTTTTTGAATCAAGAATAAGACGTTAGGAGAGAGCATATGGCTCGCGTAAAACGTGGTGTGGTTGCTCGTGCACGTCACAAGAAAATTCTGAAACAAGCGAAAGGTTACTACGGTGCCCGTTCGCGCGTTTATCGTGTTGCCTTCCAAGCAGTAATCAAAGCTGGTCAGTACGCTTACCGTGACCGTCGTCAACGTAAACGTCAATTCCGCCAGCTGTGGATTGCACGTATCAATGCAGCAGCTCGCCAAAATGGCTTGTCTTACAGCAAATTCATCAACGGCCTGAAAAAAGCCTCTGTTGAAATCGACCGTAAGATTCTTGCTGATATCGCCGTATTCGACAAAGTGGCATTCTCTGCACTGGTTGAAAAAGCGAAAGCAGCCCTGGCGTAAGTCAGTGGAAAGAGGGAGCGTTGCTCCCTCTTTTCGTTTAAGGAGCAATCAGTGTGTCCTTTCTGTCACATTGAGCGATATCCATAACGGTTGTGATTGACTTTTTATCCGGGTCGATTTCCAATAAGACAGTGCTGTTTGTAGTAACATTTTTACCGTAAACGTGCCCGCCGATAGGCTGTTGGCGATAAACATCGACACTGATGACGCGCAAGCGTATTGACATTAAGGTAACGCAAGTATGACTACTGCTATTTTCCGTTTCTTTTTTTACTTTAGCACCTGATCTCAGGCTTTGCGCGTAAGAAAAGAAACGAAAAATAGCGCTTGAAGCCTCCCGCCGGGAGGCTTTTTTATGTGTGCCGGGCATGCCCGACAGCTTGGGGGTGAAAGTCCCCTGTACAGCCTGATGGTGGCGAAGGACTAGCGAAGTGCAAGGGCGTCATCGCGAGGTGGGGTCTGAAGGAAGCGTGGAGCAAAGCCATGACCTGACGAACAGAAACCTGATACAAGGCTCATCCGATCGGCAGAGCGAGCATATGATCGCGAAGGCCATAACCATCAAGGGTCGAGTGAGTAAATCAGGCAGGTGTGTGGTGAAGGCGGTCGGGCTTACCCCGGGAGGTCTGCATAGCGTCCTGCATTCAGGACTGAGCTCATCGTGAGGTGCGCTGATCGCTATGCAGAAGTCAGCAGAGGGCATAGTAGGGGAAACCTGAAGGCCCGAACAGTGATGAGTGGCGAGTATCGCCGGAGGTTCTGAACGGTCATGCAGCAAAAAACGCAATGCGACCCCGATGAGAGCAGAAGGGGTGAAGCCCCGACTCCTGCCCCATCAGGGGCTGAAACCGTCCAGACACAACCGGAGCGGGAAAGCCCGTCGTCCGGGGATAGTCTCATGGAGGTTATCCTCAACCAAGAAAATCTGAAGCAGGCGCTGAAAAGAGTAAAAGCCAACAAAGGCGCGCCGGGTGTGGACGGAATAAGCGTGAGCGAACTCCCCGACCATCTGAAACACCAGTGGCCGGAACTGCGGAGTAACCTGCTGGCTGGCAGATACAAACCTCAGCCCGTCCGCAGGGTGGACATACCGAAACCCGGGGGAGGAACCCGACAACTGGGAATCCCGACGGTAATGGACAGGTTCATCCAGCAGGCAGTGATGCAGGTGCTGCAAAGCCAGTGGGATCCGACCTTCAGTGAAAGCAGCTATGGGTTCCGCGTTGGCAGGTCAGCGCATCATGCGGTGAAGCGAGCAAAGAGATACGTGGAAGAAGGCAACCACTGGGTGGTGGACATCGACCTCGAAAAATTCTTTGACCGGGTAAACCACGATGTACTGATGAGCCGGGTGGCAAAGCGGATAACGGATAAGCGGGTGTTAAAGCTTATCCGGGCCTTCCTGAATGCTGTAATCATGCAGGCAGGGCTGGTCAGCCCACAGATGGAAGGCACACCGCAGGGTGGTCCGTTGTCGCCCCTGTTGTCGAATGTGTTGCTGGATGAACTGGATCGCGAGCTTGAAAAGCGTGGCCTGAAGCACGTCCGCTACGCAGACGACAGCAATATCTACGTCAGAAGCGAAAGAGCCGGTAAACGTGTGAAGGAAAGCATCACCCACTGGCTGGAGAAGAGACTGAAACTGAAGGTTAATGAGCGGAAAAGTGCGGTGTCGCCACCGTGCGAACGTAAGTTCCTGGGTTACAGCATCAGCTCCGGCAAAGGGAGAGCGTGGATCCTCATTGCCCCGGAGTCGATAAGACGGGCTAAATCCCGCCTGAGAGAGATAACCGGGCGCAGCAAAGGCCGCAGTCTGAACGAGTTACCGTCACTGACGCGCAACCTGCTGGGGTGGGTAAGAAGGAGGTTGCGCAGTCTGCTGTGGAAACAGTGGAAGAAAGGGCGGACTCGTTATAGCGAGCTCAGGGTGAGAGGGGTCGGTAAGGACCTTGCAGCCCAGATAGTGGGCAGTTGTCACAAGCAATGGCGGATCAGTCAGTTACCAGCGCTGTGCATAGCCCTACCAAATAGACTGTTCAGAGAAATGGGCCTGCCGGATATATAAGGTGGGCGACGATTAACATATAGCCAACCGACTTAAAAATGATTACAACAGATGCCCTGATATGCGGCAAAAAAGCATAGCTGGCTGTTATCAAAATAATGTCGGTTGGCTATAACTGAACCGCCGTATACGGATCCGTATGTACGGTGGTGTGGGAGGAAGCTGATCGTGAGAGCGGCTCCTATCCCTATTTGCGTTTGGTTCTAATCATGATAACTGGCCATACAGGCAGAAGAAGAGGAATGCAATGCCACATCTCGCAGAGCTGGTAGCGAATGCCAGAACAGCCATAGACGCGGCTCAGGATATTGCGACGCTGGATAATGTGCGTGTCGAATACCTAGGCAAAAAAGGGCATTTAACCCTGCAAATGACATCGCTACGCGATTTGCCCGCAGACGAACGCCCTGCGGCGGGTGCAGTCATCAACCAGGCGAAGCAGGATGTGCAAGAAGCGCTGAACGTCCGCAAACAAACGTTTGAGTCGGCGGTGCTGAACGCCCGTCTGGCAGCAGAAACCATCGATGTTTCCCTGCCGGGACGCACCATGGAAAACGGCGGTTTGCATCCGGTCACTCGTACCATCGATCGTATCGAAACCTTCTTCGGTGAGTTGGGTTTCTCGGTAGCCACTGGGCCGGAAATCGAAGATGCTTATTACAACTTCGATGCGTTGAATATTCCGGGGCACCACCCTGCGCGTGCCGATCATGACACCTTTTGGTTTGATGCTACGCGTTTGCTGCGTACCCAAACGTCGGGGGTGCAAATTCGCACCATGGAAAAACAACAGCCGCCGATCCGCATCATCGCGCCAGGCCGCGTCTATCGTAACGATTACGACCAAACCCATACGCCGATGTTCCATCAAATGGAAGGTCTGATCGTGGATAAAAACATCAGCTTTACCAACCTGAAAGGCACGCTGCACGATTTCCTGCGTAACTTCTTTGAAGAAGATTTGCAGGTGCGCTTCCGCCCGTCCTATTTCCCATTTACTGAACCGTCCGCAGAAGTGGATGTGATGGGTAAAAACGGCAAATGGCTTGAAGTGCTGGGCTGCGGCATGGTGCACCCTAACGTATTACATAACGTTGGCATCGATCCGGAAGTGTACTCCGGTTTCGCGTTTGGTATGGGGATGGAGCGTCTGACCATGTTGCGCTATGGCGTAATCGATTTGCGCGCATTCTTCGAAAACGCTCTTCGCTTCCTCAAACAGTTTAAGTAAGGCGGGTACAGCATTATGAAATTCAGTGAACATTGGCTGCGCGAGTGGGTTAACCCGGCGATCAGCAGTGACGAACTGTCAGAACAAATTACCATGGCCGGCCTGGAAGTGGATGGCGTTGAGGCAGTTGCGGGGGCGTTTCATGGTGTGGTCGTCGGCGAAGTCGTTGAATTCGGCCAGCATCCCAATGCCGATAAGCTGCACGTTACCAAAGTTAACGTAGGCGGTGAACGTCTGCTGGATATTGTGTGTGGCGCACCCAACTGCCGTCAGGGGCTACGCGTTGCTGTTGCAACGATTGGTGCTGTGCTGCCGGGCGATTTCAAAATCAAGGCCGCCAAGCTGCGCGGTGAACCTTCTGAAGGGATGTTGTGCTCGTTCTCCGAACTGGGCATTTCTGAAGACCACAGCGGCATTATCGAATTGCCGCTCGATGCGCCGATCGGCACTGACATCCGTGCCTATCTCGGGCTGGATGATAACGCCATCGAAATCAGCGTGACGCCTAACCGTGCCGACTGCTTGAGTATCATTGGCGTAGCCCGTGATGTTGCGGTGCTGAACCAACTGCCGCTGACGGCACCGGACATTACGCCGGTCGCCGCAACGGTTTCCGATACTTTCCCGATCCGCGTAGAGGCGTCTGACGCTTGCCCGCGCTATCTGGGACGCGTGGTGAAAGGTATTGATGTGAAGGCGGCAACGCCGCTGTGGATGCGCGAGAAGTTGCGTCGTTGCGGTATCCGCTCAATCGATGCCGTGGTGGATGTGACCAACTACGTGCTGCTGGAGTTAGGGCAACCGATGCACGCTTTCGATCTGGATCGCTTAGACGGCGGTATTGTGGTGCGTCTGGCACAAGAAGGTGAAACCCTGACGCTGCTGGATGGTAATGAAGCGACGTTGAATGCTGACACCCTAGTCATTGCCGATCACAACAAAGCGCTGGCAATGGGCGGTATTTTCGGCGGTGAACACTCTGGGGTTAACGGTGAAACCCGTAACGTGCTGCTCGAGTGTGCCTATTTCAATCCGCTGGCAATCACCGGGCGTGCGCGCCGTCACAGCTTGCATACCGATGCCTCGCACCGTTACGAACGTGGTGTCGATCCTGCGTTGCAATACAACGCGATGGAACGTGCGACCCAACTGCTGCTGAGTATTTGCGGTGGTAATGCCGGGCCGGTAATTGATGTAACCAATGACGCTCATTTACCTGCCCGTGCAACCATTACGCTGCGCAGAGAAAAACTGGACCGTTTGATTGGGCATGTCGTCCCAGACGAACAGGTAAGTGATATCCTGACTCGCCTCGGTTGCAGCGTGGTACGCACTGATGCAGGCTGGACTGCCGTAGCACCGAGCTGGCGTTTTGACATGGAGATTGAAGAGGATCTGGTGGAAGAGGTTGCCCGTGTTTACGGCTACAACAATATTCCCAATATCCCGACCCATGCGCCGCTCACCATGACATCGCACCGTGAAGCGGCGCTTTCGCTCAAGCGCGTGAAAACGCTGTTGGTTGACCGCGGTTATCAGGAAGCGATTACCTATAGCTTTGTCGATCCTAAAGTGCAATCGCTGATTCATCCTGGTGAAGAAGCGCTGATTCTGCCAAGCCCGATTTCCACCGAAATGTCAGCAATGCGTCTGTCGCTGTGGAGCGGTTTGCTTGGGGCGGTGGTGTATAACCAAAACCGCCAGCAGAGCCGTCTGCGCCTCTTTGAAAGCGGTTTAAGATTCGTTCCTGATAGTCAGGATAAACTCGGTATTCGTCAGGATCTTATGTTAGCTGGCGTGATTACCGGGAATCGCTATGATGAACATTGGGATCTGGCGCGTCAGACGGTTGACTTCTATGATCTTAAAGGCGATTTGGAAGCGCTACTGTCACTAACAGGTAAATTTTCGGAAATTGAGTTCAAAGCCGAATCACATCCGGCGTTGCATCCGGGCCAGAGCGCAGCGATTTATCTGGCAGGGGAACCGGTTGGTTTCATTGGCGTAATCCATCCAGAGCTGGAACGTAAGCTGGATCTGAATGGCCGTACTGTAGTGTTCGAATTGAGCTGGAACAAGGTCGCAAACCGCGTGCTTCCTGATGCGAGCGAAATTTCTCGCTACCCGTCGAACCGTCGTGATATCGCGGTTGTGGTAGCAGAAAACGTTTCGGCAGGCGAAGTTTTGTCAGAATGTAAGAAAGTTGGCGCAAATCAGTTGGTTGGCGTAAACTTGTTTGACGTGTACCGAGGCAAGGGCGTGGAAGAAGGGTATAAGAGCCTGGCGATCAGTCTGGTATTGCAAGATACCTCTCGTACACTGGCAGAAGAGGATATTGCTGCTACCGTATCACAATGCGTAGAGGCACTAAAACAGCGATTCCAAGCATCCTTGAGGGATTGAACCTATGGCGCTTACTAAAGCTGAAATGTCAGAATACCTGTTTGAAAAGCTCGGGCTGAGTAAACGGGATGCCAAAGAACTCGTCGAACTCTTTTTTGAAGAAGTTCGCCGTGCTCTGGAAAATGGTGAGCAGGTAAAGTTATCGGGGTTTGGTAATTTCGATCTGCGCGACAAGAACCAACGGCCGGGACGTAACCCTAAAACGGGTGAATATATTCCGATTACGGCGCGCAGGGTGGTCACCTTCCGTCCAGGGCAAAAGCTCAAAAGCAGAGTTGAGAACGCCTCTCCCAAGGAGTAGTTCTTACATGCAATTCACAAAAAGGCCGCGTCAGCGGCCTTAATGAGAGATGGTCACCCCCACCCTGTGAGCGGTACGCTAACAGGGTGTTTTTCTTTCTGAAGGGGATCATCATGTGTATTAGTCGCGACTAGATCTGACACTGGACCTTGAAAGGTTGAGAGTTACCGGTTTTGATATGGGTGTCTAATCCTTAAACAAAACGCGAGGTAACTCTCATGCTTCATACTAACAATCCCATTATCAAACACAAAGCCGGCCTGCTCAATCTCGCCGAAGAACTCGGTAACGTATCAAAAGCCTGCAAGAGCATGGGCGTGTCACGCGATACATTTTACCGTTATCAGGAACTGGCTGCTGAAGGCGCCATTGATGCGCTGGTTAACCAGAACCGCCGGGTTCCGAACCTGAAGAACCGCGCCGACGAAGCCACTGAACGCACGGTTGTTGATTATGCTATTGAGTTCCCGCCCCATGGGCAGCACCGGACCAGTAATGAGCTGTGTAAAAAAGGCGTGTTTATCTCCGGCAGCGGCGTGCGCTCCATCTGGCAACGACACGACCTGGAGAACTTCCGTAAACGCCTGAAGGCGCTTGAGGAAAAGGTCGCCAGAGAAGGCATTGTCCTTACCGACGCTCAAATCGCAGCCCTGGAGAAGAAGGCGCACGATGATGAGGCCTGCGGTGAAATCGAGACGGCACATCCCGGGTATCTGGGCTCACAGGACACCTTCTACGTGGGCAATCTGAAGGGGGTGGGCCGTATCTACCAGCAGACGTTCGTGGATACGTACTCGAAAGTGGCACACTGCAAGCTGTATACGAATAAAACACCGCTCACCGCCGCCGACCTGCTCAATGATAGCGTACTCCCGTTCTACGAGGCTCAGGGACTGCCGGTGCTGAGAATACTGACCGACAGGGGTACGGAGTACTGTGGTAAAGTGGAGCAGCATGATTATCAGCTTTATCTGGCTATCAACGATATCGAGCATACGAAAACGAAGGCGATGTCTCCGCAGACGAACGGCATCTGCGAGCGCTTCCATAAAACCATTTTGCAGGATTTTTATCAGGTTACGTTCCGCAAGAAGTTATATGGAGACCTGGAAAGTCTGCAGGTAGATCTGGACAACTGGTTGTGGCATTACAATAATGAGCGAACTCATCAGGGAAAAATGTGCTGCGGGCGTACGCCGATGGCCACTTTACTCGATGGAAAACGGAGCTGGGTAGAAAAGAATCTGAACCAGATGTAATCTGACAGACACCCACCTGTATAAATAATCGGTAACTGTCAGATCAGGTCTGAGCTAGTACACATCATGCAAAACGTTACGCTTATTGGTATCGATCTCGGTAAACATTCCTTCCACGTTCACTGTCAGAACGAAAAAGGTCATGCGCTGCTGCGTAAAAAGTTTTCCCGCACTCAGCTGATTCATTTTCTTGCATTCTGCAAGGCGGCGACCGTGGTGATGGAGTCCTGCGGCGGTGCACACTTCATGGCTTGCCGAGTCGCTGATTTAGGCAGTGAGGCAAAGTTGATTTCCCCACAGTTCGTTCGCCCTTTTGTTAAGAGTAACAAGAACGATTTTGTTGATGCAGAAGCTATCTGCGAAGCAGCTTCCCGGCCCTCCATGCGCTTTGTAAACCCCCGCACGGAAGACCAGCAGGCAATGGCTGTCCTACATCGGGTCCGTGGCTCGCTGATACGGCAACGCGTTAAAACCACCAACCAGATGCATGCTTTTTTACTGGAGTTTGGTGTCAGTCTGCCTCGCGGTATTGCCGTGATACGGCGTCTGGCCGCGGTGCTGGAAGAAAATTACTTCCCACCTTATCTGGCAAGGGTTCTGAGCAGACTTCACAGCCAGTATATTTACCTCAACGGGGAAATTGATGAAATCGATATAGCCAAGCGACATTATTTTGATAACAATTAGCTGTATTTTTTGCCACATATCAGGGCATTGGCTGTAATCATTTTTAAGTCGGTTGGCTATATCCAGATGCTTACCAAAAAGAACGTGCAGAGCGTTTTTGGCGTTTGTCAGAAGGCCATTTGGCAAGCTCTTAAAAAGCTGGGATTGACCTATAAAAAAACTCTACGTCATCCGAAAGCCGACGAAAGCGCCCGGCAAGCATTTCAACAAAAAATACAACAGTATGAAAAAGAAGGTAAGCCTATTGTTTTTATTGATGAAAGTGGTTTTCCACACGATACCCCACGGACTCACGGCTATTCCCCAAAAGGTCAACGGTGTTTTGGTCTGAAGAACGGGGGAGCCAAGGGAAGAACAAATGTTATCGGCGCGTTATTAGGCACAACGCTGTTTGCTATCGGATTATTTGATATCAATATTAACAGCGATGTTTTCTATTCCTGGGTCACACAAGTCCTTATTCCAGTACTCCCTAAAAACAGGGTAATCGTGATGGAGAATGCAACTTTTCACAAAAAACATAATATTCAACAAGTCATCATCGATGCAGGGTATATGGTGGAGTATTTGCCTACGTATTCGCCAGATCTTAACCCAATTGAGCATAAATGGGCACAAGTAAAAAGCAAAAAAAGAGAGAGTGGTTGCGATACAGAGATTTTGTTTTCAGTTCATATGGTGTAATCAAAATTAAGTCGCTTTGCTATACGTAGTGCATTCACAGAGTAGGCTTTGTCAGCCAGTACTGCATGGCCACGACGCTTCATGCTGCCGTTCTGGCGTTGCACGCCAATTCCGTCCAGGAGTCGTAACGCAAACAGGCTTTCGTGACCCTGCCCAGCACTCAGTACGATGTTTAGTGGGATGCCGCTTCCGTCAGTCGCCATGTGGATTTTGGTGCCATAACCACCTCGTGAGCGACCCAGGCTATTATCGTTGGTAATATCGAGATGTTTTTTTGAGCGCCAGCTGCACATTTGAGCGCACGGATATTACTGCCATCCAGCGCAGTGGCTGACCAGTCAACAAGTCCATGAGCATCAAGAAATGAAGGTAACTTATTGAAAATAAAGTTAATGATTCCAGACTTTGACCATCTATTGAAACGGTTATAAACGGTTTTCCATGGGCCGTAACGTTCAGGTAAATCACGCCATGGTGCGCCTGAACACAGTATCCAGAACATGCCGTTGAAGATTTTTCGATGTTCTGCCCACGGCCGGCCGGCCCGCGGAGGTGTCAAAACGGTTGGCAACAAGGGCTCAATGATTGCCCATGCTTCATCAGAAATATCGTAGCGAGCCATAATCAAAAGTGTCGTAGAAACAGATGGATACTATAGCTCAAGCAATTAAGGGACACAGCCTAGCACAAAAAGCGCAAAAGCGACTACAGAGCCTGCTTTGGCGAGTTGCGCGATTGTAAATACTTCCTGTGATATAAGTTATGCTTTACCCTATTTTGTAGTGCGGAGTGGTGAATAATACAGCATAAAATAAATTTGCATAAAAAATCGGCAACGCGAATTCAGGTGATGATCCTGCACCTTTTACTGTCACTTCGGGCATAATAACACTAGGGTTTTACCCTACACGCCGCACAGCGAGGAGAAGCGTATGCAAGCACAGGATCGGGCACACATCGAACAGTTTCTTGAAGCTATGTGGCTAGAACGAAACCTGGCTGACAACACGCTGATTTCTTACCGGCGAGATTTAACCGCACTGGCCGATTGGCTGGAGCGTGCCGACAGTGATTTATTGCAGGTGCAGGCGCTTGATCTGCAAGCTTATCTTGCCGAACGAGTGGAAGGGGGATACAAAGCGACCAGTTCGGCGCGTTTGCTGAGTGCCATGCGTCGCTTTTTTCAGTATTTATACCGGGAAAAACGTCGTAGTGACGACCCCAGCGCAGTATTGTCTTCTCCCAAATTGCCCCAGCGCTTGCCCAAAGATCTCAGCGAAGCGCAGGTGAGTGCGTTGTTGCAAGCGCCCTGTGTGGATGAACCGCTTGAGCTGCGCGATAAAGCTATGCTTGAGGTGCTTTATGCCACGGGGCTACGCGTCTCGGAACTGGTGGGGCTGACCATTGCTGATGTCAGTTTACGCCAGGGCGTCGTACGGGTGATTGGTAAAGGCAATAAAGAACGGCTGGTGCCGCTGGGGGAAGAGGCTATTTACTGGCTGGAGCGCTACCTCGAGCACGGCAGGCCCTGGCTGCTGAACGGACAACCGCTTGATGTGCTGTTTCCGAGCTCCAGGGTGCAGCAGATGACACGCCAAACCTTTTGGCACCGTATCAAACACTATGCCGTGCTGGCATCCATTGACAGTGAAAGGCTTTCGCCGCATGTTTTACGCCATGCATTCGCTACGCACTTGCTGAACCACGGGGCTGATTTGCGTGTCGTACAGATGTTGTTGGGGCATAGCGATCTTTCAACAACGCAAATTTATACGCACGTTGCCACTGAACGGCTGAAGCAGTTGCATCAACAGCATCATCCGCGCGCCTGACATTGCAGGCGACATAAGGGCCAGACGGCTAAACGCGCCCTTTACAGGCGGAATACATCATGAACGGGACTGAATACGATGAAAAAAGGGCTAATGGCGCTTTCTTTACTGCTCGCGGCGACGAGTAGCGCAGTACACGCTGACGACGTGGCGATTAAACAGACACTGATCAAACTGGGCATTGAAAAGATGGATATCCAGCCTGCGCCCGTCGCTGGCCTTAAAACGGTGCTGACGGAAAGCGGCGTACTTTACGTAACGGAAGATGGTAAACATTTGCTGCAAGGGCAGCTCTACGACGTGGATGGCGGCACGCCGGTGAACGTGACCAACCAGATTCTGAAAGGAAAACTGGATGCCTTGCAGGATCAAATGATCGTCTACAAAGCGACGCAGGAAAAACATGTGATTACTGTTTTCACCGATATCACCTGCGGTTACTGCCACAAACTGCATGAGCAGATGAAAGACTATAACGATCTGGGTATTACCGTTCGTTATCTGGCTTTCCCGCGTCAGGGGCTGAATTCGCCGACGGAAAAGGACATGCAGTCTATCTGGTGCACCGCTAACCGTAACAAAGTGTATGACGCCGCGTCGCGCGGTGAGGCTATCTCCCCGGCAACCTGCAAGACCAATATCGGTGCGCATTATGAACTCGGTATTCAGTTCGGTGTGCAAGGTACGCCAGCGATTGTGCTGGAGGACGGCACCGTGGTTCCGGGTTATCAGGCACCGAAAGAGATGTTAGCCATGCTGAACGCGCATCGTGCTGCGGCTAAGCCGGGCGAATAAATTGTTGTCAGGTTGCCCCATTAAAAGCGATAACGTGTAATGCACGCCGTCACGCAGTGGAATTGAAAATAAAGTGGAATTAAAAACCATACTCCGCCGGCGTCCGCTGGCGGAAGGCAGTGGACTTCCCGCAACGCTTCCTCCGTTACTACGCCGTCTGTACGCGCAGCGAGGTGTCACCGGGGGGCAGGAATTGGATCGCAGCCTACGCGGCCTGCTCGATTATCGCCTGCTCGATGGCATTGACGACGCGGTAGTGTTGTTGCAACAGGCGCTGGCAGAACAACGGCGCATCGTCGTCGTCGGTGATTTTGACGCCGATGGCGCGACCAGCACCGCGCTTACCGTGCTGGCACTGCGCAGCATGGGCGGTAGCCAGGTGACCTATCTGGTGCCGAACCGTTTTGAAGATGGCTATGGCCTGAGCCCGGAAGTGGTGGTGCAGGCCGAGAAGCTGGGCGCAGAGCTGATCCTGACGGTGGATAACGGTATTTCATCCCATGCCGGCGTGGATGATGCGCACCATCGTGGTATTCAGGTGTTGGTGACTGACCATCACCTGCCGGGGGAAACGTTGCCCGCCGCTGATGCGATAATTAACCCCAATTTGTGCGACTGTGCCTTTCCTTCTAAATCGCTGGCCGGCGTCGGCGTGGCGTTTTACCTGATGATGGCGCTGTTTGTGCGTCTGCGCGACAGCGGCTGGTTTAGCCAAAAAGGATTGGCGGAACCAAAACTGGCGGAACTGCTCGATTTGGTGGCGCTAGGCACAGTGGCCGACGTGGTGCCACTCGATGCCAACAACCGTATACTGGTATCGCAAGGGCTGAATCGCATTCGTGCCGGTAAATGTCGCCCTGGCATTCGCGCCTTGTTGGAAATCGCCAACCGCGATGCCAGCCAACTGGTAGCCAGCGATCTGGGCTTTGCGATTGGACCACGCCTGAATGCGGCAGGGCGTTTGGATGATATGTCGATTGGCGTGGCGCTGCTGCTGTGTGATGACATCGTCGACGCGCGGATGCAGGCCAGCGATCTGGATGCTCTCAATCTGGCGCGGCGTGAAATCGAGCAAGAGATGCAGGCGGAAGCCATGCAACTGTGCGAAAAGCTGGAACACGGCCTTGAACAACTGCCGCTGGGATTGGTGATGTACCATCCCGAATGGCATCAGGGCGTGGTCGGTATTTTGGCATCACGGCTTAAAGAGCGTTTTCATCGACCAGTGATTGCGTTCGCACCAGCGGGCGAAGGGGGGCTCAAGGGGTCTGGCCGTTCAATACCCGGTCTGCATTTGCGCGATGCTCTGGAACGCCTGGATACTCGCTATCCGGGGATGATGGTTAAATTTGGCGGTCACGCGATGGCGGCTGGACTATCGTTGGAAGAACATCAGTTTGATACCTTCCGTGAGCGCTTTGCTGAACTGGTCGGAGAGTGGCTGGATGAATCGCATCTGGAAGGGGTTATCTGGTCGGACGGTGAATTGATACAAACCGAACTGAATCTGGTGACGGCAGAGATGCTGCGCGATGCCGGACCGTGGGGACAAGCGTTTCCTGAACCCACGTTTGATGGGCGTTTTCGTATCTTGCAGCAGAAACTGTTGAAAGAGCGCCATTTGAAGCTGATGGTGGAGCCGGTTAATGGCGGGCCACTGCTGGACGGTATCGCGTTTAATGTGGATACCCGCTGCTGGCCCGACAGCAGCATTCGTGAGGCGGAACTGGCCTACCGCCTTGAGGTTAACGAATTTCGCGGTAAACGCAGCGTGCAATTGTTGATACAGCATTTGTGGCCGGTGTAGCGAGTCATCGCTCGTAGGGGTAAAATTGCGCCAGACGGCTGTAAAACTGGCGTATATTCCGCTAGAATCGTTCGTTTATATCCATTTTTTCTCCGTCGTTTGACGGCTAATGTAAGACGCTAATCATGTTTGAAATTAATCCGGTAAAAAACCGCATTCAGGACCTGTCTGACCGGACAGCTGTTCTGAGGGGGTATCTTTGACTATGATGCCAAGAAAGAACGCTTGGAAGAAGTAAACGCCGAGCTGGAACAGCCCGACGTCTGGAATGAACCTGAGCGTGCACAAGCGCTGGGCAAAGAGCGCTCCTCGCTGGAAGCGATCGTCGATACCATCGATCAGATGACACAGGGACTGGAAGACGTTTCCGGCCTACTCGAACTGGCGGTGGAAGAGGACGACGAAGAGACGTTCAACGACACCATCATTGAAGTGGACGCGCTGGAAGCCAAGCTGGCACAGCTCGAGTTCCACCGCATGTTCTCCTGCGAATACGACAGCGCCGACTGCTACCTCGATATTCAATCCGGCTCCGGCGGCACGGAAGCGCAAGACTGGGCCAGCATGCTGCTGCGCATGTACCTGCGTTGGGCAGAGAGCAAAGGCTTCAAGACCGAAGTGATTGAAGAGTCTGAAGGGGAAGTCGCGGGTCTCAAATCGGCTACCATCAAGATTATCGGTGACTACGCGTTTGGCTGGTTGCGCACCGAGACGGGCGTGCACCGTTTGGTGCGTAAGAGCCCGTTTGACTCCGGTGGTCGCCGCCATACTTCATTCAGTTCCGCGTTTGTGTATCCGGAAGTGGATGACGATATTGATATCGAAATCAACCCGGCAGATCTGCGTATTGACGTATATCGCGCCTCCGGTGCCGGTGGACAGCACGTTAACCGTACCGAATCTGCGGTGCGTATTACCCATATACCCACCAATATTGTTACCCAGTGTCAGAACGACCGTTCCCAGCACAAGAACAAAGATCAGGCGATGAAACAGCTGAAAGCGAAGTTGTACGAGTTTGAGATGCAAAAGAAAAACGCTGAGAAGCAGGTGCTGGAAGATAACAAGTCCGATATCGGTTGGGGCAGCCAGATTCGTTCCTACGTACTGGATGATTCCCGAATCAAAGACCTGCGCACCGGGGTGGAAACGCGTAATACCCAGGCTGTGCTGGATGGCGATCTGGACCGATTTGTTGAAGCAAGTTTAAAAGCGGGGTTATAACAAGTCACATGGCTGAGTCACAATCACAGGGTGCCGATCAGGCGCTGGATCTGAACAACGAATTGAAAGCGCGCCGCGAAAAGCTCTCGGCGCTGCGTGAACACGGTATCGCTTTTCCTAATGATTTCCGCCGTGATTCTACTTCTGATGCGCTGCACGCGGCTTACGACGATAAAGAAAACGAAGAGCTGGAAGCGCTGGGCATCGAAGTGGTCGTGGCGGGTCGTATGATGACGCGCCGCATCATGGGTAAAGCCTCGTTCGTGACGTTACAGGATGTGGGTGGCCGCATTCAGCTGTACGTGGCGCGTGACGATCTGGCGGAAGGCATCTACAACGAACAGTTCAAAAAATGGGATCTGGGCGATATTCTGGGCGCGCGCGGCAAGGTGTTCAAAACCAAGACCGGTGAGCTTTCCATCCATTGTACTGAACTGCGTTTGCTGACCAAGGCGCTGCGCCCGCTACCGGACAAATTCCACGGTCTGGCGGATCAGGAAACCCGTTATCGCCAACGCTATCTGGATCTGATCGCCAACGACGAATCGCGCAATACGTTCCGCGTGCGTTCGCAGATCATGTCTGGTATCCGCCGTTTCATGGTGGAGCGCGGGTTTATGGAAGTTGAAACCCCGATGATGCAGGTGATCCCCGGTGGTGCTTCCGCGCGTCCTTTTGTGACTCATCATAATGCGCTGGATATTGACATGTATCTGCGTATTGCGCCGGAACTGTACCTGAAGCGTCTGGTGGTTGGTGGTTTTGAACGCGTGTTCGAAATCAACCGTAATTTCCGTAACGAAGGGGTTTCGCCGCGTCATAACCCGGAATTTACCATGATGGAACTTTATATGGCCTATGCCGATTATAAAGATCTCATCGAGTTGACCGAGAGCTTGTTCCGTACCCTGACGCAAGACGTGCTGGGCAGCAGCACAGTGCCTTATGGCGATCAAACGTTTGATTTTGGTAAACCGTTTGAGAAGCTGACCATGCGCAAGGCTATCTGCAAATATCGTCCGGAAACCAACGTGGCGGATCTGGACGATTTCGATAAAGCGTCTGCCATTGCAACGTCTCTGGGGATCAAGATCGAAAAAGGCTGGGGTCTGGGCCGTATCGTGACCGAGATCTTCGAAGAAACCGCAGAAGCGAATCTGATCCAACCGACCTTTATCACCGAATATCCTGCGGAAGTTTCACCGTTGGCGCGTCGTAATGATGAAAACCCGGAAATCACCGATCGTTTTGAGTTCTTCATCGGTGGACGTGAAATTGGTAACGGCTTCTCCGAGTTGAACGACGCAGAAGATCAGGCAGAGCGCTTTGCAGATCAGGTACGCGCAAAGGATGCGGGCGACGACGAAGCCATGTTCTACGACGAAGACTACGTCACCGCGTTGGAACACGGTCTGCCGCCAACGGCGGGCCTAGGCATTGGCATCGACCGTATGGTGATGCTGTTTACCAACAGCCACACCATTCGTGACGTGATCCTGTTCCCGGCGATGCGTCCACAGAAGTAAACGTCTTCGAACGACTGACGCATAATGAACCCCATGCGTGCATGGGGTTTTTTTATCCGTTGTCATCCCGCGGGCCATGCTGGTAAATCTACAGAGAAAAATGCTACCGTCACGCTTCTGTTTAGGGGGGAAGTGGCTCCATGATCACCTATCGTGATGGCTGGTTTGAACTGGCGTTGTTAGAAAATACCGGCGGATTTCCCCGCCATACCCATGATGAATATGTGATTAGCGCCAATCTTAACGGCGTGGAGCATGTCTGGCTGGATGGCAACACTTTTGATGTCGATCCCCAGATGGTGACCACCTACAATCCGCATCAGCTACAAAGCGGTGATAACAGCGATGGTCGCTGGCAATGTGCTTCGCTCTACGTACAACCCGGCGCTTTTGAGCATTTCTTTGGTCGTGCCTTTCTGTTTGCACAAGGCGTGCAACATGCTCCCGTTCTGGCGCAGCAGTTGAAACTATTGGCAAACCCCAGCGATGAGCTGAGCGATGGCGCGATGTATCAGGAGAGGCTGGTGCTGCTATTGGCAGCATTGATGGACAACGATATGGGTAGCCCTGCGCCGTTGAAGATGGTCAGCGAGGGCCGCAGGGTAAAACGCATCAAGGCGCATTTGCTCGATTGCTTGGCAGAACCGCCCAATCTGGATACGTTGGCGCGCGATGAACACATCACCGTGGCGCATCTGGTGCGTAGCTTTCATCAGGAAGCCGGTATGCCGCCGCTGGCCTGGCTGATGCAGCGCCGTATTGGCAAAGCGCGTGAGCTGCTGCGTCAGGGCATGAGTATCAGTGAGGTTGCCCTTAGTCTGGGTTTTGCCGATCAGGCACACTTCACCAAAACCTTCAACCGCTTTAACGCCATGACGCCGGGGCGTTTTCAGCGTATCAATTTCTGACAATACGTCCTGTCATCGACCCCGTAAACTTGCGTTCATTATTGATGTCTGCGGAGCTGTGGCGGTTATGTTGTTAGTGGTGCTTAATGGTATTTTGCTTTCCCTCTCGCTGTGCCTGGATTTGGGGATGGTGAATACGGCGATCATTAACCGAGGGATGCGTGATGGGCCGCGCGCCGCGTTTATGATTGGCTTTGGTTCCTGTTTTGGTGATCTGGTTTACGCGGCACTTTCTGCGTTTGGTTTAGCGGTTATCTTTACTGCGCTGCCGGTACGCTGGGCGCTGTGGATTGGCAGCGGTGCCATTCTGCTATGGATGACCTGGAACATGGCGCGCATGGCCTGGCGTGATTATCAGACGCAACGATTAGCGCCTGTGGACGCGGATGTGATTGATCTTCCAGCAGTAACAAAACGGTTTCGCGGCTACGATTTTCTGAGCGGTATGGGGATGGCGCTGGCATCACCGACCGCGCTGCTGTGGTTTGCAGCGATTGGCGGCTCGATTATCGCGCAGTCAACTGACGGCTCAACCCTGATGGTGAGCGTATTTCTCAGCGGTTTCTTTATCGGTGGATTACTGTGGACGTTGTTCCTAGCAGGTATGATTAAGTTTGGCCGACAGGCGCTACAAGGGCGGCTGACCTTTTACTGCTATGTCATCTCGGCACTGCTGTTTGCCTATTTTTCTGTGCAAGTTATCTATCACGGCTACCAAACGCTGCTGATCCCGCTGACTCTGGCTGACTGATTGCTCAATACGCCACCACTTTCGCCAGGTTTTTGCTTGCCCGGCAAGCGGATAGCGCTATAATGCCCAACGCACACCTGATGCGAGTGTAGTTCAATGGTAGAACGAGAGCTTCCCAAGCTCTATACGAGGGTTCGATTCCCTTCACTCGCTCCAAACACACTTCTCACAACGTCCAATAAAGTCAACTAAACCCAGATACCACAAGCATTTCCTCACATTCTGATTATCTCAACGTCTACTACGTTCTACCCAAATCTATACGATAATGTGTATAGTGATGTGTATAGGCCATCAATTTTTCTTCGGAGCTATACACAATGCCGCTCACAGACCTTGAGCTACGGCGTTCTAAGCCGAAAGACAATCACTATACACTGAATGATGGTAATGGGCTTTCTGTTCTCGTTGAACCTAACGGCTCGAAAGGTTGTCGTTTCCGTTATCGCTTTGATGGCAAGCCAAAAATGATTTCCTTTGGAACTTATCCCACCATTTCCTTAAACGATGCCAGGCAGAGGCGTGATGAAGCTAAAAAGCTGGTGGCCTCGAGTATCAATCCCAGTGATGCGAGAAAACAGGAAAAACACGCCCAACAAGAGATAGCTGGAAATACTTTTGAGGGGATCGCCAGAGAGTGGTACGAAAAGCGTTTTGATAGATGGTCTTCCTCATACGCAGAAGAGATGATAAAAACATTCGAGAAAGATGTGTTCCCTTACATCGGCCATCGCCCGATCACTGACATAAAGCCAATGGAGTTAATGGCTATCCTTTCTCGCCTTGATGAGCATAGGTATCTACACATCATAAAGGGTTAAAAACCACCATAACGAAGTGGGCAAGTTCTTCCGGGGTATATACCCAATAAACCTCAAGATGCAGGTTTGAGCACCTGAAAACAATCGTGAATTCTGGACGTCAGCGAGTCCGCTATTTCTGGTAGCGTATTGGTGAAAAAATTGAATATTGCATCCCGAAAATCGCGGGTGTTTTCAAAATAGCGATTATTCCGTGTATGCTCATTCATCACTTTCCACAGGCGTTCTATCGCGTTCAGATTCGGACTGTAAGGCGGTAAATAGTGAAGCTCTATGTTCACGACAAAGGCCCAATCCTTAATCAATTGGGTTCGGTGATAACCCGCACCGTCCAGTATTACATGGATTCTTTGTCGGTAATCAGGGTAACGTTTGCGTATCTCAATGAAAAAACGAGCAATGTTGTAGTCATTAATTGTTTTGTAATCGTGAATAACCGTACCGCCGATATCGCTCAGATTCAGCGCACCCAGTATATTCAGACGGATTCGACTTCCCGTTGTTTTAACTGACTTTTTATGCCCTTTTCGTATCCATCCATAACTGAGCTTTGTGGCTTGTGTCGGATGAACCGCATCGATAAACAGAATCGCCTCATTGCCGGCTGTTTTCTTTAAATTCTCATAATATTCAATGAAATGCTTCTGATTTTCTTCACTGAATTTATGGGGTACGCCCGCCGGTTTTTTGTAGGAGAAACCATGACGGTGCAACCACTTGTTCATGCCGGGAATACTGAATCGGATAGCCCAGCGATGTTCGACATAAGCCACGATGTCGTGGGTATGATGGAAGAGATGTTGAGATAACTAGCTGATTAAGAGCGCAGTCTTTTCAGCACAAAGCCGACTTGCAGACCCACCGTTTTCAGGTTTAAGTTTGCGAGTGTTGACGTAATCGTTGATATGTTGGTTTACCGTCGTTTCGTGTAGACGCAGAGCTCCAGCCTTCGGAGGGCAGCAGGACGGCTTTGATGCGATCACAAACACGCTTATCACGACTGGTGTCATGAAGGTGTTCGAGTTCGGCTTTTTGCTTGTCGGTAATAAATATCTTCATAGTGGGTGAGCATGATCTTCTTACCGCGTAAAATCAAGCATCTTCAATGATCACGGGTATAGTCTGCTAATAACGTCAAGGTATTTAGCAGGATGGATAGTCCGGCAAGCAGCGCTGGGGCGCTTTCTTTACGCCCTCGTTTTTGTTGTCGTCCGGATAATCGGCAAATTAACTGACGGGCTGCCGCATTGTCGTCTCCTTCAGCGCGTTGCAGCCGCCATACCAGCACACATGCCATGCTAGCTATCAATAACCTGCGTAGCAGGGCACCAGCACTGCGCTGAAGGCATTTTTCTACATCATGACCGGCACCTTTCAGCAGCTTAAAAAAGGATTCAATACCCCAGAGCCAGTAATACCAGCGAGCGACTTCCGCGCTGGTGATCTCGTTGCTAACGTTTGTGAGCAGCGTCCAGCGTCCGATAAATTTACCGTAAGTATCGGTAAGGCGAACAACAACTAATCTGAGTGTCAGAGCTACGCCTGGCTGAACTTTCACTCGCCGTCCGGTGTTCTTGTCTTTCCGCTTCGCTTTTGCTGTTCGCGTTATGATCACGGATGTTTCCCCGATCTCCATATTGGCTTTTTTCCCTTTCCAGCCAACCAGTCCGTTTGCGATAAATGGCAGATCGTCTGCAATTTCACCAATTTTACGGGTGTCACCGCCCCACTCGGCCCGATGCCCTTCCTTTCCCCGGATAAGCCAACATATTCCCTAGGAGCTTAATGTGCGCATATGCCCGATAGAGTCACCTTCACGGTCAATGAGATGAACTAACTTCTTCCCGGTATCAAGAGACTCAACGCGGGCGATATAGCTAAACGACTTAATTTTGATTACATTATTTAAATGAGCTATTCAATTGATTTTAGAAGTAAAGTGATATCTACACGGGAAGAAGAAGGGTTGAGTATCCGAGAAACAGCGAAGCAATTTCGGATTGGCCCTGTCTCTGTATTGCGTTGGATTAATCAAATAGCGTCAAAAGCATCGACCACGCGTCAGCGAAAGAGCGATAAATCCGAGTTGATAAAAGATGTTGAACCATATCCAGATGCTTACCAAAAAGAACGTGCAGAGCGTTTTGGCGTTTGTCAGAAGGCCATTTGGCAAGCTCTTAAAAAGCTGGGATTGACCTATAAAAAAACTCTACGTCATCCGAAAGCCGACGAAAGCGCCCGGCAAGCATTTCAACAAAAAATACAACAGTATGAAAAAGAAGGTAAACCTATTGTTTTTATTGATGAAAGTGGTTTTCCACACGATACCCCACGGACTCACGGCTATTCCCCAAAAGGTCAACGGTGTTTTGGGCTGAAGAACGGGGGAGCCAAGGGAAGAACAAATGTTATCGGCGCTTTATTAGGCACAACGCTGTTTGCTATCGGATTATTTGATATCAATATTAACAGCGATGTTTTCTATTCCTGGGTCACACAAGTCCTTATCCCAGTACTCCCTAAAAACAGTGTAATCGTGATGGACAATGCAACTTTTCACAAAAAACATAATATTCAACAAGTCATCATCGATGCAGGGTATATGGTGGAGTATTTGCCTACATATTCGCCAGATCTTAACCCCATTGAGCATAAATGGGCACAAGTAAAAAGCAAAAAAAGAGAGAGTGGTTGTGATACAGAGATTTTGTTCTCAGTCTATATGGTGTAATCAAAATTAAGTCGCTTGGCGATATCAGCCGTCAAAGCATCCATATGAGTCAGACTCTCAGACAAGCCCTCGGTTAGCGTTGAACGACAACCCGCCCTATCGGTTAGAGTTTGAGACAGGGGCGCTATTGCTAAACCATTTGCAGCATCAAGCAGTAGGCTGGTTTGTAGTTCATAACCGACGTCGCCACCATGCGTCATTTTCAAACGTTCTTCTTTCCCATTGTGGGTACGAAACTGTAAATGAGACCAGTCGTGAACGACGAGAGCGTATGGATGCGGGCTAAGTGCAACCTGCCGGAGAGCCAGCGAAATAATCGGTTCATTGAGCTGACTGAAGCTAATACGTTCATTATTAAAAAAACGCCAAACGGCCTGAGTAGTGGCGAATGTTGTTTTCTGCGCGCAGGCAAGGTCTTTAACGGCTGACGCCAATGGTGCTGCAGGAGTCATGTGTTGCTTAACCAGACGCTGATATAGCCAAGCGACTTAATTTTGATTACACCATATGGACTGAGAAGAGCCTGTACACGAGATTGTGTAATTGCCTGATTTTGATATAGCCAAGCGACTTAAAAATGATTACAGCCAATGCCCTGATATGTGGCAAAAAAATATAGCTAATTGTTATCAAAATAATGTCGCTTGGCTATAACGCCGGTTAAGGCGGGCATCAATCCCGCCGATGGATAAGTTGAGATCATGCAGCAACGTAATAGCAGATATTGCAAAAGATGTGTAGATACCTATGCCCCTGAACAGGGGATGCACAAGGTAAATTACGCTTTGCCCGTTTGTTTGAACTCACGCAGGAAGCTCCCCCACTTACGTTCATAAAACGGCGTGGCGTGGTGCAGAAAATAGTGGCTTACGCCGCCCTTTTCATCCTTATCGACGATACAAATATCCACCGGCTGATCGCCGACGACGGTATCGCTGGCAACCGTGCCCACCGCCTGGATAACCGTCTCCACTTCATCCAAATCGACCAATTCCAGACCGATCAGCAGATTGGGTTCGGCTTCACCTTCCTGGATCTGCACTACCCACGCACGGCGCACCGGGCGATGCTTGGCAAGCAGTTGCGTCAGCGAATCAATCATTTGGTCCGGCGACGGTTCCGACTGGCTGAGATGCACTTCTACTGGCTCGTCAACCACACGGCTTTGCACAAAGCCATTGCCTTCACCCGCCAGCATGTGTTCCACCTCTTGCGGCAGGAACTCTTTGCCGTAGGGGAGGTTAGGGTTAAGGAACAACGTCTGCCCCTGCGTTAATTCAAACAGCGAGCGTGCTGGCAGCGCCAGAAAGGCGGCTTCCGTTGAAATAGCCATCTGCAAGGCTTCCAGCGACGAGAAAAACGGAATAGCGGTACTGCCGTCGGGTTTTTCCCAATGCTGAATCTCAACCTGACTGCCCACTGACAGGGTGCTGGCCCCCTGTTCGCTCACATCATCGCTGCCGCCAATGATATAGACAGTAGCGTCCATCAGTTCGGTGAAAAACTCAGGCCGATGGGCGGGCTCGGTCGCCGCCTTCATCAGCACCTCTTCCAACTTGTTTTGCGGGGTAAATGTCATACGGTTGTTATCACTCACGCCTTATTCACTTTCGCTCAGCAGCAGATTGGCCAGCGTACGCACGCCCAGACCAGTCGCTCCGGTCGCCCACTGCTCCACAGCCCCTTTACGGTAGGTGGCAGAACAGTCGATATGCAGCCACCCTTTCTGGTAGGATGAAACAAAATGCGACAAGAACGCCGCCGCCGTGCTGGCACCCGCGCTGTGCGCCGTGCTAGCAACGTTATTCAGTTCGGCAAAGCTGGACGGCAGTTGTGAACGGTGAAACGCTTCCAGTGGCAAACGCCAGAACGGTTCGTTTTCCTGTTTTGCGCTGGTGAGCAGGCGTTCAGCAAAGGCATCATCAAAGCTGAACAGCGCGTGATAGTCGTTACCCAACGCGGTTTTGGCCGCACCAGTGAGCGTGGCGCAGTCGATAATCCACTGTGGCGCTTGCGCGCTGGCATCAATCAGGCCATCCGCTAGCACCAGACGCCCTTCTGCATCGGTGTTCATCACTTCGACGGTTTTACCGTTGCGATAGCGCAAAATGTCACCGAGACGGAAGGCATTACCGCTCACCATATTGTCGGCACAGCACAGGTAGAGTTTTACGCGACGGGTTAACCCTTGTGTAATTGCCAGCGCCAGCGCACCGGTAACCAGCGCCGCACCGCCCATATCGGATTTCATCGAATCCATAAAACCACTCGGCTTCAAGCTGTAGCCGCCGCTGTCAAAGGTGATGCCCTTGCCCACCAGACAAGCAAACACCGGCGCATCCGGGTTACCTGTCGGGTTAAAATCCAACGCCAACAACACTGGCTGACGTTCAGAACCACGCCCTACCGTATACAGCCCGATATAGTTTTGATCGCGCAGATCTTCACCCTTGGTGATGCGGTAGCTAATAGCGTTGCCGCTCACATCGTGCAGCAAATCCACCGCACGCGTTGCCAGTTGTTCTGGCCCCAAATCTTCAGCGGGTAGGTTAATGGTGTCGCGGACCCAATCAACAACTTTCAGGCGCAGATCCAGCGCCTTGCGCTGTGCCTCTTCCAACGGTGCCCATTCGACGGTATGTTTACCTTTCGGTGCGCGATAGCCTTGCCAGAACGCCCAGCTGGTTTCCAGATCCCAGCCTTTGCCCACCAGTTTGACGTGCTTGATACCTTGCCCGTCGATTTTGCGCGCTGCGCGTTGAATAATGCCCAGCGCCGCCGTTTCGGGCAGATGAATGGTGAATCCCTGTTCGTTCGCGCTCAACGACGCTTTTTCTCCCCAGCGTGCATCAGCAGGCTGGGTGGAGAGTGAAATCTGCATAGCTTCGCTTGTCATATCAGCTCCGTGGATATTATTTTCAACAGCAGCCTATACCCATCATGTTTCAATTCGAATTATTCAGGGTGATGGTGCTGAAAAAAAGGGCCGCCCGTCAGGCAGCCCCTAATTGTCATTCTGCTTCGTCTAACCACACCAGCAGTATCGCTTCCAAGATTTTTTCGTTGGACGCGTCCGGCACGTCATCAAACTCATCCAGCTCGCAAATCCAGCGATGCAGATCGGTAAAACGCACCGTTTTCGGGTCCGTATCAGGAAATGCGTCATACAGCGCTTCACCAATGGCACGGCTGTCTGTCCATGTCAATCCCATGTTCAGCTCCTGTTAATGCTCACGGGCATGGTTAATGGTGTAACGCGGGATCTCAACCAGCAGATCGTCACCCGCGACACGTGCCTGACAACCCAGACGGCTTTCGGGCTCCAGTCCCCAAGCTTTGTCCAGCATGTCATCTTCATCTTCTGTGCTTTCCGCGAGAGAATCAAACCCTTCACGCACAATGCAATGGCAGGTAGTACACGCGCAGGATTTCTCGCAGGCGTGTTCGACTTCAATACCATTACGCAGGGCGACGTCCAGAATCGTCTCACCCACTTTGGCTTCCAATACCGCACCTTCAGGACACAGATCCTGATGCGGTAAAAAAACTATCTTAGGCATGCTCACACCTCATCCACAGAGTGTCCTGCCAGCGCCCGACGAATGGAAGCATCCATACGACGCGCAGCGAACCTCTGGGTTTGTTGATCTACTGTTTTTATTGCGGCTTCAATCAGCGCAACGTCATCACCGGCACTCACCTGTTGCAGCGCCAATACTGCCTGAACGATAGCCGCCTGTTCTTCGGCGCTCAGCAAATCCGCATCGGCGGCCAGCGCGCTTTGCACGCTTTCCAGCACCCGCGCAGCTTCGACTTTCTGCTCTGCCAGCATGCGCGCAGCGACGTCACTCTGCGCATTCTGCATCGAATCGGTGATCATCGCGGCAATTTCATCATCGCTCAGCCCATACGACGGTTTGACCTGAATCGCCGCTTCTACACCCGTGGATTTCTCCATTGCCGTGACGCTCAGCAGGCCATCCGCATCCACCTGAAAGGTAACACGAATATGCGCACCACCGGCGGGTAGCGGCGGGATACCGCGCAGTGAGAATCGCGCCAGCGAACGACAATCCTGCACCAGTTCGCGTTCACCTTGCAGCACATGGATCATCATGGCGGTCTGACCGTCTTTAAACGTGGTGAACTCCTGCGCGCGCGCCACCGGAATGGTGGTGTTACGTGGAATCACCTTCTCGACTAGGCCGCCCATGGTTTCCAGACCGAGCGACAGCGGGATCACATCCAGCAGCAGCATCTCGCTGTCTGGCTTGTTACCCACCAAAATATCCGCCTGAATGGCAGCGCCCAGCGCCACCACTTTATCCGGATCGATGGCGGTCAACGGCGTGTGGCCAAAGAAATCACCGACGCGGGTGCGCACCAATGGCACGCGGGTCGAGCCGCCCACCATCACCACTTCCTGTACCTCATCGGCCTGAACGCCCGCGTCTTTCAGTGCCCGACGGCAGGAAAGCAGCGTGCGTTTCACCAGCGGCTCGATAAGCGCATCGAACTGTTCGCGGCTCAGTTCGTCCTGCCAGGTGCCAACCTGTACCGTCACTGACGGCGCGGCGCTGAGCGCAACTTTGGCATGCAAGGCCGTTTCAATCAATTCACGCTGCACGCGCGCATCGGAACGATCGTCGACGCCGGCCTGCTCGCGCAGCCACTCCACCAACAGGTGATCGAAGTCGTCACCGCCGAGCGTAGAATCACCACCGGTTGCAAGCACTTCAAACACCCCACGGCTTAAACGCAGGATGGAGATATCAAAGGTGCCACCGCCCAGATCGTAGACGGCAATCACCCCTTCTTTACCCGAATCCAGCCCGTAAGCGATGGCTGCCGCCGTCGGCTCATTGAGCAAACGCAGCACATGCAGCCCGGCCAGGCGCGCCGCGTCTTTGGTGCCTTGACGCTGAGCGTCATCGAAATAGGCAGGAACGGTGATCACTACACCATCCGGCACACCGCCCAGCGCGGCTTCAGCACGCACGGCAAGCGCAGAGAGAATATCGGCAGAAACCTGAATCGGGTTTTTGTTACCCGCCGCCGTTTGCAACACAGGCAAGCCGTTGTCACTGGCCTGAAAATGGTACGGCAAATGGGGATAACGTTGCTGAATATCAGCCAGCGAACGGCCCATCAATCGCTTAACGGAACTGACGGTGTTGGCGGGATCGTTTACCGCCTGCGCCTGTGCCGCCCAGCCGACATCGATACTTTCGGCATCATAGCGCACCACCGATGGCAGCAGTTCACGGCCTTCGGCATCCGCCAGCGGCTGTGCTTCGCCGCTGCGCACCGTTGCCACCAGCGAATTGGTGGTGCCGAGATCAATACCCACGGCAAGACGGCGCTGATGTGGTGCTGCGCTGAGGCTGGGTTCACTAATTTGTAATAGGGCCATATTGAGCTTCCATCAATTGGCTGTCAGCACCACCGTTGCGCCGACGAAATAAAAAGACATTATTCGATTATGTGCATCACTGCGCAGATTAGCGATCCAGCAGTTGTTCTTCGAGTTGTTCCACCTGCTGTTGCAGCTTATCCAAAAAGCGGAGTTTACGCACCGTATCGGCCGCCGCCGACCACGATGCCTGCGCCAATTCGGACTGCATCTGCGCCGTGCGCTGCCGTGTCATGGCGGTTAACTGGTTGGCAAAATCGGCCAGTACGGCTTCAGCCTCTGCCTGATGTGAAATCGCATCCAACTGCTCGCGCAGCTCCAGTTGCTCCATCAAAAAGGCAGTATCGCGCATCGTATGCTGCTCGTTACTCAGATCAAAACCGTGCAACGATAACATATATTCTGCGCGTTTCAGCGGATGTTTCAGCGACTGGTATGCATCATTAACCGTTGCCGCCTGCTGTACAGCCAGCAGACGCTCCCGTTCGGGCTGCGTGGCAAAACGATCGGGATGGAACTGGCGTTGCAGTTCCTGATAACGAGAAAGGAGCAGGCTGCCATCCACATCGTAGTGAACCGGCAGCCCGAATAACGTAAAGTAATCCATAGTGCGCTCGGACATTCTTGCGCTAACGGGTAGCCGCCCTGCGCCAATGCGTCACGAGCATGCTCCCGTTAACACGGGCAAAACGAATCAGACCGTAAAGCTTTCGCCGCAGCCGCATTCGCCGTTAACGTTGGGATTATTGAACTTGAATCCTTCGTTCAGACCTTCTTTGACGAAATCCAACTGCGTGCCATCGAGATAAACCAGGCTTTTGCCATCAATGATGACCTTTACCCCTTTATCCTCAAATACCACATCGTCGTCGTTAAGGTCGTCAACAAACTCAAGCACATAAGCCATGCCAGAACAACCTGACGTCCGCACACCCAAGCGCAGACCGACGCCTTTGCCTCGATTTGCCATAAAAGCGCTGACACGTTGTGCTGCGCTATCGCTAAGAGAAATAGACATACAACAACCTCAATATCGTTAGCACGCCTTCTGCCCAACGGGGTCACGCCGGGCAGCACGGTTCACCGACAGATTATTTCGCTGTGCGTTTGCTTTTGTAATCCGCGATCGCTGCTTTGATCGCATCTTCCGCCAGAATAGAACAGTGAATTTTCACTGGAGGCAATTCCAGTTCCTCGGCGATCTGGGTGTTCTTGATAGCCTCGGCTTCGTCCAGAGACTTGCCTTTCACCCATTCAGTAATCAGCGAACTGGAAGCAATGGCGGAGCCACAACCGTAGGTTTTGAAACGTGCGTCTTCGATAATGCCGTTGTCGCTGACTTTGATCTGTAATTTCATTACGTCGCCACACGCCGGTGCACCCACCATGCCGCTGCCAATCGAAGGATCGGCGTTGTCAAAGGAGCCGACGTTGCGCGGATTTTCGTAATGATCGATAACTTTTTCGCTGTATGCCATGATTAACGTTCTCCGTGCTGCGAATTAATGATGAGCCCATTCGATGGTGGTCAGATCCACGCCCTGCTTGAACATCTCCCACAGCGGGGAAAGGTCACGCAGACGTCCGATGGATTTCTGGACCAAATCGATGGTGTAGTCGATCTCTTCCTCGGTAGTAAAACGGCCGAGAGAAAAGCGGATCGAGCTGTGCGCCAATTCATCATTCATGCCCAGCGCACGCAGCACATAGGATGGCTCCAAGCTCGCAGAGGTACAGGCAGAACCAGAGGAGACAGCTAGGTCTTTCAGCGCCATGATCAGGGATTCACCCTCAACATAGTTAAAGCTGACGTTCAGGATATTCGGTGCGCCCTGCTCCAGGTCACCGTTAAGATACACTTCTTCAATATCCTTGATACCGTTCCACAAGCGATGACGCAGTGCGCTCAGGCGAGCAACTTCTGCCACCATTTCTTCTTTGGCGATACGGTATGCTTCGCCCATGCCGACGATCTGGTGCACGGGCAAGGTGCCGGAACGCATACCGCGCTCGTGACCGCCGCCGTGCATTTGCGCTTCAATACGGATACGGGGTTTACGACGCACATACAGCGCGCCGATGCCTTTCGGGCCATAGATTTTATGACCAGAGAAAGACATTAAATCGACTTTGATCTTGCTGAGATCGATAGGCAGTTTGCCCACGCTCTGCGTGGCATCAACGTGGAACACGATACCACGACTGCAGCACATCTCGCCGATAGCGGCAATGTCTTGTACCACACCAATTTCGTTGTTCACGTGCATGATGGAAACCACAATGGTGTCTTCACACATTGCCGCTTCGAGTTCGTGCAGGTCAATAATGCCATTACGCTGCGGCGCGAGGTAAGTGACCTCAAAGCCTTCACGCTCTAGCTGACGGCAGGTATCCAGCACGGCCTTATGTTCGGTCTTGCTGGTAATGATGTGCTTGCCTTTCTTCTGATAGAAGTTGGCTGCACCTTTGATAGCTAGGTTGTCGGCTTCGGTCGCGCCGGACGTGAACACAATTTCACGCGGATCGGCACCCACCAGATCGGCGATTTGGTTACGCGCGATATCCACTGCCTCTTCCGCCTGCCAACCAAAGCGGTGAGAACGGGAAGCCGGGTTACCAAACGTACCGTCCAAGGTCAAAAACTGCATCATTTTTTCAGCCACGCGCGGGTCAACCGGCGTCGTGGCTGAATAGTCTAGATAAATGGGTAACTTCATTGCTCATAAACTCCGTACATCACTTCAAAACGTACAATGCGTTTTGTTTTTATTATTCCTGCGAGGATGAACTGTCAGGCGCGCAGATTAACATTAATGGTTTCTTGAATACGTCCGTTGGCGGTACGACGAATGTCAGCATCCTGACGATCCGCCACGTCCAGCACTTCCTGGTTATTCACCAGTTCGTCCAGCGTGATATTGTTCAAGAAATCGGTGATACGGTCGCTGAGATCGCGCCACAGCGTGTGCGTCAGGCAGCGATCGCCACCTTGGCAGCCTTCACGCCCCTGGCAACGGGTCGCATCGACGGATTCGTCTACGGCAGAGATCACGGCACCAACGGCGATTTCATTGGCGTTTTTGCCCAGCAGGTAACCACCGCCCGGCCCACGGACGCTGGAAACCAGCCCGTTTTTGCGCAAGCGAGAGAACAGTTGTTCCAGATACGACAGCGATATTCCCTGCCGCTCGGAAATATCCGCCAAAGGAACCGGCCCTTCTTTTGAGTGCAGCGCCACATCAAGCATGGCGGTAACGGCATAACGGCCTTTTGATGTCAGTCTCACAATAGTGGTACCTGTAGATAAAACAGCTTATTATTGAATACGGTTATTATAAACATGCACTGTGAATGCATGTACTTACATAGCACCCTTTGAGTCTGACATTCCCGAGTGTTTTAGTCAACTATTTAACCGAGTAATTCACTCAAGTATTTCTTCGCTACTTTTCTATTCCTGACCGTCATTCCGGTTTTTTTGTACCGAGCTTAAAATGCCGCGCAGAATGGCTAACTCCTGCTCTTCCGGGCGGGCACGGGTAAATAAACGGCGCAGCTTGTGCATCACCTGCCCCTGATGAGCCTTACGAATAAAACCGGTGTAGTGCAGCGTTTCTTCCAGATGGGTATAGAAGCGTTCCAGATCGTCAACCAGCGGGTAAGGTTCTTCCGCAATCTGCGGTGCTCCCTGCGCCTGCAAGTCCAAATGTGCAACGCGCACTTCATAAGCGATCAGCTGTACTGCCATCGCCAGATTTAACGAACTGTACTCGGGATTGGCGGGAATGCAGACGTGATAGTGGCACTTTTGCAGTTCATCGTTGGTTAACCCCACGCGTTCGCGGCCAAACACCAGCGCCACCGGTGCGTGCTGCGCTTCGTGCGCACTGTGCACGCCACATTCGCGCGGTTCGAGCATTGGCCAAGGCAGCGAACGGGAACGCGCGCTGGTGCCAACCACCAGGTTGCAGCCAACCAGCGCTTCATCCAGGGTATTGACCAGCGTAGCGTTACCAATAATATCGCTGGCACCGGCGGCCAGTGCGATCGCCTGTGAATCCGGTTTGATCAGTGAGTTCACCAGATAGAGGTTCTTTAACCCCATGGTTTTCATCGCTCTGGCGGTGGACCCCATGTTGCCCGTGTGCGAAGTTTCCACCAGAACGATACGAATATTATCTAACATGTTGACTCGGCAGTAAGAAAAAAGAAGAAAAAGAGTGAAAAACAAGATTAGTGTATCACAGACTTCGCTATTTTCTCTTTCCCCTGCTATACTGCGCCTCGCTTTCTGTTCTTTAACATCCTAGTGGACGATACCATGCATCCGATGCTTAACATCGCTGTGCGCGCTGTGCGCAAGGGCGGTAATTTAATTGCCAAGAATTATGAAACCCCTGACGCCGTTGAAGCGAGCCAAAAAGGCACCAACGACTTCGTTACCAACGTTGACCGCGACGCCGAACGCCTGATTATTGAGGTGATTCGCAAATCCTACCCCCAGCACACCATTATTGGTGAAGAGTGCGGCGAAGTAGTCGGTGAAGACGACACAGTGCAATGGATTATCGATCCGCTGGATGGCACCACCAACTTCGTTAAACGTCTCCCCCATTTTGCTGTTTCCATTGCAGTGCGCATTAAAGGCCGCACTGAAGTCGCTGTGGTTTACGATCCGATGCGCAATGAGCTGTTTACCGCCACGCGCGGTCAGGGTGCACAGCTGAACGGCTATCGTCTGCGCAGCGGCAACGCGCGCGATCTGGAAGGCACCATTCTGGCGACCGGTTTTCCTTTCAAGCAGAAACAGCACGCGACCCCTTATATCAATATGGTGTCAGCCCTGTTTACCACCTGCGCTGACTTCCGTCGCACCGGTTCTGCCGCGCTGGATCTGGCCTATGTGGCTGTGGGCCGCGTAGACGGTTTCTTCGAGATTGGCCTGAAACCCTGGGATTTCGCTGGGGGCGAGTTGCTGGTGCGTGAAGCAGGCGGTATCGTGACTGACTTCGTCGGCGGCCACAACTATCTCGCTTCTGGCAATCTGGTGGCGGGCAACCCGCGCGTGGTGAAGTCCATTCTGGCAGCCATTCGTGAACAACTTAGCGAAGCCCTGAAACGCTAAGGCAGTCCTTTGTCCCGTTCGCCGTTGGTGGGCGGGGCAACATCTGATATTTTTCCTTACATTGCGTTCCTGTTAAGTTTTGGCGTATGGTAATACGATAATGATTATCAAATGCATTACATCCGTCTGATTTGTATTAGGAGAGCCCTAATTCATCAGGACAGGTGGTAACGGGACGACACCATGTTTAAGAAATCCATCAACTCGCTATTTTTCACCGCACTTCTTGCCACACCGTTTTTCAGCCACGCCACACAATATCCTTTAACTGTCACCGATATGGCGGGCAATACCGTTACGCTGCAACAAGAGCCGAAGCATCTGGTGCTGCAAGACGGGCGCGATATTATGGCGCTGGCTCTGCTGGATCGCGACGATTCGTTCCAGCGTTTAGTGGCGTGGAACAACCTGCCGAAAAAACAGGATAGCGCTACCTGGAACCTGTTGAAGGGGAAATGGCCGGACGCAGAAAACATCCTTGATATGGGCTTTGGTGACAAAGGCGATATAGCCAAGCGACATTATTTTGATAACAATTAGCTGTATTTTTTTGCCACATATCTTGGCATTTGCTGTAATCATTTTTAAGTCGGTTGGCTATGTCGAGCTGGAAAGTGTGCTGGTGAAAAAACCGGATTTGATGGTGGCACAACTGCGTGCCAAAGCGTCACTGGAAGGCAATGGCGTCGTTAACAAGCTGAACGAACTGCACATTCCATTGCTGTTTGTCGATTATGAAATCAATCCGGCCAAGAACACCGCAGACAGCATCGATCTGCTCGGTAAGGTGCTTAACCGTGAAGAGAACGCTAAAGCCTATACCGACTTCTATAGCCAAGCGACTTAATTTTGATTACACCATATGGACTGAGAAGAGCCTGTACACGAGATTGTGTAATTGCCTGATTTTGATATAGCCAACCGACTTAAAAATGATTACAGCAAATGCCAAGATATGTGGCAAAAAAATACAGCTAATTGTTATCAAAATAATGTCTCTTGGCTATATAAGGCGGTAACACGCGATCTCAAAGCAGTGTATCAGGCTCCAACCGAAGAGGCCGCGCTTCAGGCCATAGGTATCTACACATCTTTTGCAATATCTGCTATTACGTTGCTGCATGATCTCAACTTATCCATCGGCGGGATTGATGCCCGCCTTAACCGGCGTTATCAGCGTCTGGTTAACCAACACATGACTCCCCCAGCACCATTGGCGTCAGCCATTAAAGACCTTGCCTGCGCGCAGAAAACAACATTCGCCACTACTCAGGCCGGTTGGCGTTTTTTTAATAATGAACGTATTAGCTTCAGTCAGCTCAATGAACCGATTATTTCGCTGGCTCTCCAGCAGGTTGCACTTAGCCCGCATCCATACGCTCCCGTCGTTCACGACTGGTCTCATTTACAGTTTCGTACCCACAATGGGAAAGAAGAACGTTTGAAAATGACGCATGGTGGCGACGTCGGTTATGAACCACAAACCCGCCTACTGGTTGATGCTGCAAATGGTTTACCAATAGCGCCCCTGTCTCAAACTCTAACCGGTAGGGCGGGTTGTCGTTCAACGCTAACCGAGGGCTTGTCTGAGAGTCTGACTCATATGGATGCTTTGACGGCTGATATCGCCCGCGTTGAGTTTCTTGATACCGGGAAGAAGTTAGTTCATCTCATTGACCGTGAAGGTAACTCTATCGGGCATATGCGCACATTAAGCTCCCAGGGAATATGTTGGCTTATCCGGGGAAAGGAAGGGCATCGGGCCGAGTGGGGCGGTGACACCCGTAAAATTGGTGAAATTGCAGACGATCTGCCATTTATCGCAAACGGACAGGTTGGCTGGAAAGGGAAAAAAGCCAATATGGAGATCGGGGAAACATCCGTGATCATAACGCGAACAGCAAAACCGAAACGGAAAGACAAGAACACCGGACGGCGAGTGAAAGTTCAGCCAGGCGTAGCTCTGACACTCAGATTAGTTGTGGTTCGCCTTACCGATACTCACGGTAAATTTATCGGACGCTGGACGCTGCTCACAAACGTTAGCAACGAGCTCACCAGCGCGGAAGTCGCTCGCTGGTATTACTGGCGCTGGGGTATTGAATCCTTTTTTAAGCTGCTGAAAGGTGCCGGTCATGATGTAGAAAAATGGCTTCAGCGCAGTGCTGGTGCCCTGCTACGCAGGTTATTGATAGCTAGCATGGCATGTGTGCTGGTATGGCGGCTGCAACGCGCTGAAGGAGACGACAATGCGGCAGCCCGTCAGTTAATTTGCCGATTATCCGGACAACAACAAAAACGAGGGCGTAAAGAAAGCGCCCCAGCGCTGCTTGCCGGACTATCCATCCTGCTAAATACCTTGACGTTATTAGCAGACTATACCCCGGAAGAACTTGCCCACTTCGCTATGGTGGTTTTTAACCCTTTATGATGTGTATAGCTAAACGACTTAATTTTGATTACATTATTTAAATGAGCTATTCAATTGATTTTAGACGTAAAGTGATATCTACACGGGAAGAAGAAGGGTTGAGTATCCGAGAAACAGCGAAGCAATTTCGGATTGGCCCTGTCTCTGTATTGCGTTGGATTAATCAAATAGCGTCAAAAGCATCGACCACGCGTCAGCGAAAGAGCGATAAATCCGAGTTGATAAAAGATGTTGAACCATATCCAGATGCTTACCAAAAAGAACGTGCAGAGCGTTTTGGCGTTTGTCAGAAGGCCATTTGGCAAGCTCTTAAAAAGCTGGGATTGACCTATAAAAAAACTCTACGCCATCCGAAAGCCGACGAAAGCGCCCGGCAAGCATTTCAAAAAAAACAACAGTATGAAAAAGAAGGTAAATCTATTGTTTTTATTGATGAAAGTGGTTTTCCACACGATACCCCACGGACTCACGGCTATTCCCCAAAAGGTCAACGGTGTTTTGGCCTGAAGAACGGGGGAGCCAAGGGAAGAACAAATGTTATCGGCGCGTTATTAGGCACAACGCTGTTTGCTATCGGATTATTTGATATCAATATTAACAGCGATGTTTTCTATTCCTAGGTCACACAAGTCCTTATCCCAGTACTCCCTAAAAACAGGGTAATCGTGATGGACAATGCAACTTTTCACAAAAAACATAATATTCAACAAGTCATCATCGATGCAGGGTATATGGTGGAGTATTTGCCTACATATTCGCCAGATCTTAACCCCATTGAGCATAAATGGGCACAAGCAAAAAAAGAGAGGTGGTTGCGATACAGAGATTTTGTTCTCAGTCCATATGGTGTAATCAAAATTAAGTCGCTTGGCTATAGATACCTATGGCTTCAGGCGCTGGAGACGTTCGGTGGGACATGGGATCACCGCTATCCGCAGATAAGCCGGAGCTGGCAGTCAAACTGGGCCAACCTGTCGACATTCTTCTCGTACCCGCAGGAACTTCGCAAGGTAATCTACACGACGAACGCCATAGAATCACTGAACAGCGTGCTCCGGCATGCAATCAAGAAACGCAAGGTGTTCCCGACTGATGACTCGGTGAAGAAGGTCGTATGGCTGGCAATCCAGGCGGCATCACAGAAATGGACGATGCCCTTATAGGACTGGCGTATGGCAATGAGTCGCTTTATTATCGAGTTCGGTGACCGCCTTGATGGTCACTTCTGAGGAAAGGCATTTACACAAAATCTTAAACAGGCTCCCGGTGAATATATCACGCTATGCAATCTCTGCTCTCAAGATATTTGAGTGACACTTGCAAGGTGATCAGTCGGTAATTGATCTTTCCTATTCTATCATCATCGCCTTTAAGTTGAGCTTCCATGTCATTTACAAAAGCGTTGGTGATATCCAGATCGAAAAGACCATACTCAAGCAAGGTGAGTTTAATGTCCGGGTTTCTTTCTAAAAAAAAGCAGCTATAATCCACAACTTCATCCCCACCGTAGTTATCTTTTATCTTGGTATCCGGGAACTGCTTGGAAAACTCAATATCATTATCGGCGGCGAATTTTTTAACAATAGCGCTGTAGTTTTCAACCAAAGGCAACTGATTAACTGACAACTTAAACAGTGAGTCCCAATTATTGGGTGTGTCGAAACTGTAAATATTGACCTTATCGATTGAAAAAGTGTATCGCGTCCCCTTCATTCCAAGCGATTGCGCACTGACTTTAAAAAGATTTCTATATGCTGGTAAAGCCAGCGCTTTTAGTTTCTCAAAATTATAAAAACGATAATAGACTGTACCACCGAGCTTGGCGGCAGGATGCTCATTAATGTTTTCATAAAGAGATTCAATAACGTCTTTTTTCGGCGAAGTTCTGAAAAGATCGAGAAATCGTTGCCATAAATTCAACGCCGTTGCTTTTCTTTTATCGTCATACTGTACTAAATTCGTCATATTGCAATGATCTAATTTCCTTCCCCCTGCAAGTTCTATTTCCATTTTGCGAATCCTCCCTCTGTTTTTATTCATGACATCTCCTAGTGTAGGCCACGTATTCGAAACAACAGCACAATGCAGTTTCAACCCGCCATGCGCTCATCATTCCCTGAGCGAGGATTTTTTTACCCGTAATATAGCCAAGCGATTTAATTTTGATTACACCATATGGACTGAGAACAAAATCTCTGTATCGCAACCACTCTCTCTTTTTTTGCTTGTGCCCATTTATGCTCAATGGGGTTAAGATCTGGCGAATATGTAGGCAAATACTCCACCATATACCGGCTTTGTTGAATAATAGGTAATCATGCTGTTTTTCCATGCCAGTTTTGGTTGAAAATGCTTGTCATCTCAGGTGTACACTTTTCTCATGAGGCCTAACTGCATGATTTTACGTTGCGAGGATCCGTCGTTTCGCTGGGCTGCCAGCATAAAATCTATTTATTCAACAAAGCCCCATATACCCTGCATCGATGATGACTTGTTGAATATTATGTTTTTTGTGAAAAGTTGCATTGTCCATCACGATTACAGAGCCTGTTTAAGATTTTGTGCAAATGCCTTTCCTCAGAAGTGACCGTCAAGGCGGTCACCGAACTCGATAATAAAGCGACTCATTGCCATACGCCAGTCCTGTAAGGGCATCGTCCATTTCTGTGATGCCGCCTGGATTGCCAGCCATACGACCTTTTTCACCGAGTCATCAGTCGGGAACAGCTTGCGTTTCTTGATTGCATGCCGGAGCACGCTGTTCAGTGATTCTATGGCGTTCGTCGTGTAGATTACCTTGCGAAGTTCCTGCGGGTACGAGAAGAATGTCGACAGGTTGGCCCAGTTTGACTGCCAGCTCCGGCTTATCTGCGGATAGCGGTGATCCCATGTCCCACCGAACGTCTCCAGCGCCTGAAGCGCGGCCTCTTCGGTTGGAGCCTGATACACTGCTTTGAGGTCGCGTGTTACCGCCTTATAGTCCTTCCAGGCAACGAAGCGCAGACTGTTGCGCACCATGTGCACGATGCACAACTGGATGCGGGCTTCCGGGTAGACCGTGTTGATGGCATCCGGGAACCCTTTCAGGCCGTCCACACAGCCAATGAGGATGTCGGTCAGGCCACGGTTTTTCAGTTCTGTCAGCACGTTCAGCCAGAACTTTGCGCCTTCATTTTCGGCCAGCCACATCCCCAGTAACTCTTTCTGGCCTTCGATATTGATACCCAGCGCCAGGAACACAGACTTATTGATAACGCGGCTGTCCTGCCGGACTTTCAGAACGATACAGTCAAGGTATAGCCAACCGACTTAAAAATGATTACAGCCAATGCCCTGATATGTGGCAAAAAAATACAGCTAATTGTTATCAAAATAATGTCGCTTAGCTATATTATGTTTTTTGTGAAAAGTTGCATTGTCCATCACGATTACCCTGTTTTTAGGGAGTACTGGGATAAGGACTTGTGTGACCCAGGAATAGAAAACATCGCTGTTAATATTGATATCAAATAATCCGATAGCAAACAGCGTTGTGCCTAATAAAGCGCCGATAACATTTGTTCTTCCCTTGGCTCCCCAGTTCTTCAGGCCAAAACACCGTTGACCTTTTGGGGAATAGCCGTGAGTCCGTGGGGTATCGTCTGGAAAAGCACTTTCATCAATAAAAACAATAGGTTTTCCTTCTTTTTCATACTGTTGTATTTTTTGTTGAAATGCTTGCCGGGCGCTTTCGTCGGCTTTCGGATGGGGTAGAGTTTTTTTTATAGGTCAATCCCAGCTTTTTAAGAGCGTGCCAAATGGCCTTCTGACAAACGCCAAAACGCTCTGCACGTTCTTTTTGGTAAGCATCTGGATATGGTTCAACATCTTTTATCAACTCGGATTTATCGCTCTTTCGCTGACGCGTGGTCGATGCTTTTGACGCTATTTGATTAATCCAACGCAATACAGAGGCAGGGCCAATCCGAAATTGCTTCGCTGTTTCTCGGATACTCAACCCTTCTTCTTCCCGTGTAGATATCACTTTACGTCTAAAATCAATTGAATAGCTCATTTAAATAATGTAATCAAAATTAAGTCGTTTAGCTATAACAGTCTTTGTGGAGTAGCCATTGTGCGTGTTAGTTCCAGATTTGGACTGGTGCTTCTCATGCCCGAGGTGATGGGTCATTTCAGCATTAAGGGCAGCTTCAACGCTGATCTTTTTTAGCAGGCGATCAAACTGGTTGAGATCGTCAGGGGTTTTGAGATTTTTGCCCAGCTCGTTAGCCAGAGCCTGTAACTGTTTTTCGTCCATAAAGTAACCTGCTTTTGATGTTGGATTGAACATGGCTTTGTTGAATAAATAGAACTTTTGGGTAATCATCGGAGCAGATCAACACAGTTGTTTCAAAATCAGGTCTCCATGGCAAAACAAAATTTTAAAATCACCAACTGGCCCTCTTATAACAAGGCCCTCAAGCAGCGCGCTTCTCTAACCGTATGGCTAGATGAATCAGCCATTGCTGCATGGACGGAAAAAAACACTACTGAACGGTGTGGACAACCGCTCCACTACTCAGATATGGCCATCACCACAGTCCTGATGATGAAACGCGTGTTTGGCCTTTCATTGAGGGCTTTACAGGGCTTTGTTGACTCGATTTTTAAACTGATTAAATTGTCGCTCCATTGTCCAGACTATTCGCTGCTCAGCAAGCGAGCAAAGACAGTGAACATCAGCATAAAAACGCCAACCCGTGGTGAAATCTCACATCTGCTCATTGATGGAACCGGCCTGAAGGTCTTTGGCGAAGGCGAATGGAAAGTCCGGCAGCATGGTGCCGACAGACGCAGGGTATGGCGTAAGCTGCACCTGGCAGTAGACAGTGTGACGCATGAGATTATCTGTGCGGATTTGTCGCTCAGTGGTATGACTGATGCCCAAGCTCTACCGGCGCTGATAAACCAGACCCACCGGAAAATCAGAGAGGCATCGGCTAACGGCGCTTAGGATACAGTTTACTGCTATGATGCTCTGCTGAGGAAGAAAATAAGGCCGCTTATCCCGCCACGAAGGGGGGCGCAATATTGGCAAGATCGCTACCACGAGCGTAACCCCGCTGTTGCAAATCAGCGCATTAGCGGTAGTAACGCTATCTGGAAAAAGAAAGTGGGCTATCACCGGTGCTCAGTGGCTGAAACGACCATGTTCCGGTTCAAAAGGCTTCTGGGTGGTCATCTAAGTCTGAGAGACTACGATGGTCAGGTGGGTGAAGCCATGGCCATGGTCAAAGCGCTTAACCTGATCACGCTATTAGGAATGCCGAACAGTATTCGCATCACGTAACAATCGACCCGTATGGGGCGCAGTCGTTACAAGTTCTGATTTATTCAACAAAGCCCCGATCAGCATCAATCCAGCCATAGTAAGTGTGATGGTTTTCATTGTTTATTTGGCTTTGTTGAATAAATAGATTTTATGCTGGCAGCCCAGCGAAACGACGGATCCTCGCAACGTAAAATCATGCAGTTAGGCATCATGAGAAAAGTGTACACCTGAGATGACAAGCATTTTCAACCAAAACTGGCATGGAAAAACAGCATGATTACCTATTATTCAACAAAGCCTGTTTATTTCCAATATAGCCAACCGACATTATTTTGATAACAGCCAGCTATGTTTTTTTGCCGCATATCAGGGTATCTGTTGTAATCATTTTTAAGTCGGTTTGCTATAGAGAGTGTAGATATGGGGCGTTTACCCTATTTCATTGGTAGTCAATTAATCAATAATTTATAGTTAGTTGTCTAGTTTCTCTAATTTCGTTAAAATTTGGGGGTGATAGATGTCTATTTCTTTCGGGTCAGGAATACTTAAAGCAGAAATAAGTGCTCATCAAATAAATAAGATTATGAATTCTAATTCTCAAGGAGAAGGTCTATTTACTGAATTATGGGAAAAAATAAAAGATTTATTTTTCTCTACAGGAAGGCATGAGGCTATGGATAATATAAGAAAGCTTTGCAATCCAGAGAAAACACTTAATCTAGATGAAGTTGAAAGTATATTCTTTAAATTAAAAGAATTAGCATCTCCTACATATAAGGATAGATTTTGTAACTCACACCTTTATAGCAGTAAAGATAATTGTATGCATATACAAGGCGATGATGGAAACACTATTCTTGTGATTGGAGAAAAAGAAAACCAATGCTTTTATAGTGTATTAGGTAAAGTCTTTGTTTGTAATAAAAACAATATTGAATCTTAGTGGAATAAGGGCTTTGAATCAAAACAACTCCGCTTCAAGCTCCCCTAGGCTTTGTTGAATAAATAGAACTTTTGGGTAATCATCGGAGCAGATCAACACAGTTGTTTCAAAATCAGGTCTCCATGGCAAAACAAAATTTTAAAATCACCAACTGGCCCTCTTATAACAAGGCCCTCAAGCAGCGCTGTTCTCTAACCGTATGGCTAGACGAATCAGCCATTGCTGCATGGACGGAAAAAAACACTACTGAACGGCGTGGACGACCGCTCCACTACTCAGATGTGGCCATCATCACCACAGTCCTGATGATGAAACACGTGTTTGGCCTTTCATTGAGGGCTTTACAGGGCTTTGTTGACTCGATTTTTAAACTGATTAAATTGTCGCTCCATTGTCCAGACTATTCACTGCTCAGCAAGCGAGCAAAGACAGTGAACATCAGCATAAAAACGCCAACCCGTGGTGAAATCTCACATCTGGTCATTGATGGAACCGGCCTGAAGGTCTTTGGCGAAGGCGAATGGAAAGTCCGGCAGCATGGTGCCGACAGACGCAGGGTATGGCGTAAGCTGCACCTGGCAGTAGACAGTGTGACGCATGAGATTATCTGTGCGGATTTGTCGCTCAGTGGTACGACTGATGCCCAAGCTCTACCGGCGCTGATAAACCAGACCCACCGGAAAATCAGAGAGGCATCGGCTGACGGCGCTTAGGATACAGTTTACTGCTATGATGCTCTGCTGAGGAAGAAAATAAGGCCGCTTATCCCGCCACGAAGGGGGGCGCAATATTGGCAAGATCGCTACCACGAGCGTAACCACGCTGTTGCAAATCAGTGCATTAGCGGTAGTAACGCTATCTGGAAAAAGAAAGTGGGCTATCACCGGCGCTCAGTGGCTGAAACGGCCATGTTCCGGTTCAAAAGGCTTCTGGGTGATCATCTAGGTCTGAGAGACTACGATGCTCAGGTGGGTGAAGCCATGGGCATGGTCAAAGCACTTAACCTGATCACGCTATTAGGAATGCCGAACAGTATTCGCATCACGTAACAATCGACCCGTATGGGGTGCAGTCGTTACAAGTTCTGATTTATTCAACAAAGCCGGGTTGAGTATCCGAGAAACAGCGAAGCAATTTCGGATTGGCTCTGCCTCTGTATCGCGTTGGATTAATCAAATAGCGTCAAAAGCATCGACCACGCGTCAGCGAAAGAGCGATAAATCCGAGTTGATAAAAGATGTTGAACCATATCCAGATGCTTACCAAAAAGAACGTGCAGAGCGTTTTGGCGTTTGTCAGAAGGCCATTTGGCAAGCTCTTAAAAAGCTGGGATTGACCTATAAAAAAACGCTACGTCATCCGAAAGCCGACGGAAGCGCCCGGCAAGTATTTCAACAAAAAATGCAACAGTATGAAAAAGAAGGTAAGCCTATTGTTTTTATTGATGAAAGTGGTTTTCCACACGATACCCCACGGACTCACGGCTATTCCCCAAAAGGTCAACGGTGTTTTGGCCTGAAGAACTGGGGAGCCAAGGGAAGAACAAATGTTATCGGCGCTTTATTAGGCACAACGCTGTTTGCTATCGGATTATTTGATATCAATATTAACAGCGATGTTTTCTATTCCTGGGTCACACAAGTCCTTATCCCAGTACTCCCTAAAAACAGTGTAATCGTGATGGACAATGCAACTTTTCACAAAAAACATAATATTCAACAAGTCATCATCGATGCAGGGCATATGGTGGAGTATTTGCCTACATATTCGCCAGATCTTAACCCCATTGAGCATAAATGGGCACAAGCAAAAAAAGAGAGAGTGGTTGCGATACAGAGATTTTGTTCTCAGTCCAATATGGTGTAATCAAAATTAAGTCGCTTGGCTATATCTTCAGGCAGAAATGGCCGTTTAGATTGAAACGCAGTCGCGTTTTATTAAAGACGCTCAAATCTCCTCTCGCTATGGTATCAATTTTAATCCCCTTAAGCTCGGCAGATTATCGCCGTAAATACGGCGATAATCTGTCTTGTGCCATTTGGGACATTTATCGATGCCTGTGCACAGGTACAATATTGCTAAAAAGAAAGGGTAAAAAGCCACACAGCCTTGTGCACAGAGAGTTATGCTCATTTCTAGTGTACGGGGTTTCGGGGAGGGTGGCGTATCCTGCTGATTGATTTCGTGGATGATTTCAACAACAGAGAGATGATACCCCATGAAAAAGTCTACCCTACAGGTCTCCGCAGAACCAGATATTGCCGGTGATCCCTTGCATGAACTCATTCGTAATGGTGCTAGGCAACTGATAGCTGCCGCCGTTGACGTTGAGCTCGAAGCCATGCTGCAACAACATGCTGAACGCCGCCTTGACGACGGGCGTCATGCTGTCGTTCGTAACGGCTATTTGCCACAGCGAACCATACAGACGGGTATTGGGGATGTTGAAATTAAAGTGCCTAAGGTCAGGGAGCGCAGCGGCAACGGAATATGCTTCAACAGCGCGTTGTTGCCGCCTTATCTGAAACGTGCAAAAAGCGTCGAAGAGTTGCTACCATGGCTGTACCTGCGAGGGGCTTTGTTGAATAATAGTGAGTCATGCTGTTTTTCCAGCAAGTTTTGGTAGAAAATGCTTGTCATCTCAGGTGTATACTTTTCTCATGAGGCCTAACTGCATGATTTTACGTTGCTAGGATCTGTCGTTTCACCGGGGGTGCAGCATAAAATATGTTTATTCAACAAAGCCCCTGCGAGGCATATCCACCGGTGATTTTCACGAAGCCCTGAGGGCGCTTCTCGGTGAAAAAGCTAATGGCCTCTCTGCCAGTACCATCAGCAGACTGAAACAGTAATGGCTTGAAGAGCACAGGCAATGGTGCCTGCGTGATTTAAGCGATACGCGCTACGTTTATTTCTGGGCCGATGGCATATACAGCCATGTCAGGCAAGATGATCGCCTTTGCCTGCTGGTCATTATCGGCGTCACTGAGCATGGACGTAAGGAGCTGGTTGCGGTCGAAGATCGTTATCGAGAGTCAGAAGCAAACTGGGCCGAACTTCTTAATGGCCTGCGAGCACGTGGCCTAACCGTATCTCCCAAGCTGGCTACGGGAGACGGTGCCCTTGGTTTTTGGAATAATGGCAAAGATATTCCCGGACACGCAGCACCAACGCTGTTGGGTGCACAAAACCGCTAATGTGTTGGCTTCACTCCCCAAAGCCATGCAACCGAAAGTTAAGGCTGAGCTGCGGGAGGTTTGGCTAGCAGAGAGCCGCGATGCCGCTAATGAAGCCTTTGATGTTTTGTTGGCAAGGTTTTCAGCGAAGTATCCTGCAGCGATGAAGAAGCTGGAGAAAGCTCGAGAAGAACTGCTGGCATTCTACGACTTCCCGTCAGAGCACTGGGCGTCAATAAGAACGACAAATCCGATTGAATCGGCTTTTGCGACTGTGAGGCTACGAAGCAGAGGCGCGAAGAACGGTGGTTCGAGAGAAACAACCCTGTCAATGGTATTTAAGCTGCTCCAGTCAGCTCAGAAAAGCTGGAACCGACTAAGAGGATTTGACCTGCTGACCCTGGTTGTAAGCAACGTCCAATTTAAGGATGGAGAACAGATTCACGAAGCATCAGAGCGGAACGTAGCCTGATCGCCATACACCAGATTTGCTAATAACTCGCACAGAGTCTGGCAGTACGGTAGCGCGATGGATGCGTGCTGTAAGTGCGACCACAGCACAGTTTTGATTCAATGCCTAATAAGGGGGGTGTGACTATGGTTAAAGCAGAAGAAGCGGCAATGGAAATTCTTGTCAATGCGGATGAATCACGCAGCCTGTGTCTTGAGGCGTTGCAGGCGGCACGTCACGGTCAGGTTGAACAAGCCAATGCGTTAATGACCCGCGCAGATCGGTTTGCAAGAGTGGCGCATCAGGTTCAAACGCAGTTGGTTGCACGAGAAACCGTTGTACCGATGACATCTATCATGGCGCATGCGCAAGATCACTTGATGACGTCATTATTGGTGCGGGAGTTGGCGAACGAAATGCTGTATTTATACCAGCGTTATAGCCAAGCGACTTAAAAATGATTACAGCCAATGCCCTGATATGTGACAAAAAAATACAGCTAATTGTTATCAAAATAATGTCGCTTTACTATAACAAGAAGCACGATGTGAAGGGTGGGAATAGGCCTGTACCGTCTTTCATCAGAACGGTACAGGTGGTGGCGCGTTGATTATAGCCGAGTCCAAGCGACTTAATTTTGATTACACCATATGGACTGAGAACAAAATCTCTGTATCGCAACCACTCTCTCTTTTTTTGCTTTTTGCTTTTTGCTTTTTGCTTGTGCCCATTTATGCTCAATGGGGTTAAGATCTGGCGAATATGTAGGCAAATACTCCACCATATACCCTGCATCGATGATGACTTGTTGAATATTATGTTTTTTGTGAAAAGTTGCATTGTCCATCACGATTACCCTGTTTTTAGGGAGTACTGGGATAAGGACTTGTGTGACCTAGAAATAGAAAACATCGCTGTTAATATTGATATCAAATAATCCGATAGCAAACAGCGTTGTGCCTAATAAAGCGCCGATAACATTTGTTCTTCCTTTGGCTCCCCCGTTCTTCAGGCCAAAACACCGTTGATCTTTTTGGGAATAGCCGTGAGTCCATGGGGTATCGTGTGGAAAACTACTTTCATCAATAAAAACAATAGGTTTACCTTCTTTTTCATACTGTTGTTTTTTTTGAAATGCTTGCCGGGCGCTTTCGTCGGCTTTCGGATGACGTAGCGTTTTTTTATAGGTCAATCCCAGCTTTTTAAGAGCTTGCCAAATGGCCTTCTGACAAACACCAAAACGCTCTGCACGTTCTTTTTGGTAAGCATCTGGATATGGTTCAACATCTTTTATCAACTCGGATTTATCGCTCTTTCGCTGACGCGTGGTCGATGCTTTTGACGCTATTTGATTAATCCAACGCGATACAGAGGCAGGGCCAATCCGAAATTGCTTCGCTGTTTCTCGGATACTCAACCCTTCTTCTTCCCGTGTAGATATCACTTTACCTCTAAAATCAATTGAATAGCTCATTTAAATAATGTAATCAAAATTAAGTCGTTTAGCTATACATCTTTGCTTCTCGTAAACCATCAATGTTGTTGCGAGACCTGAACCGTCAGATGACAGGGAAAGCCTGGCTTAGGGAAACAGGCCACGGGTAAAAGCCTGTCCAAACCGGTATCTGACGGATTCACACGTTATATTGCGTGGAATTGTCGGTAAAGCGGCAATATTTGAGATATTTCTTATAAGAAAATATCTTAGCTCAGCTGAATATTCGGATAGTATGTGATATAAGTAGTGGAAATCATTTGAAAAACAGCTTACGGTAAGAAGAACTCAAATCCCATCACCGTATTCAAATCCCTGATTGATCCCATTGAAGTATTGATCCATGTCCATTGCGGGTTTGTCGCTTTCCGGGCGCCCCACAATGCGCGCCGGGACGCCCGCCGCCGTGGTATGCGCCGGAACTGGCTGCAACACCACGGAACCTGCGCCAATTTTTGCGCCGCGCCCAACTTCAATATTACCGAGAATTTTGGCACCCGCGCCAATCATAACCCCTTCGCGGATCTTGGGATGGCGATCGCCGCTGGTTTTCCCGGTCCCGCCCAAGGTGACAGATTGCAGGATAGACACATCATTTTCCACCACCGCCGTCTCACCAATCACAATCCCGGTGGCATGATCGAGCATGATCCCACAACCAATGGTCGCAGCCGGGTGAATATCGACGCCAAACGACACCGAAATCTGGTTCTGAAAATAAATAGCCAGCGCTTTACGCCCCTGATACCAGAGCCAATGACCAATACGGTAGGCCTGAAGCGCATGAAATCCTTTCAGGTAAAGCAACGGCGTGGAGTATTTATCCACCGCCGGGTCACGCTGACACACCGCGCGAATGTCGCACGCGGCTGACAGAATCATTTGCGGATCGGCACGGTAGGCCTTTTCCACTACTTCGCGAATGGCGATCGCCGGCATGATGGAATTTGCCAACTTGTTCGCCAGCATATAACTCAATGCGCTGCCTAGGTTTTCATGTTTCAGCAATGTGGCATGAAAAAAGCTGGCCAACATCGGCTCGCAATCAGCCAGCGACCGGCCTTCTGCTTTGATATTTGCCCACACCAATTCCAATTCATCAGTCGACATTGCCTTCACTCCCCTGCCGCACCGTTCATTGCGATACGCTAACACGTTGCATTTATTGTTATCGCCCGTCACGCTCGCCAAAGACTCGCGTAGCCGCCAGCATACGATATAAAAGCCAAAAAACGCCAAAAGACCAGCGTCGCCGTTGGTCTCAAGGATAACGTTATATTATTCGCGCTCGCTTTCGTTTTTGCGCGTTCTACCAAGCAGGGTAAGCGCCGCTTCGCGTGCGGCCTTGCCACAGTATAAAACCTGCCACAGTTGTTCACTGATGGGCATTTCTACCCCATGACGCTGCGCCAACGCCAGCACCTCTTTGGTGTTGCGATAACCTTCCACCACCTGACCAATCTGGTCCTGAGCGCTTTGTACATCCAGCCCCTGACCCAGCATCATGCCAAAGCGGCGGTTACGGGATTGGTTATCGGTACAGGTCAACACCAGATCGCCCAGCCCGGCCATCCCCATAAACGTGGCGGGGTCAGCCCCGAGCGCCACGCCAAGCCGCGTCATTTCCGCCAGCCCACGCGTGATGAGCGCCGTGCGCGCATTGGCACCAAAGCCAATGCCATCGGACATGCCGGCACCAATAGCAATCACATTTTTTACCGCGCCGCCAAGCTGAACGCCGATAAGATCGGGGTTACTGTAGACGCGAAAACTCTTGCCACAATGCAGCAGCGTTTGCAGATCGTCAGAAAACGTTTTGTCTGTCGCGGCCAGCGCGATAGCGGTGGGTAATCCCGCCGCGAGTTCTTTCGCGAAGGTCGGACCAGAAATCACCGCCCAAGGAATCTCTTCACCTAATGCTTCCCGCGCCACATCTTGCAACAAGCGCCCGGTTTCTGCCTCCAACCCTTTTGTCGCCCACACCAAGCGTGCATCAGCACGCAGCAGCGGTTTTAGCTGACGCAGCACGTCACCAAACACATGGCTCGGCACCACCACCAAAATATCGCGACTCGCCGCCAGCGCCTGCGCTAAATCAGACTCGAGGTGCAGCGTATCGGGGAAAGGCACATCCGGCAGGAACGCCTGGTTACACCGGGCGGCCTGCAATGTCTGTATGTGCGCAGGATCGTGTCCCCAAAGCACCACGGAGTGACCATTGCGGGCCAGCGTAATCGCCAAGGCGGTGCCGTATGAACCGGCACCGACCACTGTCATGGAAGCATTAGCTGTGCTCATCAGGCATCCAGGCGCGGTGCGCCGTTTTCACCTTCTGCGGACTGCCCTTCCGTTTGCTGTTGCAGATAGTTCATGAACAGCGCATCGAAGTTCACCGGCGCCAGATTCAACTGCGGGAATGTGCCGCGTGTCACCATGCTGGTCACACATTCACGCGCATACGGGAACAGAATGTTTGGGCAGTAAGCGCCTAGGCAATGTGCCAGTTGTGTACCTTCCAGACCGCCAACGGTGAAAATACCCGCTTGCTGAACTTCACACAGGAACGCAGTATTTTCGCCCAGCGTCGAGGTTACCGTTACGCGCAGCACAACTTCATACACGTCTTCCGCCAGTTGGCTGGACGCCGTATCCAGATCCAGTTTAACTTCCGGTTGCCAATCCTGCTGAAACACCTGAGGAGCATTCGGCGCTTCAAAAGAGACATCCTTGGTGTAAATACGTTGAATCTGAAAAGTCATTTTGGCGGAGTTTTGTTCGGACATGTTGGCTAATACCTTTAATGTTAATGTTTTTAATGCGCCGCATTCACCGTGTGGCAGCGGACGCCAATGTGTGCATTTAAAATCGAACAATGCGCGCAGGGAACCTGAGCCTAGTTACAACCTACCATCCTTTACGGCATGCTTTAAAGACATTCGGCTTGCGCTATCGCGCTTATTTACCCTGCACCAGCGGAAGATTCTCACCGCTCCAGCCGGACAAGCCGTCTTTCAGAACAGACACGCGTTCAAAACCGGCTTTCAGCAAGTTGTCAGCGGATTCACGCGAGCTGATACCGTTCACGCAAACGACAATCACAGGGTGCGCTTTGTGTTTCTCCAACTCGCCCAGACTGCCATTCTTAATGTCGTTAGGCAGCAGGTTGATGGCGTTGGCAATGTGGCCACGACGGAAATCATCACGGTTGCGCAAATCAACGATAACCGCTTCTTCTTTATTGATAAGTTGAATGGCTTCGCCACGCGAGATTTCTTTCACCTTGGAAAGCTTACTTTTCACGGTTATGACAATAACGGCAACCAACAGTGCAACCCAAGCGATACTCATAATCGGATGCCTGCTTACGAACGAGATAATCTCTTGCATGGGGGGTAACAGCTCCCGAATCAGTTAATCAACAAAAATCAAGGTTTCTGAGTATACCTATGCGGTACAGCAATTACAGCCTGTAACAACCAGTAAGCCGCTAAACTGTAACTCTATCTGTGGCATGAATCAGAAAAATTGTAGCGACCGCCACTAACGGTTGTGCCATTTTATGCGTATTGCACCCTTTTTATCTATGCCTGATGCAGTTCATCCTGTGTAAACCTTACCCAAGATGCGCACCTCTGCAACATGTTCTTTCATTATAGCTAAACGACTTAATTTTGATTACATTATTTAAATGAGCTATTCAATTGATTTTAGACGTAAAGTGATATCTACACGGGAAAAAGAAGGGTTGAGTATCCGAGAAACAGCGAAGCAATTTCGGATTGGCCCTGCCTCTGTATCGCGTTGGATTAATCAAATAGCGTCAAAAGCATCGACCACGCGTCAGCGAAAGAGCGATAAATCCGAGTTGATAAAAGATGTTGAACCATATCCAGATGCTTACCAAAAAGAACGTGCAGAGCGTTTTGGCGTTTGTCAGAAGGCCATTTGGCAAGCTCTTAAAAAGCTGGGATTGACCTATAAAAAAACGCTACGTCATCCGAAAGCCGACGAAAGCGCCCGGCAAGCATTTCAACAAAAAATACAACAGTATGAAAAAGAAGGCAAACCTATTGTTTTTATTGATGAAAGTGGTTTTCCACACGATACCCCACGGACTCACGGCTATTCCCCAAAAGGTCAACGGTGTTTTGGCCTGAAGAACGGGGGAGCCAAGGGAAGAACAAATGTTATCGGCGCGTTATTAGGCACAACGCTGTTTGCTATCGGATTATTTGATATCAATATTAACAGCGATGTTTTCTATTCCTGGGTCACACAAGTCCTTATCCCAGTACTCCCTAAAAACAGGGTAATCGTGATGGACAATGCAACTTTTCACAAAAAACATAATATTCAACAAGTCATCATCGATGCAGGGTATATGGTGGAGTATTTGCCTACATATTCGCCAGATCTTAACCCCATTGAGCATAAATGGGCACAAGCAAAAAGCAAAAAAAGAGAGAGTGGTTGCGATATAGCTAACCGACTTAAAAATGATTACAGCCAATGCCCTGATATGTGGCAAAAAATACAGTTAATTTTTATCAAAATAATGTCGTTTTGCTATACAGAGATTTTGTTCTCAGTCCATATGTCGTAATCAAAATTAAGTCGCTTGGCTATACCGGAGAGAGAAAAGCGCGGTAGGATGACTGGTCAGGGGCTGCCCATCGTGAAATAATCCCATCTTATGAATAAGAAAGCGTCAGTGGTCTCGCCCCGAGTACTATGCAGTGTGCCTGCTCAGGGTTCAAGCACAGGCAAATCGCCGCTGCATGCGCTGCTCGCGATATGTATCAGCGCGGTTTGCGTTGGGGCTTTTTCGTGGCCGACGCTCGGGCTCGGTGCCGATAATCAGCAACAGCTCAAGACGCTGCAACAGGATATCGCGGAGAAGGAAAAACGCGTTCAAGAGCAGAAACAGCAACGCAGCGCGCTGCTCAGCCAGTTACAGCAGCAAGAACAATCCATCGCCCGGGCCAGTCGCCAACTGCGTGACACCACGGGAACGCTTGCCACACTTAGCGAAGAGCTTAAAGCGTTGGCAACCTCCATCACCAAACTCGAAAGCCAAAGAAAGCAGCAGGAAGCGCTGCTGGCACGCCAATTAGACGCCGCCTTTCGTCAGGGGCAACACAACGGCTTGCAACTTATCCTCAGCGGCGAAGAGAGCCAGCGCAGCGAGCGTATTTTGGCCTACTTTGGTTACCTGAATGAAGCGCGCCAGCAAAACATCGCTGAGTTGCAACACACCCGCACCGAGCTCGCCGCACAGAAACGGCAGGTAGAGCAGAAGCAAGCAACGCAAAAAACGTTGCTCGCCGAGCAGCAAACACAGCAAAAGGCGTTGGAGCAAGCGCGGGGTGAACGTAAACAAACCCTATCCACGCTGGAAAGTTCGCTGGAAAAAGATCAGCAGCAACTGACAGAATTACGACAGAATGAAGCACGCCTGCGCGACCAGATTGCCCGCGCTGAACGCGAAGCGCGCGAGGCAGCCAAGGTGCGTGAACGTGAAGAACAAGCCAAACGCAGCGGCAGCCGTTACCAACCGTCGGAAAGTGAGCGTTCACTTATGGCGCGCACCGGCGGGTTGGGCCAACCCGCCGGTCAGGCTATCTGGCCAGTGAGGGGGCGTGTTGAACGCCGTTTTGGTGAACCCTTGCAGGGCGAATTGCGCTGCAAGGGATTGCTGATCGTGGCACCAGAGGGTACCGATGTCAAGGCCATTGCCGATGGCACCGTGCTGATGGCGGATTGGCTGCAAGGATATGGACTTGTTGTGGTGTTGCAGCACGGCAAGGGAGACATGAGCCTGTATGGCTATAACCAGAGCGCACTGGTGTCGGTCGGTGCACAGGTGAAAGCCGGACAACCGATCGCATTAGTGGGCACCAGCGGTGGCCAAAGCCAGCCTGCGCTCTACTTTGAAATTCGCCGTCAAGGTCAGGCGGTCAACCCACAACCTTGGTTAGGGAAATAACAGGGAAAACATTTTGCTGATACCGATGTTACGAAAAGTACGCCGTCCGCTTCTCTTCACCTTGTTATTGGCATTTTGTTCATGGGCGATGGCGGGAAAGCTGTCAATTGTGATTGATGATTTCGGCTATCGGCCCCACAACGAAAATCAGATACTGGCGATGCCAACCGCCATCTCCATTGCGGTGTTGCCCAACGCACCCTATGCCCGTGACATGGCAGTAAAGGCCCACCAGCAAGGGCGCGAGATATTGATCCACCTACCGATGGCTCCGATGGGAAAACAGCCTCTCGAGAAAGATACACTACGCCCGGAGATGAGCAGTGAAGAGATCGAACGCATTATCCGTCAGGCGGTAAATAACGTCCCTTACGCGGTCGGGTTAAATAACCATATGGGCAGCTCCATGACCTCCAGCTTGCTAGGTATGCAAAAGGTGATGCAGGCCCTCAATGCTTATCAGCTCTACTTTCTCGACAGCATGACTATCGGCAGCAGCCAATCCATTCCGGCTGCGGCGGGCACGCACGTCAAGGTGATCAAGCGTAAGGTCTTTTTAGACGATACTCAGAATGAGGCGGATATCCGCACCAAGTTTAATCGTGCGGTGCAACTGGCACGCCGTACCGGTTCGGCCATTGCCATCGGTCACCCGCACCCCGCGACTATCAAAGTGCTGCAACAGATGTTGCCCACGCTGGATACCGATATCGTTCTGGTGCGCCCCAGCCAGTTGTTGAATGAGCCGGTTCACTACCAGACGCTGCCCTATGAACCTCGCCCTGCGCAACCAGCACGTAAACCGTTCCGCAAACCGCAGTTGTGTACTATTAAACAGCCACTACCGCCGGTGGGTAACGACGTCTTCTTTAAACTGATCGGGGAAAGCTTACGTGACAGTGCACCCGTTCATTTTATTGAGCAGCGCTGGCGTACTTGGGTCACATCCGGGGATAAATAAATGCGTAGCGCGTCCTGGCCTCGGGGCGCGCTACGATGCCGTTAATCCCAGTGCAAAATCACTTTGCCGGATTGCCCAGAGCGCATCACATCAAAGCCCTGCTGAAAGTCATCTATTGGGAAGTGATGAGTGATAATCGGCGTTAAATCGAGGCCTGATTGGATTAATGACGCCATTTTGTACCAGGTTTCGAACATCTCCCGCCCGTAGATTCCTTTGATCGTCAGTCCTTTGAAAATCACTTCGTTCCAATCAACCATCATCGGTTCCGGCGGAATGCCAAGCAGCGCCCCACCCACCGTGGTTCATGGCATGCAACAACGCGTGCATCGCAGCTGGCGCGCCGGACATTTCCAGACCCACATCAAACCCTTCACGCATCCCCAACGACAACATGACATCCGCCAGCGTCTCTTGCGCCACATTCACCGCTCGCGTAACGCCCATTTTGCGCGCAAGCTTCAGTCGATATAGCCAAGAGACTTAGTTTTGATTACACCATATGGACTGAGAACAAAATCTCTGTATCGCAACCACTCTCTCTTTTTTTGCTTTTGCTTGTGCCCATTTATGCTTAATTGGGGCTTTGTTGAATAAACATATTTTATGCTGCACCCCAAGTGAAACGACAGATCCTCGCAACGCAAAATCATGCAGTTAGGCCTCATAAGAAAACTGTAAACCTGAGGTGACGAGCATTTTCTACCAAAACTGGCTGACAAAACAGCATGACTCACTATTATTCAACAAAGCCTATCGGATTATTTGATATCAATATTAACAGCAATGTTTTCTATTCTTGGGTCACACAAGTCCTTATCCCAGTACTCCCTAAAAACAGTGTAATCGTGATGGACAATGCAACTTTTCACAAAAAACATAATATTCAACAAGTCATCATCGATGCAGGGTATAGCCAACCGACATTATTTTGATAACAGCCAGCTATGCTTTTTTGCCGCATATCAGGGCATCTGTTGTAATCATTTTTAAGTCGGTTGGCTATATATGGTGGAGTATTTGCCTACATATTCGCCGGATCTTAACCCAATTGAGCATAAATGGGCACAAGCAAAAGCAAAAAAAGAGAGAGTGGTTGCGATACAGAGATTTTGTTCTCAGTCCATATGGTGTAATCAAAATTAAGTCGCTTGGCTATACTTATAGCGCCGTGGTGGAAGAGTGACTCTCACCGCATTAATGTTGTTTAAATTACATTAAACTTGTTTTTTGTTATTATTCTCACAATATACCCGTGATCATTGAAGATGCTTGATTTTACGCGGTAAGAAGATCATGCTCACCCACTATGAAGATATTTATTACCGACAAGCAAAAAGCCGAACTCGAACACCTTCATGACACCAGCCGTGATAAGCGTGTTTGTGATCGCATCAAAGCCGTCCTGCTGGCCTCCGAAGGCTGGAGCTCTGCGATGATTGCGCAAGCTCTGCGTCTGCACGAAACGACGGTAAACCAACATATCAACGATTACGTCAACACTCGCAAACTTAAACCTGAAAACGGTGGGTCTGCAAGTCGGCTTTGTGCTGAAAAGACTGCGCTTTTAATCAGCTAGTTATCTCAACATCTTTTCCATCATACCCACGACATCGTGGCTTATGTCGAACATCGCTGGGCTATCCGATTCAGTATTCCCGGCATGAACAAGTGGTTGCACCGTCATGGTTTCTCCTGCTTTGTTGAATAATAGTGAGTCATGCTGTTTTTACAGCCAGTTTTGGTAGAAAATGCTCGTCACCTCAGGTTTACAGTTTTCTTATGAGGCCTAACTGCATGATTTTGCGTTGCGAGGATCTGTCGTTTCACTTGGGGTGCAGCATAAAATATGTTTATTCAACAAAGCCGGTTTCTCCTACAAAAAACCGGCGGGCGTACCCCATAAGTTCAGTGAAGAAAATCAGAAGCATTTCATTGAATATTATGAGAATTTAAAGAAAACAGCCAGCAATGAGCCGATTCTGTTTATCGATGCGGTTCATCCGACACAAGCCACAAAGCTCAGTTATGGATGGATACGAAAAGGGCATAAAAAGTCAGTTAAAACAACGGGAAGTCGAACCCGTCTGAATATACTGGGTGCGCTGAATCTGAGCGATATCGGCGGTACGGTTATTCACGATTACAAAACAATTAATGACTACAACATTGCTCGTTTTTTCATTGAGATACGCAAACGTTACCCTGATTACCGACAGAGAATCCATGTAATACTGGACGGTGCGGGTTATCACCGAACCCAATTGATTAAGGATTGGGCCTTTGTCGTGAACATAGAGCTTCACTATTTACCGCCTTACAGTCCGAATCTGAACGCGATAGAACGCCTGTGGAAAGTGATGAATGAGCATACACGGAATAATCGCTATTTTGAAAACACCCGCGATTTTCGGGATGCAATATTCAATTTTTTCACCAATACGCTACCAGAAATAGCGGACTCGCTGACGTCCAGAATTCACGATCGTTTTCAGGTGCTCAAACCTGCATCTTGAGGTTTATTGGGTATAAAGCGTGAAAAACCATAACATACAGGATATTGCTATGACTGACTTAACTGCTGTAGCGCAACGTGCGCTGGGGCTAATGGATTTGACCACCCTGAACGATGATGACACACCAGCGCGGGTGATCGCACTCTGTCAGCAGGCGCGCAGCGTGGCAGGAAACACGGCAGCCATCTGTATTTATCCCCGTTTTATCCCCCTGGCGCGTAAAACGCTGCATGAGCAGGGCACGCCAGAGATCCGCATTGCAACCGTGACCAACTTCCCTGAGGGCGGCGATGATATTGATATCGCCTGCGCGGAAACCCTGGCGGCGATAGCCTATGGTGCTGATGAAGTGGACGTGGTGTTTCCCTATCGTGCATTAATGGCTGGGGACACGGAAACTGGCCATACTCTGCTGGCTACCTGCCATACACTGTGTCAGAAAGCTGGCGTGATGCTGAAAGTGATTATTGAAAGCGGTGAATTGAAAACCGATGACTTGATTCGTCAGGCGAGTGAAATAGCCATCGACGCCGGTGCCGATTTTATTAAAACCTCCACGGGGAAAGTGGCGGTTAACGCGACGCCGCACAGCGCTGAAATCATGCTGCAAACCCTCCGTGATAAAAACGTCGGCGACCGCGTGGGCTTCAAAGCCGCTGGCGGTGTGCGCACCGCACAGGATGCGGCGATTTACCTGAAACTGGCTGATGACATCATGGGTGAAGGTTGGGCCGATGCCCGTCACTTTCGCTTTGGCGCATCCGGCCTGTTGGGCGATCTCCTTACCACGTTGGGGCAGAATGGTGCTTCCTCGTCGTCGGGCTACTGATTGCGTGGAGCATTACGGCAGTTTGATCGGGAGGCATGGCTGTGTTTCTGACTCAGGAAATCATTCGCAACAAGCGTGATGGCAAGACGCTGAGCGAAGATGAAATTCGATTTTTCATCAATGGGATATGTGATAACAGCGTCTCGGAAGGGCAGATCGCCGCGCTGGCGATGCGCGATTCGGGCAGCCGATTACACTGGGACGATCTCAACTTGAATGGTCCGCTGGTGGATAAGCATTCGACTGGCGGCGTAGGCGATGTCACCTCCCTGATGCTGGGGCCGATGGTGGCGGCGTGCGGCGGCTATGTGCCGATGATATCCGGGCGTGGTTTGGGCCACACAGGCGGGACTTTGGACAAACTGGAGTCGATACCCGGCCTTAACATTTTCCCTGAAGACGATCAGTTTCGCGACATCATCCGCCAAGTAGGCGTGGCGATCATCGGACAAACCTGTTCTTTGGCACCTGCCGATAAGCGTTTTTACGCCACGCGAGATATCACCGCAACGGTCGACTCTATCCCATTGATCACCGCCTCAATACTGTGTAAAAAGCTGGCGGAAGGGCTGGATGCGTTGGTGATGGATGTCAAAGTGGGGTCGGGTGCCTTTATGCCCACTTACGCGCTGTCGGAACAGTTGGCACAATCCATCGTTAGCGTAGCAAACCGAGCGGGTTGCCGCACCACGGCGCTGTTAACCGACATGAATCAGGTACTGGCGTCGAGTGCGGGTAATGCATTGTAACTCCTTGAATATGTACGGTTTTTAACGGGTGAGTGCCGTGATTCCCGGCTGTATGATGTTACCATGTCGCTTTGCATTGAGATGTTGCTGGCAGGCCGTCTGGCTGAAAACTCGGATGAGGCGCGCCAGCGTCTGCAAGCGGTGCTGGATAATGGACGCGCCGCTGAAGTATTTGGCCGTATGGTGGCAGCCCAGGGGGGGCCAACGGATTTTGTCGAACAGATGGGCGCTTATTTACCGGCAGCCGTGCTCAGTAAACCGGTATTTGCCGCCCATAGCGGTGTTATTACTGCGATGGACATTCGGGCACTCGGCATGGCGGTGGTCGCGCTAGGCGGCGGGCGTCGTCAGGCGGGGGACGCTATCGACCACAGCGTCGGGTTAGACGCCGTGGTGAGCCTGGGCGATAGCGTGGACGCCTCGCGTCCCCTAGTGCTGATTCATGCCAACAGTGAAACCGCGTGGCAAGCGGCGGCGCAGGCGGTTCGAGCCGCCATCAGCATTGGTGATGAACCGCCAATAGCCATGCCGATGGTTTATCGCTGTATCGGTGCCGATCAGGCTAATTAACCGCGAGTCATTTGGGCAACATTGAGCAACGCAAACGTCGCTTACGAAAGATGAGAGAAAACAATGAAACGTGCATTTATTATGGTTCTGGATTCATTCGGCATCGGTAGCAGCGCAGATGCGGCGCGTTTTGGCGATGCCGGTTCCGATACCCTTGGTCACATTGCGCAAGCCTGCGCCGAGGGCAAAGCCAATCAAGGTCGTACCGGGCCACTCCATCTGCCGAACTTAACCCGTTTGGGGTTGGGCAAGGCTGCGGAAGCCTCTACTGCGCATTTCCCTGCGGGATTGGATGCTAAGGCAGACATCATCGGTGCGTATGCGCATGCCAGTGAAATCTCCTCCGGTAAAGACACGCCGTCGGGCCATTGGGAACTGGCAGGAGTGCCGGTGCTGTTCGATTGGGGCTATTTCAGCGATCAGGAAAACAGCTTCCCACAGGCATTGCTGGATTTGTTGGTGGAACGCGCCAATTTGCCTGGATATCTGGGTAATTGTCACTCATCCGGCACCGTTATCCTCGAGCAACTGGGTGAAGAGCACATGAAAACCGGGAAACCGATTTTCTATACCTCTGCTGACTCGGTGTTCCAAATCGCCTGTCACGAAGAGACCTTCGGGCTGGACCGGTTGTATGAACTGTGCGAAATCGCGCGCGAGGCGCTCACCGAAGGGGGCTACAACATTGGGCGTGTTATCGCTCGCCCTTTTATTGGCGACAAGCCAGAAAACTTCCAGCGCACCGGTAACCGTCACGATTTGGCCGTTGAACCCCCTGCGCCTACCGTACTGAAAAAACTGGTGGATGAAAAAGGCGGGCAAGTGGTTTCCGTTGGCAAGATTGCCGATATCTATGCCCAAGTGGGGATCACCAAGAAGGTCAAAGCGACCGGTATTGATGCGTTGTTTGATGCCACGTTGAAAGAGATGGATGCCGCAGGCGACGATACCATTGTGTTTACCAATTTCGTTGATTTTGACTCTTCCTATGCTCACCGACGTGATGTTGCTGGCTATGCAGCGGCATTGGAACTGTTCGATCGCCGCTTGCCGGAAATGCTGGCGCGGGTTAAACAGGGCGATATTCTGATTCTGACAGCCGATCACGGTTGCGATCCTACCTGGCCGGGCACCGATCATACTCGTGAACATGTGCCGGTATTGATCTACGGGCCGACGGTAACGCCGGGTTCACGCGGGCACCGCACCACGTTTGCTGATGTCGGTCAAACGGTGGCGCACTATTTTGGCGTGTCAGATATGGACTACGGCACCTCGATGCTGTGATCGCTGGTATTTACTGAATTCACTCGACGTACTCTATAAGGAATCAAAGAATGGCAACGCCACATATCAATGCGGAAAAAGGGGATTTTGCCGATGTTGTACTGATGCCGGGCGATCCGCTGCGCGCGAAGTACATTGCCGAAACCTTTTTGGAAAATGCCCGTGAAGTCAACAATGTGCGCGGCATGCTGGGTTATACCGGCAACTACAAAGGGCGCGCGATTTCGGTGATGGGGCACGGTATGGGTATTCCGTCCTGCTCTATCTATACCAAAGAACTGATCACGGAATACGATGTGAAAACCATCATTCGTGTTGGCTCCTGCGGTGCGGTGCGCGAGGATGTGAAGTTGTATGATGTGGTGATTGGCATGGGCGCGTGTACGGATTCAAAAGTAAATCGTCTGCGCTTTAAAGATCATGACTTTGCCGCTATTGCCGATTTCGATCTGGTGCGTAATGCGGTTGACGCAGCTCAGGATAAAGGCATCACCGTTCGGGTGGGTAACCTGTTCTCTGCTGATCTGTTCTACACGTCAGACCCGCAGATGTTCGGCGTGATGGAAAAATACGGCATTCTTGGCGTAGAAATGGAAGCGGCGGGGATTTATGGAGTCGCTGCTGAGTTTGGTGCCAAAGCGTTGGCTATTTGCACCGTCTCTGACCATATTCGCACCGGTGAACAGACCACGTCGCACGAACGCCAAACCGCGTTTAACGACATGGTCACCATTGCGCTGGAATCTGTGCTGTTGGGCGATCGCCGCTAATCCTATTCGTAACGGTCATATAGCTAGACGACTTAATTTTGATTACATTATTTAAATGAGCTATTCAATTGATTTTAGACGTAAAGTGATATCTACACGGGAAGAAGAAGGGTTGAGTATCCGAGAAACAGCGAAGCAATTTCGGATTGGCCCTGCCTCTGTATCGCGTTGGATTAATCAAATAGCGTCAAAAGCATCGACCACGCGTCAGAGAAAGAGCGATAAATCCGAGTTGATAAAAGATGTTGAACCATATCCAGATGCTTACCAAAAAGAACGTGCAGAGCGTTTTGGCGTTTGTCAGAAGGCCATTTGGCAAGCTCTTAAAAAGCTGGGATTGACCTATAAAAAAACTCTACGTCATCCGAAAGCCGACGAAAGCGCCCGGCAAGCATTTCAACAAAAAATACAACAGCATGAAAAAGAAGGCAAACCTATTGTTTTTATTGATGAAAGTGGTTTTCCACACGATACCCCACGGACTCACGGCTATTCCCCAAAAGGTCAACGGTGTTTTGGCCTGAAGAACGGGGGAGCCAAGGGAAGAACAAATGTTATCGGCGCTTTATTAGGCACAACGCTGTTTGCTATCGGATTATTTGATATCAATATTAACAGCGATGTTTTCTATTCCTGGGTCACACAAGTCCTTATCCCAGTACTCCCTAAAAACAGGGTAATCGTGATGGACAATGCAACTTTTCACAAAAAACATAATATTCAACAAGTCATCATCGATGCAGGGTATATGGTGGAGTATTTGCCTACATAAATGGGCACAAGCAAAAAGCAAAAAAAAGAGAGAATGGTTGCGATACAGAGATTTTGTTCTCAGTCCATATGGTGCAATCAAAATTAAGTCGCTTGGCTATACTACAGGTCTCCGCAGAACCAGATATTGCCGGTGATCCCTTGCATGAACTCATTCGTAATGCTGCCAGGCAGCTGATAGCTGCCGCCGTTGACGTTGAGCTCGAAGCCATTCTGCAACAACATGCTGAACGCCGCCTTGACGACGGGCGTCATACTGTCGTTCGTAACGGCTATTTGCCCCCGCGAACCATACAGACGGGTATTGGGGATGTTGAAATTAAAGTGCCTAAGGTCAGGGAGCGCAGCGGCAACGGAATATGCTTCAACAGCGCGTTGTTGCCGCCTTATCTGAAACGTGCAAAAAGCGTCGAAGAGTTGCTACCATGGCTGTACCTGCGAGGCATATCCACCGGTGATTTTCATGAAGCCCTGAGGGCGCTTCTCGGTGAAAAAGCTAATGGCCTCTCTGCCAGTACCATCAGCAGACTGAAACAGCAGTGGCTTGAAGAGCACAGGCAATGGTGCCTGCGTGATTTAAGCGATACGCGCTACGTTTATTTTTGGGTCGATGGCATATACAGCCATGTCAGGCAAGATGATTGCCTTTGCCTGCTGGTCATTATCGGCGTCACTGAACATGGACGTAAGGAGCTGGTTGCGGTCGAAGATGGTTATCGAGAGTCAGAAGCAAACTGGGCCGAACTTCTTAATGGCCTGCGAGCACGTGGCCTAACTGTATCTCCCAAGCTGGCTACGGGAGACGGTGCCCTTGGTTTTTGGAATGCAATGGCAAAGATATTCCCGGACACGCAGCACCAACGCTGTTGGGTGCACAAAACCGCTAATGTGTTGGCTTCACTCCCCAAAGCCATGCAACCGAAAGTTAAGGCTGAGCTGCGGGAGGTTTGGCTAGCAGAGAGCCGCGATGCCGCTAATGAAGCCTTTGATGTTTTGTTGGCAAGGTTTTCAGCGAAGTATCCTGCAGCGATGAAGAAGCTGGAGAAAGCTCGAGAAGAACTGCTGGCATTCTACGACTTCCCGTCAGAGCACTGGGCGTCAATAAGAACGACAAATCCGATTGAATCGGCTTTTGCGACTGTGAGGCTACGAAGCAGAGGCGCGAAGAACGGTGGTTCGAGAGAAACAACCCTGTCAATGGTATTTAAGCTGCTCCAGTCTGCTCAGAAAAGCTGGAATCAACTAAGAGGATTTGACCTGCTGACCCTGGTTGTAAGCAACGTCCAATTTAAGGATGGAGAACAGATCCACGAAGCATCAGAGCGGAACGTAGCCTGATCGCCATACACCAGATTCGCTAATAACTCCAGAGGTATAGAAGATAACAGGTTATTGCAGACAGGGAGCCCGTAATGGACTCCCTGTTGTGGAATGCTTTGTTTTTGTGGAAGTTTTATTTCAGATAAGCACCGCTGCGCAGCGCTTCAATGCGCTTATCCAACGGCGGGTGCGACATAAATAACTCGCTGAAAGATTTTGATTTACCGTTGATACAAAACGCCATCATGCTGCCTTCTTCCTGCGGTTCATAGCTGGTTTTCAAACGCTGCAACGCGGCAATCATCTTTTCACGGCCCACCAGTTTCGCCGATCCCGCATCCGCATGGAACTCGCGGTAGCGCGAGAACCACATGGTAATGATGCTCGCCAGAATGCCAAACACCAACTCCAGCAGCGTTGCCACCGCAAAATAGACCAGCGGGTTACCGTTACTGCTTTCAGCATCGTCGCGATTGCCAGAAAGGAAAGCGGATGCCACCTGCGCGATCAGGCGCGAGATAAGGATAATAAAGGTGTTCACTATGCCTTGAATCAGCGTCATGGTAACCATATCGCCGTTAGCCACGTGGCTAATTTCGTGGGCAATAACCGCCTCGGCTTCATCACTGCTCATGTTTTGCAGCAAACCGGTGCTCACCGCCACCAGCGACGCATCACGTCGTGCCCCCGTCGCGAAGGCGTTGATATCGGGGGCGTGATAAATAGCGACCTGCGGCATCGCAATGCCAGCCTGCTGCGATTGTACCCGCACGGTTTCAAGCAACCAACGCTCGGTTTCATTACGCGGTTGTTCAATCACTTCACCGCCCACCGAGCGTAGCGCCATCCATTTGGACATCAGCAGTGAAACGAACGCACCACCAAAGCCAAACAGGCCAGCCATGATCATAAGCCCCTGGACACTGCTGGACCGAATTCCCGTCAGGCTGAGAACCAGCCCAAATACCAACATCACCGCCAGGTTGGTGATCAGGAAAAGCGCAATACGCATCATAACAGTCTGATTTCCTCTCTAAAGGGATTAACATCACTCACAACACGATGGTAGGGGTTATCACGCCGTTTTCAAGCATTCTTAATCTTCCTATCGCTAAAACGACATAACTTTACATTTTGCAATAACCTTGCCGGTAGCGACACGCCGCACAGGCATTTGATCTGTCATCGCACCGGAATCATACCCGTGAACCTGCGCCATAAAATCTATGGTCACCCCCGTTTTTGCAACATAGATTTTGATTTATGATGGGCTTGCGTAAATCTATTCGGCGTCTGGTGGGCATTAATGCCCGCGCCACGATGAGTTCCGCACCTGCCGAACCTTAAAAAGGCCTCGGCTTCATAGAGCCATTTTTTATGTCAGGTTAATCAGCAGGCCGATATGCCGTTCATGTCATCAATTATAGTCAACCGACTTAAAAATGATTACAGCCAATGCCCTGATATGTGCCCAAAAAATACAGCTAATTGTTATCAAAATAATGTCGCTTGGCTATATCTGTCGTCGAAAAACCAGAAAGTAATCTGTTAACTCACTGAGCCAGCGATTTTTTTCGGTGGCTCCTTTATAGATAAACGACTTAATTTTGATTGCATTATTTAAATGAACTATTCAATTGATTTTAGACGTAAAGTGATATCTACACGGGAAGAAGAAGAGTTGAGTATCCGAGAAACAGCGAAGCAATTTCGGATTGGCCCTGCCTCTGTATCGCGTTGGATTAATCAAATAGAGGCTTTGTTGAATAAATCAGAACTTGTAACGACTGCGCCCCATACGGGTCGATTGCTACGTGATGCGAATACTGTTCGGCATTCCTAATAGCGTGATCAGGTTAAGCGCTTTGACCATGGTCATGGCTTCACCCACCTGAGCATCGTAGTCTCTCAGACTTAGATGACCACCCAGAAGCCTTTTGAACCGGAACATGGCCGTTTCAGCCACTGAGCGCCGGTGATAGCCCACTTTCTTTTTCCAGATATCGTTACTACCGCTAATGCGCTGATTTGCAACAGCGGGGTTACGCTCGTGGTAGCGATCTTGCCAATATTGCGCCCCCCTTCGTGGTGGGATAAGCGGCCTTATTTTCTTCCTCAGCAGAGCATCATAGCAGTAAACTGTATCCTAAGCGCCGTCAGCCGATGCCTCTCTGATTTTCCGGTGGGTCTGGTTTATCAGCGCTGGTAGAGCTTGGGCATCAGTCGTACCACTGAGCGACAAATCCGCACAGATAATCTCATGCGTCACACTGTCTACTGCCAGGTGCAGCTTACGCCATACCCTGCGTCTGTCGGCACCATGCTGCCGGACTTTCCATTCGCCTTCGCCAAAGATCTTCAGGCTGGTTCCATCAATGACCAGATGTGAGATTTCACCACGGGTTGGCGTTTTTATGCTGATGTTCACTGTCTTTGCTCGCTTGCTGAGCAGCGAATAGTCTGGACAATGGAGCGGCAATTTAATCAGTTTAAAAATCGAGTCACCAAAGCCCTGTAAAGCCCTCAATGAAAGGCCAAACACGCGTTTCATCATCAGGACTGTGGTGATGGTCATATCTGAGTAGTGGAGCGGTCGTCCACGCCGTTCAGTAGTGTTTTTTTCCGTCCATGCAGCAATGGCTGATTCATCTAGCCATACGGTTAGAGAAGCGCGCTGCTTGAGGGCCTTGTTATAAGAGGGCCAGTTGGTGATTTTAAAATTTTGTTTTGCCATGGAGAGCTGATTTTGAAACAACTGTGTTGATCTGCTCCGATGATTACCCAAAAGTTCTATTTATTCAACAAAGCCCCTGTGCTCTTCAATTCATTGCTGTTTCAGTCTGCTGATGGTATAGCCAACCGACTTAAAAATGATTACAGCTAATGCCCTGATATGTGGCAAAAAATACAGCTAATTGTTATCAAAACAATGTTGCTTGGCTATAAATGATAGCGATCAAATCTGGTGACAATCGTTCATGAAACAATGTATAAATTCCTAACACATTTATACATGAATCTTAAGTGTGAAAAAAAACGACCAGAACTAAAATATTGAGATCTGTGAAAAACAAATGAAATTATTAAAAGATCTCAATTTGGAGTGATTTATTCTGTGACGACGAAAAATTGGCCTTTATAAAAGCGTCCAAATAAAGCCGTTCCTCATTAGATAAATCTTCGCGCAAATGAAATTTATGACGGTACGCTCCTTTCTTCGCTTGCTCTATTTGATTATTTAAGGAGGAAACACAGATGAATATTATTAGTCGTAGTGCAGCTTGCCTTCTTGTATCCACAACGCTGGTTCTTAGCGGTTGTGCCAACACGGGAAGTTCTCTGTTAGCAGGCACCAAACCAGATGCGCGATTAACAAGTGCTGAGCAATCCAAATTCTTTAGCGCTTCGGGCGCACAAGGCTGTGCTCTCGATGCTCTGGCTGGGGCTGGTCTTGGCGCTCTGGCTGGCTCCGGCTTTGTTGAATAATAGGTAATCATGCTGTTTTTCCATGCCAGTTTTGGTAGAAAATGCTTGTCATCTCAGGTGTACACTTTTCTCATGAGGCCTAACTGCATGATTTTACGTTGCGAGGATCCGTCGTTTCGCTGGGCTGCCAGCATAAAATCTATTTATTCAACAAAGCCGCTGGCTCCCTAAAAGGCAATAGTAAAGATGCTTTGATCGGCGCAGCTATTGGTGGTGCTGCCGGTTGTGCTGTTGGTATGACAGCCAACTACTATCTCGACTCATTGCAAAAAGATTACGCAACGACGGGAGATCTCCTGAAAGCCATGGACACGGATATTAGGCTGTGTCCCTTAATTGCTTGAGCTATAGTATCCATCTGTTTCTACGACACTTTTGATTATGGCTCGCTACGATCTTTCTGATGAAGCATGGGCAATCATTGAGCCCCTGTTGCCAACCGTTTTGACATCTCCGCGTGCCGGCCGTGGGCAGAACATCGAAAAATCTTCAACGGCATGTTCTGGATACTGTGTTCAGGCGCACCATGGCGTGATTTACCTGAACGTTACGGCCCATGGAAAACCGTTTATAACCGTTTCAATAGATGCTCAAAGCTTGGAATCATTAACTTTATTTTCAATAAGTTACTTTCATTTCTTGATGCTCATGGACTTGTTGACTGGTCAGCCACTGCGCTGGATGGCAGTAATATCCGTGCGCTCAAATGTGCAGCTGGCGCTCAAAAAAACATCTCGATATTACCAACGATAATATCCTGGGTCGCTCACGAGGTGGTTATGGCACCAAAATCCACATGGCGACTGACGGAAGCGGCATCCTGCTAAACATCGTACTGAGTGCTGGGCAGGGTCACAAAAGCCTGTTTGCGTTACGACTCCTGGAGGGAATTGGCGTGCAACGCCAGAACGGCAGCATGAAGCATCGTGGCCATGCAGTACTGGCTGACAAAGCCTACTCTGGGAATACACTACGTAACGACTTGAAAAAAGAGGGATAAAAACGGTTATTCCCTGAAAATCAAATGAAAAACTGGCTTCAGATGGAGGCTCGCAACTTGATCGTGATGCTTATCGCCGTCGCAACGTTGTGAAAAGGTGTTTTGGCCGTTTAAAGGAATATCGACGGATCGCCACACGTTATGAAAAAATGGCAAGAAACTATCTAGCAATGGTGAAACTGGGCTGCATCCGCTTGTTTTACCGCCGGTTACGCAATTAAGGGACACAGCCTAGTGAAGTGAAATGCTACTTGTGAAAAAGATGGGCAATAAACGATCTGGTAAGAGTTCTTACCACCCGGCTTTTCGTGATAATATCTTTAAATTGTGTGATACTGATCACGTATTTACTAAAATAATTCTCTGGTCGCGTTGTGTGTTTGAGGGATTAGGCGGTACAGTTGCGAGGATTTAGGAATAATCCTATTCTTCCTGATACAGTGATTTAGGTTGTCATACGGGGTAAATGGATAAGCGAGTTGGGCAGCAAAAGAAGTTGGCTGTAGCATGTGATTGTCGTAATAAGAAAGTAAAGTAACAAAAGATAGTCTCTGGCACCGAATGCTTTCATGCCATCAATGGCGAGTGATTTTTAACCGGGCGATAGCCTCTATCCCCCAACTTATGCTTTGAACATAGCCTGTCGAGATGGGAAATATGGGTACCTCTGAATTACTCAAGCACATTTATGACATAAATCTGTCTTATCTGTTACTGGCACAACGTTTAATCAACGACGAAAAAGCTTCTGCAATGTTCCGTTTAAGTATTGATGAAACCATGGCAGATACTCTGATGCAGCTTACACTGCCTCAGATGGTGAAACTGGCGGAAACCAATCAACTGATTTGTCATTTTCGCTTTGACGATCACAACACGATCAAGTTATTAACACAAGAATCCCGCGTGGATGATTTACAACAAATCCATACTGGAATTTTGCTGTCGAGTCACTTATTAAACCAGTTATCTTCGAAAGAAGATAATTTGCCTAAGAAAAGGGCATAATAATGACGGAAAAGAGTATTGTTCAGGAAGCAAAAGACATCCAGTTAGCGATGGAATTGATCTCTCTGGGTGCTCGATTGCAGATGTTGGAAAGTGAAACACAATTAAGTCGTGGGCGTTTAATTAAACTTTATAAAGAGCTTCGGGGGAGCCCACCTCCAAAAGGAATGTTACCCTTTTCCACGGACTGGTTCATGACTTGGGAACAGAATATTCATTCTTCCATGTTTTATAATGCGTACGCTTTTTTGTTAAAGACCAGTCGTTGTAATGGCGTTGAAGCCGTTATCAAAGCCTACCGTCTTTATCTTGAACAGTGCGCACCCAACAATGATACGCCGTTACTTGCCTTGACCCGCGCCTGGACATTGGTGCGTTTCGTGGATAGCGGTATGTTACAGTTGTCGTCGTGCAATTGTTGCAACGGGATGTTTATTACGCATGCTCATCTGCCGAAAAACAGTTTTGTTTGCAGCTTGTGTCAGCCCCCCTCCAGAGCGGTAAAAAGACGTAAACTTTCACCGAATCTTGCCGATATACTACCGCAACTACTGGATGAACCGGTAAAGCATGCTGTCTGAGCCTGGTGGCGGTTGTGAGTCTGTCTCAGCCCGTGTTGTTTCGGGCTGAGTACATCCCTCCTCAAGAAATTCTTGCTCGACGAATGTCTTACCTCAGCTTCCCCCCGCGATTTGTTATAAGGAATTCTTGTGCTTGTTATATTGGGTTATCTCGTAATAATAGGTTCGATACTGGGTGGTTACCTCATGGTTGGCGGGTCGCTGGGCGCGCTGTATCAGCCCTCGGAACTACTGATTATCGGTGGTTCGGCGCTGGGCGCGTTTATCATCGGTAACAACGCCAAAGCCATTAAAGGTACGGTTCGCGCCTTCCCTCAATTGTTCAAAGGATCCAAATATAGCGGGGATCTCTATATGGATCTGATGGCGCTGTTGTTTCGTCTGATGGCGAAATCGCGTCAGCAGGGGATGCTTTCTCTGGAAGGTGATATCGACAGTCCGCGTGAGAGCGAGATTTTCTCCAGCTACCCTCGTGTGATCACCGACAGTCACGTCATTGAATTCATCACCGACTATATGCGCCTGATGATCAGCGGCAACATGAATGCGTTCGAAATCGAAACGCTAATGGACGAAGAAATCGAAACGCTAGAGCACGAGCTCGAAGTGCCGGCAATGAGTCTGAACCTGATGGGGGATGGACTTCCTGCGTTTGGTATCGTTGCGGCGGTTATGGGGGTAGTGCACTCCTTGTCCTACATCGATCGTCCTGCTGCTGAACTGGGGATGATGATTGCGCATGCCATGGTGGGGACGTTCTTGGGGATCTTGCTGGCATACGGCTTTGTTTCGCCACTGGCATCACTGCTGCGTCAAAAGAATTCAGAAAAGGTAAAAGTTCTGCAATGCATCAAGGTGACGCTACTCTCCAGCTTGAACGGTTATGCGCCGCAGATTGCCGTTGAGTTTGGGCGTAAAACGCTGTACTCCACAGTCCGTCCGACCTTCACTGAGATGGAAGAACATATTCGTCGTGTGAAAGCACCGGCTCAGCAGGCTGCGGAAAAAAGTGGCTAATGAAACATCAGAATCCGATAATACGCAAGAAAAGGAAGTCTAGCCACGCGGCGCACCATGGCGGCTCATGGAAAATCGCTTATGCTGACTTTGTGACCGCTATGATGGCGCTATTTTTGGTAATGTGGCTTATCGCCATCGCCAGCCCATCACAATTGACGCAGATTGCCGAATATTTTCGGACTCCGCTCAAAGTCGCGTTAACGTCGGGCTCTCGCGTCAGTGAAGACAGTAGCCCGATTCCCGGCGGTGGCAATGATTACACTCAGCAGGAAGGTGTCGTCAAGCGTGAACCTGAGATGCCTCCTGAAGCCAATCAGCGTGACAGACTCGATGACATCCGCTTGAACAAATTGCGCGAGCAACTGGAACAGCTGATCGAATCTGACCCGCGCCTCAGAGAGTTACGTCCGCATTTGCTGATTGAAATGGTCGATGAAGGGTTACGTATCCAGATCATTGATAGCCAAAACCGGCCCATGTTCAAAACCGGCAGTGCGCAGGTTGAGCCCTATATGAGCCATATCCTGCGTGCGATAGCCCCCATTCTTAATGATATCCCCAATAAGATCAGCCTTTCAGGTCATACTGATGACGTACAGTACGCCCAAGGGCAGCGTGGCTACAGTAACTGGGAGCTGTCTGCGGATCGCGCAAATGCCTCCCGGCGTGAGCTGATTTCGGGCGGTCTGTCTGATGGCAAGGTTCTGCGCGTGGTAGGCATGGCAGATACCATGAGTCTAAAACAGGCCGCGAACAAAAATGACGCCATCAACCGCCGGATCAGCTTGATGGTGCTTAACCATGATGCGCAGCGAGCCATTGAGCAAGAAAACAGCGAAAGCCGCGCGATTGATATCGACAAAGCGGAAACTTTGCAAAATTTGCCTGCCGAGAACACTAAACCCGACGAGCCTGTTGCCGACAATAGCAATATAGCCAAGCGACATTATTTTGATAACAATTAGCTGTATTTTTTTGCCACATATCAGGGCATTGGCTGTAATCATTTTTAAGTCGGTTGGCTATAACGGTGCAAGCAATGTGCCGGTCTCGGGGGGCGCCACTGGCGTGGGGCCAACGAACAGTGCGCCTTCCGGTAGCAGCAGCAACAGTTCGAGCAGTACCACAATCAATAACAACAGCACCACCAATAACAGCAACGTAAGCAGTATCAGTAATACCAATACAAATAATAGCGGTGGTGCAGCATCGCCGCAGACAGGGAATGGAGTACCTGCTTCATGGCGCCAGCAACCAACCACCGCGTTGCCAGCCGCTCTGGACAGCCAGGCAACACCTTCATCAATAAGCCACGATTCGCAGCAGAGGTGATCACGTGAGAATGGACATGAGTGCTTTTTATCAAACTTTTTTGATGAAGCAGATGAATTACTGGCGGATATGGAACAACATTTGTTGTTATTAGATCCACAAGCCCCTGATATAGCCAAGCGACTTAATTTTGATTACATCATATGGACTGAGAACAAAATCTCTGTATCGCAACCACTCTCTCTTTTTTTGTTTTTTGCTTGTGCCCATTTATGCTCAATGGGGTTAAGATCTGGCGAATATGTAGGCAAATACTCCACCATATACCCTGCATCGATGATGACTTGTTGAATATTATGTTTTTTGTGAAAAGTTGCATTGTCCATCACGATTACCCTGTTTTTAGGGAGTACTGGGATAAGGACTTGTGTGACCCAGGAATAGAAAACATCGCTGTTAATATTGATATCAAATAATCCGATAGCAAACAGCGTTGTGCCTAATAACGCGCCGATAACATTTGTTCTTCCCTTGGCTCCCCCGTTCTTCAGGCCAAAACACCGTTGACCTTTTGGGGAATAGCCGTGAGTCCGTGGGGTATCGTGTGGAAAACCACTTTCATCAATAAAAACAATAGGTTTATCTTCTTTTTCATACTGTTGTTTTTTTTGTTGAAATGCTTGCCGGGCGCTTTCGTCGGCTTTCGGATGACGTAGAGTTTTTTTATAGGTCAATCCCAGCTTTTTAAGAGCTTGCCAAATGGCCTTCTGACAAACGCCAAAACGCTCTGCACGTTCTTTTTGGTAAGCATCTGGATATGGTTCAACATCTTTTATCAACTCGGATTTATCGCTCTTTCGCTGACGCGTGGTCGATGCTTTTGACGCTATTTGATGAATCCAACGCGATACAGAGGCAGGGCCAATCCGAAATTGCTTCGCTGTTTCTCGGATACTCAACCCTTCTTCTTCCCATGTAGATATCACTTTACGTCTAAAATCAATTGAATAGCTCATTTAAATAATGTAATCAAAATTAAGTCGTTTAGCTATATCTGCTTCTGCGGAGACCTGTAGGGTAGACTTTTTCATGAGGTATCATCTCTCTATTGTTGAAATCATCCACGAAATCAATCAGCAGGATACGCCCCCCTCCCCGAAACCCCGTACACCAGAAATGAGCATAACTCCATCACCTGTCAGCTGATTTATTTTGCCTAACAAGCTCGTCATACGGGCAGATGCAGTCAGCGAAGCCTTAGGATTGTCTACGCCCGATGCGATTTGGGACAATGGAGATAAAGCAAAAGGCTCGGATGCCAATTGCGGTTTGTTGGCATCTTGTAGTGTCCGGATCTGAGCAGCGTTTCCCTGCAATGCGTTAGCGGTATTTTGCAAAATGGCATCCAGCTGATCTGGCTGTAACAGTTTCATCGCCACTGGAACGGCTTTGTTGAATAATAGTGAGTCATGCTGTTTTGCCAAGCCAGTTTTGGTAGAAAATGCTTGTCACCTCAGGTTTACAGTTTTCTTATGAGGCCTAACTGCATGATTTTGCGTTGCGAGGATCTGTCGTTTCACCGGGGGTGCAGCATAAAATATGTTTATTCAACAAAGCCCACTGGAACAGAATCTCGTTGCGGATGCTCACTCAGCCCTGCCTCACCAAAACGCTTGATAGCTGTGCTCTGTTTTATTAATTCAGTGCGATGAGTTTCAAGGTCACCACCGCCAGAGAATGCAAATGCCGCAGAAAAATCATCAATAGCTATGTTCATTATTCCTCCCTGTTAGCATCCTCTTTTTGAGATCCATTTTCTTCGTTAGCATCCATGTCTTTTAAGGCGGCCAAATAAGCCTGTGCTTTCTCTGTCAAACTTACGTCGCTGCATTTTTCGGTGACAATATCAAAACACTTACTCGCCTGAACTGAGCGACAAAGCATCAGGTTGCACTGCCCAGCGTAGAGCATAGGCCGATAGTCATTTTCTGACAGCGAATATGATAATGCATAAAAATCAATGGCTTTCGAATAGTTCTTTTTGAGTTGATAAACCGCAGCCAACCCCATTGCATATTCTGGGTTATAAAAATCGTAGATACATAAAAAGCGAAAAAGGGATTCAGCGTCATCTAACTTTCCCATATGGTAAAAGTCATAAGCAAGCTTATAAACATCACTCATTGTTTCATTAGATACGCCATGAACATCTTTTAACGTTGCACCATTATGAATGGCATCCATGAGTTGCTCTGAATAATCTTTGAGCAAGGTTTCCTCAACCTCATCACGTAATTCATTTTTAGCATCCATTACCTTTTTAAAGCTCATTTTGGACCTTCAATATTATTTATAAAATGGAAAAATGTTAATACAACGACAATTCACCGAGAATGCAGATAGTAATGAATACAAGTACTATCATACTGTTCCCTGATGAAGCACGGGTACAAAAAAAACGTACTATTGTTTCTTATCACATAATTCCCCTCCAGAATCTTCCAATGGCAATTCTTGAGAAACCTTACCATAAAACTCATCATTATCATTATTCCCCTCAAATGCATCCAATTCTTCAAGCTCAACACGGCGCAGCAATATCAATATATCCATAACAGCCATAAGCGCATCGTCGTTTATTGAAATAAAGCTATATGCAGTGTAGCTACTATAAAGTTTTCTTGCCAACTTCACATCACGAACAACCGGTATCCCTTCTTTTTCCGCATAGGCAATTGCTGCCTGCGCCTTCATGTTTGAGCATCTCAAAGAGATAAACGGTAAATAAGCCACATCCATATTAAAATAAATGGCGACTGCAATATGCGTTGGATTCGCCATGACAACTTCAGAGTTTCGGAGGCTTTGTTGAATAAATAGATTTTATGCTGGCAGCCCAGTGAAACGACGGATCCTCGCAACGTAAAATCATGCAGTTAGGCATCATGAGAAAAGTGTACACCTGAGATGTACAAGCATTTTCAACCAAAACTGGCTTGGCAAAACAGCATGATTACCTATTATTCAACAAAGTCAGTTTCGGATTGCAGTTTGCTCTTCAGCTGAGAGAATTTCATGGTGTGCGCGACGTCGAGCTCGCTTAATTTGTACTAGCTCAGACCAGATCTGACAGTTACCGATTATTTATACAGGTGTCTGTCAGATTACATCTGGTTCAGATTCTTTTCTGCCCAGCTCCGTTTTCCATCGAGTAAAGTGGCCATCGGCGTACGCCCGCAGCACATTTTTCCCTGATGAGTTCGCTCATTATTGTAATGCCACAACCAGTTGTCCAGATCTACCTGCAGACTTTCCAAGTCTCCATATAACTTCTTGCGGAACGTAACCTGATAAAAATCCTGCAAAATGGTTTTATGGAAGCGCTCGCAGATGCCGTTCGTCTGCGGAGAGATCGCCTTCGTTTTCGTATGCTCGATATCGTTGATAGCCAGATATAGCTAAACGACTTAATTTTGATTACATTATTTAAATGAGCTATTCAATTGATTTTAGACGTAAAGTGATATCTACACGGGAAGAAGAAGGGTTGAGTATCCGAGAAACAGCGAAGCAATTTCGGATTGGCCCTGCCTCTGTATCGCGTTGGATTCATCAAATAGCGTCAAAAGCATCGACCACGCCTCAGCGAAAGATCGATAAATCCGAGTTGATAAAAGATGTTGAACCATATCCAGATGCTTACCAAAAAGAACGTGCAGAGCGTTTTGGCGTTTGTCAGAAGGCCATTTGGCAAGCTCTTAAAAAGCTGGGATTGACCTATAAAAAAACTCTACGCCATCCGAAAGCCGACGAAAGCGCCCGGCAAGCATTTCAACAAAAAATACAACAGTATGAAAAAAAGGTAAACCTATTGTTTTTATTGATGAAAGTGGTTTTCCACACGATACCCCACGAACTCACGGCTATTCCCCAAAAGGTCAACGGTGTTTTGGACTGAAGAACGGGGGAGCCAAGGGAAGAACAAATGTTATCGGCGCGTTATTAGGCACAACGCTGTTTGCTATCGGATTATTTGATATCAATATTAACAGCGATGTTTTCTATTCCTGGGTCACACAAGTCCTTATCCCAGTACTCCCTAAAAACAGGGTAATCGTGATGGACAATGCAACTTTTCACAAAAAACATAATATTCAACAAGTCATCATCGATGCAGGGTATATGGTGGAGTATTTGCCTACATATTCGCCAGATCTTAACCCCATTGAGCATAAATGGGCACAAGCAAAAAGCCAAAAAAGAGAGAGTGGTTGCGATACAGAGATTTTGTTCTCAGTCCATATGGTGTAATCAAAATTAAGTCGCTTGGCTATAAAGCTGATAATCATGCTGCTCCACTTTACCACAGTACTCCGTACCCCTGTCGGTCAGTATTCTCAGCACCGGCAGTCCCTGAGCCTCGTAGAACGGGAGTACGCGATCATTGAGCAGGTCGGGGGCGGTGAGCGGTGTTTTATTCGTATACAGCTTGCAGTGCGCCACTTTCGAGTACGTATCCACGAACGTCTGTTGGTAGATATGGCCCACCCCCTTCAGATTGCCCACGTAGAAGGTGTCCTGCGAGCCCAGATACCCGGGATGTGCCGTCTCGATTTCACCGCAGGCCTCATCATCGTGCGCCTTCTTCTCCAGGGCTGAGATTTGAGCGTCGGTAAGGACAATGCCTTCTCTGGCGACCTTTTCCTCAAGCGCCTTCAGGCGCTTACGGAAGTTCTCCAGGTCGTGTCGTTGCCAGATGGAGCGCACGCTGCTGCCGGAGATAAACACGCCTTTTTTACGCAGCTCATTACTGGTCCGGTGCTGCCCATGGGGCGGGAACTCAATAGCATAATCAACAACCGTGCGTTCAGTGGCTTCGTCGGCGCGGTTCTTCAGGTTCGGAACCCGGCGGTTCTGGTGAACCAGCGCATCAATGCCGCCTTCAGCAGCCAGTTCCTGATATAGCCAAGCGACATTATTTTGATAACAATTAGCTGTATTTTTTGCTACATATCAGGGCATTGGCTGTAATCATTTTTAAGTCGGTTGGCTATAACGGTAAAATGTATCGCGTGACACGCCCATGCTCTTGCAGGCTTTTGATACGTTACCGAGTTCTTCGGCGAGATTGAGTAGGCCGGCTTTGTGTTTGATAATGGGATTGTTAGTATGAAGCATGAGAGTTACCTCGCGTTTTGTTTAAGGATTAAACACCCATATCAAAACCGGTAACTCCCAACCTTTCAAGGTCCAGTGTCAGATCTAGTCGCGACTAATACACTTAATTTCAGGATTACCATCCAACTCTTTTCGCTCTTGTTTTACCTCATGCTTATCCATCTTCATCTCTCTGATATAGAGAAAGTACTCAACAATGAATTCCGCCAATAAAACCAGCAACGACCAAAGGATAAAAAACAATATACTTTTTATTGTGACGGATACCCAATAGGGAATTAATTGCATAAGGGTGCCATGATAAACTGAAAGTATGTTTTTCAATTCGTTAACTATAATAGTATAACAAGTTCCAAACAATACGCCCAGGTACAAAAACGATTTGGCTTTGTTGAATAATAGGTAATCATGCTGTTTTTCCATGCCAGTTTTGGTTGAAAATGCTTGTCATCTCAGGTGTACACTTTTCTCATGAGGCCTAACTGCATGATTTTACGTTGCGAGGATCCGTCGTTTCGCTGGGCTGCCAGCATAAAATCTATTTATTCAACAAAGCCGGAGAAACCATGACGGTGCAACCACTCGTTCATGCCGGGAATACTGAATCGGATAGCCCAGCGATGTTCGACATAAGCCACGATGGGCTTTGTCGAATAATAGGTAATCATGCTGTTTTTCCATGCCAGTTTTGGTTGAAAATGCTTGTCATCTCAGGTGTACACTTTTCTCATGATGCCTAAGTGCATGATTTTACGTTGCGAGGATCCGTCGTTTCACTGGGCTGCCAGCATAAAATCTATTTATTCAACAAAGGCGCCACGATGTCGTGGGTATGATGGAAGAGATGTTGAGATAACTAGCTGATTAAGAGCGCAGCCTTTTCAGCACAAAGCCGACTTGCAGACCCACCGTTTTCAGGTTTAAGTTTGCGAGTGTTGACGTAATGTCAGCGCCAGTGATATAAGACGGTAATTCACCATTTGGATTGTCCGCTCCACCCAACATGTTGTTTCCTTGAGGTTCTCACACCAGAAAAGACATCAGCATGCTGAGCAGAGAGGACTTTTACATGATAAAGCAAATGCGCCAGCAGGGTGCGTATATTGTCGATATTGCCACTCAGGTTGGTTGCTCTGAGCGGACTGTCAGACGCTACCTGAAATACCCGGAACCTCCGGCCAGAAAAACACGCCACAAAATGGCCAAACTCAGGCCGTTCATGGACTATATCGACATGCGTCTGGCAGAGAACGTCTGGAACGGCGAGGTCATCCTCGCGGAAATTAAAGCGATGGGTTATACCGGTGGACGCTCCATGTTGCGTTACTACATCCAGCACAAACGTAAGATGCGGCCATCGAAGAAAACGGTTCGCTTCGAAACTCAGCCCGGTTAGCAGCTTCAGCATGACTGGGGGGAAGTTGAGGCTGAGGTTGCCGGGCAACGATGCAGGGTTAACTTCGCGGTTAACACGCTGGGGTTCTCATGTTGCTTCCATGTCTTCGCGGCACCAAAACAGAATGCTGAACATACCTATGAGTCACTGGTTCTCGCCTTCCGTTACTTCGGCGGCAGCGTGAAAACCGTGCTGGTCGATAACCAGAAAGCCGCAGTGCTGAAAAATAACAACGGGAAGGTGGTGTTCAACTCCGGGTTCCTGCTGCTGGCTGATCACTATGGCTTCCTGCCACGGGCTTGCCGCCCGCGAAGGGCCAGAACCAAAGGTAAGGTAGAGCGGATGGTGAAATACCTCAAGGAGAACTTCTTCGTCCGGTACCGCCGGTTCGACAGCTTCGCCCATGTTAATCAGTTACTGGAGCAGTGGATGGCTGACGTTGCCGACAGGAGGGAACTTCGCCAGTTCAGGCAGACACCGGAACAGCGCTTCACTCAGGAACAAGTGCATCTGCAGCCGTTACCGGATACTGACTTTGATACCCGTTACTTCGATATCCGGCATGTCTCCTGGGATGGCTACATAGAGGTTGATAGGAACCGTTACATCGTGCCGGAAAGCCTGTGTGGCCACCCGGTCTCAATACGGATCTCGCTGGATGATGAACTGAGGATCTACTGTAATGAGCAGCAGGTGGCATCGCACCGGCTCTGTTCGGCTGCATCCGCCTGGCAGACCGTGCCGGAGCATCACGCCCCGCTCTGGCAGCAGGTCAGTCAGGTGGAACATCGGCCGCTGAGTGCGTATGAGTAGCTGTTGTGATGCATGAACTGGAGATACTGCTGGGTCATCTGAAAATGGAACATCTGGGCTACCACGTCGAAAGCCTGCTGGAGCAGGCGGCCAAAAAATAGCTGAACTACCGCGAGTTCCTGTGCTTGGCGCTGCAACAGGAATGGAACGGGAGACATCAGCGCGGTATGGAGTCCCTGCTGAAACAGGCCCGCTTCCCGTGGGTCAAAACGCTGGAGCAGTTCGACTTCGGCTTCCAGCCAGGTATCGATCGTAAGGTCGTCCGGGAACTGACCTAGCTGGCGTTCGTGGGGCGCAGCGAAAACGTGATCCTGCTGGGGCCGCTAGGTGTGGGCAAAACGCACCAAGCAGTAGCACTGGGGGTCAAAGCGGCTGATGCCGGTCACCGGGTGCTGTTCATGCCACTGGATAAGCTGATCGCCACACTTATGAAGGCAAAGCAGGAAAACCGGCTGGAGAAACAGCTACAGCAGCTTGGTTACGCCCGGGTACTGATACTGGATGAGATAGGCTATCTGCCGATGAGCCGTGAGGAAGCCAGTCTGTTCTTCCGGTTGCTGAACCGTCGGTATGAAAAAGCGAGCATCATGCTGACGTCAAATAAAGGGTTCGCCGACTGGGGAGAGATGTTCGGCGATAACGTGCTGGCAACAGCAATCCTGGATCGGCTGCTACACCACTCAACTACACTGAACATCAAAGGAGAAAGCTACCGGTTAAAGGAAAAACGCAAAGCCGGAGTGCTGGCAAAAAAACGCCACGCCAGTCAGTGATGATGAAATGGCGGAAAGCGGGCAACATTAATGAGCAATAGCGGACATTAAAAATGGCGAAAAATGGCCAATAATCTTGGCGTTGACAGTAATCGTTGATATGTTGGTTTACCATCGTTTCGTGCAGACGCAGAGCTTGCGCAATCATCGCAGAGGTCCAGCCTTCGGAGGCCAGCAGGACGGCTTTGATGCGATCACAAACACGCTTATCACGACTGGTGTCATGAAGGTGTTCGAGTTCGGCTTTTTGCTTGTCGGTAATAAATATCTTCATAGTGGGTGAGCATGATCTTCTTACCGCGTAAAATGAAGCGTCTTCAATGATCACGGGTATAAACCAGTAATAACTGCTAAGGCCATGACTATTTCCCTATAAAAATTTGCAATTAATTGAGGCTTTGTTGAATAATAGGTAATCATGCTGTTTTTCCATGCCAGTTTTGGTAGAAAATGCTTGTCATCTCAGGTGTACACTTTTCTCATGAGGCCTAACTGCATGATTTTACGTTGCGAGGATCCGTCGTTTCGCTGGGCTGCCAGCATAAAATCTATTTATTCAACAAAGCCATTAATTGAGCGAAAAATGACAAAAAATGACGAAAAAAAGTTTATATTAACGACCATGAAAATACACACGCAGAGGGTTATCACATTCATCAACCCTAAATAAATAACAAAATATCAAACAGTTAGAGCAGGCCAGAGAAGAAAGGTCTTTTTGTCAACATGTTATTTTTAACAAACATGATAAAGAGATTCATTTCTTACATTAGCTATACAAAATATAAAAACGTCACAGTTCGCTATCAGTCGGCAACCCAGAAAAAACTTTACCGCCAGGGCCAATGAGATGAAAGAGCTACATTCCATATCCAACGTTTTTGATGCAGCGCTATTACGCCTTGATATCGTTTTCAGTGATTATGAAAAAGTGTGTATCTCCTTATCTGGAGGGAAAAGTTCAACGGTATTATTACACCTCGCCGCTACGGTTGCTAAAGCTCACGGTAAGAAAATCACAGTATTGTTTATTGACCAGGAGGCTCAACATACGCAAACTATTTCGCATATACAACGCTTGAAACAGCTATATCGCGAGGTAATTGAACATTTTTATTGGATTGCGCTGCCGCTCACAACTGAAAATAACCAGCCCTATCACTCCCGCACCTGGATATCGTGGGAAGATAACGTTGAATGGTGGAGAATTCCCCCAGCAGACACTATTACAGATCAACATCTCTTTCCGTTTTACCATTATGCGATGGCAGAGAGCAATTTTACTTCTGGGTTTCTGAATTGGCTCTCCTCTGGAAAAACCCTCGCCTTCGTCATGGGAACACTGTCCAACGAGGACGCCAATAACGATAGCCAACCGACACAAAAAAGCTATGGCGAAGATAGCAACGAACTCCTGTCTACATCAGAGACCAGCGGCCAGATTCATACGCTCTATCCTCTGTTTGATTGGCAGTCGCAAGATGTCTGGTTATTTAATAGCCTGTCAAAAGCGCCTTACAACCCCTTGTATGACCTCATGTATCGCTCTGGTGCACCACGCAGCAACATGAAAATCCAGGAGCCTTTCGAACAGCAAACCACAGAAATTTTTCCGCGTAAGGCAGACCATCCGCAACAGGCCACGTTTAGCCGCGCTAGCCCGTGTGATAACGCCCGCAAACCCAGCGAAGAGACATGGCAAAACCATGCCACATTTCTCTTGAACTCAATGCCGCAGAAAATGGCAGATCAATTCCGCGTCAACATCGCTCAGTACCTCAGTTGGCATCGTTCACGCGGCTTTCTGACGTGCATACCAGATGAAGAGGCATGCGCTACCGAGGAGCACGATATCGTGTCGTGGGAAAAGATTTGCACCATGATCCTGAATAACGATTATCGCAGCCTAGCTCTGACTGCCTCATCCTCACCTTCTGAGGACGCGACGTTTTGCTGTAACAGAAAGAAATCACGCAGAAGACGCAGTAATAACAATGAAGCCATCTTTCTGTGATATCCGCGCTCATTATTAAGGAATCCGATCGCTGCGGGATATGCCCTATTGGTTATAGAAGTGCGCCCAGACTTTGATCAATACAAACGCAGAAGCGCTCCAACAGACCACTGCGGATAGCAGTGCCAACGGCAGCTTCATGGATGCAGTAAAATAGTAGAGCGATATCAGGTAAATCAGATAGGGAATGATCGGCCAGATGCCAAACAAGAATGGTGGCTCGCAGCGCTTCTGTACCGCGCTCTGTTCCCACTATGTAGTGGGCAATTAAGGCAAAGGTCGGAAACAGCGGGATCAACCCCGCAATATAGTAGGCTGTGTCCCTTAATTGCTTGAGCTATAGTATCCATCTGTTTCTACGACACTTTTGATTATGGCTCGCTACGATCTTTCTGATGAAGCATGGGTAATCATTGAGCCCTTGTTGCCAACCGTTTTGACATCTCCGCGGGCCGGCCGGCCGTGGGCAGAACATAGAAAAATCTTCAACGGTATGTTCTGGATACTGTGTTCAGGCTCACCATGGCGTGATTTACCTGAACGTTACGGCCCATGGAAAACCGTTTATAACCGTTTCAATAGATGGTCAAAGTCTGGAATCATTAACATTATTTTCAATAAGTTACTTTCATTTCTTGATGCTCATGGACTTGTTGACTGGTCAGCCACTGCGCTGGATGGCAGTAATATTCGTGTGCTCAAATGTGCGGCTGGCGCTCAAAAAAACATCTCGATATAGCCAACAGACTTAAAAATGATTACAGCCAATGCCCTGATATGTGGCAAAAAAATACAGCTAATTGTTATCAAAATAATGTCGCTTGGCTATAGAATCGGCTATCATCGCGCTAAAGGCGCTATTAGCATTTTTGGCGCTGATCCGCATTTTCCTGACATCATGCTGGAAACGTAACTAAGGCCACCGGGTTACCGCCTGGTGGCCTTTAATCGTTTATTGAATAACGGATGAAAGCAAGCAGGGCGACGTCTTTCGACTGTCGCCCTGCTTCTCGCTGTGTTACCAGCATTTTTTGGCTGGGGTACGAGGATTCGAACCTCGGAATGGTGGAATCAGAATCCACTGCCTTACCGCTTGGCGATACCCCAAAAATGTGGTGGCTACGACGGGAATCGAACCTGTGACCCCAGCATTATGAGTGCTGTGCTCTAACCAGCTGAGCTACGTAGCCAAATAGTACATCTTGATTTTTTGCTTTTCAATAAAAACTTTTAACTTCAATCACATGGCTGGGGTACCTAGATTCGAACCAAGGAATGCCGGTATTAAAAACCGGTGCCTTACCGCTTGGCGATACCCCAACAACGTGCAATCCGATGCGGCATTAAGGTGGCTGGGGTACCTGGATTCGAACCAGGGAATGCCGGTATCAAAAACCGGTGCCTTACCGCTTGGCGATACCCCAATACCCTAACATGCCTTGTTGCTTATAACCGTGAAGGAATGGTGCGGGAGGCGAGACTTGAACTCGCACACCTTGCGGCGCCAGAACCTAAATCTGGTGCGTCTACCAATTTCGCCACTCCCGCAAGAAAAGATGGCGGCATACGACGGGAATCGAACCTGTGATCCCAGCATTATGAGTGCTGTGCTCTAACCAGCTGAGCTACGTAGCCATCTTTTCCGCGTCACCTTCATCGGCGTTGCGGGGCGCATTATGCGTAGTTGGCCGAATTGCGTCAACACATTTTTTCCCTAAAAACGCCTGTGACGGTTCGTTTGTTTGGGTTGTGAACAGTATGATGAGAAAAGCGACAATAAAACAGGTTTTCCTGCAACAAAATGAAAAAAAACGGGCCCATAAAGGGCCCGTTTTTTTTCGAGTCAATCACCATAAGGCAATGTTCTATAACGGCTACGCTCAGTACGCTGATTAGTGAACGCCAGCTGCACGACCTGAAGGATTCATCCCATTCGATCGCTTTTGCCGAAGAACAGGCAACAGAAGGGCCTCTAGGCACGCATTCTGCGGCACTTGGTACCGGGAACAGCTCTTCGAAGATTTCACGGTACAGGTAGCCTTCTTTGGACGTTGGCGTGTTGTATAGCCAAGCGACATTATTTTGATAACAATTAGCTGTATTTTTTTGCCACATATCAGGGCATTGGCTGTAATCATTTTTAAGTCGGTTGGCTATATAGCTAAAAGACTTAATTTTGATTACATTATTTAAATGAGCTATTCAATTGATTTTAGACGTAAAGTGATATCTACACGGGAAGAAGAAGGGTTGAGTATCCGAGAAACAGCGAAGCAATTTCGGATTGGCCCTGCCTCTGTATCGCGTTGGATTAATCAAATAGCGTCAAAAGCATCGACCACGCGTCAGCGAAAGAGCGATAAATCCGAGTTGATAAAAGATGTTGAACCATATCCAGATGCTTACCAAAAAGAACGTGCAGAGCGTTTTGGCGTTTGTCAGAAGGCCATTTGGCACGCTCTTAAAAAGCTGGGATTGACCTATAAAAAAACTCTACGTCATCCGAAAGCCGACGAAAGCGCCCGGCAAGCATTTCAATAAAAAATACAACAGTATGAAAAAGAAGGTAAACCTATTGTTTTTATTGATGAAAGTGATTTTCCACACGATACCCCACGGACTCACGGCTATTCCCCAAAAGGTCAACGGTGTTTTGGGCTGAAGAACGGGGGAGCCAAGGGAAGAACAAATGTTATCGGCGCTTTATTAGGCACAACGCTGTTTGCTATCGGATTATTTGATACCAATATTAACAGCGATGTTTTCTATTCCTGGGTCACACAAGTCCTTATCCCAGTCCTCCCTAAAAACAGGGTAATCGTGATGGACAATGCAACTTTTCACAAAAAACATAATATTCAACAAGTCATCATCGATGCAGGGTATATGGTGGAGTATTTGCCTACATATTCGCCAGATCTTAACCCCATTGAGCATAAATGGGCACAAGCAAAAAGCAAAAAAAGAGAGAGTGGTTGCGATACAGAGATTTTGTTCTCAGTCCATATGGTGTAATTAAAATTAAGTCGCTTGGCTATACCTATGGCTTCAGGCGCTGGAGACGTTCGGTGGGACATGGGATCACCGCTATCCGCAGATAAGCCGGAGCTGGCAGTTAAACTGGGCCAACCTGTCGACATTCTTCTCGTACCCGCAGGAACTTCGCAAGGTAATCTACACGACGAACGCCATAGAATCACTGAACAGCGTGCTCCGGCATGCAATCAAGAAACGCAAGCTGTTCCCGACTGATGACTCGGTGAAGAAGGTCGTATGGCTGGCAATCCAGGCGGCATCACAGAAATGGACGATGCCCTTACAGGACTGGCGTATGGCAATGAGTCGCTTTATTATCGAGTTCGGTGACCGCCTTGACGCTCACTTCTGAGGAAAGGCATTTACACAAAATCTTAAACAGGCTCTTGGAGCGGGAAACGAGACTCGAACTCGCGACCCCGACCTTGGCAAGGTCGTGCTCTACCAACTGAGCTATTCCCGCATCATGCTATAAACACTAGCCATCGTAACACTATATAAGATCAATATATACTGCTACCTGGTTAGCGTTGGTCACCAACCTGTCCATGGCGAGCATTTTACTGACCCACTCTGACCAGTCAATAAAATTATCCCTTACCGCTCATCAATTGCTGTTTTTTACGACGTAGAGGTCAGGAATCCAGCAAATCACGCCACGCGGCACTCAAATACTGGAACATGGACCAAAAGGTTAACACGGCGGCAATGTAGAGTGCGATAATGCCCGCGCCTTCGACCATACGCTCAGGGCGCCAGAGTAGACCAACTAGCGCCAGCATTTGCGCCGTTGTTTTCACCTTTCCGACCCAAGACACCGCAACGTGACTGCGTTTGCCAATCTCAGCCATCCATTCGCGCAGAGCGGAAATAATGATTTCGCGCGCAATCATCGTGGCGGCTGGCAAAGTTATCCACCACGCATGGTAATGCTCTGCCACCAGTACTAATGCTACCGCAACCATCACCTTGTCAGCCACCGGATCGAGAAAGGCACCAAAGCGCGTGGTTTGCTTCAAACGGCGCGCCAGAAAACCATCAAACCAGTCGGTAACCGCCGCGGCCACAAAAATAAAGGCGCACAGCAGCGGTGCACAATTAAAAGGGAGATAAAATGCCAGCACAAAGAATGGAATAAGGACAACGCGAAACAGAGTTAGCAATGTTGGTATGTTCAATTGCATAGGGATTGAGCCTGTTTAAGATTTTGTGTAAATGCCTTTCCTCAGAAGTGAGCGTCAAGGCGGTCACCGAACTCGATAATAAAGCGACTCATTGCCATACGCCAGTCCTGTAAGGGCATCGTCCGTTTCTGTGATGCCGCCTGGATTGCCAGCCATACGACCTTCTTCACCGAGTCATCAGTCGGGAACAGCTTGCGTTTCTTGATTGCATGCCGGAGCACGCTGTTCAGTGATTCTATGGCGTTCGTCGTGTAGATTACCTTGCGAAGTTCCTGCGGGTACGAGAAGAATGTCGACAGGTTGGCCCAGTTTAACTGCCAGCTCCGGCTTATCTGCGGATAGCGGTGATCCCATGTCCCACCGAACGTCTCCAGCGCCTGAAGCCATAGGTATAGCCAAGCGACTTAATTTTAATTACACCATATGGACTGAGAACAAAATCTCTGTATCGCAACCACTCTCTCTTTTTTTGCTTTTTGCTTGTGCCCATTTATGCTCAATGGGGTTAAGATCTGGCGAATATGTAGGCAAATACTCCACCATATACCCTGCATCGATGATGACTTGTTGAATATTATGTTTTTTGTGAAAAGTTGCATTGTCCATCACGATTACCCTGTTTTTAGGGAGTACTGGGATAAGGACTTGTGTGACCCAGGAATAGAAAACATCGCTGTTAATATTGATATCAAATAATCCGATAGCAAACAGCGTTGTGCCTAATAACGCGCCGATAACATTTGTTCTTCCCTTGGCTCCCCCGTTCTTCAGGCCAAAACACCGTTGACCTTTTGGGGAATAGCCGAGAGTCCGTGGGGTATCGTGTGGAAAACCACTTTCATCAATAAAAACAATAGGTTTGCCTTTTTTCATACTGTTGTATTTTTTGTTGAAATGCTTGCCGGGCGCTTTCGTCGGCTTTCGGATGACATAGAGTTTTTTTTATAGGTCAATCCCAGCTTTTTAAGAGCGTGCCAAATGGCCTTCTGACAAACGCCAAAACGCTCTGCACGTTCTTTTTGGTAAGCATCTGGATATGGTTCAACATCTTTTATCAACTCGGATTTATCGCTCTTTCGCTGACGCGTGGTCGATGCTTTTGACGCTATTTGATTAATCCAACGCGATACAGAGGCAGGGCCAATCCGAAATTGCTTCGCTGTTTCTCGGATACTCAACCCTTCTTCTTCCCGTGTAGATATCACTTTACGTCTAAAATCAATTGAATAGCTCATTTAAATAATGTAATCAAAATTAAGTCGTTTAGCTATATCTACACATCATAAAGGGTTAAAAACCACCATAGCGAAGTGGGCAAGTTCTTCCGGGGTATAGTCTGCTAATAACGTCAAGGTATTTAGCAGGATGGATAGTCCGGCAAGCAGCGCTGGGGCGCTTTCTTTACGCCCTCGTTTTTGTTGTCATCCGGATAATCGGCAAATTAACTGACGGGCTGCCGCATTGTCGTCTCCTTCAGCGCGTTGCAGCCGCCATACCAGCACACATGCCATGCTAGATGCTAGATGCTAGCTATCAATAACCTGCGTAGCAGGGCACCAGCACTGCGCTGAAGGCATTTTTCTACATCATGACCGGCACCTTTCAGCAGCTTAAAAAAGGATTCAATACCCCAGCGCCAGTAATACCAGCGAGCGACTTCCGCGCTGGTGATCTCGTTGCTAACGTTTGTGAGCAGCGTCCAGCGTCCGATAAATTTACCGTGAGTATCGGTAAGGCGAACCACAACTAATCTGAGTGTCAGAGCTACGCCTGGCTGAACTTTCACTCGCCGTCCGGTGTTCTTGTCTTTCCGCTTCGGTTTTGCTGTTCGCGTTATGATCACGGATGTTTCCCCGATCTCCATATTGGCTTTTTTCCCTTTCCAGCCAACCTGTCCGTTTGCGATAAATGGCAGATCGTCTGCAATTTCACCAATTTTACGGGTGTCACCGCCCCACTCGGCCCGATGCCCTTCCTTTCCCCGGATAAGCCAACATATTCCCTGGGAGCTTAATGTGCGCATATGCCCGATAGAGTTACCTTCACGGTCAATGAGATGAACTAACTTCTTCCCGGTATCAAGAAACTCAACGCGGGCGATATCAGCCGTCAAAGCATCCATATGAGTCAGACTCTCAGACAAGCCCTCGGTTAGCGTTGAACGACAACCCGCCCTACCGGTTAGAGTTTGAGACAGGGGCGCTATTGGTAAACCATTTGCAGCATCAACCAGTAGGCGGGTTTGTGGTTCATAACCGACGTCGCCACCATGCGTCATTTTCAAACGTTCTTCTTTCCCATTGTGGGTACGAAACTGTAAATGAGACCAGTCGTGAACGACGGGAGCGTATGGATGCGGGCTAAGTGCAACCTGCCGGAGAGCCAGCGAAATAATCGGTTCATTGAGCTGAGTGAAGCTAATACGTTCATTATTAAAAAAACGCCAAACGGCCTGAGTAGTGGCGAATGTTGTTTTCTGCGCGCAGGCAAGGTCTTTAACGGCTGACGCCAATGGTGCTGCGGGAGTCATGTGTTGCTTAAGCAGACGCCGATAACGCCGGTTAAGGCGGGCATCAATCCCGCCGATGGATAAGTTGAGATCATGCAGCAACGTAATAGCGGATATTGCAAAAGATGTGTAGATACCTATGCCTTAAATCAGCGCCGCTTCCTTCAATTCACTTTTCAGATAGGCATAGTAAATCGGTGCAGCAATCACGCCTAGAATACCAAACGCCGCTTCAAACACCAACATCGCCAGCAAGATCTCCCACGCGTGCGCCTTGATTCGGGTGCCGACAATCTGCGCATTGAGGAAATATTCCAGTTTGTGAATCAGCATCAGATAAACCAGCGCCGCCAGTGCCACCGGCAGGGAGATCGACAAACCAGAAATAAACACGATGGAGTTGGATATCAGGTTACCAATTACCGGTATCAGGCCAAAGATGAAAGTCAGCACCACCAGCGTTTTGGAAAATGGCAGGTGCACGCCAAAACAGGGCAGTATCCCGAGAATAAAGACCGCAGAGAAGATGGTGTTAACCGAGGAGATTTTCACCTGGGCGAACACGATATTGCGAAAGGACATCGACAACAGCGAAACGCGCCGCATCAGTTCCGATTTCAGCAGCGGTTTATCCGTGTCCTCTTGCACGTTGTACAGCGACACGATCGCCCCCAACACCATACCAATCAACATGGTGACAAAACCGTGCAGAAAATCTTTACCCATGGTTTGCAGCATCACGATATGTTCCTGCACCCAGCGCATAAATTCGTGTTGCAGCTCTTCAACACTCACTGGCAAGTAACCCGGCAAATAGACCATGATGTGCCGTTGGACGTCATTAAGAATCAAGCCGATACGCGCATTGAAAGGCGAGGTGTCGCGCATTTCCTGCATCACGATCCCGGTCAGGCTGCCAAACAACAGGCTGAGCACACTCACCACCAGCGTACTGATGATCGCCACAACTACCCAGCGGGCACGTTTCCCACTGATGATTTTTTGGAAATGGGGTGTCAGCAGATTGACGATTTCATACACCAAAAAACCGGCCACAAAACACGTTAACAGCCGTAGTGACAACAGCAGCAGCAATCCCCCAAACATAAAACCCAAGCTCAGCCATCTGGCCTGCTTTAAATTCAATAACTGCATGACGACATCCTGTATGCGTAATGATCGGACCTGCAAACGTACTTATGACACCAAGAATAGTATTCGGTTTATCGCACTATTCTCTGCGCATAAGATAAAGACACATGATAAAAGTCGTACGAAACAAGCCCGCTAATGAATCTGCTTTTTCTCCGTCCTATTCTTAGCGTTTTTAGCATGAAAAACCAGAAGGGATTAGCGGGCGCGCAGGGTTATCCACTAGGAAAAACGTCGTTCTGCAATAATTGGGAGGGTGCGAGTCAGAGCGCTGAAAAAACGCGCATCATCCTGTAAGGGAAAGACGCTGGAAATACGCAGCGCCGCCGCCTTGTCATCGAGGGAAAAGTAGCCGTTGCGGTAGCGCGCATATTCACGCATCAAGGTATCCAGCCGCATATTCTCCGCCAGCACCACGCCATCCAGCCAGCTTTGGCGGAAGCCTTCCACCGGTTGCGGAGGCTGACTCACCGCATCCGTAAAGGTAACTTGTTGTCCAGCGCTAACGCGCACAGGCGTCTGCGATTGCTTCATTGGGCGGAGCAACACCTCCCCCTGAAATACCGCCAGCGTACTGTCACCTGTATCGCAGCGCACATCAAACCGACAAGGGGAATTCAACGTCAATACCCCCTGTGGGGTGGAAAACGTTAACGGGTAAGGCACTGCACTTTCCAGCAGGCAGCAGGCGCAATGCGGCAATCTTTCCGTCTTGGTCGTAGCGTGTGAGCGCTGAATCGGTATTCAGGTTTAGCGTCAGCCCCTCTGCCAGCACCCAGCGGCGGTTTTCTCCCTTGGCGGTGCGATAGTCCGCAGCATAGGTTTCCCAAGGGACGCTATAAGCACCACCACCCAGCAGCGTCATCAATGCCAACAGTTTTAACAGGTGACGTCGTTCGGTTCCCTGACGGCTTAATACGCTGGACGCCACTGGGCTCGCGACGGAATGAAAACGGGTATGTATCTGCTCGACACGCAGCCACGCCTGCTGGTGCAACGGGTGGCTATTCAGCCATTGCTGCCAGGCATGGCGCTCGTTTGCTGTGCAATCATCCGCGTAGAGAATGGCATACCATTCAGCGGCATCGTATAGCCAAGCGACTTAATTTTGATTGCATTATTTAAATGAGCTATTCAATTGATTTTAGACGTAAAGTGATATCTACACGGGAAGAAGAAGGGTTGAGTATCCGAGAAACAGCGAAGCAATTTCGGATTGGCCCTGCCTCTGTATCGCGTTGGATTAATCAAATAGCGTCAAAAGCATCGACCACGCGTCAGCGAAAGAGCGATAAATCTGAGTTGATGAAAGATGTTGAACCATATCCAGATGCTTACCAAAAAGAACGTGCAGAGCGTTTTGGCGTTTGTCAGAAGGCCATTTGGCAAGCTCTTAAAAAGCTGGGATTGACCTATAAAAAAACTCTACGTCATCCGAAAGCCGACGAAAGCGCCCGGCAAGCATTTCAACAAAAAATACAACAGTATGAAAAAGAAGGCAAACCTATTGTTTTTATTGATGAAAGTGGTTTTCCACACGATACCCCACGGACTCACGGCTATTCCCCAAAAGGTCAACGGTGTTTTGGGCTGAAGAACGGGGAGCCAAGGGAAGAACAAATGTTATCGGCGCTTTATTAGGCACAACGCTGTTTGCTATCGGATTATTTGATATCAATATTAACAGCGATGTTTTCTATTCCTGGGTCACACAAGTCCTTATCCCAGTACTCCCTAAAAACAGGGTAATCGTGATGGACAATGCAACTTTTCACAAAAAACATAATATTCAACAAGTCATCATCGATGCAGGGTATATGGTGGAGTATTTGCCTACATATTCGCCAGATCTTAACCCCATTGAGCATAAATGGGCACAAGCAAAAAGCAAAAAAAGAGAGAGTGGTTGCGATACAGAGATTTTGTTCTCAGTCCATATGGTGTGATCAAAATTAAGTCGCTTGGCTATACCACTCTCATTTTTTTACATATGTACTAAAATTTTAACGTACCTGTCGATCAAACGATCAAAAAGCATCTTCTGGATCAAAATATACCCGTGTTGGTATGCACACTATCGGCTGAATAAGCAGTATCTTTATGGTGTTTGATCGCAAATAACGATTAAATAATAAAAAACAATAGTTTCAACCTATTGAAAATAATAAATTGATCGTTATATGCTTTACGATCATGTGAACGAGCAAGTTAGTCACGATAATGTGACACAAATCACAAATCATCTTCCGGTTTGCTTTTTTATAAATAGCAGTAAAACGCTCAGGGCTCGCCATTCTCCATGCTTTTCCTTTCACTGTGTTACTTCTTATTGCGTGATCCATCGCTCAAAAAAGAAACAAATTTTGGCGCACCACTACACTTAACGATTTTTTGACATACCTTTAACAAGGTTTAAGGAGAATGAGATGAACGCCCCCACTCATTAATTTCGGAGTTGCATGATGGTTGAAAGCGTGAAGTCGGCAGGTGTGGAGCCTCGCAGATTTTCGGCATCATAGTGCCCAATACGGGATGCATAAAGCTCCCTCAGACTGGAGACTCCACAGCATGAAATATACACCGGTTGGCGTTGATATCGCAAAGCATCTGATTCAGGTTCACATTCGTCAATGAGCACACAGGTGAAGTGGTGGACAAGCAGCTGCGCAGAAAGGATTTTCTGACGTTCTTCAGTAATCTGGAGCCTTGCCTGATTGGCATGGAGGCCTGTGGAGGCTCTCAGCACTGGGCCCGGGAACTGGAAAAGCTGGGGCATAAAGTCCGGCTGATGCAGGGACGGTTCGTCAAGGCGTTCGTCATGGGCAACAAGAATGATGTCATGGATGCCCGCGCTATCTGGATGGCGGTACAGCAGCCAGGCAAGGCGATAGCCGTAAAAACGGAAGAACAGCAATCGGTACTGGTTCTGCACCGTTCACGCAGACAACTGGTGAAGTTCAGAACTGCACAGATTAACGCTCTGCAGGGAACATTACTGGAGTTTGGCGAAACCATCCATAAAGGTCGGGCAGCGATGGACAGGGAGCTATCGGCTGCACTGGAGCGGCTGAAAACGAAGCTGCAGCCGTATCTCATCACCGTGCTGGAAGACCTGTACAACAGACTGAGTGAGCTGGACATGCTGATAGATGGTCTTGAAAACAGCTTAACAATGTGGCGCGACAGAATGAAACCTGTAAGCGGCTGATGGAAATTCTCGGTGTGGGACCGTTAATCGCTACAGCGGCGGTTGGCGGTTGCCACCATGGGAGAAGCATCCGCGTTTAAATCAGGGCGAGAGTTCGCTGCTTATGTCGGTCTTGTACCGAAACAAACGGGTTCAGGAGGGAAAGTTTGCCTGCTGGGGATAAGCAAACGCGGTGACACTTATTTGCGAATGCTGTTTATCCACGGAGCAAGGGCTGCTTCATTAGTGGCGAAAGAGCCGGGACCATGGATAACAGAACTGAAAAAACGGCGTCCGACCAGTGTGGCTATCGTGGCGATGGCAAACAAGCTGGCGCGAACTGTGTGGGCGCTAGCCGCCCATGAGCGTAAGTACGACAAAAATCATGTCAGTATCAGGCCCTATTACTCGCTGATACCGATAACTATTTACTCTTAAAAAGGGTGAATGCTGAAAGGTTGCTATGGCGGCCAGAGTGATGACAAAGACGATAAGACCGTGACCTGATAAACCTGAATATTTCCTTGGACATAAAGTCCGTCAGGAGAATAAGGCTCAGGTCAGCGAATCTCATAGTGGCCCGCAGCACTGTGACTGCAACAAGGCCGGATACAGAGCTGCAACTACTCGTCAATGTCAGAACAACGGAAGCCTTGCAAACGGGGAGGCGTTCATACAGAGCTCTATGAGCCAATATAATAAACACACCATACCCGCCTCAGTGGCGGAGAACGCTCTGATTAAGGCTGAGCAGTATCGCGAGTGGTATCAGGCATCGATCAATGATCCCGAAACCTTTTGGCGGGAGCATGGTAAGATCGTTGATTGGATCAAACCGTACACTGAAGTTAAAAACACCTCTTTCGATCCAGGTCATATCCGTATTCGCTGGTTCGAAGATGGTACGTTAAATGTTGCAGCCAACTGTCTTGATCGACACTTAACCACCCTTGGTGATCAAACCGCCATTGTGTGGGAAGGAGATGACGCCACCCAAAGCAAAACTGTGACTTACCGCGAACTTCACCAAAGCGTCTGTCGTTTTGCTAATGTGTTGAAATATCTGGGTATTAAAAAGGGCGATGTGGTCGCTATCTATATGCCCATGGTGCCCGAAGCGGCGGTTGCCATGCTGGCATGCACGCGCATTGGTGCCATTCATTCCGTTATTTTTGGCGGTTTTTCCCCCGAATCCATCGCCGGGCGCATTATCGATTCCAGTGCCAAGTTGCTGATTACCTCTGATGAAGGCATCCGAGCAGGACGCACCATTCCGCTGAAAAAGAATATTGACGACGCGTTGCGCAACCCTGGTGTTAAAACGGTGGCACACACCATTGTTTACCAACGCACGGGTGGCGCTATCGATTGGCACGAAGGACGAGACCATTGGTGGCACGATCTGATCGCCGGTGCAGACGATCACTGCCCACCAGAAGCGATGAATGCCGGGGATCCGTTATTTATTCTCTATACTTCCGGCTCGACCGGTAAGCCCAAAGGCGTACTGCACACTACCGGCGGATATCTGGTCTATGCGGCCATGACCTTCAAATATGTGTTTGACTACCATCCCGGCGATATCTATTGGTGTACCGCCGATGTCGGCTGGATCACCGGGCACAGCTACCTGCTCTACGGCCCGTTGGCCTGCGGTGCCACCACGCTGATGTTTGAAGGCGTACCCAACTGGCCGGATGCACGCCGTATGGGACAAGTGGTCGATAAGCACCACGTCAATATCCTGTATACCGCCCCCACCGCTATCCGCGCGCTGATGGCTGACGGTGACAAAGCTATCGAAGGCAGCAACCGGCGTTCGCTGAAGGTAATGGGTTCAGTGGGCGAACCCATCAACCCGGAAGCCTGGGAATGGTATTTCAACAAGATCGGTAACGGCCAATGTCCGATCGTCGATACCTGGTGGCAAACGGAAACGGGCGGATTAATGATCACCCCGCTGCCAGGAGCGATCGAAACCAAGCCAGGTTCGGCAACGCTTCCCTTCTTTGGCGTGCAGCCTGCATTAGTCGATAATCTGGGCACGCCGCAAGACGGGGCCACGGAAGGTAATCTGGTGATAACCGACTCCTGGCCAGGTCAGGCGTGTACGCTGTTTGGCGATCATGATCGTTTCGAACAAACCTATTTTTCGACCTTTAAAGGCATGTATTTCAGCGGCGACGGTGCCCGTCGCGATGAAGATGGCTACTACTGGATAACCGGCCGCGTGGATGACGTGTTGAACGTGGCGGGCCATCGTCTGGGTACGGCGGAAATAGAGTCGGCTCTGGTGGCACACCCAAAGATTGCCGAAGCCGCCGTGGTGGGCATCCCACACAGCCTGAAAGGCCAGGCTATCTACGCCTATATTACGCTCAACCATGGCGAAGAGCCTTCCAGTGCGCTGTACACGGAAGTACGCAATTGGGTACGTGAAGAGATTGGCCCGATTGCTACACCCGATATCCTGCACTGGACGGACTCGCTGCCAAAAACCCGCTCCGGCAAGATTATGCGGCGTATTCTGCGCAAAATCGCGGCGGGAGATACCAGCAATCTGGGTGATATCTCTACGCTTGCCGATCCTAGCGTCGTTGAAAAACTGCTGGAAGAGAAACAAACCATGGACACGCCACAGTCTTAAACATCAAACGCAGTACGCGCTAAGCGAACCGATAGTAGATATAGCTAAACGACTTAATTTTGATTATATTATTTAAATGAGCTATTCAATTGATTTTAGACGTAAAGTGATATCTACACGGGAAGAAGAAGGGTTGAGTATCCGAGAAACAGCGAAGCAATTTCGGATTGGCCCTGCCTCTGTATCGCGTTGGATTAATCAAATAGCGTCAAAAGCATCGACTACGCGTCAGCGAAAGATCGATAAATCCGAGTTGATAAAAGATGTTGAACCATATCCAGATGCTTACCAAAAAGAACGTGCAAAGCGTTTTGGCGTTTGTCAGAAGGCCATTTGGCAAGCTCTTAAAAAGCTGGGATTGACCTATAAAAAAAACTCTATGTCATCCGAAAGCCGACGAAAGCGCCCGGCAAGCATTTCAACAAAAAATACAACAGTATGAAAAAGAAGGCAAACCTATTGTTTTTATTGATGAAAGTGGTTTTCCACACGATACCCCACGGACTCACGGCTATTCCCCAAAAGGTCAACGGTGTTTTGGCCTGAAGAACGGGGGAGCCAAGGGAAGAACAAATGTTATCGGCGCTTTATTAGGCACAACGCTGTTTGCTATCGGATTATTTGATATCAATATTAACAGCGATGTTTTCTATTCCTGGGTCACACAAGTCCTTATCCCAGTACTCCCTAAAAACAGTGTAATCGTGATGGACAATGCAACTTTTCACAAAAAACATAATATTCAACAAGTCATCATCGATGCAGGGTATATGGTGGAGTATTTGCCTACATATTCGCCAGATCTTAACCCCATTGAGCATAAATGGGCACAAGCAAAAAGCAAAAAAAGAGAGAGTGGTTGCGATACAGAGATTTTGTTCTCAGTCCATATGGTGTAATCAAAATTAAGTCGCTTGGCTATATCAGAAACTGGCTGCTGAAGACGGCATTGATGCGCTGGTTAACCAGAACCGCCGGGTTCCGAACCTGAAGAACCGCGCCGACGAAGCCACTGAACGCACGGTTGTTGATTATGCTATTGAGTTCCCGCCCCATGGGCAGCACCGGACCAGTAATGAGCTGTGTAAAAAAGGCGTGTTTATCTCCGGCAGCGGCGTGCGCTCCATCTGGCAACGACACGACCTGGAGAACTTCCGTAAACGCCTGAAGGCGCTTGAGGAAAAGGTCGCCAGAGAAGGCATTGTCCTTACCGACGCTCAAATCGCAGCCCTGGAGAAGAAGGCGCACGATGATGAGGCCTGCGGTGAAATCGAGACGGCACATCCCGGGTATCTGGGCTCGCAGGACACCTTCTACGTGGGCAATCTGAAGGGGGTGGGCCGTATCTACCAGCAGACGTTCGTGGATACGTACTCGAAAGTGGCACACTGCAAGCTGTATACGAATAAAACACCGCTCACCGCCGCCGACCTGCTCAATGATCGCGTACTCCCGTTCTACGAGGCTCAGGGACTGCCGGTGCTGAGAATACTGACCGACAGGGGTACGGAGTACTGTGGTAAAGTGGAGCAGCATGATTATCAGCTTTATCTGGCTATCAACGATATCGAGCATACGAAAACGAAGGCGATGTCTCCGCAGACGAACGGCATCTGCGAGCGCTTCCATAAAACCATTTTGCAGGATTTTTATCAGGTTACGTTCGGCAAGAAGTTATATGGAGACCTGGAAAGCCTGCAGGTAGATCTGGACAACTGGTTGTGGCATTACAATAATGAGCGAACTCATCAGGGAAAAATGTGCTGCGGGCGTACGCCGATGGCCACTTTACTCGATGGAAAACGGATCTGGGCAGAAAAGAATCTGAAGCAGATGTAATCTGACAGACACCTGTATAAATAATCGGTAACTGTCAGATCAGATCTGAGCTAGTACAGCTAATAACTCCCGTGCACAGGTATTATATTGGCTATAAATTCCAGCAGGGTCTCGCCAACGTTGACGCTGTGCGGCAACAGCAGATAAAGGACTACGCCTTCGATTTAATGCAGGATCGCTATGACAATGAAATTCTCTACACCGAAGCGCTGTACGACGGTGTGGGCTGGACGGAGGATGTGAAAAAGTTTCTGCATTACAACGCCAATAAAGCATTGATGAACCTTGGTTATGAAGCGTTGTTCCCTGCCAACATGACCGATGTCAATCAGGCAATCCTTTCCGCATTGTCACCCAACGCTGACGAAAATCACGATTTCTTCTCCGATTCAGGCTCTTCATACCTCATCGGTAAGGCGGTTAATACCGAAGATGATTACTGGGATTTCTAAGCGACAGAACGCGGTCCGGGGAGCGTCGCTCCCCGGGCCTTCAGACGATGCAACAGACTCAGCGCAGAAAAAAATAGCCGTGGGGAATTGAGGGCGTAGCCGACAGTTTATGCGGCACTGGCGCTCTGACCCGGTTGCGGTTACTGCCCATTGAAAAATTGTTCAAAGAAAAAATCTCCAGATGCGTTATCCGCCACAGCAAATAAAGAGAGTATTCACTGCGAATATCCATCTTTCGTTTTAAACGACTAATAACGGAGTAGGCTATATTCTTAAGCCCAGCAGGAATATGACCATGTGTTATCTCCTCCCAATACTGTAACAGTTGTCGCTCGTGTGAATTAAACCTGACATAGGCGAATTTCTCTTTGTCTAAACACCCCAGCCATGAATGGCTTAGCATAAATAAATCACGATTAGCGATATCTGAAGACACCACGATACAATAAGGACTCAGTACCAAATGTCGCTTCAAGCGTCGTAGTTTGATCATATCGGAAAAAAAAATACGATAAACAATTATATCGCTGTTATTGGCGTGTAATAATCGATTAGTTCTCTCCATTTCATGAAAGGTTTGATTACCAATGACCAGCGCATTACGGTATTCTCCCCTACGCGTTAGCTTTTTCTCGTTGTAGTGATCGAACACATCCACATCAGGATTGCCGTCGAACTTTTTATAAAAAAGATCGCTCAATCCTATATAACGATAATAGAGTGTATCTGCAATTACTATTGTTCTCATATCCCTCCCAAATACGGACTAAGCCTATCAATTAAAAACCACTTTTATCGATAAAGTTTATTTTTTCTTTTTTAGATATTTTTGCCAGTATATTCACCAGACTTAGATAATCACTCACAACAAAAGCATTATCTTCTCCAACACAGAATTCCCGCCAAAACTTAACATTGTCATCATCAATCCCGTTCTTAGCTAAGGAAATAAAAAATATATCCACCGCCACTGTCTTATGAATTTTGTTGTGATTTAACAAACCCTCTTTTATTCGTTTGCAAATATGGTATTCCTTATGAAGAGCTGTGGTCAACGCTTTTGGCCCAGAGCTATCTTCCCCATCAGTAACCATGATAATGACTTTTTTAGGGTTATTACCCTTTGCGATCACAGGTAGCGATCGCAGCAAACCACTACTACTGTCAGTGTTCGCTCCAAGAAGATCCATTTTCTTAAATTGAGAGATAATGTCAGCATTAGAGGTTAATTCAATTAAATAAGAATACGGTGCATCAATATCTCGCGAATATCCAGAAAAATTAGTTGTTTTTTTTACTTCAGATTCGGATATTGACTTTACTCCCCCTCGCACAGAACCATTACACATTTCATTAAACATGCCATCGTTTCTATAATAATTAAAATAGGGATAAGTAGTAACTGACTTATCAGAAAACAAGTAGTCATCCTTCAAAGTTTCATCGAAATCAATAGTATCAACATTTACAACATTTAAATATTTTTTTGCTGACGTATATAATTTCTTAGCATTATTATAATGAAGAGTAAATTCTTCAGGATGCGCCCGCAAATTAGCACGAGGATCAGCATCACAGCTGTAAGAACCATTTATCTTCGAAATTTCAGCGCACCACTTTTTATCATTAACCATTTGCTCCATGGTGAGTCCCAAAACAGGTGAGACGACTGATTTATAATAAGAGGTAATTACCTTATCCTGCTGATCGAAACTCTTATTATTCTCATTGAAGTTTTTGTTATACCAAAAGTTAAAATCAATCTTTTTATTGCTAACTTTCGCATACTCTTTTTTAAGTTTACCGACAAAAGAACAGCCAATTTCTTTTCCACCAAAAAGGTCATTTTTACTCAATTTAACTGGAACAGCAATATTAAAAGGAACAATGCCAATGGTATTTTTCTCATTACCATTAAGAATAGTTTGAGAAAAATTCACTACCGCATCTTTCAAAATATCATATTTGATACCGCCTTTAACATCAGGCTTGAACCCATTAATATCCTCACCCATTGAGCCAGAAACGTCTACAATAAAAACGAAATCCGTAGGGATATTTTTCTGTCCCATAGATTTTCTTACCGTGCCAGCAGAACTATCTGCACGTATATGAATATCATCGTTAAATCCAATCTCATTATATTTTTTGAAGATAGGATGTAATGTCGCAATCCCAGATGCATTATAATCAATTGAGGTTAATTTTTCTGAATTATCGCGGTTCAGACTGACAATAACGTCAAGACCATTATCAGTAAACGTCACATAGGGCAGATAATAATTCAGATAGGCTCTCAAAACCTTTTCATTGGCTTCTTTGTTTCCATGCCTAACAGCACATTCTTTATCCGCGACGTAATCACAGCGATCGTTTATCGCAATAGCTAATACCCCCTGATTCATCGCATCTGCCAATCGGGCACGGTTTGACTGGAAATGCGCCCCATCAAGTGCAAAAGAAAAAAACATCAATAATATTGGAAACATAATAGCAAACGGCAATGCCATTGCCCCAGACTCTCTGTGGAATACCAACAGAAAGAAATCAACAGCATATTTTATCTTCATGACGCTCCCTGAAATAATTATCGAACTCCGGCTTTGTTGAATAATAGTTAGTCATGCTGTTTTGCCAGCCAGTTTTGGTAGAAAATGCTTGTCATCTCAGGTTTGCAGTTTTCTTATGAGGCCTAACTGCATGATTTTGCGTTGCGAGGATCTGTCGTTTCACCGGGAGTGCAGCATAAAATATGTTTGTTCAACAAAGCCCCAAACTCCAAAAACTCACCGAGGGATTACCGCATTACTCACTGAGATATTTCCTACAGATGGTCCAATAGCACGTAATATTTTCATTAACAAACTATACTGACTTTGAGTACAGAGAGTGACTTGATAAACAGGTAGCCAATGCTCAGTTCGCGTCGACCCAGTATCAGCATGAGAAAAAGGGGAAAGCAGAATATGTTTAGTGAAATCCTTTGCAAACTCTGACTTTGGACAATTACCCTCTTTTACATGAACTACAGTAAACGACATGGGCTTACCTTTTATCTTTTTTTCTGACTTTACATCTTCATCAAAATAGATAGCATCCACATAGAGATTATACTTTTCCCCGATACGAGATTCAGCCAAGAGCATATTTGCCAGCAAATCTAACTGATTGACATCATCCTGTGTCAAGATCTCTTTCCCATGATAAAGTGCAGTGCGTTCACGCAACACGGTGGCAAGAGAATGATTGACACGCTCCATATAGCCTTTGTTTAAAAAATATCGACTGTAATCAAGCAATAAAAAACAGAGCAGTACAATAGAAAAAAAGTAGAAAAAAAACTCAATCGCTACGCTTCCTTTATCACTTTTTATCTCAGACAGCAATTTTCCGTTTCTGCAAAGCGAAGACATATTACAATTCTCCTCGCTGAAATTCCTGAACAAAAGCAACCTTTCTCTTCCATTGCTGTTCAACCATCACTGTCGGAAATAGAAAGAAGATAGGCTGGTAATTAATATTCACGTGATACAGTGCCAACGGTTTTCCAGTTGCATGAATCGATGAGCAATATTTGCCATTCTCAATTAACGCAGTGAGATCATCACAATAACGCGAAGAGACGTGAACCTCTATATTTCTGGTAAATAATGGCCATACACCTAAACGCTTTTTCAAGGCTTTCGTAAAATAAGCGTGATAATCACTGTCAGGCTGACGAAGAGATGTACGATAGCTGGATTCAGCTAGAATCAAATCCAAGGCAGATGAAATATAAACCACCCGACACAGCTCTGCGAGAAAAAGAAATGCCATAACAAAGGGGATAAAGAGTAAAGAAAACTCAAGCGCAGCACTTCCGCTACTAGAACGATACCATGAAATCGAATGATTTGTTTTGTTGTTCAATTCTTTATTCCTTTTACTTACACAGCCCACAACAGCCAATAGCCAGAGCAAATAGCAATACCATAGGGTATAGTGATGACGTTATTTCTTGAGAACAGTCTATAATATAAACACGTAAGCAACGTGAGTGGGATCCCCGCCATTCCCATCAAAAATAAAAAATTACCTATCTCTGTCGTTGAAAGCCCCGTTGATAATGCACAGACCAGTTTAACATCGCCTGCACCGATTACGCCGACTATAGATAAAACAAAACCAAGACAAAACAATAGCAACAGCACTATTAAAGAGAGATCCTCAGGATGATGAAAGGCTAATAAAAGTGAGAGAGAAAAAATGAGCAATGTCGTCGCATTGGTAATTTTCCGACAACGAATATCCGTATAACAGACGAACATCAATATTATACTAATAACAATTGTCAGCATCCCTTCTACTTTCACTTTACATCATCCCTTAAAAATGCCAGAAGCGTTTTAACCCACTGAATGGTATGGTGTAACGAATCAGAAGACGATCCGGTAATCAACCTAATACAATAAAAATCCGTTTAATGATACAACTCAGAGAATATCCCTAGGCTTTGTTGAATAATAGGTAATCATGCTGTTTTTCCATGCTAGTTTTGGTTGAAAATGCTTGTCATCTCAGGTGTACACTTTTCTCATGAGGCCTAACTGCATGATTTTACGTTGCGAGGATCCATCGTTTCGCTGGGCTGCCAGCATAAAATCTATTTATTCAACAAAGCCATATCCCCAATAAAAATTAGCCGTGATAGAAATCAAACACTAATCTCTCAGGTGCTGATTTCTCAGCGTCAAGGTGAAATACCTTCAACTTATCCATTTTTTTCTTTAATAAGAACTTCACTAAAATGGTATTTTTATCTTTATGTGCAATTGAAATTGACTTTACATTGCCGTCTACCATCAAGTTGTTTCCTATATGCAATATGTCATCACTCGCCATCACGCCTTGTAATTCATAGACTATCTGGTTCGACGCTCTATCACCAAGTTCTTTAACTGCTATTCTTTCCCGTGACTCCATTGCTATGCGGAAATATTTTTGATGTTGTCCCGCCCGGACCGCAATAATCTCGTTATTATGCTCTTTCGATAACGGTAATGTGGGCGTAGCGTCTTCGTCATCCTTGCCTTTATTTATCGATACATCTTGCTTAGCCAGCAATTCGCGGTGTTGTAACTGGCGTTGAGAGCGGGGCTTGATTTTTGATAACGATTCAAGCAAGCCATCACGGATATCAACGTTCTTTGCTCGATGCAATACCGCTTCTGCTCCCTCAAAATCCCGCATTTTCACCAGTACAAACACTAAATTATGTAATAGATTTTCACCCGTATACCCTCGCGCATACAAGGGGGCCAGATAGCCCCTTGCGGTAGGATAATCCTCTTGCATAATCGCCAGCATCGCGAGGTTATTAATGACTTTATCTTCATCAACAAAATGCGTTCGGGCTTTATCGAACGATACCTTGGCGGCAAGATAATTGCCCTGCTGCGCCAGCAACACACCTTGCGTGTTTAACGCTTCCCCATTTTCAGGGTTTTTATTCAAAGCCGCCCTAACTCTGTCAAGTGCTTCAGCAATGTGTCCTTGTTCCAGCAAATTCTTGCCTTCAAGTAACAGAATATCTTCATCGGGATTATCGACCAGCAAAGGCGCTAAATAATGCCTTGATGATTCATAATCCATCGCAGAGTGGTAATGACTTGCCAAAATATACCGTGTTTTTGTATCCTCTTTTCGATTTAGTTTTTCACGATATAACTTAATTAACCCTTGAAAATCATTCATCTTGGTAAGAATAAACTCCTTCTGCTCCTCGTCAATAGCATTGTGATTTCCGCTTTTGGTTACACATCCTGCAAGAAAAAAAACTGAAAGTAATAATAAAATATTAACTAACTTCCCCATAATGCCATCATCCCTATCAAACCTGGTCCGACAATTATTGCCAACAATGGAAACATAATAAAGCCAATCATCGGCATGGTCATTTTGGCAGATAAGCTTGCCACTTTTTCTTCCATATCGAGTAACTGTATATCTCTCATTTCCTTACCTAAAGCGATTAACATTTTGTAAATGGATGAGCCAAAATTTATGCTCTGTTGTAATGTAGTACAGAACATTCTCACTTCATTACTGGCTATCTCTTGATAAAGTTGTTCCAACGCGGCATTGATTCCACTAACCTCTGTTTTTAGCATGACACGTTCCAGAATTTTGGCAATATCCTTATTAACATGCTTAGTGTTATCACTAATATATCGCATGGATTTTTCAACCGTCATTCCAGACTGAATACAAACCGCCATCATATCAATAATAAAGGGTAAATCGTTTGATATGCTTTTTAACCGTTTTACGATAATACGCTTTTTGACCACGTCAGGTAAAATAATGACTGATACACTCAGGATTAAAAAACAAATGAGTAAAACATTCAGTGACACTTGGAGGATACCACTTATGTTCAGTAAAAATAATACTCCACCAAGCGTAACGACGGTTAGCATTTTTAGTATCACATTTTTATCTAACAATGATGCAATCGAAATCAAACGGCTTGATTTTATCAAAATCTTCTCAACATGCGATGCATGATCTTGGTTTTCAGTATCATTCCGTGAATGTTTATATGCATTCAACAACATTAATGCTTTGTTTTTATTCTTGTCTTTTAAAAAATGGATAAAAATTCCACCTAGGCCCAGAACCATCATGAGCAGTGAAAACAGATAAAACATAACTCACCTATAACTTATTCATCATTAACCAAAGAATAAAAATCCCCGAGAAAATGCTACCTACCGCATAATAAAGCATGAATTTACCCATTGGATCATAAAGCAATATGGCAAAACTGTCTGGAGAACTGTATTTTATGAAAAAGAAGAAAAAAATCGGAATGCCCGTTAATATTTTTACAGACATTCTTACTTCAGATGTCATGGCCAATTTTTTTCTATCAATAATCCTCCCATTAGAGATCATGGTTGCTAACCGTGTCATGACGTCTTTGATTTGCCCTCCCCCTTTCATATTCACCAAAACAGTGACAATAAAAAAATAATACTCCCTATAAGGTAAACGTCGATACGATTCCATCAAAACACTTTCAATATCCTCACCAATTTCAAGGCGCTGAGATATTTCTCTAAACTCTTTGCCAACAACACCTGCAATTTTCTCACCACACTGTTCAATGCCGAGCATCACTGAATTCCCAGCACTAATAACGCTGTTAATAATATTCAACGCCTCCGAAAATTTGGTTTCGAATGCTACTCGCGCCGCTTTTTTACTCCGTTGAAAAAGTATATACAATGTCAACAACAACATAAGCGGCGATACAATAAGTAAATCAATATGTAAATACTCCAAGCTACTATAAATACTTACCGCTTGAACTGCGAAGACAACCAAACCATTTTTTAACGCTAGGTCATACTCTTTACCTAGCAAATACCGAGAAATATCACTGAAAAGTGCCACCAAACATTGCCATAATGCATGCTGCTTAAGTCGGTAGGTTAACTTATTAGTTCTCGGTACAGTAGCAACGTGACGTAAGCGTTGAATATTTTTTTTCTTCCGATGCTCTAGCACGAGTTGGAACAAGCCAAGTAGAAGCATGCTGATGAAGATAAAGATCATGGTAATTTATTTCCGAACAGTTGCTTCAAAGGCTCTTGCATATCATGGACTATTGCCTGTTGGTATACGGTTGAGCGCTGCAATAGACCGTAAGAGGTAAAACTCCCCTGAATTGCCCCCGTTTCAGAGCGTTCGGCCTGCGCGGAATAGCTGAAGATATCTTGCAAGATAATGTTATCGCCTTCCATACCCATTACTTCTGTAATGTTAATGACTTTTCGTGAGCCATCAGGCAAGCGCGATACCTGAACAATGATATGGATTGCTGATACGATATTGCGGCGGATTGCTGCAAGGGAAAGTGCCGTGCTTGACATCATGACCATACTTTCAAGACGTGCCAAGGCATCACGCGGTGAGTTGGCATGCAAGGTTGACATGGATCCATCATGGCCGGTGTTCATTGCCTGCAACATTTCGAACGCTTCTTCTCCCCGGCACTCCCCGATAATAATGCGATCGGGCCTCATACGCAGTGCATTGACGACGAGATGGCGCATAGTAATCTGGCCTTGGTTCTCGGCACCGGCCATACGAGTTTCCAGCCTGACAACATGCGGTTGCTGTAAACGCAACTCAGCTGCATCTTCCAGCGTCAGTACCCGCTCGCCTTCATCGATATAGTGGGACATGGCATTTAACAGGGTTGTCTTCCCAGACCCGGTCCCGCCAGAGACAATAATATTTACGCGGCAGCGACTCGCGATAACCAGAAAATTAGCCATCATCTCATTCATACTGCCGTACTCAAGCAGATTGGCCAGCGTTCTCTGCCCGGAGCCAAACTTACGAATTGAGATCGAGGCACCATCCAGTGCAACAGGCGCGATGACCACGTTCAGGCGACTACCGTCAGGCATGCGCGCATCGACCAACGGTTGCGAGTCATCAACGCGGCGCCCCACCCGCGCTACCAGTCGACGGGCAATATCAATCAACTGCTCGTTGCTGATAAAACGCTTATCGACTAATTCCAATTTCCCCGCTCGCTCAACAAAAATACGTTCAGGCCCATTAACCAAAATGTCACTGACACTTTCATCTTCCATCAACTCACGCAGCGGTCCATACCCCGTAATCTCATCGCCAATAAGCTCGCTTAAGCAGTTGCAAACCCGGCTTGAAAGGTATTGTCCTGTGTTATTCATCACGCGTTGAATGGCGTCGTTAACTTCTCGCAACAGCGCATCACGCTGATTTTTCAACTCATCAATGCGCTCTAAATCGATATTTTTAAGCACCTGCTCGCGGAAATAGAGCAATGTGCTGGTCATTTCAGTTTCAATATTCATCACTTTTTCCCTTTTTCACTTGTTCCGTTGCCCGCTGCTCAGATATCAAAAAGACCAAAAATCACACGACCGCATTTTGACGCGCGGTACGACAAAAAGTCGGCAGGGAAAACAGAATCTTACGGGAGGGCTTAGGGCCCAACGACTTGCCTAACAGGTGAGCAGCAAGTCGATAAAGTGAACTCTCTGAGGAGAGTTGATTATGATGAACGTTGTAGGTATTTACGCTAAAAATAGCGAGCCCGAGATATTCTTCAATATCAGCATTAACAAGCTCATCCGTATTTTTGGGATGACTCTCGTTTAAACACAGAAAAATACGCGTTTCTTTCATTGGGTTTGCCAGCAAGAAACGTTTATGCTCTTCAAGTATATTTTTCGCCACACGCAATGAGGCTAACGCCCGTGAAATTACCAACACAATGACATGGGACTGCATAAATACCTGTTCCAGTTGCTGTTCGAGGTGTATATGAATTCCATGATCAAAGAAAGCCAGATTATATCGATTAAAGGCGGTATCCTCATACAGCCATGCTGCGTCGCACGTTTCCATCTTTACCGACTGATGAGCGGTAAGATCGGCAATGCTGCCGTCGTTAGGTAACGCTTTAGCTAACAATAAATCCAAATCTCGACTGCCGCTGCAACCCTGCACCAACAGCATGGGTATTGAGGTCAGCATTCCCGCGGCCTTAAAAAGCTGATGCGCCACCGTGGATGCTCCTGCTCCACCCTTGCATCCCAGAACGCTGATTTTCATCGTCACTCGGTTATGCGTAGCCGGAATAGGATCACTAATCAGATCGGGCAATTGCGCTAACTGTGATCCAATATGCCGATAGTTGATTCCTGCCATCATCAGCGCATGTGCAAAGCGGATTGAGTCATTATTCCCCACCAGAATCGGTTTTGCCGAAACCGGGATGAGTAGCGCAACCATCTGCATAATAAGTTCAACATTATCCACATCACCAATATCGACAATAACAGCGATGGCATCGCTGGCAGCTGGATTATCATTCATAGTAAAAAAATCCGCTTCATGCGGTATGACATCAGCTAAATGATGCATTAACAACTGACTGACGATATCAGACATCACATTAGGTCGTGGTGAAATAATTAAAATTGGCTGTGCAAATTTTTTCTTCTGCGACTTCACTGTTGTATTTTTATTATTCGATTTGGTATCAAAAAATAATTTCATGTGAAACTCCAATGTATAGCACCCTGGTTTATCATGACTATTTGGCAAAACCACCGCGTTCCATAAAACTACGGGCATCACTGGCAAGCCGCCCTTCACGGGTATTTTTATCTACACCACTATTAAAAAATAATTGAACGGATGAGCTACGGTGATACTCAGGTAACTGAATTTTATGTCGTGATGCCGAAGACACGGGTTTAACCAGATCGACAGTCGCAAAGACCACCAATTCTGTTTTATTTCTTTCCGTGTGAGATTTACGCGCCAGCGCACCAAGAATAGGAATATCACTAATGAAAGGGATCTTGGTCAGTGATTCCACATCCTCTTCATTAAGTAAGCCACCAATCACAAAGCTATCACCATCGGCCACTTCGATCGTAGAGCTGGAACGCCGCGTTTTTATCTGAGGTATGCTGTAATTATTGTATGCATAACTCCCTGAAACACTGCTGATTTCGTTAGAAACTAACAGTTTTATTTTCTGTTTCTTTTCAACTTTAGCAGCAACATTTAATCGAATACCATATTCTTTATATTGTATGGTTGTACCCTCTTTACTTTGTACTAACAGCGGGATTTCACCGCCGACTAAAAAGCTAGCCACTTCACCGGACAACACGGTGAGATTAGGTTGAGCGAGTACCCGAGCCAAACTGTCATTATTAACAGCACTGATTGTGGTACTGATATTTTCTGCATCGAATCCACGTTTAAGACCAATCAAACTGAAAACACCAGGGTCATTAACAACCCCATTTCCTTTAATCAGTCCACTAAGGGTTAAATTACTCCATTCGATCCCTAAAGTATCTGTGAATTTTTTACTTACCTCAACAACGCTGAGCTTTACGTTAACTTGATTTGATGAGGGTAATTGTAATCTGTTTATAACATTGCTATAGATTTTGTTTGTCATAAAGAAAACTTCTGAGCTTTCCCGATCATCAGTATTATACTTTACCTTCAGATCTCTGCTTTCCTTCCCTACGACACTGCCCACTAACTGATATATCGCCCCACGGGTTTCCTCATCGGGCACAGTTCCCGTCAGGATATAAGATTTACCTTCACTGCTGATAAAACTCTTAACTACCACCTGACTACCGGGAAACTCAACCGCAATGCGCTGATTGATATCCCCCAAGAATGAATCAACATTTATTTGTAAATCAGCCAAAATTTTTGTGTCAGCATCATAGGCAGTGACCTCTGAAATACCGGGTACTTTCGCATACAATACGATGGTGTTTTCATTCAATACTTTATAGTCCGCTACCGAGGGATCTGAGATAAATACCGTATTAACACGCCCTTTGGTTCGTAATGTTTTTGACTGCCCAGGCTTTAAAAAGAGTTGATCGGCCATTGCGGTTAATGGACACAATAAAATCAGTGCTAGCATTAGGCGAGTGTGAAATGAGAAGCGCTTCATCATCAAACTTTTTCCTCTGTTAAAATTTCCCTATCAGCCCCAACAGGCAAGACCTGTTAACCACGCCACTCATGTGTGGGTCGCGAGCGAGGTTCATCAAACAGGGGGGCACTACTGACGGGCCATGTTGCCTCTTTGCCGGATAGCGTTTCACTACCTCTCGAACGCAAGTCAATGGGGTTTCTGGTCGTGGGAAACAGCAGTATTCTGGCGTTGCCTTCTAATCCTTTTAGCAGCTTGATTTCTGCATCTCTCAGTTCAACCAAGAGTTGGCTTCTGCTTTGAGACTTCTCTTTTTCATCCTGGTTTACCGGACGAATTGCCAATACACGCCTATTGATCATCAGCGGTTTAAGCCGTGTATCGCGAATCGACTTCGCGGGCGAGATGATGTCCTGACTTCCGTTATCGTCTTGACGGAGTCCATAGGAAAGATAGATATCCACACTGGCACCTGGCTTTAAATTGGTTAACAGATAATTATCAGAAGCATCTAACTCAAAGGGATAAAGCACATTTCCTGGCATGATAAACATAGCGATATAATCATCACTGCCGGGCTCAACCAACGCAGTTGGTTGAAGGTAGGTGCCTTTGGCTACCGCACTTTTAAGTGCCCAATGAATAAGGTCATTTTCTTTTATATTGAACTGCATATCAGTGCTTTCTGGTGATACAGATATATTTTTCAATTGAAAATCGTCTTTCTTCAGAACATTGTTGGCAGACAGGTCTCGCTGGGCGACGGCCACAACAATGGTTTCTGTTGAAGAATTTCCCCGCATTTCACTCGTTCCTAGTGTCGGCGTACGTGCGGATTTCATATAGAATAAGATACCAATGCTACCAGTCAGAATCATTAACATGTAAATAATCAATGCGCTCTTTTTCATTTCAACGCTAATCCGCTTTCGCTGTTGTTATAAAATTATAATCAGGTATAATACCCATTATAAGAACCCCCCTCTTTTTTTGACATATAGCTACCGCATGAGCTCAACAAAGGCGTTAGAAACAGGCACTTTATACACACATGCAGATATAAAGTACCTGTTTTCAGGTTAAAGTATCGCTTCAATTTTTCAGAGGATAGTTAATAACCTCTATTTAACAGAACTCACCACCGTAGTTTTGATCTTGGTGAAGATGCTTGTCAACATATCTGTAACAGGCCCGCTTTTACCAAAAATAACCGTAACAACCGCAGCAACACCCGCTGCCACAACAGCATATTCAACAGCGGTTACCCCGCGCTGATCATTTTTAAAATCATGCATTGCTTCAGTAAAATACACATAACTCACGATTGACTTTCCCTGAATATAACTTGCTAAAGAATACATATCCAATCCTCTCCATTTATTAATACTATTATTTCACCACGTCTTTTTTCGACTTGGTAATGTTCAACACTCATTATTTTGCGGGGATTTTATAACATCTCTTTTTCGTTATTAACAATGGCAACATTTACAAAGAAAACAAAAAAAACAATTGTCAAAACCTATCAATTAACAAAGCACTAGCAAAAATCAAAAAATAATAAGACTTTTCTTACTTATAAAAAGTACACACATAAAACAAACAACAATTAATATTACCTTTCTTCAAACACACGATAAGAATAACCAACAAAAACAAATAAGACAGATATTCATTAATAAAAGCATTAAAAAAACGACCTATCTACATCAGCTCATTATAAAATAAATGAGAAATCAACATTTAGCAGTTCACACTAAGCATTCGAAGAAAAAAGAATAAAATATCGATATTTATAATAAAACAACAAGTAAAAATAAGCGGACAAGTAGAAGAATGAGAGGGGCCCCCTTCACATACACGTTATTTATCTGACACCAGTTCTTTCCATCATGGATAATATATTGTTTTATTGTAAATTTATTAGCATTTAACCGTAATAACAAGCACAGACAGAAGGTAACGCACATGATCTTCAGTAAAGGAGGTATGGAATAGACTGAGAAAATAAAACATAAATTATTTGTTCAAAACTCTTATAATCAATAATATCTAACACGGCGGGGAACGCGCTCATTCACACAATATAGTAAATAGATGTCATCTAGCCAACGCTAAAAGCCAGTATCATAGCTAACACTTAGCATTTTCAACGCAGGAAATGCTACACCATTTCGTTTGCTTTACTGGTTAAAAATTCAACACTCATCGAAAAAGCAAAAAAAATGCTGATATAAGTGAACTTATATCAGCATTTTTTAGTTATTGGCGGAACGGACGGGACTCGAACCCGCGACCCCCTGCGTGACAGGCAGGTATTCTAACCGACTGAACTACCGCTCCCCATTAACATGCCCTTACGAGCGAGGTGAATATTAAGGTGATCTTGGTATGGCGTCAATGCTTTTTATAATCAATTCATACTTTTTGTTTATAATTCCAGCGCCAGTAATCATCATCATTCCATTGATGATGATTACTGGCGCCACAAGCAACGGCCCCCCTTTTTGGCAATCAGATCGAGGCGCGTTTCATGAGCTGCCAGTTCTTCCGGACTGGCATAAATGATGGGCAAAGCAGACGCTTGGCGCGTAATTCGCTGCACGCTCTCACTTTCTGTACTCACTTGCTGTGTGTCACTCTCCATGGCAAACGCCAAAGAAGTTTGTCCCCCCGTCATGGCCAGATAGACATCAGCCAGAATTTCGGCGTCGAGTAACGCCCCGTGCAGCGTTCGTTTGCTGTTATCTATCTGATAACGGTCGCACAATGCATCTAGGCTGTTTCTTTTACCAGGAAACAGCTTACGCGCGACCATGAGGCTATCGGTTATCTTGCAAAAAGTCTCTGTCTTCGGGATATCCCGATTCAGCATCCGAAATTCGTAGTCCATAAAGCCAATATCAAACACGGCATTATGAATAACCAGTTCCGCACCGTTAATGAACTCAATAAACTCCTCGGCTATCTCAGCGTAGGCAGGTTTATCTTGTAAAAATTCATCGCTGATGCCGTGGACCATGAACGCTTCCGGATCAACCAGCCTATCAGGCTTGATATACACATGATAATGGCGCCCCGTCAGGCGGCGATTAATGACCTCTACCGCACCAATCTCAATGATTTTATGGCCTTCATAATGAACGCCGAGTCTGTTCATCCCCGTGGTTTCGGTATCCAGAACGATCTGTCGTGTAATTGCAGTGCTCATCGCTTTCGTTTTATGTCAGACTTGCGGTTTTTATGATTATGGCAGAGTCTACCAGAGATGACAAAGCAGGTAGAAATTTTCACCGATGGTTCTTGTCTGGGAAATCCTGGCCCGGGTGGCTATGGCGTTGTACTGCGCTACAAGCAGCACGAAAAAATCTTGAGTGCCGGTTATCACCTGACAACCAATAATCGCATGGAGTTGATGGCAGCGATTGCCGCTCTGGAAGCATTGACGACTCCGTGTACGGTGGTACTGAGTACCGATAGCCAATATGTGCTGCAGGGTATCACGCGCTGGATCAACAATTGGAAACTTAAAGGCTGGAAAACCGCTGACAAAAAACCAGTTAAGAATATCGATCTGTGGCAGCGACTGGATGCCGCCATTCAGTGGCATACGATGCGTTGGGAGTGGGTTAAGGGCCATGCAGGTCATCCCGAGAACGAGAAATGTGATGAACTGGCACGCCAGGCAGCCTCGCACCCGACGCAGGAAGATACAGGCTATCAACCGGAATAATCCGCTCAGAACGGCAGGTACCCTTTACGGTAACTCTTGGTTGCCCCAACGGCTCTGCGCACCGGTAGCTTGTTGACCCTCTGGCGCAAGGGGGACATGGTAAGCGGGATGGTACGTTTACGTGCAACAAGGAGCATCAGGCAACCTAAGGGAGTTGAGTGAGGTGCTGATGTTGTTATCATCTGCGGCATCTTCCACGGCACCACGTGGAAGGTTCCCTGATACAGCACTTCATAATTGAGCAAGCTGAGCCAATCGATCATACGCATCTGCGTGAACATGTGCGCACAATAGGGCTGGCATTGACGAAGGCCGGGCGTCAGCTTTCCAGCCCCGAGCAGGCTTATTGGATTAAACCCACTCAGCAATAACCATCCATCATTGATCAGTACCCTATCCACTTCGCGTAGAATACGGTGTGGATCCGATGAATAAGAGAGCGTATGCGCCAGCAAGCAGGCATCGATAGATTTCTCAGAAAAGGGCAGCTGGTAAGGATCGGCCAAAACATGCATATCATCAGCAACACTCGGGTTGATATTAACCTGATGGGAAATGGCACACGTGTCCGTCGCGATAGCGTTGCTGAGAGCGCCGACTTTCAGTAAATGAAAGCCGAACACACGCGGCCACCATGCTGCCAATGCATGTTCAAGCGCCTTCTGGTAATGTGCGCCCCAAGGGATATCCTCCCAACAAATTGGTGAAGAATATGCCTGAGGCGTATGCGCTGGCTTCATCTATTAGGCTGTGTCCCTTAATTGCGTAACCGGCGGTAAAACAAGCGGATGCAGCCCAGTTTCACCATTGCTAGATAGTTTCTTGCCATTTTTTCATAACGTGTGGCGATCCGTCGATATTCCTTTAAACGGCCAAAACACCTTTCCACAACGTTGCGACGGCGATAAGCATCACGATCAAGTTGCGAGCGTCCATCTGAAGCCCGTTTTTCATTTGATTTTCGGGGAATAACCGTTTTTATCCCTCTTTTTTCAAGTCGTTACGTAGTGCATTCCCAGAGTAGGCTTTGTCAGCCAGTACTGCATGGCCACGACGCTTCATGCTGCCGTTCTGGCGTTGCACGCCAATTCCGTCCAGGAGTCGTAACGCAAACAGGCTTTCGTGACCCTGCCCAGCACTCAGTACGATGTTTAGCGGGATGCCGCTTCCGTCAGTCGCCATGTGGATTTTGGTGCCATAACCACCTCGTGAGCGACCTAGGCTATTATAGCCAAGCGACATTATTTTGATAACAATTAGCTGTATTTTTTTGCCACATATCAGGACATTGGCTGTAATCATTTCTAAGTCGGTTGGCTGTATCGTTGGTAATATCGAGATGTTTTTTTGAGCGCCAGCCGCACATTTGAGCGCACGGATATTACTGCCATCCAGCGCAGCGGCTGACCAGTCAACAAGTCCATGAGCATCAAAAAATGAAAGTAACTTATTGAAAATAATGTTAATGATTCTAGACTTTGACCATCTATTGAAACGGTTATAAACGGTTTTTCATGGGCCGTAACGTTCAGGTAAATCACGCCATGGTGCGCCTGAACACAGTATCCAGAACATGCCGTTGAAGATTTTTCTATGTTCTGCCCACGGCCGGCCGGCCCGCGGAGATGTCAAAACGGTTGGCAACAAGGGCTCAATGATTGCCCATGCTTCATCAGAAAGAGGCTTTGTTGAATAAGATTTTATGCTGGCAGCCCAGCGAAACGACGGATCCTCGCAACGTAAAATCATGCAGTTAGGCCTCATGAGAAAAGTGTACACCTGAGATGAAAAGCATTTTCTACCAAAACTGGCATGGAAAAACAGCATGATTACGGCTTTGTTGAATAAATCAGAACCTGTAACGACTGCGCTCCATACGGGTCGATTGTTACGTGATGCGAATACTGTTCGGCATTCCTAATAGCGTGATCAGGTTAAGCGCTTTGACCATGGTCATGGCTTCACCCACCTGAGCATCGTAGTCTCTCAGACTTAAATGACCACCCAGAAGCCTTTTGAACCGGAACATGGCCGTTTCAGCCACTGAGCGCCGGTGATAGCCCACTTTCTTTTTCCAGATATCGTTACTACCGCTAATGCGCTGATTTGCAACAGCGTGGTTACGCTCGTGGTAGCGATCTTGCCAATATTGAGCCCCCCTTCGTGGCGGGATAAGCGGCCTTATTTTCTTCCTCACCAGAGCATCATAGCAGTAAACTGTATCGTAAGCGCGGCTTTGTTGAATAATAGTGAGTCATGCTGTTTTTCCATGCCAGTTTTGGTAGAAAATGCTTTTCATCTCAGGTGTACACTTTTCTCATGAGGCCTAACTGCATGATTTTACGTTGCGAGGATCTGTCGTTTCACCGGGGGTGCAGCATAAAATATGTTTATTCAACAAAGCCCGTAAGCGCCGTCAGCCGATGCCTCTCTGATTTTCCGGTGGGTCTGGTTTATCAGCGCCGGTAGAGCTTGGGCATCAGTCGTACCACTGAGCGACAAATCCGCACAGATAATCTCATGCGTCACACTGTCTACTGCCAGGTGCAGCTTACGCCATACCCTGCGTCTGTCGGCACCATGCTGCCGGACTTTCCATTCGCCTTCGCCAAAGACCTTCAGGCCGGTTCCATCAATGACCAGATGTGAGATTTCACCACGGGTTGGCGTTTTTATGCTGATGTTCACTGTCTTTGCTCGCTTGCTGAGCAGCGAATAGTCTGGACAATGGAGCGGCAATTTAATCAGTTTAAAAATCGAGTCACCAAAGCCCTGTAAAGCCCTCAATGAAAGGCCAAACACGCGTTTCATCATCAGGACTGTGGTGATGGTCATATCTGAGTAGTGGAGCGGTCGTCCACGCCGTTCAGTAGTGTTTTTTTCCGTCCATGCAGCAATGGCTGATTCATCTAGCCATACGGTTAGAGAACAGCGCTGCTTGAGGCCCTTGTTATAAGAGGGCAAGTTGGTGATTTTAAAATTTTGTTTTGTCATGGAGACCTGATTTTGAAACAACTGTGTTGATCTGCTCCGATGATTACCCAAAAGTTCTATTTATTCAACAAAGCCTCAGAAAGATCGTAGCGAGCCATAATCAAAAGTGTCGTAGAAACAGATGGATACTATAGCTCAAGCAATTAAGGGACACAGCATAGTATTCTCCCTCAGACCCAATAGCTATCTCAGACCACGTAATATACCCTAAATAATTGGAGTTGCAGGAAGGCGGAAAGAGAAGGACAAATGAGGTTCATCTATCCCAATATGCTTACTTAGGTAAGTGATTCGGGTGAGTGAACGCAGCCAACGCACATGCAGCTTGAAATATGACGTGTATAAATGGGGTATCACATGAATCTTATCAGTATTGCCGCACTTTCGGACAACTATATTTGGCTATTACATGACGTACAGCACCGTTGTGTCATTGTCGATCCCGGTGAAGCCGAACCAGTATTACAAGCGCTACGTAAACACCAACTCACACCGGTAGCGGTGTTACTCACCCACCATCACAGTGACCATGTGGCGGGGGTACCTGATATCCAGAAGACTTACCCTGACTTGCCGATTTATGGCCCTGAAGAGACAGCGCAGCATGGTGCAACACGTATTTTGCGCGATGCCGATCACATTCAGTTACTCAATTCGGATTTCTCCGTATTTTCTGTGCCGGGTCACACTTTAGGTCATATTTTGTACTACTCTGCCCCCTATTTGTTCTGCGGAGATACGTTGTTTTCGGCCGGATGTGGGCGAATTTTTGAAGGAACCAACAAACAAATGTATGAATCAATTGAGAAAATATCAAAATTACCTGATGAAACACGCATTTGCTGTGCACACGAGTACACCCTATCAAATCTTGAGTTTGCTCACACTATCTGGCCTGAAGAGTGCAATATTACCGCTTATCTTTCTGAAATCAGGCTATTACGAGATAAATCTCAATCAACGTTACCAACAACCCTTGGTCTTGAACGAAAAATCAACCTTTTTCTTATGTGCCACAACACTGATTTAAAAGGAAAATTAAAAATAAAACACGGTAACATAGAGGATTGGCAAGTTTTCGCCCAATTACGTAGCAAGAAAGATTGCTTTTGAAGGTTTTTGTTGTGCTGATCGGCTAATCAAAGTATTATTGCTCGTCTTTTAAGCAAACTATTGACACATATATGAAGGCTTACGCGATTATTATCGCCTCAGTCTTGTTGGCAGGTTGCCAAGGGGTCTACCAAGACACCTCGCAACCGAAACAACATGGGCAGAGTCTGTCTTCAGCAGGTCAAGATGAAGCAGGAAAGTACACAGGAAGTCGAGAGACATCCGCGCGCTGGCTGGATAATAATGGCCTAGCGCAGCGTGACCTGTGGAACTTCATTAGCGACGAGCTGAAGATGGAGGTTCCAGATAACGTCCGGATCCGCGAGCAAAAAACACGATACTTAAAAAATAAGAGCTATCTCCACGATGTAACATTACGGGCAGAACCGTACATGTACTGGATAGTCGAGCAGATTAAGCAGCGCAAAATGCCGATGGAACTGGTACTGCTACCCATAGTGGAGAGCGCTTTTGATGCCAAGGCCACATCATCCGCCAATGCAGCAGGGCTCTGGCAGATTGTGCCAGGCACTGGGCGTAACTACGGTTTGAAACAGAACCAGTGGTATGATGGTCGTCGCGATGTTGTTGCATCAACGACGGCTGCCTTAGACATGATGCAGCGCCTCAACACAATGTTTGATGGTGACTGGCTACTTACCATCGCCGCGTATAACAGCGGTGAAGGGCGTGTTTTGCAAGCAGTAAAAGCAAATAAGGAAAAAGGCAGGTCAACGAGTTACTGGGCATTGGCGTTACCACGTGAAACGTCACTTTATGTCCCGAAAATTTTAGCCTTAAGCGATATTCTTAAGAATAGCAAAAAATACGGCATTGAGTTACCTAAGCCCAACGAAAGTAGGGCACTGGCACAGGTAGACTTGGGTCAACAGATGGAGTTGACGCAAGCGGCTGAAATGGCTGGCTTGTCGCTAGCAAAACTGAAGAGCTACAACACAGGCTACAAACGTGGTGTGACCGCTCCGAACGGGCCACATTACATTATGGTGCCTAAAGCACATGTTGAGCAGTTGAAGGATTCGTTGGCAGATGGCGATATCGCCGCTGTACAACCCGCTAAACTGGCGCAGTTATCCGCAAACACGGAATACAAGGTTCGTTCAGGTGACACCTTGTCAGGTATTGCGGCGAAACTGAAGGTCAGCGCGCAGGATCTGCGCAAGTGGAACAACCTAGCCAGCGCTAACGCGTTGAAGGTTGGTCAATCGCTTCAGGTTGTATCGGCCTCTGCGGGCAGTAAAAAGGGTAACAGTAATTCCATTACCTATCAGGTGCGTAAAGGAGACTCTCTCGCGAGTATCGCCAAACGTCACGGGGTAGATATCGCAGATGTTATGCGCTGGAATTCGGTCATCAATAAAAAGGCAAATATTAAGCCTGGAGATCGGTTAACACTCTTCGTGAATACGGCAGCATCACCAGACTCTTAAGTGCTACATAAGCCTATAAAAAAGCCACGATGGTTGACCTTCGTGGCTTTTTTTATTGTTTTAACGTCATGCTGGCAACTGAAATTCAACCAATAGCGGGTTGTGGTCAGAAGCTTGGGTAACCAATACAGAAGATTGCATGACGTGTAACCCGCGATAAAAAACAAAATCTAACGGGCGGCCAAACGTTCGACGCCGCTGGTCGTCTACAAAGCGAACCTCACGCAAGGCAATCTCACTGGCAAATTGATAAAGTGCGTTGATACGCTGCCGGCTCTAGGCATTAAAATCTCCAGCCATGATTACTGGCCCGGCATGACGTTTGACCTGCTCACCAATCGCATCCAGTTGTTTGCCATACACTTCAACGCCGATACTGAAATTAATGGCATGGATATTAATGACCATCAGCTGCTGAGCGCTCTGCAATGCATAAACCGTAATCAGCGCCGATTTAGACAAGCGAAGCAGAGGCTCTCTTTCAGTGGGCAGCAATACAAGGGTTGTGCGGCAGACAGCGTCATCACACCAGAAGGGTGTTGGGGAAGAATAATGGCAGGGACCTGATCGGTAGCAACATAGTTCGCGAGCCTGTTTAAGATTTTGTGTAAATGCCTTTCCTCAGAAGTGACCGTCAAGGCGGTCACCGAACTCGATAATAAAGCGACTCATTTGTACTAGCTCAAACCTGATCTGACAGTTACCGATTATTTATACAGGTGTCTGTCAGATTACATCTGGTTCAGATTCTTTTCTGCCCAGCTCCGTTTTCCATCGAGTAAAGTGGCCATCGGCGTACGCCCGCAGCACATTTTTCCCTGATGAGTTCGCTCATTATTGTAATGCCACAACCAGTTGTCCAGATCTACCTGCAGGCTTTCCAGGTCTCCATATAACTTCTTGCCGAACGTAACCTGATAAAAATCCTGCAAAATGGTTTTATGGAAGCGCTCACAGGTGCCGTTCGTCTGCGGAGACATCGCCTTCGTTTTCGTATGCTCGATATCGTTGATAGCCAGATAAAGCTGATAATCATGCTGCTCCACTTTACCACAGTACTCCGTACCCCTGTCGGTCAGTATTCTCAGCACCGGCAGTCCCTGAGCCTCGTAGAACGGGAGTACGCTATCATTGAGCAGGTCGGCGGCGGTGAGCGGTGTTTTATTCGTATACAGCTTGCAGTGTGCCACTTTCGAGTACGTATCCACGAACGTCTGCTGGTAGATACGGCCCACCCCCTTCAGATTGCCCACGTAGAAGGTGTCCTGTGAGCCCAGATACCCGGGATGTGCCGTCTCGATTTCACCGCAGGCCTCATCATCGTGCGCCTTCTTCTCCAGGGCTGCGATTTGAGCGTCGGTAAGGACAATGCCTTCTCTGGCGACCTTTTCCTCAAGCGCCTTCAGGCGTTTACGGAAGTTCTCCAGGTCGTGTCGTTGCCAGATGGAGCGCACGCCGCTGCCGGAGATAAACACGCCTTTTTTACGCAGCTCATTACTGGTCCGGTGCTGCCCATGGGGCGGGAACTCAATAGCATAATCAACAACCGCGCGTTCAGTGGCTTCGTCGGCGCGGTTCTTCAGGTTCGGAACCCGGCGGTTCTGGTTAACCAGCGCATCAATGGCGCCTTCAGCAGCCAGTTCCTGATAACGGTAAAATGTATCGCGTGACACGCCCATGCTCTTGCAGGCTTTTGATACGTTACCGAGTTCTTCGGCGAGATTGAGCAGGCCGGCTTTGTGTTTGATAATGGGATTGTTAGTATGAAGCATGAGAGTTACCTCGCGTTTTGTTTAAGGATTAGACACCCATATCAAAACCGGTAACTCTCAACCTTTCAAGGTCCAGTGCCAGATCTAGTCGCGACTAATACAACTCATTGCCATACGCCAGTCCTGTAAGGGCATCGTCCATTTCTGTGATGCCGCCTGGATTGCCAGCCATACGATCTTCTTCACCGAGTCATCAGTCGGGAACACCTTGCGTTTCTTGATTGCATGCCGGAGCACGCTGTTCAGTGATTCTATAGCGTTCGTCGTGTAGATTACCTTGCGAAGTTCCTGCGGGTACGAGAAGAATGTCGACAGGTTGGCCCAGTTTGACTGCCAGCTCCGGCTTATCTGCGGATAGCGGTGATCCCATGTCCCACCGAACGTCTCCAGCGCCTGAAGCGCGGCCTCTTCGGCTGGAACCTGATACACTGCTTTGAGGTCGCGTGTTATAGCCAAGCGACATTATTTTGATAACAATTAGCTGTATTTTTTGCCACATATCAGGGCATTGGCTGTAATCATTTTTAAGTCGGTTGGCTATAAATGAGACCAGTCGTGAACGACGAGAGCGTATGGATGCGGGCTAAGTGCAACCTGCCGGAGAGCCAGCGAAATAATCGGTTCATTGAGCTGACTGAAGCTAATACGTTCATTATTAAAAAAACGCCAACCGGCCTGAGTAGTGGCGAATGTCGTTTTCTGCGCGCAGGCAAGGTCTTTAACGGCTGACGCCAATGGTGCCGGGGGAGTCATGTGTTGCTTAACCAGACGCTGATAACGCCGGTTAAGGCGGGCATCAATCCCGCCGATGGATAAGTTGAGATCATGCAGCAACGTAATAGCAGATATTGCAAAAGATGTGTAGATACCTATGCATCCTGTATGGGGACAATCACATCCTGAGCCAGCGAAACCTGTTGGTAGTGGCCGGAGGAAAACGCCACAGCGGCGCGCGCCAACTGAAGCAGTTGTTCAACGGTTCGTGTCATGGTATCGACGCGTGCAATCAGCGGTTGGCAATCGATCCCGTGACGCTGCTGCTGGAGTTCCAGGTGCAGCCGTATTCCCGCCAGCGGGGTACGTAATTCATGCGCGACGTCAGCGGTAAATTGGCGCTCTCGTTCCAGTGTTTCATTCAGGTGCACAAAGAGTTGGTTCATGGAGCGTGTCACGGCGGCAATCTCTTCCACCTGCTGATAATCGGCGAGCGGTTCTAGGTTTTCCGCACTGCGGTTGCCTAATTCCACAGCGAGGTGCGACAGTGGCCGCGTAATCCAGTTCACGGCCTGAATAGAAAGAAACAGGGAAGCCAGTACCATTACCAGACTGGGTATGCTGAGTGAGGCGATCGATTCGCGTATTTCCTTGGCGATATGCTCGTTGCGCACGTGTTCGCTCAGCGTTTTATCCACCAGAAACTCGATCTGCTCCTTACTTTCATGCCATAGCTAGGCGACACTGATGAGCTGACACGTCAGCAAAATACATCCCAGCGCGATTATAAGCCGCCAGCGCATGCTGGCCACAGGGGGAGACATCGAGCTGAAAATGCATTTCATGATTCATCCTCGGTGGTGAACAGGTAACCGAAGCCACGCAAGGTACGAATGCGCGCTTTGCCGATTTTTTGTCGTAAATGATGAACGTGAACTTCTAGTGAGTTTGAGGCGAGATCGTCATTCCAACTGTAAATATCCTGATGCAGCAGTTCACGGTGAACGGGCTGCCCGGCTTTTAATACCAGCCTTGCGAGAATCGCAAACTCTTTGGGCGTCAGAATAACCGATTCGTGCTTCAGGCTCACCTGTTGAGTCGTGAGGTCAAGACAGAGATCGCCTACCACAACCAAATTGTCGCTTGCGCCTTGGTGACGGCGGATCAGGGCTCTGACGCGTGCCAGCAGCTCCGTCAGCGCAAACGGCTTAACCAGATAGTCATCGGCTCCGGAATCCAGCCCGCTGACGCGATCGTCGACGGTATCGCCGGCGGTCAGGATTAATACGGGCATATGCTGGTGCTGTTTGCGCCAACGAGCCAGCAGTTGCAAGCCATCGCCATCCGGTAGCCCGAGAGCCAGAACTACCAGACTGTATGGTGCGCTGTTTAACAGCGCATCCGCCTGCTTGGTTCCGCCCGCGCAGTCGCAGGCGTACCCTTCCTGGCTGAGCGCCAGTAACAGTCCCTCTTGCAGTAAGGCATCATCTTCTACAATCAACAATCTCACGCAGTTTTATCCCGACATCCCTTGAGGATATCCCATTCAGGCTGATATTCGTTGGTAGTCACATTAAGCATTCTCAGTATGGTGTGAAACAGATTGTCTTGCGAATAACTTTGCGTTTGCGCGCGTTGTCGCAAACATGTCTCCTGCACGGCAAATTGTTGCTGGTAGTCGTGCGATAACCACATCAACATCGGAATATGCGTTTGTTGTGACGGGGCTACGGCATAGGGCATGCTGTGTAAATAAACACCGTCTTCCCCCAATGATTCTCCATGGTCGGAGAGATAAACCAATGCGGTATTGAACTTATCCTGACGGTTTTTCAGCAGTTCGATAACGTGGTTTAACCTGTTATAGCCAAGCGATATTATTTTGATAACAATTAGCTGTATTTTTTTGCCACATATCAGGGTATTGGATGTAATTATTTTTAAGTCGTTGGCTATATCCAGGTAAAGCAGCGTGTTGTCATAGGTGTTGGTTAACGCCTCTCGGGAACAGTTCTGAATCTGGTTAGTGTCGCAGGTCGGTGTAAAGTGTTTGAACGCCTCGGGATAGCGTTTGTAATAGGCCGGCCCGTGGCTGCCAATCGTGTGCAGCACAATAATGGCATCGCTGTTCAGCTGATTGATATGCTCTTCCATGCCAGTGAACAGCGCCTCATCGTAGCATTCTCCACTGCTGCATAAGCCCGGTGCTGCGATGCTGGGAATATAGCTAACCGACTTAAAAATGATTACATCCAATACCCTGATATGTGGCAAAAAAATACAGCTAATTGTTATCAAAATAATGTCGCTTGGCTATAACACGCGCAATGGCTACTCCACAAAGACTGTTACCACCGGCGATGGTCCGCTGGAACTGCGTACACCACGTGATCGTGATGGTTCCTTTGAACCGCAGCTGGTGAAGAAGAACCAGACCTAGCTCACCGGGATGGATAACCAGATTTTATCGTTGTATGCCAAAGGGATGACCACCCGCGAAATTGCCGCTGCGTTCAAAGAACTGTATGACGCGGATGTCTCACCCGCCCTAGTATCGAAGGTCACCGATGCCGTTATGGAGCAGGTTGTTGAATGGCAAAATCGCCCCCTGGATGCGGTTTATCCCATTGTTTACCTTGACTGTATCGTTCTGAAAGTCCGGCAGGACAGCCGCGTTATCAATAAGTCTGTGTTCCTGGCGCTGGGTATCAATATCGAAGGCCAGAAAGAGCTACTGGGGATGTGGCTGGCCGAAAATGAAGGCGCAAAGTTCTGGCTGAACGTGCTGACAGAACTGAAAAACCGTGGCCTGACCGACATCCTCATTGCCTGTGTGGACGGCCTGAAAGGGTTCCCGGATGCCATCAACACGGTCTACCCGGAAGCCCGCATCCAGTTGTGCATCGTGCACATGGTGCGCAACAGTCTGCGCTTCGTTGCCTGGAAGGACTATAAGGCGGTAACACGCGACCTCAAAGCAGTGGTATCAGGCTCCAACCGAAGAGGCCGCGCTTCAGGCGCTGGAGACGTTCGGTGGGACATGGGATCACCGCTATCCGCAGATAAGCCGGAGCTGGCAGTTAAACTGGGCCAACCTGTCGACATTCTTCTCGTACCCGCAGGAACTTCGCAAGGTAATCTACACGACGAACGCTATAGAATCACTGAACAGCGTGCTCCGGCATGCAATCAAGAAACGCAAGGTGTTCCCGACTGATGACTCGGTGAAGAAGGTCGTATGGCTGGCAATCCAGGCGGCATCACAGAAATGGACGATGCCCTTACAGGACTGGCGTATGGCAATGAGTCGCTTTATTATCGAGTTCGGTGACCGCCTTGACGGTCACTTCTGAGGAAAGGCATTTACACAAAATCTTAAACAGGCTCTGAGTCCTTGGGGTATCGTGTGGAAAACCACTTTCATCAATAGAAACAATAGGTTTTCTTTCTTTTTCATACTGTTGTATTTTTTGTTGAAATGCTTGCTGGGCGCTTTCGGATGACGTAGAGTTTTTTTATAGGTCAATCCCAGCTTTTTAAGAGCTTGCCAAATGGCCTTCTGACAAACGCCAAAACGCTCTGCACGTTCTTTTTGGTAAGCATCTGGATATGGTTCAACATCTTTTATCAACTCGGATTTATCGCTCTTTCGCTGACGCGTGGTCGATGCTTTTGACGCTATTTGATTAATCCAACGCGACACAGAGGCAGGGCCAATCCGAAATTGCTTCGCTGTTTCTCGGATACTCAACCCTTCTTCTTCCCGTGTAGATATCACTTTACGTCTAAAATCAATTGAATAGCTCATTTAAATAATGTAATCAAAATTAAGTTGTTTAGCTATATGCCACCGCGTGGCGGTGATGCAGTACTGCCGTATTCTGGAAACGCTGGAGACTGCGGAACTGACGCGTTCGACGGAGAAAACGGCCTACACCACAATGCTGGTGGATGCCAGCCGACAATACAGCCGCGATTTGGCCGTGCGTTCGGAGCGAATGGGGTAATAGTTCGGGTAAAAGCCGCGTTATGTGCTAACAAGACGGGTTATTTACCCGTCTTTTTTTACGATCGTCGCCGATACCGCACTGGTATGCTATACCTAATGGCCGTAACGTTGTGGCCTACCCTTAAGTAAAAAAAGTAAAAGGGTAGCGTTAAGGAGTGTGGGTATTTACAATCGTTACGCTTTCTTGTAGCCCCCGATCAAAAAGGAATTCTCATGTTCAAACGTACTCTTGTTGCTGCGGCAGCCTTGGTTTCACTGACAATGTTTTCATCTTCGGTCATGGTGTCGTCGGCGATCGCAGTCCCTGCCGCCGCCACGAGCGTCTTGCTAACCACGTCTGAAGGCAACATCGAGTTAGCGCTGGATAACCAGAAAGCGCCTGTGTCAGTGAGAAACTTCGTCGAGTACGTTAATAGTGGCTTCTACAATGGCACCACCTTTCACCGCGTGATCCCTGGTTTTATGGTGCAGGGTGGCGGTTTTGTGGATGAAATGAAGCAAAAAGCCACTAACCCACCGATCAAAAATGAAGCGGACAACGGTTTACGCAACGTGCGTGGTACCATCGCAATGGCGCGCACCGCTGAAAAAGACAGCGCCACCAGTCAGTTCTTTATTAATGTCGCGGATAACGCTTTCCTCGATCACGGTCAGCGTGATTTTGGCTATGCGGTATTTGGCAAAGTGGTAAAAGGGATGGATGTCGCCGACAAAATCTCTCAGGTGCAAACCACTAACGTTGGGCCCTATCAGAATGTGCCAAGCAAACCGATTGTGATTAAATCGGCCAAAATACTGCCGTAAGCGTGGTCGAGAATTTCTGGAATTGCCATCAAGGCCACATTATGTGACTTTTTCATGCCTTGTGTTACAAGGGATTAAGCCTTTTTTCAATGACTTAATCCCCGTTGTCGTCTCCTGATTAACCGTAAGAACTCATAGATGTGGATGGAATGTGGATGTCCCCCTTCAGTGGATTAAAGGTTATCGCATCCTGTAAATAATCAGGAGCAAGATGTGCGTAGGTCATAGTTTGCTGGATTGAAGCGTGGCCCATAATTTTTTGCAGCGTCAGAATATTTCCTCCGTTCATAATGAAATGTGCAGCAAAGGTATGACGCAGCACATGCACTGACTGTCCTTTAGGTAGATCGGGCTTTACACTGCGTAAAATTTTTCGGTATTTTCCATAATCTACATAAAAGAGTTTTCCTGAGCTTTTTGTCTTTATTGCTTTTACTGCCTGTTCAGAAATGGGGACGGTGCGAATCTTGCCATTTTTGGTTTCAGTGAAAGTAACTCGATTATGCAGTACATGCTCGGCCTTAAGACACACAGCTTCTCCCCATCTTGCCCCAGTACTTAGGCATAGAATGGTAATTCTATGAGCATCACCATCTGTTGCATTTAACAATTGGGCAATTTCCTCACATGTAAGATAAGTCATCTCAGGTGTTTTTCCCTTTAGGGATGATAACGCTCTGATGGGATTATCTCCGTGGTATTCCCCAGAGGTAGTTAGCACTCGAAACATGCTACTAAGTAAGGCCTCGTCCCGATTAACGGTTGATGCTTTTACGCCGTCATGCAGCCGCTTGGAGCGCCATTCTTGCATGAATCTCGGGTTTAAGCGTCCAGTATTTAGATCGCCTATAGTTTTTATGATTCTGCATAGTGCAACTTTTCGTTTTTCTCCGTATTTCAGGTTTCGGCCTTCAAGTTGCCACCATATTTCCATTAGGGCTGATAATTTCCGCTGATCGACTGGTTTTTCAAGCCACTCTTTATCATGCATGTTGCCAAGCACATAACGCTCATAGGCAACTGCATCTGCTTTTTTCTTGAATATCTTCTGGATCCGGCGGCCATCCCGACCACGGGGTCTTACGTCTACTTTGTATCGTCCACCATCGAGCGTTTTAATCGTCATGATTACGCCCTCCGGTCATTACTTCTAAGTGTTTGCCTGTCTGACAAACATAAGTTTCATAAATGCTTAACCAACATTCCTTCTTGAGAGGGCTGACTCCACACTGTCTTGCCCATAGTGTGCGAGAACCGGAGCGATTTGTCCGGAATCGGGCGCTATCTTTCCGGTGATAAACCAGAGTGTATATTTCTCAAATAATGGATGGCTCAATATTTTTGTTATAACCAAAGTGTTAGGTATGGTTTTTCCTTCCTCGTATCGCCATAGAGCATCTCTGTTTATGCCTAGCATTTTAGCCACTTCCGGTAGGCTTTTCTGTCGTTCACTCTCTCTCATAATCTTTAATTTCTCTCCAATACTCATACTCATGTTGCAATTCTCCTACCTATGATTTATTGTGTATACAGCGGTGGGCTTTGGGTGACATCTGTATGAAACACCCCAACTTGGGAGATTACCATATGACAGACGATGAATTGAGGACTTTGTTTAAGCTACCTGACCCTATCACGACGGATGAATTTGTCCGTCGCACGGGAAAGTCAGAGCCAAGTGTGCGCAAGTTGATTGAGCGCCGCTTGCTACCTCTTGCGACAGAACGTGAAATCATGGGAGAGGGTGGTAGCTCATACAGGTTATTTATTCTTTGGAATGAATGGCTTGAGATGGTTTACGAAATGACAGAGCAACTTCCTCCAGAGCGCTACGATTGGAAGCGTACCTGGTACAAGCGCGTCAAAAAGCTCCGCGAAGATTTGGGTGTGCCGTATCGCCTGGGCGAAAAGGACGCAGCCGCATGAAAGACATCATTTTCATTTGTGGCATCTTGAGCTTTCCCTGCGTCGTGCTCTACATACTCCATGTGCTCTTCAGCAGGCTGATGAAGCTTATCCAGCAAAAACGCGCCGACGACATGCGCAAAGCCTATCTGGCCCGCAAGGCAGCCGTTGAACGCCAGACACACCAACGTTTGTAGGGGGAAAAGACCATGCAGCCGACCTACGCCACATTGATAAATGAACTCGTGCAGGAGTACCGCACCAAGCTGGCCAACCTCCGCTACGCGACGGCTATTGCGCCCGAACTGCGCCAGTGGTTAACCAACGACTACGCCTACCGGCTGAGTATTGATCTGGAGGACGCATTGGACGATGCCTATGCCGCTGGAGATATCGCCAGTGCCAGACAGATTGATAGCGTTATCCGGCGATTTTACACCGATCAGGAGGCAGCCAGTGCAGCATAAAAAACGCCAATACTGTGCAAGACTCTTTCGAGGCGAACTCAGGGCCGGAATGCTTAACCAACATTCCTTCTTGAGAGGGCTGATTCCACACTGTCTTGCCCAAAGTGTGCGAGAGCAGGAGCGATTTGTCCGGTGTCAGGAGCAATTTTGCCGATGGTAAACCATAATGCATATTTTTCAAAACGTGGATGATTAAGCATTGATGTAACAACATCAATGTTTGGCACGGCTTTGCCATTTTCATAGCGCCATAGTGCATCACTTTTGAGACCCCATTCTTTGGATGCTTCCGAGCGGCTCATTCTTTCGCTCTCCCTCATGAGTTTTATGCGCTCAGATGTCGTAAAATTAAGGGCCATATTTACATCTCCAGAAAAATATCTTAAAGTTAAGATGTGAGTTGGTTGTGGGGGAGATTTTTCGTAAATCCCTCAACTTGGGAGATTAGCATATGACAGACGATGAATTGAGGACTTTGTTTAAGCTACCTGACCCTATCACGACGGATGAATTTGTCCGTCGCACGGGGAAGTCAGAACCAAGTGTGCGCAAGTTGATTGAGCGCCGCTTGCTACCTCTTGCGACAGAACGTGAAATCATGGGAGAGGGTGGTAGCTCATACAGGTTATTTATTCTTTGGAATGAATGGCTTGAGATGGTTTACGAAATGACAGAGCAACTTCCTCCAGAGCGCTACGATTGGAAGCGTACCTGGTACAAGCGCGTCAAAAAGCTCCGCGAAGATTTGGGTGTGCCGTATCGCCTGGGCGAAAAGGACGCAGCCGCATGAAAGACATCATTTTCATTTGTGGCATCTTGAGCTTTCCCTGCGTCGTGCTCTACATACTCCATGTGCTCTTCAGCAGGCTGATGAAGCTTATCCAGCAAAAACGCGCCGACGACATGCGCAAAGCCTATCTGGCCCGCAAGGCAGCCGTTGAACGCCAGACACACCAACGTTTGTAAGGGGAAAAGACCATGCAGCCGGCCTACGCCACATTGATAAACGAACTCGTGCAGGAGTACCGCACCAAGCTGGCCAACCTCCGCTACGCGACGGCTATTGCGCCCGAACTGCGCCAGTGGTTAACCAACGACTACGCCTACCGGCTGAGTATTGATCTGGAGGACGCATTGGACGATGCCTATGCCGCTGGAGATATCGTCAGTGCCAGACAGATTGATAGCGTTATCCGGCAATTTTACACCGATCAGGAGGCAGCCAGTGCAGCATAAAAACACCAATACTGTGCAAGACCCTTTCGAGGCGAACTCATGGCCGGGCCATGTTGTTACCCGCACAAAGTTCACGCGAGGCGGCGGCATTGTTAGTTGCGAGTGCTGGGATGGGGACAATGTCAGCAGCACTTTTGATGCGGGTCATCATGCCGCCGGGATTATTAAAAGTCTGGGATGCCTTAATGACGACCTGCTTTGTCAGGAAATTCATGCTCATGCTCGGCGACATAAACAGCGGCTTGAAGATCAGCGATGAGCTTTTTTATCTGAGGAATAGTCAGGGCTGTCAATATTTCATCGGCAGGCGGTAACGGGTTTTCACTGGCTTTATAAGAAAAGCGCAGCGCATAAGACTGACCGATGTATTTGGCATCCGCCTCAAAGACAACAAATGACTCAGCAAAACTGAATTTATCTTCGATGTTCATGTGGGTTATCTCTTTTTTTTGTGGGTGAGGATCATGCCCGGGTTCGGCCAGGGAACTGGTGGGCATGACGAAAGTACCACAAAACCACGTGCCGGGCCTGGTGAAACATCCTGGCATCCCTACAGTAAAGGACGGAGGTTATTGATGATGAAACTGCAAGACCCATGCTGGATAGATTACCTGCTACCAGTACTGCCGCTGCTTATTGCACTCCCGCTATACCTCTGCGGGAAAATGATTGATATCAGGGAAAAAAGACAGAACAAAAATAACCCGCTTCGTGCGCGCTACGCGAAAAAATATCAGGCAAGGCATGCACGAAAACACCACGTGAAATAACAGAAAGGTCACGCACGATGGCTATCGATAATTTCGATATGACGGTCAACTTTAACGCCGGTCAGCGCCTGTGCGGTCTGAATAAAATCGCTGAAATTCGCGCCGGAATGCGGGAAATAAACAAAAGAGTACAACAGCAGGATAAAAAAAATCGCCCTGTGCCACACGCGATTATGGATAAGGAACTGGCCCGCTTTCTTGCTGACATGCGAAATAAACATGACAAAAAATACGAACAGAATAATCGGGCACTTTCCGCGCTGTTTTATCTCGCGGGAATAAAAACGGCCCGGCATGGTGTTGACGTAGTGGAAATGACCGACCAGGAAAAAAGGGCGCTGATTATTGCCATGAACCATTTTCGGGTGATGGTGAGCTTATTTCCTGAACGACTGACCTTGCCGGTTTAATTCACGACAGAAATCAATGGCGTAAACCCGCCGGGCGGTTTATTGCCCGAAATCAGGAGAGATGACAATGCGAAAGACTGAAACCCGTACCCCCAGAGCCTTCCTGGACGCCACCGGCGTTAACCTGCTGTTGAACGAGGCCCGGATGGATGAACGCCGGGGGTGTGCCGACGTGTTCGCCGCTCGCCTGGAAAGGCTGGCTCTGCATATCACCGGTAACAGACTGGGCAGTATTGATGCTGCCGAACTGCTGCGAGATGTCGCACAGCGCATCCAGAACGACGCGCAGGAGAGCTGCTGATGCCCGATGCAATGGATGTTATCCAGTGGCACGAGGAAGAAGCGCGTCAGCGCCATATTTGCCGCGCGTTATCCAGACCCAGTGCGGTTTCGCGGGTGCGCTGTGTCCGGTGTGATACACGCATCCCGCCAGCCCGCCGCCGTGCGGTTCAGGGTGTGCAGTACTGCGTGACCTGCCAGGAAACCATTGAGCGTAAACACAGACACGACAGCAGGAGGAAAGCATGAAACCGATCCTGAAATGGGCAGGCGGAAAGTCTCGTCTGATGCCACGCTTAAGGCCTTTGCTGCCAACGGCGGATTGTCTGGTTGAGCCGTTTGTGGGTGGCGCATCGGTCTTTCTCAATACCGATCACCGCCGCTATGTGCTGGCCGATATCAATCCCGACCTGATTAACTTCTACCAGGCGGTGATGGATGCACCTGAAAGCGTTATACGGGCCGCGCTCCCCCTGTTCAGACACAACAATAACCACGAAGACTATTACCGCCTGCGTGCCGACTTCAACCAGTGGCGAGTGTTCGTGGGGATTGAGCGTGCTGCCGTGTTCCTGTACCTGAATCGCCATGGCTACAACGCCCTGTGCCGCTACAACCTGCGTGGCAAATTTAATGTCCCGTATGGTCGTTACAAAAAACCGTATTTCCCTGAAACGGAAATCCACCTGTTCGCCGAAAAGGCGCGCGATACCCATACCCGGTTTGTCTGCCTGCCCTTTGAGGAAACATTGGCGTTTCATGTAGATGAACACTGCGTTGTTTATGCCGATCCGCCTTATTTCCCGCATGAGGACAGAACCGGCTTCACAGGATATTACATCACGCCGTTTCGGGACGACGCGCATCAGGCACTGGCCGATGCCCTGATGGAAGCCAACCGGCGGCACGGTGTGCCCGTTGTGCTCTCCGGCAGCGATACCCCCAGGACCCATGCCGCCTATCGGGGCTTTACGTTTCACTACACGCACGCCCATTACAGCATTGCAGCCAGGGCAGCCAGTCGAGGTAACGCAAATGAAGTGATTGCCACGCTGTCCGCTGCCAGTGCCTACAGACAGGAGGCGGTATGAGCCGGGGTGCCTGGTACAACGAGATTGCCCCCTTCGCCGCACAGTGGCTGAGAAACCTGATTGCCGCCGGGCATATTGCGCCCGGCGATGTTGATGAACGCTCAATTGAGGAGGTGAACCCCGATGACTTGCGAGACTACACCCAGTGCCATTTTTTCGCCGGTATCGGCGTCTGGTCGTATGCCCTGCGAAAAGCAGGATGGCCCGATGACAAACCCGTGTGGACGGGCAGTTGCCCCTGCCAGCCTTTCAGTGCGGCAGGCAAGGGCGGCGGGTTTGATGACAAGCGGCACCTCTGGCCCGCTTTTCACTGGCTCATCAGCCAGTGCCGCCCTGAGTACGTTTTTGGTGAGCAGGTTGCAAGCAGCCATGCAAACCTCTGGTTCGACCTTGTACAGGCTGACCTGGAAGCCCTGGACTACGCCTTCGGGTGTGTGCCGTTTCCGTCTGCGGGCGTCGGTGCCCCGCATATTCGCGACCGGGCGTACTGGGTGGCCTACGCCGACCACACGGGACGGGAAGGATGGCAAGGAATGCCCGAATGTGCCGCTCAATGCATTGCTGGGGCGCGTGGTGTGGCTGACGGGCTGGACACAAATGACGCAGCCTGTCCGACTCACGGCTTCTGGCGAGAGGCTGACTGGCTGCGGTGCCGGGATGAAAAGTGGCGGCCAGTTGAACCCGGCACATTCCCGCTGGTTGATGGGGCTGCCGCCAGAGTGGGACGCCTGCGCGCCTATGGCAATGCCCTCAACGCGCAGGCGGCCACCCTGTTTATCCGTGCCTTTGGCGTAAAACGCTCAGGAATAGTGCTGTGTGAGTAGAGGGTTCGCAACGTCTGGCTAATCCGTGTTGTGTATTCGTTTGTGGGGATGATAGCTGATGATGGTCACGTTTGAGGCTAACGGCAGGAAAATCATGGTGGACAGTGATGCTATCGCTCATGCCTTTCCCTCGATAGTCAGTGAGGGAGAGTGCTTCATTACATTAAAAAATGGCCGACAGTTTCGAGCCAGAAATGTCAGTGAGCAGGATGTTGAGGGCGATCACGGTCTGTGGGTCGCTATGAGAAAGCAGATGTGAGGTTGATGAACGTGAAAAAGCCCTTGTTTTTGTCCGCCCGCCGGCGCTATGCTAGCCCGGCATCGACAGAATTCGATGTCGGGTTTAGCAGCCCGGATACCAAAGCGGACAGCCGCTCTTTCTCTTTGCGGTTTTTTTGCGTCCGTCAATACCACAGTTGCGCCCAGATTATGGTGGGGCGTAACGGGGGAGCGCGTGCGCTCGCCGGGTTCTTTGGTACCGGTCTGCTAACCCTGTTACGTCTCACCGCCCTGTTTAGCAGCGGGGTGGTGAGGTTGAAAAACCTTACCAAAGAGGCCGCCGCTATGGTTGCTACCCCTCCCCCCGCTTTACCTGAAACCCTGTCCCTTGACTGTTACCGCAAGCTGCACCGCGCGCGTGAAACCGCCCGCTGGCTCTCTCTCGATCTGCATACCCGCCCCCCTAATGAACTGACTCAATATTACCTGCCGTTTGTTTTTTCCTGGCTGGCCGATGACCTTGGCGCCATTCATCAAGAGCTGAGCGCGCGTGGCCTGTTTGCGGCCTTCCAGTCACCGCAGGAGGATGGCGATGACCATCAGTGATCCTGCTGCTATCACGTCTACCCCCGCGCCACGCGCGGGGGCCTACCCGTGGAACGACAAGCCCTTACTGCCGATTGATCGCGGTATCCCGACCTATGAGGAGATGCGCCGCGCCGCACGCCGTCAGGAAGACTATCTCCAGGCGAAAAAGCAGGTCGATAGCCAGTTGGAAAGCGTCAGCGCCAGCCTTTACTGGCGCTTTGACCAGCGCGAAAAACAAAAGCGGCTACGGCTGCCTGACGGTCTTTTGATAGGAGAGAGATTGATGAACGTGAAAAAGCCCTTGTTTTTGTCCGCCCGCCGGCGCTATGCTAGCCCGGCATCGACAGAATTCGATGTCGGGTTTAGCAGCCCGGATCTCCAGGCGGACAGCCGCTCTTTCTCTTTGCGGTTTTTTTGCGTCCGTCAATACCACAGTTGCGCCCAGATTATGGTGGGGCGTAACGGGGGAGCGCATGCGCTCGCCGGGTTCTTGGAGACCGGTCTGCTAACCCTGTTACGTCTCACCGCCCTGTTTAGCAGCGGGGGTGTGAGGTTGCAAAACCTTCTCCAGGAGGCCGCTACTATGGCTACTACCCCTACCCCCATTTTACCTGAAACCCTGTCCCTTGACTGTTACCGCAAGCTGCACCGCGCGCGTGAAACCGCCCGCTGGCTCTCTCTCGATCTGCATACCCGCCCCCCTAATGAACTGACTCAATATTACCTGCCGTTTGTTTTTTCCTGGCTGGCCGATGACCTTGGCGCCATTCATCAAGAGCTGAGCGCGCGTGGCCTGTTTGCGGCCTTCCAGTCACCGCAGGAGGATGGCGATGACCATCAGTGATCCTGCTGCTATCACGTCTACCCCCGCGCCACGCGCGGGGGCCTACCCGTGGAACGACAAGCCCTTACTGCCGATTGAACGCGGTATCCCGACCTATGAGGAGATGCGCCGCGCCGCACGCCGTCAGGAAGACTATCTTCAGGCGAAAAAGCAGGTCGATAGCCAGTTGGAAAGCGTCAGCGCCAGCCTTTACTGGCGCTTTGACCAGCGCGAAAAACAAAAGGGCATTGACAGTGCCCGCCGCTGGTTAACCGAGTCCGTGGTTAAGGTGATGTTGCCGCGCATTGCGCGTGTGAACGCCAGCTACCGCCTGGCGGAGATAGCCGATGACGATTTCTGTGCGCTGTTTGGCAAACGCGCAACCCAATCTCCCCAACATAATGGCGTGGTGGCGTTTTTGCGCCTGCGTACCCGGCGTAACCGCCTGCCCGACCTGGACAGCCAGGCGCTCAAATCCCTGGCTGACGACGTGGCCCATGTTGCCGCCACCGAACTGGCACGCCTGACCCACACGCAGGGAGATAACAGCGAGTGGCGTATCGTCCATGACCATTACCACCATCTGGCCCGTATCACCCGCTTGCTGGGTGCACCGCCGCCGCTCTGGGACAAGCTGGAAAAATGTTTCGTTCCCTTTGATGCCCAACCCGCCATCCGGCGAATGAGTGATGCGCGGTGGTGGCTGAACAGCCTGCGTCGTACCGCCAAACGCTGGTGTGAACATCTGGCCATCGCCATGGGGTATGTCCATAAGCATGCCTCCCCGAACGTCAGCACAACCGCCTTGCGTGACTGGCACGAGCAGCGGCGGCGCGCCAACGAGTGGCGCAAAAGCATGGATCTGGAAGATGAGGAGGGCAACCGCATCAACCTGATGGACGGCTATGCTGCCAGTCAGGCCAATCCCGCCATCCGGCGTACTGAACTGATGGTACGCATTCGGGGGTATGAGGATATCGCCAATGCTCAGGGTTATGTTGGCGAATTTGTCACCATTACCGCGCCCTCAAGCCATCACGCCACGCGGGAAAATGGACGGGTTAACCGTAAATGGAACGGGGCCAGCCCGGCAGACACTCAACGTTACCTCAATGGTGTCTGGGCCTGCGCCCGCGCCAAATGCCATCGTCAGGGTTTACGCTTTTTCGGTATGCGCTCTGCCGAGCCACACCATGACGGTACGCCGCATGCCCATTTACTGATATTTGCCCGCCCGGAAGAGATGGGCTGCATCCGTGAGATCCTGCGCGAGTATGCCATGGCGGCAGACAGCGACGAATTACGCAGTGCCGTCGCGGCAAACGCCCGGTTTGACGCAAAAGCTATCGATCCAGAAAAAGGCAGCGCCACCGGTTATGTCGCGAAATACATTTCGAAAAATATTGATGGCTATGCCCTGGACGGTGAAACCGATGACGAAAGCGGCAAGCCGTTAAAGGATCACGCGCAACACGCTACCGCCTGGTCTTCGCTCTGGGGCATTCGCCAGTTTCAGTTTATCGGCAGTGTTCCGGTAACGGTGTGGCGGGAGTTGCGACGGCTGAATGACAGTGAAACCGCCCGCGGCCTGAGTGTGGAGTTTGCCGCCTGTCACGAGGCGGCCAATGCGCCGGACTGGGCGGGGTATGTCAATGCCCAGGGCGGGCCAGTGGTCAAACGTGATGCGTTGGCGGTGCGCACCTGGTATCAGCCGACAGAGATACTGAATCAGTACGGTGAGGAGGTGCTGAATATCCGTGGGCTGTTTGACACAGTGGTGGGCGAGGATTCACCGATCCTGACCCGGTTGAAGCAGTGGAAGATTGTACCGAAGTTGGCCGTTGATGTGAGCAACGCGGACGCGTTGCCTCGGAGTTCTGTCACTAACTGTACGGGGGATCTGGGGCCGCCGACATCCGATTGGCGCAAACCCGCCTCTTTACCGACTTCTGGTCTATCCCTAGGGGAGCAAAGTAATTGACGCGAGATATAGCCAACCGACTTAAAAATGATTACAGCCAATGCCCTGATATGTGGCAAAAAAATACAGCTAATTGTTATCAAAATAATGTCGCTTGACTATATCGATATTGCCAGCGAAGCGAGGCGTTGTTCCGTGAACGCGCGATTGCTGAAGCAAGACGGCGTTACCGTCCGATGCCGATCACTGGCCGCTGCTACAGTTGTGAAGAGAAAACGCCCGGTAATTTTTGCTGTCCGGAATGCCGGTATGATTGGGAGAAGCACCAGTATGCCGGGCGGCAGCGCGGGGACAAGTCCGATAAGGTATCTAAGGTTAGTTATTCTTAAGCCTTTTAATAAGTTCCGCGTGTTTTTCCTGTGTACGCTTCATCGCCTCTTCAAAAGAGATCGCTTTTTTCTCTGGGAGAGTCGTGGTATTCAGCGTTTTTCCAAGGTGGCTAATTTGCTGTCTCCGTTGGTGTTCGCACATGTTGTTTTCCTTCTCTTTGTGTATTTTGTTGCCCAGAAAGACAAGAAATCATACATAAAAAGCACTTTGGCATGATTTTTGCTGAAAGTGACAACAAAGTCAGAAAAGGAAATTGAGTATAACGATATCAATAAAAACAGGTCTTATGTCTGCTTTGGTGCGCGAGCCTTAAAATAGCAATTTTGCAACGCCTACTATAAGGCCCCCTATCGCAATCATCTATCCAGCGAACCACATTAATAACTTGTTTGCTGATGTGGTAATGTCACTTTTCAATGCCATTCGCCCATTAATATCTGCAATTGTCTGGAGTGATTTCGCCACGTCCACCTTGATAGCAGAAACATCATTAGACAGACCGCGGACATCTGTTTTTAGATCAGAAACATCGCGTTTGATGTATTCAACATCACTTTCAAGTTTAGCTACACGAGTCTCTAACATATCATCCCCTCCGCCACCATCGCTACTTTTCAGGCGTTCCTGGTATAGTTTGTGCGCCACCGAAAAACTAGCCAGTTGTGAAACATTCGCATCCATCATTAGATCCTATGCACTATTTTCATTTTTGTTCAGTTTATCAAGCCAGTCCAGCACAGGGTGAATAGCAAAATGGCTGGTGAAACCACAGTTTTTGCAGATAAGGCGATATTGATAGTTAAGCACCGAATCATGAGGGGTGCCGTTGGCATTCAGGGTGATGTAATCCACATAGACAGGTGGATGGCTATCTGTTGATGCGCCTTCAACCCCAGCAGCGATTCGTCCGATCTGAGGTATACTCATCTCTGAACAATGACAGATTGGGCAACGTAACTCAGAAATGCCTCTTTCTGATAAAAAACAGGAAAACAGGTCAGGCGAAATTTTTTCCAGCCTTGAGCGCGTGGAGGGGTGCCCGCCTTCGCCGTCTCCCTGAAGCGTATTGGTTGGCATCAATACCTCGTAAAAATAAAAAAACCTGCGGCTCACTTTATACTGTTTGGCCTGCGCCCGGCAATAGCGATACTTCAAGCGTCGCGCCCGATTGTTTTGGCGGCACGATTTTTTTTACTGCAATTTTTCCCTTTCCGCCCAGTTCGGGCGCGGTCTGGGCTGATGCCGGTTTCGTACCTGCACAAAAATGATGACTTTCAGGTTATTTATTTTTCTTTAGCGGTCTGGCTTTCCAGCGCCTGACCAGCCATTCGAATTCCTGATAAGTGGTGTCCGATTTGATGTATTCCCTGATGACTTTTATCACTTACTGATATGTGAAAACGGACGCCCTTAAAACGATGATGATAACCTGCCTTAAAGAGGCGCGCCTCCCACATTCACGGGCATTTTTTCACTGCACAATAGTGCACAATTTTGCACAATTTTTTTGATGTGATTTTTACCCTTTCCGCCCAGTGCGGGCGCGGGCTGGACTGGGATCGGCCTCTGCACAAAAAACGAAGCGGATGTCGCGCGCAGGTGACGGGGGAGCAGCCCCCGCGAAGGGGGGTAGGCAGGGTGTCGGCTTGATGCATCAACATGCCGCCTGATTTCCGCCGTTCGGTGTGGGCGTCATGCATTTGGCAAGGCCGTGCGCAGACGCACGCCATCGCCTCACTGCGTGGCGCTAAAGCGCGTTGGGGTAGGGGTATTCTGTCGGTGAAATACGGGGACTTCAGCGGGAGGGGGTGCGTGGTGGTGTGAATACGTTTGAAGGAAAAACCGCCGCAAAGCGCGGCGGTGAAGTGGGTTACGCTTCGGCTTTCAGCAAGGCGTAAGGGTTGAAGCGGATCACGTCCATACCCAGCCAGTCATTCACATGCTTCAGCGCTTCCATGACCGGCATCAGTTCGTTGATGGCAAACACCCGTGCCGCTTTCTCAACGTCACCGAATGAGCCGTTGCCCTCCGGCATGGCCCCCATCAGTTGCGGCGGCACACGGTGCGCGGCAAGGATATCGTCACGGGTAACAGACTTGATATTCAGGAATTCATCCTTGGCCGATATCTGACTGAACGGGATGATTTGTACCCCCTTCTCGCCCCCGCCTGGCGCGTGCAATAACAGGTTTTTAAAAGCCCCTTTGCCGCGCGCGTTGGTCAGCGTCTTTTTCACGTTCTCCATGCTCTTGTCATCAACCTGTGATGCACCGATGTAGATGATGCACCCGGCGTGCGATCCGTTGTCGTAGTAGAGTTTGCGGAACATGTCGGCGGAGTGTGACAGGCTGGCCGACAGCATGGCCCCGATGTACTCCGGCATGCCGTAGATTTCCTGATGAATATCCGGGTTGATCACATGGCACACGCTGCCGGTATCAAACGGATGTTCGTCTTTCCACTGGCGGATAAACCAATAGGTTTCCAGGTCGCTACCACGCCGCGTGTACTTGGCCGGAACATGGCGCAATGACAGCACACCGCCGAGCCGGTTTATTCTGCGCTCCAGGTAGCCATTACCAAACACGAACCAGTCGAGCACAAAGGCAGAGAACGCCTGCCGTGATAACAACGGGTGCGGAATAAAACACCCGGTCAGCGCATTGCGTTTGAAATAGAGTGCTGACTGGTGCCATGACGCGCTACCGAAGGAACGCGCCAGCCCATACCAGTCAATCGGTGTCTCGTAGTAGCGCCCGTTATCGGCGCAATACATGTTATCCAGCAGATCATAACTGTCACGCACCGGATAAGGGCCATCGAACGTGAACGCGCTTAAACCGGGTTCGGTTTTCAGTGCGGTAGCCACATCCGGTTGCGTGGCTGTGTGGGAAGTGACGGTGCTGGCCACCCGTGTGTAGCGCTGTTTCTTGCCCATCAGAACTCCATGGCAAAACCGCCGCCGCCGAATTCCTGGCCGAGCGGTTCATTGATGATTGATAGCATGGTTGACCAGGCCAGATCGCCGTGATTTGAACCGCGCGTGCGGTCAGAGTCATAGGTAATGATGCCGCCGGGGGTGGTTATGCGGCGCACGGTGTTAAAGGCTTTGACAAGCGCCTGTTCGCTACGATCATACTCCCACCGTCCCGCGCGGATCACCTGCAACATCTTCAACACCAACGCGCGTTTGGACGACACCGACATCAGGTAACACACCGCCGCCGGAAAGCGTTTTTTCACCAACTGATAAACGGCTTCCCCTATGCCAGTGCCGTCAATCGCGATGTGCTGTACGTTGTATCTGAAGGTCAATGCTTCTATCACTCTGGCCTGTTCTTCAAACTCAAGCCCGCGTATCTGCTGGGTTTCGATGGTACGGAATTTTCCCCCGGCCACCAGGGGTGGCACGGTCACGGTAATGCCGCCGCTGTCACCGTTGCCGCTGCCGCCGTTGGCATCGTAACCAATCCACACCCCGCGATCAGCCATGGGGCGAGACGCAAATGGCTTCCAGTCCGGCCACTCGTCGTAGCCGTCGGCGCCGCAACTGAACAGCAGGTTAAGGTTAAAGGCGCTTTCCCCGTCCCGTACGAACTCACAGCAATACAGATTCTGGTATTCGTCCGGGCTGTTCTCATCCTTGATTTCGTCAGGGTCGGTGTATTCCCAGCCGTGATCGATAGCGTCTTGCAAGGTGACTATCTGACGCCAGGTTTTATCCGGGCACAGCAAGCCGCTGTTAAGCGTTTTCCATGACACATCAAAATCCATCTTCTGCGCCTTGCTGCGCTTTTCATTCCAGCGCGCGCCGGTCCAGAACGGGTAGGCTTCATGGGTTTCACTGGAGGGCGTCGAGAAATAGGTACGGGTCAGCCCTTTCAGGGTGGCCATGGCCCCGGCGACCTTGCGCAGGTTGGCAAAGTGGCTTGTCCAGAAGAATTCATCAAAGAACAGGTTGCCGGTATAGGACTGCGCGGTAGCGGCAGAGGTGCCGAGAAAATGCAACTGAGCGCCATTGCTCAACACAATTTTATCGCCGCCTTTTAATTCAACATCGACCTCTTGCGCCACCTGCTGAATAAAGCCCCGGAACTGGTGCGCCTGGCGGCGCGACGCCGACAAAAAGATTTGATGGCGCTGATAGCCCTGTTTCACATCATCACGCAGTGCTTGCAACAGGGCTTCACGGGCGAAATACCAGGTGGCGCCAATCTGGCGCGATTTCAGGATCATCCGGTTACGGCGTGCCCGCTCTGCGTACCATCCCGTTTGATGCCAGGCCAGAGAGCCCAATATCTTTTCACGTAATGCGGCGATCTGCGCTTCTGAAAAATGGTTCCTGGCCTTGCGCTGGCGCGGTTTCTTGCCGCCTGCGGCTTCCGCGGGCTGTACAGCGCTGAGCTTTTTCAACTGCCTTGTGAGCAGGTCAATTTCCTTAAAATCCCCACCGGTTTTTGCCTGCTTGTCTGTAAGCTGGATAAGGCGTGCGTCAACGGACTGCCGCACGCGCTGAACGGGGGGGGTTTCATCCCATTGGTCGCGCTTCCTCCAGGCATACAGCGTGTTCTGATTGATACCCATCCGGCGCGAGATTTCCGCCGGTGGGTACCCCTGCCAGTAAAGTTGTTTTGCTTTTAGCCTTACAAAAGTGTCCTGGATCATGCGCCTTCCCCCTTTGCCGGGAAGATTACCGCGCGCGCGAACCGTCCTTCGCCCCCTTTTTGTTCTGCGCGCGCGCTGACAACAAAACCGCGTTGAGGCCGCCCGTGACGCTCTGCCATCATGAGGCCACTGACACCACATGACAGGACAAAAAGGCATGAGTGCAACAACCAGACCCCCCCGTAAAACATTCCGGGTCGCTGTCTCCGGCTCCACCGTTGACGGGCGCGAAATCAGCCCCGAACACTTGCGTGACGCCGCCGCCAATTACCGCACGGATGTGTATGGCGCACGCGTCAACGTAGAGCACTACCTTTCAATGCTGCCCAATAGCGACTTTGGCGCGATGGGGGATGTGACCGCGTTAAGCACGGAAGATATTCGCGAAGGGCCGCTTGCCGGGCGCACCGCACTCTATGCGGAGATCGAACCCTCGGCGCGCATGAAGCAACTGACCGATGAAGGCAAGAAGGTGTATTCCAGTATTGAGTTGCACCCGCAGTTTGCGCTCAACGGCAAGGCGTATGTGGTGGGGCTTGCCATGACCGACACCCCGGCCAGCCTTGGCACTGAGCGCCTCAGGTTTGCCGCCCAGCAGCGCGCACACGTTCAGGCATTCAACCAGCAGCAGGGTGAAACGCCGCTGTTTTCTGATGCCCTGGAGGTGGAAATCCTCGAACTTGCGAGCCAACACAGCGATGAGGGGAAACAGTGGTATTCCCGTGTGATGGGGATCATTGGCAAGGGCCGTAAATCTGACAGCGAACAGTTCACCCAGGTACGCGAAGCGGTGGAGAACGTCGCGCAATCCCATGCTGACCTGCTGGATAAATTCTACGACCAGACGGCGCAGCGCCAGCAGGAGAGTCAGGCCATTCAAAAGCTGAATACCGAACTGGCCGCGCTCAGGCAAATGCTGGCGACACAGGATAACAGCTTCACCCAACGCCCAGCGGCCCCCGGCGCAACCAGCGGCGCACAGTTGGCCGATTTTTAAGCCCCGTCAAGCGAGAAAAGCGAACATGGAAAATACCACCCGTAAACTTTACAACGAGTACCTTGCCCGTCAGGCGCAGCTTAACGGTGTGCAGCCCGGTGACATCGCGAAAACGTTTAGCGTTGAGCCGTCGGTGCAGCAGCGTTTTGAACAAGCCGCGATGGAAGGCGACGACTTTCTCAAGCAAATTAACGTGTTTGGGGTGAAGCAACAGGAAGGTCAAAAAATCCTGATCGGCAGCAAGGGGCCGATGGCCAACACCCACAACAGCAGTGACGGCACTTCACGCCGTAACCCGGTTGATAATCATGCCAAAGAGCCGAACAGCTACCATTGCCGTAAGGTCAACTATGACTCAGCCGTCAACTATGCCCAGCTTGATGCCTGGTCACAGCAGCCAAACTTTCAGGCGCTGATCAGTCAGGCCAATGCACGGCAAATCGGCCTTGACCGCATCATGATCGGTTTTAACGGCACCACCTACGCCGAAAAATCTGATCGTGCGTCCCATTCGTTATTGCAGGATTGTGGCATCGGCTGGCTGCAAAAAATCCGCAATGAGGCGAACCACCGTATTATCAAAAATGTCACGCTCACCTCGCGTGATGAGGATAACAGGGTGATCGCCAAAGGCACCTACGGCAACATCGATACCGCCGTTTTTGATGCGAAAAACACCCTGCTTGATCCCTGGCATCGCAAGGCCCCTGATCTGGTCGTCATCATGGCGTCTGATCTGCTGACCGCAAGCAACTTCCCCAAACTCAACGCGCTGAGCCAGAGCAACCCCAACACCGAATTACTGGCCGGTCAGTTGATTGTCAGTCAGGAGCGTGTCGGCGGATTACCGACCTTCCTCGCCCCTTATTTCCCGTCGAATGGGGTGCTAATTACCGCCTTCAAAAACCTGTCGCTTTACTACCAGTTGGGTGGCCTGCGCCGCAGCATGATTGAAGAGCCGCACTACAACCGCATTGCGACCTACCAGTCTTCTAACGATGACTTTGTGGTCGAGGATTACGGCAAGACGGCCTTTATCGACGGTATCCAGTTTGCCAGGGCGAAGGCAGAAGGCGCGGGTGAATAATGCACGGCGGGGAAAACCCCGCCCTGACGGGAGAGCACGTGATGCTGACACCAGCACAGCGACATTTTCAGCAGGTCATGGCCGAACGGCGCGGGCAGGTTGATGAACAATCTGATATCGCGCGCACGGCCCATGAAGAGATCTTGCACCGCCTGCGCCTTGATATGGCGTCACTGAGCCGGGTGCAGTCGGACGTCACCAAAGCCGAAATGAAAAAAGGCCTCTTACCTGCCTATGCGGGCTGGATTGACGGCACGATCGAGGGGGATAGCGGGCGTCAGGATGAAGTGATCGCCACCTTGATGGTCTGGGCCATTGACTGTCAGGACAGCGCGCTGGCGCTGAAGTTGGGGCGCTATGTGGTGAAGCATGGTCTGTCTTTACCTGCCGACCGGTTCCGCCGCGATGCAGTCACCGTATTGGTTGAGGAAATGAGTAACCCGGTGCTGACGCTGGCAACCACCAACGCAGAGGCCGACTTGTCCGCTTATACCGCGACGCTGGATGAAATCGCGGCGATGGTCACCGGAAAAGATATGCCCGATGAAGTGCGCGCCAAGTTGTGCAAAGCCCGTGCGTTCTGCCGTCGTGCAACCCGCGATGCCGAAACCAAAAGCGAAGCGCTGAAGCTGTTCCGTGAGGCTATCAGCCTCAATCCCAACGCCGGGGTGAAAAAAGAGATTGCCGGACTGGCGCGTGAGCTAAAGACGTTGATGCCCGCCAGTGACCAGACGGCAGCCAGTGAAAACACGGCGGCGGCCAGCGCGCCCACTCTGGCGGCCAAACGCACCACGGCGCGTAAAGGCACACGCAAAACGGCAACGGGGAAAACACCCCGGCTACGTAAAACCACCAGACAGATTTGACGACTTCGGCCCCGTCCGACAGGCGGCGCACGCGGTTTTCTGCCCGTTACGGTCTTTTGACCGCGCGCCCACCGCCTGACTTTTGGGAGATGTGATGATGAGCCTGGTAGCAACCAAACGCATTACCCCTGCGGCCAGTGACGTAGCAGACATTGACGAGGGCGAGGCAAGCGTGAGCGGCGGTGATTTCTGGCCGCCTATCCTGTTGCGTGAATTGCGTCTTGCGGTACGTATTACCGGCGGTATTACCACCACGCGCCTGATGCATGTTGCTACAGAAGCGGTGATCCACGTCACCGATCAGCTGGCGGGCTGGCAGCACGCGCAGGAGTCCGCGGGTTATCGCACATTGCAGAACGTGCCTGCGCGTCAAGTCAATAACGAAAACGTGAAGGTATACCGCTACAGGAATGCGGTTTATGCCCTGAGTCGTGCGGCATTGCTGGAGCGTCATCGTGATGTGGATACCACGCCCAAAGGCGACAGGGAAACGGACACCGTTGAGAAGCAGGTTGACGATCTGTGGCGTGATGCGCGCTGGAGCATTGCCGATATTCGCGGCGCTGAGCGGCTTTTTGCGGAGCTTTGCTGATGAGGGTTAACGCGCTGCAAGGCGATACGGTGGATTTGCTCTGTTACCGCCATTACGGCACCTCGCAGGGGATTACCGAGCAGGTGATTGCTGCCAATCCGGGCCTGAGCCGCCAGATTTTTCTTAACGCCGGTCAGGCGGTGGAGTTACCGGACATGACCCGTAAAGCAGAACAGGAAACGGTGCAGTTATGGGACTAAGTGATTTGCAGCGTCTTAATGACTGGGTGACCTTCGCCATGTCAGCCATGGTTACCGGCATCGGCGTGATGACCGTCAGTGAAAAAGTGGCGCTGGCCGGTCTGATCGTTGGCGTGATCACCGCCTGGCGCGCCTGGTTGTTCCGGCGTCGTATCGAGCAGGCACAACGCCGCCGCAATGACTTGATCGAGCAGATATTACGGCAGACTGAACACCGTGCCATGACCGAATCTGAACGCCGCACCGTGGCCATTTTGCATCAGGGAGACGTTGACGATGAAACCCGTTGTTAAACGTTGTTCTATCGCCCTGATCGTTCTGCTTGGTGCCTCTCTCACACCGGGTGCACTGCGCACATCGTCGGAAGCGCAGCAAAAAACCGCCCGTTGGGAAGATTGCCGCCAGTCGGCCTATTACTGCCCGGCAGGTGTGTTGACGGTCGGGATTGGCTCTACCGGCAATGTGCAAAAACACGCGTACAGCAACGAAGAGATTGCACGGCGCTGGGTGAACGATATGCAGCGGGCAGAAAACTGCATCAACAGCAGCTTTGAGGGGCAGTCCATGCCGCAATCCCCCTTTGATGCGATGACCGATGCGGCGTTCAACGTCGGGTGTACCGGCCTGATGTGGTTTACCAACGCGCAGGGCAGCAAGCAGCGCACCACGATTTGGAAACATGCGCAGGCGCATGAGTGGGTCGCTATGTGTGACCGGTTAACGGATTTCGTTAACAGCGCTGGCAAACGCTCCGCCGGGCTGGTGGATCGCCGTACTGACTTTAAAGCCTGGTGCCTGCGCGATGTGAGTACGACGCCATGAGGCTCACTGCGGCGCCTGGTTTGTTGCTGGTATTGGCCGTGGCCGGTTTGCTGTGGCAGACCTACCAGCGCGGGATTGATAGCGCCACCCGTGAGGCGTTCACGACCAGCGCTAACCAGCAACAGGCCGTATTGGCAGAAGTACGGGCACTGAATACCGACACGCAAAAGATGCTGGCCGAAATACGCAGTCGTGACCAGCAACGCCATGCACAGGGGGAACAACGCCGTGAACAGATACGCTCTGATATGCAAGCCGATACGTGCGCTAACACTGTGGTGCCTGTTGCTGTCAGTGACAGCCTGCAACAACGTGCCGCACTCCCCCGCGGGAAGCATCGTGGCGGAGCCGATACCGGAAAGCCTGACCACCCCGACGCCGACACCCGCACTGCGCACGCCAGTGACCTGGGGCGGGATCGCGCTGTGGAGTGATCATCTGCGTGAGGCGCTGGACACCTGCAACGACGATAAAGCCGTCATCGGCGATCTGTATTGGCGCCGGTTGCAACGGATCAATGCTGCTGCGCAAAACGTCCACTAGGAGAACACCATGCTGAAAGTTGATTCCCTGCGCGATGCGCTGACCACGGCTAACACCTGGTGCCGTGCTCACCCGGAAGCCTTTACGGTTTTCGTGGAAGAGGGCGGCATTGAAACCACAGGCGAAACACCGTCATTTGTCTATCGCTATTCACTGGTGCTGTTCGTGATGAACTTCACTGGCGACATTGACGATATCGTTTTGCCGCTGATGGCCTGGCTATGGCAAAACCAGCCTGATTTGCTGCTTAACCCGGAAAAAAACCGCGATGTGAAATTCACCACGCTTATCAACAACGATGACAGCGCCGATGTTCTCTTTGAAATCCCGGTGCGTGAGCGGGTAAACGTGGGGCGCGCCGAGGATGGCAGCGTAAAGGCTGAGCATTTACCGGAACCCCGTCCGAGACGGGCAGGGAGTGAATGGGATGCGGTACTTCAGCCTGTGACCGGGAGCGATCCGGTATGACTGATAACCGCTTTCACGCACTGGATGCCGTCTTTGATGACATTCTCTCCGGGGTGTCTGCCGCTGGCCGTCAAAAAACGGCGCGCCAGATAGGCCAGGTGCTGCGCCGTAGCCAGCAACAACGTATCAAGGCACAGCAAAACCCCGACGGCTCCGCCTACCCGGCTCGCCGCCGCAAGGTATTGCGCGCCCAGCAAGGGATCAGGTTTGTCTGGCAAGGTCAGGTGCGCCACCTGAAAAACTGGCACGGTGCGCGCGGCAAAGATGGCCGTACCCTGACCGGGTTTGATACTGAGCGCAATGCTATTCGCACCTTCTACCGTCGCGACATTGAGCGCTATATCGACATCAATACCCAGGCCGTGCGGCGCGCAACCACCCAAAAAGCCCCCATGTTTCAACGCCTGCGCGGCTATCGCTTTCTGAAGAGGCGTACGGATAGCAAGGGGGTGCGCGTCGGCTTTGAGGGCGTTGCCGCCCGCATTGCGCGCGTGCACCAGTTCGGCCAGCGCGATCAGATTGGCCCCGGCACCTTTGCCAGATACCCGGTGCGTGAATTGCTGGGCCTGTCACCCGCCGACTTACAGGCGATTGAACACGCCGCGATCAACAGCCTGAGGAGTGCTGCCCCATGAGTGCCGAATTGATGCGCCTGCTGGCGAATATTTTACGCGTTGGCGTGGTGGCGGAAGTGAACCCGGACACCTGGCGCGTACGTGTCAAAAGCGGCGAACTGGTTACCGACTGGTTGCGCTGGAATACCCAACGCGCCGGTGCGTTCAGGGTCTGGAACCCGCCTGCGGTGGGGGAACAGGTCTGGTTAGGTTGCCTCGGTGGCAACCCGGAAACCGCTGTCATTATTGGCAGCCTGTACAGCGACGAGCACCCCGCGCCGGGTAGCAGTCTGCAAGAGATTGTCATTACCGCGCCGGACGGTGCCCGTTTTCGCTATGACGCGGCCCCTGGTGCGCTGGAAGCCGTCGGCATGAAAACCGCACGGGTGAGCGCCAAAACCCGTATCACACTGGATACGCCGGAAGTGATTTGCACCAACAGGCTGACGACGGGCTCGCTGGAAGTACAAAAAGGGGGAAAAATGCACGGCAACATTGCACACAGCGGCGGCGCGTTCACCTCCAACGGCGTGCAGATTGACCATCACGGCCATGGCGCAGTGCAGCACGGTGGCAGTTGGACGGAGGGCACCCGATGAGCGCGCGTTATACCGGCATGAACCCCGACGGCGTCGGCGTACTGACGGATACCGATCAGTTATGGCATTCCGTGCGCGACATTCTGACCACACCGCTGGCGTCTCGCGTCATGCGTCGTGAATACGGCAGTCTGGTGCCTGACTTGCTGGATGCGCCGCAAAACGCCGCAACACGCCTGCAATTGATGAGCGCGTGCGTGATTGCCCTGGCGCGCTGGGAGTCGCGGATTGCGCTAAATGCGGTTGATATCCGGTTTTCACCCACAGGGGCAACAGACGTGGCCCTGTCCGGCCTGATCACCGAAAGCCTGCAAACCGTGCGCACCACCATGACACTCCGGGGGGAAGCCAATGGCAACCGTTGACCTGTCGCAACTCCCCCAACCACAGATCATTGAAACGCTGGATTTTGAAGTGATCCTTCAGGAAGTGAAAGCGCTCATGATTGCGGCATTTCCGGTGGAACAGCGCGCCCCGGTGGCGGCCGCGCTTGAACTGGAATCCGAGCCGTTAAACGTGATCGCACAGGTCATTGCCTATCGCGTAATGATGTTGCGCCAGCGGATTAACGACGGCGTCGCCGCGTGCATGCTCAGCCATGCGGTGTCCTCCGATCTGGATAATCTGGCGGTGAATCTTGACACCCGGCGCCTGACCATCACCGAAGCCACCGATACCGCTGATGCGGTGATGGAAAGCGACAGCGCATTCCGTCTGCGCGCGCAGTCTGCCTTTGAAGGGCTAAGTGTGGCGGGCCCGACGGGTGCCTATGAATATTTTGCCAGGAGTGCCAGCGGCCAGGTGGCCGACGCCAAAGCGATCAGCCCGTCACCGGCCACGGTAGTGGTATCCGTTCTCTCGACTGAAGGGGATGGCACCGCTTCACAAACGTTGCTGACGCAGGTCAACGCGGCGCTCTCTGCGGAAGATAAACGCCCGGTGGCTGACCGGCTGACGGTGCAGGGCGCAGAGATCATCAGGTACGCGATAAACGCGCATCTCTACCTTTACCCCGGCCCGGGATCGGAACTCATCACCAGGGCCGCACAGGCGTCATTGCAAGGCTGGATTGGCAGCCAGGGCAAGATTGGGCGTGATGTGGCCCGCTCCGCGATAATGGCCGCCCTGCATGTGCAGGGTGTTCAGCGCGTTGAACTCATTGAACCCGCTCAGGACATGGTGATCGGTGACACTCAGGCAGCGTATTGCACCGGTTTCACCCTGCTGGAAGGGAGCACGGATGAATAACGATCTGTTACCCCCCTCTGCCAGTGCCTTTATGCGCCATGCCGCCGCGGCCAGCCAAATCCTGACAGCGATGGCGGTGGATCTGAATACCCTGTGGGATGCGGAGAAATGCCCGGTAGACCTGCTGCCCTTTCTGGCCTGGGCGCTGTCCGTTGACCGCTGGGATAAACGCTGGTCAGAGCAAACCAGGCGCCAGGTGATTAAATCCGCCTGGTTGATACACCGCCAGAAAGGCACCATTGCCGCGCTACGCCGGGTGGTTGCGCCGTTTGGTTACTTGCTGCGCGTGATCGAATGGTGGCAAACCGGCGGCGTGCCGGGAACCTTTCACCTTGATATCGGTGTGCAGGACAGCGGTATTACTGAAGACACCTTTTTCGAGATTGAGCGGCTGATTGCTGACGCCAAGCCGCTTGGCCGTCACTTGCTGGGGCTCAATATTACGCTGGATACGCAAGGTGCGGCCTGGGTTGCGGCAACCAGCTACAGCGGTGATGAGCTCACCGTATACCCCTATTTCCCTGAAACCATCACCGTGTGTTCACCGGACTGTACCGGTGCAGGCATCCATGTGATTGATACGATGAGCGTAACCGTATGAGTACTAAATATTTTGCCCTGCTAACCCACATTGGCGCGGCCAGGCTGGCAAGCGCGACAGCGCTCGGTTCACGTCTGGATATTACGCATATGGCCGTCGGTGACGGCGGCGGTGTGTTACCGACGCCAAACCCGGCACAGACCAGACTGATTAACGAGACACGTCGCGCGGCCATCAATAGCGTGCGCGTCGATCCCAATAACACCAATCAGATTATTGCCGAGCAGGTGATCCCTGAGAACGAAGGGGGATTCTGGATCCGTGAACTCGGTCTGTTTGATGCTGAAGGTAATTTGATTGCGGTTGCCAACTGCGCTGAAACCTACAAGCCACAATTGCAGGAAGGCAGCGGACGCATTCAGACCGTGCGCATGATTTTGATTGTCTCCAGCGCAGAAACGGTATCTCTCAAGATTGATCCGGCGGTAGTGCTGGCAACGCGTGGTTATGTGGATGAGGCCATCGCCACCCATGAAAAAGGCCGTAAGTATCCCGATGCAACGCTTGAGGTAAAAGGTTTTGTGCAACTGAGCAGTGCGACCAACAGCGCCAGCGAAACGCTGGCCGCCACGCCCAAAGCAGTGAAAGCGGCAAACGATAATGCCAATGGGCGCGTCCCATCCGGGCGCAAGGTGAACGGTAAGGCGCTGAAGGCAGATATTACATTGAGTGCCGGTGATGTTGGTGCGTACACCCGGGCCGAGACGGATACCAGAGTGACCGTCGCCACAACGGCCGCCGCCAATGCCAACAATAACGCCGAGGGCCGTGTACCCGCAGGGCGCAAGGTCAACAGCAAGCCACTAACGGCAGATATCACGCTGGGCCCCGTGGATGTTGGCGCGTTGGCGAAAGACCAGAACGGCGCGGATATCCCGGATAAGGCGCTGTTTCGCCAGAATATTGACCTGGTCAAGCAGACAGGTGGCACAGATGCAAACGCAGGTCGGGTGTTAGTGCTTCCCGCAAATTCCACGGGGGCATTTGGGGTTGGCGGCGCAGCAAACAACCCCGTTTCGCAGCGTGGTGGCTTTTTTGCGTATTCTCCTGAATCCTCCGCGTTGCCTGATATCGGTCTGAATATGAACGGTGTTGGTTATCAGTCTGCATATGATACCAATCGTCGCGGGCAAATATTCCAATCCTTCAACGATGGGGCATTGCGTTATAGGGTTACGACGTCAAATACGGCTGCTGATAATACAACGCCGTGGCGCGTTGCCTTTGATAACATCAATCTCGTACCGACGCGAGACGACCAGACGACGTTATCTCTCACATCGGCGGCGGCCATCCATGCGTGGGCACTGGCAAATACATCCCGTTCATTTCGGAACGATGGCATAAACACCGATGCTTCAACGATTCGCTTTGGTTCAGGGGCGTTTACAAAGGTTAACGGCACTTACTCTATCCTTACGGCAAGTTCATCAGCTTCTACTCCTGGTTTGAAAATTCAGGCGGGTGATGCCGACGGATATGTAAGTTATAACGTCTGGACGGATAAAAACCTTCAAAACCCCCTGTCAGCATCAGAGATTGTCGGCATTCCGCTGCCGTTCCCGGGCGAAGTTCCCCCTTCAGGGTGGCTGAAATGCAACGGCCAGACTTTTGATAGAGCGCAATACCCGGTTTTGGCCTCCCGTTATCCAACCGGATATTTACCAGACCTGCGGGGTGAGTTTATTCGTGGTGTTGATGCCGGACGTGGGGTTGATGGTGGGCGTGCCTTACTCAGTGCGCAGGGGGATGCGATTAGAAACATCACCGGGAAGTTTGCAAATAATGGGTTGGCGTGGGCAGAGGGCACTTCATCGTCGGTGGGGGGAGGCGCATTTACCCGATTAGGGGGCCGTATCCCCTCTAATAATGATTTTGGATCCGTTGGGTGTCAGTATACATTCGATGCTTCAAACGTTGTCCCCACCGCAGCGGAAAACCGTCCGCGCAACATTGCCTTTAACTACATTGTGAGAGCCGCATAATGAGCCACTATTCAACGAATATTGAAACTGCCGAATTAGGCGAAAACGGACTCAGCAAAAAGGCTGGGTGGATAACGGTCTATCATGTCAATCAGGACACGGGTGAATACCAGAGCGCCAGCATGGAATACCTCATGCCCGGTGTAGGCCTTCCCGCCCACAGTTACCCCGATAAGCCAGAGTTACCGCCTGTTGGGCAAGCGCTGCATCGCTCGGCGGATGGAAAGTCGTGGGAGTTTTCACCAGATTATCGCGGACAGACGGTTTACCGCACGGAAACGCGACAGGAGCAGACGGTGACGCAATTCGGCGAACTGCCGGATAATGTCACGCCGCGGAAGCCAGAAAGCGAGTTCGATGCGTGGGACGGTAAAAAGTGGGTGCTTGATAAGGAAGCGCAAGCGGCTGCCGCGCGCAAAGTGGCGAAGCAGGAACTTGCATCCCGCAAAGCGGGCGCGGCGTCACGCATGAATGAACTGACGTACGCCGTCAATCTCGATATCGCCACGGAGGAAGAAAAAGCCGCGCTGACTGAATGGCAAAAATACGCGGTACTGTTGAGTCGTGTTGATGTGAATGCCACGGATATCGAGTGGCCGGAACAGCCACAATAATGGGCGTTATTTCTTTCAGCCCGCCACATTCGGCGGGCTTTGTCTGTCGATCACAGTTATTTTTATCTACGTTGCAGCACAGGGCATGAAGACTGTGTTGACCATCAGAATAATCCTTTCACTGCCTTTACCGCATCATTAGCGCTGCTGCGGGCATTCTCCATCAGGTCGCTGAATGACGAAGATTGCAGCCGCTCGCGCAAATCTTCATCACAGCGCTGAAAGCTCAGCGAAAACGCTATCTTTTTCGCCTTGCCATAGCGATCAGGTTCGGTTCGCGTTGTCTGCATGCCAGTGAGCACATACATGCCGTAAATCTGCCCGGTGCCCTCGATCAGCGGCCAGGGACGGCCGCTGTACGCCTGAGTATTCAGGGCGGTTAATGACAGCTCACCGCCGGTGATTTCCGGGTACAGAACGCCGTCCAGCGTGATGTGATCTTCTCCCGCGCCGATGTACTGCCATTTTGCCGAGCGGTTGATACGCTCATTCTTAACGTGCCGCCATCGCTTCGACTGGCGTAGCTGCTGGTGTGGCAAGGTTTTCAGTTCAAACACAAACAGCCCGTAAACCATCATCATGGTGACTTTCTCCTGTTACTCTGCGTCTCTGAAACTGCCGCGCTTCATCCGGTCAAGGCGCGCCAACTCAGCGTTAAGTTTTTCACTGACAATGCGCCCGATTTCGCGCGCGTCCTCCCGCTCTGCGCCGTGCAGATGGATATGGATTTCAGGCGGAAGCGAGCCTGCTGCGGAAGGCCGCGACGGCGCTCGGTTGGTGGGTGAAACGGGCGGAAGTTCCGCCTGAAACACGGGGTGTGACGCAGCAACGAACACGGGGCGCGCGGTGATTGCCGCGATATCGGCGTCAGGTTGCCTTTCCAGCGTGCTGGGCCTGGCACCGGTTTTTACCGTTGGCAGGCTGGCAAGCCGGGATCCCTGCCACTCCCCCCGCACTGCCCGTGCGCGCGGCAGGTTTTTAAAGACGATATCGCCGGGGCCAATCCGCTTTTTGGTTTCGTCCAGCAGGCCGGCAGTGTTGTCCGCCATTTTTTGTAAGCGGCGCTGGGTGCCTGTCTCGCCGGTTAACAGCGGCGGCGAGGTGATTGTGGGCGGCCTGGTATTCCCGTCCCTGCTCTCGTCAGGTTTGGGCGACCCGCGCCAGCCCTTTTGCACCATTTTTTTCTGCTGTGGATCCCATTCCCACATAACGGGATCTTTCTTCAGGTTTTCCGCCTTGATGCGCGCCGCTTCCAGACCGGACGGGATAAGGTCGAGTTTTTCCAGTACCCAGCCGATCCCCTCCATCAGTTTTTGCAACGGCCACAGCAACACAGTGAGCGCGGCACCTAACACCCGGCCAAAGGTTTCACCGGCTGACGTGCATTTTTCCAATGCCTGACGGCTGCTATCTACGGGCGTGAACAGTTTCACAAACCCGTCCCACACCCGGCCAACCGCATCACCGATTGCGCCGAAAACCCGTGTCAGGGTAAAAAACGCATCCCGGAACGGCGCAAGCTGCTGCAGGATGCCGCTGAACATACCGCTGAAAAAGGCTTTGAGCGGCTCCCAGTTACGCCAGATAAGCGCACCGACACCGACAAACGCGGCACCGATAAGCCCTATCGGGCTTGACAGCGCCGACAATGCCCCCCCCAACAGGGACACCGCACCGGTGATAATGCCCCATATGGCAGGCAAACCGGTGAGCCGCAACACCAGGCCGCCAATGCCTTTACCCAGCGACACCAACGCCGAAAGCGGCGAGGTGAATGCAGAAAACAGCATGCCGCGCACGGGTGTCAGCAGCGCAGAAAACCGGGAAAAGCCCCCCGCCACGCCACCCAGCGTTTGAAACATCGTGATCGCGCCGCCAACGCCGCGCCCGCCGGTCAATAACGTAAAACCTGATTGCAGTTTTGCCAGCGGGCCCAGCAATAAACCCGCCGCCAGCGAAGTGGCCCCCATCGCCGCCGTCAGGGTTAAGGCACTGCCGCCCATAAGCAGTAAGGTTTGGGTGAGTTGGGGGTTATCTTTACCCCATAGCATCATGCGGTTAATAACATTGCTCAGACCCTGGGTGAGTTGTCGCAGTGGCCCATCTGCGGTTTCTGCTATCTGGATGCGAAACCCTTCCCAGGCGCTATCTAACGCTTTCAGATCGCCGCCCAGGTTATCGGCCATCACCCTGGCGGTTTTTTGTGCTTCACCGCGGGCGTTTTTTAACGCCCCGGCCAATTTACCGAGTGCGCCACTGCCCGCAGCCTGAACTAACGTTTGCAGACCAACAAAGGCTTCTTCACCGGCAATATCTTTAAAAAAGGAAACCTGAGCGGTATTGCCATATTTTTTGGTGGCTTTATACAAATCAAGCAATACATCCTGCATTGGACGCATTTTGCCTTTTGCATCAGATACAGCTACCCCAAGTTGCCTTAATGCATCCGCCGCCGCTTTAGGGGGTGAGGCTAACCGTGACAGGCTGGCACGCATCGCCGTACCGGCATCACTGCCGCGAATGCCGTTATTCGCCAACATACCGGCCATCGCTGCCGCATCCTCAAGACTAATCCCCAATTTGGAGGCAACGGGGCCAGCATATTTCATGGTGTCGCCGAGGTTGCGCAAATCGGTATTGGTACGGGTAAAGGCGGCCGTTAACGTGTCACTGACGCGATCCATGTCGCGCGCGTCAAGATTAAATTGGGAAAGGATGTTAGATCCGATATTAGCGGATTCGCCTAGATCCATGCCGCCGGCCCGCGCCATATTGAGCACGCCAGGCAGGGCCGCCTGGATCGCCTGCGGGGTAAAACCAGCCATGGCGAGGAACGCCTGCCCGCTGGCCGCGTCGCGGGTGGTAAAGGCGGTTTCCGCACCGAGTTTTTTCGCCTGCGCCCGCAAGGCTGACATGTGCTGATCGTTCTTATCCAGCCGTGTGAGCGCCTGAACGCGTGACATTTCCTCATCAAAGCCCACCGCAGGCGCCAGGAACCGCCCGCCCATATAACCGCCCGCCGTTGCCCCCGCTACCGCCATGATGCCGCCATTACGCCTCTTTTGGGCGGTCTGCTGCATACGGTCATAACGCGCACGCGCCTGCGTAACCGCGGCCAGTTGTCGCCGCTCCCGCTCTAATGTCTGGTTGTATTGTCCAGTGCGCCGGATGGCGCTTTGAATGGTGGCCGTGCTTCCTGTCAGCGATACACCGTGACCGCGCAACGCCTGTGCGCTGGCGCGCAGTTTGCCAATTTCCGCATCGCGCGTCGCGTTAAGGCGTTTCATTTTGGCCGCCAGGGCGGCCATGTGTTCGCGCTGTTTGTCCGTCAGCACAGTGCCATTGCGCTGGGCCTTGTTGAGCCCGTCCAGAGAACGGCCCGCCTCGTCAATCTGACGCGAGGTTTTTTGCACGCTATCGCGCAGGCGGTTAAAGGTTTTTGACTGCCTGTCCAGATCGTTAATCGCGGCCTGGGTTTTTTTGAGGGATTCAGTCAGACCGCCCGCGCTTTGGCGGGCGGCATTGACCGGGCGGGTCAGGCGGTCTATCGCGCTGAACGCAACGCGGATATCAAGGCTTTTCATCGTCACGGGCTCCACTGCGGACAGCCGCCCGTTCACGCCAGGCTATCACCTCGCCCAGATCCATGCTGAAGAGCTCAGAGGGCGGCCAGTTAAAAACAACGGCAATATCGGCGACCAGATCGTCGATCTGGTCAAACAGCAACAGCGTTATGCTGTCTCCGTCTCCGCTTCGTTCGCTTCGCCAGGCTCCACAGGTGCCAAAAAAGGCGTCAACGCCTCCGCCAGTCGGACAAAATCACGGGTATCCATGGCGTTGATTTCCGCCAGCTTCAGCCTGGGAGACGTCACGCGGGTTAGCAGCGTGGTAACGGAATCGGTATCCATATTCATCACGTTAACCAGACGCAAACCACGCAGTGAACCGGCCTGTTTGATCTCGTCGGTAATAGCGACGCGGGTGATTTTATCGGCATCCCGTACAATCGGGGTGAGCAGCGTTACGGCGTTATCGTTTTTCTTACTCATCGTTCTGTTCTCCAGGCGGCCAGAGTGACCGCCATCAGTGCGGTTAATCAACTACCGAGGCCCAGCGCAGAGATAATGCGATCCGGGTAGATGTTTTTGCCGTCTTTCCTGTAGATAAAGTTCAGCAAATCCATTTCGATAATCGGTTGATTGTCAATCGACAACTTGTAGTAGGTGTTCTTCAGCGCATAGGTGACAGAGGTGTCATCGCCCTGTCTGGTTTCGCCATTGTCAATTTCAGTCACACGCCCGCGCATTTCCACTTCAACAAGCAGGCTTTCGCCGTCGGTGTAATATTCACCGGCAAAGCGCAAGCGGGTTTCATCAATCCCGCCGCCGTATTCCTGCAACAGTTTCTTGACCATGCCACCGACCACCATTGACGCATCCAGGGCGCCAGCATCCAGACCGAGATCGACAGCCACCGATCCCATCATGCCGCCGCCCTGAAAATCTTCGGTCTTGCGGGTCAGTTTGGGCAGCGTGACAGAAGTCACTTTACCGAGTTGTTTATCGCCATTCACAAAGGCGGTGAACAGGCGCAATTTATGCGGGATTGCCATTATTTTCCTCCCAGCGATGCAAACGCAGGCGAAAAGTATTCATCCGTGAAGGTCTGGTACAGCGCCAGATCTTCCAGCGGCGGCACAGGGGTGTACTTGTAGCGCACACGCACCTGTCCCTGACGTAGCCCGGTAGTGGGGTTGTCTTCAATGTCAAACCAGCATTCCGCACCGATCAGTTGCCCTTTCGTCACCAATGAACTGAGTTTGCCTGAAATACCGCTGACCACGTCTTTTACGTTGGTCGGGGTAAGGGGTTCATCCACGCTTTCAAATTGCGCCTCGGCAATACTGTCGGCGAGAATTTGCGCCGTGCGGGTATACACCTCAAAAATGTATTTATGGGTCTCTGTGGTACGGTTGCCCCAAAAACGAAAACCGTTGCGCTTGATAAGCGTAGTGACCTCTTTGCTGTTCAGCGCGTTGGCGTCGCTGTTTTCTGCCTGCAATGACCAGAACACATCCCGGGAAATGCCCAGCACGTTATTCAACGGCACGTTGGACAGTGACTTGTGCCAGCCCTGATCGTTATCAATGGCCGCACGTAAACCGCAGGCATACGCCGGGGCCGGGAAGGTTTCATTTTCACCGGTCAACGGGTTATAGGCGATAACGTCCGGCCAAATCAGCATTAACTCGCGACAGGCAAATTTTCCACGATAGGCGATGGCCTCCGCCATGGTCGTGCAGGCATGGCACCCAGCATAAACGAATGCCCGCAGGTTCTGCGCAATGCCGCACAGGGCGGCGGTCACTTCCTCAGTGTCATGGTCGGGAACGGCCAACACGCGCGGGCGATAGTTAACCCTGGCTTCTGCTGTCAGCAAGGCATACATGCCGGTATAGCTGCCATCAGCCAGCGTGCCGCCGATAATCAATTGAGATTGCGTCTTTTCGCCGTCTTCCGTTGCTGCCGCGACACGCACCACAATGACCTTGGGGCTGGTCTGGTCAGAAATGGCTTTTAGCGTTTTGTACAGGGAGCCGGTTTTACCCGCCTTGCCAAGTACACTGTTCACCCGTGTCAGTAGCACGGGGGTATTCAGGGGAAAGGTGTTCGGGTCTGCGTCATCCGCCACGCACACCACGCCAATCACACTGGAATCAATGTCATTGATTGCGGTAACGAGGTCGGTATTCTCGCGAACGCGTACACCGTGGAAACGTGCCTCTGACATGTTAACCACCATTACGTTATTGAGTTCGGTTCGCGGTGATAATCCCGCATTTTTACCCCCAAATCATGCCCTTTGAGGCCTGAGAGGCGGGCGACAACAAAAAGCCATTTTTCCCCGCCCGCGCGTGTGAAATCATGCGACAAAAGACGGGGGCGATATGGCACTTTCAGGATTGGCAGACACGTTGATCAGCAAGATCACAGGTGACAACACCCCCCTTGCTGGCGCGGTAAAAGTCCCGGCGTTTGACATCACGCTGGGCGGTAAATCGCTTAACGCATTAAGCGACCGTTTGATGTCACTCTCGCTGACCGATAATCGCGGGTTTGATGCTGACCAGTTGACGATCTCACTGGATGACACCGATGGTCTGATCGGTCTGCCCTCACGCGGGGCGGAGATTGCCCTGTCCATTGGCTGGCTGGGTGACCCGTTGATTTACAAGGGACGGTATACCGTTGATGAAGTCGCCCATGAAGGCCCGCCGGATGTGCTTAACATCACGGCCCGTAGCGCCGATTTTCGTGATGAATTTAACGTCAAGCGTGAGGTGTCCTGGCACGATGTGACTGTTGAGCGTGTGGTGTCTGCCATCGCGCACCGTTACGGGCTGAAAGCGCAAATCAGCGACAGGCTGATGAACATTGACATTGACCACGCCGACCAGACACAGGAAAGCGATATGTCGTTTTTAACCCGAATGGCAGAAATGCTGGGCGCGATCGCCACGGTTAAAAACGGGGCGTTGTTATTTATTCTGCCTGGCGGCGGGGTAACAGCATCCGGCAAGGCACTGCCATCATTCAGTATTACCCGCAGCAGCGGTGATGGGCACCGCTTCCGCATTGCGGATCGTGATGCTTACACCGGTGCGCGCGCCTACTGGCTGGATCTCAATTTTGGTAAAAAAAAGAAAGTCAGCGTAAAACGGCGCACAACCAGGGCCAAACCGAAAAAGGAGAAAAGCCGCCGCCGTGAGGGTGAATACAGGGAGGGTGCCGACGGCAACGTGTATGTGCTGCGTAAAACCTACCAGAATGAAACCGCCGCCAAACGTGCCGCGGCAGCAAAATGGCAACAGCTTCAACGGGGTGCTGGCGAGTTCTCTATCACCCTGGCGCATGGCCGCGCTGAGTTGTACCCGGAAATGCACGGCACCGTCACCGGCTTTAAAGCGGAGATAGATAATCAGCAATGGATTATTTCACGCGCGGAGCATGTGATTGACGGCAGTGGATTTACCACACGTCTGGAGCTGGAAGCGAAAATATCTGACTGGATTGCAGAAAGTGAATAGAATAATCGTGAGTTCACGTCCAGCAGGAGAGCCATCACATGTTCAGATGCCCACTTTGCGGCGCGTCAGGCCGTACTCGCACCAGTACAAAAATGAACGACACCAATACGGTACGACGCAAGTACTACCAGTGTAACAATCTGGCGTGCGGTGTGTGCTTTACCACGATGGAAGCTTTTGAAAAGTTCACCTCAAAGCAGAACAGTGGGGAGGGCCCCCTGTCGGATGACTTTATTCCCCGCGACGCGTTTCCGGCCTCTCACTACGGGCGGGATCAGCTTTATTTGGTGCTGGTCGATGATAGCGATGAATCCCAGGTATAAGCGTCATTTACGGCGTGTCCTGTCTGGGGTTTATCACCACTGCGGCGAGTTTATCCAGCAGACGTTCGCACACCTCGGCGTCCTCGACATCACGTAGTTTTACCTTCGCGGTGTTAGGTGCCTCATCGCGAGTACAAAGACTGATTTCGATTTCAATATCGTTCCGGTTCAATAATCCCATAATGGCTCCTGCTAATTTCCTCGCTTGTGTAGCAAGTTCAAACATGAGGCTTAGTTTATCCGGGCTATTGTGCGAAAAGCAAAGCACGCAATTAACCTCAAGGCGCAAGATAAAATCAACTGGTGTAATGTGCAGAATGGTGCTTTACGTGGCGATGAATGAAAGGAGCGGAACAATGCGGTCCTGATTTGATGCGTGGTCAATAAGTGGCCATTATAAAAAATAAATCATTTTATTTCAGTATATTAATAAAGATATAAAGGCCGCGAAAGCGGCCTTTATTGTTTGCTTTTTATTTCGCGTTACCTGCCAGCATTTCAAACTGATATCCGTAAATATTCCCTTGTGCCACAAAGGTATAGCCAACCGACATTATTTTGATAACAGCCAGCTATGCTTTTTTTTGCCGCACATAGACAAACGACTTAATTTTGATTACATTATTTAAATGAGCTATTCAATTAATTTTAGACGTAAAGTGATATAGCCAACCGACTTAAAAATGATTACCGCCAATTCCCTGATATGTGGCAAAAAAATACAGCTAATTGTTATCAAAATAATGTCGATTGGCTATACCTTGACGTTATTAGCAGACTATACCCCGGAAGAACTTGCCCACTTAGCTATGGTGGTTTTTAACTCTTTATGGGCTTTGTTGAATAAATCAGAACTTGTAACGACTGCGCCCCATACGGGTCGATTGTTACGTGATGCGAATACTGTTCGGCATTCCTAATAGCGTGATCAGGTTAAGCGCTTTGACCATGGCCATGGCTTCACCCACCTGACCATCGTAGTCTCTCAGACTTAGATGACCACCCAGAAGCCTTTTGAACCGGAACATGGCCGTTTCAGCCACTGAGCGCCGGTGATAGCCCACTTTCTTTTTCCAGATACCGCTAATGCGCTAATTTGCAACAGCGTGGTTACGCTCGTGGTAGCGATCTTGCCAATATTGCGCCCCCCTTCGTGGCGGGATAAGCGGCCTTATTTTCTTCCTCACCAGAGCATCATAGCAGTAAACTGTATCCTAAGCGCCGTCAGCCGATGCCTCTCTGATTTTCCGGTGGGTCTGGTTTATCAGCGCCGGTAGAGCTTGGGCATCAGTCGTACCACTGAGCGACAAATCCACACAGATAATCTCATGCGTCACACTGTCTACTGCCAGGTGCAGCTTACGCCATACCCTGCGTCTGTCGGCACCATACTGCCGGACTTTCCATTCGCCTTCGCCAAAGACCTTCAGGCCGGTTCCATCAATGACCAGATGTGAGATTTCACCACGGGTTGGCGTTTTTATGCTGATGTTCACTGTCTTTGCTCGCTTGCTGAGCAGCGAATAGTCTGGACAATGCAGCGACAATTTAATCAGTTTAAAAATCGAGTCACCAAAGCCCTGTAAAGCCCTCAATGAAAGGCCAAACACGCGTTTCATCATCAGGACTGTGGTGATGGCCATATCTGAGTAGTGGAGCGGTCGTCTACGCCGTTCAGTAGTGTTTTTTCCGTCCATGCAGCAATGGCTGATTCATCTAGCCATACGGTTAGAGAACCGCGCTGCTTGAGGGCCTTGTTATAAGAGGGCCAGTTGGTGATTTTAAAATTTTGTTTTGCCATGGAGACCTGATTTTGAAGCAACTGTGTTGATCTGCTCCGATGATTACCCAAAAGTTCTATATGATGTGTAGATACCTATGGCTTCAGGCGCTGGAGACGTTCGGTGGGACATGGGATCACCGCTATCCGCAGATAAGCCGGAGCTGGCAGTCAAACTGGGCCAACCTGTCGACATTCTTCTCGTACCCCCAAGAACTTCGCAAGGTAATCTACACGACGAACGCTATAGAATCACTGAACAGCGTGCTCCAGCATGCAATCAAGTGTACTAGCTCAGACCTGAGCTGACAGTTACCGATTATTTATACAGGTGTCTGTCAGATTACATCTGGTTCAGATTCTTTTCTGCCCAGCTCCGTTTTCCATCGAGTAAAGTGGCCATCGGCGTACGCCTGCAGCACATTTTTCCCTGATGAGTTCGCTCATTATTGTAATGCCACAACCAGTTGTCCAGATCTACCTGCAGGCTTTCCAGGTCTCCATATAACTTCTTGCCGAACGTAACCTGATAAAAATCCTGCAAAATGGTTTTATGGAAGCGCTCGCAGATGCCGTTCGTCTGCGGAGACATCGCCTTCGTTTTCGTATGCTCGATATCGTTGATAGCCAGATAAAGCTGATAATCATGCTGCTCCACTTTACCACAGTACTCCGTACCCCTGTCGGTCAGTATTCTCAGCACCGGCAGTCCCTGAGCCTCGTAGAACGGGAGTACGCTATCATTGAGCAGGTCGGCGGCGGTGAGCGGTGTTTTATTCGTATACAGCTTGCAGTGTGCCACTTTCGAGTACGTATCCACGAACGTCTGCTGGTAGATACGGCCCACCCCCTTCAGATTGCCCACGTAGAAGGTGTCCTGCGAGCCCAGATACCCGGGATGTGCCGTCTCGATTTCACCGCAGGCCTCATCATCGTGCGCCTTCTTCTCCAGGGCTGCGATTTGAGCGTCGGTAAGGACAATGCCTTCTCTGGCGACCTTTTCCTCAAGCGCCTTCAGGCGTTTACGGAAGTTCTCCAGGTCGTGTCGTTGCCAGATGGAGCGCACGCCGCTGCCGGAGATAGACACGCCTTTTTTACACAGCTCATTACTGGTCCGGTGCTGCCCATGGGGCGGGAACTCAATAGCATAATCAACAACCGTGCGTTCAGTGGCTTCGTCGGCGCGGTTCTTCAGGTTCGGAACCCGGCGGTTCTGGTTAACCAGCGCATCAATGGCGCCTTCAGCAGCCAGTTCCTGATAACGGTAAAATGTATCGCGTGACACGCCCATGCTCTTGCAGGCTTTTGATACGTTACCGAGTTCTTCGGCGAGATTGAGCAGGCCGGCTTTGTGTTTGATAATGGGATTGTTAGTATGAAGCATGAGAGTTACCTCGCGTTTTGTTTAAGGATTAGACACCCATATCAAAACCGGTAACTCTCAACCTTTCAAGGTCCAGTGTCAGATCTAGTCGCGACTAATACACTTAATCCCCTACATGATTACATGGTACTTTAAAATTCAGTGGTAAGACCAAGCTTCACATTCAACCGTTCCGGCCCCAGAAATTTACCCGCCCTCATCGGCAACGCGCTGTTTTTCTACTTCACGGCCTCTTTCAAGGCTTTTCCTGCCCTGAAGCGTGTGTCTGCTGCTCTGGCGTGATCTCGCCGCTGGGCTGACCGTTCAGGTCGAAACGTGAACCGCCAGAAAACACCGCTTTTTGATAAGCCAGGGTTTGGGTGTAAAACATGAGCGCGGCGCTCACCTTGGCGCGGGATAAGTCCAGTTCACGAGTCCTGATATCTTCAAGGATGTCATCTGCAATGCCAATCTTCAGCGGTTTTGGATGGTCGAGACTGAAGAGTTGCGGCCAGTGGGCAATCAGACTGGCGATGGCCTCCTGAGCCTGTTGAAGTTTTTTCGCCCGTTTTTTAGCGATACGCTCTTCCCGGCTCAATGGCTTGGGTGGTACCTGTTTGGGCTTCGGCTCTTTGACCTTTGGTTGCTTAGCGGGTTTTGGGGGTTGTGGTGCAGGCTTATCAACGAGCTTTGGGTTGACGTAAACTTTTGGCTTGCGCCTGATGCTCAGTTTTTGGCGATTTTGTTCGGTCATCGGTGGCTCTTTGTTTGGTGCGTAGCAGGTTTTTTTGGTGTCAGAAGAGTTTGATAATCGCAGTGGCAACACCAATTACACCCACCATGATACTCGCCATTTTGATGAGGAGCCTGTTGGTGAGGCTTTCGACGTCCTTGCGGAGTAGCGCTACGTCCGCTGCTTGCTCTTTGCGAATCAATGCAATCTGCGCATCCGTTCTGTCCGCCCTTGCCGCGGCCTCTTTGCGGGCATCGGCGATGTCAAAGGCCAAATCCTTGCGGACTTCTGCGATTTTGGCGTCGGTTTTCTCGAACTGGGCTGCGGTGTCCTTGCGTATCTCCGCTATATGGATATCGACTTTTTCAAACCGAGATTGCATCTGAGCTTCATGCTTTTCAAAGCGAGCAATCCCCTTTTGAAATCCAGCCTCAATATCCTTCTTCGCATCCTCAAGGTCACGCCGGGTCGCAACATCAGCCACCTCGTGAGACTTGCGAACGGCGATGGAGATCGCCCGCGCCTGGTCTTTTGGCAAACCGGCGTTCTCTAGCGTCTCAACAAACTCTTGTGTATCAAATGCGACTTGGCCCATGTGGGGATTCTCCTGTTTTGGGGAAGTGTAACCTGCACAGCCAAGGCGCACAAATTTGCCAGCAGGAACCTCGGCAATGCACAAGCATCCAGAAATATAATTGTGCAGGCTCAGGGGAGATTCTGCGAAATGTGCCGCAGATCATTTTACCGACTTCAATAAAATGGTTAAATGTAATAGGAGACAGCTATCTAATTTCTATTAGGAGCAAACGCTATGAAGATTGCATCCATGTCAAGCGTCGGATTCAATGTAATAAATAATAATTATAGCAGAATAAAAGAATGCACTGTAAAGCAACTTGCAGGCAATGGTAAACTGTTAGGACTAGCAAATAAAATCAAAAAGATAAGCAACACGACAATTGCATTTATCAAAAAACATCCTAGAAACATTGTAACGGGTATTGGATTTGCATCAATGCTTGTTGGAGTAATCACTGTAAATCCTGGACTTATTTGCGTAGGAGTTTCTTCTTTGGTTGCAGCTACACTCTACACTCCACCTTCATTGACGTCACTACCTAGCCACAATGAAGTAGCACAATATGAATCCCCTGAAGCAGGATAATGTTCATTATGTTACATAACATATTGAAATGGTGAGTATTTAGTCTGTCGATAACCAAGCCATGGCTAACCTCGATTACAAATAAAAACAGTGTTCCGTAATTACCGGCCCCTACTCTACTCAGGCCGGATTTTTTTCGTTTTCGCATAAAATCTGATTAGATTTTCTAGTAGGGTAACTATATCAACATGAGCATATTGTAAATACATCTCGAGATTACATCTTATCCATTCAGTGACGAGTTATGCTCATTTCTGGTGTACGGGGTTTCGGGGAGGGTGGCGTATCCTGCTGATTGATTTCGTGGATGATTTCAACAACAGAGAGATGATACCCCATGAAAAAGTCTACCCTACAGCTCTCCGCAGAACCAGATATTGCCGGTGATCCCTTGCCATTCGTAATGGTGCCAGGCAACTGATAGCTGCCGCCGTTGACGTTGAGCTCGAAGCCATGCTGCAACAACATGCTGAACGCCGCCTTGACGACGGGCATCATGCTGTCGTTCGTAACGGCTATTTGCCACAGCGAACCATACAGACGGGTATTGGGGATGTTGAAATTAAAGTGCCTAAGGTCAGGGAGCGCAGCGGCAACGAAATATGCTTCAACAGCGCGTTGTTGCCGCCTTATCTGAAACGTGCAAAAAGCGTCGAAGAGTTGCTATAGCAAACCGACTTAAAAATGATTACAGCCAATGCCCTGATATGTGGCAAAAAAATACAGCTAATTGTTATCAAAATAATGTCGCTTGGCTATAACGCACACATAGGCTACGATCGGATGTATTTCGACGACCCGGCAACAGGTCCGGATGTGGGTTCAGCGGAGTGGGTATACTGCCATGACCACGGCGGTTGTCAGTAATCTGACGAGACAGCCAGCCTCAATGGCAACGAGGCTGGCTAAGACACGGTTTCAGTCGGATATCTGTATTTCGTAGATATCACTGCGGCAATAAATTTCACAATATTCGAGCAAGCCATTTTGCGCGTTATAGGTATGCTGGCGATAAAACAGCAGCGGCATGCCTGGCTGAATATTTAACAAACGCGCGGTTTCAGCCTGACAGGCAATCGCCTTGATGCGCACCTTCTTTTTCTCCGGGAGAATCCCACGTTCCGCCCAGTATTGATAGAGCGAGTGCTCCAGAATTTCCGGCGCAGGCAACAGCGCCAACGGGATCCATGTCGTTTCCAGCGAGACGGGTTCACCGTTGATCAATCGTACACGCCGCAGTTTGGTCACGCGCTCACCTTTCAAGGCAGGAACGCTGCTGGCGACGTCATCCGGTAACCGCGTGGTGGTGCGCTCCAGCCAGCGATTACCGGCAATACCTCCGGCTTGCAACACCAGCTTGGTGAACCCGCCTTCTTCATCATCCAGTGAATAGTCAAGATGCTGGCTGATACGCGTCCCGACGCCCTGCTGGCGCACAATCAATCCTTTTTCTTCCAACAGCAACAATGCGCGAGAGACCGTAACGCGAGAAATGTCCAGCTGCTGCGCGATCGCACGTTCAGCAGGAAAAAACTGCCCCGCCAGCGCTTTGTTCTGGTTAATACCCTGCTCCAAAACCATCGCCAATTGCATATAGCGCGGCGCTGTAGAGGGTTTTTCAAGTGTTTGCCTGACCCAACGAAATAGCTCCTGCATAGTACGGCCTTATAGTGTTTTTTTACGCCACGGGAAGCATCCCCCCGACAGGTGTCAACATGGCAAGAGCACATTAGCACGAAACAAGACTCAGGACTGGTATTGGTATCTAAATGGCATTTAATTGGACTTGCTTTTGTACTGTGAATTGTATACATTAAATACAGACGTGCCAACACCAGGGGATCATTTAGTTGACCACAAAACAGCGCCTCACGACACAGATCACAATAATGTCCTTGTTATTTAAGTAGATCGTGTGATGAGAACAGCGCTCAGAGCAGAAAATGTGAACTGAGCAGGTATGCCAGCGGCTGTCTCAATGGCATACGAAAGGACTCTTAGCAACACCCGGAAAAATACGTACTGAAAATGTCGTGCAATAGTGAAGAATACAACCAGAAAGACAGTCCATTAACATGAAATGGCATAAAGACAACACACAGCAATAAGCAGTACTTGGGAGCCTGTTTAAGATTTTGTGTAAATGCCTTTCCTCAGAAGTGACCGTCAAGGCGGTCACCGAACTCGATAATAAAGCGACTCATTGCCTACGCCAGTCCTGTAAGAGCATCGTCCATTTCTGTGATGCCGCTTGGATTGCCAGCCATACGACCTTCTTCACCGAGTCATCAGTCGGGAACACCTTGCGTTTCTTGATTTGTATTAGTCGCGACTAGATCTGACACTGGACCTTGAAAGGTTGAGAGTTACCGGTTTTGATATGGGTGTCTAATCCTTAAACAAAACGCGAGGTAACTCTCATGCTTCATACTAACAATCCCATTATCAAACACAAAGCCGGCCTGCTCAATCTCGCCGAAGAACTCGGTAACGTATCAAAAGCCTGCAAGAGCATGGGCGTGTCACGCGATACATTTTACCGTTATCAGGAACTGGCTGCTGAAGGCGCCATTGATGCGCTGGTTAACCAGAACCGCCGGGTTCCGAACCTGAAGAACCGCGCCGACGAAGCCACTGAACGCACGGTTGTTGATTATGCTATTGAGTTCCCGCCCCATGGGCAGCACCGGACCTGTAATGAGCTGTGTAAAAAAGGCGTGTTTATCTCCGGCAGCGGCGTGCGCTCCATCTGGCAACGACACGACCTGGAGAACTTCCGTAAACGCCTGAAGGCGCTTGAGGAAAAGGTCGCCAGAGAAGGCATTGTCCTTACCGACGCTCAAATCGCAGCCCTGGAGAAGAAGGCGCACGATGATGAGGCCTGCGGTGAAATCGAGACGGCACATCCCGGGTATCTGGGCTCGCAGGACACCTTCTACGTGGGCAATCTGAAGGGGGTGGGCCGTATCTACCAGCAGACGTTCGTGGATACGTACTCGAAAGTGGCACACTGCAAGCTGTATACGAATAAAACACCGCTCACCGCCGCCGACCTGCTCAATGATCGCGTACTCCCGTTCTACAAGGCTCAGGGACTGCCGGTGCTGAGAATACTGACCGACAGGGGTACGGAGTACTGTGGTAAAGTGGAGCAGCATGATTATCAGCTTTATCTGGCTATCAACGATATCGAGCATACGAAAACGAAGGCGATGTCTCCGCAGACGAACGGCATCTGCGAGCGCTTCCATAAAACCATTTTGCAGGATTTTTATCAGGTTACGTTCCGCAAGAAGTTATATGGAGACCTGGAAAGCCTGCAGGTAGATCTGGACAACTGGTTGTGGCATTACAATACTGAGCGAACTCATCAGGGAAAAATGTGCTGCGGGCGTACGCCGATGGTCACTTTACTCGATGGAAAACGGATCTGGGCAGAAAAGAATCTGAACCAGATGTAATCTGACAGACACTTGTATAAATAATCGGTAACTGTCAGATCAGGTCTGAGCTAGTACAGATTAAGTATGCATGTTATGCTTGATCTGGAGACAATGGCGACGAGCAGTCATGCCGCAATTGTTGCTATCGGTGCTGTGCTGTTTGAGCCTGATACCGGGATAATTTCCAGTAATTTCTACTGTATCGGTGATTTGGAAGATGCCGCAAAATTCGGCGTGCTGGATGCCGGGACAGTGAAATGGTGGATTTTACAGTCCGAAGCAACACGACAGGTTTTCTCCTCCGATGAGCAGGTTGTATCACTCTCCCGTGCACTGGTCGATTTTTCTGAATGGCTGGAAGAACATCAGCAGCACGAACAGGACACTCCGCAGGTTTGGGGTAACGGCTCGGGATTCGACTGTGTGATACTGCGCGATGCTTTTGAGTCAACAGCCCTTCGGTGCCGTAGAAATTCTGGCATGAGTGAGACGTTCGCACGGTAGTCGAACTTGGGCTCTCTATTTTGGGGTATGATCCGAAACGTGATATGCCATTTGACGGCGTGGTACATAATGCGCTGGCTGATGCTCAAGAGCCTGTACACGAGATTGTGTAATTGCCTGATTTTGATATGTTCAATCCAACATCAAAAGCAGGTTACTTTATGGACGAAAAACAGTTACAGGCTCTGGCTAACGAGCTGGCCAAAAATCTCAAAACCCCTGACGCTCTCAACCAGTTTGATCGCCTGCTGAAAAAGATCTGCGTTGAAGCTGCCCTTAATGCTGAAATGACCCATCACCTCGGGCATGAGAAGCACCAGTCCAAATCTGGAACTATAGCCAACCGACATTATTTTGATAACAGCCAGCTATGCTTTTTTGCCGCATATCAGGGTATCTGTTGTAATCATTTTTAAGTCGGTTGGCTATACCACCGGCGATGGTCCGCTGGAACTGCGTACACCACGTGATCGTGATGCTTCCTTTGAACCGCAACTGCTCAAGAAGAACCAGGACCCGGCTCACCGGGATGGATAACCAGATTTTATCTTTGTATGCCAAAGGGATGACCACCCGCAAAATTGCCGCTGCGTTCAAAGAGCTGTATGACGCGGATGTCTCACCCGCCCTGGTATCGAAGGTCAGCGATGCCGTTATGGAGCCGGTTGTTGAATGGCAAAATCGCCCCCTGGATACGGTTTATCCCATTGTTTACCTTGACTGTATCGTTCTGAAAGTCCGGCAGGACAGCTGCGTTATCAATAAGTCTGTGTTCCTGGCGCTGGGTATCAATATCGAAGGCCAGAAAGAGCTACTGGGGATGTGGCTGGCCGAAAATGAAGGCGCAAAGTTCTGGCTGAACGTGCTGACAGAACTGAAAAACCGTGGCCTGACCGACATCCTCATTGCCTGTGTGGACGGCCTGAAAGGGTTCCCGGATGCCATTAACACGATCTACCCGGAAGCCCGCATCCAGTTGTGCATCGTGCACATGATGCGCAACAGTCTGCGCTTCGTTGCCTGAAAGGACTATAAGGCGGTAAGACGCGACCTCAAAGCAGTGTATCAGGCTTCAAGCGAAGAGGCCTCGCTTCAGGCGCTGGAGACGTTCGGTGGGACATGGGATCACCGCTATCCGCAGATAAGCCGGAGCTGGCAGTCAAACTGGGCCAACCTGTCGACATTCTTCTCGTACCCGCAGGAACTTCGCAAGGTAATCTACACGACGAACGCTATAGAATCACTGAACAGCGTGCTCCGGCATGCAATCAAGAAACGCAAGGTGTTCCCGACTGATGACTCGGTGAAGAAGGTCGTATGGCTGGCAATCCAGGTGGCATCACAGAAATGGACGATGCCCTTACAGGACTGGCGTATGGCAATGAGTCGCTTTATTATCGAGTTCGGTGACCGCCTTGACAGTCACTTCTGAGGAAAGGCATTTACACAAAATTTTAAACAGGCTCGTATCGTATGGAAAGCCACTTTCATCAATAAAAACAATAGGTTTACCTTCTTTTTCATACTGTTGTATTTTTTGTTGAAATGCTTGCCGGGCGCTTCCGTCGGCTTTCGGATGACGTAGCGTTTTTTTTATAGGTCAATCCCAGCTTTTTAAGAGCTTGCCAAATGGCCTTCTGACAAACGCCAAAACGCTCTGCACGTTCTTTTTGGTAAGCATCTGGATATGGTTCAACATCTTTTATCAACTCAGATTTATCGCTCTTTCGCTGACGCGTGGTCGATGCTTTTGACGCTATTTGATTAATCCAACGCGATACAGAGGCAGGGCCAATCCGAAATTGCTTCGCTGTTTCTCGGATACTCAACCCTTCTTCTTCCCGTGTAGATATCACTTTACGTCTAAAATCAATTGAATAGCTCATTTAAATAATGTAATCAAAATTAAGTTGTTTAGCTATACCCTAAATAATTCGAGTTGCAGGAAGGCGGCAAGTGAGTGACAAATTTGTCTGGAACAAATTTGGACAGCGCTTGCGCTGGTCCGTAGGGTGAACCTCAGGAATGAGGTTCATTCATCCCGATGAGCTTACTCAGGCATAGCTAAACGACTTAAAAATGATTACAGCCAATGCCCTGATATGTGGCAAAAAAATACAGCTAATTGTTATCAAAATAATGTCGATTGGCTATAAGTGATTCGGGTGACAAATCTGCCGGGAGCAGATTTGAACGCCGCGTGCGGCAACCTCGTAAGCGGTGGGCCTAGGGATGGGCCGAATATAGCTAAACGACTTAATTTTGATTACATTATTTAAATGAGCTATTCAATTGATTTTAGACGTAAAGTGATATCTACACGGGAAGAAGAAGGGTTGAGTATCCGAGAAACAGCGAAGCAATTTCGGATTGGCCCTGCCTCTGTATCGCGTTGGATTAATCAAATAGCGTCAAAAGCATCGACCACGCGTCAGCGAAAGAGCGATAAATCTGAGTTGATAAAAGATGTTGAACCATATCCAGATGCTTACCAAAAAGAACGTGCAGAGCATTTTGGCGTTTGTCAGAAGGCCATTTGGCAAGCTCTTAAAAAGCTGGGATTGACCTATAAAAAAAACGCTACGTCATCCGAAAGCCGACGGAAGCGCCCGGCAAGCATTTCAACAAAAAATACAACAGTATGAAAAAGAAGGTAAGCCTATTGTTTTTATTGATGAAAGTGGTTTTCCACACGATACCCCACGGACTCACGGCTATTCCCCAAAAGGTCAACGGTGTTTTGGGCTGAAGAACGGGGGAGCCAAGGGAAGAACAAATGTTATCGGCGCGTTATTAGGCACAACGCTGTTTGCTATCGAATTATTTGATATCAATATTAACAGCGATGTTTTCTATTCCTGGGTCACACAAGTCCTTATCCCAGTACTCCCTAAAAACAGTGTAATCGTGATGGACAATGCAACTTTTCACAAAAAACATAATATTCAACAAGTCATCATCGATGCAGGGTATATGGTGGAGTATTTGCCTACATATTGGCCAGATCTTAACCCCATTGAGCATAAATGGGCACAAGCAAAAAGCAAAAAAAGAGAGAGTGGTTGCGATACAGAGATTTTGTTCTCAGTCCATATGGTGTAATCAAAATTAAGTCGCTTTGCTATATATTGCGTAACGGTATAAAAGAGAGTCTCTTTCGCTGATGGGATAGCGCTGCCCCAAAATGTTGGGCAGCGGGGAGCGCGATTAAGACGGGGTTTGTAGTGTAAGTAACAGCCCTTCGCGACGCATCTGTGCCGCTTCTTCCGCTTGGCGCAGATGATCAAAGGCATCCGGGCGCAGCGCCAACGCTGCCGCAAACGCATCACTGGCCTGCTGCCATTCCCCCTGTTTCAGCATTAACTGTCCCAAGGTACTGTGCAGCAACGCGCTGTTATCGTGCTGTTTTAGCAACTGGCGCAGGAGTTTTTCCAATGAGGCCGGTTCGCCTGCGGCCAGACGTGGCATTAGCAGTACCAGACGTTCATCGTAGTGACGTTTCAATCCATCGATCACAATCTGCTGGGCGGTATGGTGATCGTCACAGGCAATTAAGGTGTTCCGCCATCGCTTGTTCCATCAGACCGAGCAGGGCGGATTGGCGCAATGCCTCCAACTCCTCCTCAGTACGAATCTGGGTTTTGCGCATGGCAGGCAGAATATCTAACAGCGCACCGTAATCGTGGGTACGTTGGAACGCCAGTTCCGCTAACCGTAATACTTCAGGATGGCGCGGTGCGTATGCCAGCAAACGATCGACGCCATGGCGTGCGGCATGATCCTCATTACGAGCCAGTTGGATGCGTACGCGGGTGATGTCTACCGGCAGCTGATCGGTGTCGGCCATTTCAGCCGCTCGCTCCAGATATTGTCGGGTGCGAAATTCATCACCGCGCTGCTGCGCGGCTTCGGCAGCCAACAGATAGTTCACCACCGGTTGCTCTGCGTCATCCGCGTTACGCGTCAGCAGTTTTTCAACCTGAAGATAATCGCCCTCAGCCAGTTTAAGCAGGGCTGCTTTGGTCTGTTTTCTGGCGCGTGTGCGTTTACGGCCCAAGAACCAGCCGCGGGTGCGTGCGCCGGTGCGAAATACGCGGCGCAACAGCCACTCCAGCGCAAACAGGACGACCAACAGCAGCACCAGCATGATAACCAATCCGGTAACGCTGGTTTCGATGTTGTAGGTGTCGGTTTGCACCAGTACATAGCCCTGATGTCCTGCGAGCATCGGGCCAAGCACTACGCCAGCAATAAGGATCAGGAACAAGAACAGCACTTTCAGCATGATCAGCCCTCCTGTTGCAGCGCCGGCGATTGCGCCAGCAGATTACGCACTCGCGTTTGCATCAGTTTTTCCAGCAGCGGCTGGCTTTGCAGCGTAGTAGGAACATCCAGAGAGACGGGCTGCTGGCTTAAGCTGTCAACCTGTTCCAGAAAGGCTTTGGTGCCCGGATCGCTGATATCAAAATAGGCCCGCACCCAGGTGGATACCGCTTCCAGCGACTGTTTGAAGGTCTCGTTCTGATGACGCGGCACGGCCTGTGCGGCGGTCAGCAGGCGCGCTCGGATATTTTCACGCAGGTAGAAATCCTGATTCGGCGCCAGCAGGGGTTCGGCATTGCTGTCACGTCGGCGAATGGTAATAAAATCGGACATGAAGTTGTGCCAGCTTTTGCTCAGGTTCTGTCGCCATTCGCTGAGTGTGGCTGAAAGCTCGCCGTCGGTTTCATCCATTGGCGCATCATCGTCCTGGGTGTTATCGGCCAGACGCAGATTGTCGACCTGATCGGTTAACTGATTCACCCGCAAAATAATACCGTCGAAATCCACCTGACCGACTGACGCCAGCGCGCTGATATCGTTGGCAATGGCGCGGCGCAGCTCAAGCAGGCTAGGATCGTTCATGTCAGCCAGACTACCATCGGCGCTCTTCAGCAGTGCGCCCGCGGTCAGTACATCCTTATCACTCCACAGCTTGCGCCCGGCCAGTTTGATCAGAAAATCCGCCTGCGCCAGCAGCCAAGTGCTGATGTCGTGGTTGGAAAGGGCGGCCAGTTTCTGGCTAAGTTCGCTGGATTCCCGCGTGACCCCGTTCAGCTGGTTCGTGGTGCTGTCCTGCCACTGTTTTTGTTGTGCCAGCGCGGCCTGCCACGCCGTTTTATCCTGCTGATACTGTTGCTGTAGCGCTGCCAACTCGCCCTTCATTTGAGCCATGGACGCGGCGTTTTGTTTCTCCTGCTGCTGTCTGAGATAGTACACGCCCCAGCTTAACAGCAGGGCGATAGCAATGGCAACGCCACCCAGCACGCGGCCATGTCCCGTACGGTCCCTGCGCGGTTCATCCGCTGACGCGGCGTCGGAGGACGAAAACGTGGCATCAGGGCGTTCTGTCACCGTTTCCGATGGGGTTGAAGGGGTATGGTGTTCCGTCATAATGGGTCATCCCATGGTCTGGTTTGTTGTACGGTTGGCCGTGCAGTCACGATAGCAGACGCACAAGCGCGTCGTTATCGGCATTGTCCGCGATAAGCACATCACGCCAGCCAAGCTGGCGTGCCTCTAGCGCCAACCGTTCGCTAACAACGATAACCTGGCAGTGGAGCAGCCAGGATTCGCGATAATAATGTGGCACCAGCGCATACAGCTGATGCAGCATATCACCGGTGGTGATCACCAGACGATCGATACCGAGTTGCTGCCAATGTCGGCTCTGTTCCGGCCCATCATAATAGACCGGACTGCGCTGATAACATTCACAATAACTGACCTGTGCGCCGCGTTCAGCGAGCGTTGTTGCCAGCAGCTCTCTGCCGCCATTCCCTCGTAATAATAGCGCGTTTTTGCCACTAATATTTTGTAATTCTGGCAGTTGCAGCAGCATTTCGCTGGTTTCCCGATCGGGCGGATAGGCAACGGCGCGAGAAGTGGCCTGATGCAGCGCCAGTGCGGTGGTACGTCCGATGGCGTAATAAACCGGGATGGCGGGCCAAGATAAACCCACTTGCGTGAGTGCGGCGGCGGCGTAGCGCACGGCGTGCTGCGATAGCGCGAACAGCATATCGCCCTCGCGTAGCGCCGCCAGCCGTGCTGACAGGGAAGGCAATTCACTGGCGGGGGAAAAATCGATAAGCGGGCTATGACAAGCCGCGTGGCCGAGCTTGCGCAGTCGTTCCACCAGTGCCTCCCCCGCTGGTGACGGGCGGGTCACCAGAATGGTCATGATGAGCCTGCACCCTGATAAACGGCGTGCAGAATAGCGTCTGCGCCGTTGGCTAACAGCTCTTCAGCCAGATCGATGCCCATGCGTTCCGCTTCGCTGGCGGGGCCGATGCGCTCATCGCGAATCATCTTGCTGCCATCCGGTGCGCCAACCAAGGCTCTTAGCCAGAGTTGCCCGGCATTGAGTTCAGCATAGCTGCCGATCGGGACTTGGCAGCCACCGTCGAGGCGAAGATTCATGGCGCGTTCAGCAAGAACGCGGCAGGCGGTCTGTTCATGGTTGAGCGGTGCCAGCAGTTCGCGCACGCGGGCGTCGTTTTCCCGGCATTCGATACCAATCGCACCCTGACCGACGGCGGGCAGCGACTCTTCCGGGGTGAGTGGCGTGCGGATGCGTTCTGACAGATTCAGACGTGACAGCCCAGCAACGGCCAAAATAATGGCGTCATAGTCGCCGTTATCCAGCTTGCTCAGGCGAGTTCCAACGTTCCCGCGCAAATCGCGGATGATCAGATCGGGTCGGCGAGCGCGCAACTGGCACTGGCGGCGCAGGCTGGAGGTGCCGACACAGCTTTCGAGCGGGAGATCGGCCACGCTGGCATACTGATTCGAAACAAAGGCATCGCGCGGATCGTCACGCTCACAAATGGTATACAGGCCAAGCCCGTCGGGGAACGATACCGGCACATCCTTCATCGAGTGCACGGCGATATCCGCGCGGCCTTCCAGCAAGGCTCGCTCCAGCTCTTTAACAAACAGCCCCTTGCCGCCCACTTTTGCCAGCGGCGTGTCCAGGATGATGTCGCCGCGCGTCACCATGGGAACCAGTTCAACCTGCAACGTGGGGTAATATTGCTGCAACTGTTGTTGCACATAATGAGCTTGCCACAGTGCAAGTGGGCTTTGTCGGGTGGCAATTCTAAGGGTGTTGTCTACCATGCTTAATACCGTTTTTATCATTTAGCGCCATCGTATCACTGAGACGCTCAGGTGTCAGCGTTCCGGCGCTGAAGGTGCTGGATAGCGACGGTAAGGTGCGTGTTTTCACCATGAGGTGGGGGGGATCGCGGCGTAATCATGCCAGAGAGCGAGGGGCAATAAGAGAAAGTAAGCTAATCGTGGCTAACTTTCTTTAGTTTCTTTACGCTCAATGAGCAAGGTGTTAAATTGATCACGTTTCCAGCACTATACTTATCAGTCACTCCTCTAATTCTATTGCTGATGAGTTTGGAACACGGGGTTTTTTCTAGGCACTGGGATAATCAGGCGGACCGTCTTGTACTTCTACATCGAGACTTTGAAGCAGAGACTGGACGCGATCAACCAACTGCGAGTTGACCGCGCTCTGGAAGCAATGAAACCCGCTTTTCAGCAGGTTTATCGCCTTCTGCCCGTATTATTGCATCACCATCATCCGCTCATGCCGGGCTACCTTGAAGGTAAGGTTCCGCACGGTGTGTGCGCCTTCACGCCTGATGAAAACCAACAGCGCTACATCGACAGCATTGAACTGCGCTGGGGAGAGATCCCTGCCATCAATTCCCAAGGTGAATTGCCGATTACCGGCGTTTACTCCATGGGCAGCACTTCGTCCATCGGCCAGAGTTGCTCTTCCGATCTGGATATCTGGGTGTGCCACCAATCCTGGCTAGATCACGAAGAGCAGCAGCGTTTACAGCAAAAATGTACCCTGCTGGAGCAATGGGCGGCGGCGCAAGGGGTGGACGTCAGCTTCTTCCTGATTGACGAGAACCGTTTTCGCCACAATGAAAGTGGTAGCCTGGGCGGCGAAGACTGCGGCTCGACGCAGCATATCCTGTTGCTGGACGAATTTTATCGCACCGCCGTGCGCATGGCCGGTAAACGCCTGTTGTGGCATATGGTGCCGGTTGAAGAAGAAGAGCATTACGACGAATACGTCCTGTCGCTTTACGCACAGGGTGCGCTTGCGCCCAACGAGTGGCTGGATCTTGGCGGATTGAGTTCGCTCTCGGCGGAAGAGTATTTCGGCGCCAGTCTGTGGCAGCTGTATAAGAGTATCGATTCCCCGTACAAAGCGGTACTGAAGACCCTGCTGCTTGAAGCCTATTCCTGGCAATACCCTGACACGCGCTTGCTGTCGATGGATATCAAAGCCCGGCTGCACAAAGGGGAGATCGTGGCGTTTGGACTCGATCCTTATTGTATGATGCTGGATCGGGTAACCGAATACCTCACGCAAATTGAAGACCCCACGCGCCTCGATCTGGCGCGGCGTTGTTTTTATCTCAAAGTCTGCGAAAAACTGTCGCGCGAAAAAGCCTGCGTCGGCTGGCGGCGGCAGATCCTAAGCCAACTGGTGCAAGAGTGGGGCTGGAGCAGCGAACACCTTGCCATGCTGGATAATCGCGCCAACTGGAAAATTGAGCGCGTGCGTGAAGCGCACAATGAATTGCTCGATGCGATGATGCAAACCTATCGCAACCTGATCCGCTTTGCGCGGCGCAACAACCTGAGCGTGAGTGCCAGTCCGCAGGATATCGGTGTACTGACGCGTAAATTGTATGCCGCCTTTGAAGCGCTGCCGGGTAAGGTGACGCTGCTTAATCCACAAATTTCGCCTGACTTGTCCGAAGCGGATCTGACCTTTATCTACGTTCCGGGGGGGCGCGCCAACCGCTCTGGCTGGTATCTGTACAATCAGGCACCGTGTATGGATGCCATCATCAGCCATCAGCCGCTGGAATATAACCGCTATCTGAACAAACTGGTGGCGTGGGCCTATTTTAACGGGCTGCTGACGCCGAACACGCGCTTGCACATCAAGGGCTGCGAACAGATCGATATTGCCCGCCTGTGCGAGTTGGTGGATGACGTCTCCTGCCACTTCCCACTGCGTTTACCGGCACCTACGCCCAAGGCGCTGTACAGCCCGTGCGAAATTCGGCATCTGGCGATTATCGTCAATCTGGAGCACGATCCAACGGCGGCATTCCGCAATCAGGTGGTGCACTTTGATTTCCGCCATCTGGACGTGTTCAGTTTCGGCGAGCAGCAGCAGTGTCTGGTGGGCAGCATTGACCTGCTGTACCGCAATTCGTGGAATGAAGTGCGAACCCTGCATTTCAATGGCGAACAGTCAGTGCTGGAAGCACTGAAAACCATTTTGGGTAAAATGCATCAGGATGCGGCGATGCCGGAATCGCTGGAAGTGTTCTGCTACAGCCAACACCTGCGCGGTTTGATTCGCACGCGCGTGCAGCAGTTGGTATCTGAGTGCATTGAACTACGCCTGTCCAGCACCCGACAAGAGCCGGGCCGTTTCAAAGCGGTAAAAGTGGCAGGGCAGACTTGGGGTCTGTTCTTCGAACGCCTGAGCGTATCGGTGCAGAAGCTGGAAAATGCGGTGGAGTTCTACGGCGCGATTTCCAACAACAAACTGCAAGGGTTGCCCACGCAGGTGGAGACCAACCATATTCATCTGCCAGCGGTCATCGACGGCGTGGCGAGCGAAGGGATCATCCAGTTCTTCTTTGAAAATCTGCCGGAAGAGCAAGGATTTAATATCTTTATTCTGGATGAGTCGAACCGCGTTGAGGTTTATCACCACTGTGAAGGCAGCAAGGAAGAGCTGGTACGTGACGTGAGCCGTTTTTACTCCTCGTCCCATGACCGCTTTACCTATGGCTCCAGCTTTATCAATTTCAACCTGCCGCAATTCTACCAGATTGTGCAGTTGGATGGACGGGCACAGGTGATTCCTTTTCGCAGTACGACGCTATCTCATTTGAACATATCGCCGGGCAATGAAAGCGCGTCGCCCGCGATCAAACAGCGGCTGCACATGCTGTAACACTCTGGTTGTCCTTGGTGGTAACAGAGCGTTTTCCCGCGTTAATCGAAAGAGACGTCCTCACCGGCCTGCGCACTGCATGCCTGCCCCAGCAGCGCAAAAAAGGATTGGCCGCTGCGATCGCAGATCCACTGTTCCTCCTGACCCTTGTCTGGCTGATACGTAAAGTGGTAGCCACCGGCTTTGGTCGCCAACCATACCTGATGCAGTGGCTCCTGGCGGTTGATGACAATCTTGCTGCCGTTTTCGAAACTCAGTGTCATCACGCCGCCGTTGGTTTCGTAATCGATATCGGCATCACCGTTGAAGTCGTCCAACGCTTCTTCGATCGTCAACATTAACGCATCCGCTAATTGATAAAATTCACTGTCGTTCATTTTCGATTCCTATTGCTTTTCATGATCCACCTGCGATTATAGAGAGCATGCATAGATGATTGACAGGTCTTAATGACATGAAGCAGGTATTTCGTTCATTTTCTCTGGCGCTGATGCTGCTGGGATTGGTGGGTTGCGGGTTGAAAGGACCGCTTTATATGCCGAGCGGTGAGCCGACCAACATCCCAGACTCACAGAAGAATACGCATCAAAAGCCGTCGATACGCCCGTAACCGGCACGGTTGCCTTTTAATCACGGATAACAGGTCACGATAGCAATTACCGCGCCCGGTTACATGAGCGGAGTCAGTATAATGCAGTTCGCTAAAATGCACGGTTTAGGCAATGATTTTATGGTTGTCGATGCCGTTACACAAAATGTCTATTTTTCGCCGGAGCTGATTCGCCGTTTGTCGGATCGCCACCGCGGGGTAGGATTTGATCAATTGCTAGTGGTCGAGCCGCCTTACGATCCTGAGCTAGATTTTCACTACCGCATTTTCAATGCGGACGGCAGTGAAGTGGCCCAGTGCGGTAACGGCGCGCGCTGTTTCGCCCGTTTCGTGCGTATCAAAGGGCTGACCAACAAACGCGATATTTCGGTGAGTACTCATACCGGGCGCATGGTGCTCAGCGTCACAGATGATGAGCTGGTGCGGGTGAACATGGGCGAGCCGGATTTTGAACCGCAGCGCGTGCAGTTTCGGGCCGCCAAGGCGGAAAAAACCTATATCCTGCGCACCAACGATAATACGGTGTTGTGCGGTGTGGTTTCAATGGGTAACCCCCACTGTGTGATTCAGGTTGACGATGTTGATACGGCCAATGTGGAAACCCTTGGCCCGGTGCTGGAAAGCCACGAGCGTTTTCCTGAGCGCGTCAACGTCGGGTTTATGCAGATTGTTGACCGTAGCCACATACGCCTACGGGTTTACGAGCGTGGCGCGAGCGAAACGCAGGCCTGTGGCAGCGGTGCCTGTGCCGCCGTGGCAGTAGGCATTCAGCAAGGGCTATTGGCGGATGAAGTTCGCGTCTCGTTACCGGGGGGCGATCTTGATATCCATTGGAAAGGGGTCGGGCATCCGCTTTATATGACCGGTCCTGCCACCCATGTCTATGATGGATTTATTCATTTATGAAGCAGGTCGAGGAACAGGCAGAACACCAGAGCGCACTGAGTGACGAACTGATTTTGCAGTTCCTGCAACAGAACCCTGATTTCTTTATTCGCAATGCGCGGCAGGTCGAGCAGATGCATATTCCGCACCCGGTGCGGGGGACGGTCTCGCTGGTTGAATGGCAGTTAGCGCGCCAGCGGCACCACATTGCGCAGTTGGAAGAAGAGATCACCTTGCTGATGGAGCAGGCGCGCGGCAACGAAGTGTTGTTCCGTCGTCTACTGGCGTTACAAACCGATTTGTCAGCGGCTAACGGGGTGCATGACTTGCTTGAACGCCTACAGCGCTGGGCACGCCAACAAGGGTTGGTTGGCGCGGATATTCGCCTGTTCAGTGATAAATGGCGTATCAGCGCGCCTTCGCGCTTTACCCATTTGGCGCTGTCGCGTTCGTTGTTTGAACCGCTGCGCATACAGCGTTTGCGTGACAGTAACCACTATCTTGGCAGCCTTAACGGGCCGGAACTGCTATTACTGCTACCGCAGGCGCGGCAGGTGGGCTCCGTAGCGCTGTCGCTGTTGGGAAAAAACGACTCGCTGGGCCTAGTGATTTTCAGTAGCCGTGACAGTCATCACTATCAAGACGGCATGGGTACCGTGCTGTTGCAACACCTAGCCAACCTGCTGCCGGATATGCTGGTGCGTTGGGTCGAACGGGCATGAGCGACGCCGCGCTGCCTTCACCATTGTTGACCTCGGTCACAGCGTTTTTACGTTATTTGAAAGCGGAACGCCAACTCAGTCCGCTGACGCAGGAAAATTACTGCCGTCAACTGGGTGCCATTGCCGCCATGCTGGATGAAATGGGCATCACCGACTGGCACGCGCTGGATGCGGTGGGGGTGAGATCAGTGGCTGCGCGCAGCAAACGCGGTGGATTGCAAGCGGCAAGTCTGGCGCTGCGCCTTTCGGCACTGCGCAGTTTTCTTGATTGGCAGGTGGCGCAAGGGGGGTTAACCGCCAACCCGGCGCGCGGTATTTCTGCGCCCAAAGCGGGCCGACATCTGCCGAAAAACATGGATGTGGATGAAATAAATCGCCTGCTGGAGATCGATCTCAACGATCCGCTTGCGGTACGCGATCGCTGCATGCTGGAAGTGATGTACGGCGCGGGCTTACGTTTGGCGGAACTGGTTGGTATGGAGTGCCGACATGTCGATTTGGACGGCGGCCAAGTGTGGGTCGTGGGAAAGGGCAGCAAAGAGCGCAAGCTGCCGCTGGGGCGTACCGCCGTGCACTGGCTGCGTGAGTGGCTGGAACGCCGTGAGCTGTTTGGTCCGGAAGATGATGCCATCTTCATTACCCGACAGGGCAAGCGCATTTCGATGCGCAACGTGCAAAAGCGCTTTGCCGAGTGGGGGATCAAGCAGGGGCTGAACAGCCACGTCCATCCGCATAAGCTACGCCACTCTTTTGCCACCCATATGTTGGAATCAAGCGGTGACCTGCGCACGGTGCAGGAACTGCTGGGGCATGCCAATCTTTCTACCACGCAAATTTATACCCATTTGGATTTTCAGCATTTGGCGACGGTGTACGATGCCGCACATCCGCGTGCCAAACGAGGGAAGACATGATGCATTTTTACCGTCCACTGGCACCGATAGCCGCCATGACGTTTGATTTAGACGATACGCTGTACGATAACCGTGAAGTAATTCAGCGCACCCAACTGGAATCGGTGCGCTTTCTGCAAGCCTTTCACCCTGCCCTGAGCGCGGTGCAGTCTAGCGATTTACAGCGTATTCGCGAAGCGCTGCGTGAACAGGAGCCGGAGATATACCATGATGTCACCGAGTGGCGTCGGCGGGCAGTCGCGCAATTGTTGTTGGAGGCGGGGCTGGATGCGGTGACGGCGAGCCAAGGTGCAGCGCAGGCGATGGCGCACTTTGCTCACTGGCGCAGCCAGATTACTCCGACGCAGGAAACCCATGATACGTTGCACGCCTTGTCCCAGCGTTGGCCGCTGGTGGCTATCACCAATGGCAATGCCGATCCCAGCCGCTTCGGGCTGGATCGCTACTTTCGGTTTATCTTGCGCGCGGGGCCGGACGGTCGCGCCAAACCCTTTGGTGATATGTACCATCGGACAGCGCAGGCGCTGGGCGTGGCTCTGGGGCAGATTCTGCACGTGGGTGACGACTTGACCACCGACGTGGCCGGTGCGGTGCGTAATGGCTTGCAAGCGTGCTGGATTAACCTGCATAAAGGCAACCTGATGAAGATTGACGATGCGCGGCTATTGCCGCATGTGGAAATTTCACGGTTGGCATTGCTTACAACGCTGCTATAATTCTGCTAATTTAGCTGTATAAATCACCAGTGAAGTAAGTGCCCCTAGGGTTACTGCTTGTCTGTTAACGGATAACTGTACCGATGGACGTTTCTGAACTTATTGATGACCTGAACAATAAACAGCGCGATGTGGTTGCCGCGCCGCGTGGGAATCTTCTTGTACTGGCGGGTGCCGGAAGCGGCAAAACGCGGGTGCTGGTGCATCGTATCGCTTGGTTGACGTCCGTTGAGCAGTGCTCGCCCTATTCCATCATGGCGGTGACGTTTACCAACAAGGCGGCGGCGGAGATGCGCCACCGTATCGAGCATTTGATCGGCACCAGTCAGGGCGGCATGTGGATCGGCACTTTCCACGGTCTGGCGCACCGCCTGCTGCGCACTCACCATCTTGATGCCGGTTTGCCGCAGGATTTTCAAATTCTGGACAGTGAAGATCAGCTGCGTCTGCTCAAGCGCCTGATTCGGGCGCTGAATCTGGATGACAAACAGTGGCCGGCGCGCCAAGTGATGTGGTACATCAATGGCAAGAAAGACGAAGGTCTGCGCCCACAGCATATCGAAAGCTATGGCAATACCGTTGAGCAAACTTGGCTCAAGGTCTATCAGGCCTATCAGGAAGCGTGCGATCGCGCCGGACTGGTCGATTTTGCCGAACTCCTGCTGCGCGCTCACGAACTGTGGCTGAATAAACCCCATATTCTCAGTCACTACCGCGAGCGCTTTACCAATATTCTGGTGGACGAATTTCAGGATACCAACCGTATTCAGTACGCCTGGATTCGCATGCTGGCGGGAGACACCGCCAGCGTGATGATCGTCGGTGATGACGATCAGTCAATTTATGGCTGGCGCGGGGCGCAGGTGGAAAACATCCAGCTGTTTTTAAATGACTTCCCCAAAGCCGAAACCATTCGTCTGGAGCAGAACTATCGCTCCACCGGCAATATTCTTATTGCGGCTAATGCGCTGATTGCACACAACGGCGGGCGGTTGGGTAAAAACCTGTGGACGGAAGATGCGCAGGGTGACCCAATCTCCTTGTACTGCGCGTTTAATGAGCTGGATGAAGCCCGTTTTGTGGTTAATCGCATCAAGGTGTGGCAGGAAAATGGCGGTGCACTCAAGGAAAACGCAATCCTGTATCGCAGCAACGCCCAATCACGCGTGCTGGAAGAGGCCTTGCTACAACAGAACATGCCGTACCGGATTTATGGCGGCATGCGCTTCTTCGAACGTCAGGAAATTAAAGATGCGCTCGCCTATTTGCGCCTGATTGCCAACCGCAATGATGATGCTGCCTTTGAGCGCGTGGTGAATACCCCAACGCGCGGTATTGGCGATCGCACCTTGGATGTGGTGCGTCAAACCGCGCGCGATCGACAGGTGACGCTGTGGCAATCCAGCAGCGTGCTGTTGCAGGAAAAAGCGCTGGCAGGGCGAGCTGCTTCGGCGTTGCAGCGCTTCCTCGAGTTGGTGGAAGCACTGGCCTATGAAACCGCCGATTTGCCGCTGCACGTGCAAACCGACCGCGCTATCAAAGATTCCGGCCTGTGGCAGATGTATGAGCAGGAAAACGGCGAGAAAGGGCAAGCGCGGGTAGAAAACCTAGAAGAACTGGTGACGGCAACGCGCCAGTTCAGCTATCAGGAAGAAGACATGGATCTGATGCCGTTGCAGGCGTTTCTCTCTCACGCGGCATTGGAAGCGGGGGAGGGGCAGGCCGATGCTTATCAGGATGCGGTGCAACTGATGACGCTGCACTCCGCCAAAGGGCTGGAGTTTCCTCAGGTGTTTATCGTTGGCATGGAAGAGGGCATGTTCCCGAGCCAGATGTCGCTGGATGAGGGCGGGCGTCTCGAAGAAGAGCGCCGTCTGGCCTATGTCGGCGTGACGCGCGCCATGCAGAAGCTCACCCTGACTTATGCCGAAAGCCGGCGGTTGTACGGCAAGGAAACCTATCATCGCCCATCACGTTTTGTTGGTGAACTGCCTGTCGAATGCGTGGAGGAAGTGCGTCTGCGTGCCAGCGTGTCGCGTCCAGTCAATCAGCAGCGCTTGGGTACGCCAGTGAGCCAAAGTGACAGCGGCTATGCCTTGGGCCAGCGGGTGCGCCACGACAAATTTGGCGAAGGGACCATCATCAATCTGGAAGGCAGCGGTGAGCATTGCCGTTTACAGGTCGCTTTTCAGGGACAAGGTATCAAGTGGCTGGTCGCCGCCTATGCGCGGTTGGAGACGGTATAACACAGGCATCAACACTGTCGCGTTTGACAGAAAAGGAGATCAATCGGGATGACGTTAGACGAGATAATCACTGCCCTGCGTGGCAAGAAATGGGTCGACCTGACGCACAGCGTAACAGAATCAATCCCGATCTTTAGCGCGTTTCCCGGCGTGCAGCGCAACACGCTGTATGCGGTTGAGCAGGATGGCTTTTTTGCCCAACAGCTCACCTTTGTAACCCAGACGGGTACGCACATTGATGCCCCTACGCATTTTTCTCTGGGCAAACGCTGTCTGGATGGTCTTGCCAACAATGCATTGTTGCTGCCGTTGCGCGTGATCCACAAGCAGGAGGCGGTGGCACAGGATGCCGACTACCGTCCCGGCGTGCAGGACATTGTGGATTTCGAGCAACAATACGGTCAGATCCCATCGTGTTGCTTTGTGGCGTTCGCCAGCGGTTGGAGCAAGCGCTGACCGGATGCGCAGGCCTTTGCTAACAACGATGCCGAAGGCAATAGCCATACGCCGGGTTGGTCCATAGAGGCATTGCGCTTTTTGTTTGAACAGCGCCAGATTGCTGCCGTCGGCCATGAAACACTGGACACTGATGCCGCCGTGGATTTTCGTCGCAACAATGGGCTGATTGGCGAATTCTATATGCTCGATCGCGATGCCTGGCAGGTCGAGGTGATGAACAACCTAGATCAGGTGCCTGCTGTCGGGGCGTATCTTCAGATCAGCTTTCCCAATTTTGCCGGTGTGCCGGGCTTTCCGGTTCGGGCGATTGCCTATCTGCCTGACGATGAGTGCTAAACGGTATGGAGGCGGCGCGGGAAAGTCACCTCCGCTGCACGTGCTTATCGTTTGAGGCTGAATTGAACAATTCGGGCATCTTTTAACTGTCACAGTTTAAAAGTTGACAGGCTTTTTCATCTCGACGTAACATGCACCCATCATTATTCCCGGAGGGCCCCGCCTTGGACACACCCAGTCGATACTGGCTCATTAATCAATTGATTACTAACCATTTCTAAGGCTTCCTGCTGTTATATCGGTAGCCTTGGTGGTTATCGGTGATGTTGTATCCCTCCGTCATCAAATTGAGTCAGCACCGTCGGTTCGAAACCTGTTGGTGCCCTGTCATCACCGTTTCTGTGCTTCAACGCCTCCGTCTTTCTCTGTTATCGCACTAGGAGCACATGGCCTATGCTGAGCGCATTTAAACTGGATAACTGCCGTTTATCCCGTCTGGAACTGGACGACACCGATGATATAGCCAACCGACTTAAAAATGATTACAGCCAATGCCCTGACTGATATGTGGCAAAAAAATACAGCTAATTGTTATCAAAATCATGTCGCTTGGCTATAACCAAGCCCATCGATGCGGATCTGCTGCTCGAAACGGTTTCTGGCGCGATGACACAGTTTCAAACGCAGGCCAACCAGCGCCAACAAGCCACACAGTTACGGGATAAGCTCAATACGCTTTCCGCGCGCGAGCATGAAGTGATGGGGTTGATGATGGAAGGGAAATCGAACAAAGAGATCGCCAAAGATCTGGAGCTCTCCGCCCGCACCGTGGAAGCACACCGCGCCAACCTGTTTGCTAAACTGGAAATAAACTCGCTGGCAAAATTGATAAAACTGTATGGTGGGCAATCACTTATCGATAAAGCTCCGTAAAATTACGCAGTGGTTTGAGTAATCAAGCGAATGGTTCCTCCTACCGACTCTGGTTACGCTCTCCTTGTCGAATATAGCCAAGCGACTTAATTTTGATTACACCATATGGACTGAGAACAAAATCTCTGTATCGCAACCACTCTCTCTTTTTTTGCTTTTTGCTTTTTGCTTGTGCCCATTTATGGCTTTGTTGAATAATAGTGAGTCATGCTGTTTTTCCAGCCAGTTTTGGTAGAAAATGCTTGTCACATCAGGTTTACAGTTTTCTTATGAGGCCTAACTGCATGATTTTGCGTTGCGAGGATCTGTCGTTTCACCGGGGGTGCAGCATAAAATATGTTTATTCAACAAAGCCCCCATTTATGCTCAATTGGGTTAAGATCTGGCGAATATGTAGGCAAATACTCCACCATATACCCTGCATCGATGATGACTTGTTGAATATTATGTTTTTTGTGAAAAGTTGCATTGTCCATCACGATTACCCTGTTTTTAGGGAGTACTGGGATAAGGACTTGTGTGATCCAGGAATAGAAAACATTGCTGTTAATATTGATATCAAATAATCCGATAGCAAACAGCGTTGTGCCTAATAAAGCGCCGATAACATTTGTTCTTCCCTTGACTCCCCAGTTCTTCAGGCCAAAACACCGTTGACCTTTTGAGCCTGTACACGAGATTGTGTAATTGCCTGATTTTGATATGTTCAATCCAACATCAAAAGCAGGTTACTTTATGGACGAAAAACAGTTACAGGCTCTGGCTAACGAGCTGGCCAAAAATCTCAAAACCCCTGACGCTCTCAACCAGTTTGATCGCCTGCTGAAAAAGATCTGCGTTGAAGCTGCCCTTATAGCCAAGCGACATGATTTTGATAACAATTAGCTGTATTTTTTTGCCACATATCAGGGCATTGGCTGTAATCATTTTTAAGTCGGTTTGCTATAATGCTGAAATGACCCATCACCTCGGGCATGAGAAGCACCACTCCAAATCTGGAACTAACACGCGCAATGGCTACTCCACAAAGACTGTTACCACCGGCGATGGTCCGCTGGAACTGCATACACCACGTGATCGTGATGGTTCCTTTGAACCGCAACTGGTGAAGAAGAAGCAGACCCGGCTCACCGGGATGGATAACCAGATTTTATCGTTGTATGCCAAAGAGATGACCACCCGCGAAATTGCCGCTGCGTTCAAAGAACTGTATGACGCGGATGTCTCACCCGCCCTGGTATCGAAGGTCACCGATGCCGTTATAGAGCAGGTTGTTGAATGGCAAAATCGCCACCTGGATGCGGTTTATCCCATTGTTTACCTTGACTGTATCGTTCTGAAAGTCCGGCAGGACAGCCGCGTTATCAATAAGTCTGTGTTCCTAGCGCTGGGTATCAATATCGAAGGCCAGAAAGAGCTACTGGGGATGTGGCTGGCCGAAAATGAAGGCGCAAAGTTCTGGCTGAACGTGCTGACAGAACTGAAAAACTGTGGCCTGACCGACATCCTCATTGCCTGTGTGGACGGCCTGAAAGGGTTCCCGGATGCCATCAACACGGTCTACCCGGAAGCCCGCATCCAGTTGTGCATCGTGCACATGGTGCGCAACAGTCTGCGCTTCGTTGCCTGGAAGGACTATAAGGCGGTAACACGCGACCTCAAAGCAGTAGTGTATCAGGCTCCAACCGAAGAGGCCGCGCTTCAGGCGCTGGAGAGGTTCGGTGGGACATGGGATCACCGCTATCCGCAGATAAGCCGGAGCTGGCAGTCAAACTGGGCCAACCTGTCGACATTCTTCTCGTACCCGCAGGAACTTCGCAAGGTAATCTACACGACGAACGCTATATAGCCAAACGACTTAAAAATAATTACAGCCAATGCCATGATATGTGGCAAAAAAATACAGCTAATTGTTATCAAAATAATGTCGCTTGGCTATAGAATCACTGAACAGCGTGCTCCGGCATGCAATCAAGAAACGCAAGGTGTTCCCGACTGATGACTCGCTGAAGAAGGTCGTATGGCTGGCAATCTAGGCGGCATCACAGAAATGGACGATGCCCTTACAGGACTGGCGTATGGCAATGAGTCGCTTTATTATCGAGTTCGGTGACCGCCTTGACGGTCACTTCTGAGGAAAGGCATTTACACAAAATCTTAAACAGGCTTGACCTTTTGGGGAATAGCCGTGAGTCCGTGGGGTATCGTGTGGAAAACCACTTTCATCAATAAAAACAATAGGTCTACCTTCTTTTTTCATACTGTTGTATTTTTTGTTGAAATGCTTGCTGGGCGCTTTCGTCGGCTTTCGGATGACGTAGAGTTTTTTTATAGGTCAATCCCAGCTTTTTAAGAGCTTGCCAAATGAAAAAATGGCCTTCTGACAAACGCCAAAACGCTCTGCACGTTCTTTTTGGTAAGCATCTGGATATGGTTCAACATCTTTTATCAACTCGGATTTATCGCTCTTTCGCTGACGCGTGGTCGATGCTTTTGACGCTATTTGATTAATCCAACGCGATACAGAGGCAGGGCCAATCCGAAATTGCTTCGCTGTTTCTCGGATACTCAACCCTTCTTCCCATGTAGATATCACTTTACGTCTAAAATCAATTGAATAGCTCATTTAAATAATGCAATCAAAATTAAGTTGTTTAGCTATACCTTCCAAGGACCACAGGAGCCAGACATGATGAAACGTCTTCTTATCACCACCCTACTTTTCAGCGGTATTACCGCCTTTCCCAGCTTTGCCAATGGCGTATTAAGTGAGAAAAATCTTTCTTTGGCGCTGGCCGAACAGTTGGCACAGCATGCCATCCAATCCTGCGGCGCCAAGAATGTGAACGTGGCGGTAACCATCGTCGATCGTGCTGGCGTAGTGAAGCTGGCCAAACGCATGGACAACGCCGGCCCGCATACCCTCGAAGCCAGCAGGATGAAGGCGTTTACCGCACTCACCACGAAAGTGCCCACGGAAAACGTGATGAAAAACGCCCAAGCGAATGCTGAAGCGCAAAATCTGCGTGATATTCCAGGCTTTTTATTACTGGCGGGTGGCGTGCCGGTAAAAGTGGAGGATCAAACCATTGGGGCGATTGGCATTGCTGGCGCTCCCTCGGGCAGTATCGACCAACAGTGTGCGCTGGATGCGATTAAAGCCCAACTTAGCGCAAAATAATGGAAGAGACCGTAACGTACAACACTATCGCGTTACGGTCTTTATTCGCTCTTAATCCGTTGATTGCGGCTTCATACTCATACCGACCACGGCAGAGATCAGGCACCCTATCGCCAGATAACCCGCAACGCCGTACCAAGCACCGGAGAACCCGGTCACCAGCAACACGGCGATAAACGGCGTAAAGCCACCGCCCACCACGCTCGCGACCTGATAACCCACGCCTGCACCGCTATAGCGGTAGGCGGTACCAAACAGTTCGGTAAACATCGGCTGCTGTACACTGACGATCATATCATGCGCGACATTCGCCAGCAGAATAGCGAACAGCAGGATCAGCACCGTGTTGTGATGCTGCAGCGCGATAAAGAACGGAACTGCACTGGCCGCACCGATCAGCGCTCCGGTAACATAGATACGACGACGACCGAAGCTGTCAGCCAGCCAGGCGAAAGCGGGAATAGAGAAACAGCTGATTGCCCCCACCAGCAGACCGATATTCAGGAACATATCGCGCGACAGACCGAGATGTGCGGTTGAGTAGTTCAACGCAAAGGCCGTAACGATATACATCGTCAACAGTTCGCCAAGGCGCAAGGCAATGATTAGTAGAAACGCTTTTGGATGTTTGCGCAATGCTTCAAAAATAGGGAAAGAGCGCAGTTTGTTAGCGCGTTCTTGCAGCGTTTTATTGGCTTCAAACTCTTGGGATTCATCCATGCCGTTACGCACCCACCAGGCAATGGCAACCAGTGTCAGGCTGAACAGGAACGGCAGCCGCCAGCCCCAGGTCACAAACTCCTCGTTGGTCGTCCAATGACTGACGACAGAAATAGACCCTGTCGCCAGCAACAAGCCAACACCATAACCGACCTGCACGCCGCTACTGTAAAAGGCTTTCTTCTTCTTCGGCGCACTTTCTACCGCAAGCAACGCTGTACCGCCCCACTCGCCGCCGACAGCAAACCCTTGAATGGCGCGCAGAGTGACCAGCAACACCGGGGCCCACCAGCCGATAGACGCAAGTGAAGGCAACAGGCCGATGAGCGCGGTGGCGATTCCCATCATCCACACGGTGATCATCACCATGCGTTTACGACCCAGACGATCGCCGAAGTGACCAAACACCATGCCGCCCAGCGGGCGGAACAAGAAGCCAACGCCAAAAGTCCCGAATATCGCCAACGTGCCCATGGTCGGGCTTATCTGTGGGAAAAATTCGCTGTTAAACACCAAAGCGGAAACTATTCCGTACAGTAGAAAGTCATACCAGTCGACAACAGCGCCGACAGCGCCGACAAAACTTCCCCATGCAGCACGACGAGCCCGGTTATATGTATGGCTTTCAGGCAGAGATTGTGAGCTGTTGTGGTTTGCTGCGCTATCGCTCTGCGGCGACATTGGTGTGCTTGTGCTGTTCATGTTCGTCTCGTTATTTTAAATTTACAAAACTGTACACTATTTATTACTCAAAAGAAATTCATATCATGGTTACAAAAGTATGATTAAGAAGTATGCGTGACGAAGGGGAGCAAGTCTGCTTTTTTTCTGTGTGCTCGCAGGCTGAGAGAGATAAAAAAAACCCCGGCCAACGGGCCGGGGTATAGACGTTTAAGCGTTATCGGTAGATAGCTTATTCGTCGTCGCTACTACCAAAGCCTGCGTTCAGCAGCTCAGCCAGGTTTGCAGAAGCTTCATCAGCACTCACCGGGGCGACTGCTGGCACTTCGCCCGCATGACGGCGACGCATGCGATCCTGGTGGTACGCATAACCGGTACCTGCCGGGATCAGACGACCCACGATGACGTTCTCTTTCAGACCGCGCAGTTCGTCGCGTTTACCCGCAACGGCCGCTTCCGTCAACACGCGCGTCGTTTCCTGGAACGATGCCGCAGAGATGAAGGATTCGGTTGCCAGAGATGCCTTGGTGATACCCAGCAGGTCACGGTGGTACGTAGCCGGGATCTTGCCATCCGCTTCCAGCTGACGGTTGGCGATCTTGATGCGCGACACTTCTGCCTGCTCGCCTTCCAAGAACTCGGAGCTACCCGCGCTGGCAATGGTCCCTTTACGCAGCATCTGACGAACGATAACTTCGATGTGTTTATCGTTAATCTTAACGCCTTGCAGACGGTAAACTTCCTGCACTTCGTTGGTGATGTAACGGGTTACCGCGTGCACACCACGCAAACGCAGAATATCGTGCGCCGATTCCGGACCGTCAGAAACCACATCGCCACGTTCTACGCGTTCACCTTCAAACACGTTGAGCTGACGCCATTTCGGAATCATCTCTTCGTAAGCATCGCTGCCATCCAACGGAGAGATCACCAGACGACGTTTGCCTTTGGTCTCTTTACCGAAGGAAATGATACCGGTGATTTCAGCCAGGATAGCTGGTTCTTTCGGACGACGCGCTTCGAACAGGTCGGCAACGCGCGGCAGACCACCGGTGATGTCCTTGGTACCGCCAGATTCCTGCGGAATACGAGCTAGGGTGTCACCGGCACCGATCTGAGAGCCATCTTCCAACTGAACGATCGCTTTGCCCGGCAGGAAGTACTGTGCCGGCATATCGGTGCCTGGGATCAATACATCGTTACCTTTGGCATCCAGTATTTTCAGTGCCGGACGCAGATCTTTACCACCACCGGTACGTTCTGCACTGTCCAGAACCACGATGGAGGACAGACCGGTCAGTTCGTCAGTCTGACGAGTAATCGTCTGACCGTCGATCATGTCGGTGAAGCGAATGCTACCGCCCACTTCGGTGATAACTGGCATGGTATGCGGATCCCAGTTTGCGACGGTTTCACCGCCGGTCACTTCGTCACCGTTGCCTTTGCCCATTACCGCACCGTATGGCACTTTGTAGCTTTCTTTGGTACGACCGAATTCGTCGATCAGTTTCAGTTCGGCGTTACGCGAGGTGATAACCAGCTTGCCCGCTGCGTTCTTAACGAACTTGGCGTTGGACAGTTTCAGGCTACCTTTGTTTTTCACCTGAATGCTGGATTCAGCCGCCGCACGCGATGCCGCACCACCGATGTGGAACGTACGCATGGTCAGCTGAGTACCCGGTTCACCGATGGACTGTGCTGCGATAACCCCGATGGCCTCACCTTTGTTGATGATGTGACCACGTGCCAAGTCGCGACCGTAACACTTGGCGCACACGCCGAAGTCGGTTTCACAACTTACCACAGAGCGAACTTTAACGGCGTCGACGGAATTTTCTTCCAGCAGGTCACACCATTGTTCGTCCAGCAGTGTGTTACGCGCTACCAGAATGTCAGCGGTGCCCGGCTTCAGAACGTCTTCAGCCGTTACACGACCCAGTACGCGCTCACGCAGCGGCTCTTTAACGTCGCCACCTTCGATAACCGGAGTCATCATGATGCCTTCGTGCGTGCCGCAATCGTCCTCGGTCACGACCAGATCCTGTGCCACGTCAACCAGACGACGGGTCAGGTAACCGGAGTTCGCGGTCTTCAACGCAGTATCCGCCAAACCTTTACGCGCACCGTGCGTGGAGATGAAGTACTGGAGTACGTTCAGACCTTCACGGAAGTTCGCGGTGATCGGCGTTTCGATGATGGAGCCATCCGGCTTCGCCATCAGACCACGCATACCTGCCAGCTGACGAATCTGTGCCGCAGAACCACGCGCACCGGAGTCAGCCATCATAAAGATGCTGTTAAAGGAAACCTGACGCTCTTCTTCGCCATCACGGTTGATAACGGTTTCGGTCGAGAGGTTTTCCATCATCGCTTTGGCCACGCGCTCGTTAGCTGCGGCCCAAATGTCGATGACTTTGTTGTAGCGTTCGCCGGCGGTTACCAGACCAGACTGGAACTGTTCTTGGATTTCAGCAACTTCGGCTTCCGCTTCGTTGATGATTTCCACTTTCTTCGCCGGGATGACCATATCGTCGATACCAACAGAAGAACCGGAACGCGCTGCATAGGCGAAACCGGTGTACATGGTCTGGTCAGCGAAGATAACGGTCGGCTTCAATCCCAGCACGCGGTAACAGGTATTGAGCATCTTGGAGATGGCTTTTTTACCCAGCGCTTGGTTAACGATTGAGTACGGCAGACCTTTCGGCACGATCATCCACAGGATGGAACGGCCAACAGTGGTGTCGATCAGGCTGGTTTTAGCCACCCACTCACCCTGCGCATTCTTCTCATGTTCGGTGATACGCACTTTAACGCGCGCATGCAGCGAGGCCAGACCCGCACGGTAGATACGTTCTGCTTCTTTCGGACCGGTCAGCACCATGCCTTCGCCTTTGGCGTTAACACAGTCACGGGTCATGTAGTACAGACCCAATACCACGTCCTGAGACGGAACGATGATAGGTTCGCCGTTCGCCGGAGACAGAATGTTGTTGGTGGACATCATCAGCGCACGCGCTTCCAACTGTGCTTCCAGCGTCAGCGGTACGTGAACAGCCATCTGGTCACCGTCGAAGTCGGCGTTATACGCCGCACACACCAGCGGGTGCAACTGAATGGCTTTACCTTCGATCAGAACCGGTTCAAACGCCTGGATACCCAAACGGTGCAGGGTCGGCGCACGGTTCAGCAGTACCGGGTGTTCGCGGATAACTTCATCTAGGATATCCCAAACCACGGCTTCTTCACGCTCAACCATTTTCTTGGCGGCTTTGATGGTGGTAGCAAGACCACGCAGTTCCAGCTTCCCGTAGATGAACGGTTTGAACAGTTCGAGTGCCATTTTCTTCGGCAGACCGCACTGGTGCAGACGCAGGTACGGACCTACGGTAATAACGGAACGACCGGAGTAGTCCACGCGCTTACCGAGCAGGTTCTGACGGAAACGACCCTGCTTACCTTTGATCATGTCGGCCAAAGATTTCAGCGGACGCTTGTTGGAACCGGTGATCGCACGACCGCGACGACCGTTATCCAGCAGGGCATCTACCGCTTCTTGCAGCATACGTTTTTCGTTACGTACGATGATATCCGGCGCAGCCAGATCCAGCAGACGTTTCAAACGGTTGTTACGGTTGATCACGCGACGATACAGATCGTTCAGATCTGAGGTTGCGAAACGACCACCGTCCAGCGGAACCAGCGGACGCAGATCCGGCGGCAACACAGGCAGCACGGTCAGGATCATCCACTCCGGCTTGTTGCCAGACTGTACGAACGCTTCCAGCAGCTTGATGCGCTTGGTCAGCTTCTTACGCTTGGTTTCAGAGTTGGTTTCGTTCAACTCTTCGCGCAACTGTTCGCATTCCTGTTCCAGAGCCATGTTTTTCAACAGGGCCTGGATCGCTTCGGCACCCATCTTGGCGTCGAATTCGTCACCGAACTCTTCCAACGCGTCCAGATACTGCTCTTCAGTCAGGATCTGACGTTTTTCCAAGTTGGTCATGCCGCCTTCAATCACCACATAGGATTCGAAGTACAGCACGCGTTCGATATCGCGCAGCGGCATATCCAGCAGCAAGCCGATACGGGACGGCAGTGATTTCAGGAACCAGATGTGCGCAGTCGGAGACGCCAGCTCGATGTGGCCCATGCGCTCACGGCGCACTTTGGTTTGGGTCACTTCAACGCCGCATTTCTCACAGATAACGCCACGGTGTTTCAAGCGCTTGTACTTACCGCACAGGCACTCATAGTCTTTCACTGGCCCGAAGATACGGGCGCAGAACAGACCGTCACGTTCAGGTTTGAACGTACGGTAGTTAATGGTTTCCGGCTTTTTAACTTCACCGAAAGACCAGGAACGAATCATGTCTGGCGATGCCAGCGCAATTTTGATCGCATCAAACTCTTCGGTCTTGGTTTGCGCTTTCAGAAACTTTAATAAGTCTTTCACGGATTGGCTCCCGTCGGAGTTAGACCTGTTGGATGCCTGAGCCGACGCTCAGGCACTCCTTTACACGAGCAAAGCGTACCAGCGAGCAGGATTAACCTTCTTCCAGCTCGATGTTGATACCCAGCGAGCGGATTTCTTTCAACAGTACGTTGAAGGACTCGGGCATGCCCGGTTCCATACGATGGTCACCATCCACGATGTTTTTATACATCTTGGTACGGCCGTTGACGTCATCGGATTTCACCGTCAGCATTTCCTGAAGGGTATAAGCTGCGCCATACGCTTCCAGCGCCCACACTTCCATCTCACCGAAGCGTTGACCACCGAACTGGGCTTTACCACCCAACGGCTGCTGGGTTACCAGGCTGTAAGAACCGGTAGAACGCGCGTGCATCTTGTCGTCAACCAAGTGGTTCAGTTTCAGCATGTACATGTAACCGACGGTTACTGAACGCTCAAACTGTTCACCGGTACGGCCATCGAACAGCGTGATCTGACCGGAGGTCGGCAGACCACCCAGCGTCAGCAGTTCTTTGATCTCGGACTCTTTGGCACCGTCGAACACTGGTGTTGCCAGCGGCATCCCTTTCTTCAGGTTATCCGCCAGACGCAACACTTCATCATCGGTGAAGGTGTTCAGGTCGACTTTTTGACACACGTCGTTGCCCAGATCGTAGGCTTTCTGGATGAATTCGCGCAGTTTAGCCACTTCTTCCTGACGTTTCAGCATGGTGTTGATCTTCTCGCCGATACCTTTAGCCGCCATACCCAAGTGGGTTTCCAGAATCTGACCGATGTTCATACGCGATGGAACGCCCAGCGGGTTCAATACGATATCGACCGGCGTACCGTTCTCATCGTAAGGCATGTCCTCGATCGGGTTGATCTTGGAGATAACACCCTTGTTACCGTGACGGCCTGCCATCTTGTCACCCGGTTGAATCTGACGTTTAACAGCCAGATACACCTTGACGATCTTCAGGACGCCCGGTGCCAGATCGTCGCCTTGCGTGATCTTGCGGCGCTTCGCTTCGAGTTTTTTCTCGAATTCGTGTTTCAGCTCATCGTACTGCTCGGCCAGCTGTTCCAGCTGATTTTGTTTCTCTTCATCAGTCAGACCCAGTTCCAACCAACGCTCACGCGGCAGCTTGTCCAGCTTGTCTGCTTCCACGCCGCCGGAGACCAGCACGGCGTGAATACGGGCAAACAGACCGGCTTCGAGGATCTGCAATTCTTCCGTCAGGTCTTTTTTGGCCTGCTTCAGTTGCATCTCTTCGATTTCCAGCGCACGTTTGTCTTTTTCCACGCCATCGCGGGTAAAGACCTGAACGTCGATAACCGTACCGGATACGCCGTTCGGCACACGCAGGGAAGAGTCTTTAACGTCAGACGCTTTCTCACCGAAGATCGCGCGCAGCAGTTTCTCTTCCGGCGTCAGCTGAGTTTCGCCTTTCGGTGTCACTTTACCGACCAGAATGTCGCCGCCCGTGACTTCAGCACCGATATACACGATACCGGACTCATCCAGTTTGGAGAGCGCAGCTTCACCCACGTTCGGGATGTCGGCAGTGATCTCTTCTGGCCCCAGCTTGGTGTCACGAGACACACACGCCAGTTCCTGAATGTGGATAGAGGTGAAACGGTCTTCCTGCACCACACGCTCGGACACGAGGATGGAGTCTTCGAAGTTGTAGCCGTTCCAAGGCATGAACGCAACGCGCATGTTCTGACCCAGCGCCAGCTCACCCAGATCGGTAGACGGGCCGTCAGCCAGCACATCGCCACGTTCAACTGGCTCACCCAGAGACACACACGGCATCTGGTTGATACAGGTGTTCTGGTTAGAACGGGTGTATTTGGTCAGGTTGTAGATGTCGATGCCCGCTTCGCCCGGATACATCTCGTCTTCGTTAACTTTGATAACGATACGGGATGCGTCGACGTACTGTACGGTACCGCCGCGTTTGGCAACGGCAGTTACACCGGAGTCAACGGCCACAGCGCGTTCCATACCAGTACCTACCAGCGGCTTGTCAGCGCGCAGGGTCGGTACAGCCTGACGTTGCATGTTCGCCCCCATCAGGGCGCGGTTGGCGTCATCGTGTTCTAGGAACGGGATCAGAGATGCACCGACGGAAACCACCTGCTGGGTGGAAACGTCCATGTAGTCAACCTGATCGCGGCTGAACAAGCTGGATTCGCCTTTGCTACGGCAGGTCACCAGATCGTCAACGAAATGCCCTTCTTCGTCGAGGTTGGTGTTCGCCTGTGCAATAACGTAGTTACCTTCTTCAATCGCGGACAGGTAATGGATTTCATCCGTTACCACACCGTCACGCACCAGACGATACGGGGTTTCAAGGAAACCGTATTCGTTGGTCTGCGCGTACACGGACAGCGAGTTGATAAGACCGATGTTCGGACCTTCCGGCGTTTCGATAGGACATACGCGACCGTAGTGGGTCGGGTGTACGTCACGCACTTCAAAGCCAGCGCGTTCACGGGTCAGACCACCTGGGCCCAACGCGGAGATACGGCGTTTGTGCGTAATTTCGGACAGCGGGTTGTTCTGGTCCATAAACTGGGACAGCTGGCTGGAACCGAAGAACTCTTTCACCGCCGCCGAAATCGGCTTAGCGTTGATCATGTCCTGCGGCATCAAGGTATCCAGATCGCCCAAGGACAGACGCTCTTTCACCGCACGCTCTACGCGCACCAAGCCAACGCGGAATTGGTTTTCCGCCATTTCGCCCACGGAACGGATACGACGGTTGCCCAAGTGGTCGATATCATCGACTTCACCGGAACCGTTACGGATATCGATGAGCTTCTTCATCACCTGAATGATGTCGTCTTTGCTCAGGATACCGGAACCTTCGATCTCATCGCGCAGCAGGGAGCGGTTAAACTTCATGCGGCCCACAGCGGACAGATCGTAACGATCTTCAGAGAAGAACAGGTTCTCAAACAGCGTTTCTGCCGCTTCACGTGTCGGCGGCTCGCCCGGACGCATCATGCGATAGATTTCAACCAGCGCACTCAGGCGATCGTTGGTCGGGTCTACACGCAGCGTTTCGGAGATGTACGGGCCGTGATCCAGATCGTTGGTGAAAAGGGTCTCAATGCGCTTATGGCCTGCCTGGCTCAGTTTAGCCAGCAGATCCAGCGACAGCTCCATGTTCGCCACACCGATCAGTTCGCCGGTGCCTGCGTCTACATAGTCTTTCGCCAGCACTTTCCCGGCGATGTATTCGACCGGTACTTCAATGCGCTCTACGCTGTCTTTTTCTAACTGGCGAATGTGGCGCGCGGTGATGCGACGGCCTTTTTCAACGTACACTTTGCCATTGGCTTCGATGTCGAACGAGGCGGTTTCACCGCGCAGGCGCTCAGGCACCAGATCCATTTGCAGCTTGTTGCCGTTGATCTCGTAGACAATTTTGTCGAAGAACAGGTCCAAGATTTCTTCAGCCGAGAAGCCCAGCGCGCGCAAAATGATGGTCGCTGGCAGTTTACGGCGACGGTCGATACGCACAAACAGGTTATCTTTCGGATCGAACTCGAAATCCAGCCAGGAACCACGGTAAGGGATGATACGTGCGTTATACAGCACTTTAGCGGAAGAGTGGGTTTTACCCTTGTCGCTGTCAAATAACACGCCCGGACTACGGTGCAACTGAGAAACGATAACGCGCTCAGTACCGTTGATAACAAAGGTCCCATTTTCGGTCATGAGCGGAATTTCACCCATGTACACTTCTTGTTCTTTGATGTCTTTTACGGTGCCTTCCGGCGCTTCGCGCTCGTAGATCACCAGACGCAGCTTGACGCGCAGCGGTGCTGAGAAGGTCACCCCGCGAATCTGACACTCTTTGACGTCAAATACGGGCTCACCCAAACGGTAGCTTACGTATTGCAGCTCAGAGCTACCGCTGTAGCTTGAAATTGGGAATACGGAACGGAATGCGGCTTCCAGACCGTACTGGCCTTCCGGATCTTGCTCGATGAACTTCTGAAACGAGTCAAGCTGGATAGAGAGGAGATAAGGTATGTCCAACACTTGCGGACGTTTACCAAAATCCTTACGAATGCGTTTTTTCTCGGTATAGGAGTAAACCATGGGGTTCCTCAGCTCGCTGAAAAGTAAGAACCACTTGCTCGTCCTGACAGGACGGTTCATTGCTACACGATTTTGTTGATCGAAAGGCAATCCGCCCTTCGTTAATACGTCTTTCTATCACTCTTAAATCATTTCATTGCTTTTGCACAGGCAGGGAACCTAGGGTGGAAAGCAGTATATTAAGGCGTCGATAGAAAAAAATATTGGGATAATCCGTGGCCAAACGGTGCGAAACACCACAGATGCCCTACAGCGCAAAAAGGCTGGTGACTTTTTGGTCACCAGCCATCAGCCTGAAAACTCAGGCTGCAACCGGAAGGGTTGGCTTATTTAACTTCAACTTCAGCGCCAGCTTCTTCCAGAAATTTCTTCAGAACTTCAGCGTCATCTTTGCTCACGCCTTCTTTCAGCGCAGCAGGTGCAGACTCAACCAAGTCTTTCGCTTCTTTCAGACCCAAGCCAGTTGCGCCACGAACAGCTTTGATTACGGCAACTTTGTTAGCGCCGATAGCTTTCAGGATAACGTCGAATTCAGTTTTCTCTTCAGCAGCTTCAAACGGGCCAGCAGCAACCGCTACAGCAGCGGCAGCAGAAACGCCGAATTTTTCTTCCATAGCAGAGATCAGCTCAGCAACGTCCATTACGGACATAGCGGCAACTGCTTCGATAATTTGATCTTTAGTGATAGACATGACAATTGTTCCTAACAATCAGAAATAGTTTATACGTAAGCAAATGCGAAAACAGGAAAAGGGCGATTACGCCGCTTCTTTCTGATCGCGAACAGCTGCCAGAGTGCGGACCAGTTTGCCTGCAGAGGCTTCTTTCATGGTCGCCATCAGGCGTGCAATTGCTTCTTCGTAAGTCGGCAGCGTTGCCAGACGGTCAATTTGAGCCGCCGGAATCAACTCACCTTCAAAGGCTGCAGCTTTAACCTCGAATTTTGCATTCGCTTTCGCGAACTCTTTGAACAGACGAGCAGCAGCGCCCGGGTGTTCCATAGAATATGCAATCAAGGTCGGACCAACAAACGTGTCTTTCAGGCATTCGAACTGAGTGCCTTCAACGACGCGACGCAGTAGGGTGTTGCGAACAACACGCATGTATACGCCAGCTTCACGACCTGCTTTACGCAGTTCAGTCATTTTATCTACGGTTACGCCACGAGAATCCGCAACAACCGCAGACAGCGCGCCTTTGGCCACTTCGCTGACTTCAGCAACAATCGCTTGTTTGTCTTGAAGATTTAATGCCATTAGCTTGTGCTCCTGGATATAGCCGGAATACATTTCCGGAACTCACTTCACCTGCAACCACATGGAAAACAGGCGTCAAAACACGGTGAGCAGAATCCAGTAAAAGAAAATTTTCTTTAGGCTCTGTCACCGTCTACGCAGGAAAATTAAGCTTCGCGTTCTTCAGGAAAACCCGAAAACGTTGAAGCACCTGCGATCTTGGACGGAGGCCTAGATCAGGCCAGGCTCCAACCGAAAAAATCTGTTTCGTCCATTTAAGGACAATGGGCGTAAGGTTATACGTACATCTTTCGCCCAAGTAAAGCTATCAGTTAGCGACCGCGTTCAGGCCACTCTGATCAACGGCAACGCCAGCACCCATGGTGGTGGAGATGCTAACTTTCTTGATGTACACGCCTTTCGCTTGAGCTGGTTTGGCTTTTTTCAGCGCAATCAGCAAAGCTTCCAAGTTTTCTTTCAGTTTGTCAGCGTCGAAATCAACCTTACCGATGGTGGTGTGGATGATGCCGTTTTTGTCGTTACGGTAACGAACCTGACCAGCTTTCGCGTTTTTAACCGCTTCAGCAACGTTCGGCGTTACAGTACCTACTTTCGGGTTTGGCATCAGGCCACGCGGACCCAGAACCTGACCCAACTGGCCAACAACGCGCATTGCATCCGGAGAAGCAATAACCACGTCAAAGTTCATTTCGCCTTTCTTGATCTGGTCAGCCAGATCTTCCATACCTAGCAGCTCTGCGCCAGCTGCTTTAGCAGCTTCAGCGTTTGCGCCTTGGGTAAATACGGCAACGCGAACGGAACGGCCAGTACCGTGCGGCAGTACAGCTGCGCCACGAACGTTCTGGTCAGATTTACGTGCGTCGATGCCAAGGTTTATGGCAACGTCAACGCTTTCTACAAACTTAGCAGTGGCCAGCTCTTTGAGCAGGGCTACAGCTTCGTTGATGTCATATTGTTTGGTAACATCAACTTTCTCACGGATCACGCGCATGCGCTTGGTCAGCTTAGCCATCTCTTAGTCCTCCACTACCAAGCCCATGGAACGAGCAGTACCCGCGATAGAACGCGCCATAGCTTCCACGTCGGCACCCGTCATGTCCGCCGCTTTGGTCTGGGCAATTTCCATAACCTGAGCGTGGGTCACTTTACCTACTTTGTCTTTGTTCGGCTTGCCAGAACCAGACTTGATACCAGCCGCTTTCTTCAGCAGAACCGCTGCCGGAGGCGTTTTGGTAACGAAGGTGAAGGAACGGTCGGAGTAAACGGTGATCACAACCGGAATCGGCAGACCTTTTTCCAGGCTTTCTGTTTTAGCATTGAATGCCTTACAGAATTCCATGATGTTCACACCTTGCTGACCCAGAGCAGGACCAACTGGCGGGCTCGGGTTAGCCATACCAGCTGCAACTTGCAGCTTGACGTAGGCTTGTACTTTCTTGGCCATTTAACTTTCCTCTAATGGGTAATAACGCCTTAAAAAGGCTCCCCGTGATTTTTGATTTTTTCAGATGTCATAGCACCTAAAAACAAAAGGCGCGAAATAATAGATTAATTTCGCGCCAGATACAAGAATTTCTTTACGAACGACAGGCTGTATCAGCCCTTTTCCACCTGACCGAAATCCAGCTCAACAGGCGTAGCACGTCCGAAGATGGAGACCGACACTTTCAAGCGGCTTTTCTCGTAATCCACTTCTTCCGCCACACCGTTGAAATCGGCAAACGGGCCGTCGTTGACGCGCACCATTTCGCCCGGTTCGAACAGCGTTTTCGGACGCGGCTTATCACCCACCTGTTGCAGGCGGTTCATGATAGCGTCAACTTCTTTGTCGCTGATTGGCGCAGGACGATCGGACGTACCGCCGATAAAGCCCATCACACGCGGAACGCTACGCACCAAATGCCAGCTGGCGTCTTCCATTACCATCTGTACCAACACGTAGCCAGGGAAGAATTTGCGTTCGCTTTTACGACGTTGACCGCCACGAATCTCAACCACTTCCTCGGTCGGCACCATGACGTCGCCAAACAACTCTTCCATGTTGTGCAATTTGATGTGCTCGCGCAGCGATTGTGCAACGCGGCCTTCAAAGCCGGAAAACGCCTGAACGACGTACCAACGTTTTTTTGGAGCTTCAGACATCTTAGAACCTCAGGCCTGTGATAAATGATATCAAACGGACCAGAATACCATCCAGCCCCCACAGAATCAGTGACATCACGGCAGTTACCGCGGCAACGATCAACGTGGTATGCAGCGTTTCCTGGCGGGTTGGCCAAATCACTTTACGAACTTCAGTGCGCGCTTCGCGGGCAAAGGTCACCGTTGCTTTACCTTTGGCGGTTAACAGTGCAACACCGCCTGCGGCAGCAATCAGGATAACAACGGCCAATGCGCGAAGCGGCAGACTGTACCCGCGGTAGTAATAATTACCCACTATGGCAACAACGAGTAAAGCCGCCACAACCAGCCACTTGATCACTTCCAAGCCACGCCCACTACCCTGGGTCTCGGTATTTGCACTCATAAACCAACCTGTCACTCATGAATCAGACAAACAACTTTGCCCCGCAACGCAGGGCAAACCAAACCGACATGATGTTTCGCTCGCAGCGAAACTCGGCATTTACGCTGTAATCTACAGAGCCTATCTCACCACAGATTAGCAGGATTATACGCCACAATCCGTGATGAGATAGGTTCTACTGAGGGCAGCGCAGTAAAAGGGCATCAAATGATGCCCTTTTATTGCATGTTGAGTCAAATTTATCGGCGATTACGCCATAACTTTGGCAACAACACCTGCACCAACGGTACGGCCGCCTTCACGGATTGCGAAACGCAAACCGTCGTCCATCGCGATCGGGTGGATCAGGGTAACAACCATTTTGATGTTGTCGCCCGGCATTACCATTTCAACGCCTTCCGGCAGTTCGATGCTGCCCGTTACGTCAGTAGTACGGAAGTAGAACTGAGGACGGTAGCCTTTGAAGAACGGCGTATGACGGCCACCTTCATCTTTGCTCAGGATATACACTTCAGATTCGAACTTGGTGTGCGGCTTGATGGAGCCCGGCTTGGCCAGTACCTGACCACGTTCGATTTCTTCACGTTTGATACCACGCAGCAGAACACCAACGTTCTCACCCGCACGGCCTTCGTCCAGCAGTTTGCGGAACATTTCAACGCCAGTACACGTCGATTTCGCAATATCTTTGATACCAACGATTTCAACTTCTTCACCCACTTTAACGATACCACGCTCTACACGACCGGTAACTACAGTACCACGGCCGGAGATGGAGAATACGTCTTCGATAGGCAGCAGGAACGGACGGTCAATCGCACGCTCTGGTTCTGGGATGTAGGAGTCCAGGTAGCCAGCCAGTTCGATGATTTTTGCTTCCCACTCAGCGTCGCCTTCCAGTGCTTTCAGCGCTGAACCACGAACGATCGGGGTATCATCACCCGGGAAGTCGTACTGAGACAGCAGCTCACGGACTTCCATTTCAACCAGTTCCAGTAGCTCTTCGTCATCAACCATGTCACATTTGTTCAGGAACACGATGATGTACGGAACGCCTACCTGACGACCCAGCAGGATGTGCTCACGCGTCTGCGGCATCGGGCCGTCAGTCGCAGCAACTACTAGGATCGCGCCGTCCATCTGGGCAGCACCGGTGATCATGTTTTTCACGTAGTCGGCGTGTCCCGGGCAGTCAACGTGCGCGTAGTGACGGGTCGGGGTGTCATATTCAACGTGAGAGGTGTTGATGGTGATACCACGTGCTTTTTCTTCCGGCGCGTTATCGATCTGATCGAATGCGCGCGCGCTACCGCCGTAGGTTTTAGCCAGTACGGTGGTGATCGCTGCGGTCAGCGTGGTTTTACCATGGTCAACGTGGCCGATAGTACCGACGTTAACGTGCGGTTTAGTACGTTCAAACTTTTCTTTAGACATCGACTGTCCCTCTAAGACACGGATAAATCGGTGATAGCACCACATTAACCAAGCTAACGCTTGACGAATATTTTACAGAAAGGAAATCAGGAGATGGAAAAGAAGTGGTGCTGATAGGCAGATTCGAACTGCCGACCTCACCCTTACCAAGGGTGCGCTCTACCAGCTGAGCTATATCAGCACTTATTGGAGCGGGCAGTGGGAATCGAACCCACATCATCAGCTTGGAAGGCTGAGGTAATAGCCATTATACGATGCCCGCATCCTGAACTCGGCTACCTGATTTTTCTGTTGAAAGCTTCCGCCTTCGCCAACACGATGATTGCCTCGTCGCGTTGGTTCAGCCATAACCTGTATGGCTTGAATTTGGTGGTGGGGGAAGGATTCGAACCTTCGAAGCCTGTGACGGCAGATTTACAGTCTGCTCCCTTTGGCCGCTCGGGAACCCCACCTAATTGTGTACTTGATGGTGCCGGCTGCCGGAATCGAACTGGCGACCTACTGATTACAAGTCAGTTGCTCTACCAACTGAGCTAAGCCGGCATCAAGTGCTGCGCATTCTAGGTAGAGCGAGCCACCTATGCAACAAAAAAATTGCTTAAAATGCGCTATTGCTTAGATTTTATCCAAATTCGAGCATGAATTCACGTATCATGCGATAAAATGCCTAAAGAACATCCAAATTCACGACCAATCCCGCACATTCTCCCCTGTCGTGCATTCTTTTTTTACCATGACGTCAGCACGATTCTGCACCAACAATGACCTTTTGCTCCAAAGTAACGCACCTTCTTCGCCATAAATATGTGTTTAACCACGTTAACGACGTAAATCTGGCTTGGCATGTATAGCTAAACGACTTAATTTTGATTACATTATTTAAATAAGCTATTCAATTGATTTTAGACGTAAAGTGATATCTACACGGGAAGAAGAAGGGTTGAGTATCCGAGAAACAGCGAAGCAATTTCGGATTGGCCCTGCCTCTGTATCGCGTTGGATTAATCAAATAGCGTCAAAAGCATCGACCACGCGTCAGCGAAAGAGCGATAAATCCGAGTTGATAAAAGATGTTGAACCATATCCAGATGCTTACCAAAAAGAACGTGCAGAGCGTTTTGGCGTTTGTCAGAAGGCCATTTGGCACGCTCTTAAAAAGCTGGGATTGACCTATAAAAAAACGCTACGTCATCCGAAAGCCGACGAAAGCGCCCGGCAAGCATTTCAACAAAAAATACAACAGTATGAAAAAGAAGGCAAACCTATTGTTTTTATTGATGAAAGTGGTTTTCCACACGATACCCCACGGACTCACGGCTATTCCCCAAAAGGTCAACGGTGTTTTGGCCTGAAGAACGGGGGAGCCAAGGGAAGAACAAATGTTATCGGCGCTTTATTAGGCACCACGCTGTTTGCTATCGGATTATTTGATATCAATATTAACAGCGATGTTTTCTATTCCTGGGTCACACAAGTCCTTATCCCAGTACTCCCTAAAAACAGGGTAATCGTGATGGACAATGCAACTTTTCACAAAAAACATAATATTCAACAAGTCATCATCGATGCAGGGTATATGGTGAAGTATTTGCCTACATATTCGCCAGATCTTAACCCCATTGAGCATAAATGGGCACAAGCAAAAAAAGAGAGAGTGGTTGCGATACAGAGATTTTGTTCTCAGTCCATATGGTGTAATCAAAATTAAGTCGCTTGGCTATATCGGAAGCGTGCAGCTTGAACTGTGCCAGAAAAGCAATGGGTTGAACCGAGCAGAGGTGCAAAAACTGCTGGTACACAGCCGTGCGCGTCGCTAGGGTATTGGCCGCAAACTACTGTCGGTGCTTGAAACAACCGCCTTTGAACTCAATCGTGGCCTGCTGTATCTGGATACTCAGGCGGGTTCTCCGGCAGAAGCCTTTTACCGCATGCAGGGATATCGCTATCTGGGGGAAATTCCTGATTATGCCAGCGCGCCCGACGGCAGCTATAGCCAACCGACTTAAAAATGATTACAGCCAATGCCCTGATATGTGGCAAAAAAATACAGCTAATTGTTATCAAAATAATGTCGCTTGGCTATATCATCCTACTGCCATCTACTACAAGCGCCTGTTTGTCGCCAATTGGATGACACCGGCCTTGGCAAGTTAATCGTTTCCTGATGCTATTGCGTCAGGAAATATCATATTGTTGTCTTCTTTTCTGCGTGTCCAACATGTAACCTGCCTGACATCTACTAATCGAATCACAACATTACCGTGTATGACCACCCGCGGCTTATACTTCCTGCTCATACAATACATGGGCAGTTTCGCCTCCATGCAGGATGGTCTATAGGATAAATTGGATAGATGAGAGACAGCGAGCAACCTTTGGCAACACCCTACCTACACTTCGATCGCCGTCAATGGGCTGCATTGCGCAATTCAGTGCCATTAACGCTGACAGAAGAAGAAATCATCCGGTTAAAAGGGATCAATGACGAGTTATCACTCGATGAAGTTGCCGAAATCTATCTGCCTTTATCACGTCTGCTTAATTTTTATATCAGCTCAAACCTGAGACGCCAGGCAGTATTGGAGCAATTTCTCGGCACTAACGGGCAGCGTATTCCCTATATTATTGGCATCGCAGGCAGCGTCGCGGTTGGCAAAAGTACTACCGCACGCGTATTGCAGGCGTTGCTAAGCCGGTGGCCTGAGCATCGTCGAGTTGAATTGATCACCACAGACGGTTTTTTACATTCCAAACAGGTGCTTAAAGACAGGAACCTAATGCAGAAAAAAGGGTTTCCTGAATCTTACGATATTCATAGTTTGATGAAATTTGTGTCGGATATAAAATCGGGGGCTAAAAAAGTCACCGCACCAATATATTCACACCTGACTTACGATATCGTGCCAAATAGCAATAAAGTGGTGGAGCAACCGGATATTCTTATCCTTGAAGGATTAAACGTTTTGCAAAGTGAAATGGATTATCCGCACGCACAACCACGCACTTTTGTTTCTGATTTTATTGATTTTTCTATTTATGTTGACGCATCGGAAGAATTATTAAAATCCTGGTATATAAACCGGTTTTTGAAATTTCGCCTAGGTGCATTCTCCGATCCTAATTCTTATTTTCACGAGTATGCAAAATTAACGGAAGAGCAAGCGGTGACAATTGCGACCAAAATTTGGCGTGATATCAATGAACCTAACTTGCACCAAAATATTTTGCCTACCCGTGAGCGCGCCAGTTTGATTATGACCAAAAGCGCTAATCATGCCGTTGACTATGTGCGTTTGAGAAAATAGCAGTATTACAAGACAGTGGGGGGAATCCCCCTACTGGCTATTTGCCACGCAGTGAGATTTCGCCACCAATGTAGGCCTTAATCTCACCGTTCTCTTCAAGTAACAGCGCGCCCTGCTCATCAATTCCGCGTTCAATCCCATGGATCTCTCGTTCGCCCATAATCAATTTCACTGGGCGATTATAGTAATTATCGATGGCTTGCCAGCGAGGGATGAACGAGCGTAGTCCGCCTTGTTCAAACACTTCCAGCGCGTTACTCAATTCAGTGACAAGCGTAGCGGCCAAAATATTACGATCGATATCGATCCTGGCTTCTTGCAGGTTGATCCATTCCTGCGTCACGCCTTGCCCCGAAGAGACCCGCATCCGCAAGTTAATGCCAATCCCGATCACTAACTGCGCCGCATCTCCCGTTTTTCCCATCAGCTCAACCAGAATCCCGGCCAGTTTGCGATCGTGCATATAGAGATCGTTGGGCCATTTGACTTTGACATCATGTGCACCGAGGCGATGCAGCACTTCTGCAACCACGATACCAATAGCTAGGCTTACCCCCACCGCAGCGGCAGGCCCCTGCTCCAAGCGCCAAAACATGGAGAGGTAAAGGTTAGCGCCAAAGGGTGATTGCCACTGACGCCCACGACGACCACGACCAGCCTGCTGGTACTCTGCCACGCACGCATCGCCAGAGTGCAAGCTCTCCAGCCGGTCGAGCAGATACTGGTTGGTCGAATCAATGACAGGCAGTACCGCAACGTTATTTGCTGGGAGTGCGGCACGAATAACATTCTCATCGAGCAATTGCATCGGTTCAGGCAAGCTGTACCCTTTCCCTGTAACGGGAAACACATCCAGTCCCCACTCTCTGATGGTTTGGATATGTTTGTTAATCCCTGCCCGGCTCATTCCCAACAGTTCAGCGAGGTATTCACCTGAATAAAACTCACCATCGGAAAGGATCCTGATAAGCGTTAAAGGGACGCGGATATCTTTCATGACAGCACCTCTGTCGCGCTTACTTCACCCGTTGAAGCAATAAAGCGCACTTCCGGCTCAAGCCAGAGTGCAAATGTCTCTGCAACGCTATTACGCACATAACGCGACAGCGCGACGATATCGTCACTCCTCGCCCCATCAAGGTTGACCAGCACCAGAGCCTGCTGCTGATGAACCGCTGCGCCACCAATGCGGTGCCCTTTTAACTGGCACTGGTCGATAAGCCAGCCAGCAGCAAATTTAACCGTACCATTGTGCTGCGGATAGTGTGGTGCAGTGGGGTAACGTATCAAGATAACCTGTGCTTGCTCGGCGCTAACGACAGGGTTTTTGAAAAAACTGCCCGCATTTCCCATCAGCGCCGGATCGGGTAATTTCTTACGCCGCATCGCACATACCGTAGTAAAGATAGCATCAGGCGTCGCGGTGGCAGGATCGAGCTGCGCCAAATCACCATAGCCCAACAGAGGCACCCAGGACTTAGTCAGATGCAGACCTACTGCAATAATGGCAAATCCCTGGCGGTATTCATGCTTAAAGATACTTTCACGATAGTCAAACTTGCACTGCTCAGCACTGAGGCGGGTCAGCTGATTGAGGGTAAGATCCAAGACATCGACATATGCGCAAAACTGCTTAAACTCAGCGCCATAAGCGCCAATATTCTGGATGGGAGCCGAGCCGACGCAGCCAGGAATCAGCGCTAGGTTTTCTAGGCCCGACACGCCCTGTTGCAGCGTATACTCGACCAGATGATGCCAGTTCTCACCGGCACCGACGTGCAGATGCCATCCGCGATCATCTTCAGCAATTTCAATCCCTTTTATGCGGTTAACAATGACAGTCCCTGCAAAATCTTCCAAAAACAGGACATTGCTACCCTCCCCCATAATCAACACTGGTTTATTCTGTTCACTCGCATGACGCCAGGAAGCAGCCAACGAATCCGGTGTATCGGCGCAGACGATCTCATCGGCATAAACGGGCAAAGAGAAGGTGTGGTATGGCTTAAGGGATGTGACACTGCTCGTCATCAGAACGTACTCTCCAGATTGAATACGTCGTAGTTTACCCGATCCCGCACTCCAAATCTCTACGGTCCGCGGGCATCTTCGATCCCTGAGAGAGCAATGAAAGACGAGCCATTCCTGATGATATAGCCAACCGACTTAAAAATGATTACAGCCAATGCCCTGATATGTGGCAAAAAAATACAGCTAATTGTTATCAAAATAATGTCGCTTTTCTATAAAAACCCTATACCACCAAAAACCACGCACAGCAAAAAGGGCTGTCCTCTCGGACAGCCCCTTCGCTATATTTAAAGCCTGGCAGTTCCCTACTCTCACATGGGGAAGCCCCACACTACCATCGGCGCTACGGCGTTTCACTTCTGAGTTCGGCATGGGGTCAGGTGGGACCACCGCGCTATCGCCGCCAGGCATATTCTGTTTTATCTTACCCGTCCTCACGGACCAGCAAGACCAATCTGTCTACAAGCTGAACTTCACGAGTTCTGATTCTCTACACCAACACCAAAACACCTTCGGCGTTGTAAGGTTAAGCCTCACAGGTCATTAGTACTGGTTAGCTCAATGCATCGCTGCACTTACACACCCAGCCTATCTACGTCGTCGTCTTCAACGGCCTTTCAGCGTCCTCTAGGGACAAGGGAGAACTCATCTCGGGGCAAGTTTCGTGCTTAGATGCTTTCAGCACTTATCTCTTCCGCACGTAGCTACCGGGCAATGCCATTGGCATGACAACCCGAACACCAGTGGTGCGTTCACTCCGGTCCTCTCGTACTAGGAGCAACCCCCCCCAATTCTCCAACGCCCACGGCAGATAGGGACCGAACTGTCTCACGACGTTCTAAACCCAGCTCGCGTACCACTTTAAATGGCGAACAGCCATACCCTTGGGACCTACTTCAGCCCCAGGATGTGATGAGCCGACATCGAGGTGCCAAACACCGCCGTCGATATGAACTCTTGGGCGGTATCAGCCTGTTATCCCCGGAGTACCTTTTATCCGTTGAGCGATGGCCCTTCCATTCAGAACCACCGGATCACTAAGACCTACTTTCGTACCTGCTCGAGCCGTCACTCTCGCAGTCAAGCTAGCTTATGCCTTTGCACTAACCTCCTGATGTCCGACCAGGATTAGCTAACCTTCGTGCTCCTCCGTTACTCTTTGGGAGGAGACCGCCCCAGTCAAACTACCCACCAGACACTGTCCCCAGTCCGGATTACGGACCCAGGTTAGAACATCAAACATTAAAGGGTGGTATTTCAAGGTTGGCTCCATGCAGACTGGCGTCCACACTTCAAAGCCTCCCACCTATCCTACACATCAAGGCTCAAGGTTCAGTGTCAAGCTATAGTAAAGGTTCACGGGGTCTTTCCGTCTTGCCGCGGGTACACTGCATCTTCACAGCGAGTTCAATTTCACTGAGTCTCGGGTGGAGACAGCCTGGCCATCATTACGCCATTCGTGCAGGTCGGAACTTACCCGACAAGGAATTTCGCTACCTTAGGACCGTTATAGTTACGGCCGCCGTTTACTGGGGCTTCGATCAAGAGCTTCTCCTTGCGGATAACCCCATCAATTAACCTTCCAGCACCGGGCAGGCGTCACACCGTATACGTCCACTTTCGTGTTTGCACAGTGCTGTGTTTTTATTAAACAGTTGCAGCCAGCTGGTATCTGCGACTGCGCAAAGCTTCAGGAGCAAGTCCCTACACCTCGCACAGCGTGCCTTCTCCCGAAGTTACGGCACCATTTTGCCTAGTTCCTTCACCCGAGTTCTCTCAAGCGCCTTGGTATTCTCTACCTGACCACCTGTGTCGGTTTGGGGTACGATCCAATGTTACCTGATGCTTAGAGGCTTTTCCTGGAAGCTGGGCATCTGTCACTTCAGTACCGTAGTACCTCGTCATCACGCCTCAGTGTTTAATAGCAACCCGGATTTACCAAAGTCACCCACCTACACGCTTAAACCGGGACAACCGTCGCCCGGATGACATAGCCTTCTCCGTCCCCCCTTCGCAGTAACACCAAGTACAGGAATATTAACCTGTTTCCCATCGACTACGCCTTTCGGCCTCGCCTTAGGGGTCGACTCACCCTGCCCCGATTAACGTTGGACAGGAACCCTTGGTCTTCCGGCGAGCGGGCTTTTCACCCGCTTTATCGTTACTTATGTCAGCATTCGCACTTCTGATACCTTCAGCAAACCTCACAGTTCACCTTCAACGGCTTACAGAACGCTCCCCTACCCAACAACACTAAGTGTCGCTGCCGCAGCTTCGGTGCATGGTTTAGCCCCGTTACATCTTCCGCGCAGGCCGACTCGACCAGTGAGCTATTACGCTTTCTTTAAATGATGGCTGCTTCTAAGCCAACATCCTGGCTGTCTATGCCTTCCCACATCGTTTCCCACTTAACCATGACTTTGGGACCTTAGCTGGCGGTCTGGGTTGTTTCCCTCTTCACGACGAACGTTAGCACCCGCCGTGTGTCTCCCGTGATAACATTCTTCGGTATTCGTAGTTTGCATCGGGTTGGTAAGTCGGGATGACCCCCTAGCCGAAACAGTGCTCTACCCCCGAAGATGAATTCACGAGGCGCTACCTAAATAGCTTTCGGGGAGAACCAGCTATCTCCCGGTTTGATTGGCCTTTCACCCCCAGCCACAAGTCATCCGCTAATTTTTCAACATTAGTCGGTTCGGTCCTCCAGTTAGTGTTACCCAACCTTCAACCTGCCCATGGCTAGATCACCGGGTTTCGGGTCTATACCCTGCAACTTAACGCCCAGTTAAGACTCGGTTTCCCTGCGGCTCCCCTATGCGGTTAACCTTGCTACAGAATATAAGTCGCTGACCCATTATACAAAAGGTACGCAGTCACACCCCGAAGGATGCTCCCACTGCTTGTACGTACACAGTTTCAGGTTCTGTTTCACTCCCCTCGCCGGGGTTCTTTTCGCCTTTCCCTCACGGTACTGGTTCACTATCGGTCAGTCAGGAGTATTTAGCCTTGGAGGATGGTCCCCCCATATTCAGACAGGATAACACGTGTCCCGCCCTACTCATCGAGCTCACAACCTGTGCGTCTTCGTGTACGGGACTATCACCCTTTACTGTGCGACTTTCCAGACGCTTCCACTGACACACAAGCTGATTCAGACTCTGGGCTCTTCCCCGTTCGCTCGCCGCTACTGGGGGAATCTCGGTTGATTTCTTTTCCTCGGGGTACTGAGATGTTTCAGTTCCCCCGGTTCGCCTCATGCCACTATGTATTCATGACATGATAGTGCAACGAATTGCACTGGGTTTCCCCATTCGGGTATCGTCGGTTATAACGCTTCATATCAGCTTGCCGACGCTTTTCGCAGATTAGCACGCCCTTCATCGCCTCTGACTGCCTAGGCATCCACCGTGTACGCTTATTCACTTAACCTCACAACCCGAAAATGTCTCGGGTGTGAAAGCTTGAGAGAATCACAATATTGGTAGTGAGCCAATATTGCTCGTTTCAATTTTCAGCTTGTTCCAGATTGTTAAAGAGCAAATATCGTAAACACGACTCGTAAGTCATCTTTACGTTATTGTCGGTTGCGCAGAACCGGTGATAATGTCTTTCACTCATTATCGGTTGGCGTCCCCAAGGGGATTCGAACCCCTGTTACAGCCGTGAAAGGGCAGTGTCCTAGGCCTCTAGACGATGGGGACACGAAAACCCGATTAACTCAACTGCTCTAATCGGTTCGTATCAGCATGAATCAGAGACTCATTCATCAACAGGTGCTTTTTGCTCAGCATTTTCATCAGACAATCTGTGTGGACACTTCACAGAATCAGTACCATCAGGTAAGGAGGTGATCCAACCGCAGGTTCCCCTACGGTTACCTTGTTACGACTTCACCCCAGTCATGAATCACAAAGTGGTAAGCGCCCTCCCGAAGGTTAAGCTACCTACTTCTTTTGCAACCCACTCCCATGGTGTGACGGGCGGTGTGTACAAGGCCCGGGAACGTATTCACCGTAGCATTCTGATCTACGATTACTAGCGATTCCGACTTCATGGAGTCGAGTTGCAGACTCCAATCCGGACTACGACGTACTTTATGAGGTCCGCTTACTCTCGCGAGGTCGCTTCTCTTTGTATACGCCATTGTAGCACGTGTGTAGCCCTACTCGTAAGGGCCATGATGACTTGACGTCATCCCCACCTTCCTCCAGTTTATCACTGGCAGTCTCCTTTGAGTTCCCGACCGAATCGCTGGCAACAAAGGATAAGGGTTGCGCTCGTTGCGGGACTTAACCCAACATTTCACAACACGAGCTGACGACAGCCATGCAGCACCTGTCTCAGAGTTCCCGAAGGCACCTTCGTATCTCTACAAAGTTCTCTGGATGTCAAGAGTAGGTAAGGTTCTTCGCGTTGCATCGAATTAAACCACATGCTCCACCGCTTGTGCGGGCCCCCGTCAATTCATTTGAGTTTTAACCTTGCGGCCGTACTCCCCAGGCGGTCGATTTAACGCGTTAGCTCCGGAAGCCACGCCTCAAGGGCACAACCTCCAAATCGACATCGTTTACAGCGTGGACTACCAGGGTATCTAATCCTGTTTGCTCCCCACGCTTTCGCACCTGAGCGTCAGTCTTCGTCCAGGGGGCCGCCTTCGCCACCGGTATTCCTCCAGATCTCTACGCATTTCACCGCTACACCTGGAATTCTACCCCCCTCTACGAGACTCTAGCTTGCCAGTTTTGAATGCAGTTCCCAGGTTAAGCCCGGGGATTTCACATCCAACTTAACAAACCGCCTGCGTGCGCTTTACGCCCAGTCATTCCGATTAACGCTTGCACCCTCCGTATTACCGCGGCTGCTGGCACGGAGTTAGCCGGTGCTTCTTCTGCGAGTCACGTCAATCAGCAAGGTTATTAACCTTGCTGCCTTCCTCCTCGCTGAAAGTGCTTTACAACCCGAAGGCCTTCTTCACACACGCGGCATGGCTGCATCAGGCTTGCGCCCATTGTGCAATATTCCCCACTGCTGCCTCCCGTAGGAGTCTGGACCGTGTCTCAGTTCCAGTGTGGCTGGTCATCCTCTCAGACCAGCTAGGGATCGTCGCCTAGGTGAGCCATTACCTCACCTACTAGCTAATCCCATCTGGGCACATCTGATGGCGTGAGGCCCGAAAGTCCCCCACTTTGGTCTTGCGACGTTATGCGGTATTAGCTACCGTTTCCAGTAGTTATCCCCCTCCATCAGGCAGTTTCCCAGACATTACTCACCCGTCCGCCGCTCGTCACCCAGAGAGCAAGCTCTCTTGTGCTACCGCTCGACTTGCATGTGTTAGGCCTGCCGCCAGCGTTCAATCTGAGCCATGATCAAACTCTTCAATTTAAAGTTTGATTTGCTTCTACTCGAGAAGCGATGCTCAAAGAATTATTACTGTCAGTTCGTAATGAATTAACTGTTGTTCACTCTTCAAGACTTTTATTTTTTTAAGCCCGAAGGCTTTACGATAAAGTCCTGTGAGTGCCCACACAGATTGTCTGATTAATTGTTAAAGAGCGTTGCCACATCTACCGTGGCGCGGGAGGGGCATACTACGCTGCACCGCTGAAAAGTCAACGTTAATTTTTTTTTCAATTTCGCGTTCGGCTTTTCTGTTTTACTTCTTACCGTTACCACAACCGCGTGTCGCTGTTGCCGTGTCAGTAGAGGCGCAGTATAGACACTTCTCGCGCCCTGACAAGGGCTAATTTCAATTTTATTTCCGAGTGCCTACTATTTCCGCCAAAAAGTCACTAAAGCGGTAGTTTTTCCAACGATTCAAAGCCGAAACGCTGCAAAACGGGCCACAGGGTCGCCACTTTAGGCGTAATCGTCATGCAATAAGCCAGATTCTTTTCCGTGCTCAGCGCCGGTGGTTGTTCTAGGTTAGCGAGATGCCATGCTGTTCTTCTGGCGATTGCCGCCCCGGAATCCACCAGTCGCGTGCCGTTTGGCAACACCAGCTGTAACTCTTCCGCTAAGAGCGGGAAGTGCGTACAGCCAAGCACTACGGTATCTGGAGGCTCAGGCAATTTCAGCCAAGGGTGCAAAATTTGCTGCAACGCCAATAACGATACGTTATCCCCTTGCAACTTAGCTTCCGCCAGTTCCACTAACTCCGCCGCCCCCAGCAGCAATATCTGGCAATCCGTGGCAAAACGGGCAATCAGTTCATGCGTGTAGGAGCATTGCACCGTGGCGCGCGTCGCCAGAACGCCGACGATGCCATTGCGTGTCAACTTTGCGGCAGGCTTCACCGCTGGCACAACGCCGACCACTGGGAAGGTAAAACGCTCGCGCAGCGCGGGCAATGAAATGGTGCTTGCGGTGTTACAGGCAATAACCACAGCAGCCAGTTGATTGCGCTGTTGTACCGCAGAAACGATGTGAACCACACGCTCAACGATAAAGTCTTGCGGTTTCTCGCCGTAGGGGAACGCTTCGTTATCGAAGGCGTAGATATAATGAAGATCCGGCAGCAACTGCCGAATTTCGTTATACACAGATAACCCCCCCACGCCGGAGTCAAACACCAAAACCGTGGGGCGGGCGGGCAGGTTAGAAGGTGTAGCTTTCGTTGAGATAGTACTCTCTTCCTGCCGTTTGATAGCCATATGCTGTCTCGTACTCTTTATCAAACAGGTTGGCGATTCTACCACGAACTGTGAGATGAGAGGATATGATACAGTGAGATCTGCCGTGCTGTAGCTTGGCAGACGGCGCTGCTCTGAATTGAAAGAACTGGTTGCGTTGTCAAAACGCTTACCGTTGTATTGATAAGTGATATTGACATCGAAATCATACATGGTTCAATCCAACTGATACTTGGCTTTTTGTTTCGCGCGTCTTGCCAGCACTTCGTTGTGGGCATCAAGATATTCCAAAACAACGCTGTGGCTGAAAATACCCGTGCTGACAGTTCCCGTCCACTCGATACCATTAATAGTAGCTTTATCGGTATTGACGTACTTAAAATTCTCATCAGAATCAATCAGATTTTTAATTTCATTGCGGTATAGCAAAGCGACATTATTTTGATAACAATTAGCTGTATTTTTTTGCCACATATCAGTGCATTGGCTGTAATCATTTTTAAGTCGGTTTGCTATATCGCCGGAGGTTCTGAACGGTCATGCAGCAGAAAACGCAATGCGACCCCGATGAGAGCAGAAGGGGTGAAGCCCCGACTCCTGCCCCATCAGGGGCTGAAACCGTCCAGACACAACCGGAGCGGGAAAGCCAGTGGGATCCGACCTTCAGTGAAAGCAGCTATGGGTTCCGCGTTGGCAGGTCAGCACATCATGCGGTGAAGCGAGCAAAGAGATATAGCAAAACGACTTAAAAATGATTACAGCCAATGCCCTGATATGCGGCAAAAAAGTATAGCTGGCTGTTATCAAAATAATCTCGGTTGGCTATACTTGGAAGAAGGCCACCACTGGGTGGTGGACATCGACCTCGAAAAATTCTTTGACCGGGTAAACCACGATGTACTGATGAGCCGGGTGGCAAAGTGGATAACGGATAAGCGGGTGTTAAAGCTTATCCGGGCCTTCCTGAATGCTGGAATCATGCAGGCAGGCAGGGCTGGTCAGTCCACAGATGGAAGGCACACCGCAGGGTGGTCCGTTGTCGCCCCTGTTGTCGAATGTGTTGCTGGATGAACTGGATCGCGAGCTTGAAAAGCGCGGCCTGAAGCACGTCCGCTACGCAGACGACAGCAATATCTACGTCAGAAGCGAAAGAGCCGGTAAACGTGTGAAGGAAAGCATCACCCACTGGCTGGAGAAGAGACTGAAACTGAAGGTTAATGAGCGGAAAAGCGCGGTGTCGCCACCGTGCGAACGTAAGTTCCTGAGTTACAGCATCAGCTCCGGCAAAGGGAGAGCGTGGATCCTCATTGCCCCGGAGTCGATAAGACGGGCTAAATCCCGCCTGAGAGAGATAACCGGGCGCAGCAAAGGCCGCAGTCTGGAACAGGTTATCGGCAAACTCAGGGTATAGCCAACCGACTTAAAAATGATTACAGCCAATGTCCTGATATGTGTCAAAAAAATACAGCTAATTATTATCAAAATAATGTCGCTTGGCTATATATCTGACGGGATGGCGGAACTACTACAGTCTGAACGAGTTACCGTCACTGACGCGCAACCTGCTGGGGTGGGTAAGAAGGAGGTTGCGCAGTCTGCTGTGGAAACAGTGGAAGAAAGGGCGGACTCGTTATAGCGAGCTCAGGGTGAGAGGGGTCGGTAAGGACCTTGCAGCCCAGACAGTCGGCAGCTGTCACAAGCAATGGCGGATCAGTCTGTCACCAGCGCTGTGCATAGCCCTACCAAATAGACTGTTCAGAGAAATGGGCCTGCCGGATATATAAGGCATAGGTATCTACACATCATAAAGGGTTAAAAACCACCATAGCGAAGTGGGCAAGTTCTTCCGGGGTATAGTCTGCTAATAACGTCAAGGTATTTAGCTGGATGGATAGTCCGGCAAGCAGCGCTGGGGCGCTTTCTTTACGCCCTCGTTTTTATTGTCGTCCGGATAATCGGCAAATTAACTGACGGGCTGCCGCATTGTCGTCTCCTTCAGCGCGTTGCAGCCGCCATACCAGCACACATGCCATGCTAGCTATCAATAACCTGCGTAGCAGGGCACCAGCACTGCGCTGAAGCCATTTTTCTATAGACAAGCGACATTATTTTGATAACAATTAGCTGTATTTTTTTGTCACATATCAGGGCATTGGCTGTAATCATTTTTAAGTCGGTTGGCTATACATCATGACCGGCACCTTTCAGCAGCTTAAAAAAGGATTCAATACCCCAGCGCCAGTAATACCAGCAAGCGACTTCCGCGCTGGTGAGCTCGTTGCTAACGTTTGTGAGCAGCGTCCAGCATCCGATAAATTTACCGTGAGTATCGGTAAGGCGAACCACAACTAATCTGAGTGTCAGAGCTACGCCTGGCTGAACTTTCACTCGCCGTCCGGTGTTCTTGTCTTTCCGCTTCGCTTTTGCTGTTCGCGTTATGATCACGGATGTTTCCCCGATCTCCATATTGGCTTTTTTCCCTTTCCAGCCAACCTGTCCGTTTGCGATAAATGGCAGATCGTCTGCAATTTCACCAATTTTACGGGTGTCACCGCCCCACTCGACCCGATGCCCTTCCTTATCCCCGGATAAGCCAACATATTCCCTGGGAGCTTAATGTGCGCATATGCCCGATAGAGTCACCTTCACGGTCAATGAGATGAACTAACTTCTTCCCGGTAGCAAGAGACTCAACGCGGGCGATATCAGCCGTCAAAGCATCCATATGAGTCAGACTCTCAGACAAGCCCTCGGTTAGCATTGAACGACAACCCGCCCTATCGGTTAGAGTTTGAGACAGGGGCGCTATTGGTAAACCATTTGCAGCATCAACCAGTAGGCTGGTTTGTAGTTCATAACCGACGTCGCCACCATGCGTCATTTTCAAACGTTCTTCTTTCCCATTGTGGGTACGAAACTGTAAATGAGAGCAGTCATGAACGACTGGAGCGTATGGATGCGGGCTAAGTGCAACCTGCCGGAGAGCCAGCGAAATAATCGGTTCATTGAGCTGACTGAAGCTAATACGTTCATTATTAAAAAAACGCCAACCGGCCTGAGTAGTGGCGAATGTTGTTTTCTGCGCGCAGGCAAGGTCTTTAACGGCTGACACCAATGGTGCTGCGGGAGTCATGTGTTGCTTAACCAGACGCTGATAACGCCGGTTAAGGCGGGCATCAATCCCGCCGATGGATAAGTTGAGATCATGCAGCAACGTAATAGCAGATATTGCAAAAGATGTGTAGATACCTATGTATATAAGGTGGGCGACGATTAACATATAGATAAACGACTTAATTTTGATTACATTATTTAAATGAGCTATTCAATTGATTTTAGACGTAAAGTGATATCTACACGGGAAGAAGAAGGGTTGAGTATCCGAGAAACAGCGAAGCAATTTCGGATTGGCCCTGCCTCTGTATCGCGTTGGATTAATCAAATAGCGTCAAAAGCATCGACCACGCGTCAGCGAAAGAGCGATAAATCTGAGTTGATAAAAGATGTTGAACCATATCCAGATGCTTACCAAAAAGAACGTGCAGAGCATTTTGGCGTTTGTCAGAAGGCCATTTGGCAAGCTCTTAAAAAGCTGGGATTGACCTATAAAAAAAACTCTACGTCATCCGAAAGCCGACGGAAGCGCCCGGCAAGCATTTCAACAAAAAATACAACAGTATGAAAAAGAAGGTAAGCCTATTGTTTTTATTGATGAAAGTGGTTTTCCACACGATACCCCACGGACTCACGGCTATTCCCCAAAAGGTCAACGGTGTTTTGGGCTGAAGAACGGGGGAGCCAAGGGAAGAACAAATGTTATCGGCGCGTTATTAGGCACAACGCTGTTTGCTATCGAATTATTTGATATCAATATTAACAGCGATGTTTTCTATTCCTGGGTCACACAAGTCTTTATCCCAGTACTCCCTAAAAACAGGGTAATCGTGATGGACAATGCAACTTTTCACAAAAAACATAATATTCAACAAGTCATCATCGATGCAGGGTATATGGTGGAGTATTTGCCTACATATTCGCCAGATCTTAACCCCATTGAGCATAAATGGGCACAAGCAAAAAAAGAGAGAGTGGTTGCGATACAGAGATTTTGTTCTCAGTCCATATAGTGTAATCAAAATTAAGTCGCTTGGCTATAAAGAATAACGTGGTATTGGTGCCATAAAGCAAAATTGGCACCACAAAGGCAAGCCAGCAGAAAGAAAAACCGGCGATGGCTCCCATAAACGGGTAGGTGCGTTCATCTTCACGCCCCCTTGGCCACTTACTTAGCGATAACTGCGTTACGTTCTGCATAGTCTACCCTGTAACACTCCGCTCCACCGCGAAAGGCGGTGACACCTGACAGAGCCGATCAGACTTTAATAATAGCTCGACTGTGCAGTAGATCTAATAACTGATCGGTCAAATTTGTTACCAATTGTTCGCCTTCCAAGCGCAGCTCAGGCGCGTGTGGCGGCTCATAGACGGCATCGATACCGGTAAAATTGGTCAGCGCGCCCGCTCGTGCTTTCTTATACAATCCTTTAGGATCACGCGCTTCGCATACGGCCAACGGTGTATCGACAAACACTTCGATAAACTTTCCTTCCGGCAGCGATTCGCGCACCATCTGGCGCTCTGCGCGATGGGGGGAAATAAACGCCGTCAGCACCACCAGCCCGGCATCCCCCATCAGGCTGGCCACTTCGCCCACACGCCGAATGTTTTCGCGCCGATCGGCATCAGAAAAGCCCAAATCGCGGCACAGCCCGTGGCGCACATTGTCGCCATCAAGCAAATAGGTGCTAACACCGAGTTGATGTAAACGCTGTTCCAGTTGCCCTGCCAGCGTGGACTTTCCCGACCCTGACAGGCCTGTGAACCAGATAACCGCCCCTTGATGGCGGTGCAATCGCTCCCGATCGCGGCATGCCACCGGGTGATCGTGCCAGACAATGTTTTCATCACGAATAATATTGTCATCACGATGGCCATCAACGGCGTGATGCTTCTCTTGTGGAGGCAACGCCATGCTACTTCCCTCCCAGCAGATCGCGCGCACCCCAATGCGGGAAGTGGCGGCGCACCAGCGCATTCAACTCCAGCTCAAACGCACTATAGGCAGACGGTTCTTGCGTCACCTGAGCAATCGCCTCGCGTACCAAGCCGACACCGACGGTTACGTTGCTCAGTCTGTCGATAAAAATCATACCGCCCGTGGTGGCGTTTTGCTGATAGGGCTCCAGCAGCAGTGGCTCATCAAAGGTCAAATCCACCAGACCTATACCGTTCAACGGCAAACTTTCAGTAACACGCTGCGTCAGTGAATTGATCTCAACCTGATACTGAATATTGTCTACCCGCGCGCGGGTTTTCTTGCCCGCAACCTTGATGTCATAGCTATGCCCCGGCACCAACGGTTGCTCCGCCATCCACACCACATCGACCTGCGCATGCTGCACCGCACGCAGCTCATCTGCCTCCGGCACCAACAGATCGCCACGGCTGATATCCACTTCATCGGCCAGCACCAGCGTGATCGCTTCCCCCGCATGGGCCTGTTGCAGATCGCCATCAAAGGTCACGATGCGTGTCACGGAAGAGGTTACGCCAAATGGCAACACCCTCACGCGCTGTCCGACCTGCACCACGCCGGAGGCTAGTGTTCCGGCATAACCACGAAAATCCAAGTTGGGCCGATTCACGTACTGCACCGGGAAACGCATCGGCTGCGTATCGCTATCACGCGTAACGTCGACCGTTTCCAGCACGTCCAGCAGCGTAGGGCCGCTGTACCATGGCATGGTAGTGCTTGGCGTCGCCACATTATCCCCATCCAGCGCGGAGATAGGCACGAAGGTCACCTGCAACGATGACGGGAGTTGCTGGGCAAAATCGAGGTAATCCTGCTTGAACTGCTCAAATACCGTTTGCTGGTAGTCCACCAGATCCATTTTATTCACCGCCACGACTAGATGGCGAATACCCAGCAACGTGGCAATAAAGCTATGACGACGGGTTTGATCCAGTACGCCTTTGCGCGCATCGATCAACAGGATCGCCAGATCGCAGGTCGAGGCCCCGGTCGCCATGTTACGGGTGTACTGCTCATGACCGGGGGTATCGGCGATAATGAATTTGCGTCTTTCCGTGGAGAAATAGCGGTAGGCGACATCAATGGTAATACCCTGCTCACGCTCGGCCTGCAAACCGTCCACCAGCAACGCCAGATCCAGTTTCTCACCCTGCGTGCCTAACCGCTTGCTGTCGTTGTGTAACGTGGAAAGCTGATCTTCATAGATCTGACGCGTGTCATGCAGCAATCGGCCAATCAAGGTACTTTTGCCGTCATCGACGCTGCCGCAGGTCAGAAAGCGCAGTAAACTTTTGTGCTGCTGCGCGTGCAAATAGGCTTCGACGCCACCCTGATCGGCAATCTGTTGTGCAATGCTTTGGTTCATTTGACGATTCCTTAGAAATACCCTTGACGCTTTTTCAGTTCCATCGAGCCGGCCTGATCCCGGTCAATGACGCGCCCTTGCCGTTCGCTGGTGCTCGAGATCAGCATCTCTTCAATGATTTCCGACAGCGTCTGCGCGTGCGATTCCACTGCGCCGGTCAACGGCCAACAGCCGAGGGTACGGAAGCGCACCATGCGCTGTTCGATAACCTCTCCCGGTTGCAGATCGATACGATCGTCATCCACCATCAGCAACATGCCGTCACGTTCCAGCACCGGACGCGGAGCGGCCAGATAGAGCGGCACAATGTCGATATTTTCCAGGTAGATGTATTGCCAGATATCCAGCTCCGTCCAGTTGGAGAGCGGGAACACGCGAATACTTTCCCCTTTGTTAATCTGGCCGTTGTAGTTATGCCGCAGCTCTGGGCGCTGATTTTTCGGGTCCCAGCGATGAAAACGGTCGCGGAAGGAGTAGATACGCTCTTTGGCGCGGGATTTCTCCTCATCGCGCCTAGCACCACCGAACGCAGCATCAAAGACGTATTTATCCAGCGCTTGCTTCAACCCTTCAGTTTTCATGATATCGGTATGCTTGGCGCTACCGTGTACAAACGGGTTAATGCCCAACGCTTCGCCCTGCGGGTTACGGTGCACCAGCAGTTCGCAGCCGTAGGCTTTGGCCGTGCGATCGCGGAAGGTGTACATCTCGCGAAACTTCCATCCGGTATCCACATGCAGCAGCGGAAACGGCAACGTGCTGGGATAGAACGCCTTGCGCGCCAGATGCAGCATCACGGAAGAATCTTTGCCGATGGAGTACATCATCACCGGATTGCTGAATTCCGCCGCCACTTCGCGAATGATATGTATGCTTTCCGCTTCAAGCTGTCGCAGGTGCGTCAGTCGTTTCTCGTCCATAACCCTTCCTCAAGCCAAATTCACGAGCGCAGAACGTCCGGTTTGCCCGGTCTCCTGCGTCTGTAGACCAAACCAGGCGAGTTGATGGTGCAGTGCAACCACCTCGCCAATCACCAATAATGCCGGCGTCGGAGCCTGATGTGCCAAGGTCTCCAACTGCGCCAGCGTGCCGATGTTCACGAACTGATCCGCTCGCGTACCACGGCTAATCACCGCCACTGGCGTATCCGATACACGCCCATGGGCGATCAGCTGCTGGCTGATTTCCGCCGCTTTCACCGTGCCCATATAGATAGCGAGCGTCTGGCGCCCGCGCGCCAGCGTGGACCAATCGAGCGCTTCGCCGTCGGGACGACAGTGCCCGGTAATGAACAGCACGCTTTGCGCGTAATCACGGTGGGTAAGCGGGATACCGGCATAGGCGGTAACGCCCGCAGCCGCCGTGATCCCCGGTACGATTTGGAAAGGAACCCCGGCCTTTGCTAGGTATTGCACTTCCTCACCGCCGCGCCCAAAGATGAACGGATCGCCGCCTTTCAGGCGCACCACACGTTTACCGCTTGATGCCAGCGTAAACAGCAGACGGTTGATCTCCCCCTGCGGCAATGAGTGCGCGGAAGCGCGCTTGCCGGCGCAGATTTTTTCCGCATCGCGGCGCACCAGCTCCAGCACTTCCGGGCTCACCAGATGGTCATAGAGCACCACATCCGCCAATTGGATCAGTTGTAAACCACGCAGGGTCAACAAACCGGCGTCTCCCGGCCCGGCCCCCACCAGCGCTACATCCCCCTGCACCTGCTGAGGTTGATCCAACTGCTGGCGCAGGGTTTCTTCTGCCACCTTCTGTTGCCCGGCGGCGATCTGGTCAGCAAAAGGGCTATTAAACAGCCGCTCCCAAAACTGACGACGCGCACGCATCGAATGAAACCGCTCTTTGACCCGATCGCGCCATTCCCCCGCAACTCGGGCCATATCACCCAAACTGGCAGGCAGCAATGCCTCTAGTTTCTCGCGCAATAAGCGCGCCAACACCGGCGCTTGTCCGCCCGACGAAATCGCCACCACTAACGGCGAGCGATCGACAATAGACGGAAAAATAAACGAGCATTTGGGCTGGTCGTCCACCACGTTAACCAAGCGATAGCGCTGCTGCGCCGCTTTAGACACCGCCGCGTTCAACGCTACATCATCGGTAGCGGCGATCACCAGAAAGACTTTATCCACCTGTTCTGGGGAGAATTCCTGCGCCAGCCAGTGCAGCTGACCGGCGTGGTGCTTTGCCAATAGCGGTTCTGCCAGGGATTTGGCCACCACATGCACGTCGGCACCCGCACGCAACAGTAAATCAATCTTGCGCGTTGCTACCTCACCACCGCCGACCACCAACACTACACGCTGCTTTACGTCAGCGAACAAAGGGAGATAGTTCACAATCGCCTTAACAAAGTTAAAAATTGGATAAGTAAACTATACGGTGCTGTAGGAAGGGTTATGAAATGCCGAATTGGAATGATAAGTTCCGTAATGGAATAAAAGCGGGGCAGGAAGCGCAGCGTAATGCTTATCGATTGATTTTTATTGGATTATAAAAACATCTTTAGGCTCATACAGCGTGAATATCACCGCTGTGAGAAAAAATTTCAGGTTGAGGAATTATGCGCTAAGCCCAGTCAGGTCGGCCATCTCTGACCGACCTAGGGGTTATTCACACTGGCGTTGATGTTTTCCAGAGCCTGTTTAAGATTTTGTGTAAATGCCTTTCCTCAGAAGTGACCGCCAAGGCGGTCACCGAACTCTATAATAAAGCGACTCATTGCCATACGCCAGTCCTGTAAGGGCATCGTCCATTTCTGTGATGCCGCCTGGATTGCCAGCCATACGACCTTCTTCACCGAGTCATCACTCGGGAACACCTTGCGTTTCTTGATTGCATGCCGGAGCACGCTGTTCAGTGATTCTATAGCGTTCGTCGTGTATAGCTAAACGACTTAATTTTGATTAGATTATTTAAATGAGCTATTCAATTGATTTTAGACGTAAAGTGATATCTACACGGGAAGAAGAAGGGTTGAGTATCCGAGAAACAGCGAAGCAATTTCGGATTGGCCCTGCCTCTGTATCGCGTTGGATTAATCAAATAGCGTCAAAAGCATCGACCACGCGTCAGCGAAAGAGCGATAAATCCGAGTTGATAAAAGATGTTGAACCATATCCAGATGCTTACCAAAAAGAACGTGCAGAGCGTTTTGGCGTTTGTCAGAAGGCCATTTGGCAAGCTCTTAAAAAGCTGGGATTGACCTATAAAAAAAACTCTATGTCATCCGAAAGCCGACGAAAGCGCCCAGCAAGCATTTCAACAAAAAATACAACAGTATGAAAAAGAAGGCAAACCTATTGTTTTTATTGATGAAAGTGGTTTTCCACACGATACCCCACGGACTCACGGCTATTCCCCAAAAGGTCAACGGTGTTTTGGCCTGAAGAACTGGGGAGCCAAGGGAAGAACAAATGTTATAGCCAAACGACATTATTTTGATAACAATTAGCTGTATTTTTTGCCACATATCAGGGCATTGGCTGTAATCATTTTTAAGTCGGTTGGCTATATCGGCGCTTTATTAGGCACAACGCTGTTTGCTATCGGATTATTTGATATCAATATTAACAGCGATGTTTTCTATTCCTGGGTCACACAAGTCCTTATCCCAGTACTCCCTAAAAACAGTGTAATCGTGATGGACAATGCAACTTTTCACAAAAAACATAATATTCAACAAGTCATCATCGATGCAGGGTATATGGTGGAGTATTTGCCTACATATTCGCCAGATCTTAACCCCATTGAGCATAAATGGGCACAAGCAAAAAGCAAAAAAAGAGAGAGTGGTTGCGATACAGAGATTTTGTTCTCAGTCCATATGGTGTAATCAAAATTAAGTCGCTTGGCTATAGATTACCTTGCGAAGTTCCTGGGGGTACGAGAAGAATGTCGACAGGTTGGCCCAGTTTGACTGCCAGCTCCGGCTTATCTGCAGATAGCGGTGATCCCATGTCCCACAGAACGTCTCCAGCGCCTGAAGCGCGGCCTCTTCGGTTGGAGCCTGACATAGCTAAACAACTTAATTTTGATTACATTATTTAAATGAGCTATTCAATTGATTTTAGACGTAAAGTGATATCTACACGGGAAGAAGAAGGGTTGAGTATCCGAGAAACAGCAAAGCAATTTCGGATTGGCCCTGCCTCTGTATCGCGTTGGATTAATCAAATAGCGTCAAAAGCATCGACTACGCGTCAGCGAAAGAGCGATAAATCTGAGTTGATAAAAGATGTTGAACCATATCCAGATGCTTGCCAAAAAGAACGTGCAGAGCGTTTTGGCGTTTGTCAGAAGGCCATTTGGCAAGCTCTTAAAAAGCTGGGATTGACCTATAAAAAAACTCTATAGCCAACCGACTTAAAAATGATTACAGCCAATGCCCTGATATGTGGCAAAAAAATACAGTTAATTGTTATCAAAATAATGTCGCTTGGCTATATCGCGCGCATCGCGAATGATATTCCCAACCTGCTTTTTCTGCGCCTCGGTCAGGTTGAGATCTTTAAGCATCCACTCATCATGCATGCCGGCGCGAGGGCCACCGCGTTCACCTTTCATCATACGAGTTTCATGAGCATGGCCTTTTTGAGCATCATTGGCATGCGCAATACCCGCCGCGCCAAACGCCAATGTAGATGCCACCAGAATCGCTGTCAGTTTACGCATAGTGCTATCTCTCTCTTTCCAGTTTACTCGTTAACGACGATTGTCGTCTTGACGGTGTTGAGTATAGACAGTGCAACTTCGAGTTAATTAGCGTAAGGGTAAATCTCTGCAAGTTCCGTCTCCACAATTGCGTCAAATGTGGAGAATGCGGAGAAACTATGTAAACCCCGTAAGAAAAACGTTAAGGCCCTCTTAGTCTAGGTAACAATGAAAATATAAAATTAATAAAATCAATTCATTATAAAAAAACAAAGTTTTTCACACTTAAATCGCTTGCTATTTAATCTTTATCTATATAGATTGTATTTCATGAATAAGAAAACGCAGACAGTACCAGCATCATTGCTAGCGCAAGCCTATCAGCTTGGCTGACAACTCTGTTTCGCACTCTATTCAGCCAATCTGGCAATGAATATAGCTAAACCACTTAATTTTGATTACATTATTTAAATGAGCTATTCAATTGATTTTAGACGTAAAGTGATATCTACACGTGAAGAAGAAGGGTTGAGTATCCGAGAAACAGCGAAGCAATTTCGGGTTGGCCCTGCCTCTGTATCGCGTTGGATTAATCAAATAGATTCAAAAGCATCGACCACGCGTCAGCGAAAGATCGATAAATCTGAGTTGATAAAAGATGTTGAACAATATCCAGATGCTTACCAAAAAGAACGTGCAGAGCGTTTTGGCGTTTGTCAGAAGGCCATTTGGCAAGCTCTTAAAAAGCTGGGATTGACCTATAAAAAAAACTCTATGTCATCCGAAAGCCGACGAAAGCGCCCGGCAAGCATTTCAACAAAAAATACAACAGTATGAAAAAGAAGGTAAGCCTATTGTTTTTATTGATGAAAATGGTTTTCCACACGATACCCCACGGACTCACGGCTATTCCCCAAAAGGTCAACAGTGTTTTGGCCTGAGGAACTGGGGAGCCAAGGGAAGAACAATCGGATTATTTGATATCAATATTAACAGCGATGTTTTCTATTCTTAGGTCACACAAGTCCTTATCACAGTGTAATCGTGATGGACAACGCAACTTTTCACAAAAAACATAATATTCAACAAGTCATCATCGATTCAGGGTATATGGTGGAGTATTTGCCTACATATTCGCCAGATTTTAACCCAATTGAGCATAAATGGGCACAAGCAAAAAAAAGAGAGAGTGGTTGCGATACAGAGATTTTGTTCTCAGTCCATATGGTGTAATCAAAATTAAGTCGCTTGGCTATATGGGGCAAGCGCGCTATCGTGCCCACGCTGAGCCCGAATAAAACGGTGGAAGGGTTTGTCGGTGGCATTCTCAGCGCCAGCCTGATCGGTGCCGCGCTGTTCTGGGTTACGCCTTTTAGCCCGGTTGCAGCCTTCTTTATCTCGCTGTTGATCACCCTGTTGGGCTTTGCAGGCGGCTTATGCATATCGGCCATCAAACGCGATCGCGGGGTGAAAGATTTCGGCACCATGCTGGAAGGTCATCGGTGGCATGATGGATCGTATCGATTCGCTGTGCTTCGCCGCCCCAGTGTTCTTCCACGTGGTGCGCTATTTTTATAGCTAAGTGCTATAGCTAGAGCAGCGTCCGGCGTCAGCTGGCCTGTTGACGCTTACCGTAGCGCACGCAAAAGCGTTGCCGCCTGCGGTAAGCGTAGACATCCTCCACATAGCCGTCGCGAATACGCACCTGTAGATGACGCCAGTAATCTGCGGAAAACAGCTCGCTGTGCATCTCCTCAAACATCGCCAACTGCGCCTTGTCGGCAAACAGGAATTGGCGAAAAACTCCTCAGGAAAGGCAACGTTAGGTGCGACCCTGTACTAGGGCTCGCTCGCCAGCTCATCTTCCGGGTAGCGCGGCGCGGGAATATCTCGGAAATTTACCTCGGTCATGTAACAAGTCTCATCGTAATCATAAAACACCACCCGCCCGTGGCGCGTTACGCCGAAATTTTTGAACAGCATGTCGCTAGGAAAAATATTGGCCGCCGCTAACTGTTTAATGGCATTACCATACTCCTCAATCACATCACGCTGCTGCTGCACCGATGCACTATCGAGATACAGGTTAAGCGGCGTCATGCGGCGCTCCATGTAGAGATGGTTGATCAGGAGCTGATCGCCTACATCCTCCAGTTTCTCAGGTACTTCGCGGTAGAGCTCTTCCAGCAGTTCCGCACTGATCCGGTGTTTATAGCCAAGCGACATTATTTTGATAACAATTAGCTGTATTTTTTTGCCACATATCAGGGCATTGGCTGTAATCATTTTTAAGTCGGTTGGCTATACGGTAAAACAACTCGTTAGCCACCTGTAAGCGCGCCCCGGCTAACTGCTGTACGCTAAACGTCTGCGTCAGGCTGGTGACAATATTGCCAATGTCCCGCGCCAAATCGTCCCACGGCAGGCGCAGTGGCAATTCCGACAGCAGTTTGTCCAGCGTATCATGCCAGCCTTCACGCAGAACAATATCGCGGCACAGCGGGCGTGATATCTCGCCCATCCTTCGCTCAGGCTGCGAACTGAACACAAACAGTTTATCCGTTGTGAGTTCACGATGATTGAACAATCGGCACTAGACGGAATTAAAGAAACTTTCAGCAATCTCGAAACGGGGATAGTCCGGTAACAAGGTGGTGTACACGGTTTTCACACTGGCGAGAAACGTCGCATCGTAACAGCGTGGCTCGGTGATACAGCGCAACTGCTCTACCATCACCCCAACGTGGTGGTCGTAAAGGTGGATACGCTGCTTCATCGCCTGCCAGTCAGCCTGTTCGAAACGCCTCTGCGCGCCTGCGGTCACCTCTAAAAAGCGGCCATACTGCGCATCAAATCCTTGCAGAATGGTCTGCGCCACCAGTTGCTCCAGATTACGCCTCATGATGTGCTCCGCAACATCGGCCAGCTTGCTGACTGGCCGATGAGGATCAGAATTGCTGCTCTTCCGTCGACCCCGTCAGTGCGGTCACTGACGAAGCTCCCCCCTGAATGATGGTGGTCACTTTATCGAAATAGCCAGTGCCCACCTCCTGCTGATGGGAGGAGAAGGTGTAACCCTTGTTGATAGCGGCAAATTCCGGCTGCTGCAGTTTTTCCACGTAGTGTTTCATCCCCTCGCCTTGTGCATACGCATGGGCCAGATCGAACATGTTGAACCACATGCTGTGAATGCCCGCCAGCGTAATAAACTGGTATTTGTAGCCCATTTCCGACAGCGCATCCTGAAAGCGCGCAATAGTGGCATCATCCAGACTCTTCTTCCAGTTGAAGGAGGGAGAACAGTTGTAAGCCAGCAACTTGCCGGGATATTGGCGATGAATGGCATCGGCAAAACGCTGTGCCAGCGCTAAATCCGCCGTTGAGGTTTCACACCACACCAGATCGGCGTAAGGCGCATAGGCCAAACCGCGACTGATAGCCTGCTCAATACCAGCATGGGTGCGGTAGAATCCCTCGACGGTGCGCTCACCGGTCACGAACTCACGATCGTAAGGGTCACAATCTGATGTCAGCAGATCGGCAGCATCGGCATCCGTGCGTGCCACCAGCAACGTCGGCACGCCCATCACGTCCGCCGCGAGACGGGCAGCCACCAGTTTCTGAATCGCCTCTTGCGTCGGCACCAGCACTTTGCCACCCATATGCCCGCACTTCTTCACTGAGGCCAGTTGGTCCTCAAAATGGACCGCCGCCGCCCCGGCTTCAATCATCGATTTCATCAGTTCAAAGGCATTCAGCACGCCGCCGAAACCGGCTTCTGCATCCGCTACGATCGGCAGGAAATAATCCACATGGCGATCGTCATTGGGCTCAATACGGTTGGCCCACTGAATCTGATCGGCCCGGCGAAAGGTATTGTTGATGCGTGCCACCACCGCTGGCACCGAGTTCGCCGGATAGAGCGACTGATCCGGATACATGCTGGACGCTAAATTCGCATCCGCCGCCACCTGCCAGCCGGAAAGATAAATCGCTTCAATGCCCGCTTTCGCCTGCTGTAACGCCTGCCCGCCGGTCAGCGCGCCGAGACAATTCACATAGCCTTTACGCGCGCTGCCGTGCAACAGCGCCCACAGTTTGGCAGCACCGTGCTGGGCCAGCGTCGATTCCGGATTCAACGAACCGCGCAATGTGATCACATCTTCCGCGCTGTAGGGGCGTTGAATACCAGCCCAACGTTCGCTTTTCCATTCTTGTTGCAGTTGTTCAATTTGTTGAGTACGAGTTGTCATTATGAGGTGTCCTATTTATCAAGCACGGTTAGTCGAGCAGGGTGTAGCCTAGCAACGTAAAGAAATCGATCAGTTTGTCTTGCGTGGTTATCTGATCCATCAGACGCGCCGCTTTGTCAAAGCGTCCACCGCTAAAACGAACCTCGCCTAATTCCTCCTGAATCACCAGCATCTCTTCTGCCAGCATGCGTTGGAACAGGGCTTTGCTGACCACTTGCCCATCGCTCAGCGTTTTGCCGTGGTGGATCCACTGCCAAATGGATGTACGGGAAATCTCTGCCGTCGCTGCATCTTCCATCAGCCCGTAAATCGGTACGCAGCCATTTCCGGAGATCCAAGCTTCGATGTACTGCACCGCAACACGAATATTGGCGCGCATCCCCGCTTCGGTGCGCTCACCGGGACAAGGTGCCAGTAATTCTGCTGCGCCAATCGGCGCATCCCCCTCTCGGCTAACCTCAAGCTGATTGACGCGTTCACCCAACGCATCATCAAAAACCGCCATTACAGTATCCGCCAGACCAGGGTGAGCGATCCAGGTGCCGTCATGGCCACTTTTCGCTTCTAACGCCTTGTCCTGACGAACTTTTTCCAACACCCACTGATGACGCGCCGGCTCTTTGCTGGGAATAAACGCCGCCATCCCTCCCATCGCAAAAGCGCCGCGACGGTGACAGGTTTTGATGAGCAAACGTGAATAGGCATTTAGGAACGGCTTCTCCATGGTGACGGATTGCCGGTCAGGCAATACGCGGTCGGCGTGATTTTTCAATGTTTTGATATAGCTAAAGATGTAATCCCAGCGGCCGCAATTCAGCCCGACAATGTGGTCACGCAGCGCATGCAGAATCTCATCCATCTGGAACACCGTTGGCAACGTTTCAATCAGCACCGTGGCCTTGATGGTGCCACGCGGCACAGTAAAGCGATCCTCGGTATAGCTGAACACTTCGCTCCACCAAGCCGCTTCACGCCAGGATTGCAGTTTTGGCAGATAAAAATAGGGACCACTGCCCTTTGCCAGCAAGGCTTGATAGTTATGGTAAAAGTAGAGCGCGAAATCGAACAACCCGCCCGAAATGGCTTCTCCTTGCCAAGTGACATGTTTTTCCGGCAGGTGCAGACCACGCACCCGACAAATCAATACGGCAGGATTCGGTTTAAGCTGGTAGATCTTGCCTTCATCATTGACGTACGAGATGGTGCCCCGCACCGCATCGCGCAAATTGAGCTGGCCATCGATCACCTTTTCCCATGAAGGAGACAGCGAATCTTCAAAATCCGCCATAAACACTTTCACGTTAGCATTCAGGGCGTTGATGATCATCTTCCGTTCAACAGGCCCGGTGATCTCCACGCGGCGATCTTGTAAATCCGCAGGGATACTGCGAATGGTCCAGTCAGCATTGCGAATGGAAGCCGTTTCCGAAATAAAATCAGGCAATTCACCTGCATCGATCTTCTGCTGCTGTAGCTGTCTTTCCAGCAATAATCCATTTCTCGGTAACAAGAAGCGGTTGACCAACTCTGCCAGAAAATCGGTGGCCTCTTCTGTCAGAATGCTATATTCTGTCATGCCAAAACGTTCACTGAATACCAACTCTCTGCTTATTGTCTGCTGTGTCATCTCTCGGGTTCCTTTTCTCAGTGCCACACTCCCTGTTAACAGAGAGGGGTTATCAAGGGGCGAAATTTTCAACCAACAGAATTAAGCGTAATTCAATTACTTTAAAAATAAAAAATGATTTCCATTTTTATGAAAAAATAATTTATCTTTATGATTTAAATGAAGAAAAACATTAAAAAATCAGGGAAGTTATTTTCAATAAAAATAAGCAGGCATAGGGATAGGAGCCGATCTCACGATCAGCTTCCTCCCACACCACCGTACATACGGATCCGTATACGGCGGTTCAGTTATAGCCAAGCGACATTATTTTGATAACAATTAGCTGTATTTTTTTGCCACATATCAGGGCATTGGGGCTTTGTTGAATAAATAGAACTTTTGGGTAATCATCGGAGCAGATCAACACAGTTGTTTCAAAATCAGGTCTCCATGGCAAAACAAAATTTTAAAATCACCAACTGGCCCTCTTATAACAAGGCCCTCAAGCAGCGCGCTTCTCTAACCGTATGGCTAGATGAATCAGCCATTGCTGCATGGACGGAAAAAAACACTACTGAACGGCGTGGACGACCGCTCCACTACTCAGATATGGCCATCACCACAGTCCTGATGATGAAACGCGTGTTTGGCCTTTCATTGAGGGCTTTACAGGGCTTTGGTGACTCGATTTTTAAACTGATTAAATTGTCGCTGCATTGCCCAGACTATTCGCTGCTCAGCAAGCGAGCAAAGACAGTGAACATCAGCATAAAAACGCCAACCCGTGGTGAAATCTCACATCTGGTCATTGATGGAACCGGCCTGAAGGTCTTTGGCGAAGGTGAATGGAAAGTCCGGCAGCATGGTGCCGACAGACGCAGGGTATGGCGTAAGCTGCACCTGGCAGTAGACAGTGTGACGCATGAGATTATCTGTGCGGATTTGTCGCTCAGTGGTACGACTGATGCCCAAGCTCTACCGGCGCTGATAAACCAGACCCACCGGAAAATCAGAGAGGCATCGGCCGACGGCGCTTACGATACAGTTTACTGCTATGATGCTCTGCTGAGGAAGAAAATAAGGCCGCTTATCCCGCCACGAAGGGGGGCGCAATATTGGCAAGATCGCTACCACGAGCGTAACCCCGCTGTTGCAAATCAGCGCATTAGCGGTAGTAACGCTATCTGGAAAAAGAAAGTGGGCTATCACCGGCGCTCAGTGGCTGAAACGGCCATGTTCCGGTTCAAAAGGCTTCTGGGTGGTCATCTAAGTCTGAGAGACTACGATGGTCAGGTGGGTGAAGCCATGGTCATGGTCAAAGCGCTTAACCTGATCACGCTATTAGGAATGCCGAACAGTATTCGCATCACGTAACAATCGACCCGTATGGGGCGCAGTCGTTACAAGTTCTGATTTATTCAACAAAGCCGGTATATGGTGGAGTATTTGCCTACATATTCGCCAGATCTTAACCCCATTGAGCATAAATGGGCACAAGCAAAAAAAGAGAGAGTGGTTGCGATACAGAGATTTTGTTCTCAGTCCATATGGTGTAATCAAAATTAAGTCGCTTTGCTATATCACCCAGGTGTTGAATCAGGATCCGCGCCCAGCGTACCGCAAGGGGGAAGTCTCGCGTGATTACGCCGCCCTGTTGCTGGAATTCAACGTGCGCTGGCGCGTAACAGACATGCGGACGGAAGTGCTCAGCCTTGAACCAGCACCGCGCTAAGCGAAAATTGAATCGTTATCCATGACCTGCACGCCATAAAATTCACACCGCACACTTTTGACGAAGGAAAGTCACTGTTACACTAAGCCACTTTATTGTGTTTAAGGGCCTACATGGCTCTTTGCATCTCGTTTTTGGGCACATCGGTGCCCATTACTTTGCGTTCTGACGGAACTAAAACACCATGCGTACTAGCCAATATCTGCTCTCCACCCTGAAGGAGACACCTGCCGACGCGGAAGTCATCAGCCATCAGTTGATGCTGCGCGCTGGGATGATCCGCAAGCTGGCCTCCGGGTTATACACCTGGTTGCCGACCGGCTACCGAGTTCTGAAGAAAGTCGAAAACATCGTGCGTGAAGAGATGAACAACGCCGGTGCTATCGAGATTTCTATGCCCGTGGTACAACCCGCCGATCTGTGGCAGGAGACTGGCCGCTGGGAACAGTACGGCCCGGAATTGCTGCGCTTTGTCGATCGCGGTGACCGCCCGTTTGTTCTCGGTCCAACGCATGAAGAAGTGATTACCGATCTGGTGCGCAACGAGCTCAGCTCTTATAAGCAGTTGCCGCTGAATCTGTTCCAGATCCAGACCAAATTCCGCGATGAAGTGCGCCCGCGTTTCGGTGTAATGCGTTCTCGCGAATTCATCATGAAAGATGCCTACTCGTTCCATACCTCGCAGGAATCATTGCAGGTCACCTATGACGCGATGTACGACGCCTATAGCCGTGCATTTAGCCGCATGGGGTTGAACTTCCGCGCGGTTCAGGCGGATACCGGCTCTATCGGTGGTAGCGCATCACACGAATTCCAGGTACTGGCGCAGAGCGGCGAAGACGACATCGTTTTCTCTACCGACTCTGAGTACGCCGCCAATATCGAATTTGCTGAAGCCGTTGCCCCCATACTGGGACGTGCAAAAGCAAAAGAAGAGATGCGTCTGGTTGATACCCCCAACGCCAAAACCATCGCCGAGTTGGTTGAGCAGTTTAATCTGCCGATCGAAAAAACGGTCAAAACGCTGCTGGTGAAAGCAACACCAGAGAGCGGCCACAAGCTGATTGCCCTACTGGTGCGCGGCGATCATGAGCTGAATGAAGTGAAAGCGGAAAAACTGGAGCAGGTCGCCAGCCCGCTGACCTTCGCAACCAAGGCTGAGATTCGCGACATCGTTGGTGCAGGCCTAGGCTCACTAGGCCCGGTCAATATGCCAATACCGGTGATTATCGATCGCACCGTCGCGGCAATGAGCGATTTCGGCGCTGGCGCAAACCAGGACGGCAAACACTTCTTTGGCATTAACTGGGAGCGTGACGTTGCACTGCCGCAAGTGGCAGATATCCGCAACGTGGTTGAAGGCGATGCCAGCCCGGACGGAAAAGGCACTCTGTTAATCAAACGCGGCATCGAAGTGGGTCACATCTTCCAACTGGGCACTAAATACTCTCAGGCGCTGCAAGCCAGCGTGCAAGGTGAAGATGGTCGTAACCAGATCCTGACCATGGGCTGTTACGGTATCGGGGTGACGCGCGTAGTGGCTGCCGCCATCGAACAGAACCACGACGATAGTGGCATTATCTGGCATGACGCCATCGCCCCCTTCCAGGTGGCGATTTTGCCGATGAACATGCACAAATCGTTCCGCGTGAAAGAGCTGGCTGAAGACATTTATCAGCAGCTGCGCGCCAAAGGCATTGATGTGCTGCTCGACGATCGTAAAGAGCGCCCGGGTGTGATGTTTGCGGATATGGAATTAATCGGCGTGCCGCACACTATCGTCATTGGCGATCGCAATCTGGATAACGACGAGATCGAATATAAATATCGTCGTGACGGAGAGAAAAAGATGATCAAGGTCGGCGAGATCGTTGATTTTTTGTCCGCCAATACCGTTCGTTAATACGCAGCAATAAAGTGTACTAGCTCAGACCTGATCTGACAGTTACCGATTATTTATACAGGTGTCTGTCAGATTACATCTGGTTCAGATTCTTTTCTGCCCAGATCCGTTTTCCATCGAGTAAACTGGCCATCGGCGTACGCCCGCAGCACATTTTTCCCTGATGAGTTCGCTCATTATTGTAATGCCACAACCAGTTGTCCAGATCTACCTGCAGACTTTCCAGGTCTCCATATAACTTCTTGCGGAACGTAACCTGATAAAAATCCTGCAAAATGGTTTTATGGAAGCGCTCGCAGACGCCGCTCGTCTGCGGAGACATCGCCTTCGTTTTCGTATGCTCGATATCGTTGATAGCCAGATAAAGCTGATAATCATGCTGCTCCACTTTACCACAGTACTCCGTACCCCTGTCGGTCAGTATTCTCAGCACCGGCAGTCCCTGAGCCTCGTAGAACGGGAGTACGCTATCATTGAGCAGGTCGGCGGCGGTGAGCGGTGTTTTATTCGTATACAGCTTGCAGTGTGCCACTTTCGAGTACGTATCCACGAACGTCTGCTGGTAGATACGGCCCACCCCCTTCAGATTGCCCACGTAGAAGGTGTCCTGCGAGCCCAGATACCCGGGATGTGCCGTCTCGATTTCACCGCAGGCCTCATCATAGTGCGCCTTCTTCTCCAGGGCTGCGATTTGAGCGTCGGTAAGGACAATGCCTTCTCTGGCGACCTTTTCCTCAAGCGCCTTCAGGCGTTTACGGAAGTTCTCCAGGTCGTGTCGTTGCCAGATGGAGCGCACGCCGCTGCCGGAGATAAACAAGCCTTTTTTACGCAGCTCATTACTGGTCCGGTGCTGCCCATGGGGCGGGAACTCAATAGCATAATCAACAACCGCGCGTTTAGTGGCTTCGTCGGCGCGGTTCTTCAGGTTCGGAACCCGGCGGTTCTGGTTAAGCAGCGCATCAATGCCGCCTTCAGCAGCCAGTTCCTGATAACGGTAAAATGTATCGCGTGACACGCCCATGCTCTTGCAGGCTTTTGATACGTTACCGAGTTCTTCGGCGAGATTGAGCAGGCCGGCTTTGTGTTTGATAATGGGATTGTTAGTATGAAGCATGAGAGTTATAGCCAACCGACATTATTTTGATAACAGCCAGATATGCTTTTTTGCCGCATATCAGGGCATCTGTTGTAATCATTTTTAAGTCGGTTGGCTATACCTCGCGTTTTGTTTAAGGATTAGACACCCATATCAAAACCGGTAACTCTCAACCTTTCAAGGTCCAGTGTCAGATCTAGTCGCGACTAATACAAATAAAGCATAAAAAAGAGGTGGGGTTTTCCCCACCTCTTTTATTTGACTGATAGTCGACTCAACGTGCAAATACGGCATTCACTTCTGCTTCGTTATTCACGGAACAGCTCTTCAATATCCAGCCCTTGTACTTGCAAAATTTCACGCAAACGGCGCAGCCCTTCCACCTGAATTTGGCGCACGCGTTCACGGGTCAAGCCAATTTCACGACCAACGTCTTCAAGCGTTGCCGCTTCATACCCCAGCAGCCCAAAACGACGAGCCAGCACTTCACGCTGTTTAGCGTTCAGTTCGAACAACCATTTAACGATATTCTGTTTCATATCGTTGTCTTGCGTGGTGTCTTCTGGTCCGTTGTTTTTTTCATCCGCCAGAATATCCAGCAGCGCTTTATCAGAGTCCCCGCCCAATGGCGTATCGACCGATGTGATACGCTCATTCAAGCGCAACATGCGATTTACGTCATCAACAGGTTTGTCGAGCTGCTCGGCGATCTCTTCCGCACTGGGCTCGTGATCCAGCTTATGTGAAAGCTCACGCGCGGTACGCAGATAAACGTTCAATTCTTTAACGATATGGATGGGCAAACGAATCGTACGAGTTTGGTTCGTGATAGCCCGTTCAATCGTTTGGCGAATCCACCATGTGGCATAGGTTGAAAAGCGGAAACCTCTTTCGGGATCGAACTTCTCAACCGCACGGATCAAACCAAGATTACCTTCTTCGATGAGATCCAACAGCGCCAGACCGCTATTGTTGTAGCGACGAGCAATTTTCACCACCAGCCGCAGGTTGCTTTCAATCATACGGCGTCGCGATGAAACATCACCACGCAGCGCTCTACGGGCAAAAAAGACTTCTTCTTCAGCGGTCAGAAGCGGAGAGTAACCGATCTCCCCTAAGTAGAGTTGGGTAGCATCCAGCACACGCTGGGCTGCACTTTGGGATAACAACCCATCGTCGGATGCCTCATTATCCCCCGCTTCTTCCTCCGCTAGCGCCTTTTCGTCAAAAACATCAAGTCCATTTTCCTCGAACTCGGCATCATCATGTAACTCGTTAACTTTTAGCGTGCTTTGGCTCATAAGTGGCTCCTACCCGTGATCCCTTGGCAGAATACCGAAATACTCTGCCCGATTTATCGCTGCGGAAGGTAACGCAGCGGGTTTACGGATTTCCCCTTGTAACGAATTTCAAAATGCAAGCGTACTGAACTGGTTCCGGTGCTACCCATGGTAGCGATCTGTTGACCCGCCTTGACCTCTTGTTGTTCCCGGACCAGCATAGTGTCATTATGGGCATAGGCGCTCAGGTAATCATCGTCGTGTTTGATGATGATCAGATTACCGTACCCGCGTAAAGCGTTGCCCGCATAAACAACACGCCCTGAAGCGGTCGCCATGATCGGTTGCCCACGAGTGCCAGCGATATCAATCCCTTTGTTTCCCCCCTCCGACGCAGAGAAACTATCTATGACTTTCCCCTCAGTAGGCCAACGCCAGCTGCCGACAGCAGGAGCACTGCTTTCAACAACCGCGGAGGCAGTCACGGCAGCTCCAGTGGAAGGCAACATCTTACCTACATTCTGTTTACCAGAATTTCCAGAGTACGCATTAGTTGACCGAGAATCAACCTGAGTTGTTTGAATTTGCGTCATTGATGGCGGCTGAGGCACATCGCCACGCGTGGCATCGGAAGGTGCCAGCATACCGTCGCCCGTACCGCCTGCCAGCATGCGTCCGCCGCCGGCCAATCCGCTGCTTACCGGCGCGGAAGAACCGTCACTCACCTGAAGCACCTGCCCGACGTTCAGGCTATAAGGCTCAGGGACATTGTTACGCTGAGCCAACTCGCGATAATCACTGCCAGTAATCCAGGCGATGTAGAACAACGTATCGCCCCGTTTTACCATATAGGTGCTGCCGCCATAGCTACCTTTAGGAATGGCGTTATAGCTACGGTTGTATACAATGCGGCCATAGCGCGTGGTAATCGGCGCATCACCGGAAGACGATATATTAGAAGGCGCAGTCGCGAGCACTCCACCGCGGCTGCTGCTATTGCCCTGACCGCCTACGCTGCTGATTGGGGCGGGTTTGCTGTCGTTATTGGCACATCCTGCTAACCCCAGAATAATTGCCGTGCACGCCGCCATCTGACGCAGTGTTCTCGTTTGGCTTCCCATGCGCCTTGCTCCCCTATAACCGTAATACTCAATCAATACCTTAATGAGACCACTCGGGACCCGCCCTTTCATCACCGCATTGGCACCCGCTCAATGCTAACAATATCAACATGTTCTCACTATGACAGGGTTGTATTGAAATAAGTTCTATTGAAATAAATCGTAAATGACTGATACCCATAAACGTGCTTGCAAAGGTATCAGGCTAGTTCGCCTTTGACCAGTGGAACAAATTTAACCGTTTCAATGGTATTAACCACAAACTCTCCACCGTGGCGTTGTATGCGCTGCAACGTTTGCGACTGTTCTCCCACCGGGAGCACCATAATGCCCCCTTCATCCAATTGCGCTATCAGCGCATTCGGAATTTCAGGTGCCGCCGCCGTCACAATAATGGCATCAAACGGGCCGCGTGACGGCCAGCCTTGCCAACCATCGCCGTGTCGGGTGGAAACATTGTGCAGGTCCAGCTGCTTCAAACGCCGTTTAGCCTGCCATTGCAACCCTTTGATACGCTCAACGGAAAAAACCTGCTTTACCAAATGCGCCAAAACCGCCGTTTGGTAGCCGGAACCGGTGCCAATTTCGAGTACGCGAGACGCGGGCGTCAATTGCAACAGGTCGGTCATGCGGGCAACCATATAAGGCTGAGAGATGGTTTGACCGGAGCCTATCGGCAATGCGGTATTTTCATAGGCTTTATGCTCAAAGGCTTCGTCGACAAAACGCTCACGCGGCACAGCCTCGATAGCCTTAAGCAATCGCTCGTCATGAATGCCCTGCTGACGCAACAGTGTCAGCATCGTTTGCATGCACTTGTTCACCCTATCCCGTCAGCCTCAGTCGTGATTAACGTCTTCATGCCTTTACTCAATAATGGCAATTCCTTGCCGTGAGTTCGCACCCTTATTGCGTAGGTACTATATCGTTACTAGACCAGACACTGCATCTCAATCAGCGATATCCATCTGTTCAAGCGGCGTGATGAGTTCACGCACAACGCTGGTGGCAAAACTGCCTGCCGGTAGCCAGAAATCCAGCGTGACCGACGCATCATCCAGCCAGGACCAGCACATCTGCTGCGGATAGAGCATCGCGGCACGGCGCGCAACCTCCACCCGTTCACGACGCAGCAATCCAAGCAGCGTCTCGTGCCCCACCAGGCAGCGTTGTTCAAACGCCAACGCGTCACCCTGAGTGCCAGAATCGCCGTCGCCGGGCAGCGGTGCTGTCACGCACAGCTCACGGCTATCAACGCGCGTTTGCAGTGCCGCTAACTCGTCCTCATTTGCGACAAACCAACTGCCGCGCCCGGCCAGTTGCAGCGCATCACCCACCAGCACTTGCGTTACCAACCTCTGACTCAAACGTTGGCTTACGATGAGATTGAACAGCGCGCTACGGCTGGCCGACAGATAAAAGCTGCGTTTACTGCGCTCGCTAACGCGAATCTCGTCTCTGGCCCAACGTGCCGCCTGAATCAGGTTGTTGCCACCGCGACCAAAACGCTGACTGTCAAAGTAGTTCGGCACGCCCTGTTCGGCAATCGCCGCTAGCCGAGCTTCGACGGCAGCACAGTCGCTGATATTGCGCAGCGTCAGCGTGAACTGATTGCCGCGCAACGCACCGATACGCAGTTTGCGCCGATGACGGACACTGTTAAGGATTTCACACCCTTCAAGCGCAAAAGCGGAGAAATCGGGTAACACTTCGCCCGGAACATGCAGGCAAAACCACTGCTCCGTAACCGCATGCCGGTCTTTCAAGTCAGCATAGCTCACGGCACACGTGGGAATACGGGCAAATTTCGCCAACGCTGCAGCCACAAACGACGTGTTGCAACCACGTTTACGTACCTGAACCAGCAGATGTTCACCATCGCCGTCCGGTGCAAAACCCAGATCTTCCACCACACGGAAATCATCGGCGCTTGCTTTGAGCGTTCCTGTCGCCTGCGGTTCACCATGCAGCCAGAACAGACTTTCCATGTTGAGCGTAGCGGGTTCTTACTGCATTACCATGCGACCACTTCACTCCGTTCATCTTTCACCAACAGCGCAACCGCCTCGCAGGCGATCCCTTCTCCACGTCCGGTAAACCCGAGCTGTTCAGTGGTGGTGGCTTTTACGTTGACATCATCCATATGGCAGTGAAGATCTTCTGCCAGATTCACCCGCATTTGCGGAATGTGCGGGGCCATTTTCGGCGCTTGCGCAATGATAGTGACATCCAGATTGTCCAGTCGATACCCTTTTTCTTGTATCCGCTGCCACGCCTGGCGCAGCAGTTCGCGGCTGTCCGCGCCTTTGTAGGCGGGATCGGTGTTGGGAAACAGTTTACCGATATCACCTAGCGCCGCCGCGCCGAGCAGCGCATCGGTTACCGCATGCAGCAACACATCCCCATCAGAATGCGCCAACAATCCCTGAGGGTAAGGAATACGAACCCCGCCGATCACCAATGGGCCTTCGCCGCCCAGTTTGTGGACATCAAAACCGTGACCAATACGCATGGGGTTATTCTCCTTGATTAGCGAATGGTTATGAAACATAAAACCGGTGAAGGGTACATCACACGCTTGGCGGTGCCAATCGAGCCAAGTAGAACTCGGCCAACGCCAAATCCTCAGGACGTGTCACTTTAATATTATCAGCACGCCCTGCAACAATTTGTGGATGATAGCCGCAATACTCCAGCGCCGACGCTTCATCGGTCACGACAGCCCCTTGTTGTAACGCACGCTCTAGGCAATCTTGTAATAATAACCGTGGAAACAGTTGCGGCGTCAAGGCGTGCCATAAATTGCGGCGATCAACCGTGTGCTCAATCGCCTCACCCTGGCTACGCTTCATGGTATCGCGCACCGGTTCAGCAAGAATGCCGCCCACGTCGCAGTGCCGAACAAGCTGTAACAAGCGATCCAGATCCTGAAGGTGCAAACACGGACGTGCGGCGTCATGCACCAACACCCAGGGCGCATCATTGACCGCGCGCAAGCCGGCCAGCACCGAATCAGCCCGCTGTTTGCCGCCGAACACCACGCTGATGCGCGGGTCTTGTGCCAACGGCAAGGCGGCAAAGCGCCAGTCGTCGGGGCTGATGACCACCACGGCACGCTGAATGTGCGGATGCTGAAACAACGCAGCCAGCGTATGTTCCAGCAGCGTTTTTCCATGGAGGGTGAGATATTGTTTTGGACAGTCGCACGCCATTCTGCTGCCGTTTCCGGCGGCGGGCAGAACGGCGACAACCTCAGGTAAGGAGACCAGCGGTTCAGACATGAGTTAACGTGATGTCATAGGGTTAGAAGACGACAGGGAGTTGGATGCGCCAGAATTCGCAGAGGAAGGCGCCGTCGCCGCACGACGACCGGATTGATCCGGCACCAGACGATAGAAGCTCTCACCCGGTTTGATCATGCCCAGCTCATTGCGTGCACGCTCTTCAATGGCTTCTTGTCCAGCGTTGAGATCGTCGATTTCCGCGAACAGCTGCTCGTTTCGGGCTTTGAGCTTGCCGTTGTCGCCCTGCTGGACAGCCACGTCATCTTTAACCCGAACATAGTCATGAATGCCATTTTTACCCAGCCACAACGAATATTGCAGCCAACCGAGCAAAATCAATAATAACAGCGTTAGCTTTCCCATCCCGCCCCCTGAAAAACCCCCTAATCATCCCATAACTTTGCCTTCGACTCCATATCATCAGGGTGGATTAGCACACAGAGGCACTTTCAACGCCGTAAAGATCCCAATAATCAGGATATCTATTCATTTGCATTTTAGTGGAAATACGGCGTAAGGCGCCAATAATGGCAGAGAGTCTGCGGGATTTTTACCTGCGAATAAGTTGAACCTTTAGGTCGACCTGTGTATTTTTATGAAAATAAAATGCATAAAACAGATGATTCATCTGCCACACTTTGATCCAGGAGATAACATGTTCAAACCCTTTTTGTTCGCTGGCACGCTGTTCGCGGCGGCATTTTCCACGTCTATCGCTGTGGCAGAACAAACCTATGTGGTGGGGGCAGGAGGTACCTATCGTCCTTTTGAATTTGAAAACTCGCAGAAGGAGTTGGAAGGATTTGATATCGACATCATTAAAGCGATCGCCAAGGCGGAAAATTTCTCCATCAAACTGGTCAACACGCCGTGGGAAGGGATCTTCGCTACGCTGAATTCCGGCGATCGCGATACAGCCAAGCGACTTAATTTTGATTACACCATATGGACTGAGAACAAAATCTCTGTATCGCAACCACTCTCTCTTTTTTTTGCTTTTTGCTTGTGCCCATTTATGCTCAATGGGGTTAAGATCTGGCGAATATGTAGGCAAATACTCCACCATATACCCTGCATCGATGATGACTTGTTGAATATTATGTTTTTTGTGAAAAGTTGCATTGTCCATCACGATTACCCTGTTTTTAGGGAGTACTGGGATAAGGACTTGTGTGACCCAGGAATAGAAAACATCGCTGTTAATATTGATATCAAATAATCCGATAGCAAACAGCGTGGTGCCTAATAAAGCGCCGATAACATTTGTTCTTCCCTTGGCTCCCCCGTTCTTCAGCCCAAAACACCGTTGACCTTTTGGGGAATAGCCGTGAGTCCGTGGGGTATCGTGTGGAAAACCACTTTCATCAATAAAAACAATAGATTTACCTTCTTTTTCATACTGTTGTATTTTTTGTTGAAATGCTTGCCGGGCGCTTTCGTCGGCTTTCGGATGACGTAGCGTTTTTTTATAGGTCAATCCCAGCTTTTTAAGAGCTTGCCAAATGGCCTTCTGACAAACGCCAAAACGCTCTGCACGTTCTTTTTGGTAAGCATCTGGATATGGTTCAACATCTTTTATCAACTCGGATTTATCGCTCTTTCGCTGACGCGTGGTCGATGCTTTTGACGCTATTTGATTAATCCAACGCGATACAGAGGCAGGGCCAATCCGAAATTGCTTCGCTGTTTCTCGGATACTCAACCCTTCTTCTTCCCGTGTAGATATAGCCAAGCGACATTATTTTGATAACAATTAGCTGTATTTTTTTGCCACATATCAGGGCATTGGCTGTAATCATTTTTAAGTTTTTTGGCTATACAAAACGGGTCAAGCCGGATGACAATCAGAATTGGGAAACCTTTTGAGCGCTATTGAGCGGCAATCACCATAAAAAAACGCCCCGGCAATAGCCGGGGCGTTTGATATGATGAGATATTTTACTACCTGGCGCTAACAGCTCATTACTTTGCGATACGCTTGTACTTGATGCGGTGAGGTTCCAGTGCGTCTGCGCCAAACGTGCGTTTCTTGTACTCTTCGTACTCGGTGAAGTTACCTTCGAAGAACTCCACCTTGCCTTCATCCTGGTAATCCAGAATGTAGGTAGCAATACGGTCAAGGAACCAACGGTCGTGGGAAATGACCATGGCGCAGCCAGGGAACTCCAGCAGGGCGTTTTCCAGCGCGCGCAAGGTTTCAATATCCAGGTCGTTGGTGGGTTCATCAAGCAGCAGCACGTTGCCACCGACTTGCAGCAGCTTCGCCAGATGCAGACGACCGCGCTCACCGCCGGACAGTTCACCGACGCGTTTGCCCTGATCGGTACCTTTAAAGTTAAAGCGGCCAACATAGGCGCGACTTGGCATCTCGGTGGAGCCAATGCGCATGATGTCCAGCCCGCCAGAGACTTCTTCCCACACGGTTTTGCTGCTGTCCATGCTGTCACGGAACTGATCGACCGACGCTAGTTTTACCGTTTCGCCCAGTTCGATAGTACCGGAATCGGGCTGCTCTTGACCGGACATCATACGGAACAGTGTTGATTTACCAGCACCGTTCGGACCGATAATCCCAACAATCGCCCCTTTGGGCACCGCGAACGACAGGCCATCAACCAGTTGGCGCTCACCGTAGGCCTTACTCAGGTTGGTGACTTCCACCACTTTGTCGCCCAAACGGGGACCTGGTGGAATGAACAGTTCGTTGGTTTCGTTACGCTTCTGGTATTCGGTGCTGTTGAGCTCTTCAAAGCGAGCCAAACGGGCTTTGCCCTTGGCCTGACGACCTTTGGCACCTTGGCGCACCCACTCCAGCTCTTTCTCAATGGATTTACGGCGAGCCGTTTCCTGAGAGGCTTCTTGCGCCAGACGTTGATCTTTTTGCTCCAGCCAGGAAGAGTAGTTGCCTTCCCACGGAATGCCTTCGCCGCGGTCCAGTTCCAGAATCCAGCCAGCCACGTTATCAAGGAAGTAACGGTCGTGGGTGATGGCTACCACGGTGCCTTCGAAGTCGTGCAGGAAGCGTTCCAGCCAAGCTACGGACTCCGCATCCAGGTGGTTGGTCGGTTCGTCGAGCAGCAGCATGTCTGGTTTTTCCAACAGCAGACGACACAACGCCACGCGACGGCGCTCGCCCCCGGACAGTTTGGCGATTTTGGCATCCCATTCCGGCAGGCGCAGCGCATCGGCAGCGCGTTCTAACTGGTTATCCAGATTATGGCCATCGTGCGCCTGAATGATCTCTTCCAGCTTACCCTGTTCCGCCGCCAGCTTGTCGAAGTCGGCATCCTGATCGGCGTACAGAGCATACACTTCATCCAGACGTTTGAGCGCACCGACCACTTCCGATAGCGCTTCTTCGACGGATTCACGTACTGTGTGTTCCGGGTTGAGCTGCGGCTCCTGTGGTAAATAGCCGATTTTAATGCCGGGTTTCGGGCGCGCTTCCCCTTCGATGTCTTTATCGATCCCAGCCATGATACGCAGCAGGGTGGATTTTCCTGCGCCGTTCAGACCCAGCACGCCAATTTTTGCGCCCGGAAAGAAGCTGAGGGAGATATTCTTTAAAATATGGCGCCTTGGCAGAATCACTTTGCCGACGCGGTGCATGGTATAGACGTATTGAGCCACGTTGCGACTTCGCCTCTCTATGGGTTAAAGGATGCAGTGCGTTGCCCGCGCTGCATCGAGGTTATAGCCAACAGACTTAAAAATGATTACAGCCAATGCCCTGATATGTGGCAAAAAATACAGCTAATTGTTATCAAAATAATATCGCTTGGCTATAACGATGAAGGTGGGGCGTCGCCCTCTTCGATTTATCGTTATGCTGATGCGGAGTGTAGCTGGTTTCGCTGTGCGATCCCAGCCATCATCCCTTACTGTCTGTCACTCTGTGAGATGGCGCTAAGGGCTGCGTTTTGGCGCACAGCGCCCTACCCGGAATTTATAAACGGTTATCCTTATGTTGCTTGACATTTTATTCCCTTTTGCGACATATCGCCGCCGCGCATCCTGTGCCACACTGGAGGGCAGCAAATGTCGTCTGGATGATGCAAATTTTGCTGATGCGAACACCCTGTTTGCACTGACGGCGGCATTCTGGGGCGAAATGTATCAGTGATGTACACATTGCATGTCGATAACCGTTTGGGATGAGGTGGTTTGGATGAAGGGTAACATGGGGCGCTGGGCGCGCATTGCCATCCTGTGTCTGGCGGGGGTTACAAGCTCAGCCATGGCGGATACGCTGGATGCTCAACGCCAGCGTTATCAGCAGGTTAAGCAGGCGTGGGACAGTAATCAGATGGATACCGTGCAGGCGTTGATGCCAACCTTGCGCTATTATCCGCTTTATCCTTATCTGGAATACCGCGCGTTAACACAATCGCTAGGGCAGGTGAGCAGCAGCGACGTCAGAGCATTCTCGGCGCGTTATCCAACATTACCGCCTGCCCGTAACCTGAAATCCCTGTTTGTGAATGAACTGGCGCGCCGCGAGGATTGGGCGAGCTTGCTGGCCTTTGCGCCCACCTCACCCAAACCGGTTGCGGCGCACTGTAATCACCTCTATGCCCGTTTCGCTACGGGGCAGCGTCAGGGTGTGTGGGATGAAGCAAAGGCCATCTGGCTGACCGGCCGTTCGCTGCCTACCACTTGCGATAAGCTGTTTGCCGTTTGGGAAGCCGCTGGTGAAAAAACGCCGATCGCCGTACTGGAGCGCATTCGGCTGGCAATGAACGAAGGCAGCACCGGGCTGGTTAACTATCTGGTGAAACAGCTTCCGCCTGATTACCGTACCATCAGCAATGCGTTGATGAAGTTACAGAATGACCCCAAAACCGTAGAGCGCTTTGCACGCAGCGTGGGGCCAACCGATTTTACGCGCAATGCCACTCTGGTTGCCTTCCGCCAACTGGTTCGACAGGATGAAGAGGGGGCCCGTGCGCTTATCAGCGTATTGGTGCGGCTGCAAAAAATGAGCGAAGCCGATCGCCGCGAGATGGAAGAAGCGGTGGCTTGGCGTTGGATGGGAACCGGTGCGACGCCAGAACAGGCCGCCTGGCGTGATGCTGTTACGCAGCGCAGCCAATCCACCAGCCTGATTGAACGCAGGGTACGTATGACGCTCGGAGAGGGGGATAAAGCTGGGCTGCGCTTCTGGCTCGCGAAACTTCCGACTGAGGCGTTACAAAAAGATGAGTGGCGCTACTGGCAAGCGATGTTGCTGTTAGATAACGGGCAGCGTCAGGATGGGGAAGTCATACTGCGATCGCTGATGCAGGGACGGGGTTTCTACCCGATGGTTGCCGCGCAGAAGCTCGGTATCCCTTATTCGTTGACCATTGCCTCGTCCATCCCGGATAAGACATTGGCACAACAACCGGAAATTGCGCGCGTGCGCGAATTGATGTACTGGAACATGGACAATCTGGCGCGTAGCGAATGGGGGGAACTGGTGGCGAACAGCGATAAGCCGCGTCAGGGAGCGTTAGCGCGTTACGCGTTTGATCAAGGCTGGGCTGACCTCAGCGTGCAGGCGACCATTGTGGCTAAGCTGTGGGACAATCTGGAAGAACGTTTCCCGCTGGCATGGCACGACACCTTCCAGCGAATGACCCAAGGGCGTGCCATTCAACAGAGCTATGCGATGGCGATTGCCCGCCAGGAAAGCGCCTGGAACCCGCAAGCGCGCTCTCCGGTCGGTGCCTCTGGCCTGATGCAACTGATGCCGGCCACCGCGCAGCATACCGCGAAAAAGGGCAACCTGAGCGGCTATATAGCCAACCGACTTAAAAATGATTACAGCCAATGCCCTGATATGTGGCAAAAAATACAGCTAATTGTTATCAAAATAATGTCGCTTGGCTATATCAACAGCAGCCAACTGTTCGATCCCGAAACCAATATTCTGTTGGGCACCACTTATCTGGATGATGTCTATCAGACCTTCAATAACAACCGTATCCTTGCCAGTGCAGCCTATAACGCCGGTCCTTCGCGCGTGAATACCTGGTTGAAAAACAGCGCAGGGCGTCTCGATCCGGTTGCCTTTATTGAAAGCATTCCATTTACCGAAACACGTGGCTATGTGAAAAACGTGCTGGCCTACGATGCCTTCTATCGCTACTTCCTGCATCAGAATGACAGCGTATTGACGTCAGCAGAGTGGGGACAGCGTTACTAGGTGTTGCGTTACCGATGCGATTTTTCACGCACGATATCGGTGATTTCCTAATGATTATGCTATGCTGCTGTACTCGTTAACGAGTATGGCAGCCCGCTATGACCCCTTTATCACATACCGATCCCGCGTTTTCCGAACACGGCAATGAAGATTGGCTTAAGTTTGTTGAGCTATTGAAGCTCTCCGTGGCGGAGGATCTGCATCACCCTCTATTGCAACTGTTGTTGACGCCGGACGAACGCATGGCGCTTGCTACACGTGTGCGCATTATTCAGGAGCTGATGAGAGGAGAGATGAGCCAGCGTGAATTGAAAAACGAATTGGGTGCCGGTATTGCTACCATCACGCGAGGATCTAACACTTTAAAAGCGGCGCCGCCCGCGCTGAAAAAGTGGCTGGACGCACAACTGCTGCCTGAGAGCAAATAGGTCTGTGGGATGTCGTAGAGGTTAAGGGGCATCGCGCCCCTTAAACGGGCTAGCTCGGCTGGCTGTAAATGGGGTTGTGGAAGGGCACCAACGCTAACAACAGTGCCTGATAGTAGACGCTGGTGCGTGTCAGTTTACCGTCGGTGAACACGCCAATCGCACCGCCCTGATGTTTAATGTCCTGAATGCCGGTCAAACGTGCCATTTCGTCTCCCAGCCCTCTTCCTTCCTTGATTCCTTGTAATATACTTTCCGGCAACACTAGGCTGGCGGAGCGTGATTCACCACGCAGATGTGGGTTTTCAATCACCATCCAGGCGAGCGTCATGCTCTCTTCAATGCCAGCTTCGACGCCGACCCAGAAATTGGCCTCGGGCCGAACTTGGCGGGCGCGCATAACGCGGTTGCGGGCTCCGGTACGCGTTTCGGTGGAACCCAAGGGCTGATGAGAAACGCCGCTGTCGACATCAACACCTTCGATGCGACAGTTTTCTTCGCCAAAGACATCCGTGAATGCGAGTGTAATAGCCTTAATTTTTGCCGGGTTGTTAGTGGCAGCGACAACATGGTACATAACGGTTCATACTCTTTTAGTTAATTTGACGCAGTATAATGGAAAAAAGCGATGTTACAGGTATATCTTGTTCGCCACGGTGAAACGGAATGGAACGTGGCTCGGCGTATTCAGGGACAATCCGACAGCCCGTTGACCGCACAAGGCGAACAGCAGGCCTATCAGGTTGCGAAGCGTGTTAAAACGCTAGGCATCACGCATATCTTTACCAGCGATTTAGGGAGGACGCGCCGCACTACCGAGATTATTACGCAGTCTTGCCACCACTGTGAAGTGGTTGAAGACCCTAATTTGCGTGAGCTGAATATGGGCGTGCTGGAAATGCGTGACATAGACACGCTCAGTCCGCAGGAGGAAACTTGGCGCAAGCAGCTGGTGGACGGTACGCCAGATGGCCGCATTCCCAAAGGAGAATCCATGGCGGAGATGGCAATGCGTATGCATCAGGTGCTCGATCGCTGTCTGGCGCTGCCGCCTGGCAGTCGTCCGCTGCTGGTCAGTCATGGTATGGCCCTCGGCTGCTTGTTAAGCACCATACTTGGGCTGCCCGCCAGCGCGGAGCGCCGTTTGCGGTTGCGTAACTGCTCGCTCTCCCGCGTCGATTATCAGCAGAGCCCGTGGTTGGCGTCCGGTTGGGTCGTGGAAACCGCCGGGGATGTTTCTCATCTTGATACCCCGGCATTGGATGAACTCCAGCGTTAACGGTGTGCGCGCTTAGCGACGGATAGGGATCAGGTATTCGCAGCGGATCACTTTCGGTGGTCCGTCTTCTTTCGTCCCATTCGGGGTAAAACGCTCTGCGTCACAGCCAGCGCGACGCGTCAGCCCGAAGGTTGGCAGACAGGTATCGTACAGGCTGATAATAAAATCCTGTAGCGCATCCGTGGGGCCTTCATAGACGAACAAAGCATACTCGCCGCCGGGGAGCGTAATTGGCTCTCCGGGGTGAACCCCTTCAGGAACGTGCTCCGGCTCCACCGCAGTGGTATAGAGCACATCATGCGCGTCTTCTTTATCCTTGCTCGGACGGGCGTGGTGCAAGCCATACAGCAAGAGGGGAATGCACTTGGCCTCGCCCAGATACTGCCGCCAGAAGTGCACGCGCATTTCCGTGCGGAAATTACAGATCTGCTCCAAAGAACAGTTGCAGTTTTGCGTGACACCCACAAGTTGCGTATCTGGCAGTGTGACAAATTCGGGCTGCGGCAGCGTAAATTCATCCAAGCGCAACGGAGGGCGAATACCGTAGGTATTCCACTCTTCGGCACGGCGGTAAGAGGCTGGCGTCTGTGCAAACTGCTTTTTAAAAGCGCGGGTGAACGTTTGCTGTGAATCGAAGCGGTATTGCAGCGCGATATCAAGGATCGGTCTGCCGGTCATACACAGTGCCATCGCGGCTTTGGTCAACCGGCGTGCACGAATGTACGCGCCGATAGCGTGCCCAGTGACATCTTTGAACATACGTTGCAGGTGCCATTTGGAGTAGCCGGCTTTTGCTGCCACGTTATCCAGCGACAGTGGCTGGTCAAGATGGTTTTCCAGCCAATTGAGCAGGTCACGTATGATACTGGCTTGATCCATAGAACATCCTCGATAGAACACACAAAGCACGAAGCGCATAGAGATCAGGCATCATAGCAACTTTTTGCTGTTGTCACCGCTTAAGGTTTTTGAATAATTTATACAAACAATCAGGTGAAATTTGCATACCTTAGCCCTATATCTAGTATAGCCAACCGACTTAAAAATGATTACAGCCAATGCCCTGATATGTGGCAAAAAAATACAGCTAATTGTTATCAAAATAATGTCTGTTGGCTATAACAGTCTCGTCAGAGGGGGAAAAGCCCCTGTAACTTGTTTCCAGACAGAGAGAAATATTGATGAAAAACGCATTAATCATGGGAGCCTGTTTCGCGTTGTTGGGCGTAGGTAGTGTCGCTAGGGCGGAACAGATTGGTTCTGTAGATACGGTTTTCAAACTGCTGGGACCAGACCATAAAATTGTGGTGGAAGCCTTTGATGATCCTGATGTTGTGAACGTTACCTGCTATTTGAGCCGTGCTAAAACCGGCGGTATCAAAGGGGGCTTAGGTTTGGCAGAAGATACCTCCGATGCTGCCATTTCCTGCCAGCAGGTTGGGCCGATTACGCTGTCGGATAAGATAAAGAAAAGTGATGATAGTGGCACGGTGGTGTTCCAAAAGCGCACGTCACTGGTGTTCAAAAAACTTCAGGTGGTTCGTTTCTATGATGAGAAACGCAACGCCCTAGTCTACCTGACGTATTCCGATCGTTTGGTCGACGGCTCGTCAAAAAACGCCTTGAGCGCGGTACCAATCATTCCCTGGGGCAAGAGCGAGTAGTGTCTTAGGGAATAATCTGTACTGATATAGAAATCTATGGTCACCCCCGTTTTTGCAACACAGATTTTGATTTATGATGGACTTGAGTAAATCTATTCGGCGTCTGGTGGGCATTAATGCCCACGCCACGATGAGTTCCGCACCTGCCGAACCTTAAAAAGGCCTCGGCTTCATAGAGCCATTTTTTATGTCAGGTTCATCAGCAGGCCGATATGCCGTCCATGTCATCAATTATCTGTCGTCGCAAAACCAGAAAGTAATCTGTTAACTCACTGAGCCAGCGATTTTTTCGGTGGCTCTTTTATTTGCTGAACGCCGCCTGATATAGTAAACCGACTTAAAAATGATTACAGCCAATGCCCTGATATGTGGCAAAAAAATACAGCCAATTGTTATCAAAATAATGTCGCTTGGCTATAGACTGTCACCGCCTAGGCTATCCGCGCAAGTTTGTTCGCCAGCGCACACGCCACCACATTCGAGTGATGGCTGACAAGCTGCTTTGTACCCACTCTGCCAGACGCCCTAGGTTGTGTTCCAGCCGCTGCATAAACACCCGCGCGCATTGCACCAGCAGCCGTCGCAGATTCTTGTCACCCCGCTTGCTGATGCCCATCAGTGTCGTCTTCCCACCCATACTGTATAGCTAAACGACTTAATTTTGATTAGATTATTTAAATGAGCTATTCAATTGATTTTAGACGTAAAGTGATATCTACACGGGAAGAAGAAGGGTTGAGTATCCGAGAAACAGCGAAGCAATTTCGGATTGGCCCTGCCTCTGTATCGCGTTGGATTAATCAAATAGCGTCAAAAGCATCGACCACGCGTCAGCGAAAGAGCGATAAATCCGAGTTGATAAAAGTGGTTTTCCACACGATACCCCACGGATTCACGGGTATTCCCCAAAAGGTCAAGAGCCTGTACACGAGATTGTGTAATTGCCTGATTTTGATATGTTCAATCCAACATCAAAAGCAGGTTACTTTATGGACAAAAAACAGTTACAGGCTCTGGCTAACGAGCTGGCCAAAAATCTCAAAACCCCTGACGATCTCAATCAGTTTGATCGCCTGCTAAAAAAGATCAGCGTTGAAGCTGCCCTTAATGCTGAAATGACCCATCACCTCGGGCATGAGAAGCACCAGTCCAAATCTGGAACTATAGCCAACCGACATTATTTTGATAACAGCCAGCTATGCTTTTTTGCCGCATATCAGGGTATCTGTTGTAATCATTTTTAAGTCGGTTGGCTATACCACCGGCGATGGTCCGCTGGAACTGCGTACACCACGTGATCGTGATGCTTCCTTTGAACCGCAACTGGTGAAGAAGAACCAGACCCGGCTCACCGGGATGGATAACCAGATTTTATCTTTGTATGCCAAAGGGATGACCACCCGCAAAATTGCCGCTGCGTTCAAAGAGCTGTATGACGCGGATGTCTCACCCGCCCTGGTATCGAAGGTCAGCGATGCCGTTATGGAGCCGGTTGTTGAATGGCAAAATCGCCCCCTGGATACGGTTTATCCCATTGTTTATCTTGACTGTATCGTTCTGAAAGTCCGGCAGGACAGCTGCGTTATCAATAAGTCTGTGTTCCTGGCGCTGGGTATCAATATCGAAGGCCAGAAAGAGCTACTGGGGATGTGGCTGGCCGAAAATGAAGGTGCAAAGTTCTGGCTGAACGTGCTGACAGAACTGAAAAACCGTGGCCTGACCGACATCCTCATTGCCTGTGTGGACGGCTTGAAAGGGTTCCCGGATGCCATCAACACGGTCTACCCGGAAGCCCGCATCCAGTTGTGCATCGTGCACATGGTGCGCAACAGTCTGCGCTTCGTTGCCTGGAAGGAGTATAAGGCGGTAACACGCGACCTCAAAGCAGTGTATCAGGCTCCAACCGAAGAGGCCGCGCTTCAGGCGCTGGAGACGTTCGGTGGGACATGGGATCACCGCTATCCGCAGATAAGCCGGAGCTGGCAGTCAAACTGGGCCAACCTGTCGACATTCTTCTCGTACCCCCAGGAACTTCGCAAGGTAATCTACACGACGAACGCTATAGAATCACTGAACAGCGTGCTCCGGCATGCAATCAAGAAACGCAAGGTGTTCCCGACTGATGACTCGGTGAAGAAGGTCGTATGGCTGGCAATCCAGGCGGCATCACAGAAATGGACGATACCCTTACAGGACTGGCGTATGGCAATGAGTCGCTTTATTATCGAGTTCGGTGACCGCCTTGACAGTCACTTCTGAGGAAAGGCATTTACACAAAATCTTAAACAGGCTCAAGGTCAACGGTGTTTTGGGCTGAAGAACGGGGGAGCCAAGGGAAGAACAAATGTTATCGGCGCTTTATTAGGCACAACGCTGTTTGCTATCGGATTATTTGATATCAATATTAACAGCGATGTTTTCTATTCCTGGGTCACACAAGTCCTTATCCCAGTACTCCCTAAAAACAGTGTAATCGTGATGGACAATGCAACTTTTCACAAAAAACATAATATTCAACAAGTCATCATCTATGGTGGAGTATTTGCCTACATATTGGCCAGATCTTAACCCAATTGAGCATAAATGGGCACAAGCAAAAAGCAAAAAAAGAGAGAGTGGTTGCGATACAGAGATTTTGTTCTCAGTCCATATGGTGTAATCAAAATTAAGTCGCTTGGCTATAGCGCCCCTATCTCAAACTCTAACCGATAGGGCGGGTTGTCATTCAACGCTAACCGAGGGCTTGTCTGAAAGTCTGACTCATATGGATGCTTTGACGGCTGATATCGCCCGCGTTGAGTCTCTTGATACCGGGAAGAAGTTAGTTCATCTCATTGACCGTGAAGGTGACTCTATCGGGCATATGCGCACATTAAGCTCCTAGGGAATATGTTGGCTTATCCGGGGAAAGGAAGGGAATCGGGCCGAGTGGGGCGGTGACACCCGTAAAATTGGTGAAATTGCAGACGATCTGCCATTTATCGCAAACGGACAGGTTGGCTGGAAAGGGAAAAAAGCCAATATGGAGATCGGGGAAACATCCGTGATCATAACGCGAACAGCAAAAGCGAAGCGGAAAGACAAGAACACCGGACGGCGAGTGAAAGTTCAGCCAGGCGTAGCTCTGACACTCAGATTAGTTGTGGTTCGCCTTACCGATACTCACGGTAAATTTATCTGTATTAGTCGCGACTAGATCTGACACTGGACCTTGAAAGGTTGAGAGTTACCGGTTTTGATATGGGTGTCTAATCCTTAAACAAAACGCGAGGTAACTCTCATGCTTCATACTAACAATCCCATTATCAAACACAAAGCCGGCCTGCTCAATCTCGCCGAAGAACTCGGTAACGTATCAAAAGCCTGTAAGAGCATGGGCGTGTCACGCGATACATTTTACCGTTATCAGGAACTGGCTGCTGAAGGCGCCATTGATGCGCTGGTTAACCAGAACCGCCGGGTTCCGAACCTGAAGAACCGCGCCGACGAAGCCACTGAACGCACGGTTGTTGATTATGCTATTGAGTTCCCGCCCCATGGGCAGCACCGGACCAGTAATGAGCTGTGTAAAAAAGGCGTGTTTATCTCCGGCAGTGGCGTGCGCTCCATCTGGCAACGACACGACCTGGAGAACTTCCGTAAACGCCTGAAGGCGCTTGAGGAAAAGGTCGCCAGAGAAGGCATTGTCCTTACCGACGCTCAAATCGCAGCCCTGGAGAAGAAGGCGCACGATGATGAGGCCTGCGGTGAAATCGAGACGGCACATCCCGGGTATCTGGGCTCACAGGACACCTTCTACGTGGGCAATCTGAAGGGGGTGGGCCGTATCTACCAGCAGACGTTCGTGGATACGTACTCGAAAGTGGCACACTGCAAGCTGTATACGAATAAAACACCGCTCACCGCCGCCGACCTGCTCAATGATCGCGTACTCCCGTTCTACGAGGCTCAGGGACTGCCGGTGCTGAGAATACTGACCGACAGGGGTACGGAGTACTGTGGTAAAGTGGAGCAGCATGATTATCAGCTTTATCTGGCTATCAACGATATCGAGCATACGAAAACGAAGGCGATGTCTCCGCAGACGAACGGCATCTGCGAGCGCTTCCATAAAACCATTTTGCAGGATTTTTATCAGGTTACGTTCCGCAAGAAGTTATATGGAGACCTGGAAAGTCTGCAGGTAGATCTGGACAACTGGTTGTGGCATTACAATAATGAGCGAACTCATCAGGGAAAAATGTGCTGCGGGCGTACGCCGATGGCCACTTTACTCGATGGAAAACGGATCTGGGCAGAAAAGAATCTGAACCAGATGTAATCTGACAGACACCTGTATAAATAATCGGTAACTGTCAGATCAGGTCTGAGCTAGTACAATTTATCGGACGCTGGACGCTGCTCACAAACGTTAGCAACGAGATCACCAGCGCGGAAGTCGCTCGCTGGTATTACTGGCGCTGGGGTATTGAATCCTTTTTTAAGCTGCTGAAAGGTGCCGGTCATGATGTAGAAAAATGCCTTCAGCGCAGTGCTGGTGCCCTGCTACGCAGGTTATTGATAGCTAGCATGGCATGTGTGCTGGTATGGCGGCTGCAACGCGCTGAAGGAGACGACAATGCGGCAGCCCGTCAGTTAATTTGCCGATTATCCGGACGACAACAAAAACGAGGGTGTAAAGAAAGCGCCCCAGCGCTGCTTGCCGGACTATCCATCCTGCTAAATACCTTGACGTTATTAGCAGACTATACCCCGGAAGAACTTGCCCACTTCGCTATGGTGGTTTTTAACCCTTTATGATGTGTAGATACCTATGCTCACAGGGTGGGGGTGACCATCTCATTAAGGCCTAAACCAGAGGGTTTCGGCCTTTTTTAGTCACTGACGGCGCGACGTTAGTCTTCCAGATCGCCGCAGAAACGGTAGCCTTCGCCATGAATGGTGGCGATGATTTCCGGCGTATCGGCTGTAGATTCGAAATGCTTACGAATGCGGCGAATCGTTACGTCCACGGTGCGGTCGTGCGGTTTCAGCTCGCGGCCGGTCATTTTCTTCAACAGTTCAGCACGGGTCTGAATCTTGCAAGGGTTTTCGCAGAAGTGCAGCATCGCACGGAACTCGCTGCGCGGCAGTTTGTACTGCTCACCCGCTGGGCTAATCAGCGAACGGCTGTTGATGTCCAGTTCCCAACCATTGAAACGGTAGCTTTCTACCAGACGACGCTCTTCGCTCACACCGCCCAAATTCATGGTACGGGACAGCAAATTACGTGCACGGATAGTCAACTCACGTGGGTTAAACGGTTTGGTGATGTAATCATCAGCACCGATTTCCAGGCCGAGGATCTTATCCACTTCGTTATCGCGCCCGGTCAGGAACATCAGCGCGACGCTAGCCTGTTCACGCAGTTCGCGTGCCAACAGCAGGCCATTTTTGCCGGGCAGATTGATGTCCATGATCACCAGATTGATATCATGTTCAGACAGGATATGGTGCATCTCAGCGCCGTCAGTGGCTTCGTGAACGACATATCCTTCAGCCTCAAAGATGCTCTTTAGGGTGTTGCGAGTTACCAACTCGTCTTCGACAATAAGAATGTGCGGGGTCTGCATGTTTGCTACCTAAAATTGCCAACTAATTATAGAATTCGGAAGTACAGAAGTCGCCATCGGTCTTTTCGTGCCCGCATGCCTAGTGCGAGATTATAGGGCTCTTACCGGAGCTTGAGGCGCAAAGAATACGCTCACTCTCGCAATGTAGACTAAAGTACGCAAATACGTTCCTAGTGCATGCCTGACACTGACAAAATTCCGCGTGAATCAGCTGCACGGGCAGCGCCAGTGCTTTCTACGTGATAACCGGCGATATCAGATGATAATCAGGCTAACTCAACTACGCCTAAAGTGGTGCATAGTTTAACCTTATTAACAGCAACATAACAGTAAGTGCCGATTTTGATCACTCACAAATCTACGGCTCCGTTGGCATATATCAAATTTCATTGTAGCACGTTAACTATTTTGTGAAAAATACTTATAAGATTGCCAGCTTAAGTCACAATCTGCCTGATTTGGATACGATTCAGCAGCGCAAGCGACCGCAACGAACACGGAACGCCATCTCGCGATGGTCATTATATAATGCATTGATATTAAAGCATATGTAATGAATTTTTTGGTTTTTATCCCTTTTCAAGCCTGACCCGCATTTTTTACCGTAAGGTGACGCTCGAATGTTTCATTTATGTTAAATCAAACGACGGAGTGGGGGACAGCGCATACCGGGTATCGCACGTTCGTCAGCCATTTTCTCTTCTTTGGAGGTTTTGTGCAGTTTTTTATTGTGCTGGTCGAGCCAGCTCGCCCAGAGAACGTGGGGGCAGCAGCCAGAGCCATGAAAACCATGGGATTTCATTCACTGCGTATTGTTGACAGTCAGGCGCACCTTGAGCTAGGTGCACACCGCGTGGCGCACGGGGCCGGTGATATTCTGGATAATGTGACCTGCTACCCTACGCTTGCTGACGCGTTGGCCGATGTGGATTTTACCGTCGCGACGACAGCACGCTCGCGAGCCAGGTTTCACTATTACTGCACGCCGACAGAGTTGCTTGGGGTGATGCAGGAGAAACAGCACTGGGTCAGTTCGGCAGCGCTGGTGTTTGGCCGTGAAGATTCTGGCCTCACCAACGACGAATTGGCGTTGGCGGATATATTGACGGGTGTGCCGATGCAGGCAGACTACCCGTCACTGAATTTAGGGCAGGCCGTCATGGTCTATTGTTACCAGTTGGCGCAGCTGATGCAGGTGCAGGCAGAGACTGCCGAAGCTGCTCAAGCCGGGCAGTTGGTGGCGCTGCGTCATCGGCTGGAAAAGCTGTTGGTGACGTTGCAGGTAGATGATGACGAGAAACTGTGTGATTGGCTACTGCAACGCATCGGGCTGTTACAGCAGCGGGATACCGCCATGCTGCATACGCTGCTGCACGATATTGAGAAGGCGCTGAAGTGAGATGAAAAAAAGAAATCCATTGACTTCATGTCGCGATTGCCTTAACTAATAGAGGATAGAAACCGATTTGTTGATCGAGAGTCCTTTACGCATGCGTCAAATCAGCCTGACCACCACCATTATTACCAGTAACGGTGCGGGCTGGCGCGTAGAAAAGAATCTGAAAAAGCCCGCACCTAAACAGTGCGGGCTTTTTTTACGGCGAAGAGCAGGCTCCGCCGACCCGGGCCGCCAGCGGCGGCAGCCAAAAGCGCACGGCGTGTTTTGGTGACTGAAACTCAGGAGAAGAGATAAAAATGCGAGTGTTGAAATTTGGCGGGACTTCTGTGGCGAATGCGGCGCGTTTTGCGCGCGTTGCCGATATCATCGAGAGCAATGCGCGTCAGGGACAGGTTGCCACCGTGCTGTCTGCCCCGGCGAAAATCACCAACCACCTGGTGGCGATGATTGATAAAACCGTTGCGAGCCAAGATATTCTGCCGCATATCAATGATGCCGAAACTATCTTTTCTTCTCTGCTAAAAGGGCTGGCAGAATCCCAGCAGGGTTTCCCGTATGAGCGCTTGTCCACGCTGGTACAACAAGAACTGGGCCAGTTGAAACAGGTTCTGCACGGCATTTCACTGTTGGGGCAATGCCCGGACAGCGTCAACGCCAGCATTATCTGCCGTGGCGAGAAACTCTCTATTGCTATCATGGAAGCGGTATTTCAGGCCCGTGGTTATAAGGTCTTGGTTATCGACCCGGTAAAACGCCTGCTGGCACAGGGGCATTATCTGGAATCTACCGTGGATATCGCGGAATCCACGCGCCGTATCGCCGAGCAAGGCATTCCTTCCGATCACGTGATTCTGATGGCTGGATTCACGGCGGGTAATGATAAAGGGGAACTGGTGGTACTGGGCCGCAACGGCTCTGATTATTCTGCCGCCGTGTTGGCCGCCTGTTTACGCGCTGACTGTTGTGAAATCTGGACTGACGTGGACGGTGTCTACACCTGCGACCCGCGTCAGGTGCCTGATGCGAGACTGCTGAAGTCGATGTCGTATCAGGAAGCGATGGAGCTCTCCTACTTCGGTGCCAAAGTACTTCACCCCCGTACCATCGCTCCCATTGCCCAGTTCCAAATTCCCTGCCTGATTAAAAATACCGAAAATCCCCAAGCGCCCGGCACTCTGATTGGTTTAGACAGCACCGATATCCAATATCCGGTAAAAGGCATCACCAACCTGAACAATATGGCGATGTTTAACGTCTCCGGCCCCGGCATGAAAGGGATGGTGGGGATGGCCACGCGCGTGTTTGCGGCGATGTCCCGTGCGGGCATCTCGGTGGTGCTGATCACGCAGTCCTCTTCCGAGTACAGCATCAGCTTCTGCGTGTCGCAAAGCGAACTGGTGCGTTCCAAGAAAACGCTGGAAGATGAATTCTATCTGGAACTGAAAGACGGTGTGCTGGAGCCGCTAGATATCACCGAGCGTCTGGCGATCATTTCCGTGGTGGGCGACGGTATGCGCACGCTGCGCGGCCTTTCTGCACGCCTGTTCTCCGCATTGGCCAGTGCCAATATCAATATCATCGCGATTGCGCAGGGTTCCTCTGAGCGCTCCATCTCTGTGGTGGTGGATAACGACGTGGCGGTGACTGGCGTGCGTGTGGCGCACCAGATGCTGTTTAATACCGATCAAATGATCGATGTGTTCGTTATCGGTGTCGGCGGCGTAGGTGGTGCCTTGCTGGAGCAAATTCACCGCCAGCAGCCGTGGCTGAAGCAGAAACATATCGATCTGCGCGTCTGTGGTATTGCCAACTCCAAAGCCTTGCTGACCAATATTAACGGCATTGCGCTGGATTCATGGCGTGAAGCGCTGAATGAGGCACGCGAACCCTTTAATCTGGGTCGTCTGATTCGTCTGGTGAAAGAGTATCATCTGCTTAACCCGGTTATCGTGGACTGTACCTCTAATCAGGCAGTGGCCGATCAGTATGCTGACTTCCTGGCCGATGGCTTCCATGTCGTCACGCCAAACAAAAAGGCTAACACCGGTTCCATGAGCTATTACCAGCAACTGCGCAGCGCTGCCGGTAAATCACGCCGTAAGTTCCTGTATGACACCAACGTTGGCGCCGGACTTCCGGTGATTGAAAACTTTCAAAACCTGTTGAATGCAGGGGATGAACTGCTGCGTTTCACCGGGATCCTCTCGGGGTCGCTCTCCTTTATCTTCGGTAAGCTGGATGAAGGGATGAGCTTGTCGCAGGCGACGTTGCAGGCGAAAGCCAATGGTTACACCGAACCCGATCCGCGTGACGATCTGTCCGGCATGGATGTGGCGCGCAAGCTGTTGATTCTGGCGCGTGAAGCGGGCTATAAGCTGGAGCTGGCTGATATCGACATAGAGTCGGTGCTGCCGCCGTCCTTTGATGCTTCAGGCGATGTCGATACCTTTATGGCGCGTTTACCCGAGTTGGATGCGCAATTCAGTGAAAAAGTGGCGCAAGCGCGGGAAGCAGGTAAAGTGTTGCGTTATGTCGGCGTGATTGAAGAAGGGCGCTGCAAAGTGCAAATTAGCGCACTGGGCGGTAACGATCCGCTGTTCAAAGTAAAAGACGGTGAGAATGCGCTAGCGTTCTGTAGCCAGTATTACCAGCCATTGCCGCTGGTGCTGCGCGGTTATGGCGCGGGTAATGATGTGACAGCGGCCGGTGTGTTTGCCGATCTGTTGCGCACGCTGTCATGGAAGTCAGGAGTATAATGATGGTTAAAATTTATGCGCCCGCGTCGATCGGCAACGTCAGCGTTGGGTTTGATGTACTGGGCGCGGCGGTTACTCCTGTTGATGGCTCACTGTTGGGCGATTGCGTGACCGTAACGGCTGCTGAGAGCTTCAGCTTACGTAATGAAGGCCGTTTTGTTGGTAAACTGCCGAGTGAACCGAAAGAGAATATTGTCTACCAGTGTTGGAAGCGGTTTTGTCAGGAAGTGGGGAAAACCATTCCTGTCGCTATGACGTTGGAAAAGAACATGCCGATCGGCTCGGGTCTGGGGTCCAGTGCTTGTTCCGTGGTTGCCGGTCTGATGGCGATGAACGAATTTTGTGGCAAACCGCTGGATGATACGCGTTTGCTGGCGCTGATGGGTGAACTGGAAGGGCGTATTTCAGGCAGCGTACACTACGATAATGTTGCGCCGTGCTTCCTGGGCGGTATTCAGCTGATGATCGAGCAAAACGGCATCATCAGTCAGCCAGTGCCTGCGTTTGACGATTGGCTGTGGGTCATGGCCTATCCGGGGATCAAAGTGTCAACGGCGGAAGCGCGTGCCATTCTGCCCGCGCAGTATCGCCGCCAGGATTGCATCAGCCATGGCCGTTATCTGGCGGGCTTTATTCACGCTTGCCACACCCGCCAGCCTGCGCTGGCGGCGGCGTTGATGCAGGATGTGATCGCCGAGCCGTACCGTACGCGCCTGCTGCCTTGGTTTGCCGAGGCGCGTCAGGCGGCAAAAGATATCGGTGCGCTGGCGTGCGGTATCTCTGGTTCTGGGCCGACGCTGTTTTCCGTGTGTGACGATATGGAAAAGGCGCAGCGTCTGGCCAGTTGGCTGCAAGATAACTATTTGCAGAACGATGAAGGGTTTGTTCATATTTGCCGTCTGGACACGACAGGCGCACGTCAATTGGGATAAGGCATGAAACTTTACAACTTAAAAGATCACAACGAGCAGGTCAGCTTCGTGCAGGCGATCAAACAGGGACTTGGACGCCAGCAAGGGCTGTTCTTCCCGCTGGAATTGCCTGAGTTCAGTTCGACGGAAATCGATGATCTGCTGGAACTGGATCTGGTTACGCGCAGCAGCCGCATTCTTTCTGCCTATCTGGGTGATGAGATTGCGCCGGAAACCGTTTATCAACGTGTTAAAGCGGCATTTACCTTCCCGGCTCCGGTTGCCACGGTCTCTGAAGACATTGCCTCTCTGGAGCTGTTCCACGGCCCGACGCTGGCGTTTAAGGATTTTGGCGGGCGCTTTATGGCGCAAATGCTGGCACAGGTCTCCAACGGAGAAAAAGTCACCATTTTGACGGCAACCTCCGGTGATACCGGTGCAGCGGTCGCGCACGCGTTTTACGGTCTGGATAACGTGCGTGTGGTGATTCTGTATCCACGCGGGAAAATCAGCCCGTTGCAGGAGAAGCTGTTCTGTACGCTGGGGGGCAACATCCATACCATCGCGATCGACAGCGATTTCGATGCGTGCCAGGCGCTAGTGAAGCAGGCGTTTGACGATGAAGCATTGAAACAGGCTATTGGCTTGAACTCAGCCAACTCCATCAATATCAGCCGCTTGCTGGCACAAATCTGCTATTACTTTGAAGCCGTGGCGCAGTTGCCTGCTGCCGCACGTCAGCAACTGGTGGTGTCGGTGCCGAGTGGCAACTTCGGTGATTTGACCGCCGGTCTGTTGGCAAAATCCCTCGGCTTACCGATCAAGCGCTTTATCGCTGCCACCAATGCCAATGACACCGTGCCACGTTATCTCAGCAACGGCGAATGGGCGCCTAACTCGACAGTAGCAACACTGTCTAACGCCATGGATGTCAGCCAGCCGAACAACTGGCCGCGCGTCGAGGAACTGTTCCGTCGTAAAAACTGGGCGCTGCCAACGCTGGGATTTGGTGCGGTGAGTGATGACGTGACCAAAGCGACCATGCATGAACTGGAAGCGTTGGGCTATACCTCTGAACCCCATGCGACCATCGCTTATCGTCTGCTGCGCGACCAACTTCAGCCGGGCGAGTTCGGTTTGTTCCTGGGGACGGCGCATCCTGCGAAATTCAAAGAGAGCGTAGAAGCCATTCTGGGGAAACCCCTGGATCTGCCGGAAGCGCTGGCGCAGCGTGCAGATCTGGAATTGCTCTCGCACAACTTTGCACCCGATTTCGCGCAGCTGCGTCAGTTCCTGATGGCGTTGCTGGAATAACCCCTGTTGTTATAAGCGTTGTTGTTATAACCGTCGATGTTCATCGTTCCCCGCGCCGTGCGGGGAACGGTAACCTTCACTGCACGTGGCGCTTAAAGACAAGCTCGTTCTGGGTCGCGCCATATTCCGCAAAGAAGTAACCTTCCAGATTGAAATCTCGCAGCTGCTCAACCTGCGTCAGCCGGTTTTTGATAATAAAACGGCTCATCAAACCGCGCGCCTTTTTGGCGTAGAAGCTGATCACCTTGAACTTGCCGTTTTTCTCATCCAGAAACACCGGTTTTATCAGCGTAGCGTTGAGCTTTTTGACATTGACGGATTTGAAGTATTCATCAGACGCTAGGTTGACGAGAATATCATCCCCCTGCACCTGTAGCGCCTGATTGAGGTGCTGCGTGATGGTATCACCCCAGAAGTGATAAAGATCTTTGCCAGCCTTGTTCTCCAGCCGCGTGCCCATTTCCAGACGATAGGGTTGCATCAGATCCAGCGGACGTAGTACGCCATACAGCCCGGATAACATGCGCAGATGCTGCTGGGCAAAATCGAAATCCGCCTCGCTGAAATCTTCTGCGGCAAGCCCGGTATACACGTCGCCTTTGAAGGCCAACAGGGCTTGGCGTGCATTGTCGGGGGTAAAATGGGGCTGCCATTCGCTAAAACGTCCCGCGTTGAGATCCGCCAGTTTGTCACTGATGCCCATCAACGAGGCGATCTGTGCCGGTGTGAGCCGTTTACACTGGGCGATCAGTTCGCTGGCGTGGTTCAGCAACGCGGGTTGCGTGTAACGCTCGGTGGCTAACGGGCTGGTGTAATCCAGCGTTTTCGCTGGCGAAATGGTGATCAACATGGCATGGCTCCCCTGTTTTTGTTGCAAGTATAGCCAACCGACATTATTTTGATAACAGCCAGCTATGCTTTTTTGCCGCATATCAGGGTATCTGTTGTAATCATTTTTAAGTCGGTTGGCTATACTGTAGCAAAAAACACGGAAAAAAGGGGCGATGGCTGCAACAGGAAAAGGCTGTCTTGCGCGGGGGGCGGTGCGTGTTATTATTGAAACATAAGTAATTTATAAGTGCGAAACACAAGACGACGTTCATATACCCACAACGAGATATGCCAACATGACGGATAAACTGACTTCCTTACGCCAATTGACCACGGTCGTGGCTGATACCGGTGATATCGCCGCGATGAAGCTCTACAAACCGCAGGATGCTACCACCAACCCTTCCCTAATTCTGAACGCGGCGCAAATTCCTGAATACCGCTCTTTGATTGAAGACGCGGTGAAATGGGCGCGTGAGCAGAGCAGCAAACGGGAACAGCAGCTTGTCGATGCCACGGACAAACTGGCCGTCAATATTGGTCTGGAAATCCTGAAACTGCTCCCTGGACGTATCTCCACGGAAGTGGATGCACGCCTCTCTTATGACACTGAAGCGAGCGTTGCCAAAGCTAAGCATTTAATTAAGCTCTATAACGATGCAGGCATCAGTAACGATCGCATCCTGATTAAGCTGGCTTCAACCTGGCAGGGCATCCGTGCCGCCGAGCAGCTGGAAAAAGAAGGCATCAGCTGTAACCTGACACTGCTGTTCTCTTTTGCACAAGCGCGTGCCTGTGCGGAAGCCGGTGTCTTCCTGATCTCTCCGTTTGTGGGCCGTATTCTGGATTGGTACAAGGCCAACACGTATAAGAAAGAGTATGCGCCGCAGGAAGATCCGGGCGTTATCTCCGTTACTGAAATCTATGAGTACTACAAAGCGCACGGTTACGAGACCGTGGTGATGGGCGCCAGCTTCCGTAACAGCGGCGAAATTCTAGAGCTAGCGGGCTGCGATCGCCTGACCATTGCGCCAGCATTGCTGAAAGAATTGTCGGAATCCACCGGCGATGTGCCGCGCAAACTGGCTTATAGCGGTGAGATCAAAGCGCGTCCGGCGAAAATGACTGAAGCCGAGTTTTACTGGCAGCACAATCAGGACCCGATGGCCGTTGATAAACTGGCAGACGGTATCCGCAAGTTTGCTATCGATCAGGGCAAACTGGAAAAAATGATTGAAGGTCTGTTGTAATTAACGCAGAAGGCCGGGTTTTCTCCGGGGGGGTCGCCTTTCCCCTTCGTCATCCTCGGCGAAAGCCGGGGATCTCTGCCAGAAGAAACGCATGTAATCTGTAGGAGATTCCTGCCTGCGTGGGAATGACGGTGAGCGTAGGTCAGTTTGGCAGTAACCTCAAAGGCCGGGTTTCCCCGGCCTAATGAGCATAGGTATCTACACATCTTTTGCAATATCTGCTATTACGTTGCTGCATGATCTCAACTTATCCATCGGCGGGATTGATGCCCGCCTTAACCGGCGTTATCAGCGTCTGGTTAACCAACACATGACTCCCCCAGCACCATTGGCGTCAGCCGTTAAAGACCTTGCCTGCGCGCAGAAAACAACATTCGCCACTACTCAGGCCGTTTGGCGTTTTTTTAATAATGAACGTATTAGCTTCACTCAGCTCAATGAACCGATTATTTCGCTGGCTCTCCGGCATCTTGCACTTAGCCCGCATCCATACGCTCTCGTCGTTCACGACTGGTCTCATTTACAGTTTCGTACCCACAATGGGAAAGAAGAACGTTTGAAAATGACGCATGGTGGCGACGTCGGTTATGAACTACAAACCAGCCTACTGCTTGATGCTGCAAATGGTTTACCAACATAGCCAAACGACTTAAAAATGATTACAGCCAATGCCCTGATATATGGCAAAAAAATACAGCTAATTGTTATCAAAATAATGTCGCTTGGCTATAGCAGCGCTAGAATCAGAATTAAATCAGTCAATCAAAGCTGATGATACTGCACAGTGAATTATGACAATTTCAGAGGTCGGGTCGATTACTGCCAGCTTACTTTCATCACAGCTCGGCGATGGAAAACAATTTTCATGTAGCAGGGATTTTGCGGCTTCCACAGGGCTTGTACCGCGACAATACAGCACAGGAGGCAAACCGACTCTGCTGGGGATAAGCAAACGAGGTGATAAAAATTTACGCAAACTTCTGGTTCAATGTGCCCGCTCATTCATGATGCGACTTGAACATCAGCAGGGCAGGCTTGCTGAATGGGTTCGGGGGCAACTCGATAACAAACATTCAAATATTGTCGCCTGTGCTCTGGCAAACAAACTGGCGTGAATAGCTTGGTCAATTACAACTAATCACAATGAATATCAGGCCTGATGTTATAGCCAAGCGACATTATTTTGATAACAATTAGCTGTATTTTTTTGCCACATATCAGGGCATTGGCTGTAATCATTTTTAAGTCGGTTGACTATATATAGAACTACATCAACACACTGATTATTAAGTAATTAAACAGCAGTTACCAATCTGGTTTTGCGAAGACTGATTATTGATGACATGAACGGCATATCGGCCTGCTGAAAAACCTGATGGGCTTTGTTGAATAAATAGAACTTTTGGGTAATCATCGGAGCAGATCAACACAGTTGTTTCAAAATCAGGTCTCCATGGCAAAACAAAATTTTAAAATCACCAGCTGGCCCTCTTATAACAAGGCCCTCAAGCAGTGCGGTTCTCTAACCGTATGGCTAGATGAATCAGCCATTGCTGCATGGACGGAAAAAAACACTACTGAACGGCGTGGACGACCGCTCCACTACTCAGATATGGCCATCACCACAGTCCTGATGATGAAACGCGTGTTTGGCCTTTCATTGAGGGCTTTACAGGGCTTTGGTGACTCGATTTTTAAACTGATTAAATTGTCGCTCCATTGTCCAGACTATTCGCTGCTCAGCAAGCGAGCAAAGACAGTGAACATCAGCATAAAAACGCCAACCCGTGGTGAAATCTCACATCTGGTCATTGATGGAACCGGCCTGAAGGTCTTTGGCGAAGGTGAATGGAAAGTCCGGCAGCATGGTGCCGACAGACGCAGGGTATGGCGTAAGCTGCACCTGGCAGTAGACAGTGTGACGCATGAGATTATCTATGCGGATTTGTCGCTCAGTGGTACGACTGATGCCCAAGCTCTACCGGCGCTGATAAAGCAGACCCACCGGAAAATCAGAGAGGCATCGGCTGACGGCGCTTACGATACAGTTTACTGCTATGATGCTCTGCTGAGGAAGAAAATAAGGCCGCTTATCCCGCCACGAAGGGGGGCGCAATATTGGCAAGATCGCTACCACGAGCGTAACCCCGCTGTTGCAAATCAGCGCATTAGCGGTAGTAACGCTATCTGGAAAAAGAAAGTGGGCTATCACCGGCGCTCAGTGGCTGAAACGACCATGTTCCGGTTCAAAAGGCTTCTGGGTGGTCATCTAAGTCTGAGAGACTACGATGCTCAGGTGGGTGAAGCCATGGCCATGGTCAAAGCGCTTAACCTGATCACACTATTAGGAATGCCGAACAGTATTCGCATCACGTAACAATCGACCCGTATGGGGCGCAGTCGTTACAAGTTCTGATTTATTCAACAAAGCCAACCTGACGACAAAAATGGCTCACTGAAGCCGAGGGCCTTTTCAGGTTCACTAGGCGCGGAACTCATCGAGGCGCGGGCATCTCGCCCACAGAGACGCAGGATAGATTGAAGCAAGCCCACCATTAGTCAAAAATCAGTGTTGCAAAAATGGGGGTGACTATAGATTTCTGACACGCCATGCGGATGTCGAACTGGTGGAAACGGGCGATGCGCAACACCCCGGTTTGCAAAAGTTACCGGCGGCAGAGGATGGCGATGGGTTCTTTTATGCTAAGTTGGTTAAGAGTATTGGCTGATAGCAACGGCAACGGGCACAGATCATGAAAATCATCATTCTTGGTGCAGGTCAGGTGGGTGGTACGCTGGCAGAAACGCTCTCCGGAGAAAACAACGACATCACTGTCGTTGATACTGACACCGCGCGACTGCGGCAGTTGCAGGATAAATTCGATTTGCGCGTCGTTGCTGGCTACGCCTCCCACCCGCGCGTACTGCGTGAAGCTGGCGCAGAAGATGCAGACATGCTGGTTGCCGTCACGAACTCGGATGAAACCAATATGGTGGCCTGCCAAGTCGCCTACTCGCTGTTTAATACGCCAAATCGCATCGCACGTATTCGCTCCGCAGAATACGTGCGCGCCGGTGAGCAACTGTTTCAGGCAGAAGCGGTGCCTATCGACCATTTGATCTCACCAGAACAGCTGGTCATCGACAATATCTACAAGCTGATCGAGTATCCCGGCGCGCTACAGGTAGTGAACTTCGCCGAAGGGAAAGTGAGTATCGCCGCAGTGAACGCTTACTATGGTGGTCCGCTGATCGGTAATGCGCTCTCCGCGCTGCGTGAGCATATGCCGCACATCGAAACCCGCGTAGCCGCGATCTTTCGCCACGACAGGCCGATCCGTCCGCAGGGTTCAACCATTATCGAAGCGGGCGATGAAGTGTTCTTTGTTGCCGCTTCCCAGCACATTCGCGCCGTAATGAGCGAACTCCAGCGCTTGGAAAAGCCCTACAAGCGCATCATGATTGTCGGCGGTGGTAACGTCGGCGCGGGGTTGGCGCATAAGCTGGAAAAAGACTACAGCGTTAAACTGATCGAAAAGAACGAAGAGCGTGCGATCGCTCTGGCTGAACTGCTGCAAGACACTATTGTGTTTCACTGCGACGCTTCCGATCAGGAGTTGCTGGCACAGGAGCATGTCGAACAAATCGATGTGTTTATTGCCATTACCAACGACGATGAAGCGAACATCATGTCCGCCATGCTGGCCAAACGCATGGGGGCAAAAAAAGCCATGGTACTGATCCAACGACGCGCCTATGTCGATCTGGTCCAAGGCAGCGTTATCGATGTTGCCATTTCGCCACAGCAAGCAACGATTTCCGCACTGCTCGGCCATGTGCGTAAAGCGGATATTGTCAGCGTCTCATCATTACGACGCGGCGTGGCAGAAGCCATTGAGGCCATTGCTCACGGGGATGAAGGCACGTCAAAAGTGGTTGGCCGAATGATTGAAGATATCAAATTGCCGCCAGGCACTTTGATCGGTGCGATTGTGCGCGGTGATGATGTCATTATCGCCCACGACAATATGAAGATAGAGCAAGGGGATCATGTGATCATGTTCCTGACGGACAAAAAGTTTGTCCCTGAAGTGGAACGCCTGTTCCAACCCAGCCCGTTCTTCTTGTAACAACGCTAAGCCTGCCGCCTCAGGCGGCACTTTCCTTTCAGTTTCACTGATTATCACCGCTGGTGTCAGCGCCAGTGATATAAGACAGTAATTCACCATTTGGATTGTCCGCGCCACCCAACATGTTGTTTCCTTGAGGTTCTCACACCAGAAAGGACATCAGCATGCTGAGCAGAGAGGACTTTTACATGATAAAGCAAATGCGCCAGCAGGGTGCGTATATTGTCGATATTGCCACTCAGGTTGGTTGCTCTGAGCGGACTGTCAGACGCTACCTGAAATACCCGGAACCTCCGGCCAGAAAAACACGCCACAAAATGGCCAAACTCAGGCCGTTCATGGACTATATCGACATGCGTCTGGCAGAGAACGTCTGGAACGGCGAGGTCATCCTCGCGGAAATTAAAGCGATGGGTTATACCGGTGGACGCTCCATGTTGCGTTACTACATCCAGCCCAAACGTAAGATGCGGCTATCGAAGAAAACGGTTCGCTTCGAAACTCAGCCCGGTTAGCAGCTTCAGCATGACTGGGGGGAAGTTGAGGCTGAGCTTGCCGGGCAACGATGCAGGGTTAACTTCGCGGTTAACACGCTGGGGTTCTCACGTCGCTTCCATGTCTTCGCGGCACCAAAACAGGATGCTGAACATATAGCCAAGCGACTTAATTTTGATTACATTATTTAAATGAGCTATTCAATTGATTTTAGACGTAAAGTGATATCTACACGGGAAGAAGAAGGGTTGAGTATCCGAGAAACAGCGAAGCAATTTCGGATTGGCCCTGCCTCTGTATCGCGTTGGATTAATCAAATAGCGTCAAAAGCATCGACCACGCGTCAGCGAAAGAGCGATAAATCCGAGTGGATAAAAGATGTTGAACCATATCCAGATGCTTACCAAAAAGAACGTGCAGAGCGTTTTGGCGTTTGTCAGAAGGCCATTTGGCAAGCTCTTAAAAAGCTGGGATTGACCTATAAAAAAAACTCTACCCCATCCGAAAGCCGACGAAAGCGCCCGGCAAGCATTTCAACAAAAAAACAACAGTATAAAAAAGAAGGTAAACCTATTGTTTTTATTGATGAAAGTGGTTTTCCACACGATACCCCACGGACTCACGGCTATTCCCCAAAAGGTCAACGGTGTTTTGGCCTGAAGAACGGGGGAGCCAAGGGAAGAACAAATGTTATCGGCGCTTTATTAGGCACCACGCTGTTTGCTATCGGATTATTTGATATCAATATTAACAGCGATGTTTTCTATTCCTGGGTCACACAAGTCCTTATCCCAGTACTCCCTAAAAACAGGGTAATCGTGATGGACAATGCAACTTTTCACAAAAAACATAATATTCAACAAGTCATCATCGATGCAGGGTATATGGTGGAGTATTTGCCTACATATTCGCCAGATCTTAACCCCATTGAGCATAAATGGGCACAAGCAAAAAGCAAAAAAAAGAGAGAGTGGTTGCGATACAGAGATTTTGTTCTCAGTCCATATGGTGTAATCAAAATTAAGTCGCTTGGCTATAACAACCCTTCAGACGAGAATGACGGCAGCAGAGGGCAACATCACAACTCTGCAAACCAGCGTAGCAGCTATCCAGACTGATTATGCATCCAGGTCTGCCACCGCGCCCCAATCTCTAGCCAGCCCGCTAAACGTGTCTGCATCCTACTCTGTCAACGACACCAAAGTATTAGGCCCGTAGCAAACCGGATGGACGGCAGCAGCCGGCACAGCATTTCTCGGCGCATTCAACGCTGACCAGTCATATGCAGCAGGTGCAACCTGTTCGCAGGCAGATATTCAGGCGCTGGCTGCTGGCCTCGTTGAAGCTCGTCAGCGCACAAAGGCGCTTGAAGATGCTTTACGCGCGCACGGCCTGATTAACTGAGGTTTCCCCATGATTAGCTTCACTCCCACCCGTAACATTGATGTTATCGAGACGGTGGCTAATGAGCCTGATATTCAGGCCGGAACAGCCAACGGAAACCATTTTTCATACAACCCTAACGAGCTTTATTTCGAAGTCGGCGTGTATCACAACTTCGCCGGGATCGTTCGGGCTATCGAGGTTCAGCCTGAATCGTACGAGTGTCACGCCATGTTTTTAGAGCATATGCGCGGGTTCAGTAAAGATATCGGACTGGCCTTCTGGCAATACTTTTTCACCTACTACGATGCCGAGTGCGTCCTGTCTATGGCCTCTGACAAGTTCAGAAAAGGCAAGTTTTACTGTGCGTCAATCGGGTTAAAGCGCCGGGGAGTAATCCCCAAATTCCTTGACGGCACAACTGACGTAACGATCTATTCAGCAACACGCGAGGAGCTAGGCTATGGGCGGCGGTAAAGGCGGAAGTAAAAATAATGGTGCGGCGGCACAAGCTGACGCCACGAACAGAGCCACAGAATTACAAAGAGAGCAATGGCAGACGGTGATGAATAATCTTTCGCCTTTTACGCCATTAGCACAGCAGTACGTCACTCAGTTGCAGGATTACTCATCCCTTGACGGTCAGAACAAAGCGCTGAATGAGTATTACAACTCCGCACAATATCAGGGCTTGGCAGACCAGGCGCGTAACCAGATTTTACGCTCGGCACAAGCTACAGGCGGACTAGGCTCTACTGCAACGGGAAACCAGTTGTCGTCCATCGCTCCCACGCTAGGACAGAACTGGCTATCCGGCCAGATGAATAATGCGAACAATTTGGCAAACATCGGATTGGGAGCATTGCAAGGGCAAGCCAACGCAGGTCAAACCTACACCAACAACACTGGGCAGTTATTGCAGCAGAACGCGGCGCTCGCAGCGGCTAACGCTAATAGGCCATCGGCGCTACAGCAGGGAATTTCTGGCGGATTTGGTGGTGCTCTTGCTGGCGGCGGCATTGTTAGTGCTCTGGGCATGTCTACGCCGTGGGGGGCTGGTATCGGTGCAGGCATCGGAATTCTAGGCTCGCTATTTTAAGGTGTGAACATGGCTACTTGGCAGCAGAATATTAACTCTGGCGGCTTTCCTGGTGGCGTTGGTCAGGTAAACACCAATGCACCACAAGCCAGTGATGTTAACGCAACGCCAGGACTGATTCGACAGAACAACGACTTTGCCCGCGCTGGCGGTAACAATATCGGCTTGCAGGCATTACAGGGGCTGCAAGGGCTGTCTGATGCTTACAAGCAAGACCAGCTACAGAAAACGCAAGCTGCATTCAATCAGGCCTATGCCAACGCATGGAAATCTGGTGACACGTCAGCATTGCGCGATTTCGCTGTGCAGAACCCGGCATTCATAGGTCAGGCTCAGCAGGCTGTTTCCGGCCTTGATGCTGGTCAGCGTTCCGATATGACCAATCAGGCTGCAAAGTTGCGGCTAGCACTGTCTCAGGGTCCGGATGCATATGCTCAGTATCTGCAAAAAAACTCAGGTGAGTTGTCTCGTGTTGGCGCTAACCCGGGCATTCTGGCGCAAATGGGGATACAAGACCCACAGGGTGCCGCGCAACTGTTTGACATTCTTGGTATGGCCGGGAGCGGTGATAAATATTTCGATATCTTGGATAAACAGCAAGGCAGGGCGCTTGAACAGTCTCAGCAGCAGGTAACGATGCGCGGGCAGGATATAACCGCTCGTGGTCAGGAACTAGATAACGCCAGAGGATGGGCTGCAATAAATAATTCAGCTTTTGATCGTGCTCAACGAGTGCAATGCCATTCGGATGATATGGGTTTGAAATTGATGGAGCTTGGGCAGAAAGGTAAGCCGACTGCTGACCTTATCAAGGGTCTGAACTCCGATATAACAGGCTTTGGTAAAAACTACAATGCTGTTAAATCGGCGGCGAATTCTCTGCAAGCGTTGAGCAAGGTGAATACGGGTGCCGCGCAGCTTGGAATTATCTTCAACTACATGAAATCGCTTGATCCGCAATCCGTGGTTAGGGAAGGGGAGCAAGTGCAGGTCATGCGCTCCGATGGTGTTTGGGGACAGATGAAAGGCTATGTCGATCAGCTTAATGCGGGTAATGGCCTGTCCCAAGACGCACGAAACAACATTGTTCAAGCTGCAAAAATAAACGCTAACTCGATGGGTGAGCAATTCAATCAGCAGGTTGATGAGTATTTAGGCACATACGGGGACACAATTCCTTAAGGTCTGAAAAACAGCCTTAGCAACCGTAAAGCAAAACTATTTGAGAATGTTCCAGGGGGGCAAGGGGCGGCTGGTGGCGGTACTACTGGAAATCCATCGACCGGATCAATAGGGGAGGGGGCTACAGCAACCAATCCTGGCACTGGGCAGAAGATTATATTCAGGGGTGGGCAATGGCAACCAATGTAGGATTACCTGAAGGGTTCGAGCTAGATTCTCCACCTGGTAATGCAGGGCTGCCTCAAGGATTCGTGTTGGATTCATCTCCTGGCCAAGCTCAGGCACCAAGATCGCCAACGCTGGCGGATAACGTTGAGCAAGCCGCACGGGGATTAGTGAATATACCATTCGACATTCTGCAGGGTGGCGCCAACCTGATTAATGCCGGGACTAGCGCGGTCGGTATTGGTGATGTTCTTGGTCCGGTTTATCGTCCGGTAAACCGTCCGACAAACCAGTGGGCGCAAGCAGGTGAAGCTATCGGGACGTATCTTGTACCCGGAGCTGGTGCTGTGAAAGGTGCGATGATTGGTTCTGTAGCTAACGCTGGTAATCAGCCTGGAGACTTTGCCGAGAACGCCACAAAGGAAATGGCAATAAACACTGCATTGATGGGCGCTCCTGCATTATATCGTGGCGCTCGTCAACTAATCAGGGGCGGTGAGCCAGCATCAGAGAGAGTGGCGCAGCAAGCTATGCAACAAATAGCACCTGGTGCTGATAATCAAGCCGAGGAAACGCTGCGTCGAGTCGCTGCAAGAGATAATCCTGATTTGGCATCATCGCTTCAGGGTCTTGATGTTCGTCCTCAGCAGGATGTTGCAGAGGCAGCGGGACGTCTTGGTGTTAACTCTATTCTTCCATCTCATTTATCTGGAAATGCACAGTATCAGGCAGTAGAGCAGACGATAAAGTCTCGCGCAGGTTCAGCGTTGCGCGTGCAGGAGGATCAAGCAATAACTGAGCTTGCTTCTGGTGCAGGAAAGATAATTGATGACGTGGCTGGCGCTCCTGATGCGCTGGCGATGAGCGATCGCTTCATCGGTCAGGTTAATGGCAGGATGTCGGCGTTAGAACGGCGTAGCGATTCTTTGTATGCTCGCGTTGATAAGGCGATGGCACCCGGAACTGGAATTGAAGCCCCGAACACCGGATCAATGCTGGAAAGAGAGGCCGACAGCTTAGGTGGGTGGGAAAATTTAGACCCCATAGAACAGAAAATTTTTAAAGCGGTTAACCCAAGTAGAGAGGGAGTACTAACCTATGCAAACCTTAACAAGCAGCGGAGGCTAGTCGGAGATGCTTTGCACAAAAACAGGGGTCCATACAAGGATGCTGACTCGGCGGCTCTTTCTCGACTCTATGGCTCACTAGCAGAAGATCAGAAGGCGGCTTTATCCGGTACTCCCCAACTTCGTGATTTCGAAGTGGCGCAGCGACTTGTCCAGATGCGAAAAACCATGGAAGAGCAGATGGTTAACCTGCGTGGCAGGACGCTTAACGGGGATGTGACCGCTACCGCAACAACAGCGCTACAGTCAATGGCGAAAGGTAATGGCAAGACATTCCGTGACTTGGTAGATAACACCCCATCCCGACAATTAAGAACGGATTGGTAGGCACTGCGCTGCGTGACATGCTTTCTTCTGGAAAGCGAGGTGCTGACTTTAACCCAGCAGGGTTTGCTGACTGGTGGCAAAACATGCAGGCAAGCGGTCAAATTAGGCTGCTATCTCAACATCTGCCTAAAGAGACGATGGCAGGATTACGAGAGGCTTACACGGTAGCCAGAGCGATAAAGAATGCAAAGTCATATGAAATTACAACCGGGCGGCTAAATGAGTTTACGTCACGGTTTAACAGGGTTACTGCGCCTTATGAGATGGCAGCGAGCCACGCCCAAAGGATCGGGACTATGCTCGGCGCATACGGTGGCCCATTGGGTGCCATTGCTGGGGCTGAGATAGGGCAGCGCTTGGCGCAGAAAGCTAGGCTTGCAGGTGGAGCCGGATCGATGGAGGCGGCTGATAAGCTAATAGCATCACCTGAATTTCAGCGTGCGGTTAACTCGCTGCCGTCCACTGCGCCGGGTCATGTAATGGATAGCCGCGTTAGACGATCACCGCAATGGAGAGCATTTTTCGACTCTCTGCCTGAGATAGACAAAAAGACTATCGCAAGGCTAGGTGTGGTCGGCTGGTTGAATTATCAGCGACAGGGTGAAGAAAAACAGTAACCAACAGCCATGGAAGGCTTTAGCTTTTTGATCTCGATATATATTCATTTACTCTCTCGAAGCACCAATGAAATGCAAGAAGGAAAGCGCCTACCGCATAAAAGCATAAAAGCATAAAAGCATAAAAGCATAAAAGCATAAAAGCATAAAAGCATAAAAGCATAAAAGCATAAAAGCATAAAAGCATAAAAGCATAAAAGCATAAAAGCATAAAAGCATAAAAGCATAAAAGCATAAAACAATGATCCCTCTTTTTTTGATGGATAAAAAAATCTATCAAATATAGCCAACCGACTTAAAAATGATTACAGCCAATGCCCTGATATGTGGCAAAAAATACAGCTAATTGTTATCAAAATAATGTCGCTTGGCTATATAGCCCCCTCGGCGCTAGTTACTCTGACATCCAGAGCGGCGATCGAATTGGTGTTGGCTGTTATTCGAATCTCATGTCCATCAACATCAATGCGCAATTGCGCAATCCGGCCCTCGTGGTCGGCAAGTGTCACGTTCTGAGCATCATTCACAACCTGAGCGTTATATGCGCCATCGGCGGCCTGATTTGCCTTACCTGCAACCTGAGTGAAGTCCATCGCCTGGCTAAGCACGTATTGCTGATATGCCGGGGAGAACCCGACCGGAAGAGATACAGCCTTGATACTGACAGCACGAACTTTCACAGGCGTGTTTAGTGAGTCATCAGCCATCACTCAACCCTCACTTGTAGCCCTGATAGGGTTACCGGGCTTTTAGTAATAATTCTGAACTTGAAGCCGATGTTTTTGCGCACACGCCCAATCCGACGCCATAGCGCCCTCTGGTCATAGCGGAACGGTGCATTCCACGGCACCATTTGTTCCCTGCCGTAGTTGATGCCATCAGTGGTGGTAGAGATAAACAGCCGTTCAGCGAATTGAGCAACGCCCGTCGATACTTCAAGCTCGAGGTCGAACAGTCTCGCGTTGTCCGCCTTGATGAGCGGGGAATAGAGCAAGTGCTCCTGTTGTTTGTCATATTGGGCAGACGATGCAAAATTAAGCTGTCCGGTCACAGATTCCAGCTTGTCACCGCATGTGATAGCGCCGCCTTCGTAGAAGAAATCAATCCCACGGTACACGTCATCAAACAGGCCCGTTTTCAGGATGGCCTACTGTGGACCGCTCTCGCTCACCGACGAATCAAACACCAGCACATGACGTGGCAGGTGGATAATCAGCAGTTCGTGAGAGTCGAAACGCAATGACTCCATGACGCCAGTTGATAGCTCAGCGTTAGTGTATTCGCGTAGCGTTTTCTCAGTCGTTGCTGATGCGATGGGTTTGGCCTGACCAGAGTCAATCAGGTAGACAGACGGTGCGCCTGTTGCCGGGTTGCTGATAATGGCGAATGCGTCCATAAACGGGCACTTGCAAAACGTCCCAGCTATCCCTTTTGTGACCATGTACGCCGGGTTAGCGATGTATACCGCCTGACCCGCACCAGAGTTACCCGTCAGAGAAAAATACTCAGTCGTGGTTGTGCCGAAGCACACAACCATATCACGCCATGAACCAACACCAATAATGCCGTCTGGTTGTGACTCCGCACGGTATTCAGCACGGTATTTATCGGGAAAAGCCTCATCATCCAAATCAGAGATGAAAAACGAATCAGTCCCATCTTTCGACCACACGTAGTTACCGCGTGACCAGCAGATATCACGCGATGAGCCCAGCTGATACTGCGTGGTGCCACTCGATACAGGCCAGTTAGCAACAGTTTTCACCGTGCCATCGTAGCCATATTGCACAACCTGACCGCCGACGATCACCGCCTGAGAGTTGCGGCTATGCGCCATCGGCACACGACCAGAGCCAGACAACGAACCAACCACCGACGCGCCACGATACAGACTACCTCCACAAACGCGATATACGGCATTCTGAGCAGTGTTGAACATTGCGCCACGCGATATACCTGCAACATCCGATCGCTTGTCTATGCCGGGGAATGAGCGCAAATATCCGCTGCTGTTCAGCACTTGCCTGGGTGTCGCCAACATATTGACCGGAAGCAGATCAACATAGTCAGCGTCCCGGAAGTTTTTTCCAACGCCCTTAATCAGGGGAAGTTGTTGTATCGGCATCTGGCTTCTCTCCGGGGAAGTAATGCCAGCCGTTCAGCGTGGCAGGACTGTTGCCGCTGCCAATCGGCATCCGGCTGGGGTAAGGCGCTCGCCTGGAGCGCTCAATCGCGGTCTGCTTATAGAGCAATTCTTTGCCGTATTTCGCGGTGGCGATGATTTTCGCGGTAGCTTCGAGTGAGTAGTCAGGAGCAATTCGGCAAGCCAGGTTGTGGTATACGGCACTGACAGCGCCAGAGCGTAATCCGTGGTCGTCACCTTCCGCTGGCAGGTTATTCATGTCGGCAAACTCATAGCCGGTGATAATTCCCTTACCGTCCTGATACCACTCAGCCATCATTGTTTCGAGGTCGTCTACCGCATCCTGCATTGACTGCGGTTCGACATCGATCAGGGTGGCATTGGAGGCAATAGCCAGCCTACGCAACGCAGCCCTAACCAAATCACCTTTAGTTGCTATCAGCATCACTCACCGCCTTGGGCTTTGTCCCCGGCTTCTTGCGTTGAACAGGCTCAGGAGAATCAAACAGCTTACCCGGATGGTCTAGCCAGCCATCAGCCAGATATTCTTCCAGGTCAGCCTCATCAATGACGATAACGTGAGCCGTAGTGTTCCAGACTTTCGTTTTTCCGCCCGGCTTATAAATCATCTGTGACATGCGCACCTCAAAATAAAGGGGACGAAGCCCCTGTTTGTTATGCCTGATTAGCCAACCCAACACCGATTGCCTCGGGGCGAACCGCACATGCCGAGTACCACAACGCGATGCGGCATTTACCGGACAGGGTGCTGATATCACCCTGATAGGCTACAACGCCGTTCAGCCCCACATTCGGGATTGAGAAGCTCTGGGTTTTCATGCCAGAGAACAATTCGTGATTGATGGGGATCGGCTGTGATACAAGGCGGATAGAGTCATCAGCCCAGAACACGTTGGATTGCGCAGTGGTGGTGTTCAGAATGTTCACCGCCATAGTGTCGGCCAATGAGGTGTTTACGTTGGCGTATGCGCGTTCTTCCGGCAGCAATGCTGTGTCATCCAGAGCAATAGGCTTTGGTGTGATGGTGACTTGAGCGCCGTTAACAGCTACAACAGAAAAGGTTGCATCCTGTGTCAGCAGGTTTTTAGCCATCTGAGAAAGGTACTTGACGCCAGCAAACGAAATTTTGTCGCCGCGTTTCAGTCCCGTTCCAGAACTTAACGCCACTGTTGCCGTGCGGTTGTCCACGTTTTCACGGTTACCGTCAGCGTCAGCAACCCATGCTTGCGGCTTGAATTTCTGTGCGCCGGATACCGTGATACCCGTTGCCGTAGAGGCTAACAGCGTTGGCATTTTGGGTGAACGAAGCACCTCATTAAACCCGGCGACCTGTTTCTGAATCGTGCCAGATTTATATGCCTCCTCTGGAATGCGGCCGTAGAAGTCTTTACCCACCAATTCCTGACCCGCACCGCGATAATCGGTAGGGTTGAAGAAGAATGACAGGCCAGCACTGCGATTCAATTCGCGAGAGAAGACAAGCGCCTCTGCCTCGGAAATGAAATCCCATCCTGTTTTAGCGGAACCAATCGGAGACGTGCTAGCAACTAACAGAGAGCCCATTTCAACCGCCTGTTTTGCGATAGCGTTCTCAACGTTATTAGCCAGTTTCTGACCAGATGCAGCAGCACGGCGGCGTATTGACCGTTCATCACGCAAATCATCAGCACGCAGAGTAAAAAAGTCGTTATCCGGCACGCCCATGTTGCACTTGACTAACAACTCCAACATACCTGTAGCCTGACCAGTCAAATCCCACCCCTGTTGAGTCGGCGCTTCCTGTTCCAGAGGCATCCATACGGTGTTTTGCGAACGTTGCATATCGCCAGCGGGTGGAGTGTATTTACCGACGCGCTGAGCCATCGGTGTGATATTTTCCACGGTTTCGATGATTTCATCGACCATGTAGGTAATTACCTGACCTTCGTTCAAAGCCATTATCGTGATCCTTTATTAAGTTTTGCCTTGAGTGCGCGATAGGCTTCCGTGTCACCTTTGCTTGCTGCCGCTTCCATCTGTCTGCGAATGGCGTCGGTGTTAGCCGCCATCACATCACCTGCAATGGATTGGTCAGCCGGGGGCGCGGAGGAAACCTGAGTCCCGCGAGGCTTGAGAGTTAATTGCTCAGATAGTCGAGTGAGTTCGATGAGTGCGCGTTGACCGTCAAGCGCCAGGATTCGGCGTAATTTCTCTGGGTTTGCGCCCAGGTGATACATGATGGCCGCCGACTTTTCAGGAAAGAGATCCATAATGGTAGTGTCCACGCCTGCCGGGACTAACTGCCGGAACGCATCTTCTTTCTCCTGATAGTCGGGAAGATTGAGTTTCTCTGCCGAATCGTAGTGCTTACGCGCCGCTTCAACGTATTGCGCTGATTGCTGGGTGAATGCTTGAGTTTTTCGCCCTTGCTCCGCTACTGCGTTGCTACGAGCGTCCATCGCCTTGATTTGCCAGTCAGACTGAGCGGCCTGGAATGCCGCCAGCGCTCGACCCTGATCAAAGCCGTACTTCTCCATTGCAGCATCAGACAGATAATCATTAATGTCTGGCTGAGGCGGTAACTCAGGATTAACCCGCAAATTCTCCGGCACCTCGCCACGTTGAACCGCCTGCATCTGCTGTTCAATCTCACGCTGCCGCTTACGCTCAAGGCGTTTAGCTGCAAACCTGGCATTGGTTTCCGGGTCTTGTTTCGGTTTTGTCTCATCGTCTTTCAGGACAATCTCAAAGCCTGCATCCTGCGACTGTGCGTCGTTGGCATTTGGCGCTGTATCGACTGCGGTTGCCGCCGCATTATCGACGTGCAGGGGTTGGCCTTCAGTTTCCTGAATTTCGGTGGTATCGGTCATGATTAACTCTCTCTTATTGAGGTGATTTCTCGGCTACGCTGCCGGAAGGTGTATTTTGTCTCTGCGATTGCAGGTGATTGGCCACGTCCAGCCTCTGCTTGTGCTGCTGGTCTGTGCCTTTAAGAAGCAATTCAGCGTTGGCGCGAGCGTCATCGCTGTTCTGTTGTTGGAATTTACCCATGAGAGACAGGAACTCACGGAATGCGGCTTGCTTATCCAGGTCCATGTTGTTGAAGATTTCAGCAACCCTGGCGGCGTTAAGCTGGTTCTGGCCTTCGACCTTCGCTGCATCAACCTGGATTTGCATCTGTTGGTTCTGCGCTTTGAGCAATTCAGCCTGACCTTGCAGGTATACGCCCTGAGCCTGCATTTGTTCAGCTGATGGCTCTTGCGGTTGTTGTTGCGCTTCCTTGACCATCTGTTGCTCTTCTGGTGTCTCTGGCTGTTTCAGGCCCATCATTACCAACTGTTTGTTTGCATACTCGCGCATTATCTCGACGCCTTTCCCGTCAAGTAGCGTGAAATATTGCAGCAGCAACATCTGGAACTCTGGTGTGCCTTGCGGCACAGAAGAAAGTAACGCCTGAATCTCCTTCCGGTTCTGCTCCTTCATTGACTGGAAGGAGGGGCCAACATCCGTGTACGTCTCGTAACGTCCGCGAACATCATTGAGTGTGATGACCTGACCAGATTGATAGTCAACAACCTGAGACATCAGTTGAACGTCTTTCTCGCTGCCATCCTCCAGCGTCATTGATACTGATCGCGGTACGTCATAGATATCGTTGACGATGGATGAATATATCTCCCCGTCTCGCCGCATCGCTGTAGCCAAATTGTCGAGAAAAACATACGTTTCAAGATCGGCGCGCTGGTTTAGCTGATTGACCGTATCGAATGCCACTTGTCCATTAGCCGCTTGCTCATCCACACCGAGGCTAGCGACCTCTTTCACTGAATTAGTCGCAGCTTCCAGCATGTAGGCGTTGGCCTGCGGAACCTCTGGGTTTTCCATGTATGCGATGGGCTGTACGGGTAACTCACCGTTACTCTCGTCAGTGCGGTTCATCAGATAGTACGGGTAGTCATCATTACCGCCGTACATGTATTCGTAGCCTGCGATTTGCTCCGGCCAGAATATCGGTTTCTTTTTCGGTGTCCGGGCTACGATATCGGCGTTAAACGACATAATCATGTTGCGCAGGCGCTGACCATCCTTTGTCAGTCTGACAACTCCCTCGTAAACTTCTTTATCGCCGACGAATCCCCACTCACCGAATACCGGAACAATCGGGATATGTTCACCCGCTTTTAGTTCCCGGTCTTTCAGTATTTCCGTAAGCGTCAGAAGGGTTTTGTACACACGGCGACGCTTGACGTTACGCTCACCGATTTTAACCATGCCGCGCTCGGACAGTTCGTCGATAACATCCTTGATATCGCGCTTGAAATAGCTTACTGGTTCGCCTGTCAGTGGGTCTTGATAGATGAATACTGTTTCCTTCTTTTCCTCTACCTCGTAGTGTTCACCGACATAGAAGACCGATTTAGTTATCCATGGAAACAGGTAATGGCTATCCGGCGACTGGAATGTCGGCATGTTCTCAGCATCCAGCCCGTGCTCTTCTGCAAACGCTTTCCACCCATCCTGACTCATCGCACAAATTACCGTGCAATGTTTGGCGTCAGATTTGTCCATTTGTTTGCTGTTGCAGTCCCAAACCACATGAGAGCACGCCTCATGAATGGGAACGCGGCGGATAATCTGATTATTGCTCGTCGGGTCCTGGTCTTCGTGCTCTGTGACGATACGCCACGCCCCTACGCCCGCCTCAATTTGCTCACGCACGGCAATGTTGACGCTGATTTTCGCGGTGTTATGCCGCATATCGGTGCGATACATCCCCATCAGAATGTCGGCGGCGTCAGAGCTAGCATTGTCTTTCGGCTTGAACAGCACATCAATTGGGTTCTGTCGCATTTCTGCAACGAGTTTACGCACAACGGGGCGAACAACATCAAATTGCCCGCGATATTGCAATGTCGTGTATTGACTTAGCCAGTCATCCCACTGCGACACTCGACTAAAGAACAGATCGTTTGTCGCCTCGTTTCTGGCCTCTTTGCTGTAACACCAGTCCCTGTCAAATTGACAGAGAATGTCATTCAGCCGGGTATTGTTATCGGCCATTACCTACTCCGTGGGATTGGTTTGATTGGTGCGGGGATTTTCTTCTCTTTCGGCTGCTTGATGTCGCGCATCAGCCTGGCAAAGCGACGCATCATGTAGCCGTAGCGAACGGCAGACAGAACGTCATCGTTAATCTTGACTATCTTTCCATTTTCATCGCGGTGATAGAGGCGGAACTCTTCAAAGAATGGCTCGCAGGTATTGAACACTTTGAACCTACCATCGAGCATCATGTCACGCAGTTCAGTGATTCCTGGCTCAACGGCGTTACCACCATCGGGCCACGTTGCATGCTCAGGCAGCATCATGAAACCGGCATCAGCATATTGAGCTTTAAGTTGCTCACCGCCGCCCTTCTCATGCTGATTGCCATCGTGAGGCCACGCCGTGGGAATTTTACTTGCCCATGATTTGACAGCGCCCCATGCCTGAACCGCTGTTTTCTCTTTGTCTTTCCACACGCGAGCGACATATATTGTGTCCGCGTCCTTGTCCCACCAGAGTTGAATCTGTGCTTGCGGGTGATCCCATCCGAAATCCATCGCGTCGATAACATAGAAATGATCAGGGCATCCAAACGGCTGGCACTTAATCGTCTCTTCCGGTATCTGGAAGATGCGACCGCTACCCATCGTCGGGATGCCACGCGCACGAGCTTCACGCTCATGCTCTGGATAGCCAGCAATGATTTGCTCTCGCAGCTCATCAGAATAATGTTCAGCGTCATAAATGGTCATGTTGACCACCTTCTGCGCCTTGCTGGGATTTTTGAGGAACTTGATTACAACGTCAGACATACCCATCAAGGGGGTGAATGTCAGGATTGAGAATTGCCCGTGCTTGTTAGTTCGCGTGAGACCTTCGCCATAAATGCCATACGGCGGCTCTTCGTCGAACCACACCCCATGGATGGTGTCACCTTGCCAACGGGTGCGACCTTGTGAGTACGGCTTGAAGTAGCAGATAGACATGCCATCTTCAACACCATCGGCAGTGTGGTGCCTGACAAGCAGGTGATCGACAAGGTTCGGGAAGAAGGGTGACTTCTTCCAACCAATGATGTCCTCTTTCGGGATTGATCCGTAGCCGGGTTCATCATTCTCTTCGATACGACCACACAGAATGCGCTGTGTGGTCTTCGTTACTGTCTCGTTAGTCTCACCACCGACCCAGAACATAACCGGCTCATAGAAGCGCTTACCTTTCCAGTCCTCGCCGTATTTACCGTCATCTGGATATCCTTTAGTGCCGGGATAGCGCCCGGTGAGATGAAAGGCCACCTCAGCACCACCGGTATAAGATTTACCCAACTGGTTGCCAGCCATAAAGCATCGCTCGGGGTAATCATGCCCTGCGTCGATAAATTCTCTTTGCCTGCTGTATGGAGTGAACCCGTAAAGCAGGTGGGTTTTGCGGTAGTTCTCTTCTTCTTCCAGTAATTCGAGCAATTCTATCTGCTCGTCTTCTGTTAGCTCATCGATATCAATCGTCGCTGCGTTTGCCACGTAAAAGCTCCTGAATTCGGGAAAGCCGCTTGCCGCGATCTCCCTTATCAGGTGTCACGTCTTCAACCTGCGACTGTTCTTTGAGGCCCAGGTCTCGGGCAATGATGTTTGCGTTGAGCAGGTCAGCAGCAGCGCCAGAGAATTTCTGGTCGTAGATGACTTTCTCCGCTCGCGTAGTGAGCACCATAAAATCTTCACGAGCGCGATATAGTTGCCACGTGCTTTCGGCAATATCCAGGAACAGGCATAGACCCGTTAATGTCATTGCTCGCATCTTTGCAATGGGTTCCTGCGTCACTTCCCCTTGATACGGGAAGGCCTTCATTTCCCACAATGGGTGCTCTTCTACCCACTCGAAGTATTCACAGCAGGCTGACCATAGCGCCTCGGGCGAATCGAACTTGGGGTTGCGCCCATGACTGCTACGAGCCTCCCAGAATCGGTTACCCTTTGGCGCTGCCATAATCATTTCCTCATCCAAATAGTGTCAGCGCTTCTTTTGCCTCGCGGATAGCTTTTTCAGTGCGAGCAAGCGGGGTTTGTTCGGCGGCTGCGAGTGTGTACTGGTCTTTGAACAGCTCGTAATTCAGCTTAACGCCAGCAACAAATTCAATGGCCTTTTCTGCCGCTGCTGTGTCAGATTGAACCAATCGCAGCAGTTCAAGATTCATTTGCTGAACGTCTGTTAATTCGGTGATTGCGGTCATTTAGAATAATCCTCTGAAAATGGTTATCTATCCCATGAGCCATACTGCGTTCATACTGAAATATCGAGCACTGTCGGGAGAATGCTCTGGATTTCGTCATTTGGTATCTTTCTTCAGGCGACACCCTGCATTATTGCCACCATGTCGGGCTCCATCTGGTCAATCAGATTCTGCCTTGCGTCCGAAAGCATGCCCTTGCGCCCGCCGACGCCCCACTTATTCATGGTTCGAGCACAAGCGCTTACTTCCCGCTTCTCAGTTGCTATAAGTACATCAAGGCGGTTGAGCATGGTCATGTTGCTAATGCCGCTCAGCATGGCCTCTCTGAAAGTTGCGTAAACATTGATCTCGAACTCCGGCTTAATCCATGCCGCATAGCGTATAGCCAGCAACTCGACACCCCAGATGCCTGGGCTATTCCCGCCGCGCACGATGCCAAGAGGTTGATTTTGTTCCAAAGCTCTTTTTTGCGCTTTGGCCTTAAGCGCCTTTATGAACCTTTTTACCTGAGCACTACGAATGAAAAGGCTCGGGCGCTGAGACTCATTAGCCTCACCGTTAAGAACGGCGGCGGCATGAAGATCGTTCAGGTTGTAGCGCCCTTCGCCATCAACACGAACAGACACGCCATTTACTATTACCGTTGGATATTGCATCGTATTTACCTTCTGTGGTGCGAGCCTGTTCGCGTAGACATGGGCAGCCGAGAGCGGAACGAGGTGATCCACCGCCCTGCCTCAGACTCACACTACGGAAAGCTCTCTAGTGAAGTGCACGCGAATGCACGGTTTGATTTACTACAGGCGAAAAAAAGCCCCGCGAGATACGAGGCTTATCGATTTTTGGTTTTCGGCTGGTATTTCATCGCCCATGCCTTTGCCATGCGAAAGCAATCGTCAAACATCTTCCCCTTCCCTGATGCTGAGCTTGAACAGCGGTAGTGATCTACCGCTTTGTTTGCGCATGTCTGAGCCACGGAAATATCAAACCCATCACTGATGAGTTTTGACTTCACGTTAGCGTGGATGAAATTGACGGGGGTCATGCTGGCTCTCCATCGGGGAAATCACCTAAATCACACAGCCTGAACTGGATAAGGTCTTTAACCAACTGCTCGGCTTTCTTTATGGCTTTCTTCTCTTTTTTCCGCCGGGTCATCAGGGTGCTACCCGTCTGTCCGTGCTCTTCGAAAGAGAATTTCTCAGCTGCAGCCACGCGGTTTGTCATCTGCTGAATGGTCATTTCGGTTAGCCCGGAGAAGTCGAGCAGGTTGATATCCTTGCTTCCTTCAAGTTCAGTCATGTGATCGAACACTTGAGCCTGTAGCTCGTAGCTGTAGCTCATTGCCATCAGACAGGCTTCGCGCTTGGGGAAGTTGTAAATTTTTCGAATGGACTGGGCACCGTTTCCGCTGGTGAAAATATCATCGGCAAAAAATTTTGCCGACGTTGCACCTAACACTTTCGGCACTTTAGCCAGGAAGCTCTTGTGCTGAAGGTTGCGATACTTCTTGCAAGGAAAAGTCAAGCCTTCCTGCTCGGCTTTTTGCTTCCGCTCTGCATTAATGTAATCGACCATTTCCAGACTGCTCATGGTCGGGGCTTCATGGCTGGATAAAACAACTAATGATGTAGTCATAGCGTTTACCTTTTCTATGAAATGAACCTTTGCCGAAATAGAACGTCAGCCCACCGAAGGCTCGCCAGCACAAACTGACGCCCTCAAAGGCTCATTCCATAGGTTCAGGTTCGGTGTTTTTAGATGCGCTTTCGGTGCGCGGGGATATTGCAAGACACAAAAAAAGCCCGGATTAACCGAGCCCCATTGTTTGCTTTCGCAGCTACTTGTCAGGTAAATTCTTCCGGGATCCTTCGATTTCCCGAATGCTTCGCTTGTCGGCGTTACACTTCTCAATAACGGTCAGCAATTCTTCATTCAGCGCTACGCTCTGGCCGTATGTCATTTGATGAGCGATTTCAGGCGCTGGGCAGTCCTGTAGAAGTTCAGCGGGGATCGGCACGACGGGTGCCGTTACGTATTCTGTCCGCGTGCTCTCGCAGCTTGTTAACGACATCATCAGGAACAGGCCGACTAGCACACTCATCAGTCGATAATTTTTCACGGATGTAAACCCCGGTATTTTCCGACCGCTGCTGTATCTGCTGTTTTTCATCGTGATTGGCCTGTGTGATGGCGGTGAAGATGCGCATCGACTGGATCACATTTCCAGCGATGGTTTCGGCCTGCTTTTGTTGCCGCTCTGCTGCTTCGAGGTCTTTCGCTTTATCACTGTATGCGTCGTGGTAGTAGTAGACGCCAAATGACAGTGTAGCCAGCAGAGCAACGAGAGCGGCGTAGAAATATAGCCTCATACGCCCAGCCCCCAGCACGATAATTCCGCCTCCTGGTCACGCCGCGCTATCTGCCCGTAACAGTTATTGGCGCGGATACGGCAATCTTTGCCTCCGTCCCAAATCCAGCGCTTAATCTCTTTGCAGGCACCAATGAGATCGCCGGCATTCAATTTGCGGTAGAACGTTGAGGTGAAGCAGTTACCGGGACCGATATTCCACGGACAAAATGAGGCAATGCCGACTTTCTGAGTCTCAGTGAGCGGCACTTTAACGTTGCGATCCACCCAATCGAGCGCCTTTTGCTGTTCTGCGGCATCAATCTTTGCGCACTGCCCGGCGGTCAGCTTCATGCCCTTCACTACCGGCTTGCCATCTACCCGTGTCACGCCACCGCAAATCGTCCAGATGCCGCCGCCGTCAGGATAAGCGTTTATACGCATCCCCTCTTTTTCAGTCTGGAATTGCGCCATCATCACGGGAGCAGTCGCGCCAGCAGCGATGAGCGCCAGCATTGCCGCACTGAGTTTGCTTGCTTTTGACATTACGCACCGCCTTTTTCCCTCAGCTGATACTCCTTCCTGCGGTAGTACCAGTTGATAGCAAAAGTGCCGATTGTGCAGACCATACCGACAATAATAGCCCAGTCACCGAGCGTTAACCCGGCCATTTTGTCTGCAAGCAACCATACGCTCTCTGTAGTTGATGCGGCGTAGGCTCTGGCAGACGCGCCAAGGCCCATTAAGCCCGTCCCGCTTCCGTATGAAAGCCTGCTGTAGAGAGTGCTCATTCGTGTCATACCCTCACCTCCCGGCAGGGATGGCGCTGTGTGTTATAGAAAGGGGAAATAAAAAAGCCACGCATAAGCGCAGCCTTAAATGTGGTGGAACCCGATAGAATCGAACTATCTCCTGATGCTCTTCAGGCATCCGCGCGAACCATCTACGCCAGAGTTCCAGATGCAAAAAGCCCCAACCACCAAAGTGAGTTGAGGCTTAATGTCCTGCGCGCTTTTGCCGCAGCATGGGGGTATTATGTGGCGCGCCGGCGCGCCAGTCAAGCATTTAACTGATCGTTTGATCAGTCATTTAGCATCATTCCGTCAATGGCGTTGTAGAAATTGCTGGATATCCGCTTGTTGCCATCGTGCTAAGGTATTCGTCAGCAACAGATTGTGCGATTGATTGGTTTCATTAAGTAACTGCTTCATTTCTGATACCACGGCATCCGCATCCTCACGATTCTTGAGAACTCGCCGGACAGCTTGCCTTTCAGCGTCGTACATGACTTCTTTCAGCGCATTAGTGAAACTGTAAATGCGTTGGCACTCTTCCGCGAAGATAGGAATATGACTCACTCCAAAGTGCTGTGGGGAAGAGACGCCCGCCGCATAGCGCAGTGCGTGCCAAATGGCATTGCTCCATGAGCGCTCGAATCGAAAGCCGTTCGCCATGCCCCAGATAAGCCGTGCAAGATGGGATGTATCGTCGTCAGTGAACAACTCTAGCGCCTCAGGCTGATGAACAGGCTGGCCCACTTTGCTGTCGAGGATATCCAACACCCATTTGCGGAACTCTTTGGCTACAGGGGTACGGGCAAACATGGCGACGAGATGTGCACCGCGCAGGGAAAATATGCGGGTCTTAATTTTACGTAAACTATTGTTTATTCCATCGGTGGTTGATTCGACCACCAATGACATGCCTGTTGCGAATTCGTCTTCGTTGCTGTTATAAAGCCCGGAAACTGCTTTTGGATCTGCATACTTGAGCGCTTTAGCAAGCTCGGCAGAGGTGAACCAGATCTGCCCGTTGTGAGCGATGGTTTCAAGAACGGTATTGCGGAACATTAAGGTTGTCATAGTAATGATTTCCTTGTTAGTTAAGGAACATCACCACCTTGAGACGCTAATCTAGAGGGTGATGAGCTGGATGGAGTTAGCGTAACCGGCTAACAAGGACCCGGCGAGCCTTGCGGCTCCCCCATCCAGCCCACCATTATTCTGATATGGCGGACTGACGCATAAAAAAAACACGCTGTAGGCGTGTTATGCGCCTTGTTAGTCATCCGGAACGCTAATCCCGACACCTGAATTTGCAGGTGCAGATTGACTATAGCGCATGGGTTATTCTTCCGTCAACAGGATTACTGGGTTACACTTAGCCTAAAACAGGAGGATCCGCCATGGGCCAAGTTGCATTTGATACATTGCAAGCATCAGAAGAGCTTCAAACCGCCGGGCTTACCAGTCAGCAGGCCAAGGCGATTTCGCTCGTCGTACGCAAATCTCATGAGGTGGCGGATGTGGCTACCAAGGCTGATATTGCAGAGGTAAAGCGCGATATAGCTGACGTCCGTAAAGATATGGACGCTCGCTTCGAGAAAACTGACGCCAAGATAGATTCTCAAATCGCTTTAGTGCGCAAAGATTTGCAACTTGAAATGGCAGGCATTCGCTCCGAGCAAAAACTCATCCGCTGGATGCTTAGCGCACTTGTTGCTGGAGTAGCCTCTTTAATCATCAAGGCTTTCTTTGTAGCCTCAGTGTAACATCAAGCAGCCTCCAAAAGTTCAGCCACGCGGCCTGCAACGTAGGCTTCGGCCCTTTCGAGTACCTTGCTCACATAAGAGTGGTGGCGGTGTGGTTGCATGCCCTCGCCTATCGCCCTGCACGACGCCTTCCCTTTGTAGTACGCCACCACGATATCGTAGCCCAGCGGGTCGAAGTGCTTGAGCCGCCCTACCGCCCGGTCGACTGCCTCCCCATCCTCATCAGACAGCATGGGGCGGATATCGCTGCTGGCCGGGACGAGGGGCCATGCTGCCTTGTACTCGGTGCCAATGCGTGAGCCGCTCCAATTTCCCCATGCCGTCAACAGGTATCGAATATCTCTCATTTTACCGCCCCCCAGTTTTTGCCGTTCCGGATGCTGTAGATATGCTGCTTGCTGGTCTCAAATTTCCTCGCCACCTCCGCCACTGGCATACCGGAGGCCAACAGTGTCCGGATAAGCGGAATATCTTCCGCCGTCAGTTGCACACGCTGTCTCATGCCGCTTCCCCCATCCGATAAGTAATGCCCTCCTGATACCAGGGTGGTAGCGTGAACTCGATTCGCCAGATATTTCCGCCGGCGCGTAATTCCCGCAGTCGCTTGAGCTCAGTTTTCATGTGCTGATAAATCTCATCCATCTGCCACGGCTTTAACCGCACCGGCACTGCCGCCAGATGCGCCACGCGGTCAATGACCATCTCCCCATAAGTGATGTTGGCGTGCATCGTGAACTCATACGGGTCTTCACCCAATTTACGGTGGCAGCCCGCGCAGTGTGCGAAGGCGTTGAAGGGATGGTAGCGGGTCGCTTTGTGTCGGCGGGACTTGAAGTGGGAGCAATGGAGATTACCGTGGTCGTGGTGAAAATAGTTACCGCAATAGTCGCACTGCCAGTTAGTTCTCTCGCGCACAAGCTCAGAAAATACCGCGTCGTGCTTATCGCGTTTTAGTGCCATAGCTACCCCCACATCTTGTTGAGCATTGAGCGTGGTGTTGGTTTGAGGTACTGCTGTTCGGGAAGGGTGACAACGACATCCCAATATTTGGGGTCGCGGCTCAGTGACCTGGCAGCGCGATAGCCGTTGTCTTTGTAGTGCCTGACGAGTAGCTCCGCCTCTTCACCGGTTAACCCGTCGTACCTGAAACTGGTTTTCTTCATCCGACTCTCCCAAAATAATCCCCGGAATAACGCACCTCCCGCCGCCTGACGCCGTTGCCGACCGACCAGGCCTGGGCATACTCAATCAAACTGTTCATGCGCTTTACGCCCATCTGAGCCGTGCTCTCGCGGATGCTGCAAAACTCCCCCTCCAGCCCCGTCACCACCTCCCCCGGCCTGCCGGTAGCGATGGCATGTCCCGAGACAAACAGCGCCTTCCAGTCCAGCAGCGAGTGGGGTTTATCGGCCCACACCACCTGACGCGAAACATCGGTGCATAACGCATGGAACAGGTCGTTCTGCGGTAATGTCCGTTTAGCATCGTTGACGGTAATTTCGAGAGGGCGGTGTGGGTCGGTGGGCAGGGAATCAATAAAGGCTTTCAGGTTTTTTCGTATTCGTTCATCACGCAGCAGGAAGCGTGTTTTATCCATGTCACCCTCCGCTTCTGGCGCGAAGCATTCTGTCCTGCTCTATCAACTTTCCAATAAGTGATAGAATGAAGTTGATTTTTTGCTCGCCATGAGTTATCTCATAGCGTTGTAACAACGCCACCTCTGGCCTGTCCGCGTTACTCAATATCGTGGATATATCATTCAAATAGGGAGTTAACTTATTCATGGGTATGCTTTCCTTTAATACAACCTGTCCTCACTGTTTAAGAGAAAAGGCAGTTCTTATTGGTTTAAATGAACAAAAAAGGGGGACTACTGATATTTATGATGTGCACTTTGTATGCAATAGTTGCAATAAATCAGGAATAGCCGCCGTCAAAAGCACTACGGGTCATGGCCCTTTATTTTTAGTGAGGAATAATAGAAAGAATATTTTGGTACCCGATCCTTCTAGCACGTACTCACTTTATGAAATTTACCCTAAAATTGAAATTAATAGGGCTCCAGACAATACCCCAGACAGAGCCGCAAGATTTTATGTTGAATCAAAGACCAATTTGCAAAGAGGTAATTTTGAAACAGCAGTGATGCTTTGCAGAAAGGTTATTGACATTGCCACCAGAAATATTCTCGGAGAAGATTCAAATAAAGAGAAACTCTCACAAAGAATATCCATGCTTCATGGCAAGGGGTTAATCACAGAACAGATGAAAGACTGGGCTCATATCGTCCGAATTGATTCAAACGGCGCTGTCCACTCCGATGAAGAATTTACCCAGGAAGAAGCTGAAGAAATGATCGGATTCACTGAAGTCTTCCTGCTTTATGCGTTTACCCTCCCAGCGATGGTTGAGGCGAAGAAACACGCTCGGGAACAGCAATGATTATTCACCCCGGAATTTACCCCCCCAAACCAAAAGGGCTGCCATTGCCAGCAGCCCCACGATGCATTCTGTTAGATAGGCTGTCATTCCTATTGCCCTCGCTTTAAAAACCCATAACTTCTTTCAGCGGCTTTCCGTGTATCCCTTTTCATCACTCCTCCTGTTTGTTTGCCTAGACGTTAGCGCCCTTGGCGTACCTGCGCTGTCCGTTTTCTTGCTGTGGTTTACGGTGTAAGTGAGGGGATGTAGGTCTCAGAAATGCGTGATTGGCTGATGATAGACTTGATGTGAATTCAAGGGATAAAAGATAGAATTCGACGATCGGTTTCTCGGGTCTTGATTTGCAATCTCGATCAGTTTATTATTTCCTCATCGACTGTACGAGGCTTTGTTATGAAAACCAAAAGCTACACCATCGAATCATTCAGAGACTTCCTCGAAGAACTACCAAGCATGAATATCGTTAATGATGCTACAGCCAGGAATCTTCGCGACTCTTCCCTTCGCCTTCTTTCAGCGCTTGGCGATAACGTTACTGGCGGGGACATCCGCGAGTATAGCGTAGCAAGTATGGCTGCATCATACGCTGAATCAGCAGAAGCTAAACCATCTGAGTCCTCTTTACAGGCTTACAAAAGCCGAATGCAGAGCGCTATTGATAAGTTCATTGCCTATCAGGATGGCAGTATTACACATCAAGCTGATATCACTACACAAAAGAAGGGGCGGAAGAGAATGGCACCGAAAAAGAAACAAGGCGATGAAGAGATTGTTGGCATTAAAACATTCGAACTCCCCATCCCTTTGCGCGGTGACCTTATTGTTACCATCGGCAATCTTCCGCGAAATCTAACGAAGGAAGAAGCAAAGCGAATCAGTAATATCATAGAGTCTTTCGCTATGATAGAAGACCCTATAAAAGAATAAAGCCCCGTTTGCAGCAGGGCTTCATATTGGCGGGAATATTTGCAGTATTCCCTGTGTATGGAGGGTAAACCCAACCGCTACACCAGAACATGATGTAAATCGCGACGATTTCATCTAACACATGTTTAGGGTAGCGGTTCTCCCAACCCATTACAACCCTGACAGGTTTACAGGGGTGTAAAACTGATAAAGGAGAAAAGCATGATGATTCATGATGTAAATCGCGACGATTTCATCTACGAACATGACAAGCCAGTGTATGTACGCAGCTACTGCCGCATTCGCTTCGGTGAACTCGAAAATGTTCGTCAGCATTTCCGCTCTTATCCGACCTGCTAAAGATAATCCCCACCCGGCCCCGCGCCGGGTTTTTTGTGCCCTATTCCCAGCATTTCGAACTACCTCAAATTCCTGGGTAGTTGCCCAATCGATTTAGGTACCACCAATTTCATCGTAACTCACTGATTATAGTGTGCAGGATCTGCATGCCTCCCGATATGGGCACCACCTGAATATTTTCGTTACTCCTGCATATTTTAGTTGCTCCTGCACCTTTTCATCACTCCTCCTGTTTGTTTGCCTAGACGTCAGCGCCTTTTGCGTACCTGCGTACGCTGGTTTCTGTCTGCTGCCTTGTCGTGCACTTCTCCCGCGCTTCGTCCTGGTCGCACTCAATGAAATGACCGTTAACGAATCGCTGATAGACGGTGCCGAGTGAGCCAAAGCGGTTTTTTGTGACGATGATTTCTGCGAATGGAGCGGCGGGTGAATTCTCGTTATACACCGCGTCGCGGTAGAGCATGATGATTGAGTCGGCATCCTGTTCAAGGCTGCCAGAGTCACGCAAATCGGCGTTGGTCGGGCGCTTGTTAGGTCGCTTCTCAACGTCTCGTGATAGCTGACCAAGCGCGATCACTGGCGTTCGCAGCGTCTTGGCCATTGCCTTTAGGCTCCATGAGATATGGGCTATGGCAAGGTCGTTACGCTCCGCTTTCGGTTTGGCGATCAGCCCGAGATAGTCTGCCATGATCAGCGATAGCGCTGGGTGCTCCTGTTTGTGCCGCCTGGCAATGGCTACGATTTCCTCCACCGTCAGGCGGCAAGCATCGACGACCCATACGTCAAGATCTGCCAGTCGGTTAATCCCGTCAACAATCCTCACCCATCCCTCATCGTCAAGGTTTGAAGGGTTACGCAGCAGACTTACCGACATCCGCCCTGCCCCGGCTATCGAACGCTCAGCTACCTGTAGGGAACTCATTTCCATGCTGAAAATCAGAACGCCCCTCCGCTGGTTCTCCCCGGGTAACTTCCGGTTTGCCACGCCTTCGGCAACCTTAAGCGCCAGTTCAGTTTTCCCCATTCCGGGGCGAGCGGCGACGATCACTAAATCCTCAGCGTTCATCCCCCCGGTGATCGCGTCCAAGTCGTCAATGCCTGTTTTCAGCGTGTCGGACTCTTCCCCGTTTTTCAGGCGGCGCGCTAACGTGTTGGTGTATTCGGAGATGATGTCTCCAAGGCGAACCGGCTTCACTTCCTGCTTCGGCTTTCGAATGCCTGACAGTCTGCCGATAAGTTCGTCCATCGCCACGGTAGCCACTTCAATCGATGAATTTCCGATTGTCCCGCGCATCTCGTCAACAGCCGAAACGAACATCCGGCGCTGGTACATTTCAGTCACCGTGTCGGCATAGCCCCGCAAGTTTGCGGCGCTGGGGCAGCTACGCGCCGTTTCCATGATGTCGGCAAAATGCTCATCGCCACATTCCTCGGCAACCATCAGGGAATCAATCATGTTTCTGGTGCGAGCCTGTTTACGGATCACCTCATAGGCTCGTTTGTAAATCGGGATCTCGAAGGTTTCCGCCTCCAGCGTTGCCAGAACGTCAGTTGCCGTTGGCGTTAAACCGCCGATCAGCAAACCACCAATCACGCTGGCCTCGATATCCTGTCTCATAGCGTACCCTCCCTGATTTTCGTCAGGGTCTTGCGTTGAAGCAGGTAATCAAAATTAGCCACCCAGCCGCGATCGTTGTCGCCAAAGTGGAACGGCCTGGCAGCAGCCATAAACGCCCTGACGTAAGACTTGAAGCCGTCCAGGTTTGGCGTAGCCAGAGATTTAACCAGAGCAGCAAGTTTCCGTTTTCGCTCGTCATTGGCTTCAACAGCGTGAGGCAGTCTGTCACCCACGGCTTCGTTGTAGGCGTTCAGGTAGTCGTCGTATTTGATTGGGTTTGATTTTCGTTTAGAGGGTTTACCCCCCTTCACACTTTCACCCGTAGGGGGTAAGGGGGTATTATTTATTTTATCTTTAAAGATATCTTTTGTGTGTTCCGTTTTGGTAACACTCGGTGTATCCAATTTGGTAACATTTTTTGTTCCCGATTTGGTAACAATGTTATCTATTTGGGAACACTCCGGGATCTCCCATTCTGATATGTTTTTGTTTGGGCCAATTTTGCTTCCGTCTTTCACCAGAACTTTCATGGCGATAAGCTCATTTTTGGCAATGTTGGCCTTTGGCCTGCTGATTCTGCAAAGCTCGGCTAATTGACTGTCAGCAATGCGATCCATTTTCTTCTTGAAGCCGTATGTCTTTCGGCATACAGCGTGTGCCACCTTGGCTTGATTGCGTGTCAGATTAGCGCCGATCAGTTCTTCGTAAAGCTCCATCGCCAGCATGATGAAGCCATCATCAGTGTCAGCCACGTGATGCTCCTGTTGCCCCTGCTCAGGTCCGGGGAATTTGATTACCTCAGCAAAGGTGTTCATGCGCCCTCCTTGAGATAGATGATCCAGTGAGTCTTATCAGACTTCCCTGTGCGCTGGCCAATCATAGGTTTCGCGTCGGTCAATGCCGTAACTTGGCTTACTGGGATCTGAGTTTCGTTCCATTTGAAAATCAGCACACTCAGCGGGCGCAGTACACGGAACGCCTCAACGAAACCGGCGCGGATGTCATCACGCCATGTCTCACGATTCAGTGCGCCGTATTTCTTGCGCATCCATGCGTTTTCACCGATTCTCTCAAGATGTGGCGGATCGAAAACGACAATCGGGAAATGGTTGTCGGGGAATGGCAGGTTGCGGAAATCAGCGATGATGTCAGGGCTGATAATCAACTTTCTACCATCGCACAGCGTGTGGTTCTCGCTGCGAATATCGGTGAACACAGCTCGTTTATCTTGCTTGTCGAACCAGAACATGCGAGAGCCGCAGCACATATCCAGTACCTGCGCTTCTCCTGCCTGATTTACATAATCTTCCTGTAGTGACATAATCACTCCGGTTAGAAGTCCATATTGAATTGCTGAGAGCCATCGGCAGCCACCGCTGGCTTTTTCTTTTGCGTCAGAATCTGTGCGACTTGCTTGGCCAGATGCGCTAGCTCGTCGTTGTTAACTCCCCACTCCAGAATCGCTAGAGCCAGACTCATCAGCCCGAAAAACGAGTGCTTCTCCTTCCCTTTGGCGACTTTCATCCGGCTTACTTGGGATTCGTCTACGTTCAGAAAATCAGCGAACTTTCGTTGACCGAATACCGCCAGCTTGCTTAGAAGCTGCGATTCAATCTGGCGTGCTTTCTTGCGTGTACTTGTGATGTCCATTTGTGATACTTTCCTTATTGAAAAAAACAGGTTATCGGATGCACGTGTAGAGACACGGCACCTGTGTTTTGGTGATCAACAGACGTGACGAAGCCGTGAGGCAGTCACAGTGAGTTTGTTACTGTGGGATGTTGCGTTCGCCACGTTGTCGGTGGCTTCCGTAGGACGAGTGTCCGTTGTAGAGCGGTACTGCTGGTTAGGCTGCGAAATTCGCCTGATGGCGTTGGTTCGGGAACGGCTTGATTTCTTCAGCCTCAACTTCGCCATTAGGGTACACAGTGACTGTTATCTGCCTTCCTGTTTTTAATGCTTTGCAAATTGCGGCTTGGCGGATACCTAATGCTTGTGCTGCCTTCTTTTGCCCATGTAAAGACGCGTATTGGTTGAGTGTTAAGCGGTTCATTAAATAACTCCTTTGCTGTTCCGATGGAAATATAACTTTTTGTTATTAATAAGTCAACACCGTCTGTTTTTGTTTGATATTCCAATTGGTGATATCATTTTTATATGAAAAAGAAAACATTAAGTCCTGAACAGCTTGAAGATGCGATGAGGCTCAAGAGCATTTTTGAGTTAAAGAAAAAAGAGCTAGGCTTTTCACAAGAGTCTATAGCCCATGAGCTAGGTATGAGGCAAAGCGGTGTAGCTCAACTTTTAAACGGAGTAAATCCTTTGAATATGAGCAATGCGGCAAAATTTGCTAAATTGTTAGGTGTATGTGTTAATGACTTTAGCCCAACGCTTGCAGAAAAAATTGCGGAGGTGTCTGAATCTATAAAACCAGCTCAAACTCGAAATTTGAGTAGAGAAGAAGAAAGGCTTCTTGATATGTTTTCTAGCCTACCCAAAAGGGATAAAGAGATGTTTTTAAGTCAAATTAGTGAAAGGAAGGATGAAGTTGATCAACTGTTTGAAGAAATCATAGAAGCAAGAAAGAATCTTAAAATCAATTAATTACACAATGCAACATGGCTAAACTCGAAAGTTCATTGTCTCCTGCACACCTGCTTTTTCCTTCCCGCATCATTCCATCATGACCCCAAATGCCCCTAAATTCTTTGGCAAATCAAAAATATAATTAAATGTTATAAAATAAATAACAAATAGTGTTGACCAAGAAAATAACAAAAGGTTATATTTATCTCATCACCCCACCAGACAGCCTACAGGCAGACGGTGGACCAGCAACCCGCAACGGCAATACCCCGGCAGGCAAGACCTCGAGTTACCCGCCGATTGCCTGAGCGTAAGTAGCCAGCCCGAGGCACAGGAACATGACGGCGGTTGTGGCAGATTTAGTAGACAACAAAAAAGCGCCCTACTGGACGCTTCGCTCTTTAACAATCTGTATCCCCAACACAATGCCAGACTGGTAGTAAGAGCAAGCTGGTTGCTCAAATTTATCGACCACCTCCGCTAAATCGGGATCCGTATCCGGCAACCTGTGTCGGTTTCTTGGGAGGGAGTTTATTCATCTTGAAGTCACTTTTACATTCGGGGCAGTAATGAACATGAAATCCACTCATCGCCGTAGTCGTTACGCCAAGCTGAAGTATCGATATTTTATTTTGATGAAAACAATGTGGGCAGGCATTCACCGCGGTCTCACCATCACTCAAAACAATATTCTTCGAATAAACAAGCGTACCCGAATCAACTTTATTCAGAGAATAATCTACCGCCTGAACTTTAAAGTTTTCGAACTCTGCAATTTTTGCTTTGAGAGATGTATTCATTTCCTGGTAAGTGCCCACGAGCTCAACGAGAGATATGCATTCACGCTGAATAGACGCAAGTTTTGAATTTAACTCACTAACCGCCGCGTTTACTTCGGCCTCGGTTTTGGCGTCATTGATCAGTTTGGCAAGTTGCGCAGTTTCACGAATTGCAGCCATGGCCACAGATAATTCAGCGATCACTTTGAATTCTCTTCTGACTGTTGGGGATATCCAGATTAACGCATTCCTGTCTGTTGGGAAATAGCAGGGACCACTGCCGCCTGAGGTGGAGAAGTAAACCAGGCATTAAACCAAAGCAGATTAATGAGTCTGCTCTGTTTTCACCGCTCTTTTTACAACGAGCCTCGCGCTCTACGGAAGGCACCGACAACGTGCCGAACCTTTGCCCAGATGTTTTTGGGGTGTGGTGGGCTGAATAAAAATTATAGCCAACACCAGGACTATACCCGTTCACCACACCACCAAAACCATCTATTGGAGGGGAGCATGGCTACTATCATTTACCGTAAATCCGTTAATCCCGTTAATTGTGTTAGCAAAACCAACGCCGCTATTCGCCGTCATGCCAGACGCAAGGCAGAAGCCATCCGGCGTGAACTGGTGACATCCCGTATCGATAGGGTATTGGGGCAGAAGCCAGAGAAACGCAAAGCGCTTAACCGAATCGAATTAGCCTTCAAGCGCAAACGGGCGCCACGAATTAATTTCAATTTACTGGCTAGATTCAGAGAGCAAATTAACCGTTTCGCCGAAAAGTACGACAGGGTTAAGCGTCTTAACCATCGCATCTGGTACAGCAAGCCGAAAACCGAGTATGGCATTACCGCCAGAGCAAGGCAGACGCATACATCGTGGGGTGTTCGTAAAGTTTGAGGAGAGGTCTTATTGCCTGCAGCAAGTCGTCATATCCCCAGCAGGTCACAGCAAGTCAGTTAACGTAACAGCGAGGTAAGTATGCAAAACGATGACATGAAAGAGTATCGCAGAAAGTTGGGGGAATTCTTTTATCCGTTCCTTGGAAATGTTGAGTTAGGGAATGTTTCAGCATTGGAAAACACCACAACCCTCATTGATGCATTTATTAATTTCAATGAGATTGGTTATTTTAACCGACCGACTAAAGTTGGAAACACCAAAATTGGCGGACAAACAACGCCGCCACAGGGTAAGCCAGAGGCAGTTGGAGGGCAGGGATTGCAGGCAGTCAGTCCATTCCCAGAACCAATGCAGAGCGCTCCAGAAACTAACTCAGGGGGCGATTGTTAAATACCCCGACCAGCGGTCAAATGAGCACACGATAATTTGCGGGCTGTCGTCTGAAACCTGCAACGCCACACGCTGAATGCTATCTCTAACCGCTTCAATAGGTTGTGTGAGATTGGCTACATAGGTTCCCGTGGGTAAAGAACTCACCCTGCCACTTTCTCCGATTATTTCTTTACTGAACCCTATGCCACGCATCATTTCGTGCAAAAGCTCGTATTCATTCGCATCACCGCCAGAAATTTCAACCCTAGCTATGTAGCTGCTCATATCTAATTCCTTATTTTGACTGTGGAAAGCGAGGAAACCCTCGCCGCCTGAGAGGGTCACCACAGCAGACACTTAACACGGAGACCAGCATGCAAAAGCTCATTGACGAATTCGACCACCTGATAGCGCCGGGGACGATTGTTACTGATATCATCCTGTCGGGCGTTGTAGACGACTGCGGCTATTTAATGCAACAGAATGATACCCCTGACTTTTTCAGCGTCTATATCCGAGGCAGCGACGGCTTGCTACAGGCCATCGGTGACCTCTCCGACCGTGAGGACGCACTCGCTTATGCCGCGAGGATGCTTGAGAAATATCAAGCACAACTCACGGACAATACCCGGAAGTTATTAAACGATTGAGGTATGTATTTATGGAAAATGAAAATCGGACCACGATTAAAGCATGCTTAAAACCAATTGCCCCTTCTGATTATGATGAGTGGTGTGATGCCTTGGAATGGCTAGATAAAAACGTCGTAGATTTTCCAACAGCCATAGAGAATGACATAAACAATAATGTTTCACCCTGTATATTTAAGAACTGGTGCTTTATCGAGACTATTAATGGTGAAATAGTTTTCGCCAATGGCTTAATACCATGCATTGATGTGAAAGATTTAAAGGAGTACAGGGAATTTAATAAAAAATGGCAGATGATGTAGATATAGCCGGCCAGAACGAAGAAGCCTTTCGCCAACACCTGAGCACCAATCATCGAGAGAAGGAATTACCGGTTAACGGGCGCTGCTATAATTGCGAGGGGCCAACCGAGGGTAATTTCTGCTGCAAAGAATGTCGAGAAGATTGGGAGAAGTGAAAATATTTTGATAACCAACGGAGGATTGAATGATGCAACTTAATAAACCTTATATCACGACCTTCAATCACCCTAATTTCGGTGACATGGTCGCTGTCACCAACGGCAGCAATAATATTAATGATTCACGTTATTTGATGAGCATCAATACTCACCCATATGACGACCACGAAACATTGGTATACAAATCAACCATCGCCTTTCTGGTGGAGGAAAATAAGTGGCTTAAAAAGCAGGTGAAAAAATTAACGGGTATCCATGACTGAAACACTTTCAGCATTCCCATCATCCGCTTATCGCCGCAATCTCCCCCCCATACTCAATAACGCCATCGGACGGTGGTTTTTTTACGCCTGAATCCAGGGAATTTTAAATGAAAAAATTCGAACTCACTGCCGAAGTGAAAGCGTTTTTCGGCATCAAATTGTTTCGCATTAAAGCGCTTATCGCCTTCGGTAATGTTCGTGCTGGCGAATTAGGCGGCTGGGTAAAAAAAGAATCGAACCTGGCTCAGAACGGCAATGCGTGGGTGTACGGCGATGCGCGGGTGTCCGGCAATGCGCTGGTGTACGGCAATGCGCGGGTGTACGGCAATGCGCGGGTGTACGGCGATGCGCGGGTGTCCGGCGATGCGCGGGTGTACAGCGATGCGCGGGTGTACGGCAATGCGCGGGTGTACGGCGATGCGCGGGTGTCCGGCGATGCGGACTGGATCACCCTATCCCCCATTGGCTCAGAAAACGGAGTACTAACCGCATTCAGGAAGAAAGACGGCAGTGTCATTGTTAGGCGCGGGTGCTTCTCTGGAACTATTGAAGAATTCGAATCGGCAGTTAATAAGCGCCATTGCGACAATAAGCACGGTGAAATTTATCGTCATGTCATTTCGTTGCTGAAATTACGGTTTAACCTGTCATAAAGAGATGAATATTTAACCCTCGGCGATATTTTTCGGCATCAATTAATACATCAATCCAAATTAAGGAAAGCCACGATGGAACTTACTATCGCGGGCGCCCCCATCGTGCGTCCTGAAATTAAATTTGACCCGATTCGGTCAATCGAACATCACCGCTCAAATATCGTCACGGGCCAGAGCTTCAAAAACAAAAGCGGGCTGCAACGGTTATTCGGGCAGCTTATTGCAACGGTTAATCAGAAGGGGAACCCCAATGCTTAATCCATCAACGATACAGGCTATTCGGAAAATCATGGAAGAAATGCCGCCTGAAATAACAGAGGACTGTTACGCAGAGGCTGAGCAATTGGCGGAGAAGTCTATCGAAAGGTTTCGTGAACCGCTTAGAAAACACTGCCCTGATGCTTACACATCGCTAGCCTGTGAGTACATGGAAGATAGCGATGTTGATTATCAGGAAGCCGAGAGTCAGCGAGTATTCGACGCCATTTTCCACCGTGTGAAGGTTGAGCGGGCTTTTTGGATTTATAACAGGCAGAACAGCACGGAGGATGCAGCATGAGCACGGCATTAACAACAATGGCAGGGAAGCTGGCTGAGCGTCTCGGGATGGAGCCCGGTACGGACTTGATGAATACCCTTAAGAATACGGCGTTCAAGGGGGGTAACGTCACGGACGAGCAATTTACCGCCCTACTTATCGTTGCCAACCAGTACGGGCTTAACCCGTGGACGAAAGAGATTTACGCATTCCCTGATAAGGGCGGCATTGTCCCGGTTGTTGGTGTAGATGGTTGGGCGCGGATCATTAACGAACATCCGCAGTTCGACGGCATGGAATTCGGCTACGACAAGGAAGAGGGGGCTTGCACCTGCAAGATTTACCGCAAAGATCGCAAACACCCCACTGTAGTCACCGAATACATGGGCGAGTGTAAGCGCAATACCCAGCCGTGGCAATCACACCCCACCCGTATGCTGCGCCACAAGTCACTTATTCAGTGTGCCCGCATGGCATTTGGGTTTGCTGGCATTTACGACAGCGACGAAGCAGAGCGGATCATCGAAAGCAGCCCGGCAAGCGTTGTTGTTGGACAACAAACAGACGAGCGCCGACCGGCATTGATTGCCCGGTGCGAAGAGGCGGCTCAGCTAAGCATGGAAGTCTTCGCAGAAACATGGAAAAACCTGACCCACGAAGAGCGCCAGATTATCGGCAATGCAGAGAAGGAGCGCATCAAAAAAAGCATTCCCGTCGATGCAGAATATAGCGAGGTGGATCATGCAACAGCGCAGTGATGAATGGTTTTCCGCCCGTTGTGGCAACGTGACCGCCAGTCGCCTGTCTGACGTAATGGCAAAAACCAAATCGGGCTATTCCGCCAGCCGCCAGAACTACATGGCAGAGCTTATCTGCCAGCGCCTAACAGGAAAGGTGGAAGAAAGTTACGCAAACTCGGCCATGCAGCACGGCACTGAACTTGAACCGGTGGCGCGGGAGATGTACCTGCTTAACCAGTTTGACGCAGAAGTTACAGAAGTGGGATTTATTCCCCATCCAGAGATCGTAGGATTTGGGGCGTCGCCTGATGGCCTGGTCGGAAATGATGGCCTGATAGAAATAAAATGCCCCAACACATGGACGCATTTAGAGACCATCAAGACCGGTAAGCCGAAAAACCAATACCTCCTACAGATGCACGCCCAAATGATGTGTACGGGCAGGAAATGGTGTGATTTTGTCAGCTATGACGACAGGCTACCGCCAGACCTTGCCTATTACCAGTTGAGAATTCATCAGGACGATAAACGGGTTGCTGAAATAGAGGAGGCGTTAAGGCAGTTTCTGGCTGAGCTTGAAAACGAACTTGAGGCTATCAGGAAATTATCCAGGGTGGCAGCATGAGTGCATGCACGTCGTCGGGCGGGTACACAATCAGGTTCAGCCTGACCCAAGGGGTATAGTACACCGTCACATTTTGAGAATGGCAGCAATGATGCTGACAGCGGCGGCGACCATTAGCCCAAGTCGGATGGTCATCTGCATGCCAAGTTTATCAAAACCGGCAGTCATATCCTTACGGACATCTGCTATCTCTGCGGACAGGTCCTTACGGACATCTGCTATCTCTGCGGACAGGTCCTTACGGACATCGGCTATCTCTGCGGACAGGTCCTTGCGGACATCTGCTATCTGCGCCTCAGTTTTCTCGAAGCGTGCGTCAACCTTATCGAAGCGGGCGTCAATTTCCTTACGAACGTCGTCAAGGTCACGCTTGGTAGCCACATCCGCCACCTCATGAGACTTGCGTACGACGAGCGAAATCGCCTTGGCCTGCTCACTGGTAAGCCCGGCGGTTTGAAGCTCTTCTGACGCCTGCAATGTATCAAATGCAACCTGGCCCATAGCGGATCCTCCTGTATTAAGCCAAGTGTAAGCGATCTGACCGCCAATCTGCAAAGTTTTACCCGTTAGCCCTCTGATAACCACATCCGTTTAATTATGGAGAAATTGTTATGACAAAAATAACCAGAGCAGATAACTACATCATTACCCCGTGCTGTCCCTGCCGGATTCGATACATGGTGACTGGATGATGGCAGCAGTTTACTACAACGAAATTGACCCTTATGCAGCACAGTGGCTGAGAAACCTGATTGCCGCCGGTCATATTGCGCCAGGCGATGTTGATGAACGTTCGATTGAGGATGTCACTCCCGATGACTTACAAAACTACACGCAATGCCATTTCTTTGCCGGGATCGGCGTATGGTCGTATGCCCTGCGAAAAGCAGGATGGCCCGATGATAAACCCGTGTGGACGGGCAGTTGCCCCTGCCAGCCTTTCAGCGCGGCAGGCAAGGGCGGCGGGTTTTATGACGAGCGGCATCTCTGGCCCGCTTTTCACTGGCTCATCAGCCAGTGCCGCCCTGAGTACGTTTTTGGTGAACAGGTTGCAAGCAGCCATGCAAACCTCTGGTTCGACCTTGTACAGGCTGACCTGGAAGCCGTGGACTACGCCTTCGGGTGTGTGCCGTTTCCGTCTGCGGGCGTCGGTGCCCCGCATATCCGCGACCGGGCGTACTGGGTGGCCTACGCCGACCACGCGGGACGGGAAGGATGGCAGGGAATGCCCGAATGTGCAGCTCAATGCATTGCTGGGGCGCGTAGTGTGGCTGACAACCCCAGTGCGGTTAACGGCTTCTGGCGAGAGGCTGACTGGCTCCTGTGCCGGGATGAAAAGTGGCGGCCAGTTGAACCCGGCGCATTCCCGCTGGCTTATGGGGTTACCAACTGCGTGGGACGACTGCGCGCCTACGGAAACGCTATCAACGCGGAGGCGGCAAAAGCGTTCATAGAGTCATACACCTCATTGACGCAAGGAGAACCCATGCGCTCGAAAAATGGCAACAGGCGAACGTTAACCAGTTCCTGCAACGCCACTAATCACTAATCCCGCCCCGGGATCGCGCCGGGGTTCTACAACGGTTTTTACTGACATATTTCGGTACAATAGTCACCCGAGAAAAGCGACACAGGTAAACACCATGAAGCATATTCAACCAAAACTGGCATGGAAAAACCGCATGATTACCTATTATTCAACAAAGCCTTTACAAATCTGAAAGGAAACCCCTTTAACTGGTCAGTAATTGATCTCTTGGGAATGTATAACAGTGCTAATGAACAAATTATACCCGACTTGGTTATTCCTGTGCTGAAAAAACAGTTGAAGGAGCAAGAAGGGTCTTAACGGGTGGTCATATGAGAGTGGGAATTACGGGCTTTCAACCCGAGAGACTTACCCAAATCAGGGAAGCTCGTGGGTTATCAAAAATCAACCTTGGTCGCCTGGTTGAGCGTTCCCCTTCAACAATAACAAAGTGGGAGAATGGTAACCATGCTCCTGATGCTGAAGCTTTGTCTATTTTAGCGGCTGCACTAAATTGCCCTATCAGTTGGTTTGTTAAGCCGACCATTCTAAAAGAAGAGACTCCTGTTTTTTTTAGAACATTGGCCAATACTGCCAAGGATTTATGCAGTGCATCAGAAGTTTACATGGGATGGCTACAGGAAATTTCATTGCAATTACAACAATATCTTGATTTTCCAAGTGTAAATCTCCCCCATTTGGATGTGACAGATTATCGGGCTATAGATGATTCAGTTATTGAAATTATGGCATCAAAATGCCGCAAGGCTTGGGGGCTAGGTATTGCTCCTGTATCAGACTTGCTTTTAGTAATAGAAAATGCGGGTGTCATATGCTCTAGATTTGAGCAAGGCAGTGTCATGATGGACGGTTATTCTCAATGGAGTAATAAAGAAAATAGACCGTACATAATATTAGCGACAGATAAAAATAATTATTACCGTAGTCGATTTGATGCCGCGCATGAACTAGGTCATATTGTATTGCACCGTTATATCAATCGGTTGGATGTTGTTAATTTTAAAGTTATCGAAGAACAGGCAAATAAGTTTGCTGCATATTTTATGTTACCAGAAGAAGCATTTTCAACAGAATTACCCCCTTTCCCGACGCTTGAGAACTTCGTTTCCTTAAAGGCTCGATGGGGCATGTCTGCTCAAGCAATGATATTAAGGGCAAGAGATTTGGAAGTCATTTCTCCATTAGAGTATCAGCGTCTGTATAAAAGTATATCTGCACGTGGATGGAGAAAAGGGGAACCATTGGATGATTTAAAATTACCCGAAGTTGTGAGACTTTTCCCTCGTTGTGTAAAACTGCTCTTTGAGTCATCAACGCTTACAAAGGCGAGTTTGCTTGAAATTCTTGGTCTTTCAAAAACTGACGCTGAAGACCTGTGTTCTTTACCTCGGGGTTATTTATCCGAAGGTTCCGTTCTTAATTTTGAATCAAGAATTAAATTGAAAAAAAGCCCAGCAGATGATGATTTCAGGATTTCTGAAAATGTTATTAATTTGTTTGGAATGAATAAAGCTATTGTTGAATAATAGGTGATCATGCTGTTATGACACGCCTGTTTGGGATTAAAATGCTGATCGCTCCGGGATGCATCACCACGCTCTGGATTTAACATACTGATTTTACGTCAAGGGAATCCGCAGCCTTTATGGCTACGCAGCATAATATCTATTTATTCAACAAAGCCCCATTAACCACTAATCCCGCCCCGGTAACGTGCCGGGGTTCCATTATCGTTTTAACCAGCGAGGTATATCTGTGTGCAAAATTTAATGAACGTGCAAAATTTAACCACAAGTAGCGACAACGGAATCGACTCTCAGCGGTTGCTGATTATGGTCAACGAAACGCGCAAGCAATACGGAGAGAAACCTATCCGCAATAACGACTTCGTTGAAAAAATTAAAGATGAGCTTGAAGGAGAGCACTACGAAATTTCCGTAGTTCAAAAAACGAACAATACTGAGTCTGAGATTATCCACATGACGCTCAAACAAGCTCTCCGTGTCGCCGCGCGTGAGTCGAAGGCAGTTCGTCGTTCGCTGATTGATAAGCTGGAGCAACTGGCTGCCTCAAAATCGCAGGCAATCACCACAGTCCCCGCATTACCGGAAAACTACATCTCTGCGCTGGAAGCCCTGCTGGAATCGAAAAGGAGTGAAGCTGCACTGGCATTGGTCAACAAAGAGCAGGAAGCAGAACTCCACGACCTCAAGAGCCTGTTCAAGGAGGGCATGACCCCGACCCAGTTCTGTAAAATGCTCAATAGTGTTAACACCCAGAAAGTGAACCACTGGTTAGCAGACCGTAACTGGCTCTACAACGAAAGCCAATCCGGTACCCGTTGGCGGGCAACATCCTACGCTCGCGACAGATACCTGACTGAGCACCAGCATCTGATTAGCGTTCAGGGTGCCGATGACTTCATTAAGCACCAGCCGGTACTCCTTCGCAAAGGCGCTGAGCGCCTCTACGTCCTTTACCGCCGTGGCAAAGTGCCCATGAAACTCAACTGGAACGGCGATTTTACCCACCAGAAGCACGTCAGCCTTGCATCGTGAGAGGAGCAACGAATGAAACCTAAAATACCTAACAGGATAAAGGAGCGGGAGAAGCTATTTAAACGCTTATACCGTGAAGGACTTATTCATGCAAGACGCATACGACGAACCGGTTATTTATCAATGCGGCTTTCTCACTACTGGCGCATGTTATCCAAAGATAACGGCCTGAGTTGGAAAACCATGAGTCACGCGACATACGACACCCAAATAGCAATATAAAAACAGGAGCACCCCATGAATTATGCATTCGCGGGTCATGCTGCCCTCATGGGGAGCTATCACCCGCAAGAAACCCACCTGGATAAATGGGTTAAATGGCTGCGAAACGGATACCGAAAGCTTATCGCTATCCTCGAACAGCAAGGCAAGCCTCTACGACCTGCCCCAGCACCTTAATCAAGGCTGTTACAGCCTGAAATCCCCTTCACCCCCGCATTTCTTCGATTGGTCATTCCCCCGCCTGCCCGCCGTCATGACGAACGGCGCAGTGGCTTAATTTTAGCAGAGGTCAATTATGGCATACATCACCTTATCCGAGTGGAATCGGCGGCAACCCCGCCCGCGTTGTATGGAAACCGTCAGGCGATTGGTCAGGAGCGGAATGATTTTTCCCGCACCGATACGAGATGGGCGCGAGTATCTGGTTGAGGAAAACGCCTGCAAGCTCACCCAGAACAAAAACATTGGCCCATCCAGCGCCCTTCACCCCACCCTGTTATCGAGGATAAGACATGGCACGCCGGAGAAACCATAAGAACCGCGATTTGCCGCCAAACCTGCAACCGCGCAATGGCGGCTATTTTTGCTACCGCGACCCACGCACCGGAAAAGAATATGGCCTGGGCCGCCATCGACAGGAGGCCATTACACAAGCCATCGCCGCTAATATGGCGATTTATGGCTCATCAAAACCATCACCGCTCGTTGACCGCATCAACGACACACAGGTGACCACAGTTAGCGAATGGACTGAACGCTATCTGACGATACTCGAAGGACGGAAACTCAAGCCGAAAACGATGAGCGAGTACCATAAATACCTGAAGGCCGTTAATGCCCATTTAGGGGAATTTGCTCTTCAGAAAGTAGAAACCAAAGACATTGCCTCGTTCCTTAATCAGTGGGTAAACGCAGGAAAACCGACAATGGCAAACCGCATCAGAACATTGCTGCTTGACTTGTTTCGTGAGGCCATTGCTGAAGGGGTCACCAAAAGCAATCCGGCCGAAGCTACGCGCAACCAGCGTGTAGACATTCAACGCGAGCGCATAACGTTGGACGATTGGAAGGCTATCCGTAAAGCAGCAGATAAATTACCCGCATGGGTTGGCCCCTGCCTTGACCTGGCTCTACTCACAGGACAACGCCTAAGCGATGTTCAGGGCATGTGCTGGAGTGATTACCGGGATGGACGTCTTTACGTCAGACAAGAAAAAACAGGCATGATGTTGGCCATCGCGGAAACAACCCGCCTTGAATGTCTGAATCTTTCCCTTTTAGATGTGCTTCAGCAATTAAGAATATTAAATAATGGTAAATCTCACATTGTGGCGGATGAAAAACACAGTGTTCTCGCTAAGAGAACATTATCTGAAGCATTTATGAAAGCGCGTCGTGGATCAGGTTTGAAATGGGAAGGCACTGCTCCCTCTTTTCATGAAATCAGAAGTTTGTCAGCTCGCTTATATACTGAAGAGAAAGGGAAAGACTACGCACAAAAACTATTAGGGCATAAATCAGCAACCATGACCGACAAGTACCGGGATGTACGTGGCTCAGAGTGGACAGAGGTGTAATTATTTCGATCGAATTTCGAGTAATTTCGATCGATACGCTATAACTTATTGAATAATAATCCCGGTATTTTTATGCCGCTGTAAGCCACACAGCGTCATGCAAACGGCAGTCTTCTGCCGTTTGCTCTGCGAGCACCAACACTAGTGGAAAAAACAGGACAAACCAAATCGATCAGGGAAGTGAACGACTAAAGGCGGAGGCATCCTTCGCCAAGGCGTCAATATAGGCGCCAATCATTTTAATGCGCTGCACTAGGGGATTTCGTTCCGGCGACGCATCCATAGAGTTTAACTGAATCACTAACTTTTCGATCTGCGCGCACAGCTCCGCTTCCCGCTGTTGGGCCTGCGTGAGCTGCTGCTGCCAGCGTTCACGATCCTGACGCCAGCCTTGCTGCTGCAACCTGACACAACGTTCCAAATCGGTAAGCGCACTTTCCAGCGCCGGTTCCCACTCATCCACCCACATAGCGATTCCTTAGCACTCTGATCCCGCGAATTATAATGATTGTTGGCACGGACAACAAACCTTCTGGCATACCGTCCCGATTATCGAGTGTCGCCATAGGGAATGACACAAATCACATTAAATAAACAGTTATTTCACATATCATCCAACACTCGCTACAGTAAATTCATCAGACCAGTTTATTACGCGGTTTCTGTGGAGAGCACCATGCACGCTTACCCCAAGCTTTTTTCGCCCCTCAATTTGGGCTTCACCACGTTAAAAAACCGCGTCATCATGGGTTCGATGCACACCGGTTTGGAAGAGCATCCACAGGGCACTGAACGGTTAGCGGCATTTTACCGAGACGCGTGCAGGGCGGTGTAGCACTGATTGTTACTGGCGGTATTGCGCCCAACGCCAAAGGTGCCGTAGTCGCTGGCGGAGCGACGCTTGAACATGAAGAACAGCTACCTCACCATCTCCCAATAACCGCTGCGGTGCATGAAGCGGGAGGGAAAATTGCGCTGCAAATTCTGCATGCCGGGCGCTACAGTTATAGCTAAACGACTTAATTTTGATTGCATTATTTAAATGAGCTATTCAATTGATTTTAGACGTAAAGTGATATCTACACGGGAAGAAGAAGGGTTGGGTATCCGAGAAACAGCGAAGCAATTTCGGATTGGCCCTGCCTCTGTATCGCGTTGAATTAATCAAATAGCGTCAAAAGCATCGACCACGCGTCAGCGAAAGAGCGATAAATCCGAGTTGATAAAAGATGTTGAACCATATCCAGATGCTTACCAAAAAGAACGTGCAGAGCGTTTTGGCGTTTGTCAGAAGGCCATTTGGCAAGCTCTTAAAAAGCTGGGATTGACCTATAAAAAAACGCTACGTCATCCGAAAGCCGACGAAAGCGCCCGGCAAGCATTTCAACAAAAAATACAACAGTATGAAAAAAAGGTAAACCTATTGTTTTTATTGATGAAAGTGGTTTTCCACACGATACCCCACGGACTCACGGCTATTCCCCAAAAGGTCAACGGTGTTTTGGCCTGAAGAACGGGGGAGCCAAGGGAAGAACAAATGTTATCGGCGCTTTATTAGGCACGACGCTGTTTGCTATCGGATTATTTGATATCAATATTAACAGCGATGTTTTCTATTCCTGGGTCACACAAGTCCTTATCCCAGTACTCCCTAAAAACAGGGTAATCGTGATGGACAATGCAACTTTTCACAAAAAACATAATATTCAACAAGTCATCATCGATGCAGGGTATATGGTGGAGTATTTGCCTACATATTCGCCAGATCTTAACCCCATTGAGCATAAATGGGCACAAGCAAAAAGCAAAAAAAGAGAGAGTGGTTGCGATACAGAGATTTTGTTCTCAGTCCATATGGTGTAATCAAAATTAAGTCGCTTGGCTATATCATCGCTTTGATGGATGCCATCCACTTGCTCTGGCACCATATCCGGTTCACGAACCATCACGCGAAACGCTTCGCGCGGTGCTTCGGTGGAGAGAATGGATTTGGTTTCCCGGCTGCGACCTAAACGCTCGGCTAGGCGCTGCAATGAAAGCTGCTTTTGTAGAAAGTCGCAGAAGTTAATCAGGGTTTGCAGCTCGGTTTTAATCAATTTTCCCGCGCTGAGATTCCATAATCGTCCGGCAGCTGTCTCGTTCTCCGCCAGTACGGCTTCCAGTTTGCCGGTCAAGGTCAACCGCTGCTGTAACTCATCAAGCAGGATCTCTTTTTCTGCCTCCATCAATTGATGGTGCAAGGAGACCGTTTGCAAAGAGAGGCTCATTTTCCAGCGCTGCAAGAACAACGTGTGGAAGGCGTTGCTAAGCCGCTACCCAAGCGTCGGTTCTGCCTAGGCGATCAGCTTGTTATAGCCAAGCGACATTATTTTGATAACAATTAGCTGTATTTTTTTGCCACATACCAGGGCATTGGTTGTAATCATTTTTAAGTCGTTTTGCTATAGCCTGAGAAAAAAAAGGCGAGTCCACCGTTTGCAGCGTATCAACGATACGGGGAATGCGTGACTGAAAGGTCAGATTGTCGATGGTCTGGGTATTTTGATAGCAGGTAAACTCCCGCTCCAAATCGGCAGGTGCCACGGTTGTACGCAGGCGCTGCTTGAGTGACGCTTTCCATTCAGGCAGATCGTGCAACAGCGCCGCTTTCATTCTCGGGTGCTGTTCAAGAAAGGCCGCAAGTTGTGGCGTAGCCAACAGCGCGATAACTAGGTCGTCCAAGAGCTCGTTTTCGTCAATGGACAACAGCATTTCCAGCGATTCCAACGTCAACATTCGATCAATCCTGTAACGAGAGCTGTATCTGTTCGTCGACCTGTTGCAGGCTGTCTTCTATTTTTGCCAGCCAGTCGGCAGGGATGAACAAACACGGCTGATGGTGGTGAAACAGACGTCGCTGCTCGTGCAGTTGTTGACGCAATTTCTCATATTCATCAGTAAGTTCTGTCGGTAAGGTACAGTCTCGTTTTTCAGGTAAAGAAAGAATGGTGGTCTGTAGGCTGATATTGCGCACCGCAAGATGAAGGTGGTCATCTACGTACATGTCGAGGTACTGGGTAAACCCGATGCCGTTGAGTTTTCCCCTGATTTCGCCTTCTCCACCTTTATGCAGCCATAACTGCAAGGCGTTTTTTTCTAACACGATATGTGTCACATCAATATTATTCAGCGCTTCCGGTAGCAGGTAGTGGGCTTTACGGCTGAGAAATGCCCCCTGTTTTTCGACCGTGATCGCTTGCAACTCGCTCTGTTGCTGCTGATATTGCTGCCGTTTCACGTTTAATTGCTGCAAGCGGAACAGCAGTGCCTGTTGCTGATAGGCGTGCGCGGTGATGAGCTGTTCGGTGTGCTGTTCCACCAGCGTTTGGAATCCCTGTCATGCCACAGGCAATCTTTCAGCAAGATGATATCAAGCGGAACAATGCTTTCACGACCAGAGAAAAACGCACAGGCTTGCAGCAGTCGCAGCGCTTTCTTCCAACGTCGATCGGAAACATACGGCGCATTGTCGGTGGTATTCAGCTGTTGGCGCAGTGCGTAAATCAGTTCAAAGCAGGCATCCGGCGATGCGATCGATGGCGCTTTGCCATGCTTGGTACTCTTCGTCGCTGACGCTCAGTGACAGCGGCACCGGGTTGTCGCGATCGCTACCGGCGTGCGTTAACAATGCGCGGAAGTTTTGTTTTTCCTGCACTTTATCCAGACACAGGCGAATAAGCATGCGGTCATATAGCCAACCGACTTAAAAATGATTACAGCAAATGCCCTGATATGTGGCAAAAAAATACAGCTAATTGTTATCAAAATAATGTCGCTTGGCTATAGAGTGCTTCTAAGCTGCTGTCTGATTCGGGCAGTTCGTTGGAGGCGGTTACCAGCAGCCGCATGGGGATAGTTTCTTCATGGCTGCCGTTGCGAAAGCGCCGTTCATTGATGGCTGTCAGCAGAGTATTGAGAATGGCCGGGCCGGCTTTCCAGATTTCATCCAGAAAGACGATTTCCGCCTCCGGTAAATAGCCGCCGGTAAGACGCTGATAACGCCCTTCATCTTTTAGCGCCTGAATCGATAGCGGGCCAAACACCTCCTCCGTGGTAGAGAAGCGTGTCATCAGGTATTCGAAAGCGCGGGCGTCACGAAACGCGAACTTCAGGCGACGCGCGATCATGCTCTTGGAGATGCCCGGCGGCCCCAGCAAAAACACGCTTTCGCCGCTGAGCGCGGCGAGCAGGCACAGACGAATAGCGTGCTGACGTTCATACAGGCCGTGTTCAAGGGCATAGGTATAGCCAAGCGACTTAATTTTGATTACACCATATGGACTGAGAACAAAATCTCTGTATCGCAACCACTCTCTCTTTTTTTGCTTTTTGCTTGTGCCCATTTATGCTCAATGGGGTTAAGATCTGGCGAATATGTAGGCAAATACTCCACCATATACCCTGCATCGATGATGACTTGTTGAATATTATGTTTTTTGTGAAAAGTTGCATTGTCCATCACGATTACCCTGTTTTTAGGGAGTACTGGGATAAGGACTTGTGTGACCCAGGAATAGAAAACATCGCTGTTAATATTGATATCAAATAATCCGATAGCAAACAGCATTGTGCCTAATAAAGCGCCGATAACATTTGTTCTTCCCTTGGCTCCCCCGTTCTTCAGGCCAAAACACCGTTGACCTTTTGGGGAATAGCCGTGAGTCCGTGGGGTATCGTGTGGAAAACCACTTCCATCAATAAAAACAATAGGTTTACCTTCTTTTTCATACTGTTGTATTTTTTGTTGAAATGCTTGCCGGGCGCTTTCGTCGACTTTCGGATGACATAGAGTTTTTTTTTATAGGTCAATCCCAGCTTTTTAAGAGCTTGCCAAATGGCCTTCTGACAAACGCCAAAACGCTCTGCACGTTCTTTTTGGTAAGCATCTGGATATGGTTCAACATCTTTTATCAACTCGGATTTATCGATCTTTCGCTGACGCGTGGTCGATGCTTTTGACGCTATTTGATTAATCCAACGCAATACAGAGGCAGGGCCAATCCGAAATTGCTTCGCTGTTTCTCGGATACTCAACCCTTCTTCTTCCCGTGTAGATATCACTTTACGTCTAAAATCAATTGAATAGCTCATTTAAATAATGTAATCAAAATTAAGTCGTTTAGCTATATCTACACATCATAAAGGGTTAAAAACCACCATAGCTAAGTGGGCAAGTTCTTCCGGGGTATAGTCTGCTAATAACGTCAAGGTATAGCCAAGCGACATTATTTTGATAACAATTAGCTGTATTTTTTTACCACATATCAGGGCATTGGCTGTAATCATTTTTAAGTCGGTTGGCTATAAAGGATGAGGCGACCACCGTACAGCATGAGGGTAAACAGCATGAAAAAGAGTAATCGCATTCAGCGCTACAGCGCGCCTGAGCGTATAAACCACTGGATTGTGGCATTCTGCTTCGTGTTTGCCGCGATAAGCGGGTTAGGGTTTTTGTTCCATTCGCTGAACTGGTTGCTACATATTCTCGGTACGCCACAACTGGCGCGTATACTGCATCCGTTTGTTGGCGTGGTGATGTTTGTGGCCTTTTTGCTGATGTTCCTGCAGTACTGGAAACACAACCTGATACAGCGCGATGACATTGAATGGCCCAAAAACATCCATAAAATTTCCAGAAATCAGGAAGTCGGTGACACAGGTCGGTATAATTTCGGGCAAAAGTGCGTGTTCTGGTTGTCCATCATTTGCCTAGTGCTGTTGCTTGCGAGTGGGATATAGCCAAGAGACATTATTTTGATAACAATTAGCTGTATTTTTTTCCACATATCAGGGCATTGGCTGTAATCATTTTTAAGTCGGTTGGATATAGTGATGTGGCGTCCCTACTTTGCCCCGGCGTTTCCTATCCCGGTGATTCGTTTGGCCCTGCTGGTACACTCGCTGGCGACCGTTGCTCTGATCCTGGTCATCAATGGTGCATATGTATGCGGCACTATGGGTGAAAGGAACAATTACTGCTATGGTAGAAGGCTGGGTACCTGCGGCGTGGGCGAAAAAGCATCATCCACGTTGGTATCGAGAGATTCAACGAAAACAACAAGAAAAACAACCGTAAACAACAGGATAAATCACCCGCATGAGTATTCGCATTGTCCCTCAGGATCAGCTGGAAAATAATGAAAAATCATCAACGGTGGGCGTGATCCCGCCGTTGTTGTTCGCTAATTTAAAGAGCCTGTACAGCAGCCGTGCAGAGCGTCTGCGCCAATTGGCAGCTGACCATGCGCTCAGCGATTACCTGAATTTTGCTGCAGTCATGGTTGAGGCACAGCAGAAGGTGCTACACGATCATCCGTTGCGTGTCGATTTGACCGATGTGTTGGCACAGGCGCAGCAGAACAATCGCCCGCCGCTGGATGCCAGCGTGTTTCCGCGTGATGCACACTGGCATACGCTACTGTATGCGTTGATCGAAGAGTTAATGCCTGCCGCCAACGGTCAGGTGCTGGCTACGCTGGAAAATCTGAAGAAAATGCCGGTGCAGGAGTGGGAAACATTGGCCGACAGCCTGCTGGCACATCAGTTTAACGGTGAAGATAACGATAAAGCCCCGTTCATCTGGGCCGCCCTCTCTCTTTATTGGGCGCAGATGGCGACGCAACTGCCGGGTAAAGCGAAAGCCGAAGTGGGGGAGCACCGTCAGTTCTGCCCGGTGTGTGGCGGTATTCCTGTTTCTGGTGTAGTGCAACTTGGAACCACCAGCGGCCTGCGTTACCTGCACTGCAACCTGTGCGAAAGTGAATGGCACATGGTGCGCGTGAAATGCAGTAACTGCGAGACAACCGGCAACCTCAATTATTGCTCGTTAGACAGTGAAGAGTCAGCCATCAAGGCAGAGGGCTGCGGTGATTGCGGCACCTATATCAAGCTGCTTTATCAGGAGAAAGATCACCGTGTCGAAGCGCTAGCGGACGATCTCGCCTCACTGGTGCTGGATATAAAAATGGAAGAAGAGGGATTCTCTCGCAGCAGCATCAACCCCTTCCTGTTTCCTGAATACACCACGGCGGATTGATGTCGTAGCGTACCGTTATAGCCAAGCGACATTATTTTGATAACAATTAGCTGTATTTTTTTGCCACATATCAGGGCATTGGCTGTAATCATTTTTAAGTCGTTTGGCTATATTTAGCAGGATGGATAGTCCGGCAAGCAGCGCTGGGGCGCTTTCTTTACGCCCTCGTTTTTGTTGTCGTCCGGATAATCGGCAAATTAACTGACGGGCTGCCGCATTGTCGTCTCCTTCAGCGCGTTGCAGCCGCCATACCAGCACACATGCCATGCTAGATGCTAGCTATCAATAACCTGCATAGCAGGGCACCAGCACTGCGCTGAAGCCATTTTTCTACATCATGACCGGCACCTTTCAGCAGCTTAAAAAAGGATTCAATACCCCAGCGCCAGTAATACCAGCGAGCGACTTCCGCGCTGGTGAGCTCGTTGCTAACGTTTGTGAGCAGCGTCCAGCGTCCGATAAATTTACCGTGAGTATCGGTAAGGCGAACCACAATTAATCTGAGTGTCAGAGCTACGCCTGGCTGAACTTTCACTCGCCGTCCGGTGTTCTTGTCTTTCCGCTTTGGTTTTGCTGTTCGCGTTATGATCACGGATGTTTCCCCGATCTCCATATTGGCTTTTTTCCCTTTCCAGCCAACCTGTCCGTTTGCGATAAATGGCAGATCGTCTGCAATTTCACCAATTTTACGGGTGTCACCGCCCCACTCGGCCCGATGCCCTTCCTTTCCCCGGATAAGCCAACATATTCCCTGGGAGCTTAATGTGCGCATATGCCCGATAGAGTCACCTTCACGGTCAATGAGATGAACTAACTTCTTCCCGGTATCAAGAGACTCAACGCGGGCGATATCAGCCGTCAAAGCATCCATATGAGTCAGACTCTCAGACAAGCCCTCGGTTAGCGTTGAACGACAACCCGCCCTATCGGTTAGAGTTTGAGACAGGGGCGCTATTGGTAAACCATTTGCAGCATCAACCAGTAGGCTGGTTTGTAGCTCATAACCGACGTCGCCACCATGCGTCATTTTCAAACGTTCTTCTTTCCCATTGTGGGTACGAAACTGTAAATGAGACCAGTCGTGAACGACGAGAGCGTATGGATGCGGGCTAAGTGCAACCTGCCGGAGAGCCAGCGAAATAATCGGTTCATTGAGCTGACTGAAGCTAATACGTTACCGACGCTCAAATCGCAGCCTTGGAGAAGAAGGCGCACGATGATGAGGCCTGCGGTGAAATCGAGACGGCACATCCCGGGTATCTGGGCTCGCAGGACACCTTCTACGTGGGCAATCTGAAGGGGGTGGGCCGTATCTACCAGCAGACGTTCGTGGATACGTACTCGAAAGTGGCGCACTGCAAGCTGTATACGAATAAAACACCGCTCACCGCCGCCGACCTGCTCAATGATCGCGTACTCCCGTTCTACGAGGCTCAGGGACTGCCGGTGCTGAGAATACTGACCGACAGGGGTACGGAGTACTGTGGTAAAGTGGAGCAGCATGATTATCAGCTTTATCTGGCTATCAACGATATCGAACATACGAAAACGAAGGCGATGTCTCCGCAGACGAACGGCATCTGCGAGCGCTTCCATAAAACCATTTTGCACGATTTTTATCAGGTTACGTTCCGCAAGAAGTTATATGGAGACCTGGAAAGTCTGCAGGTAGATCTGGACAACTGGTTGTGGCATTACAATAATGAGCGAACTCATCAGGGAAAAATGTGCTGCGGGCGTACGCCGATGGCCACTTTACTCGATGGAAAACGGATCTGGGCAGAAAAGAATCTGAACCAGATGTAATCTGACAGACACCTGTATAAATAATCGGTAACTGTCAGATCTGGTCTGAGCTAGTACAGCTAATAACTCTCAGAAGTAAAATGAGGTGTAAAAAATCTGTCACTGAAGGGCACAGATAAATAACGTATATCAACGAATAAAAAAAGGGCCTAGCCATTTGCTAACCCCTTAATAACTAAAAGCTTTTTGATGTCGCGTTAGCGAACTCTTAGTTAAGACGCTCTTTGATACGAGCAGACTTACCAGTGCGCTCACGCAGGTAATACAGTTTAGCCTGGCGTACTGCACCACGACGTTTCACAGTGATGCTGTCAACAACCGGAGAGTGAGTCTGGAATACACGCTCTACGCCTTCGCCGTTAGAAATTTTGCGAACAGTGAATGCAGAGTGCAGACCGCGGTTACGAATAGCGATAACCACGCCCTCGAATGCCTGCAGACGTTTTTTGCTACCTTCAACAACCCATACCTTCACTTCCACGGAATCACCCGGACGAAATGCAGGTACGTCCTGTTTCATCTGCTCTTGTTCAAGCTGCTTAATAATGTTGCTCATAATATGTCTCTTACCCTAGGTAAACTGATACATGGGTACGCGCACCGAAGTGCAACGCCCTAATCCTCTCGTTGCTCAGGCTGATGCTCACGCTGGAACTCAGTCAGCAACGCCGTTTGCTCGTCAGTCAGAGCTAGGCTTTTCAGAAGTTCAGGTCTTCTAAGCCAAGTTCGGCCAAGCGACTGCTTTAATCGCCAGCGACGTATTTCAGCATGGTTTCCCGACAGTAACACCGGGGGAACCTCCACGCCTTCCAGCACTTCAGGACGAGTGAAGTGTGGGCAATCCAACAGCCCACCTGCAAAGGAGTCCTCTTCCGCAGAAGATTCATGCCCCAGCACGCCGGGAATAAAACGGGATACCGAGTCAATAAGCACCATTGCTGGCAACTCACCGCCACTGAGAACGTAATCCCCGATTGACCATTCTTCATCAATTTCGGTTCTGATTACGCGCTCGTCAATCCCTTCATACCGGCCGCACACCAAAATCAGTTTCTGATGCGTTGCGAGCTGCCGTACGCCCTGTTGATCCAGCTTACGGCCCTGAGGTGATAAATAAATCACCCTAGCACCGTCGCCTGCCGCGGCCTTTGCTTCATGAATGGCATCCCGCAAGGGTTGCACCATCATCAGCATACCGGGGCCGCCACCATAAGGGCGATCGTCCACGGTACGATGCCGATCGTAGGCGAAATCACGAGGATTCCAACACGCTACGTTCAGCAGGCCATTTTTTACTGCCCGACCAGTGACTCCATAATCAACCACTGCGCGAAACATCTCTGGAAACAGGCTAATCACCCCAATCCACATTTTTGCGTTCCACTCAGTTCGTTCGTTTGATTCAGAGCTCAAAAACTCGGGTCCCAATCTACTTCAATCGTTTTCATAGAAAGGTCTACGTGCTTGATAACCTGTCCGGTCAGAAACGGAATCAACTGTTCCTTCGCGCCGAAGGCATCTTTCAGGTTAGCTTTGACCACCAGCACATCGTTAGAACCGGTTTCCATCATATCAATGACTTTTCCCAGCTGATATCCCGCAGATGTAATGACTTCGCAGCCAAAAAGATCCTTCCAGTAATAATCACCTTCCTCCAAATCAGGAAGCTGTGCAGAATCTACAACGATCTCAGCGTTCGTTAATAAATTTGCCGCATCGCGATCATCAACACCTTTTACTTTGATGATCAGATCCTGATTGTGGTGTTTCCAGCTTTCGAGCTCGACAATCTGCCAAGATCCCTGAGACTGGATATACCAAGGCTGGTAATCAAAAATGCTTTCGGTTTCTTCGGTGGAGGAAAACACTCTGAGCCAACCCCGAATACCATACGTTGACCCCACTTTTCCCATCACGATGGGATTAACAGGGGATGACGGGTTAAGTTGCTTGCTCATTGTCACCACCGCAGCAGATTACGCAGCTTTTTTAGCATCTTTGATCAGCGCAGAAACACGATCAGAGATAGTTGCACCTTGGCCAACCCAATGTGCAATACGGTCCAGATCCAGACGCAGAGCTTCGGCTTTACCGGCTGCGATCGGGTTGAAGAAACCGACGCGCTCGATGAAACGACCGTCGCGTGCATTGCGGCTGTCAGTTACGACGACTTGATAGAACGGGCGTTTTTTCGCGCCGCCACGTGCCAAACGAATTGTTACCATAACATCCTCTTTAGTTAATAAAACAGCCGGGCCCCATCGAGGAACGGGGCCCGGGTGTCATATAAAAAGCCCGAGAATTTTACTCATTTTGGTGCAAAAAGCAATCTAAAGCGTCAACTTGCGCTGTCAAGAGCAAAAAAATCGCGATTAACGCCCTGGGAAACCCGGCGGCATCATGCCTTTCATGCTACGCATCATTTTTGCCATACCGCCATTTTTCATCTTTTTCATCATACGCTGCATGTCGTCAAACTGTTTTAACAAACGGTTGACGTCTTGCACCTGCATACCTGACCCAGTGGCGATACGACGCTTGCGTGACCCTTTGATGATTTCCGGCTTGGCACGTTCCTGTTGCGTCATCGAGTTGATGATGGCTTCCATACGCACCAGCACTTTGTCATCCATTTGAGATTTCACGTTGTCCGGCAACTGTCCCACGCCCGGCAGCTTGCTCATCATGCTGGCCATGCCGCCCATGTTACGCATCTGCTTAAGCTGATCGAGGAAATCGGTTAAATCAAAGCCATCCCCTTTCTTCAGCTTTTTCGCCAGTTTTTCCGCCTGAGAGCGGTCAACCTTGCTTTCAATATCTTCGATCAGGGAAAGCACATCCCCCATACCGAGAATACGCGACGCAATACGTTCGGGATGGAACGGCTCCAAGGCTTCTGTCTTTTCGCCAACGCCGAGGAATTTAATCGGTTTGCCGGTAATATGACGAATTGACAGCGCCGCACCGCCGCGCGAATCACCATCAATTTTAGTCAAAATCACACCGGTAAGCGGTAGTGCCTCATTAAAGGCTTTTGCGGTATTGGCCGCATCCTGACCGGTCATGGTGTCAACCACAAACAGTGTTTCAACAGGCTTGATGGCCGCATGCACCTGCTTGATTTCGTCCATCATCGCTTCGTCAACGTGCAGACGGCCGGCCGTATCCACCAGCAGCACATCGTAAAACTTCAGCTTGGCGTGTTGTAACGCGCGGTTAACGATATCAAGCGGTTTTTCGTGCGCGTCGGAGGGGAAGAAATCCACCTCGACCGTTTGAGCCAGGGTTTCCAGCTGTTTGATCGCCGCAGGGCGGTATACGTCCGCGGAAACCACCAGCACTTTCTTCTTGTGCTTCTCACGCAGGAACTTGCCCAGCTTACCCACGCTGGTGGTTTTACCCGCCCCTTGCAAACCCGCCATCAACAGCACGGCCGGCGGTTGAGCTGCCAGATTCAAGGCTTCGTTGGTTTCTCCCATCGCGGCAACAAGTTCGTTTTTGACGATCTTGATGAATTCCTGGCCCGGCGACAGACTTTTGTTTACTTCATGCCCGACGGCACTTTCCTTGACCCGGTTGATAAAATCACGCACCACAGGGAGCGCCACATCGGCTTCAAGTAAGGCCATACGCACTTCGCGCAGGGTGTCTTTGATGTTGTCTTCAGTCAACCGTCCGCGGCCACTGATGTTGCGCAATGTGCGCGAGAGTCTGTCAGTTAAGTTATCAAACATTATCTTGTGCTCAACGAAAGGCGGGCCGCATACGCGACACTCTGGACAAATATGGCTGATTATACCATGAAAGACGAAACGATTGCTGTGAAGCGCGACGATAACCGGTTGGTGCGTGACGAGACAACCGCTATACTGGCACTCCCTATCACTTCAACAGCCGCTCAATGTGTTGATCACTATGCCACTCTTTGCCATTACAGCGTTAGTCGCCTACTCAATCAGCCTGGGACTGATTATTCCTGGCCTATTGCGCAAACAGAGTGCCTACCGTCGGTTGGCGATGATCTCTGCGGCAGTGGCCCTGATCTGCCACGCCATTACGCTCTATCACCGCATTTTTGATGTGCAAACCGGGCAGAATCTTAGCCTGTTGAATATCGGCTCTACCATCAGCCTAGTGATATGCACCGTGATGACTGTTGTTGCGTCGCGCAATCGTTGCTGGTTTCTGTTGCCTATCGTTTACACGTTTGCGTTTATTAATCTGGCCTTTGCCAGCTTTTTGCCCGGTGAGTTTATAACGCATCTGGAAAAAACGCCGGGGTTGCTGTTCCATATCGGGCTGGCGTTGTTCTCTTATGCCACCCTGATTATTGCCGCGCTCTATGCGCTGCAATTAGCACTGATCGATTATCTGCTCAAAAACAAAAAGCTGAGCATCGTTTCTGAAATGCTGCCGCTGTTAAGCATTGAGCGCAAGATGTTTCATGTCACGCAAATTGGCGTCATCCTGCTAACGATGACGTTGTGCAGCGGTTTGTTTTACATGGATAACATCATTGAGAACAAAGAGAATCTGCACAAGGAGCTGTTCTCCTTGTTTGCCTGGTTCAACTATATTCTGCTGCTGTGGGGGCATTACCATGAAGGGTGGCGCGGACGCCGAATAGTATGGTTCAGCATGGTGGGCACACTGTTACTGACGCTGGCCTACTTCGGCAGCCGTGTTATCCAGCACTTTGTTGCACAGTAATACGCTTTATCCGTGACGATATGCAAACAAAAAATCTATGGTCACCCCCATTTTTGCAACACTGATTTTTGACTAATGGTGGGCTTGCTTCAATCTATCCGGCGTCTCTGCGGGCGAGATGCCCGCGCTTGGTGAACCTGAAAAGGCCCTCGGCTTCAGTGAGCCATTTTTGTCGTCAGGTTTTTCAGCAGGCCGATATGCCGTTCATGTCATCAATAATCAGTCTTCGCAAAACAAGATTGGTAACTGCTGTTTAATTACTTAATAATCAGTGTGTTGATGTAGTTCTATATAACATCAGGCCTGATATTCATTGTGATTAGTTGTGATTGACTAGGCTATTCGCGCCAGTTTGTTTGCCAGAGCACAGGCGACAATATTTAAATGTTTGTTATCGAGTTGCCCCCGAACCCATTCAGCAAGCCTACCCTGCTGATGTTCAAGTCGCATCATGAATGAGCGGGCACATTGAACCAGAAGTTTGCGTAAATTTTTATCACCTCGTTTGCTTATCCCCAGCAGAGTCGGCATAAGTATCTACACATCTTTTGCAATATCTGCTATTACGTTGCTGCATGATCTCAACTTATCCATCGGCGGGATTGATGCCCGCCTTAACCGGCGTTATCAGCGTCTGGTTAACCAACACATGACTCCCCCAGCACCATTGGCGTCAGCCGTTAAAGACCTTGCCTGCGCGCAGAAAACAACATTCGCCACTACTCAGGCCGTTTGGCGTTTTTTTAATAATGAATGTATTAGCTTCAGTCAGCTCAATGAACCGATTATTTCGCTGGCTCTCCGGCAGGTTGCACTTAGCCCGCATCCATACGCTCCCGTCGTTCACGACTGCTCTCATTTACAGTTTCGTACCCACAATGGGAAAGAAGAACGTTTGAAAATGACGCATGGTGGCGACGTCGGTTATGAACTACAAACCAGCCTACTGATTGATGCTGCAAATGGTTTACCAATAGCGCCCCTGTCTCAAACTCTAACCGATAGGGCGGGTTGTCGTTCAACGCTAACCGAGGGCTTGTCTGAGAGTCTGACTCATATGGATGCTTTGACGGCTGATATCGCCCGCGTTGAGTCTCTTGATACCGGGAAGAAGTTAGTTCATCTCATTGACCGTGAAGGTGACTCTATAGCCAACAGACTTAAAAATGATTACAGCCAATGCCCTGATATGTGGCAAAAAATACAGCTAATTGTTATCAAAATAATGTCGCTTGGCTATATGGGGGAACAACGCATAGGACTGAAACACCATACAGATATCACGCTGCTGGATGGAGCGATCGGTTACGTCCTCGCCGTCGATATAGATGCGGCCTTCACTGGGTTTTTCCAACCCGGCCAGCAACCGCAGCACGGTGGTCTTGCCACAACCGGACGGGCCGAGCAATGTTGAGGGATCGCCAGGTCGAGATTTTCCAGCACGGTGTTAGTGCCAAAGCGTTTTGTTACGCCTTTGAGCTCGACGAAGTTTTTACGTGGTGCCTGCTCCGCTTCAGCGGTGGCGTGTTGGGTTAATTCGGTATTCACGATAGTCACCTTCTGATTATAGCTAAACGACTTAATTTTGATTGCATTATTTAAATGAGTTATTCAATTGATTTTAGAGGTAAAGTGATATCTACACGGGAAGAAGAAGGGTTGAGTATCCGAGAAACAGCGAAGCAATTTCGGATTGGCCCTGCCTCTGTATTGCGTTGGATTAATCAAATAGCGTCAAAAGCATCGACCACGCGTCAGCGAAAGATCGATAAATCCGAGTTGATAAAAGATGTTGAACCATATCCAGATGCTTACCAAAAAGAACGTGCAGAGCGTTTTGGCGTTTGTCAGAAGGCCATTTGGCAAGCTCTTAAAAAGCTGGGATTGACCTATAAAAAAACGCTACGTCACCCGAAAGCCGACGAAAGCGCCTGGCAAGCATTTCAACAAAAAATACAACAGTATGAAAAAGAAGGTAAGCCTATTGTTTTTATTGATGAAAGTGGTTTTCCACACGATACCCCACGGACTCATGGCTATTCCCCAAAAGGTCAACGGTGTTTTGGCCTGAAGAACTGGGGAGCCAAGGGAAGAACAAATGTTATCGGCGCGTTATTAGGCACAACGCTGTTTGCTATCGGATTATTTGATATCAATATTAACAGTGATGTTTTCTATTCCTGGGTCACACAAGTCCTTATCCCAGTACTCCCTAAAAACAGGGTAATCGTGATGGACAATGCAACTTTTCACAAAAAAATAATATTCAACAAGTCATCATCGATGCAGGGTATATGGTGGAGTATTTGCCTACATATTCGCCAGATCTCAACCCCATTGAGCATAAATGGGCACAAGCAAAAAGCAAAAAAAGAGAGAGTGGTTGCGATACAGAGATTTTGTTCTCAGTCCATATGGTGTAATCAAAATTAAGTCGCCTTGCTATACATTCAAGGTAAACAATGGGATAAACTGCATCTAGGGGGCGATTTTGCCATTCAACAACCTGCTCCATAACGGCATCGGTGACCTTCGATACCAGGGCGAGTGAGACATCCGCGTCATACAGTTCTTTGAACGCAGCGGCAATTTCGCGGGTGGTCATCCCTTTGGCATACAACGATAAAATCTGGTTATCCATCCCGGTGAGCAGGGTCTGGTTCTTCTTCAGCAGTTGCGGTTCAAAGGAACCATCACGATCACGTAGTGTACGCAGTTCCAGCGGACCATCGCCGGTGGTATAGCCAACCGACATTATTTTGATAACAGCTAGCTATGCTTTTTTGCCGCATATCAGGGTATCTGTTGTAATCATTTTTAAGTCGTTTGGCTATAACAGTCTTTGTGGAGTAGCCATTGCGCGTGTTAGTTCCAGATTTGGACTGGGGCTTCTCATGCCCGAGGTGATGGGTCATTTCAGCATTAAGGGCAGCTTCAACGCTGATCTTTTTCAGCAGGCGATCAAACTGGTTGAGAGCGTCAGGGGTTTTGAGATTTTTGGCCAGCTCGTTAGCCAGAGCCTGTAACTGTTTTTCGTCCATAAAGTAACCTGCTTTTGATGTTGGATTGAACATATCAAAATCAGGCAATTACACAATCTCGTCTACAGCCTCTTTTCAGTCCATATGGTGTAATCAAAATTAAGTCTCTTGGCTATACCAACGATAATAGCCTGGGTCGCTCACGAGGTGGTTATGGCACCAAAATCCACATGGCGACTGACGGAAGCGGCATCCCGCTAAACATCGTACTGAGTGCTGGGCAGGGTCACGAAAGCCTGTTTGCGTTACGACTCCTGGACGGAATTGGCGTTCAACGCCAGAACGGCAGCATGAAGCGTCGCGGCCATGCAGTACTGGCTGACAAAGCCTACTCTGGGAATGCACTACGTAACGAGTTGAAAAAAGAGGGATAAAAATGGTTATTCCCCGAAAATCAAATGAAAAACTGGCTTCAGATGGACGCTCGCAACTTGATCGTGATGCTTATCGCCGTCGCAACGTTGTGGAAAGGTGTTTTGGCCGTTTAAAGGAATATCGACGGATCGCCACACGTTATGAAAAAATGGCAAGAAACTATCTAGCAATGGTGAAACTGGGCTGCATCCGCTTGTTTTACCGCCGGTTACGCAATTAAGGGACACAGCCTAATGAATGCGGGGGGAGAGGCGAGCCTGCTCACCCCGCTATTCGGTTGACCTTATTGCAAACCGGTTTTACGTTTCATTGATGCCATCACTCCGACCCGATCCTGCTGATACTGCGTTAAGCCATTTGCACGCAAATGACATGCAGAGCAGTGGCCACAACCGTCGCCCTGAATCCCGTTGTAGCAGGTCAGCGTTTGGCTGCGTACCGTATCAATATGGTGGTAATGGTCAGCTAACGCCCAAGTTTCCGCCTTGTTGAGCCACATGAGCGGTGTAATAAACTGAATATCACGGGCGATGCCGAGCACGATAGCGTGATTCAGGGCTTTGACAAACTCATCGCGGCAGTCAGGGTAGCCCGAAAAGTCGGTCTCACAGACGCCAGTGATCACCGCTTCAGCGCCGACTTGATAGGCATAAATGGCTGCCAGCGTAAGAAACAGAATATTGCGTCCGGGCACGAACGTGCTCGGAATACCCGACGCAGAGGCGTCGTAATCGGGTACGGCAATATTGTCGCGCGTCAGGCTACTGACAGCCAATTCATTGAGTAAACAGACATCCAGCACTTTGTGTGCTTTGGCACCCAATTGGTTTGCAAGCGCGCGCGCAATATCGATTTCCGCCCGATGGCGTTGACCGTAATCGAGTGTGACACAGTGCACTTCATCATACAGGCTGAGAGCCTGAATCAGACAGGTGGTGGAATCCTGCCCGCCGCTGAAAACGACAACCGCGCGTTTTGTCATTGCTCTACCTTTGATGCTCAAGGGCGATATGCCCAGTGTGACATAAAAGGTACATGCTATAGCAAAAACGCGTCATTTTCAGCGTTATAGCCAACCGACTTAAAAATGATTACAACACATACCCTGATATGCGGCAAAAAAGCATAGCTGGCTGTTATCAAAATAATGTCGGTTGGCTATATTGTCAACACTGACAGTGCGATAATCAAAAAGCGCTGACCCATACTGATCATGGTAAATGCTGTCGGTTTTATTTTTACCCACAAGGCGAAGCCGGCAGGCAAGACCCCGAACAGCAATACCCAGAGTGCCAGTTGCGGGGGGTTAACAGATCGACAGATTCCGACACGTTGGTTTCCATCACATTCTGTATCATGGTGCTATCGATAATAATGCTGTAGTTCAGCATGAAATATTGCACTGAAGCGCCCGCGATCAGCAGCGCGGCAATTGCCCATTGACGCAGATAGGGAATGGCGAACAGGGTAAAGACGATATTCAGTACGGCGAAAATCACCAACGGCATGCTCAGGAAAAAAAGCAGCGTGGCGCGCTGGCTGAAATCTAGCAGGTGCATCGTTTGACGATAGTAAGCAACGTTTTGCACCAGCGTGATAAAAGCGGAGAAAAACAGCACGTAGCCGATGCTTGTCCACTCGGGGCGAGAAAGGGTAAAACGAATTTTCATGGCTATCTCAATGAATAAAGACAAAATGAGTGATAGTGCGTGACGTTAAGATATTAAAATTAAGCCAACCTTAAGATGACGTTCAGATGTCGTGTAAAAGGAGGGAGAACCGTGAAATGCGGGGACGGGAGAAGGGACATTTGATAGACTTAATGTCCTGTCGATGGTGAGTGCCTAAACATTTAAGGCAATTAAATAGATGATGTCGAGGATGGTGTCAGCCATGTCAAATTCGCTTGTGTCTGGCGAATCAAATGCACTTGATTTGCTGGAGGAACGGCCGTTTAACCCGACGGACCATGAGATCCTGAAATCTTACGAGGCGGTGGTAGACGGTCTGGCGATGCTGATCGGTGAACACTGTGAAATCGTGTTGCACGCGTTAGAAGATCTTAAATGCTCTGCGGTGCGCATTGCCAACGGCGAACACACCGGGCGTAAAATCGGCTCACCGATTACCGATCTGGCGCTGCGTATGCTGCACGATATGGCGGGAGAAGACAGTAGCGTATCCAAAGCGTACTTCACTCGAGCCAAAAGCGGTGTGCTGATGAAATCAGTCACTATCGCCATTCGTAACCGCGAGCAACGTGTGATCGGCCTGCTGTGCATCAACATGAACCTTGATGTGCCTTTTTCCCAGATTGTGCAGACATTTATTCCTCCGGAAACCCATGAAGTGGCCTCCTCGGTGAACTTTGCCTCCTCCGTGGACGATCTCGTTGCGCAGACGCTCGAGTTCTCTATTGAGGAAGTGAACGCGGATCGCAACGTTTCTAACAATGCCAAGAACCGGCAAATTGTGCTGAACCTCTATGAAAAGGGTATTTTCGATATAAAAGACGCGATCAATCAGGTGGCGGATCGCTTGAATATTTCCAAGCACACCGTTTACCTCTACATTCGCCAGTTTAAAAACGGTGATTTCAGCGGGCACGACCGCTAATGTTGCGTTATTGCCTCTTGGTGACAGGCCCGGCATACGGTACGCAGCAGGCGAGTAGCGCGCTGCTGTTTGCCCGGGCTTTGATTGCACAAGGGCACAGCCTGGAAAGCGTGTTTTTTTATCGGGAAGGGGTGCTGAACGCCAGTCAACTGACGTCTCCCGCGAATGACGAGTTCGATTTAACGCGTGCGTGGCAGCAGTTGGGGGCAATGCACCAAGTGGCGCTCAATGTTTGCGTGGCTGCCGCACTGCGTCGCGGTATCACGGACTGTGAACAGGCAAGGCTGCTCGAACTGCCTGCCTCTAATCTGCAATCGGGTTTTTCACTGAGCGGGTTAGGTGAACTGGCTCAGTCCGTGTTGACGTGCGATCGCGTCGTACAGTTTTAAGGAGGGATAATGAAACGCATCGCTTTTTTGTTTCCCCATGCACCGCACGGCGACGCGTCGGGGCGAGAAGGGCTGGATGCCCTATTGGCCACCTCGGCGCTAAGCGATGATATTGGTGTGTTTTTTATCGGTGACGGTGTGCTGCAACTGTTGCCCGGCCAGCAACCTGACACCATTCTGATGCGTAACTACATTGCCACGTTTGGCGTGCTACCGCTGTACGATATCGAGCGCTGCTATCTGTGCGCGGTGTCTGCCGATCAGCGTGGCCTGAACGCGGATACGGCATGGGTGATTGATGTTGAACGGCTCGCGCCGGACGCCCTGCGTGCAACGCTTGCCGACTATGACACTGTCCTTACGTTCTAATTTGAGAGTGTTTTATTTGAGAGTGCTACGCTTATGCAGCCTGTGACCCAACCTCTGAAAACGCGCTTGCACACGCTTTCCCGTTCGCCCTATCACACCGATATAGGCGCTATGTTGCGTTGCGTGTTGCCACAGGATGCGCTGCTGCTGCTGCAAGACGGCGTTATTGCCGCGTTGGGGCAGGGGAACGTGGTGGCTCGCCTGCTGGCATTGGGCATTCCTGTCTACGCGTTGCAGGAAGATGTGCATGCCCGTGGGTTGGCAGAACAAATATCAACCAGTATTCTACTGGTCGACTATACTGAATTTGTCCGGCTGACCGCCCAACACGCTGTGCAACTGGCGTGGTGATGCTGAAATTTTGACTATTTCTTGACTCCTTTCACCGTCAGCCCTAAAATTCTGGGTCCCCATATTTTACTCTGTAATATATGGGGCGATTTATCACGTGTTTACGAAGCGAAAAAAAACCAGGAGTTTTTAATGGCAACAATTAACCAGCTGGTTCGCAAACCGCGCGCTCTGAAGGTTGCAAAAAGCAATGTTCCTGCGCTGGAAGCGTGCCCGCAAAAACGTGGTGTATGTACTCGCGTATATACCACCACTCCGAAAAAACCAAACTCCGCACTGCGTAAAGTATGCCGTGTGCGTTTGACTAACGGTTTTGAAGTGACCTCCTACATCGGTGGTGAAGGTCACAACTTGCAGGAACACTCCGTGATCCTGATCCGTGGCGGTCGTGTTAAAGACCTCCCGGGTGTGCGTTACCACACCGTACGTGGTGCACTGGACTGCTCTGGTGTTAAAGATCGTAAGCAGAGCCGTTCCAAGTACGGCGTTAAGCGTCCCAAGGCTTAATGGTTCTCCGTTAAGTAAGGCCAAACGTTTTAACTTAAATGTCAAACTAAACTCGTAGAGTTTTGGACAATCCTGAATTAACAACGGAGTATTTCCATGCCACGTCGTCGCGTCATTGGTCAACGTAAAATTCTGCCGGATCCTAAGTTCGGATCTGAATTACTGGCCAAATTTGTCAACATTCTGATGGTAGACGGTAAAAAATCTACCGCAGAAGCAATCGTCTATACCGCGCTGGAAACCCTGGCACAGCGTTCTGGTAAAAACGAACTGGAAGCTTTCGAAGTCGCTCTGGACAACGTTCGTCCGACTGTCGAAGTTAAGTCCCGCCGTGTAGGTGGTTCAACTTACCAGGTTCCGGTTGAAGTCCGTCCGGTCCGTCGTAATGCCTTGGCAATGCGTTGGATCGTTGAAGCTGCTCGTAAACGCGGTGATAAATCGATGGCTTTGCGCCTAGCGAACGAACTTTCTGATGCAGCAGACAATAAAGGTACTGCTGTTAAGAAACGTGAAGACGTTCACCGCATGGCCGAAGCCAACAAGGCGTTCGCTCACTACCGCTGGTAATTCCCGCGGGCTAACCAGGCGGGCGTGCTTTGCAGCCCGCCCGTTTGTGTTAACTGATGAATTGAACGTCCGAAGATATAGAGGAAACAAATGGCTCGTACAACACCCATTGCACGCTACCGTAATATCGGTATCAGTGCACACATCGACGCCGGTAAAACCACCACGACTGAACGTATTCTGTTCTACACAGGTGTAAACCACAAAATCGGTGAAGTTCACGACGGCGCCGCCACGATGGACTGGATGGAGCAGGAGCAAGAGCGTGGGATCACCATTACCTCCGCTGCGACTACTGCGTTCTGGTCTGGTATGGCGAAGCAGTTTGAGCCGCACCGCGTAAACATCATCGACACCCCGGGACACGTTGACTTCACTATCGAAGTAGAACGTTCCATGCGTGTTCTTGATGGTGCAGTCATGGTTTACTGTGCTGTTGGTGGTGTTCAGCCGCAGTCTGAAACCGTATGGCGTCAGGCTAACAAATACAAAGTTCCGCGCATCGCGTTCGTTAACAAAATGGACCGTATGGGCGCGAACTTCCTGAAGGTCGTTGGTCAGGTCAAATCCCGTTTGGGCGCGAACCCGGTTCCGCTGCAATTGGCGATTGGTGCTGAAGAAGGTTTCACCGGTGTTGTTGACCTGGTGAAAATGAAAGCGATCAACTGGAACGAAGCCGACCAAGGCGTCACCTTCGAATACGAAGACATCCCTGCTGATATGCTGGAACTGGCTGACGAATGGCACCAGAACCTGATCGAATCCGCTGCGGAAGCTTCCGAAGGGCTGATGGAGAAATACCTAGGCGGTGAAGAACTGACTGAAGAAGAGATCAAAAAAGCTCTGCGTCAGCGCGTTCTGAACAACGAAATCATCCTAGTTACCTGTGGTTCTGCCTTTAAGAACAAAGGCGTACAGGCGATGCTGGATGCGGTAGTTGATTACCTGCCATCTCCGGTCGACGTACCGGCGATCAACGGTATGCTGGATGACGGTAAAGACACGCCTGCTGAACGTCACGCAAGTGATGATGAGCCGTTCTCTGCGCTGGCATTCAAAATTGCTACCGACCCGTTTGTCGGTAACCTGACGTTCTTCCGCGTCTACTCCGGTGTGGTTAACTCCGGTGATACCGTGCTGAACTCCGTGAAAGCGACGCGTGAGCGTTTCGGTCGTATCGTTCAGATGCACGCTAACAAACGTGAAGAGATCAAAGAAGTTCGCGCTGGTGACATCGCGGCAGCCATCGGTCTGAAAGACGTGACCACCGGGGATACCTTGTGCGATCCGGATTCTCCGATCATCTTGGAACGTATGGAGTTCCCGGAGCCGGTTATCTCTATCGCCGTTGAGCCGAAAACCAAAGCTGACCAGGAAAAAATGGGTCTGGCTCTGGGCCGTCTGGCGAAAGAAGACCCGTCCTTCCGCGTATGGACTGACGAAGAATCCAACCAGACCATCATCGCCGGTATGGGTGAGCTGCACCTCGACATCATCGTTGACCGTATGAAACGTGAGTTCAACGTTGAAGCGAACGTCGGTAAACCTCAGGTTGCTTACCGTGAAGCGATTCGCGCGAAAGTTACCGATATCGAAGGTAAACACGCCAAGCAGTCTGGTGGTCGTGGTCAGTATGGTCACGTGGTTATTGACCTGTATCCGCTGGAGCCGGGCTCAAATCCGAAAGGCTACGAGTTCGTCAACGACATCAAAGGTGGTGTAATTCCTGGTGAATACATCCCTGCTGTTGATAAAGGTATTCAGGAACAGCTGAAAGCGGGCCCGCTGGCGGGTTACCCGGTGGTTGATCTCGGCGTGCGTCTGCACTTCGGTTCTTACCATGACGTTGACTCCTCTGAACTGGCGTTTAAACTGGCTGCATCTATCGCCTTTAAAGATGGCTTCAAAAAAGCAAAACCTGTTCTGCTTGAGCCGATCATGAAGGTTGAAGTAGAAACGCCGGAAGAGAACACCGGTGACGTAATCGGTGACCTTAGCCGTCGTCGTGGTATGCTGCGTGGTCAGGAATCTAACGTCACTGGCGTTGTGATTCATGCCGAAGTTCCGCTGTCTGAAATGTTCGGATACGCAACTCAACTGCGTTCTCTGACCAAAGGCCGTGCTTCTTACTCCATGGAGTTCCTGAAGTACGATGATGCGCCGAACAACGTTGCTCAGGCAGTTATTGAAGCTCGTGGTAAATAATTACTAAGCCTAATACATTGATCCCATGCCCTCTCCTCAGGGGAGGGTATTTGAGTAAGGAATATAGCCGTGTCTAAAGAAAAATTTGAACGTATAAAACCCCACGTTAACGTCGGTACTATCGGCCACGTTGACCATGGTAAAACCACGCTGACCGCAGCGATCACCACCGTACTGGCTAAAACCTACGGCGGTAGCGCGCGCGCATTCGATCAGATCGATAACGCGCCGGAAGAAAAAGCACGTGGTATCACCATCAACACCTCTCACGTTGAATACGACACCCCGACCCGTCACTACGCACACGTTGACTGCCCGGGACACGCCGACTACGTGAAAAACATGATCACCGGTGCTGCCCAGATGGACGGCGCGATCTTGGTAGTTGCTGCGACTGACGGCCCGATGCCGCAGACGCGTGAGCACATCCTGCTGGGTCGTCAGGTAGGCGTTCCGTACATCATCGTGTTCCTGAACAAATGTGACATGGTTGATGACGAAGAGCTACTGGAACTGGTTGAAATGGAAGTCCGTGAGCTGCTGTCTCAGTACGACTTCCCGGGTGATGATACCCCGATCGTTCGTGGTTCAGCGCTGAAAGCACTGGAAGGCGACGCTGAGTGGGAAGCAAAAATCATCGAACTGGCTGGCTACCTGGACTCCTACATCCCAGAACCAGAGCGTGCGATTGACCGTCCGTTTCTGCTGCCTATCGAAGACGTATTCTCCATCTCCGGCCGTGGTACTGTAGTTACCGGTCGTGTAGAGCGCGGTATCGTTAAAGTGGGTGAAGAAGTTGAAATTGTTGGTATCAAAGATACTGCGAAATCGACGTGTACTGGCGTTGAAATGTTCCGCAAACTGCTGGACGAAGGCCGTGCGGGTGAGAACGTTGGTGTTCTGCTGCGTGGTATCAAACGTGAAGAAATCGAACGTGGTCAGGTACTGGCCAAGCCGGGCTCCATCAAGCCGCACACCAAGTTCGAATCTGAAGTGTATATCCTGAGCAAAGATGAAGGTGGCCGTCATACGCCGTTCTTCAAAGGCTACCGTCCTCAGTTCTACTTCCGTACTACTGACGTAACGGGCAGCATCGAACTGCCGGAAGGCGTTGAAATGGTAATGCCGGGCGACAACATCAAAATGGTTGTTACCCTGATCCACCCGATCGCGATGGACGACGGTTTGCGTTTCGCAATCCGTGAAGGCGGCCGTACTGTTGGTGCGGGCGTTGTTGCTAAAGTTATGGCTTAATTGCCAATACGCGAGTAACACCCGTGCGCTAGCGATAGCGTAAGAAAAAGGAACACTTCAGTGTCCTTAATGAGATGGTCACCCCCACCCTGTGAGCGTTACGCTAACAGGGTGTTTTTCTTTCTGAAGGGGATCATCATGCAAAACGTTACGCTTATTGGTATCGATCTCGGTAAACATTCCTTCCACGTTCACTGTCAGAACGAAAAAGGTCATGCGCTGCTGCGTAAAAAGTTTTCCCGCACTCAGCTGATTCATTTTCTTGCATCCTGCAAGGCGGCGACCGTGGTGATGGAGTCCTGTGGCGGTGCACACTTCATGGCTCGCCGAGTCGCTGATTTAGGCCATGAGGCAAAGTTAATTTCCCCACAGTTCGTTCGCCCTTTTGTTAAGAGTAACAAGAACGATTTTGTTGATGCAGAAGTTATAGCAAAGCGACATTATTTTGATAACAATTAACTGTATTTTTTTCCACATATCAGGGCATTGGCTGTAATCATTTTTAAGTCGTTTTGGTATATTATCGAGTTCGGTGACCGCCTTGACGGTCACTTCTGAGGAAAGGCATTTACACAAAATCTTAAACAGGCTCTGACAAAACCGTAATTGAAATAGAAGCAATTCTTATTTACACTCTCATTTACTGTTTTGTAGTCACTTTTGCGACTGCCGTGCGGAAGGTAGCAACGAAAGAGGGTGTGGTTCCGCGACTGAGAAAATGAGTTATCCTGTATGTATGTCTGTGTAATGCCATTTCCGATAAAGTTATTTGTATTAGTCGCGACTAGATCTGACACTGGACCTTGAAAGGTTGAGAGTTACCGGTTTTGATATGGGTGTCTAATCCTTAAACAAAACGCGAGGTAACTCTCATGCTTCATACTAACAATCCCATTATCAAACACAAAGCCGGCCTGCTCAATCTCGCCGAAGAACTCGGTAACGTATCAAAAGCCTGCAAGAGCATGGGCGTGTCACGCGATACATTTTACCGTTATCAGGAACTGGCTGCTGAAGGCGCCATTGATGCGCTGGTTAACCAGAACCGCCGGGTTCCGAGCCTGAAGAACCGCGCCGACGAAGCCACTGAACGCGCGGTTGTTGATTATGCTATTGAGTTCCCGCCCCATGGGCAGCACCGGACCAATAATGAGCTGTGTAAAAAAGGCGTGTTTATCTCCGGCAGCGGCGTGCGCTCCATCTGGCAACGACACGACCTGGAGAACTTCCGTAAACGCCTGAAGGCGCTTGAGGAAAAGGTCGCCAGAGAAGGCATTGTCCTTACCGACGCTCAAATCGCAGCCCTGGAGAAGAAGGCGCACGATGATGAGGCCTGCGGTGAAATCGAGACGGCACATCCCGGGTATCTGGGCTCGCAGGACACCTTCTACGTGGGCAATCTGAAGGGGGTGGGCCGTATCTACCAGCAGACGTTCGTGGATACGTACTCGAAAGTGGCACACTGCAAGCTGTATACGAATAAAACACCGCTCACCGCCGCCGACCTGCTCAATGATCGCGTACTCCCGTTCTACGAGGCTCAGGGACTGCCGGTGCTGAGAATACTGACCGACAGGGGTACGGAATACTGTGGTAAAGTGGAGCAGCATGATTATCAGCTTTATCTGGCTATCAACGATATCGAGCATACGAAAACGAAGGCGATGTCTCCGCAGACGAACGGCATCTGCGAGCGCTTCCATAAAACCATTTTGCAGGATTTTTATCAGGTTACGTTCGGCAAGAAGTTATATGGAAACCAGGAAAGCCTGCAGGTAGATCTGGACAACTGGTTGTGGCATTACAATAATGAGCGAACTCATCAGGGAAAAATGTGCTGCGGGCGTACGCCGATGTCCACTTTACTCGATGGAAAACGGAGCTGGGCAGAAAAGAATCTGAACCAGATGTAATCTGACAGACACCTGTATAAATAATCGGTAACTGTCAGATCAGGTCTGAGCTAGTACAGATAATGGGATTGTTAGTATGAAGCATGAGAGTTACCTCGCGTTTTGTTTAAGGATTAGACACCCATATCAAAACCGGTAACTCTCAACCTTTCAAGGTCCAGTGTCAGATCTATCTAGTCGCGACTAATACATATTAGCAAATCTGGTGTATGGCGATCAGGCTACGTTCCGCTCTGATGCTTCGTGAATCTGTTCTCCATCCTTAAATTGGACGTTGCTTACAACCAGGGTCAGCAGGTCAAATCCTCTTAGTCAATTCCAGCTTTTCTGAGCAGACTGGAGCAGCTTAAATACCATTGACAGGGTTGTTTCTCTCGAACCACAGTTCTTCGCGTGTCTGCTTCGTAGCCTCACAGTCGCAAAAGCCGATTCAATCGGATTTGTCGTTCTTATTGACGCCCAGTGCTCTGACGGGAAGTCGTAGAATGCCAGCAGTTCTTCTCGATCTTTCTCCAGCTTCTTCATCGCTGCAGGATATAGCCAACCGACTTAAAAATGATTACAGCCAATGCCCTGATATGTGGCAAAAAAATACAGCTAATTGTTATCAAAATAATGTCGCTTTGCTATAATAGTCTGGGTCGCTCACGAGGTGGTTATGGCACCAAAATCCACATGGCGACTGACGGAAGCGGCATCCCGCTAAACATCGTACTGAGTGCTGGGCAGGGTCACGAAAGCCTGTTTGCGTTACGACTCCTGGACGGAATTGGCGTGCAACGGCAGCATGAAGCGTCATGGCCATGCAGTACTGGCTGACAAAGCCTACTCTGGGAATGCACTACGTAACGACTTGAAAAAAGAGGGATAAAAACGGTTATTCCCCGAAAATCAAATGAAAAACGGGCTTCAGATGGACGCTCTCAACTTGATCGTGATGCTTATCGTCGTCGCAACGTTGTGGAAAGGTGTTTTGGCCGTTTAAAGGAATATCGACGGATCGCCACACGTTATAGCCAAGCGACATTATTTTGATAACAATTAGCTGTATTTTTTTGCCACATATCAGGGCATTGGCTGTAATCATTTTTAAGTCGGTTGGCTATATGAAAAAATGGCAAGAAACTATCTAGCAATGGTGAAACTGGGCTGCATCCGCTTGTTTTACCGCCAGTTACGCAATTAAGGGACACAGCCTAGTCCCCAGAGGTAAATCACCCTGTGGTGGAGTCGCCCTTGGCGTTACTCCACCAACGCATGCTGATAGCGGTGCAGTATCTCCGTGATACGGCCAACCGATGCACCGATCTCCGGTGCTATCTGACGCTGGCATAGCGCAATCTGATACCCATCCAACAGGCTCAACAACTGGGTAAAAGCGTGACGCCGGGAAATCTCTCGTCGCGCGTCACTGACCTGCTCTGCCGCCTGACGAAGACGACGATGAAATGCCGACAGTTCACTGTCCACCGGCAACGGCAGATTCCGCATACGTTGGTGCAGAATAATCAGCGACAGCGCCAGACGGTATTTGGCAATGTCGTTGGGAAACAGGGTCAACAGCAGGTAGAGCTGCTGATAGAGCACAGGTAAGTGGTTTTCACGCCGTTTGGTTGGGTTGGTGGTCAGTGCCGATACCGCACTGTAAACAAAGCGGTTAAGTAGCGCCTGCCCAGTGCGAGCACGTGAATTATCTCGAATCAACAAGATAACCAGCCACGCCAGCAAGCAGCCGATAACCTGCCCAATCGCGCTGTCCAGAAAGTGGCTGAGATTAAACGTCATCGGGTTATCCAACACCAGAATATTGATGGTGCTGGCCAGCGCCCCCAGCGATCCCATACGCCGCTTTTGCACCTCAATACCGATGATGAAGGCCATAATGCCCAGACTGAGGCACAGCAGCAGCATGCTTTGCTGCGTGGATGGCAATACAAACATGAACAGCAGCGATCCCAACGGCAAGGCATAGACCGTGCCGACCAAGAAATCGACCGCCATGCGTTTTGGGTTAGGCAGACGCATCGCCAGCGCCGTCACCACAGCAATCATCACCGTGCAGGCACTGCCTGAGGTCCAACCGGTGATAAGCCAAAATAAACACCCTACAGCCGTCGCCACGCCAGTGCGCCAGCCGTTGATCATCGCATGATGGCGCTCAGCGGACGCCGCTTTCACCATCACTTCATCACGCAGCAGTTCGCCCTCAACCTGCGTCAGACGGGCGTTGGTCTGAATTCCTTTAGCCAGTAACAGATAGCGCGTTGCGGCCCCCACCCAGCCAATCAGCATCGGCGGCACAGCCTTGCGCTCACCGGCTGCAATCGCGTGGCGCAGCTGCTTCACCCGTTTACGCACATCGTCCATCGACGCTACCGGCGCATCGATCAGCAATGCCAGACTGGTTCTGAGTGGCTCAGGTTTATCCTGTAGCACCAAATAGGTCTCACACGCCTGAGTAATCAGAGTAAATGATTGCGCCAGCAGCGCCTTAATGCGCCGATGGCTATTTTGCCAGCGCGCTGATTCCAGCAACAGCGGATTGCCCATACCAGCCAATGCGGTGCTTTTACGCACCAACCCATGCCAGGCAACGTCAAGCTCTTCACGCGATGCACCCCGAATACACAGTTGCAACAGGCGATAGTGATCCAGCAGCAGCCCTTCTAGGCTGCTGTCGATATGGTGTTTGATGGAACGTGGGGTAAACAGCAGATCGGCCACAATGGCACAAACAATACCCAAAACAATTTCGCTACAGCGTTCAACGGCGAACTGCGGCGTCAGCAGCGGCGCACTCTGGGTGGATACTATGATAATTAATGCGGTATATCCCGCCAATCCCCATACGTAGGCGTTTTCTACCTTAACCAGCGATGACACCCAAGTGCAAAATCCTGCCCATATGCAGCACAGCAGCAACATCACCACGGGTGTACGAATGGTCGCGATGATAATCACCAGCGCACCGGCACAGCCGATAAAGGTGCCCACAATACGTAATATCCCGCGATGCCGAATCGCCCCGGAAAAGGGAGCTCCACCGGCGGCAAAAGCAGGTCCAGCAGCGACGATGGCCGCAGTGAGCACTGACCAACGTGGCGTTTCCAACTGAAAGTGGAAACCGAGAAACAGTGACAGCACAACGGCAACGCTGAGTTTACAGGCAAAACGCCAATGGGGAAAAGCAGGCATTTTCATCATGAGCTCGTCTTAACCAAACTCACGCAGCCGATAGAGCAAACGAATCAACGGTGAAGGCTGCTTGTTTTGCGGGGCGTCTGCCTGCGCGATCACCACGGTGGCCGTGGTGCCAGCAGGATAAGGAATATCGCGCTGTTGATCCAGATGGATTCTTACCGGCACACGCTGTGCCAGCCGCACCCATTCCAGATTGGCGTCCACCGTCGCCAGCCCTTTACTGTCTATGTTGGCGCTGCTGTTGGTGATCGCCGCCGCCACGCTGTCAACCGTACCGTAAAACAGCCGATCACTACCCAGCGGCGTGATCTCAACCCTGTCGCCAGCATGAACGCTTGCCAGCTTGGTCTCTTCCATATAGGCCACCAGATAGAACGAGCCCTTTTTCACCAACGCCACGGCGGTCGCGCCGCGCGTAATGTATTCACCACGCTGCACGTTGAGGTTGGTCACCCAACCGTCCGCTGGCGCGCGAATCACGGTACGTTCCAGATCCAACTTCGCCAGCGCCAACGTCGCTTGCGCTTTGGCTAACTGATGCTGCGCGGTTTCCAACGCGCTGCCAGACTGATCGATCGCTTCCTGCGACATAGCCTGTACGCCGAGGCGTGTGCGACGTCCAGACTCACGCCGCTTTTCATTGACCAGCGCTAGGTAGTAGTCCACATCCGCCTGTGCTTGCGCCTGTGCTTGCTGAAAACGGGGTGGATCGACCACAAAAAGCACATTACCCTTTTTCACCTGCTGATTATCATGCACCAATACCTCTGTCAGCAGCCCGCTGACATCCGGTGCGATCGCCACAACGTCTGCGCTGAACTTCGCATCTCGCGTCCACGGCGATTCGGTATAGAACGCCCAAACGCGCAGCAGCGCAACGGCAGCCAGCAACAGCACGCACAGCGTGATACCCACACGCAGCAGCTTTTTGATTATCAGCGAGACAACAGGAAGTTTTATAGCAAGGGTTTTCACAGTGACCTCAAAGGGAGAAGCGAAAGATCAGATAAAACAGACAGCAAAACAGAGCGGTGTTAAACAGAGCTGGATGCCATACCACGTCATAAACGCCGGTGGGCTGTAAGACACGGTTCAACACAAAAAACAGTACCAGCGATACCAGCAACACAAAGAATACGGGCGGGAAGGACAGGCCAAACAGCACCATCACCGGAAGTGAACTCATCCTCTTTTCCTTTTTATTTCAATTGACGAATAAACAATACCGACCGTGTCAGCGTAGACACAGGCATGAGGGTTCATTACCAACGACGACACAGGCCTTTCGCCATCAATGCTAAAAGGCATGAAGGGCATTACACTGATCAAGAGAGGTTGCAGGTTGTTTAGTAGAAGCGAACGCAGCCTGTTACCTGATGGAAACAAGTAGCACAAAGCATACCGGTATTCTTCCCGCCCGATTCATTCGAATACGGTGTATTATGGATGTTTATTTGCGTTTCATCTACGATGTGTGATCTAAATCACTTTTAAGCCAGAGTGAATAATGGAAAGACTAAAGAGCATGTCGGTCTTTGCGCGCGTAGTGCAGTGTGGCTCGTTTACCGCCGCAGCCCGACAATTGAACATGAGCGTTTCTGCCGTCAGCCAAACGGTGACCCGACTGGAAGAAGAGCTACAGATCAAGCTGCTCAATCGCAGCACGCGCAGCATTGGGCTTACAGAAGGCGGCAAGATCTACTACCACGGCTGTCGGCGTATGCTGCATGAGGCGCATGAAGCGCACGATCAGCTCTACGCCTTTAATAACACGCCGATCGGCACACTGCGCATTGGCAGTTCCTCCATCATGGCGCAAAATGTGCTGGCGGCCATGACAGCAGAGATGCTGCTAAAATACCCAAGGCTCTCGGTCAATCAGGTCACCGGCATTCCCGCCCCCGACCTGATTGCAGACGGGTTGGATATCGTTATCCGCGTGGGTGCCCTGCAGGACTCCAGCCTGTTTGCCAAACGTCTCGGTTCTATGCCAATGGTGGTGTGCGCCGCCAAACGTTATTTGACCCAGCACGGCACTCCGGAAAAACCGTCAGACGTGGAAAGTTTCTCCTGGTTGGAGTACACCGTGCGTGCAGACAGTGAATTCGAACTGATCGCCCCAGAAGGCATTTCCACCAAAATCGCACCGCAGGGTCGCTTTGCCACTAACGATCCGCAGACGCTGGTACGCTGGCTCAAAACTGGCGCAGGCATCGCCTATATCCCATTGATGTGGATCATCGACGAGATTGCGCGCGGCGAAGTGGAAATTCTGTTCAGCCGCTATCACTCCGATCCGCGCCCGGTTTACGCGTTGTATACACGCAAGGATAATTTGCCGCTCAAAGTACAACTGTGCATCAACTATATGACGGAGTATTTCAAGAAGGTTGCTCAAATTTATCAAAGTCATAGGGAAGAGACGTTGGGAAAATAATTATTTTTACACTACGGTGTTAACCTGAAAATTAAGTTCAGTATAGATTATCTTCACGTTCATGCTGTTACACTGTGCTTTCTTTAACCAAGGGGGCATTTATGACAACAGTATTTAATATCTCAGGGAGTTTGTTTTCAAGAACGATTTCATTGAATGAAATAAAAGAAATAAAAAATGCAAAAAAACCAAGTGAAATAAAAAGATTGTGGGACAGAATTGCAGACTGGTTTTGTGGAACTGATAAAGAAAATGCTAAAAAAACGTTGTTTGAACTACTCAATAATGATGATGCCAATATAAAAATAGACGCCTTTAATCAGTTAAAGGCCATGGCGTCACCCGCGTTTAAAAAGGCATTCACCTACACGACGACAGCGATAAATGATACTGCGTTTACCGTCAATCTGTCTATTGGCGCTCTGTTTTCTACGGGTGATATCTCTACGGCGGGCGAAACAATCAACCTGAGTGACCACATCAAGACGTTCACGGAAAGATGTTTTAGCCAAGACGATGACACTAATTATTTTACCCAATTAAAAAAAGACATACCAAGAAGTAAAATTTATTTTTATAACGCCAACGACGAGAAGACCCAATTCAAAATAGAAGATTTATCGATCTTCGAAAATACAATATCAGAAAAACAGAAAAAATCGCTAAATGTGGCATTATCTCAAATAGGAGCAATTGATATAATACAGCAAATAAATGCACGATCAAAGGAGATGCCAATTGTCGGAAGTCCGAGTAAAAAGACATCTTTTTCTTTAGATGAGAAGGGGAATATCTCTGTAGAAATGCATTTATTTCAAAACCTTGATGCTTATCATCACTCTGTTTATCAAGAACATTTCCCCGATTCAAAATATCCCTGTTTACACGCGAAAGCACGAGTCAATATCGCCAGCAACGGCAATTGTGATATCGTCGAAGCAACCCTATCACACCCTGGAATTGAGTAACCACCGCCACGCGTTTTTGCAATAACATGGCGGTGACAATTGCGCAGAATTACGCCGTACCGCCCACCGTCATGCTGTCCAGTTTCAGCGTCGGTAGCCCAACGCCAACGGGTAGGGTTTGGCCCTCTTTGCCACACACGCCAACGCCTTTATCCAATGCCAAATCGTTACCCACCATGGATATCTGTTGCATGGCTTCGATACCCGAGCCAATCAGGGTTGCCCCTTTAACCGGCGTCGTGACTTTACCATTTTCAATCAGATAGGCTTCGGAGGTGGAGAACACGAACTTGCCGGAGGTGATATCCACTTGGCCACCGCCAAAGTTAGGCGCATATAAACCGTATTCCACGCTGGAAATAATCTCTTCCGGCGTCGATTTACCCGCCAACATGTAAGTATTGGTCATGCGTGGCATCGGCAAATGGGCATAAGACTCGCGGCGACCATTACCGGTCGGCGCCACCCCCATCAAACACGCGTTGAGCTTGTCTTGCATGTAACCTTTCAGCACACCGTTCTCAATCAGCACGTTGTATTGCCCGGCCACGCCTTCGTCATCCATCGCCAGCGAACCGCGGCGTCCTTCCAGCGTACCATCATCCACCACGGTACACAGTTCAGAGGCAACCAGCTTACCCATCTGCCCGCTGAACACCGACGTGCCACGGCGGTTAAAATCCCCTTCCAGTCCGTGTCCGACAGCTTCATGCAGCAGCACACCCGGCCAGCCCGCGCCCAGTACCACCGGCATCGTACCCGCAGGCGCAGCAACAGCGGAAAGGTTGACCAGCGCCATACGCACCGCTTCTTTCGCCCAGGCCTCCACCCGCGCTTCTCCGTCCACCACTTGCCAGAAGTAGTCGTAACCCACGCGCGCGCCACCGCCGCTGGCACCGCGTTCACGTTTACCATCCTGCTCAACCAGCACGCTGATCGACAGGCGCACCAACGGACGCACATCAGCGGCCAGCGTGCCGTCGGTTGCCGCCACCAACACGTATTCATAGACACCGGTCAGGCTGACGCTCACTTCCTGCACGCGGGCATCGGCCGTGCGCGCCACACTGTCTGCGCGTTGCAGCAGTGCCAGTTTCTCTTCACGGCTCAGGCTGTCCAGCGGATTGAGCTGCAGATACAGCGCACGATGAGCGTTTTCCCCCAGCGTGCGAACGCGGCCAGTGCCCTGCTCGCGCACGATGCTACGCGCTGCCTGGGCGCTTTGGTGCAGCGCATTGAGCGTGATTTGGTCTGCATAGGCAAACCCGGTTTTTTCCCCGCTTACCGAGCGAATACCGACCCCTTGATCGATATTGTAAGAGCCATCTTTAATGATGCGGTCTTCCAACACCCAAGATTCATGGTAACTGGATTGAAAATAGAGATCGGCATAATCTAGGCGACGTTCATTCAATACCTCTAACACCGAGAACAGGTCTTGCTGGCTCAAGTTGTTAGCAGTGAGTAACTGTTCACTGACAAACGAAAGACTCATATTTTTTCCACTTTAGTTCACATGAAACCAATGAATAAACGGCACGGGGGCCATCACTATGCTGGCGTATTAACGCCGCTCCTGCACCGCATTTTTTTGCGGCTCACGCAGGACTTCCTTAATCGTAGGCTGATCTAGGCTGCCATGAATCTGGTAGCGAATCAGCGAGATTTTGTTCCAGAGCGGTGCCAGCACCTTGCTGGCCGCAAACACGGCAGCACCAATCACCGGGTTGACCACAAAGGCGGTAGCCACACCCACCGTGGCTGAAATTTCCGGTGCAATCACCGCTTCCATGGCAATTTGGCGGTTAGCCAGATCGACACTGCCCTTCATGGCGATATCGGCTTCCAATCCGTCTACCAGCAGATCGTCGGTATGCAACACGCCGTCTTTAATCCAAGCCGTGCTACGGATGGAATCAAAATAGAAGCCCTTACCAAAGGTATCGCTAAAATCAAACTGCAATTTGCGCAGTAACGCATCAAAGCTCACCAGACGCAGCAAGCGTCCCGCTTGACCAGTACCCGCATTGACAATATCGCCCTTGCCAATACGCGTGTGCAAAATACCGCTCAGGCTCGCCAGATGTGGTGCCCACGGCGAACCACGCCAATAGAGATCATAGTCAACATCAAAGGTTGCTGCGCGCAGCGGCGTATCAATACCAAACCAGTCGGCATTTTGCTCCAGCGTACCGCCCGTCAAACGCCCTTTGAGTGCGGTGCGAACCCCTTCTGCATTCTCCTGCCAACTGCCGCTGGCAGTCAGCTTGGCTTTGCCAGTATCGATCACACCCTCACTGAGCGTCAGCTTATCTTTTTCTGGTTGCAGCGTCGCCGTTATTTGGCCCAGGTTCTGCCCGGCAATCCAACATTCCCCGCAGGCAAGCTGCAACGCGGGCCAGTCTTCAAAGCGGATGCTGTGGTCATTGAGCGGTGATTTCTTCTCCGCCAGCGCTACGGGGTTGGTTGCTTCATCCCCTTTCCACTGCGGGTTGTAGTAGAGATAGCGAATATCCGCGCGCCACATGCCGCTCTGCGGGACCTTCAAATTAGCATCAATCTCACGCCCGGTAGTGTGAATTTCATTACCCTGCGGCGTATTGCGGCTATTGAGTACCACGTCATGCCACTGCTGACCAAGCAGTTGCAGCGCTGGCGTACGCAGCGTCACGCTTTCCGGCACATGGAGATTGCTTTGCACCCCTTTGCGCAAGACGGTATCACCACGCAGGGCGGGCAGTAATCCTAACCAACGCTCCGTATCCAGCGCGGGCAGAGCCAACACCAGTTCAGACTGTTCCGGCAACGTGGGAGACGTTTGTGCCCCCTGCTGCCAGATTGCGCGCGCTAACGTCAGCACATCGCCACGCAATAACCACTGGCTGTTAAACTGTGCTGTTTTTCCCAGACTACCTGCAAGCGTGAACCCTTTGAGATCCCCTTTGGCGGCAATCTTGAGCGGCACCGGCGTCCCCTGTGCTTTATTGAGCGGCTCATGTAAGCGAGTGCTTACATTTTTTAGGTCGGCATCAACGCTGACCTCATAGGTCTCAACGCCTTTATAGGGTAGATTCACCGTTACATCGCTACGCCAGGCGGCGGTTCCCGACAGTACGGTTTGCAATGTTTTTGGCAGACCGGGGAACAGCGCGGGTGCCCATTCACCCTTCAGCCCCACCTTTACCAGAAAAGCTTTTTCCTGCTCTTCGGTATTGAAACTGAACGTGACGGGCTGCCCTAACCAGTTAGCCGCAATATCATCGCTGTTCAGGGTGCCATTGCGATAATGGAAGCGTCCTTTGAGCTGTTTTAGCGTGCTATTCAGCGGTTTGATATACAGGCTATTGTTACTGAGTTGAATATCGCCACTGGCTTCTACCGCGCCGTGTGCCAAGGGAATATCGAGGTGCAGCGCACCATTGACGTTACCGCCAATTTGCATCTGCTTTAACGCACTCCCCACGCTGTCCTTGAGCGGCGTTTGTTCAAAATAGTGTCCGACATCGGGCCCTTCCCCTTGAAGTTCGCCATCAATCAGCAACTTTTCTTTGCTGTAGTCAGGGATGGCGGCAAGAATATTTCTGCCGGCAACATTCCCTAACTGCGTTGATGGCGCGGACATCCACAGGCCGTTGTTGGCAAAATTGAGATCGATATCCAACGGTGACAGCACGGGCCAGCCTGCTTCAAATTCAAAGGTAGCCGCGCGTAGCGGCACCCACACCTGAAACTGACCTTCGTTATGCTCAAAGAGGAAATGCGACGGGTTACCGGCAAAAATCAGCGTGGCGTTGTCGACGTGCCCCCCTTTTAACGCACGGGTCAAGTAGTTCACCAGTGGCGCACCCATCAGCGGTTCTGGGAAGTAACGCCAAGCTTCAGAGGCATCGGCTAGCCGAATTCCCGCCAGAATATCCAGACGTGGCTCCCCATTCAGCGGGTGACGGTATTGAAAATCGCCCTTAGCCTGTAGCGCACGTGCCTGCACATTCAGCCCTTTACTCCACACTTCCCAGCCGTCGGCGGCATTGATCCAATCTACCGCACCGTTTACCTGCTGAATCTCGAACGGTGCCCGGAACTGATTACCGCTGGGCAGTACAGTTTGCGGCAACGCAAAGGTGACGCGCCCGCGTTCGACGCTGCCACTCAGCGTGCCAGCCAGCTTTTCGCCGCCCGGCAACCATTCCCACGCTTTCCAGCGCAGATCGCGCCATGCCGCTTGAAAACGACTTTTTTCCGGTTGTTTTAAGGGAATATCAAGGGCCAGTTGTGTCAGAAGCCCTTCCGGTTGCAGCGCCTCCCAGCGCGTTTTAAGCTCGAGCGTCACCGTGGACAGCAGCGGCAACAAATCACGCAAACGTGCCAGGCTCAGTTCACTGGCACGCACCCGCAGCATATCTTGTTGTTCTGCCGACGACGCGGGTATCCAGCTCGCCGCCAGACTCCCTTTCGGCCAGGCAACACCGTCCGTAGCCAGATTCAAGACAGGCACGGCAACCTGCCAGCCTTCACCTTCCCGTGTGGCATGCAGTGCCAGTTCGTCTACGCTCAGACGATGGATGTTGTCTCCTTCTTTCCAAGCTGCCGAGCCCTGGGCCAAAAAGACATCGCTGGCAACCAGCGCTCCGCTGCGCACCTGCAACCAGGCTGCAAGATTGAAATTGGCGCTATCCAGCCCGGTATTATTTTTTAGCCATCGGCTGATCCAAGGCTTCATATCAATATTGTCAGCCTGTAGGTACACCGTGCCGTCATTCAGATGACCCTGAATCGCCTGCAAATCCATGCGTACCTGCACCACGCCGTGCTGCCCATTGAAACTCGACAGGCTGATTTGCCCTTCGGCACGATGTCGATTGTTGCGGTTCAACCAGGTCAATTGTGGGATGGCGAGCTCCGCACGATCGCCAGAAGGCGTGAGGAAAGAGAGGCGGCTGTCGCGCAGATCGAAATGATCGAACTGCTGGAGGAACAGTGTACTGAGACGATCGGTTTCGATCAGGCTACCGTCGGCCCGCTGCCCGGTCAATGTGGCATCCAGCGTCAAGTGCATGCGGTGGAACGTCAGATCGCGAAACTGCCAGCGCGCATGCAGCAATGACTGCCACACATCCAGCACGAGCGTGATGCGCGCTGCCCGCCAGCGCGCAGCAGGCGACTCGCTCGTCAGGCCATCGATCGAAAGCGTCGGCCCAAAAGAAGCCCAGCTGCCAGTAAGGCGTTGCGCGTCAACCGATACGCCCGTCGTCGACGTAACCCACGCCATGATTTGCGGCCGAAAACGATCGAGCTGCGGCATCGCTAATCGTAAACCACTGACGATCAGCGCCACGACAACAACAATCGTAGCACCCGTCATCAGCAATAGGCCGGGCAGTCGCCTCACACTATTCTCCTTGATCTTCGTCGCAGGCGACGCGGGGAAGTCATTCTGTTCGGTTTATCATCGACATGGGGACTACATCATCACCACATCAAACTGTTCCTGGCTGTACAACGGCTCAATCTGTACCTTAACCTGTTTACCGACAAAAATTTCCACTTCTGCCAGGGCGTGGGACTCTTCGCTTTTCAATACCTCAGCCACCGCAGGCGATACGTACATCAGGAAGCGATCGGTGTCATAGGCATGGTGCACCCGCACAATTTCACGCATGATTTCATAGCAAACAGTCTCGACGCTTTTCACCCTGCCGCGACCATGGCAAGTCGGGCACTGATGACACAGCACATGTTCAATGCTCTCACGAGTGCGCTTGCGCGTCATCTCCACTAATCCTAGTTGAGAGAATCCGTTAATACTGGTTTTAACCCGATCTTTGGCGAGCGTCTGCTCCAGAGAGTGCAGCACCCGGTGACGGTAGTCCTCATTACTCATGTCGATGAAATCGATAATGATAATACCACCTAGGTTGCGCAGCCGCAGTTGGCGGGCAATGGCCTGCGTCGCTTCGATATTGGTGTTAAAGATGGTCTCATCCAGATTGCGATGACCGACAAAGGCCCCGGTATTAATGTCTATCGTCGTCATCGCCTCGGTTTGATCGATGATCAGATAACCACCGGATTTCAGCTCAACCTTTCTGTCCAGCGAACGCTGAATTTCATTCTCCACGTCATAGAGATCGAAAATCGGCTGGCGTCCGGCGTAATGCTCCAGCTTATTGGTGGTTTCCGGAATATAGTCCGTGGTGAACTCCAGCAGCGCGTCATAAGTCAGACGGGAGTCGATGCGGATGCGATCCAACGCCGCACCGGCAAAATCACGCAGGATACGCTGCGCCAGCGCCACTTCACCGTACAGCTTACATTTGGTCTGGTTACGCTTTTTACGCTCGCTGACTTTGGTCCACAGGCGTTTGAGGAACGCAGCGTCTGAAGAAAGCTCATCTTCCCCAATCCCCTCTGCCGCTGTGCGGATAATAAACCCGCCCTGCTCGTCGCAATATTCACTGACGATTTTCTTCAGGCGTTCACGTTCCACTTCACTTTCAATACGCTGTGAAACCCCAACGTGGGCCGCGCCGGGCATGAAAACCAGATAGCGCGATGGCAGCGTAATATCGGTGGTCAGTCGGGCACCTTTGGTACCGAGCGGGTCTTTCACCACCTGCACCATCAAGTCCTGCCCTTGGCGCACCAGTTCAGCAATATCGCGCACGTGGAAGTTTTTCTGTTCTTCCCCGGCCACGCATTCAGTATGGGGCATGATGTCTGACGCGTGCAAAAACGCCGCTTTATCCAGCCCGATATCCACGAACGCGGCCTGCATGCCCGGCAATACCCGGCTGACACGGCCTTTATAGATATTGCCAACGATGCCGCGTTTCGCTTCGCGCTCAATATGGATCTCTTGCAGTATTCCGCCGTCAATGTAGGCAACGCGCGTTTCCGACGGCGTCACGTTGACCAATAACTCAGCTGTCATTTTCTGCTCCTGCCGTTCGTAACGCTATAATCTGATTGTACAATTCATGGGTTTCCACCAGCGGCAAACCGACAACCGCGTGGTAACTGCCAGCGATCGCTTTAACGAAACAGCCGCCTTTACCTTGAATGCCGTAGGCTCCCGCTTTATCCATCGGCTCACCGCTGGCAACGTAGTGGGTAATGTCCTGCTGCGTCAGCGCGCGAAACGTCACGTCGGTCACCACCAGCGCGCTGCACCGGGTGCGACGATCGGCCAATGTGACCGCAGTCATCACCTGATGCTGTCGCCCTGAAAGCATCGATAAGATGTGCGCGGCATGGGCTTCGTCGCGCGGTTTTTCTAGTACCTGTTCTTCCAGCACCACGATGGTATCGGCCCCCAACACGGGCAAATCTTGCTGTGCGGCAGCAACCCCTGCCTGCGCTTTATCCTGCGCTAGACGGCGTACATAGACCTCTGCCGTTTCATGTGCTGCCCGCTGCTCGATAACATCAACACGCAACCGTTCAAAAGGGATATCCAGCAACGTAAGCAGTTCGCGGCGGCGCGGCGAACCCGAGGCCAGATAGAGCGCAGTCATATATCCTCGCTACGTAGTCACTCTACGTATTCTACTGTAGGCGATCCGGTTAAGGACTACGCCCTTATTGATTATTGTACTGTGAACTGACGGCGAATTTTGCGCATCAACAGGAATAGCCAAGGCCACAACACGCCATCGACCACACAGTTCCACAAATTTTCCGGCCTGAATGACACATTGCTTACCAAGAACTCTGCCCAGAAAACAATCAGATCCATCACCAGCGAAAGCACCATAACGATCAGGGCTTGTTGCCAGAGCGCCATATTGCGGAACAGTTGAAACTTGAAGGCCACCAGATAGGCGACAATGCTGAGTGCCAGCGCACGCACGCCGAGCGTGGATCCTAAAATAAGATCCATCACCATTCCCAGCACAAAGCCGGTACCAACGTTAATCCGATGCGGTAACGCCATTACCCAATAAATCAGAAACAGCGACAGCCACGATGGCCGGAAATGATAGAACTGATCCGGCCACGGCATGATTTGCAGCACCATGGCGATCAGGAACGATAACCAGATGATCCAGTTGCCGTGACGGCGATAGCGGTTCATTGGCGTCCTCTTTGTGCTGGCGTAGCAACAGGTGGCGTATTACGTTGAGGTTGTTGAGCTTGAGACTCACTGCGCGCAGGGGCGTTTTTCGGCTGTGCGTTGCCCTGCTGCGGCGCGGCAGGTGCTGCGACAGCAGGCGGTGCCGGCGGGCCCATTTCATCGGGAGAGGGCAGAACCTGGGGCATCATCTGCATCAAGCGTTCGTTGGCGACACGATGCACTTCTTGCGGCGGCAACCCTTTGCCCGACACATCGTCAACGCCCCACAGCAACAGCAGATAGCGTAAACGTTGCAGAGCGGCAGTAGGATGCGCCTTGATAACGGTGTAGGCGCGTTGCGTATCCACCTTCACTTCAGAGACGGCGCCCACCGGATACCCTTCAGGGAAACGACCACCCAGTCCAGATGTCACCAGCACATCACCGACGCGAATATCGGTGTTGTTGGGTAAATGCTCCAGTTGCAAATCGTCAGTGCAGCCATTACCTGCAGCAATCACGCGGATATCATTGCGCAGCACCTGAATCGGCAGCGCATGGGAAACATCGCAGATCAGCAGCACACGGCTGGTCAACTGACCGACCGCGACAACCTGTCCGAGCACCCCTTTATCACTGATAACCGGTTGCCCTTCGTAGACCCCGTGCGCCGCCCCTTTATCAATCACCACCTGATCGCTATAGGGGTCTGTGCCTGCGGAAATCACCTGGGTCACCATTTTCTGCTCGTCCTGACGCAGCGGTGACCCCAACAGTTCGCGCAGACGCGCGTTTTCCTGTTTCAGTTGGCCGAGCAGCAGCAGATCGCTGTTACGCAGCTGCAGTTCCTGGCGTAACGCACGGTTTTCCAGAGCCAGCTGATTTTTGGTCGCCAGCGATTCAGAGACATTATCCAATACTTCACGCGGCCCGTTGGCGAGAAAATAGAACGGGCTGACCGCCGTATCCATATAGGTACGGATCTTGAGAAACGTCCCCAAGCGGCTATCGGCGATAATGATCGCCATCGCCGTGAAGACGGCAAGAAAAAGTCGCAATTGCAGGGAAGGTCCCCTGCTAAAAATCGGCTTCATAAAGGTTGCGTATTCCTCAACGCGAATAAAGAACGCCCGACACGCTCGAAACGAAAGCTAACATTCGTGTTATTCACCGCCGTCATGCCCGCAGAAACGCAGGGGCAGAGGGGCGCCGGGAATTACGCTAATGGCGATACCCGTGAAAACGACTCGCCACAGAATAAAAAAAGAGGGGCTACCCTACGGGATGAAAAACAACGCTGTTTCCCCATACGGTTCCCCTTCCTTTTATTCGGCACTCTTACTCTTCGCTGAACAGATCACCGCCGTGCATGTCGATCATTTCCAGCGCTTTACCGCCACCGCGAGCCACGCAGGTCAGCGGATCTTCGGCAACCACGACAGGGATGCCGGTCTCTTCCATCAGCAGGCGATCTAGGTTACGCAGCAGTGCGCCACCACCGGTCAACACCATGCCGCGTTCAGAAATATCGGAAGCCAGCTCTGGCGGGCACTGTTCCAGCGCAACCATCACCGCGCTCACGATGCCGGTCAACGGCTCCTGCAACGCTTCCAGAATCTCGTTCGAGTTAAGGGTAAAGCCGCGCGGTACGCCCTCAGCCAGGTTACGACCACGCACTTCGATTTCGCGTACTTCATCGCCCGGATACGCAGAACCAATTTCGTGCTTGATGCGTTCCGCCGTTGCTTCACCGATCAGTGAGCCGTAGTTACGGCGCACATAATTGATGATAGCTTCATCGAAGCGGTCGCCACCAATACGCACGGAAGAAGAGTAGACCACACCGTTCAGGGAGATAACCGCCACTTCTGTGGTACCGCCACCGATATCCACCACCATGGAGCCCGTTGCTTCAGAAACCGGCAGTCCAGCACCGATAGCCGCCGCCATCGGTTCTTCAATCAGGAACACTTCGCGCGCCCCGGCCCCTTGCGCAGATTCGCGAATGGCACGACGTTCAACCTGAGTAGCACCGACTGGCACACACACCAGTACGCGTGGGCTCGGACGCATAAAGCTGTTGCTGTGCACTTGTTTGATAAAGTGCTGCAACATTTTCTCGGTCACGAAGAAGTCGGCGATAACACCGTCTTTCATCGGGCGGATAGCTGCGATATTACCCGGAGTACGACCAAGCATCTGTTTGGCTTCATGGCCTACGGCAGCGACGCTCTTAGGCGAACCTGCACGATCCTGACGGATAGCGACCACAGACGGCTCATTCAGTACAATGCCCTGCCCTTTAACATAAATCAGGGTATTGGCGGTGCCCAGGTCGATGGACAAGTCGTTGGAAAACATGCCACGAAATTTTTTAAACATAACGAAAGGATAATCCTGCAAGCTGGGGGCGAAAAGAAATCCACCTACTTTACCAACCACACGGTGCAGCGACAAGGCACGACAGAGCTCTGCATCGGTGAAAAAATTCCCCTGTGTCATACGCATCACGTTCCCCTGAAAAACCGTCGGGGCGATATTTCTTTGTGCGGTAAAGCGAGTTACCGCTTTTTCACGCAGTCGGATGACATCAACACAGGACACAAAATCTAACATTTTATCGGCCAGTCCATGCAATAAGTGCACACTAACCGATTTATAAACCACGCATTCTACGTCAATTTACCTGTGACATTCACCCTAAACACGATGCCGAGGTGAATATTTTTTCAACTCATCGCTGACAGGGATAGACGCCGCGAAAAAATCGCCCTGGCCACCATAGACACCGCGACTCGATAGAGTATTCCACTCTTCCTGAGTTCTGACGCCTGCGGCAAACACGTTGGCGGAGGTTCCCTTGCAGGCTTCGATCAGGCTTTGTACAAAAAGTTGATTTTCCGTCCTGCGTTCAAAACGGCGCACCAGACCTAGATGCAACTTGATGATTTCCACCTGCAACGTTCTAATATAGGTCGTGCTGACCAAGGTCAGCCCGGCTTGCGCCACCGCCAGCCAATCCCCCAATCCCCCAATCCCCCAATCCCACCAGAGTATTCAGAATAGGACGCAAGCGCTCGATATACTGACACACATCTGACTCAGCAAGTTCAAACAATATGCGTTGACGCTGCTGTTTCGGGCATTGCAATAGCACTTCTTGTAACCAACGCCAGAAAGGACGCTGCAACAGCGAATCCACATTGACGGGCATCGCCAACGTCTCCAGCGGCCAGGAAGCAGACAACGCGATGATTTGTGTCACCAGCAGCCGATCATAATTGGGCGTCAGCCCCAATTGCTGTACCAGCGGTATATAGCCAACCGACTTAAAAATGATTACAGCCAATTCCCTGATATGTGGCAAAAAAATACAGCTAATTGTTATCAAAATAATGTCGCTTGGCTATATATTCGGCGGCTAGCAGAACCTGATCACCATCGGTGATACGCGGCATGATTTCCCGATGATGTACCATGCCATCGCGCGTCACCGCCGGTTTTTGATACAGATGCGGGCCACCTTTTGCCAGCGTCTGTTCCAGCAATGTGCGCCATTTCACGCTGCCGCGCCCCTTGTCTGGCACCTGCCGGTCAAATACGCACCAGCTGTTTCCTCCCTGCAATACCGCATTGCGCGTAGCATCCTCCACACTCTCCATCACCTGCTCAGAACTCTGCCCGCTGGCATAGGCACAGATGCCGATATGCAGTACATCCTCATGATCGATAAGCGGCGTGATCGGCAGAATATCCAGCGCTTTGACTAACTGCGCCGCAATAATATCCGCTTCTTTCGGCGAACGGTGTGGCAGCAGCACGGCAAAATCACTGTTGAAATAGCGCGCCAGTAGCGCGGAGGGATAACGCATAAGGTCGAGAGCATATTGACCAGCGTATTGCGGTACTCACGCAGTTCATTGGCACAGCGATGCGTTTCCTGCAAGGTATCGAAATCCGGCAGGTGAATCATCATTATAGCCAAGCGACATTATTTTGATAACAATTAGCTGTATTTTTTTGCCACATATCAGGGAATTGGCTGTAATCATTTTTAAGTCGGTTGGCTATACCACGCCGTGGGTGTCGACATTTTCCGCTTCCGCGTCTTCCAGCTGCGTGGTGAGTTGGTTATCGAAAAACAGGCGATTACTCAATCCAGTTTCCGCATCTTGGGCGGCGAATGCGCGGATCAGCGTATCCAGTCGGCTGCGTTCCTCGCGTGCGTCGGCAAGGTCCGACAGCAGCTGATCGAACGCACCGCTAGCGCTATCGGGCCATTCGTGCACCAAACCGTGCGCCACCGATTCGCGTTCACCGCGCAGAATGCGGTTTGCGCGCGTCTCCAACTGTTCGTGCCCTGCCACCTTGCGGCGAAAACGCCGCACGGCAAACACCAGTAGCGCAGGCATGCACGCCATCGCCACCACCATGGCAATAGTGGAGAAAATCCAGCGCGGCGAGCCGAAAAAGGGATCAAGATAGGTAAGGTTGACGCGAAAATCGGCGTTTTGCATCAGCGGCAGCTGCATCACATGGTGCACATAATCGCCTTCTGCACTCATCAGTTCCGGCAATCGCAGCGAAAATTGCAGGTTGTGATCGAGGTCTCGGATCTCTAGGAGCACAACCCCCGCAGCCTTCATCATTGAGGGCAGCAAAAAGCGTAACCGCTCAGGAGGTTGAACCAACAGCGCCTGATCGATGCTGGTCGCGATAGCATGAAGCTGGTTATCAACCTGCTGGAGATTATCATCAACTGTACTAGCTCAGACCTGATCTGACAGTTACCGATTATTTATACAGGTGTCTGTCAGATTACATCTGGTTCAGATTCTTTTCTGCCCAGATCCGTTTTCCATCGAGTAAAGTGGCCATCGGCGTACGCCCGCAGCACATTTTTCCCTGATGAGTTCGCTCATTATTGTAATGCCACAACCAGTTGTCCAGATCTACCTGCAGGCTTTCCAGGTCTCCATATAACTTCTTGCCGAACGTAACCTGATAAAAATCCTGCAAAATGGTTTTATGGAAGCGTTCGCAGATGCCGTTCGTCTGCGGAGACATCGCCTTCGTTTTCGTATGCTCGATATCGTTGATAGCCAGATAAAGCTGATAATCATGCTGCTCCACTTTACCACAGTACTCCGTACCCCTGTCGGTCAGTATTCTCAGCACCGGCAGTCCCTGAGCCTCGTAGAACGGGAGTACGCGATCATTGAGCAGGTCGGCGGCGGTGAGCGGTGTTTTATTCGTATACAGCTTGCAGTGCGCCACTTTCGAGTACGTATCCACGAACGTCTGCTGGTAGATACGGCCCACCCCCTTCAGATTGCCCACGTAGAAGGTGTCCTGCGAGCCCAGATACCCGGGATGTGCCGTCTCGATTTCACCGCAGGCCTCATCATCGTGCGCCTTCTTCTCCAGGGCTGCGATTTGAGCGTCGGTAAGGACAATGCCTTCTCTGGCGACCTTTTCCTCAAGCGCCTTCAGGCGTTTACGGAAGTTCTCCAGGTCGTGTCGTTGCCAGATGGAGCGCACGCCGCTGCCGGAGATAAACACGCCTTTTTTACACAGCTCATTATTGGTCCGGTGCTGCCCATGGGGCGGGAACTCAATAGCATAATCAACAACCGTGCGTTCAGTGGCTTCGTCGGCGCGGTTCTTCAGGTTCGGAACCCGGCGGTTCTGGTTAACCAGCGCATCAATGGCGCCTTCAGCAGCCAGTTCCTGATAACGGTAAAATGTATCGCGTGACACGCCCATGCTCTTGCAGGCTTTTGATACGTTACCGAGTTCTTCGGCGAGATTGAGCAGGCCGGCTTTGTGTTTGATAATGGGATTGTTAGTATGAAGCATGAGAGTTACCTCGCGTTTTGTTTAAGGATTAGACACCCATATCAAAACCGGTAACTCTCAACCTTTCAAGGTCCAGTGTCAGATCTAGTCGCGACTAATACACATCAACAATGGTGACTAACCCTATGATAAACAGGAGGGATATGACGACTATCAGCACCATCGTCATCAATGAAGAAAATTTCGTCATTCGCCCATCCCTGCATCCTCCACTCGCCGCACGAGGTCACCCCCCCGTACCGTATTCACCACTGTTGTTAATACTACCTGTTACAAATATAGCCAAGCGACTTAATTTTGATTACACCATATGGACTGAGAACAAAATCTCTGTATCGCAACCACTCTCTCTTTTTTTGCTTTTTGCTTGTGCCCATTTATGCTCAATGGGGTTAAGATCTGGCGAATATGTAGGCAAATACTCCACCATATACCCTGCATCGATGATGACTTGTTGAATATTATGTTTTTTGTGAAAAGTTGCATTGTCCATCACGATTACCCTGTTTTTAGGGAGTACTGGGATAAGGACTTGTGTGATCCAGGAATAGAAAACATCGCTGTTAATATTGATATCAAATAATCCGATAGCAAACAGCGTTGTGCCTAATAAAGCGCCGATAACATTTCTTCTTCCCTTGGCTCCCCAGTTCTTCAGCCCAAAACACCGTTGACCTTTTGGGGAATAGCCGTGAGTCCGTGGGGTATCGTGTGGAAAACCACTTTCATCAATAAAAACAATAGGTTTACCTTCTTTTTCATACTGTTGTATTTTTTGTTGAAATGCTTGCCGGGCGCTTTCGTCGGCTTTCGGATGACGTAGCGTTTTTTTATAGGTCAATCCCAGCTTTTTAAGAGCTTGCCAAATGGCCTTCTGACAAACGCCAAAACGCTCTGCACGTTCTTTTTGGTAAGCATCTGGATATGGTTCAACATCTTTTATCAACTCGGATTTATCGCTCTTTCGCTGACGCGTGGTCGATGCTTTTGACGCTATTTGATTAATCCAACGCGATACAGAGGCAGGGCCAATCCGAAATTGCTTCGCTGTTTCTCGGATACTCAACCCTTCTTCTTCCCGTGTAGATATCACTTTACGTCTAAAATCAATTGAATAGCTCATTTAAATAATGTAGTCAAAATTAAGTCGTTTAGCTATATGCCATTCAACAAGGGGCGTTGAGCGCCGATCCTGCTAAAGATATCCAGCATTTTACCGGACGAATGGCGCTAAAACTGCTGCTGGCAACGCTGATGGTGACACCGCTGGCGCACTACGGCAAACAACCGTTGTTGATCCGCTGCCGCCGCATGCTCGGCCTGTGGTGTTTTGCCTAGGCTACGCTGCATCTGACCAGCTATGCGTTGTTGGAGCTCGGGCTCGCCAACCTCGCCTTGTTGGGCATAGGTATCTACACATCTTTTGCAATATCTGCTATTACGTTGCTGCATGATCTCAACTTATCCATCGGCGGAATTGATGCCCGCCTTAACCGGCGTTATCAGCGTCTGGTTAAGCAACACATGACTCCCCCAGCACCATTGGCGTCAGCCGTTAAAGACCTTGCCTGCGCGCAGAAAACAACATTCGCCACTACTCAGGCCGTTTGGCGTTTTTTTAATAATGAACGTATTAGCTTCAGTCAGCTCAATGAACCGATTATTTCGCTGGCTCTCCGGCAGGTTGCACTTAGCCCGCATCCATACGCTCCCGTCGTTCACGACTGGTCTCATTTACAGTTTCGTACCCACAATGGGAAAGAAGAACGTTTGAAAATGACGCATGGTGGCGACGTCGGTTATGAACTACAAACCAGCCTACTGCTTGATGCTGCAAATGGTTTACCAATAGCGCCCCTGTCTCAAACTCTAACCGATAGGGCGGGTTGTCGTTCAACGCTAACCGAGGGCTTGTCTGAGAGTCTGACTCATATGGATGCTTTGACGGCTGATATCGCCCGCGTTGAGTCTCTTGATACCGGGAAGAAGTTAGTTCATCTCATTGACCGTGAAGGTGACTCTATCGGGCATATGCGCACATTAAGCTCCCAGGGAATATGTTGGCTTATCCGGGGAAAGGAAGGGCATCGGGCCGAGTGGGGCGGTGACACCCGTAAAATTGGTGAAATTGCAGACGATCTGCCATTTATCGCAAACGGACAGGTTGGCTGGAAAGGGAAAAAAGCCAATATGGAGATCGGGGAAACATCCGTGATCATAACGCGAACAGCAAAAGCGAAGCGGAAAGACAAGAACACCGGACGGCGAGTGAAAGTTCAGCCAAGCGTAGCTCTGACACTCAGATTAGTTGTGGTTCGCCTTACCGATACTTACGGTAAATTTATCGGACGCTGCTCACAAACGTTAGCAACGAGATCACCAGCGCGGAAGTCGCTCGCTGGTATTACTGGCGCTGGGGTATTGAATCCTTTTTTAAGCTGCTGAAAGGTGCCGGTCATGATGTAGAAAAATGGCTTCAGCGCAGTGCTGGTGCACTGCTACGCAGGTTATTGATAGCTAGCATGGCATGTGTGCTGGTATGGCGGCTGCAACGCGCTGAAGGAGACGACAATGCGGCAGCCCGTCAGTTAATTTGCCGATTATCCGGACGACAACAAAAACGAGGGCGTAAAGAAAGCGCCCCAGCGCTGCTTGCCGGACTATCCATCCTGCTAAATACCTTGACGTTATTAGCAGACTATACCCCGGAAGAACTTGCCCACTTCGCTATGGTGGTTTTTAACCCTTTATGATGTGTAGATACCTATGCCGTTAGGGAGAGGGGTTACTCACGCCACAAGATATGGCACATCTTGTTGTCTTTTTCACGGCAAATCAAAATACGCGCAAACACGTCGTTGATCGGGTCGCCATCTTTTTCCGCCAATCCAATCACCACTTCTGCAAAAAAGTCGGGATTCAAATCGACATCGACATGCTCTTGCCAGTCCTCGGCGGGATCAAATAATTCTGCACCACCGCGCTCCTCAAATTGAAGATTGAACAGGATGATATCCACCGGATCGAGGTTGTCAGACGCCAGTTCAAGAAAGATATCGTAAGCTTGCTCGAGCGTTTCATCTTCCGTAAGACGGTTGTTCAGGTCCATAAGGCATTTCCATAGATTCAGTAATGGCACTATTAGAACATGACGGCTCGTCTATTGACAGCGCAACGCACGGCGATTGTCGGGAACCTGAGCATCACAAAAATGGGCTGAAAAAGTAAAACAGGCGCTCGACAATACGCTGCCAGTAAGGACGCTGTTGCCATTTGCTTTCATCCATCAGGCGTGATCGAGCGATGTAATCTTCCTGTACGCAGGCCAGATCGCTGCCGAAACCGTCATCGTCGATCACCAGCGTAATTTCAAAATTGAGCCACAGGCTGCGCATGTCCAGGTTGACGGTGCCTACCAGACTGAGTTGCTCGTCGACTAACACGCTTTTGGTGTGCAGTAATCCATCTTGAAACTGATAGATTTTTACCCCTGCGGTAAATAATTCATTGAAAAACGCGCGGCTGGCCCAACCGACCAAGACGGAGTCGTTTTTGTGCGGCAGGATAATACTGACATCGACGCCGCGCTGTGCCGCCGTGCAGATAGCGTGCAGCAGATCGTCACTGGGGACGAAGTAGGGTGTGGTCATGATCAACTGGTGTCGTGCGGAGTAGACGGCCGTCAGCAACGCTTGGTGGATCATGTCTTCGGGGTAGCCCGGACCTGATGCAATCACCTGCACAGTATGCCCACGTTCCTGCTCGAACGGCATCAAACCGACATCTGGCGGCAGCAGCAGCAGGCGTTGACCCGTTTCCATTTCCCAGTCGCAGCAATAGATAATGCCCATGGTGGTGGTGATCGGACCTTCAATACGAGCCATCAAATCGACCCAGTGGCCGACGCCTGCATCCTGTTTGAAAAAGCGTGGATCGACCATGTTCATGCTGCCGGTATAGGCAATCCGGTTATCAATCAGGACCACTTTGCGGTGCTGTCGCAAATCCATGCGACGCAGAAAAGCACGGAACAGGTTTACCTTGAGGGCTTCCACTACCTCAATCCCTGCCTCGCGCATCTGTGAGGGATAGGTACTGTGAAAGAAATCGACGCTGCCCGCAGAATCGAGCAAAATTCGACAGGTTACACCGCGCTGAGCCGCTTTCTTCAAGGCCGCAGTAACCTGTTCAACCAGTCCGCCTGGTTGCCAGATGTAAAACACCATCTCAATGTCGCTGCGTGCCAGATCAATATCACGCACCAGCCCTTTGATGGTATCTTCAAAAGTGGTCAGCAACTGCAACTGGTTTCCCTTGATACCACCGATCCCCTGACGACGTTCGCACAGTTGGAACAGTGAGCGCGCCACTTTACTGTTTTCAGTGGCGAAGATCTGCCGATACTCAGCCAACTCCAGCAGCCATTTAGCCGTTGATGGCCACATGCGGCTGGCGCGTTCGGCGCGTCGCTTACCCAGATGCAGCTCGCCAAACGAAAGGTAGGCGATGATACCGACCAGCGGCAGAATATAGATGACCAGCAACCAGGCCATTGCAGAAGGAACCGCACGGCGCTTCATCAAGACACGAAGCGTAACGCCAGCGATCAGCAGCCAGTAACCCAGAACCAGTAGCCAACTAAACAGAGTGTAAAAAGTCGTCATAGCAGCACACAGATCCCTTCGGCACACGATTGACATAAAGTGTACGCATAGTTTGCCAAAAGAGGAAATTCCTTTCGTCTGAATAGAATAGGAAGAAATTGCCGGTACAGACACAGCAAAAAGAGCACGACGCTTGGATTGACCTGAAAACGCGCTATACTACCACGCCGCACCCCCTCCCGTTTTCGATAAAGAGTGTTGTCATGGGACGCAGCAGAAATGAAGTGATCCGGTGGAGCATGTTACGCCAGGTTCAGCGGCGCAGAGGCCGTTGGTTGGAAGCCCAGTCACGCACTTATCGGCATATTCACTATGCCCGTTATCTGCAACAGAAACATCAGCGTCGTGCTCTGCTGTATGCGGTGGCCTACGAGTGGTAGTTGTCTAAACGGACGTGTAAGCAATCTGAACGGCCACGCATTGTGGCCGTTATTGTTTAGTGTTGTCCGTGTGCTGCTAGCGCACGATACCCAATAGTGCGGATGATGCGGGTTGCTCCGTATCCAGCGCGTTTGACGTTGGTAAGGTGAAGAGGGTGACGGATGAGCGCGAGCCTGTACACGAGATTGTGTAATTGCCTGATTTTGATATGTTCAATCCAACATCAAAAGCAGGTTACTTTATGGACGAAAAACAGTTACAGGCTCTGGCTAACGAGCTGGCCAAAAATCTCAAAACCCCTGACGCTCTCAACCAGTTTGATCGCCTGCTGAAAAAGATCTGCGTTGAAGCTGCCCTTAATGCTGAAATGACCCATCACCTCGGGCATGAGAAGCACCAGTCCAAATCTGGAACTAACACGCGCAATGGCTACTCCACAAAGACTGTTACCACCGGCGATGATCCGCTGGAACTGCGTACACCACGTGATCGTGATGGTTCCTTTGAACCGCAACTGGTGAAGAAGAACCAGACCCGGCTCACCCGGATGGATAACCAGATTTTATCGTTGTATGCCAAAGGGATGACCACCCGCGAAATTGCCGCTGCGTTCAAAGAGCTGTATGACGCGGATGTCTCACCCGCCCTGGTATCGAAGGTCACCGATGCCGTTATGGAGCAGGTTGTTGAATGGCAAAATCGCCCCCTGGATGCGGTTTATCCCATTGTTTACCTTGACTGTATCGTTCTGAAAGTCCGGCAGGACAGCCGCGTTATCAATAAGTCTGTGTTCCTGGCGCTGGGTATCAATATCGAAGGCCAGAAAGAGCTACTGGGGATGTGGCTGGCCGAAAATGAAGGTGCAAAGTTCTGGCTGAACGTGCTGACAGAACTGAAAAACCGTGGCCTGACCGACATCCTCATTGCCTGTGTGGACGGCCTGAAAGGGTTCCAGGAGGCCATCAACACGGTCTACCCGGAAGCCCGCATCCAGCTGTGCATCGTGCACAAAGATGTTGAACAATATCAAGATGCTTACCAAAAAGAACGTGCAGAGCGTTTTGGCGTTTGTCAGAAGGCCATTTGGCAAGCTCTTAAAAAGCTGGGATTGACCTATAAAAAAAACTCTACCCCATCCGAAAGCCGACGAAAGCGCCCGGCAAGCATTTCAACAAAAAATACAACAGTATGAAAAAGAAGGTAAACCTATTGTTTTTATTGATGAAAGTGGTTTTCCACACGATACCCCACGGACTCACGGCTATTCCCCAAAAGGTCAACGGTGTTTTGGGCTGAAGAACGGGGGAGCCAAGGGAAGAACAAATGTTATCGGCGCGTTATTAGGCACAACGCTGTTTGCTATCGGATTATTTGATATCAATATTAACAGCGATGTTTTCTATTCCTGGGTCACACAAGTCCTTATCCCAGTACTCCCTAAAAACAGGGTAATCGTGATGAACAATGCAACTTTTCACAAAAAACATAATATTCAACAAGTCATCATCGATGCAGGGTATATGGTGGAGTATTTGCCTACATATAGCCAACCGACTTAAAAATGATTACAACAGATACCCTGATATGCGGAAAAAAAGCATAGCTGGCTGTTATCAAAATAATGTCGGTTGGCTATATTATCGAGTTCAGCGACCGCCTTGACGGTCACTTCTGAGGAAAGGCATTTACACAAAATCTTAAACAGGCTCTCATGCAATAAAAAACCATTCTGACGTCGTCGGAATGGTTTTTTTACACTGAAGCCCACCAACTCGATTTCGCCAGATACCGGCTCAGACGGAAAGGCTCATCATTTCCTGATAAGCAGCAACCAGCTTGTTACGTACCTGGATACCCATTTGCATATTGATTGAGGATTTCTGTAAATCCACCATCACATCATTCAATTCAACGCCCGGTGTACCCAAGGTGAACTTTTGCGATTGCTCACGTGCGGCTTGTTGAGTGCCACTAATGTTATCCAATGCAGACTTTAGCTCACTCGCAAAACCAAGTTCTATAGTCGGTTTAACGCCAGGATTGTTCCCCGCTTGTAACGCGGTAGCCTGCAATTGCTGCACTACGCTCTCAATACCTTGAACTGACATTGTCTCTCACCTTTTCCGACAGGAATGCCCCACAACTTTCGCAAATGATTTTGCGACAAGGGGCTTACTGCCCCACTCTTCCATCGCACAAAAAATCACCCAATTATAGCCAACCGACTTAAAAATGATTACAACAGATACCCTGATATGCGGCAAAAAATCATAGCTGGCTGTTATCAAAATAATGTCGGTTGGCTATAACACAGTGCACTAAACTACCATATCAGTCTTATCCTAAAAGGCGTAAAAGACGGGGAAAATGCCACCTTATCAGAGCATCGTTTTTGCCGTTACGGAAAATAATACTATGCTGACAAAAGTAGGTGCACGTATTAACGATTGCGCAATCAGGGAGTGCTGTTTTGTTACGTACCAACGTTAATTTTATCGCTCAACAACCAAGCAGAGAACGAGTATGAACGCCGCAACCGGTTTTATGTCCGGTGGAAAAGGGTTTGGCGAGATACTCAACCGCTTGCGCGCCAATCCTAAAATTCCCCTGTTAGTTGCTGCGGCCGCTGCAATTGCAATTGTTGTCGCTATGGTACTATGGGCAAAAGGCCCTGATTACCGGGTGCTCTACAATAATGTCAATGACCGTGATGGTGGAGCCATTGTCAGCGAACTGACAAAAATGAATATCCCTTATCGATTTGCTGAAGGTGGTAGTGCAATCCTGATCCCTTCAACAAACGTGTATGAAACCCGTTTACGCTTGGCTCAACTGGGGCTTCCCAAAGGCGGGGCGGTTGGTTTTGAATTGCTTGATCAGGAAAAGTTTGGTATCAGCCAATTTAGCGAGCAGATCAACTATCAGCGGGCGCTAGAAGGCGAACTGTCACGGACCATTGAAACGCTCGGCCCCGTGCAAACAGCACGAGTGCATCTGGCGATACCTAAGCCCTCACTGTTTGTTCGCGAACAAAAGGCACCTTCTGCGTCCGTAACGTTAAACTTGCAACTTGGCCGTGCCTTGGATGAAGGGCAAATCAACTCCATCGTCTACATGATTTCAAGCAGCGTGTCTGGCTTGCCCCCCGATAACGTCACCGTTGTAGACCAGATGGGCCGCCTGTTCACCTCCGCAGGTGCTGCTGGACGCGATATAAATGCGACACAGCTGAAATATGTGACAGAAATCGAGTCTATGTATCAGCGCCGCATTGAAGCCATTATTGCCCCGATTGTCGGCGGCGGAAACGTGCATGCGCAAGTGACAGCACAGGTCGACTTTTCCGCACGTGAACAAACCGATGAACAATACCAGCCCAACTCTGCACCAAATCAAGCCGCTATTCGCTCACAACAAACCAGTCAAAGTGAGCAGCGTGGTGGGCCCAACGTGGGCGGCGTCCCTGGTGCATTATCTAACCAGCCGGCACCGGCACCCACAGCGCCTATAGCAACACCGGCAAATAACGCCGCTAATGCTAACAATGCGAACCAAAATCAAAACAATAACCAGAACCCGCAGCAGGCCAACCAGCAGAATCAAAATGCAGCGACGGGCGCGCAAGGTAATGCGGTTATACAAACGTCAAACTCACGTAATGGTGCAACAACAAACTACGAAGTTGATAAGACCATTCTGCATATCAAACACAGCACCGGAAGCATTAAGCGTCTTTCTGTTGCCGTTATAGTCAACTATCTGCCACTAGGGGAAGACGGTAAGCCTATCGCCTTGTCGGAAGAGCAGATAAAGCAAATTGACACCGTTGTGCGCGAAGCCATGGGTTTTTCAACAGAGCGTGGTGACTCACTAAACGTTGTCAACACACCGTTTATGTCTACCAGTGATGCTGCCAGCGAACTCCCCTTCTGGCAGAAACAGGCCTTCTTCGAGCTGATGGTTGAAGTCGGACGGTGGCTTCTGGTTCTTATTGTCGCTTGGATCGTTTGGCGTAAGCTGGTAAGACCGCAATTCAAGAAACGTGAGGAACAGCTGGCTGCGGCTAATGCAGCGGCACAAATGCGCGACAATTCTAACGATGTCATCGTCAAGCTGAGCAAAGACGAAGAAGAACTGCAACGTCGCTCACAACAGCGCATCAACACCGAGTTGCAAATCCAGCGTGTACGCGATCTGGCAGAAAACGATCCGCGCGTCGTCGCCCTGGTGATTCGCCAATGGATGAGTACTGAACTATGAGTATGACAGGCACAGAAAAGAGCGCCATCTTGTTGATGACCGTGGGCGAAGATCGCGCAGCAGAGGTATTTACCCACCTCTCAACGCGTGAAGTGCAGCATTTGAGTACGGCAATGGCGAATCTGCGCCAAGTCTCGCCGCAACAATTGGCAGAAGTACTCAAAGAGTTCGAGATGGAAGCAGAACAATACGCCGCATTGAGCGTTAATGCCGGTGATTATCTGCGCTCGGTGCTGGTGAAAGCGCTGGGCGAAGAGCGCGCATCCAGCCTGTTGGAGGATATCCTTGAAAGCCGCGAAACGAGCGGCGGTATCGAAACCCTCAACTTTATGGAGCCGCAAACTGCCGCAGATATTATTCGCGACGAGCACCCACAAATCATTGCAACCATCCTAGTGCGTTTAAAACGGGCGCAGGCTGCGGATATTCTGGCACTGTTTGATGAGCGGTTGCGTAACGATGTCATGCTACGTATTGCCACCTTCGGCGGCGTTCAACCTTCAGCGTTGGCAGAACTGACCGAAGTGTTGAATGGCTTGCTGGATGGTCAGAACGTGAAACGCAGCAAAATGGGTGGTGTTCGTACTGCGGCCGAGATTATCAACCTGATGAAGAGCCAGCAGGAAGAGGCGGTTATCGATGCTGTGCGCGAGTTCGATGGCGAACTGGCACAAAAAATCATCGACGAAATGTTCCTGTTCGAAAACCTTATCGATGTGGACGATCGCAGTATCCAACGCCTGTTGCAGAAAGTGGAATCCGAATCGCTGCTGTTGGCACTGAAAGGCTCCGACGAGCCGTTGCGCGAGAAGTTCCTGCGCAATATGTCGCAGCGTGCGGCAGAAATTCTGCGCGACGATCTCTCGAATCGCGGCCCGGTTCGCATGTCTCAAGTGGAAAACGAGCAGAAAGCCATCCTGCTTATTGTGCGTCGTCTGGCCGACAGCGGCGAGATGATCATCGGTGGCGGCAAGGATGCTTATGTCTGATGCCGCTGACAACATGGCTTGGAAGCCCTGGAAGCTGAAAGATTTGGCATCCCCGTTTGATGCCCAGCCTGAACCGGAAATCGACGTTGTCGAGCCGGAAGCAGCAGCCCCAGAGTCGGTGTATCAATTCCGCTCGTTTGAGGCGGAACTGGAAAGTATGCGTGAGCAGACCATGCGGCAGGCGCGTGAAGCAGGTTTTGCCGAAGGACGCCAACAAGGCTATGACGCAGGGTATCAGGAAGGGCTGACTGCTGGTACGCAACAAGGTACGCAAGATGCCTTGCTGCAACAGCAGCCTATGATTGAGCATATGCAGCAGTTGGTGAGTTCATTCCAGCAGACATTGGATGCTATGGACAGCGCTATTCCAGCGCGCTTGACGCAATTAGCCCTGACCGTTGCAAAACAGATTATTGGTCAGGCATCGCTGTGCGATGGCACCGCGTTGCAGCATCAGATTCAACAGTTGATCCAGCAAGAGCCGTTGTTCAGTGGGAAAGCGCAATTACGGGTCAACCCCAGCGATCTCGAGTGCGTAGAAGCAGCGCTTGGACCCACACTGGAACAGCACGGCTGGCGATTGTTAGCCGACGGTCAACTGCATCCAGGCGGATGTAAAGTGAGCGCAGAGGAAGGCGATCTCGATGCCAGCCTCGCCACGCGCTGGCATGAGCTATGCCGATTGGCCGCGCCGGGAGAGTTATGATGACCCATCACCTCGCACGTTGGTTTGCCGAATTGGACGCTTTCGAAAAGCGCATCAAAGAGACACCGTCCGTGCGTCGTTACGGGCGCTTAAAGCGTGCGACCGGGTTGGTGCTGGAAGCGACAGGACTACAAATGCCCTTGGGCGCTACCTGCCTGATTGAACGCCACATGTGCACTAAAACAGATGAAGTTGAGTGCGAGGTAGTTGGCTTTAACGGTCAGAGCCTGTTCCTGATGCCACTGGAAGAAATGGAAGGCATCACACCGGGTGCGAGAGTCTATGCCCGTGCCACGACGCAGGGTGTGGTGCAAGGGAAGCAATTGCCTTTAGGGCCGGAGTTGCTTGGTCGCGTGCTTGATGGCAGCGCTAAACCGCTTGATGGTCTACTGCCCCCGGAAACCGGCTATCGCGCACCGCTGATGACTGCGCCTTTTAACCCACTCCAGCGTACACCGATTGAAGATGTGCTGGACGTGGGCGTACGCGCCATCAACGCACTGTTAACTGTGGGCCGTGGCCAACGTATGGGCTTGTTTGCCGGTTCCGGTGTCGGTAAAAGCGTGCTGCTGGGTATGATGGCACGCTATACCAAAGCAGACGTTATCGTCGTCGGATTGATCGGCGAACGCGGTCGCGAAGTGAAAGATTTTATTGAAAACATACTGGGTGACGAAGGGCGAGCGCGTTCAGTGGTCATCGCCGCGCCGGCGGACGTCTCTCCCCTGCTGCGTATGCAGGGAGCCGCTTATGCAACGCGTATTGCTGAAGATTTTCGCGATCGCGGTCAGCACGTATTGCTGATCATGGATTCTCTAACGCGTTATGCCATGGCGCAACGTGAAATTGCGTTGGCTATCGGTGAGCCACCGGCCACCAAAGGCTATCCACCATCAGTGTTTGCCAAGCTCCCTGCGCTGGTTGAACGTGCGGGCAATGGTATTCACGGCGGCGGGTCGATTACCGCGTTCTATACGGTGCTGACCGAAGGTGATGACCAGCAGGACCCGATTGCGGACTCCGCGCGTGCTATTCTGGATGGACATATTGTTCTGTCGCGCCAGTTGGCCGAATCCGGTCACTATCCGGCCATTGATATTGAAGCGTCAATCAGCCGCGCCATGACCGCGCTAATTGATGAAAAGCACTACGCCTCGGTAAGATTGTTTAAGCAATTACTCTCCAGTTACCAACGTAACCGGGATTTAATAAACGTAGGGGCTTACGCGCCGGGCAGCGATCCGACGCTTGACCAGGCTATTCGCCTCTACCCACAGCTTCAGGATTTTTTGCAGCAAGGCATGTTTGAACGCAGTGGTTATGAAGCCTCTTGTCAGGCTTTAAACGTCATTTTTCCCCGTAGCGAGTAGGAGGACAGATGAAAACGCAGTCACCGCTGGTTACACTACGTGAATTAGCCCAAAAAGAGGTCGAAAAAGCAGCGACCCAATTGGGACAAGTGCGTAAAGCCTATCAACAAGCTGAACAACAACTGAATATGCTGTTAAACTATCAGGAAGATTATCGCGGTAGGTTACAAGTGACGATGTCTGAGGGCATGGCCAACACCAGTTGGCAGAATTTCCAGCGATTTATTCAAACGCTGGACGTCGCTATTGATCAGCATCAGAAACAACTGCAACACTGGAATTCACGCTTGGATCTGGCGATGAAAACCTGGCAGGAAAAGCAAAAGCGCCTCAATGCGTTCGAGACGCTACAAGAAAGAGAAGATATCAGGCAGCTCGCACACGAGAACCGCCTCGATCAAAAACGGATGGATGAATTTGCCCAACGTGCCTCTCTGAGGAAAACAGATTTATGATGCTGCCAATCGTTACCACAACAGCAAGCACCGGGGTCAGTGACACCGCAGGATCGGCTTCGGGGTTGCCTACAACGGATCAATTGCCTCAGGATTTCGTTCAACTGTTATCTCTGTACCTGCCAAATAAAGCGACCACCACCGCCGTGCCATCTGAAAACACAGCGGTGCTGAGCGGAAAAGACAGCAAGCAAAAACTGTTGGATGCGTTGACAGCACAAGATATTGATTTAAGCCAGCAGGATCTGAATACCCTGCTCAACGCCGTTAACGGGCAAGACAATCTGGATGACAAAACGTTGTCAGAATTGGTGACGTCATTGCGCAAGTCTTTTGCTCAAGGCAAAGACACCCCCCTTGAGAAGGGTAACGACGAGGCTTCATTAACCGACACCCAGGCAGTGCAAGCGCTGCTGGCGATGTTATCGCCAGCAGTAACTGCCGTTGCGCCGCAAAGTGGCGAGATGTCGTCTTTGCTTCAGGCAGCACAGTCGCTGTCAATACCTAGTTTGAATCAGTCAGCACAGCTAAATACCGCTGATAGCGCAAGCGCGTCTGCATCCTTGTTTGGTACACTCGCCGCGCGCGATGCGCTGACTAGCGGGAGTGATACGCTGTCAACAGCCGCATCCAATGCCAAGAACAGCCGTGCAACATCAAACGATGCGGCGCGCGTCCAGGCACAGGTTGATGACAGCAGTGCCATGCAGGATAAATCGGCAGCTGTAGCCCACACCATCGCCGATGTAGCCAAACAGGATAGCAATGGCAGCCAAATGCCGTTGACCGCACATACGACTCCGGTGAGTCTGGCACCCAATGCACAGACTTCAATGACGAACAACATTGCACAACCGGGTGCGAGCGCGCAGTTAAATGCGCAATTAGGCACAATCCAGTGGCAGGACTCTCTTGGTCAGCAAATCATCATGCTCAGCCGCAGCGGGCAGCAAAGCGTACAATTACGCTTGCACCCTGAAGAGCTGGGCACATTGCATATTTCGCTGCGACTGGATGATAATCAGGCACAAATCCATTTAGCATCGGCAAACAGTCAGGTGCGTAGTGCCCTTGAGGCTGCGTTACCTCACTTGCGTACAGCCATGGCAGAAAGCGGTATCAACCTCGGCCAAAGCAGCGTAGCGAGTGATAATAGCGGTTGGCAGCAAGCCCAACAGCAAATGGCGAGTAATAACAACGATACCGGTGATAACAACGCATCTTATCGACAGCAATTTGCGTCTTCCGCGCCCTATGGCGATGAAGGAAGCGAGATTGATATGTCAAGCACAGTCCGCGCAAGACCAGTGAGCGGTGTCGATATTTTTGCATAAACATTAGGTAAACGAACAAGTTAGCGCGATTTTTCTGGTTTATTCCTTGTATTGAATGGACGAATAGACCGGATAATCATTAACGTCATATATTCATTTAGTGCTGCTCCATATTGGCATTAGATGTTGATTAATAAAAGGAATTCTCTTTGGCTATATCTGACATGCAAGCTGGTTCACAGCGTAAGCGATCTATCTGGGTGATACTGCTTATTATCATTGCGCTGGCGGCAACAGGAGCTGCGGGCGTAGTATGGTGGATCTTGTACCACAAGTCCTCTTCCGCTGAGCAGCAAGTGGCGCCACCGCCTCCAGCGCCCGTACTTATGCCGCTGGACACGTTCACTGTCAATTTGGTCAATGCAGACAATAACCCCGATCGGGTACTTTATGTCGGTTTCACATTACGTCTGTCAGACGAAGAAACCAGAACACGTTTGACGAATTACCTCCCTGAGGTGCGTAGCCGCTTGTTATTGCTGTTGTCGCGTCAGGATGCCATCTCCTTGGCAAATGAGCAGGGTAAGCAGAAGCTGATTGAACAAATCAAGCAGGTGCTTAGCCCCCCACTTGTCCCCGGACAGCCGAATCAGGTCGTTACTGACGTCTTATTCACTGCCTTTATTTTGCGGTAATTCTTATGGGCGATAGCATTCTCTCTCAAGCAGAAATTGACGCATTGCTCAACGGCGGCAGCAGTGATGATGCCAGCAGTGCCAACGCCGCCGCGAAATCGGACGGCGATGTGAAGCCTTATGATCCCAATACGCAGCGACGTGTCGTTCGTGAACGTATGCAAGCGCTGGAGATCATTAATGAGCGCTTTGCACGTCAATTCCGTATGGGGTTGTTCAACCTGCTACGACGTAGCCCGGACATCACCGTTGGTGCAATTAAAATACAGCCTTACCATGAGTTTGCGCGCAACCTGCCGGTGCCGTCGAACCTTAACCTGATTCACCTGAAACCGTTGCGTGGTACGGCGTTGTTTGTGTTTTCGCCAAATCTGGTGTTCATTGCGGTAGACAACCTGTTCGGCGGTGATGGACGCTTTCCTACCAAAGTGGAAGGACGCGAGTTCACTAACACCGAGCAGCGTATCGTAAAACGCATGTTGCGTTTGGCACTTGACGCCTATGGCGAAGCCTGGAATGCCATCTACAAACTCGACATCGAGTATGTGCGTTCTGAGATGCAAGTAAAATTCACCAACATCACGACATCACCGAACGATATTGTGGTGACTACGCCTTTTCATGTTGAAATTGGTACGCTGTTGGGTGAGTTCAGCATTTGCATCCCCTTCTCGATGATTGAACCCTTGCGCGAAGTGCTGACCAATCCCCCCTTGGAAAACTCCCGCCAGGAAGATAAGAATTGGCGCGAAACGTTAGCCAAGCAAGTGCAACATTCTGAATTGGAGTTAGTGGCCAATTTTGTTGATATACCGCTGCGGCTTTCCAAAGTATTAAAACTTCAGCCGGGTGATGTATTGCCTATTGATAAGCCCGATCGCATCATTGCACACGTTGATGGCGTTCCGGTACTGACCAGTCAATACGGCACACTGAATGGGCAATATGCATTACGCGTCGAACATTTGATTAACCCTATTTTGAATTCTCTAAATAATGAGGAACAGCCCAATGAGTGACACCAAGCAACCGTCCGACGACAAGGAATCCGTGGACGATCTGTGGGCTGATGCGTTTAACGAGCAACAAGCCGCAGAAAAACCAAGCGCAACGGACAATATCTTCAAAAGTCTGGATCCTTCCGATGCACTCGGCAGTTTGCAGGATATTGACCTTATCCTCGATATTCCGGTAAAGCTGACCGTTGAACTCGGCCGCACCAAGATGACCATCAAAGAACTGCTGCGCTTAACGCAGGGTTCCGTGGTGGCGTTAGATGGGTTAGCGGGTGAACCCTTGGATATTCTTATCAACGGCTATCTGATTGCTCAGGGTGAAGTCGTGGTGGTATTGGATAAATATGGCGTACGTATTACCGATATTATTACACCTTCTGAGCGGATGCGTCGTTTGAGTCGCTAATGGCCGATACCCAACCTCTTGCTCCTGCGCCGTCGGCACCGGTCTCTCAGGCCACGACGCAGGTTACCGCCGCCCCCTTCCCCGCCAGTACGCTGCTTACTCAGGTAGGCACTGTGCTGGTTGGTGTTTTGATGCTCATTCTGGCGATTGCCTGGGTGGTGCGTAAGCTCGGGTTAACCCCCCCTGTTAGACAAAATAATCAGGTCAAGGTAGTTTCAAGCTGCCAAGTCGGGCAACGTGAACGCGTTGTGGTGGTCGAAATTGAGGATACCTGGCTGGTACTGGGTGTAACGGCACAACAGATTACGCCGTTGCACACGCTGCCCGCTCAAGAAATGGACGACGCGCCTGCTGGCGAGATGGCCATACCGGCCAATTTCCGGCAATTATTACACAAAGTCATCAAACGTCCGGAAAAATCGGAATGAAAGTGTGTCTTCATATTCCATCGTTCTCAATGCTGAAGCGCGGACTGCCGGCACTTGCCGCCATTCTGCTGCTCTTTACACCCACTCTTCTCTGGGCACAGTTGCCCGGAATTATCAGCCAGCCCCTCGCCAATGGCGGTCAGAGTTGGACCTTACCGGTTCAAACGCTGGTGTTCCTGACGTCATTGACGTTTATTCCGGCCACCATGCTGATGATGACCTGTTTTACGCGTATCATCATTGTCTTGGGCCTATTACGTAACGCATTAGGCACACCGACCGCGCCTCCCAACCAGGTTCTGTTGGGTTTGACGCTGTTTCTGACTTTTTTCATCATGTCTCCGGTTCTGAACCGGGTTTACGATGAGGCCTATGTGCCGTTCAGTCAGGATCAAATCAGCATGCAAACGGCCATTGAGCGCGGTGCTCAGCCTTTACGCGAATTCATGCTGCGCCAGACACGACAAGCCGACCTGGCATTGTTTACGCGTCTGGCACAGATGGGGGAAATCCAGGGGCCAGAGGCGGTTCCGATGCGCGTCCTAGTACCTGCGTTTGTCACCAGTGAATTAAAAACCGCCTTCCAGATTGGCTTTACCATTTTTATTCCTTTTTTGATTATCGACCTGGTGGTTGCCAGTGTGTTGATGGCGCTCGGTATGATGATGGTGCCGCCGGCCACCATTTCGTTACCGTTCAAGCTTATGCTGTTTGTACTGGTCGACGGATGGCAATTGTTGCTCGGTTCACTCGCGCAAAGTTTTTACAGTTAATTCCTACTAAGGTCGCCCGATGACGCCAGAATCCGTAATGGCTTTAGGCTATGAAGCAATGAAGGTCGCACTGGCGCTCGCAGCCCCACCTCTGCTATCAGCGCTGTTCAGCGGCTTGATTATCAGTCTGTTACAGGCTGCAACCCAGATCAACGAAATGACGCTCTCCTTCATTCCCAAAATTTTAACCGTGTTTTTCACGCTGGTGATCGCAGGGCCTTGGATGATAAGCCTGATGCTCGATTATATGCGCACGTTGTTCGGTCAGCTGCCGACAATCATTGGCTAGCCATGCTGACGCTCGATAATACACAATGGGACATCTGGGTCAATCAGTTCCTACTGCCTCTGATTCGCATCCTTGCTTTAATTACCACCTGCCCAGTTTTCAATGAACGCGTTGTTCCAGCTCGGGTTAAAATCTGTCTGGGAATTGTCATTACTATGCTTGTTGCGCCTTATTTGCCCATCAACACAACACCCTTATTTTCTGCAGCCGGTATCTGGATTATTCTCCAGCAACTGCTTATTGGTGCCGCTCTCGGGTTTACTATGCAACTGGCCTTTGCTGCGGTCAGGCTGTCGGGCGAACTCATCGGTATGCAGATGGGATTGGCATTTGCCACCTTTTTTGATCCCACGGGTGGACCCAACATGCAAGTACTTGCGCGTTTTCTGAATATCATGGCCATGTTGTTGTTTATGGCTTTCAATGGTCATTTATGGATGATATCGCTGATCGCCGATAGCTTTCATACGCTGCCTATTAGCCCCGCACCGCTGAGTAGTGATGGATTTTTGGGCTTGGCGCGTGCAGGAAGTTTGATATTCATTAACGGTGTGATGCTCGCGCTGCCTTTGATTACGCTGTTGCTGGCACTCAATATTGCTTTAGGATTACTGAATCGCGTTGCGCCGCAGCTTACCGTTTTTGTGATTGGCTTTCCGCTTACGTTGACTGTCGGTATCATGACGGTTGGTATGCTGCTCTTTCTGTTGGCTCCCTTTGCCGAACATCTTTTTGGTGAGGTATTCGATATCCTCGCCGATGTGCTGACGCGGCTTGCCATCACGCCCTGAGGCTATCCCAGTCAATTCGACGCTAAGATAGAAAATTATTGTCGGGAGAATTCGGTGCAAAAAAGAGATAAAAAAGGGGAAAAGAGATCAGTAAAACAAAAAGCGGCACGTCATTATTAAAATGACATGCCAAAAGAATACGCCCGGTTTAAGCGTATTCAAATCTGTGCCACATCACCGTCGTCAATTACCGACTAATCTGGAACAGTGACATACCCGACATATTTTGATATGTGGTATAAGCAGCTTGTAATGAAGCTTGTTGCATAACATAAGTCGAAATAGCAGATACCCAGTCCGTATCCACTAATGCGCTTTTTGCCTGCGAGTTTGCCATCGTGCGGTCAGCCCCAATCGCATCCAACTGATCAAGTTCTCCTAACTGAATACCGAGCGTAGACTGAACAGACGAGACGTTATTCAGTGAGTTCCGAAGCCCTCTATTTGCCGTATCCAGTGAACTTTGAAGCGCTTCACGCGCCGCATTATCACCGTCAGCAATCGGTGTTTTCAGCGCATTGATAGCGATATCTAAGGTAGCAAACAGATCTTTTTGGATAGAACCATCGGGCTCTTTCACTGTATCCCCCGTCGCACTGTTGAATATCTGTGGTCCAATATTACTTACCGTCATGGTGCGACTGGAATCAACTTGTTGCGATATTGCCGTATGACCCCTCGTGTAGGTTACTACTTTGGTTACAGGGTCTTGCACATAAGGAGCGGTTGTCGTCTGATAGCCTGCGAAAATATAATTACCATTGCCATCCGTAGTATTGGCAATATTCAGTAATTGTGCCTTCAGCCCCTCAAGAACTTCGGCTTGAGTGTTACGGTCATCGTTACTTCCAACACCACCGGCGCTGATCACGGTTGTCGAAGCCGAGGTCATCGCCGTGACAACGCTTTCCAGCACGGTCAATTCCAGTGACATATTTTGCCGAGAAAAAGTTCTGGCCAAAGTAAATTGAGAAGTTTCCGCCTGGGCCTGCCCGATCATGACGGCCTGAGAGGCAGCGATCGGATCGTCAGAAGGTGTCGAAACTTTCGTACCGCTGGCTAATTGCTCGCCAGCTTTCTGCCAAATTGACTGACCATTCAGAATACCATTCATATTCTGCTGATATATCATGCTGGTGCTTAAGCGCATGGTATAAGTTCCTCTTTATTCGATCGCCAATTAGCTGCGGATAGATAACAACGCGTCAAAAAGTGCCTGTGCGGTTTGAATCACTTGCGCATTGGCCATGTAATACTGCTGGTAACGCATCAGATCTCCATATTCTTCGTCCAGATTGACACCCGATACAGACTGTTGCTGAGCAGTGAGCTGTGTAACAACGTTCTTTTGTGCGGTGCTGTTGATCTTCAACGTGTTGGTCTGGTTACCAATATCACCCACGATACTGGCGTAGGCACCGGTAAATGTCGCGGTATTACCCACAATTTTTTCATTCTGCAACGCCAAGAGTGCCTTGGCATTGGTGTTGTCACTGGGACCACCTGATTCGCCGGGCACTTCGTTGCCATCTTCATCCAGCTTGGTTGAAGCTGCAGCCACTTTATTCGGATCGCTGATGGCCACTTTCATATCAATGATGACATCACTTACCGGTTTAAGCAGATAAGTATCACCTACCGCTGTTGGGGTGGCACCATCTGTAATGGTGACTTCAAGTCCATCAAACGAAAGCTTGCCATCGGCATCCGGAGTCAGCCCCGTTATCGTGGTATTAGTAGCGGTACGCGTGATATCCCATGAATTGCCATTGAAATGCATCGAATAATCTGTTGCCTGCACCGATTTTGTATCAGTGTAGGTCGCATTTAACACCGCATTACCGGTATTTTTGCTATTTTCGTAAACAACAGGTCCGCCAAATTGGAATAAATCATCACCAGGATCACCGTTATAGTCATACCCGGCTTTATGTTGGGTATTAAACGCATCCGCGAACGCCAGCGCCAATTGGTTGACCTGATTACGTGTAGTATCAAGGGTATCCGTTCTGAAAGAAATTAATCCACTGAGCTTACCCCCGGATAAGGTGTTGTCACGGAGCTCACTCACACCAACGGTCGGATCGTCATACCCCACAGCAACACGCTGTGGATCGCTGCTAGAGGGAATCGTCACCAAATCAAAGCTGCGCGTGCTCTGAACCAAGTTCATGCCATTCTTGAGTGACACATTGTAAATAGAGCCATCTTGAATTGTGACGTCCACACCCACCAATTTGTTGAGTTCATCCACCAACAAATCGCGCTGATCGAGAAAATCGTTAGGTTGAGCCCCCTGCAAACGCGTGATTTCTTTATTCAGATTAGCAATCTGACTGGTGTAGGTATTTACCTGCCCAACCACGCTTTTGATTTCGCTATTAATGCTTGATTCCATGTCACGCAAGTATTTATCGGTAACCTGAAACTGGTTTACCAACCCTTGCGCTTTGCCGATCATGGTTTGACGGGCTGATGAGTCACCTGCATTATTCGCAACGTTTTGCAGGTTGGTAAAAAATTCCTGCATGGATGTAGAGAGATTGGTTGTACTGCTTGCCAGCAAGTTATCAATTTTCGATATCTGTTCGTAGCTGGTAGTTACCGAACTACTGGTGGCTTGTGCTGAGCGCAATTGGCTGGCAATAAATTGGTTATAATCACGATTAATGGATACCAGATTCACGCCATTACCAATATAAACACCGCCTGTGCTTGTTCCTGTGGCCTGTTCAATCAGCGCAGTCTGTCGGCTGTATCCAGTCACCGCCTGATTACTGATATTGTTGCTGACTGCACTCAATGCTGCCTGTGCTGCCTTCAACCCACTCATCGCGGTATTTACCAAATTGGACATGTAAAATTCCTTTCTACAGGCGTGAATGCCGTACACGTTGAGAATATGCCGAAAGTGCGTTATTCACTTTCATCGCTGATTCAGGTTATCGGCAAAACAGGGAAAATCTTCAGAAAAAAATCAAAATAGTTGGCTTAAATCATGTGTGTAAGCCTTAACTGCTTTTTCACTGGTATTCTTCATTTGTTGAATCATGGTGATCAACTTTTGCGCATACTGAGGATCGGTAGCATAACCTGCACGCTGCAAGGCGTGGGCAGCTTGCTCAGCACTGCCTGCTGCTGCCACATTGCTATAACGTGGGTTGTTGGTCAGCAATTTGACGTAATCACCCAACGCATCCATATAAGAATCATAAACACGGAAGCTTGCCTTGACCTTTTTCGCCACGCCATCTTCATATTCTGTGGTGGTGATTTCGGTAACAGGGCCATCCCAATTGCTACCCGCTTTGATACCAAACAGGTTGTGGCTCGGACGACCATCCGCCGTTGGAATTTCGCGTTGTCCCCAGCCGGACTCCAGCGCGGCCTGAGCCATAATCAAGTGATGAGGGATCCCGCTTTGCTGGCTGGCAATCTGCGCAGGCACAGCGAGTTGCGAAACAAAATTGCTGCTAGAGAGCGGCAACGCCGAGCCGCTGGAAGGTAATTTTGGCAAGGCCTTACGCACCATCTGCTCTAGCTCGGCTGTCGGCATTGTTCTGAGCAGTGTACCGTCAAAACGTAATGGGACTGCTGGAACACTTTCCTCGGTCGTGGTGGAAGAAGGGCTCCCTACGTTCTGCGTAGCCGTAAGTTGCTTAACCATAACATCAGCCAACCCCAGCCCTTTACCAGATGCAATTTGCTGCCCCACCTGCTGATCATACATTGAGGTATAGAGCCGCGTTTGGTCGTTATTGAGCAGCCCATCCTCTATAGAAGCCGAACGCATGCTTTTCATCATCAGCTGAACAAAAATGCCTTCCATCTGGCGCGCTACTGCCCGAATTCCCTCTTTGCTTTGCGGATCGGTAGAAACTTCGCGCTTGAGTGAATTGAGTGACTGCGCGTCATACGCGGCATTATTGAGGGACGGAATATCGGCCATTAGATGATTTCCAGTTTAGCACGCAGACAACCTGCACTCTGCATTGCTTGTAAAATCGACATCAACTCCATCGGTGTCGCCCCCAATGAATTCAGCGCACGCACTACGTTATTCAGATTGGCGCTGGCATTAACCCGCTGTAATGCACCGCCACCTTGCTGGAGTGATATTTCGGTTTGAGGAGTGACTACGGTTTGCCCCCCCGCCAACGGCGTATCTGGTTGGTTTACAACATTTTGCTGGTTGATAGTGACAGAGAGATTACCCTGCGCAATCGCACAACTTTGCAATGTCACTTCACGGTTCATCACCACTGAACCGGTGCGAGAGTTAACGATAACCTTGGCATCCTGCACGCCGATATTCACATCAAGATTCTGTACGTCTGCCAAAAATCGCACCTGAGAACTATTGCTAGGCGTGGCGATCACCTGAATAGTACGTGAGTCAACTGGCGTGGCGCTGCCCCCCAGACCGGAGCGATTAATGGCATCACTCACACGCTGCGCCATGGAGAAATCATCCTGCTTTAATTGCAGCATGATCAGGTTGGATGCACCAAAGGTCGAAGGCAGTTCCCGCTCAATCACTGCGCCGTTAGTAATGCGACCGCCCGCCAATTGGTTGACTTGCACGCTGCTACCGCCTGCGGCCGCACCTGCGCCGCCGACCAGTACGTTACCTTGCGCCAACGCATAGACTTGGTTATCCACCCCTTTTAACGGGGTCATCAGTAACGTGCCACCGCGTAAACTTTTGGCATTGCCCATTGAAGAGACAACCACATCAATGGCTTGCCCAGCACGGCCAAAGGCCGGGAGTTTGGCTGTCACCATCACTGCTGCCACGTTTTTCAGCTGCATGTTAGTGCCTGCCGGCACAGTGATACCCAACTGTGACAACATGTTGGTCAGTGTTTGCGTGGTAAAAGGTGTTTGCATCGTCTGATCACCAGAACCATCAAGCCCCACAACCAAACCATAACCAATCAGGGAGTTTTCCCGCACGCCTTGTATATCGACAAGGTCACGGATCCTGTCGGCCTGCGAACTCGCAGGCAGGAAAGCCACCAAGGCTAACATCAGGCTAAAAAACGACGCGATCCGCATTCGGTACCTCTTCACTTAGCTTAGAACGGAGAAACGTTGAGGAAGAAACGCTGCAACCAACCCATGTTTTGCGCTTCATTGATATAACCGTTACCCACATATTCGATACGGGCATCGGCCACCTGAGTCGAAGGCACAGAGTTAGTACCGCTGATGGTTCTCGGGTTCACAACACCAGAGAAGCGTATAAATTCGGTACCTTGATTGATGGCAATCTGTTTTTCGCCCACAACCTGCAAGTTACCGTTCGCTAACACCTGCCCCACTGTCACCGTAATAGTGCCACTGAAGGTGTTGTTAGCATTGGCTCCACCTTTGCCGGTAAAATCATTTTTGCCTGAAGCTTCAAGGTTAGCGCGATTATTACCTAATGGACCTTCCAGATAGCGCGGTACAGTCGTCACACCAAATGACGAGGAGCCGTCGCGGCTGGCAGAAGCCGACGAGCTCTTACTTGCACTGACATTTTCCTGCAGAACAATGGTCAATATATCACCCACATTTCTCGGGCGACGGTCTTCAAACATCGGCTGATAGCCATAATTCATAGGCTGAACAGCCTGGAAGATAGATCCATTTGGCGCTGCAGTCGTGGGTGGCGCTGGTTGCGCGGACGTGGGGCCGTTAACCACTTTATCATAAGGAATATAAGCGCAACCGCTTAGCGTCAACATCACGACCAACATCAGAGATTGCGGCTGGTACAACAACTTGGTAACCGGCCTTTGCATCATCATCACTACGGATATCACCTTAAAAGGTTGCCCATTTATTCATACTCAACGGGGCAATGACAGAATAAAGCGGATATCAAATGTATTGCCGTTTTATCCACACCATCGCCCCGTTAATCGCCCAGTTTTACAGCTGGGTCAATTTCTGCAACATCTGTTCGGAGGAAGATATAGCCTTACTGTTGATTTCATACGCACGCTGCGTCTGGATCATTGAGACCAATTCTTCTGCCACGTTGACGTTAGAGGTTTCTACAAATTTTTGATACAACAAGCCAGCCCCGTTCAAACCAGGGTTGGTTTCATTGGGCGCACCTGAACTGCTGGTTTCCAGATAGAGGTTTTCACCAATGCTTTCCAAGCCGCTGTCATTGATAAAGGTCGCTAACGTCATTTGCCCAATCTGGTTCGTTGCCGTCTGCCCTTGCAACTTGACACTGACAATACCATCGCGACCAATGGTGAGTTCCGTGGCATTGGCAGGAATCGTGATGGCTGGCTGAACCAGATAGCCACTTGAGGTTACCAACTGACCATTACCGTCCAGTTGAAATGCTCCGTCACGGGTATAAGCCGTCGTACCATCAGGCATCTGCACTTGAAAAAACCCTTGCCCATTGATAGCGACATCTTTGGAGTTTCCGGTTTCCGACATCCCACCCTGAGTATGAATTCGCTCAGTAGACACTGGGCGAACCCCGGTACCCAATTGTAAACCAGAAGGCAGCGTTGTCTGTTCCGACGACTGAGCACCTGGCTGGCGGATGGTTTGATACAGCAGATCTTCAAACACAGCGCGTTGACGTTTAAACCCATTGGTGCTGACGTTCGCCAAGTTGTTGGAGATAACGTCCATATTGGTTTGCTGTGCGTTCAAACCGGTTTTTGCAATCCACAACGAACGGATCATAAAGCAACTCCTTCACGCAAATGGCGTGTTAGCTTATTGCCAATAGTTGATTGGCACTCTGAGCATTAGTGTCGGCACTGCTAATCACTTTCATCTGCATGTCAAAGCGACGTGAGTTAGCAATCATATCCACCAAGGCACCGACTGAATCGACATTGCTGCCTTCAAGTACGCCGGGCATGATTCGTACAGTGGGGTCATTCTGTAATACGTTGCCGCGCTGCTGCTGGGCCGCTTGGGTCAAACGAAATAAACCGTCGTCAGAACGTGTTACTTCTTGCCCGGTTGCTTTCACCAGTTTCAACCGACCTAGCTGAGCTATCGTATTGGGAGCATCGCCTGCATTGAGTGAGGAGATAGTACCATCAGCGGAAATACTGATTTGCGCATTGGGTGGAATCTCAATCGGGCCGCCGTCTCCAACGACAACGCGCCCCTGGATGGTCAACTGACCATCAGCATTGATCTCCATATTCCCATTGCGAGTATAGGCTTCACCATTCGCGGTTTGCACTGCCAACCAACTCTCTTTTGGCAGTGCAATATCCATGGAACGCCCGGTGTAATCCATCACACCTTCCGACATATCCGCCCCGGGCGTAGAGGCCACCACCAGAGTACGCGTTTGTAACGTCGGTCCATTGATAGGTACAGCGCGCAACGCAGCCAATTGAGCCTTGAAACCTGGTGTTGACGCATTCGCTAGGTTGTTGGTCGTGATCGCTTGCTTTTCAAGTGACTGGCTAGCTCCGCTCATCGCGGTATAAATAGCGTGATCCATGGAATATCTCCGCTAAAACGATTAACGCAAGCTGACCAATGTTTGCAGAATGGAATCCTGCGTTTTGATAGTCTGTGCATTAGACTGGTAGAAACGCTGAGCAACGATCATATCCACCAACTCTTTACTCATATCCACGTTGGAACTTTCCGTCATATTGCCAAGCAACGACCCAAGGCTTCCCACTCCAGCCTGCCCAATAACTGGCTGACCAGATTTTTCCGTACTGGACCAAACGTTATCTCCATGGATTGATAGACCTTCCGGGTTAGAGAAACTGGCCAGCGCAATCTGTCCCAACGGTTGTGTTCTGTCGTTGGAGTATTTACCGGTGATGACACCACCACCACTAACGCTATAACCGACCAAATCTCCGGGCGGATAACCATTTTGCGTAGGCGTTTTGTTGCTGTTCGCACTAAAGTTCTGTTGCACGCTGCCAGCAAAATCAAGCGTGAAGGTCGATGCCAGAGAACCATTCAGTGCCGGTAGTGGGATGGTGCTGACTCCCGTGACAGGCGGATTACCAGTGGTAATCGTCTGTGTCTGCGATTTCAACGCGCCGCTTTCCGTAAACTCCAGTGCAATTTTAGTGAAACCAGTACCTGTTACTGAGCCATCCTGCACGTTTACCGTCCAAGCGTTATCGCCTGTTTTTTCGAAATACAGCCCGATATTATGTGGATTGCCCAATGTATCGTAGACGGTAATCGATCCCTTATAGTTCGCCGTTTCCGTGTTAGCAGGATCGAAGACCTGAACGGCATCGGATGAATTAAGGTTGGCGATAATTGACGCGACAGTCGTCTGTTGAGCAGCCATCGCTGTTTCAGGGATAGTCAACGGTACCGGATCAGCCCCTTGCTGAATAACAGGCGGCGTGCCAACAACCGGATAACCGGTCAATTGCATGCCTTTCATATTAACGATATTACGGGTAGCACCATCCAGTGTGAACTGACCATTGCGGCTAAAATACACAGAACCACTACTGTCCTGCACACGGAAGAAACCATTACCTCTGATTGCAACATTCAGTGCTCGTGAACTGGAATTTAGTGAGCCATCACCGAAATCCTGCAATGTGGACGAAACCTTTGTTCCTAAGCCAGTACCACCAGCAAACATATCTGCAAATGCAATGGTACCCGTTTTAAATCCCACAGTTGACGAGTTGGCAATGTTATTGCCAATTACGTCCAGCTTTTTCGATGCGGCATTCAAGCCGCTAACCGCTTGATAAAAAGTCATGGTGCTCTCCGGATGAGTCGATTAATTCATGCTTCAGAACTAGGTTTCGAGGTAGGCCAGATTCTGTGCTCAATGCTGTCTTTCAGTTACAAAATTTGCCGCACATCATCCAAGGTCGCTTTGCCTTGCAGCCCCAAATCCAGTTGGGCACCAGAGTCATTGCGAACAACCCCATTAACCAAGGCATAACGTAATGGCTGTACAGTTTGTTGAGCACCATTCGTGCTGGCCGCAACAGTAAAGGTATAGGACCCATCAGAAACAGCAGTACCGTCTGCCAACTTGCCATCCAAACCCCATGAATGCACACCGGCGGTTAGTGCACCAAGTTCAAGGGTGCGCGCCACCTTACCTGTACTGTCAGTGATGGTAACAGTGACGTTTTCAGCCGCACTTTCAAGCTCAAGGCCAAACGGTGTGCTGGTATCATTACCCACCAAAATTTCGTTTCCGGGAACCATCACACCATGACCAATCAGAGTCGTTGCCTGTATAGACTGGTTATTGTTGATCTGCCCAGAAATAGAACCGAGTGTCGTGTTGAGCTTCTCAATCCCGCTTACGGTGTTCAGCTGCGCCAGCTGACTGACCAATTGATTGTTGTCCATCGGGTTAGTTGGATCCTGATTCTTTAACTGAGCTACCAGCAGCGTCAAAAATTGATTCTGTAGATCAGCACTGGTGTTTGCCGTTACGGAGTTTGACGAGCTGCTGGTACTGCTCGTCTTACTGGCGGAAGTGGTATCATTAATCGTTACCGACATTTACACGAATCTCCCAGTTATTGCCCGATAGTCAATGTTTTCAGCATCATCGTCTTCGTGGTATTCAGCACCTCGACGTTGGCCTGATAACTGCGCGATGCAGAAATGGTGTTGACCATCTCCGCGACCGGATCCACGTTTGGCATACGGACATAACCTTGCCCATCCGCTAACGGATTACCGGGTTCATAAACCAGACGCGCAGGGGAAGGGTCTTCGATAACGTTGGAGACGCGCACTCCTCCCGTTGCCTGACCTGCCGGCGCATTTACTTCAAAAACAACCTGCTTGGCACGATAGGGTTGCCCATCTGGGCCAGTCACACTGTCTGCGTTCGCCAAGTTACTTGCACTGACATTCAAACGCTGGGATTGCGCTGAGAGTGCGGAACCGGAAATATCAAATATGCTTAGCAGTGACATAACGCCTTAACCTCCTCTTCCATCACCCTCAGGATGAACCTGATTGCAGTACTGACATCATGCCTTTGATCTGACCACCCAATACGGTAAGACTGGTTTGATATTTCAGGCTGTTGTCGGCAAAATTGGTACGTTCACGATCCATATCAACGGTGTTGCCATCCAGGGCAGGTTGATCGGGAACGCGATACAGTAAATCAAGTTCTGGCGGCTGAAAGTTCTGTGCCGGGATATGACGAGTGGAGGTGGTTTTCAATGCAATCCCCGTGCCGCTTACTCGGCCTTGCTCCATCACTTTGTTGAGCTGGCTTGCAAAATCGATATCGCGCGCCTGATAACCCGGCGTGTCAGCATTGGCGATATTCGCCGCCAAGATTTCTTGTCGTTGGGCACGCAGATTCAACGCTTCCTGTTGAAACCGGAATGAGGCGTCAAGTTTGTCGAGCATGCTCCCTCCGCAAATGAGAATTTGGAGTTGGTAGGATAATTCCTATGCTGATACAGCCATCGCGAGAATAAGCGTGAAATGCAACGCTATTTATTGCCTTAACGCACCGCAGAGATCTTTACAATAGGCTGTGTCCCTTAATTGCTTGAGCTATAGTATCCATCTGTTTCTACGACACTTTTGATTATGGCTCGCTACGATCTTTCTGATGAAGCATGGGTAATCATTGAGCCCTTGTTGCCAACCGTTTTGACATCTCCGCGGGCCGGCCGGCCGTGGGCAGAACATAGAAAAATCTTCAACGGCATGTTCTGGATACTGTGTTCAGGCGCACCATGGCGTGATTTACCTGAACGTTATGGCCCATGGAAAACCGTTTATAACCGTTTCAATAGATGGTCAAAGTCTGGAATTATTAACATTATTTTCAATAAGTTATTTTCATTTCTTGATACTCATGGAGTTGTTGACTGGTCAGCCACTGCGCTGGATGGCAGTAATATCCGTGCGCTCAAATGTGCGGCTGGCGCTCAAAAAAACATCTCGATATTACCAACGATAATAGCTTGGGTCGCTCACGAGGTGGTTATGGCACCAAAATCCACATGGCAGCTGACGGAAGCGGCATCCCGCTAAACATCGAACTGAGTGCTGGGCAGGGTCACGAAAGCCTGTTTGCGTTACGACTCCTGGACGGAATTGGCGTGCAACACCAGAACGGCAGCATGAAGCGTCATGGCCATGCAGTACTGGCTGACAAAGCCTACTCTGGGAATGCACTACGTAACGAGTTGAAAAAAAGAGGGATAAAAACGGTTATTCCCCCGAAAATCAAATGAAAAACTGGCTTCAGATGGACGCTCGCAACTTGATCGTGACGCTTATCGCCGTCGCAACGTTGTGGAAAGGTGTTTTGGCCGTTTAAAGGAATATCGACGGATCGCCACACGTTATGAAAAAATGGCAAGAAACTATCTATAGCCAAGCGACATTATTTTGATAACAATTAGCTGTATTTTTTTGCCACATATCAGGGCATTGGTTGTAATCATTTTTAAGTCGCTTGGCTATAGCAATGGTGAAACTGGGCTGCATCCGCTTGTTTTACCGCCGGTTACGCAATTAAGGGACACAGCCTAGATAAGGCAGTGATCTTCAAGAGGTGAAGTCAGTGAAAAAACCATTTTATTCCTCTATTTTTGCGCTACTGACCAGCCTGATAGGGAATGTGCACGTTGCCGTTGCAGCCGATTTACAGGCTCAACTCGATCAGTTTTTTCATGCGCGTTTTCCAGACAAGCACAGCAGCGTCACCGTTATGATTAAATCTCCGCCGGAGCAATGGCCGCAGTGCGAAGCTCCCGTGCTCGCGTTGTCAAACAATACTCGCGTCTGGGGTAATGTCAGTGTATCCGTTCGTTGTGGCGACCAGCGGCGTTTCATTCAGGCCGAAGTACAAGTCACAGGGAATTACCTGGTGAGCGCTCGGCAATTACGCCGCGGAGTCGCTTTGACTACGTCTGACCTGAGGCAAATGACAGGGCGATTAGACTTGTTGCCGCCACGTGCGCTGCTGTTGCCTAAAGATGCTATAGGGGCCGTGTTACTGCGCGATCTGTCGCCGGGACAACCATTGACCCGCGCCATGCTCCGTCGTGCATGGATAGTTAAATCAGGCCAAACGGTACAGGTGCTGGCGCAAGGCGTAGGCTTTAGTATTAACAGTGAAGGAAAAGCAATGGGTAACGCTGCTGTTGGTCAATCCGTGCGCGTGCGTATGGCATCAGGGCAAATCGTCAGTGGTATTGCGGGTGAAGACGGTATTATTTATATTGCGCAATAATAAATTAAAGTATTCGTCATTGTTGCCGATGATACCTACAGAGTAAATTTTGCGTCGCCCCTTCCTTTCGTGTGGCGTTTATGTAAACCTGAGTGGAATCAGGTTATTATTTAACCTTTTGACACCTCATTTTAGAGGGTAACATTATGAGCATTGAACGCACCCAGCCTCTGAAACCTGTCACTCAAGTACAGTCTCGCGACGCCAGTGAAGCGAGGAAGCAAAAACGTGTACAAACGCCCACCCAAAGTGAAGTGGCAGGAACCCAGGTTAAGCTGAGCGACGCGCAAGCTCGTTTGATGCAGCCTGGCACACAAGATATCGATATGAATCGTGTGGAAACGCTGAAGCAGGCCATTCGTGATGGTTCTTTACAGATTGATGCGGGTAAAATCGCAGATGCACTGATCAAAGATACTCAAGACTTCTTGGCGAATAATTGATAATTATGGAAAAATTGCGAACAACGCTTGATGCGGTACTCGATACCCTAGACCAGCTGAACACTATCTTATCAGAAGAGCAAGCCCTGCTCGGTGCTGGTCATATTAACAGCGTTGCTTTACAGAAGGTTACTGATACTAAAAGTGCCACCTTGGCAACTGTGCAATATCTTGATAAGAATCGGCAGGAAATTGAAAATCGCTTGCAGCTTCATGCTCCTTACGAATCAGATGCTGAGCTATTCGAACGTTGGCAGGCTATTCAAGCATTAACGGCTCATTTGCATGATATGAACAAGCACAGTGGCATGTTGCTGAATCAGCACATTTCCTATACTAATGAGGCCATTGCGATACTGAAACCTCGCCATGGTCAGAGCCTTTATGGCCCTGATGGACAATCATCAGGATTGGTGGTCGGCGGCAGGAAAATCAATTTATAACACTAGGTGTGTTACTCATAACTAACGGCGATTTCTACTCGCCGTATGTCTATTGGGCGATAAACACGCCCTTTGCCTTCTAGGAAATAGGTAAAACGGAACTCGCTGGTGGCTGGCAAACCACGAAAAGCCAGTGTCTGCCCACTTCCTCCCTCAATTTCAGCGCAGCGTTGTACTGTACACAGTTTAACGCGTAAGCTAGGGTCATATACCCCATCGATGGCATAGCGCCAATATACCACAGTGATCGAATTATCCGGTTTGACGCCTTGCAATGGCGTAGGAGCCAAAGGTGCAGAGTTGAACAGTTGACCACGATACGTCAACATCACCCCTGATGTGCTGGCGTTCCATCCCCCTTGTCCTGCAAAGACAGCAAGAGGTACAAGTGCCAATAACAAGACTGAGAGCCGTCTAACACTCATTATGCTTCTCCAATCATTGCCGTCATTCTTATCTGCCGACTGTCACTGATTTCAAGGTTGGATAACACCGCCATCTGCGGCAAACTACGATGTAAAAAGCGCGCAAGCAAACCACGTAATGCATGGTTTACCAACAGAACCGGAGGAGCCCCCAGCATTTCCTGCCGACTTAGCGCCTGCCTGGCTTGTGCCAAAAGTCTATCGGCAAGGCCCGGTTCCAATCCTCCACCACCTTGCAGCGCTTGCAATAAGATTCGCTCAAGGGAACTATCCAAACCGATCACTTGCAACTCCCCATCACTAGGGAACCATTGCTGAGTAATGGCCCGGCCCAAAGCAACGCGCACCACTGTCGTCAGCTCATAAGGATCTGGTTGTACAGGCGCGTGCTCAGCAAGTGTTTCAACAATAGTGCGCATATCGCGGATAGAGACTTTCTCTTTAAGCAGATTTTGCAACACCTTGTGCAAGGTGGTCAGCGTGACAACACCTGGGATCAAATCCTCAGTCAGCTTCGGCATTTCCTGCGTGACACGGTCCATCAGTTGCTGCGCTTCCTGGCGGCCAAACAGCTCACTCGCATAGAGCCCAATAAGATGGTTAAGATGTGTAACAACCACGGTGCTCGCTTCCACTACCGTATAGCCTTGCGTTTGCGCCTGCTCCTTCAACACCCCTTCAATCCACACAGCAGGCAAACCGAATGCCGGATCTTGCGTCTTGTCACCCGGCAATTCGCCAAATGCATTTCCAGGGTTAATCGCCATCCAGCGACCGGGATACGCTTCGCCGTGTCCCACTTCAACCCCTTTCATCAAGATACGGTAACTTGCAGGGGGTAATTCCATATTGTCACGAATGTGCACCACTGGCGGCAGGAAGCCCATCTCTTGCGCGAATTTTTTGCGAATACTGCGAATTCGCCCCAGCAGTTCACCATCCTGCTGATGATCGACCATGGGAATCAGCCGGTAACCCACTTCCATTCCCAGCGGATCTTCCAACTGCACATCAGACCAAGTTGCTTCAATGACCTTGGGTTTCTCATGTAACTGTTGTTCAACGCCAGCGACAAGCACAACGCCCTCACGGTTTTTCATCCACCAGGCCAATCCAAGTAGCGCTGCGGTGAAGAGCAAGAAGACAAAGTTAGGCATCCCCGGAACCAAGCCGATCAGCCCCAGCACCCCAGCGCTCAGAATCATCACTCGTGGATTATTGAACAGTTGCGTGACCATTTGCTGGCCAACATCCTGATCTGTACTCACGCGGGTAACGATGACACCTGCCGCTGTCGAGATAACTAACGCGGGGATTTGCGCCACCAAACCATCACCGATGGTTAACAAGGTATAGCTTTCTGCTGCCTGGCCCATCGCCATATTGTGCTGCACAACCCCAACCAACAGCCCACCGACAATGTTGATCACCATAATGATCAAACCAGCGATAGAGTCTCCACGCACAAATTTACTGGCACCGTCCATTGAACCGTAAAAGTCGGCTTCCTGGGTAACTTCCGCACGACGCTTTTTTGCTTCATCTTCACCGATCAAACCGGCGTTTAAATCTGCATCAATTGCCATCTGTTTACCGGGCATCCCATCCAGGACAAAACGGGCCCCTACTTCAGCAATACGTCCGGCACCCTTGGTGATCACCATAAAGTTGATTAACACCAAAATAATGAATACCACGATACCGATAGCAAAATTGCCGCCCACCAAAAAGTGACCGAACGCCTCTACTACACGTCCCGCTGCCGCTGTACCTGTGTGACCTTCCAGCAAAATAATACGCGTCGATGCAACGTTCAGCGACAAACGCAACAATGTAGAGAACAACAAAATGGTTGGGAAGGCTGCGAAATCCAACGTGCGTTGCGTGAACATTGCGACCAATAACACCATGATGGAGAGTGCAATGTTGAAGGTAAAGAGCAGATCCAAAATGAAGGGAGGCAGCGGCAACACCATCATGGAAAGGATCAGAAGGATGAGGACTGGGCCCGCCAAAATTTGCCACTGGGTGTTTTTAAACGCTGTAGGTAGTCGCAGTAAAGAGGCCAAATCAGGCATCGGTATTCATCTCTTCAGGTGGTACAAAATCAAGCGCTTTCGGGACAGGAAGATCTTTGGGTTTACGCGGGATGAGTCCCCCCTCACGCCGCCAACGTCTTAGTTGGTAAACCCATGCCAATACTTCTGCCACGGCAGCATACAGTGTTGCTGGAATGTGTTCGCCAATTTCTGCATGGCGAAACAGAGCTCGCGCCAACGGCTGTGCCTCCAACACGGGAATGCGATGTTCGGCACCCAGCTCTCGAATACGCAGGGCAATTTCTCCTACCCCCTTTGCCAAAACCCGAGGCGCACTCATTTTTTTATCATCATATTGCAGGGCGACAGAATAGTGTGTCGGGTTGGTAACGATCACATCCGCCTTTGGCACATCGGCCATCATCCGTCGCTGGGCCAGCGCACGCTGCTGTTGACGTATCCGACCTTTCACATGCGGATCGCCTTCACTTTGCTTATGTTCATCGCGGATATCCTGTTTACTCATCCGCAATTTTTTTAAATGGCTCCAAAGCTGCCAGAAAACGTCAAAAGCCACCATGGGAATAAGCCCCATGATGACAAAAAATGCGCATATCGCTACCAGCTCCAGCGCATCTCCTAACGCGGCAATAGGCGGTTCAGAGAGCAGATGGAGCATCTTTGGCCAGTTATGTAACAAGAACCAGCCAGCAATTAATCCTACCAATATGGACTTGAGGATGGCTTTAAACAGCTCTGCCAACACTTGCGAAGAAAATATGCGCTTTAAGCCACTGATCGGGTTCAGCTTGGTCAGATCGAATTTAATGGAGCTTGGACTAAACAGCACTCCCCCCAGTAACATCGGGGCAGCAATCGCCACCAGTACAGCGCCAACCATTAAAGGAACCAACGCTGAAACACCCTGCATCAGCAATGACCCCAAATGGCGTAATAGTAACTTGTCATCACTGACTAACCCAGGGTCAAAATGAAGCCCTTGCGCCACCATGCCAGAAAGTTTCCGCGCCATCGAGCTGCCGCCAAACCATAAGAGTGCCAGCCCTGAAATCAGCATTAACAGCGACGTTAATTCGCGCGAACGCGGAATCTGGCCTTCTTCCCTCGCCTTTTCTTGTCGGTGGGGTGTGGGGGCCTCTGTTTTTTCCAGATCGCTATCTTCAGCCACAGCCGTGTTCCGATCGCATTCAGTCAGGTTAAGGAGTAACGCTTAGCATGACAAATGTCCGCAATCCTTATGGCTTGAACAACGAAACAAACCTATAGCTTATTCAGGGATAGGGTAATACCAATAGAAACACCGTGACTGATCCACAGATCAATCACGGTGCAAAAGAAGCGTGCATCAGTGGGAGGCTCTGCACTGCTGCACTCCCTCTGACTGCATTAGAAACCCAGGCTGTCGAGCAAGTCATCAACCTGATCCTGACTGGATACCACGCCTGCGGCGGTGAGGACCGTTGAGCAAACTGTTATAGCTAAACGACTTAATTTTGATTACATTATTTAAATGAGCTATTCAATTGATTTTAGACGTAAAGTGATATCTACACGGGAAGAAGAAGGGTTGAGTATCCGAGAAACAGCGAAGCAATTTCGGATTGGCCCTGCCTCTGTATCGCGTTGGATTAATCAAATAGCGTCAAAAGCATCGACCACGCGTCAGCGAAAGAGCGATAAATCCGAGTTGATAAAAGATGTTGAACCATATCCAGATGCTTACCAAAAAGAACGTGCAGAGCGTTTTGGCGTTTGTCAGAAGGCCATTTGGCAAGCTCTTAAAAAGCTGGGATTGACCTATAAAAAAACGCTACGTCATCCGAAAGCCGACGAAAGCGCCCGGCAAGCATTTCAACAAAAAATACAACAGTATGAAAAAGAAGGTAAGCCTATTGTTTTTATTGATGAAAGTGGTTTTCCACACGATACCCCACGGACTCACGGCTATTCCCCAAAAGGTCAACGGTGTTTTGGCCTGAAGAACGGCGGAGCCAAGGGAAGAACAAATGTTATCGGCGCTTTATTAGGCACAACGCTGTTTGCTATCGGATTATTTGATATCAATATTAACAGCGATGTTTTCTATTCCTGGGTCACACAAGTCCTTATCCCAGTACTCCCTAAAAACAGGGTAATCGTGATGGACAATGCAACTTTTCACAAAAAACATAATATTCAACAAGTCATCATCGATGCAGGGTATATGGTGGAGTATTTGCCTACATATTCGCCAGATCTTAACCCCATTGAGCATAAATGGGCACAAGCAAAAAGCAAAAAAAGAGAGAGTGGTTGCGATACAGAGATTTTGTTCTCAGTCCATATGGTGTAATCAAAATTAAGTTGCTTAGCTATATCTGGCTATCAACGATATCGAGCATACGAAAACGAAGGCGATGTCTCCGCAGACGAACGGCATCTGCGAGCGCTTCCATAAAACCATTTTGCAGGATTTTTATCAGGTTACGTTCCGCAAGAAGTTATATCGAGACCTAGAAAGCCTGCAGGTAGATCTGGACAACTGGTTGTGGCATTATAATAATGAGCGAACTCATCAGGGAAAAATGTGCTGCGGGCGTACGCCGATGGCCACTTTATTCGATGGAAAATGGATCTGAACCATATGTAATCTGACAGACACCTGTATAAATAATCGGTAACTGTCAGATCAGGTCTGAGCTAGTACAGATTAATCCAACGCGATACAGAGGCAGGGCCAATCCGAAATTGCTTCGCTGTTTCTCGGATACTCAACCCTTCTTCTTCCCGTGTAGATATCACTTTACGTCTAAAATCAATTGAATAGCTCATTTAAATAATGTAATCAAAATTAAGTCGTTTATCTATATAGTATCCATCTGTTTCTACGACACTTTTGATTATGGCTCGCTACGATCTTTCTTATGAAGCATGGGCAATCATTGAGCCCTTGTTGCCAACCGTTTTGAGATCTCCGCAGGCCGGCCGGCCGTGGGCAGAACATCGAAAAATCTTCAACGGCATGTTCTGGATACTGTGTTCAGGCGCACCATGGCGTGATTTACCTGAACGTTACGGCCCATGAAAAACCGTTTATAACCGTTTCAATAGATGGTCAAAGTCTGGAATCATTAACATTATTTTCAATAAGTTACTTTCATTTCTTGATGCTCATGGACTTGTTGACTGGTCAGCCACTGCGCTGGATGACAGTAATATCCGTGCGCTCGTGTGCGGCTGGCGCTCAAAAAAACATCTCGATATTACCAACGATAATAGCCTGGGTCGCTCACGAGGTGGTTATGGCACCAAAATCCACATGGCGACTGACAGAAGCGGCATCCCGCTAAACATCGTACTGAGTGCTGGGCAGGGTCACGAAAGCCTGTTTGCGTTACGACTCCTGGACGGAATTGGCGTGCAACGCCAGAACGGCAGCATGAAGCGTCGTGGCCATGCAGTACTGGCTGACAAAGCCTACTCTGGGAATGCACTACGTAACGAGTTGAAAAAAAGAGGGATAAAAACGGTTATTCCCCGAAAATCAAATGAAAAACTGGCTTCAGATGGACGCTCGCAACTTGATCGTGATGCTTATCGCCGTCGCAACGTTGTGGAAAGGTGTTTTGGCCGTTTAAAGGAATATCGACGGATCGCCACACGTTATGAAAAAATGGCAAGAAACTATCTAGCAATGGTGAAACTGGGCTGCATCCGCTTGTTTTACCGCCGCTTACGCAATTAAGGGACACAGCCTAGGCTTCTACCAGCAGGATCCACTGGCGCGATTAAAATCCTGGCAGCAGGCGAATCAGCGGACCCCCGTGCTATATTGATGAAGAATTGGTCTTGGCTGTACACAACCTAAGCAATCAGACAATACGGGCTAATTTACCGTTGACAGCCTGCCAGCCGACCGATAATATTCGCCCCGCTTACGCAATTCCTCTGTAGTTCAGTCGGTAGAACGGCGGACTGTTAATCCGTATGTCACTGGTTCGAGTCCAGTCAGAGGAGCCAAATTTTTCAGGAGCTTACATACGTAACCCATCATCTTTCAGAATATTTCAGAATTCCCTGTTTCACAACTTGCATAATCATTCAATAGTGCTTACGTGCATATCCTAGGCAAAATCACCTAACCACACCTGCTACCTCATTTGACGAAGGAAATCCCATGCACTATAGTCGCTTTCAGGTGCTGAACACACCTCTAACAGCGGATACCGCGCCCGAAAGTAATGCGGTTTTTTTACGTCCATAGATTGTTATGGCCGGGTAGCGAGTAGCGATACAACACCCGTTAGGGAAAAGCTGCTGGCCGTCTGTTAGCGGTGTTCAAGTACCCGGCCGCCCATATGAACAATGGGTAAACTGAACAATCTAACAGGACATTAAAAATGAGCATTCAATCTTTTTCATTTGGCTATTTGCATTCTGAGGTAGGATCGCAGATTTAATCTGGTAATGGAATTCACACTCTTTTGTGCAAAACATGGTTGACGATCACCTTTAGACCATAGTACCGTTTCGTGCAAAAGATGGTTGGAGGCCAGAATGAACGACTTTACGGGATCAGCAGCTTTACAAGCTGACTTTATTTGGAAGAATGCAGAAGACCTGTGGGGTGACTTCAAGCATACAGACTTTCGCAAGATCATCTTGCCGTTTACCTTGCTGCGTCGTTTAGAGTGTGCGCTGGAGCCGACTCGCGAGGCGGTTAGGGATGCTTATAGCCTCTTCAAGGATTCTGATATCGAACTGGATACCGTACTGCGCTCGACGGCCATTTACCCCTTCTACAACACCTCTGAATACTCACTCGCTACGCTGGGTAACAGCAAGACTCGCCGCAATCTGGAAGACTATCTAGCCTTGTTTTCGGATAATGCTCGGGCTATTTTCGAGGAATTCGAATTCGGCAATACTGTGATCCGACTGGAGAAGGCTGGGCTGCTGTACAAGATTTTCCAGAACTTCGCCAAGATCGACCTGCATCCTGACGTACTGCCAGACCGGGTGATGAGCAATATCTATGAACACCTGATCCGCCGCCTAGAGTTTGATCCTGGGCGCGACCTGTCCAAGAACATTCGCCAAGGCAGCACGCTCTCCAACGATCAGTTTGCCGGTGAGCGCTTCCACTACTGCTTGTCCAATCCGCCTTTCGGAAAGAAATGGGAGAAAGATAAAAAAGCCGTTGAGGATGAACACGAAAAAGGCGAGCTGGGCCGCTTAGGGCCGGGTCTGCCGAAGATCAGCGACAGCTCCATGTTGTTTTTGATGCACTTGGCCAGCAAGCTGGAACTGCCTGCCAATGGCGGTGGACGTGCGGCTATCGTGTTGTCGGGTTCGCCACTATTTAATGGTGGTGCCGCTTCCGGTGAATCGGAAATCCGCCGCTGGTTGCTGGAGAATGATCTAGTTGAAACTATTATAGCTTTGCCGACAGACTTGTTCTTCCGCACCAATATCGCCACTTATCTCTGGATACTGTCCAATAAAAAATTGGAGCAGCGCAAAGAGAAGGTGCAGCTGATCAACGCCACCAGTCTCTGGACTTCCATTAAGAATGAAGGCAACAAACGCCGAATCGTGAGCGATGATCAGCGCTGCCAGATCCTAGATATGTATGCTGCTGGAGAAACCGACAAACTCTCCAAAATGCTGGATTACCGGACTTTTGGTTATCGCCGTATCAAGGTGCTGCGCCCATTGCGAATGAAGTTGATTTTGGACCAAGAAGGGCTTGACCGACTGGTATCTGATTCTACGTGGCTGAAGCTGTCGTCCGCTCATCAATCCTTCTGGTTGGATGCAATCAAGCCGTTATCAGGACAAACCAAGGATTACAACTGGGCTGAAACCTTTGCTAAAGATGCTGCAAAGTCCGATAAGGCAAAGGCGCTCAAGGTAAAGGCAACCAAGACCCTTATCACCGCCTTGATCACCGCCTTTGGGCATAAAGACCCAGAAGCCGAGCCGGTTACGGATGCCAACGGCGAACTTGTGCCGGACGCCTATCTGGACGAGAGTTTTACCGATGCCAGAGATGGTCTGTTGGGCCGCGTCGGCTACGAGATCAATTTCAACCGCTTCTTCTACCAGTATGAGCCACCGCGCAAGCTGCACGATATTGACGACGAGCTGAAGCAGGTAGAAGCCGAGATAGCCGCACTACTGGCAGAGGTGGCGAGCGAATGAGCCAGTACAAAACGTATCCTGCGTATAAGGATTCTGGCGTTGAGTGGATTGGGCAGGTGCCGGAGCATTGGGAGGTGAAGCCCATTTGCCGAGTAACCTCAGTCAATGATGATGCTTTGTCAGATTCAACCACTGGAACAACGCGCATTAGTTACGTCGATATATCGTCCGTAGGATATTTGGAGGGCATCAAGCAAGCTACGGAAATGGCTTTTGCAGATGCTCCGTCCAGAGCCAGACGCAAGGCATCTACTGGGGATGTAGTCGTTTCCACCGTAAGGACATACTTGAAGGCAGTTGCCGCAGTTACTGATGAGTATGCTGATTCTGTGTTCTCAACAGGATTTGCCGTTCTTCGTGCCCGCAAGTTGGAACAACCCTTCCTTAAATGGATGATTCTTAACGAACTTATTGTCCAGGCTATTGAGGCTCATTCTGAGGGGCTGAGCTATCCGGCAATAAATGCTTCTGCCTTAGTTAAGCTCAAAAGTGTCATCCCATCACCAGACGAACAAGCCATCATCTCTGCCACCCTCGACCGCGAAACCGCTCGTATTGATGCGCTGATTGGCAAGGCGGAACAAAGTATCACCTTGCTCAAAGAACGCTGGGCCGCCTTTATCACAGCCGCAGTTACCGGTCAGATTGATTTGCGAGGAGAATAATAAATGGGATCATCAGCACATCAAGAAAAGCACTTCCAGCACTACATCATCGGACGGCTGGTTGAACAGGGTTGGAAACTGGGAGAATCCAGGTTTTATGACACTGAACGGGCAGTGTATCCCGAGGATCTGAAAAACTGGATCAAGCACAGCGGCCAGCAAGATAAATGGGGAAAGCTGGAACGGCTTAATGGAACCAAGACCCTGGATGTGATGCTGGAGCGTCTGTCCAAGGCGCTGGAGAGGCAAGGCACGGTACAGGTACTGCGCCAGGGCTTTTCGATTGCCGGTTGCGGTCTGATTGAAATGACTGAAGCCGCTCCGGAAGACAAACGTAATGAAGCGGTGATCAAGCGCTATCATGCTAATATCCTGCGAGTGGTGCCTGAGTTGAAGTATCATCCGGCACGTGAGTTTGCGATTGACCTGGTACTGTTTATCAATGGCCTGCCGGTGGCCACGGTGGAACTGAAGACTGACTTTACCCAGTCCTGTGAAGCGGCCATGGACCAGTACCGCAATGATCGTCTGCCCTATGACCCCAAAACCAAGCGCAAGGAGCCATTGCTGACTTTCAAGCGCGGCGCGGTGGTGCATTTCGCCATGTCAGATTCTGAAATCATGATGGCGACCAAGCTGGATGGAGAAAACACCCTCTTCTTGCCGTTTAACAAGGGGCGTAAAGACGAAAGCGGTGCTGTCCATGCGGGGAACCCGCCCGGAGATATCAAGCCTGATGACACCCAGGAATACCCGATAGCCTACTTTTGGGAGGCTATCTGCCAACCGGATTCTTGGCTGCGTATCTTCCACAGTTTTGTCTATGTGGATAAAAAGGATGTGGTGGATATTCAGGGCAATTGGTCGAAGAAAGAGACACTGGTTTTCCCGCGCTTCCACCAGTGGACTGCAGTCAACGAGATGCTGGCCGATGCCCGTGAGAACGGGGCCGGTATGACCTACCTATGTGACCATAGCGCCGGCTCTGGTAAAACCAGCACCATTTCCTGGACTGCGCATGATCTGGTGAAACTGCGTGAGGACAACGGTGATGCGGTGTTCAACAGTGTCATCATCGTCACCGACCGTAATGTGCTGGATGGTCAGCTTCAGGATGCAGTGAAACAGATCGATCATCAGTTCGGTATGATTGCCGCCATTGACCGCCAGAAATCTTCCAAATCCAAAAGTAAGCAGCTTTCAGAAGCCCTACTGTCTGGCACCCCGATTGTGGTGGTCACGATCCAGACTTTCCCTTACGTGATGGAAGCCATCATCACCGACAACACCCTGAAGGGGAAAAACTTTGCGGTGATCATCGATGAGGCGCATAACTCACAAACCGGCTCCACTGCTGCCAAACTGCAAGCTGCGCTGGGATTGAGTGGTCAAGGTAAGATGTCCACCATGACGGTGGATGAGCTTCTGGAGCAACTACAAAAATCCCGTGCCCGCCCGGATAATATCAGCTACTTTGCCTTTACCGGCACGCCGAAACATTCCACCCTGATGCTGTTTGGTCGCCCGGAAGACCCAAGCCAGCCCGCCTCGGACGACAATCCACCACAAGCCTTCCACAAGTACACCATGCGCCAGGCTATCGAGGAGAAATTCATCCTGGATGTGCTGAAAGGCTATGTACCCTACAAAACCGCCTTTAACCTCTCAAAACAGATTGAGGACAGTAAACGTGTGAGCGGTAAAGCGGCTAAACGTGCTCTGGCGCAGTGGATGTCATTGCATCCCACCAACGTGACCCAGAAGGTGCAGTTCATCATTGAGCACTTCACCAAGAACGTCGCGCACCGGCTGGATGGCAAAGCTAAAGCGATGGTGGTGACCAGCTCCCGCGCCGCTGCAATTCGCTACAAAAAGGCTTTTGACCGCTATATCGAACAACACAGCGAATACGGCTTTATCCACTCAATGGTGGCCTTCTCCGGCAAGATGACTGGCAAGCAGGTTATGCACCAGGATGATGGTGAGTTCAAAGACGATGTATTTATCGTCGATGAAAATGAGGAGTTCACCGAGCAAAGCATGAACCCGGACGTGCAGGGGCAGGATTTGCGTTTTGCCTTTGACCGCAATGAATACCGAGTGATGCTGGTAGCGGATAAATTCCAGACTGGCTTTGACCAGCCAAAGCTGGTCGCGATGTATGTCGATAAGAAGATCGCCAACCATGTGGAAATCGTGCAGACCTTCGCCCGCCTGAACCGGATGGCACCAGGCAAGGATGAAGTCTTTATCATCGATTTTGTGAACGACCCGGACAATGTGCGTAAAGCCTTTGAGACGTATGATCAGGGTGCACATATTGACGAAGTGCAGGACCTCAACGTGGTCTATGAAATCAAAGAGCGCTTGGACGAGCATAGTCTGTATGACGAGAAGGATCTGGCTGCGTTCAAGGAAGCCAGATTCAAGACCATCCGCGATATTACCCATACAAAATCGCCACAGCATAAGGCGCTGCACGCTGCCACCAGTGGGGCAACGACCTTGTACAACGACAAGATGAAAATGCTTCGCGATGCCATGGCAAAGTGGGAGGCCGCCTTTGAGAAGGCTCACTCCAGGGAAGATGAAGCAGGCATGAGGTCGGCTGACCATCATCAAGATGAATACGCCGAACAAATCAAGACGCTCATGGGTTTCAGGTCGGACTTGGGGCGCTTCTGCCGCACTTACTCCTATATCGCCCAACTGATTGATTTTGGTGATCCAGAACTGGAGAACTTCGCTGCCTTCGCCAAGCTACTGCAAAAACGTCTGCTGCACGAAGGCCCGGAAACAGTGGACTTGACGGGTCTGGTGCTCACTGGATTTGATATTAATGCCCGCCGGGGCGATGCAGAGGACGAAGGTGAAATCCCGGTACTGCAACCGGCAGGGGCAGGCGGTGGCGGCGCGGCAGGTGACAAGCCGAAATTCGTCAAAGAGATTATTGATCGGCTTAACAGTCTGTTTGGTGAGGCAACTCCCATCCAAGATCAGATCGCATTCGTTAATCAGATCTCGTCGATTACTGGTGAAAGCGATGTTGTCATGGCGCAGGTGGAGAGCAATACCCGTGAGCAAGCCATGAAAGGCAACTTGCCAGGAGCCGTTCAGCAAGCTGTTGTGCGGGCCTTGTCCAGCCACCAGAAACTGGCCACCCAGGTACTCAAGTCTGATCGTCAGGGCATGACCTCGTTGATTGACGTGGTATATGAGGTGCTGCGCGAAGGCAAAGATATCAACCTGGACATGGATTGAGACGATGCTTGACCTGCTGAATTTACCGGGTGTCAAACCGGTGGACATGTACAAAGAGAGCAAGGCACTCATCATTGTTGCCGTAACAGAAATGGTCAAAGTACCTCTGTGCGAGGGCTGCAATATCCCCATGCATAAGCACGGTACGCGCAAGAACAAATTTTCGGACACCCCGTTGTACATGGAGCCGGTTCGCCTTGAAGTTCAGCGCCCCCGTTTTCGCTGTGAGTCGTGTGGCAAAATGGCCATGCCAGAGTTGAGCTTTCTTGATGACAAACGCCGTGCCACCAAAAGACTGGTCGATGTGATCCGGCAACAGTGCCTGGGGACGACTTTCCGTGCTCTGGCAGAGCAAACTGGTGTGGCGGTGAATACCGTCAAGAATATTGCCCATGATTTGATCAACGAGCTATCCCAAACCGTTCGTTATGAAACACCGGTCATTATGGGGATTGATGAAGTCAATCTGGCTGGTGACTATCGTTGCGTTATCAGCAATCTGGCGACCAATAATGTCTTTGATATGCTGGAATATCGCACCCAGGAACACCTGAAGCCGTTCTTCAAAGACTTGCCGGACGGAGACAAGGTGGAGTGGGTGTGTACGGATATGTGGCGGCCCTTTAAACGCTCTTTTACCCAGTATCTTCCCAACGCCAAACTAGTAATCGATAAGTTCCATGTGGTCAAAATGGCGTCCGAGGCGCTGGAAGAGGAAAGGAAGAAGTACCAAGCCCAGCTCGGTAAGGAACAGCGCATTTATGTCAAGAAGTCCATTCGCTGCCTCACTCTGAAACGGCCTGGCAACCTGACATCCCCAGAGCAAAAAGCGCTAGAAATAGTTCGTCAGGAGATACCTGAACTTGCGGTAGCCTATGACTTCAAAGAAGCCTTCTTCGGCATTTACGACGAACCTGACAAGCAAAACGCTCAGAACGCTTTCGAAGCCTGGGAGAACAGTCTTCCAGATCAGGGGCTGGAGCCGTTCAAGAAACTGGCTAAAACGGTCCACAACCACTACGAAGATATCTTTGCCTACTGGGATGCGCCATTCCCGATTACCAACGCGTACACAGAAGGACTTAATGGCCTTATCAAAATGGTAAATCGTCTGGGTCGGGGATACAGCTACGAGATCATTCGGGCCAAAACACTCTATTCCGCAGAAGCTCGCAAGGTTGGGAGTGGTATTCGGGCTGGGCGCGGCAAGGTGGAATATGGCCCACACATCCCGACACTATTGAAGCAGGCTGAGAGTGGTGAACTGGACTAGAACAGATTCCTAATTTCCAACCAGACTTTGATTATAGTGATGCACTAGGGACAATGAAATCCAATCAGAAGACAGATTCGGGCAAAGGATAGATCCAAGGTCAGTATAGCCAAGCGACATTATTTTGATAACAATTAGCTGTATTTTTTTGCCACATATCAGGGCATTGGCTGTAATCATTTTTAAGTCGGTTGGCTATATAAATGAATTCTAACCCTAGATTGCAAATAGCTTTTCATTTAAAGAATCTCACAATGTACGTATCCAAGTAATTATATTAGTCGCGACTAGATCTGACACTGGACCTTGAAAGGTTGAGAGTTACCGGTTTTGATATGGGTGTCTAATCCTTAAACAAAACGCGAGGTAACTCTCATGCTTCATACTAACAATCCCATTATCAAACACAAAGCCGGCCTGCTCAATCTCGCCGAAGAACTCGGTAACGTATCAAAAGCCTGCAAGAGCATGGGCGTGTCACGCGATACATTTTACCGTTATCAGGAACTGGCTGCTGAAGGCGCCATTGATGCGCTGGTTAACCAGAAGCGCCGGGTTCCGAACCTGAAGAACCGCGCCGACGAAGCCACTGAACGCGCGGTTGTTGATTATGCTATTGAGTTCCCGCCCCATGGGCAGCACTGGACCTGTAATGAGCTGCGTAAAAAAGGCGTGTTTATCTCCGGCAGCGGCGTGCGCTCCATCTGGCAACGACACGACCTGGAGAACTTCCGTAAACGCCTGAAGGCGCTTGAGGAAAAGGTCACCAGAGAAGGCATTGTCCTTACCGACGCTCAAATCGCAGCCCTGGAGAAGAAGGCGCACGATGATGAGGCCTGCGGTGAAATCGAGACGGCACATCCCGGGTATCTGGGCTCGCAGGACACCTTCTACGTGGGCAATCTGAAGGGGGTGGGCCGTATCTACCAGCAGACGTTCGTGGATACGTACTCGAAAGTGGCACACTGCAAGCTGTATACGAATAAAACACCGCTCACCGCCGCCGACCTGCTCAATGATAGCGTACTCCCGTTCTACGAGGCTCAGGGACTGCCGGTGCTGAGAATACTGACCGACAGGGGTACGGAGTACTGTGGTAAAGTGGAGCAGCATGATTATCAGCTTTATCTGGCTATCAACGATATCGAGCATACGAAAACGAAGGCGATGTCTCCGCAGACGAACGGCGTCTGCGAGCGCTTCCATAAAACCATCTTGCAGGATTTTTATCAGGTTACGTTCCGCAAGAAGTTATATGGAGACCTAGAAAGTCTGCAGGTAGATCTGGACAACTGGTTGTGGCATTACAATAATGAGCGAACTCATCAGGGAAAAATGTGCTGCGGGCGTACGCCGATGGCCACTTTACTCGATGGAAAACGGATCTGGGCAGAAAAGAATCTGAACCAGATGTAATCTGACAGACACCCACCTGTATAAATAATCGGTAACTGTCAGCTCAGGTCTGAGCTAGTACAAAGTAATCGATGGTGAACTCTGGTTCTGTCTCAAAAAAGATGTATGTGAGGTTCTCACAATCGCAAACTCACGCCGTGTTGCCGCTGAAGTTCTATATGAGAGTGGGGTACGCAAAACGGACGTCATCGATATTATGGGTCGCGAGCAAGAAGCAACTTTCGTCAACGAACCCAACCTCTACCGCGTCATCTTCCGTAGCAACAAACCCGAGGCGAAGCAATTCCAAGATTGGGTGTTCAATTACGTACTTCTCTCAATCCGCAAGACCGGCAAGTACGAACATCCTGTTTATAAGCCCGAGTTCCACGAACTCTTCACCGCTAAGGATACCTCCAACTTCGCCCGCCTGATTTGGCACATGAGCCATAACTTCCGCTTCAAGCAGGCATGGAGCAATGGCATATGGTACGCTTTAGGGGAAGTCACAGGCATTCCCTCACCTCAGCCGATGGAAGTCCGCCATATCCCGCATATCGCACGAGAATGCGAACGCATATGGGCTGTGATTGAACGCCTACAATCTGCTAAAATGGTAGAGGCTGAGAGGAGAACCATTCGGCAGCTTGTGCGCAAGCGTGAGAACGTGGATAGCGTGATGGGTGAAATAGATAGCTTGCTCATTGAGGCAAGCCAGAGCAACGCCTTCATGCTCACCGATACGCTGACCCGCTGGCATAAATCCGAACTCGGCCAGTTCGCACAGAGGCACTGACGGTTGCCCCGGCTCGTTAAGGGGCATAGGTATCTACATATCATAAAGGGTTAAAAACCACCATAGCTAAGTAGGCAAGTTCTTCCGGGGTATAGTCTGCTAATAATGTCAAGGTATTTAGCAGGATGGATAGTCCGGCAAGCAGCGCTGGGGCGCTTTCTTTACACCCTCGTTTTTGTTGTCGTCCGGATAATCGGCAAATTAACTGACGGGCTGCCGCATTGTCGTCTCCTTCAGCGCGTTGCAGCCGCCATACCAGCACACATGCCATGCTAGCTATCAATAACCTGCGTAGCAGTGCACCAGCACTGCACTGAAGCCATTTTTCTACATCATGACCGGCACCTTTCAGCAGCTTAAAAAAGGATTCAATACCCCAGCGCCAGTAATACCAGCGAGCGACTTCCGCGCTGGTGATCTCGTTGCTATAGCCAACCGACTTAAAAATGATTACAGCCAATGCCCTGATATGTGGCAAAGAAGCATAGCTAGCTGTTATCAAAATAATGTCGCTTGGCTATATTTATTACCGACAAGCAAAAAGCCGAACTCGAACACCTTCATGACACCAGTCGTGATAAGCGTGTTTGTGATCGCATCAAAGCCGTCCTGCTGGCCTCCGAAGGATGGACCTCTGCGATGATTGCGCAAGCTCTGCGTCTGCACGAAACGACGGTAAACCAACATGGCTTTGTTGAATAATAGTGAGTCATGCTGTTTTTCCAGCCAGTTTTGGTAGAAAATGCTTGTCACCTCAGGTTTACAGTTTTCTTATGAGGCCTAACTGCATGATTTTTCGTTGCGAGGGTCTGTCGTTTCACCGTGGGTGCAGCATAAAATATGTTTATTCAACAAAGCCGATGCAATATTCAATTTTTTCACCAATACGCTACCAGAAATATAGCCAAGCGACTTAATTTTGATTACACCATATGGACTGAGAACAAAATCTCTGTATCGCAACCACTCTCTCTTTTTTTGCTTTTTGCTTGTGCCCATTTATGCTCAATGGGGTTAAGATCTGGCGAATATGTAGGCAAATACTCCACCATATACCCTGCATCGATGATGACTTGTTGAATATTATGTTTTTTGTGAAAAGTTGCATTGTCCATCACGATTACCCTGTTTTTAGGGAGTACTGGGATAAGGACTTGTGTGACCCAGGAATAGAAAACATCGCTGTTAATATTGATATCAAATAATCCGATAGCAAACAGCATTGTGCCTAATAAAGCGCCGATAACATTTGTTCTTCCCTTGGCTCCCCCGTTCTTCAGGCCAAAACACCGTTGACCTTTTGGGGAATAGCCGTGAGTCCGTGGGGTATCGTGTGGAAAACCACTTCCATCAATAAAAACAATAGGTTTACCTTCTTTTTCATACTGTTGTATTTTTTGTTGAAATGCTTGCCGGGCGCTTTCGTCGACTTTCGGATGACATAGAGTTTTTTTTTATAGGTCAATCCCAGCTTTTTAAGAGCTTGCCAAATGGCCTTCTGACAAACGCCAAAACGCTCTGCACGTTCTTTTTGGTAAGCATCTGGATATGGTTCAACATCTTTTATCAACTCGGATTTATCGATCTTTCGCTGACGCGTGGTCGATGCTTTTGACGCTATTTGATTAATCCAACGCAATACAGAGGCAGGGCCAATCCGAAATTGCTTCGCTGTTTCTCGGATACTCAACCCTTCTTCTTCCCGTGTAGATATCACTTTACGTCTAAAATCAATTGAATAGCTCATTTAAATAATGTAATCAAAATTAAGTCGTTTAGCTATACCTTCTGCATAAGCACATTGCGATACCCCCCAGACCCACGGCGCTGCCGCCAATAACATGCGCATCCGAATCACGCGCTCCTCCTGTTTTCGTTTTCACTTGGTAATGACACGCCGGGAACCCACATGGCCCGGCATAAAAAAATCCGCCCAACGTCACTCCGATTAGGAGTGGCGTTGGCGGACAGAATTCATGGCTAGTGCACGGCGGGCCTTAACCTTAAGCAGCATAGGTATCTACACATCTTTTGCAATATCTGCTATTACGTTGCTGCATGATCTCAACTTATCCATCGGCGGGATTGATGCCCGCCTTAACCGGCGTTATCAGCGTCTGGTTAAGCAACACATGACTCCCCCAGCACCATTGGCGTCAGCCGTTAAAGACCTTGCCTGCGCGCAGAAAACAACGTTCGCCACTACTCAGGCCGTTTGGCGTTTTTTTAATAATGAACGTATTAGCTTCAGTCAGCTCAATGAACCGATTATTTCGCTGGCTCTCCGGCAGGTTGCACTTAGCCCGCATCCATACGCTCCCGTTGTTCACGACTGGTCTCATTTACAGTTTCGTACCCACAATGGGAAAGAAGAACGTTTGAAAATGACGCATGGTGGCGACGTCGGTTATGAACTACAAACCCGCCTACTGGTTGATGCTGCAAATGGTTTACCAATAGCGCCCCTGTCTCAAACTCTAACCGATAGGGCGGGTTGTCGTTCAACGCTAACCGAGGGCTTGTCTGAGAGTCTGATTCATATGGATGCTTTGACGGCTGATATCGCCCGCGTTGAGTCTCTTTTGATACCGGGAAGAAGTTAGTTCATCTCATTGACCGTGAAGGTGACTCTATCGGGCATATGCGCACATTAAGCTCCCAGGGAATATGTTGGCTTATCCGGGGAAAGGAAGGGCATCGGGCCGAGTGGGGCGGTGACACCCGTAAAATTGGTGAAATTGCAGACGATCTGCCATTTATCGCAAACGGACAGGTTGGCTGGAAAGGGCAAAAAGCCAATATGGAGATCGGGGAAACATCCGTGATCATAACGCGAACAGCAAAACCGAAGCGGAAAGACAAGAACACCGGACGGCGACAGCCAGGCGTAGCTCTGACACTCAGATTAGTTGTGGTTCGCCTTACCGATACTCACGGTAAATTTATCGGACGCTGGACGCTGCTCACAAACGTTAGCAACGAGATCACCAGCGCGGAAGTTGCTCGCTGGTATTACTGGCGCTGGGGTATTGAATCCTTTTTTAAGCTGCTGAAAGGTGCCGGTCATGATGTAGAAAAATGGCTTGAGCGCAGTGCTGGTGCCCTGCTACGCAGGTTATTGATAGCTAGCATGGCATGTGTGCTGGTATGGCGGCTGCAACGCGCTGAAGGAGACGACAATGCGGCAGCCCGTCAGTTAATTTGCCGATTATCCGGACGACAACAAAAACGAGGGCGTAAAGAAAGCGCCCCAGCGCTGCTTGCCGGACTATCCATCCTGCTAAATACCTTGACGTTATTAGCAGACTATACCCCGGAAGAACTTGCCCACTTCGCTATGGTGGTTTTTAACCCTTTATGATGTGTAGATACCTATGCCTTAAGCAGCCAGACTGTTGAGGTTTATGCACTACAGATAATGAGATTATTAATGGTAATTATCTATATTTTCGCTACACTAACAATCACGTCTTTTTCATTACAAATTAAAGGGATATAGAAAATATTTGTCGTCTGAAATCGCCAATGCAGTGCTTGCACCTATGTAGAAGAAATAACAGCACTTATTAACTGAGAATCAGATCACATAAAAAATCCCTAAAACCACTAAATTTAATCATACGATTGATTGAATGGGGCTTATGCCATGCTTTTCCCGGCAACGTCGCCTACACGAGGCGACCACACCAAGCAACGACTGTTACAGGCAGCCCTTGAGGTGTTTGGCGAATTTGGCCTGCAAGCCGCCACCACGCGCGACATTGCCCGCCGTGCCGGGCAGAATATTGCCGCTATCACCTATCATTTTCACTCCAAAGAGGGGTTATATCGCGCGGTGGCAAGCGCTGTTGCCGATGAAGTGGCGCACACCTATCTCCCTTTGCGCATAGAAATTACCGAGTACCTGCAACAGCCCGCAGGCACGCCAGAGCGTTACATGGCGTATTTGCAAAAACTGGTGCTGAACTTTACCCGGCTGATGGCCAGCCCGGAAACGTTGCACTTCAGCCGCTTTATGTCGCACGAACAGTTGTCACCGACAGATGCCTATCCGCTGATGCACGAGTGCATTATCGCTCCCATGCATCAGTTGATGACGCAACTGGTCGCTGGCTACACTGGGCTAGACAGCAACGATCGTAGAACCGTTATCCACGCCCATGCGCTGATCGGTGAAGCGCTGGCATTCCGCTTTGCCCGGGAAACCATACGACTACGAGCAGGCTGGGACGACATTGGTTTAGAACAGAGTCTGGTGATTAACGACGTGGTGACACAACACATAGTACTGGTGCTTGACGGCCTGAGAGCCGCACAACAGCACGGATGCTTTTAGCCGGTCAAAAAGGGAAGCCTTCCATGAATAAAGTTAAATCGCGCGTGACCATTCTGGTGCTTTTGCTACTGGCAGCCGCACTCTACGCGGGCTGGACACACTATGCACGCCGTGACACGCCCATCACGCTGTACGGTAACGTGGATATTTGTACGGTGAATCTGGCGTTTCGCGTCAGTGGACGTCTGGCAACCTTGCAGGTGGATGAGGGGGACAGCGTTAAGGCAGGACAGGCAATCGCTGCGCTGGATACTGCACCGCACCACAATGCGCTGCGCCAGGCTGACGCCAACGTTGCCAGCGCGGCGGCTCAGCTGGCACTGCTTCAGGAAGGTTATCGGCGTGAAGAGGTTGCTCAAGTGCGTTCTCAAATGGACCAAGCGCAGGCCGCCTATGAGTACGCCGACAAATTCTATCAACGCCAGCAAGGCATGTGGGGCAAAGGTGCCGTAGCACAAAATACATTAGACGATGCCCGTTCGGCGCGTCAACAGGCGCTTGCTACGCTGCAAGCTGCTAAAGAGAAATTGGGCCAGTTCGAAAGCGGCAACCGTCCGCAAGAGATTGCCGCCGCCGAGGCGGCACTGGCACAGGCGCAAGCAGTACAGGCGCAGGCCATTCTCGATCTGAGCGATACCACGCTTACCGCCCCTTCTGATGGCGTGATCCTCACCCGTGCCGCAGAAGCAGGCAGCATGCTCAGCGCCGGCAGTACCGTATTTACGCTCTCGTTAACCCGTCCAGTGTGGATTCGTGCCTACATTGATGAGCCACAACTTGGGCAAGCGATACCAGGACGACAAGTGCTGATTTATACGGACAGCCGCCCAGACAGCCCCTATCACGGCACGGTCGGATTTGTGTCCCCCAGCGCAGAATTCACCCCCAAAAGCGTAGAAACCCCGGCGCTGCGTACCGATCTGGTTTATCGGCTGCGTATCATCGTGAACGATGCGGACGACCTGCTGCGCCAAGGAATGCCCGTGACGTTGCACTTTACTACTGATAGCGTAACGCCATGAACAATCCCATGCCACGCATTACGCTGGACGGGGTAGAAAAAACCTTCCCTGACAGCACCACGCCTGCGCTGAAACCGCTGACCGCCTCGCTTGATGCGGGTGCGGTTATCGGCTTAGTGGGGCCTGACGGCGCGGGTAAGACCACACTGATTCGTATGCTGGCCGGTCTGTTAACACCGAGCAGCGGGACTCTGCGCGTGATGGGGCTCGATCCGGTACAGGATGACCGGCAATTGCACGCCATCCTTGGTTATATGCCGCAAAAATTTGGGCTGTATGAAGACCTGAGCGTGATGGAAAACCTGACGCTTTACGCCGACCTGCGCGGCATTACCAGCACACAGCGTCAGGAAACCTTTGAACGCTTGCTGACGTTTACCGACCTCGCGCGCTTTACCACGCGTCTGGCTGGAAAACTTTCTGGCGGCATGAAGCAGAAGCTGGGGCTGGCCTGTACCCTGCTGGGCCAGCCTAACGTACTGCTGCTGGATGAGGCGGGTGTCGGGGTTGACCCCATCTCACGACGCGAGCTGTGGCGCATGGTGCACGAACTCGCTGACGACGGTATGCTGATCCTGTGGAGCACGTCTTATCTCGATGAGGCAGAACAGTGTCGTGATGTGCTGCTGCTGAATAACGGCGAATTGCTGTATCGCGGCGCGCCGCAAGATCTTACCGCCACCATGGCCAGTCGCTGCGTGCTGGCACATGCCGATGGCGTTGCACACCGCACGCTGCTGCAACAGGCATTGCAGCACCCCGCCGTCAGTGACGGCGTCATTCAAGGCAAATATGTGCGTCTGATGCTGAAGGCAGGCGCAACCCCGTCCAGCCTGTGTGACACACTGCCGCTGACGCCGGACAACACCGAAACCACAGCCCCCCGCTTTGAGGATGCCTTTATCGACCTGTTAGGCGGTGGCCCCAAAGGGGATTCCTCACTGGCACGCATTATGCCGTTCATTCCCGATGATGGCGATGACAAGGTGATCGAAGCCCGCCATCTGACCAGAAAATTTGGTGAATTTATCGCGACCGATCGGGTCGATTTTACCGTGCGCCGCGGCGAGATTTTCGGGCTGCTCGGCCCCAATGGTGCAGGAAAATCAACCACCTTCAAGATGATGTGCGGGTTGCTCACGCCCAGTGAAGGCCATGCGCGCGTGCTGGGCATGGATCTTAAAATCAGCTCAGGCAAAGCGCGTCAGCATCTGGGCTATATGGCACAAAAATTTTCTCTGTACGGTAACCTGACGGTAGAACAAAACCTGCGCTTTTTCTCTGGCGTCTACGGTCTACGTGGCCGCCAACAACGCGAGAAAGTCGCGGCCATGACGCAGGCATTCAACTTTGCGCCGATAAGCCGACAAACGCCAGACGCCCTGCCGCTTGGATTCAAACAGCGCTTAGCCTTGGCCTGTGCCTTAATGCACGAGCCGGATATTCTGTTTCTTGACGAACCCACCTCTGGCGTTGATCCCCTCACCCGCCGGGAATTCTGGATGCACATCAATGGGATGGTCAGCCGCGGCGTGACTGTCATGGTGACCACTCACTTTATGGATGAGGCGGAATATTGCGATCGCATCGGCTTGGTTTATCGTGGCAAACTGATTGCCAGCGGCACACCCGATGCCTTAAAGCAGCAGGCGGTTACGCCAGACATGCTCGATCCCAGCATGGAGCAGGCATTTATCGCCCTGATTCAGGCCTACGACACGGAGAATGCCCATGACTAATGCCAACAGCAACCCCCTCTCGGACAGCACCGCCTTTTCCTGGCGACGCTTGCGGGCATTGTGTCGCAAAGAGAGCAAGCAGATTGTGCGCGATCCCAGCAGCAGTCTGATCGCCTTTGTCATCCCATTAATGCTGTTGTTTATTTTTGGCTATGGCATCAACCTCGACTCCACTCGCTTACACGTCGGTATCCTGCTGGAAGAGCAGAGTGAAGCGGCGCGCGATTTAGCCCAAACCTTTGCCGCCTCCCCCTATATTGAACCGACCATCAGCCGCGACCGCCAAACATTGATCCAGTTGATGCAAGCGGGACGCATTCGCGGTTTGATCACTATCCTTGGCAATTTTGCCGAGCAATTGTCACAACCCGGAGGACTGGCCTCGATACAGGTGATCACTGACGGCAGTGAGCCTAATACCGCCAATTTTGTTTCCGGCTATGTGCAAGGGGTTTGGAAGGTCTGGCAGGAACAGCGCGCGTTGGCTCAGGGGGACACGTTTACGCAACCCATTGAGTTACAGCTGCGCTATTGGTTCAACCCGGCAGCAATCAGCCAACACTTTATCATTCCCGGTGCCATCACTATTATCATGACCGTCATTGGTGCCATTCTGACCTCATTAGTGATTGCCCGAGAATGGGAGCGCGGCACTATGGAAGCACTGCTGTCAACGCAGGTTACGCGAGCAGAGCTGCTACTGGCCAAGTTAATCCCCTACTATGGCTTGGGCATGATAGCCATGGTGCTGTGCATGGTGGTGGCCGTCTTCGTGCTGCATGTTCCCTACCGTGGATCGCTCTGGATACTGTTTGGCATCAGCAGCCTGTTTCTTGCCTGTACCCTCGGTATGGGACTGCTGATTTCCACCCTGACACGCAACCAGTTCAATGCGGCAATGGTAGCGCTGAACGCTGCATTCTTGCCGGCGGTCATGCTCTCCGGGTTTATCTTTGAAATTGACAGCATGCCAGCGCTGGTACGCGCCGTCTCTTACATCATTCCCGCACGCTATTTCGTCAGTACGCTGCAAAGCTTATTCCTCACGGGTAATGTGGTCAGCATCTTGCTGGTCAATCTGGGCTTTTTAAGCCTTGCCACGCTGTTTTTCATCGGGCTGACCGCGTTAAAAACGCGGCGCAGATTGGATTAGGGAGGGATCGCAATGTTTTACCGCTTATGGACGCTAATCGTCAAAGAGCTACAATCGCTGCTGCGCGAACCGCAAACCCGCAGCCTGCTGGTTTTCCCTGTAGTGCTTCAGGTTTCTCTGTTCCCGTTCGCCGCGACGCTGGATGTCACCAATGCCACCATCGCGATTTATAGCGAAGACAGTGGACCGGCATCGATTGAACTGACACAGCGCATCGCCAACGCGCGCACCTTCTTTCAGGTATTAACGCTGCGCAGCCCGCAGGCCATCGCACCAACTATCGACAACCAGAAGGCGTTATTGCTGGTGCGCTTTCCACCCGACTTCTCCCGCGACCTTGCCAACGGCAACAGTACCTCGCTTCAGGTCATTCTGGATGGACGGCGTTCTAACAGCGCGCAAATTGCGGCAAATGATATACAGCAGATAGTTCAGGAATATGAACGGGAGCTGATGGTGGGAACAACGCGAAACAACCAGAGCGAACTGGTGGTGCGTCACTGGTATAACCCGAATCTGAACTACAAGTGGTTTGTGGTGCCTTCGCTTATCGCCATGATCACTACCATCGGCGTATTGATTGTCACGGCGCTCTCTGTAGCGCGCGAGCGTGAACAGGGTACACTCGACCAGTTGCTGGTATCGCCGCTGGCAACCTGGCAAATTTTTATTGGTAAAGCGGTACCGGCGCTGATTGTTGCTACCGGTCAGGCTACCATCGTGCTGCTGGCAGGGATCTTCGCTTACCAGATTCCCTTTGCGGGTTCACTGCTGCTGTTTTATGCGGCGATGCTGCTGTACGGCTTGTCTCTGGTGGGATTTGGTTTACTGATTTCGTCGCTGTGCGCCACGCAGCAGCAAGCGTTCATCGGTGTGTTTGTTTTTCTGATGCCCGCCATCCTGCTCTCAGGCTATGTCTCTCCGGTGGAAAACATGCCGCTATGGTTACAGAATCTGACCTGGGTGAACCCCATCCGCCATTTTACTGACATCACCAAGCAGATTTACCTCAAAGGGGCCGATTTCAGCGTGGTATGGCACAGCCTGTGGCCACTGCTGGCTATCACTGCGACTACCGGCAGCGCGGCCTACGGGCTGTTCAGGCGAAAGATGTCGTAAAGCGCCATCGTTTTTTGCTCAACTCAACCACAAATTTCATTGAGTAACTCTGGGTGGCGATCGAGAAGTTTCAGCAATTTCACCGTAGAAGGATGGGGCTGCGATTTTCCCGCTTCATATCGGTAAAATGCGTTATAGCCAAGCGACATTATTTTGATAACAATTAGCTGTATTTTTTTGCCACATATCAGGGCATTGGCTGTAATCATTTTTAAGTCGGTTGGCTATATCACCGCCACCAAATATTCGCCCGGCTTCTCGTTGCGATAATTCGAGTTTCTTTCGCACGTTCATGATATACGCCGGTTTGACCGTATCATTAATAATCGAATTCTTAAACTCGACCACTTTCGCCATGTACTCGGCCGACTCGGCTTTGTCCATCACCACTTCACCACACTTAGGGCAATGCAACGCACGGATTTGCTGCAAAATCTTTTTTTTGCCACGCCATGAATAGGGAACATCTTTTACACGTTGTTCCATTTCGGCATCGCCACACTGAGGACATTTCATTCTATAGCCAACCGACTTAAAAATGATTACAGCCAATGCCCTGATATGTGGCAAAAAAATACAGCTAATTGTTATCAAAATAATGTCGCTTGGCTATACTTCTCCTTAAATGAGACGATGAGTACATCATCGAGTACCGTCACTTTTATATAACACCTGATACCCTTTATCGTCGGGCGGTACACATCCTGCCACAGGCTTTGTTGAATAAATAGATTTTATGCTGGCAGCCCAGCGAAACGACGGATCCTCGTAACGTAAAATCATGCAGTTAGGCCTCATGAGAAAAGTGTACACCTGAGATGACAAGCATTTTCAACCAAAACTGGCATGGAAAAACAGCATGATTACCTATTATTCAACAAAGCCCCTGCCACACCGTATGATCGAGGTATGTCGTCATACTCTTGTAAAAAACCTGACAGGTCAGCGATTATTACTGCACACATGCCATCAAAAAATAATCACCAAGTAGGTTTTACAAGTTTCAACATCAACCATACGGTAATGGCTAGGTTGCGCCCCAAAAAAACCGCACGTTCTACGCGCGGGGCTATATACCCGTCATACTTCAAATTGCAGATGCGTATTAGCGGCGGTTGCCGAAAATGCGCAACAGCATCAGGAACAGATTGATAAAGTCTAGGTAAAGCGTCAATGCCCCCACGATGGCATATTTGCGAAAACTGTCGCGGTCGTCAGCAGAGAGCTGCTCACCGATATTTTTCAGTTTTTGCGTGTCGTAGGCCGTCAAACCCACAAACACTACCACACCGATATAGGTCACAGCCCACATCAAGGCATCGCTTTTCAACCAGATATTGACCAACGATGCCAGCACGATACCGATCAGGCCCATAAATAGCATGCTGCCCAGGCCGCTCAGGTCGCGTTTGGTGGTGTAACCATACAGGCTCATGGCACCGAACATCCCTGCCGTAATGACAAAGGTGCTGGCGATCGATTGCCCTGAATAGAGGATAAAGATGCTGGAGAGCGTCAATCCGGTCAACGCCGAATAGAGCATAAACAGCCCTGTCGCCACGCTACCGCTCAAGCGCTGCACCATACCGGAAATCACGAACACCAACCCCAACTGAGCAATGATCAGTCCGAAAAAGGTAATCCGGCTGGAAAAAACGAAACTCATTATCGCGGGGGATTGCGCCGCATACCAAGAAACAAACGCCGTCAGCAATAAACCGCATGTCATCCAGCCATAAACCTGCGCCATATAAGCCTGAAGGCCGCTATTAGGGCGTTCGACTATCGAATCGCCTGAACGAGGGAACCGATCCATAATACTACCCTTACGTTGCTGTCTGGCACCGCAGACAGAGATTGTGACTCGGGCGTGCATCGCCCACCGTTGACAAGTGTATCACATGGCGCAGTGTCGCATGTGGCGAAAATCACGCCAGCTTCAACGACCATTAATCAAATGAAAGAGGTGAAAACCAGCGAGCGTCAATTACCAACGTTCAGCAGCGGCATGGTCACTGTCACGCGCATCCACCCATCGATCGCCCTCCGGCGTCGCTTCCCGTTTCCAGAATGGCGCATGGGTTTTCAGGTAATCCATAATAAATTGCGCAGCGTCAAAGGCCGCCTGACGGTGTGCGGCGCTCACGCCCACAAACACGATTTCATCGCCGGGATAGAGCGGTCCAACGCGGTGGATCACATAGACACGCGGTAGTGTCCAGCGTTCTCTGGCTTGCTCAACGATCTCCGCCAACGCTTTCTCAGTCATCCCCGGATAGTGCTCCAGCGTCAATGCACTCACATCGGAAGCCAGATTATGGTTGCGCACTTTACCGGTGAACGTGACCACCGCACCGTCTTCGTCGCATTGTGCCAGCCACTGATAGGCCAGCCCCACGTCAAACGGCGCAGTGCCGACCTCAATCCGGGTTTCTGGTTGTGGGCTCACTGGCATCATCAGCCTCCGGTTACCGGTGGAAAAAACGCCACTTCATCACCATCGCGTAGCGGGTGTGAAGGCTCGACCAACGTCTGGTTCACGGCTGTCAGCAATTTGCCGGACTCCAACGCCAGCGCCCAGCGTTCACCGCGTGTGACCAACGTCTGGCGCAAATCCTCAACGCAGGAAAATTCCGCAGGAAGACTAAGCGAATCCGTTTGCGTCAGTTCACGAACCTGTGCGAAAAACAACACGTTAATCATTGCCCCTCCGCCTGAAAATCTCCGGATTTGCCACCGCTTTTTGCCAGCAAACGCACCGGGCCGATAACCATGTCTTTCTGCACCGCTTTGCACATGTCATAAATGGTCAACGCAGCTACCGAGGCAGCGGTCAGCGCTTCCATCTCCACCCCCGTTTTACCGGTTAAACGGCACAGCGATTCGATGCGCACCCGGTTATGCTCAGGCTCGGCTGTCAGCTCAACGGCAACTTTGCTTAACAGCAGAGGATGGCACAGTGGAATCAGTTCCCAAGTGCGTTTAGCCGCCTGAATCCCGGCAATGCGCGCGGTGGCGAACACGTCACCTTTGTGGTGCTGCCCATTGATAATCATCGACAGTGTTTGCGCTGACAGCGTGACAAAGGCTTCCGCATGCGCTTCGCGCACCGTTTCAGCTTTTGCTGACACATCCACCATGGTGGCTTCGCCGGCGGCGTTAATATGGGTGAACTGAGATGACATGATTAATTCGATTTCTTTAAATGGGGGAAAAAATTGCACGGTTTTTGCCGGGCATCCAACTGTTCCTGAATGATACGTTCCCAGGCAGTGCGACACGCACGTGTCGAGCCGGGCACGGCAAAAATAACCGTTTGGTTTGCCAGACCCGCAACAGCACGGGACTGAATGGTGGCGGTGCCGATATCCTCATAGGAGACCATGCAAAACAGTTCACCAAAACCGTCAATTGAGCGATCGAACAGCGGAGAGATGGCTTCTGGCGTGACATCGCCAGCGGTGAAACCCGTGCCACCATTGATCAGAATCACCTGCACCGTCTCGCTGGCAATCCAGGCGGTAACCTGCGCCTGAATCAGGTAGCGGTTCTCTTTGACAATGGCGCTGGCCACAATCTGGTGCCCGGCCTCTTGTGCCGCTTCGCGCAAATAGTCACCTGAAGTATCATCTTGCGCGGTACGACGCGCAGAAACGGTCAATACTGCAATTTGCAGCGGAATGAAGTCATCACTGACCTTGCTCATATCACACACCTCTTAACACGGAAAATCGCAAGAGTAGCTATCAGCCACCGATAAAAGAAAGGTTCTGCGTTATGCCGCTGTTGCCATCATGCAGGAAGTGGGTCTGTTTTTTCAGCGATAACCCACCCGCAATACGCAGCGCGAGATCGTCCATTTGGCTATCCTCCGCCAACAGGTCGCGCAAGCGAATGCCCTGCTCGCCGAACAGGCACAGGTGCAGGTTACCCACGGCGGACACGCGCAGGCGGTTGCAACTCAGGCAAAAATCTTTTTCGTAGGGCATGATAAGGGCGATTTCGCCCTGATAATCATCGTGCCGAAACACCTGGGCTGGCCCATCACTGCGGCCGCGCGGCGCCAGTTGCCAGCCCTGAGCCAACAATTTGTCGCGAATGACCGTTCCGGGCAGATGGTGACGGGCAAACAGCTCCCTTCCCTCTCCGGTTTCCATCAGTTCGATAAAACGCAGTTGGATGGGTCGGTCCTTGATCCAGTGCAGAAACGCATTCAGCTGATTATCGTTAACATCACGCATCAGCACGGTATTCACTTTAACCTTGGCAAAACCGCAGTCAAAGGCAGCATCGATCCCGGCCATCACCTGATGAAACTTATCCTGCCCGGTGATCGCATGGAACTGACGCGCATCCAAGCTATCAACACTGACATTCAGCGCCGTTAGCCCGGCATCACGCCATACTTCCACATCGTGCGCCAGCCGATAGCCATTGGTGGTCACCGCCAGGGTTTTGATCGAAGGATTTTCTCGGATGGCAGCTAAAATCTCGACAAAGTCACGTCTTAACGAAGGTTCTCCCCCAGTTAAACGCACTTTTTCCGTACCGAGCGCAGCAAAAGCGCGGCTGACCCGACGGATCTCATCCAGAGAGAGAAAACGCTTGGTGGGTGCGCCAGAAGGCTGATAGCCATCAGGCAAACAGTAGGTGCAACGAAAGTTGCATACATCTGTGATCGAAAGGCGCAAATAATAAAACTTGCGCGCAAACGCATCCGTCAATTGACTTAGCATAAACACCTTTCCAAATTCGGGAGGCTCGGGCATTTCTCCCCTGCACCCTGGTGACCTCAAGGGTCACGGCCAGAGCACCGTATGACACAGTCACTGCCACATCACTTAGGCACAAAGGCTAGGAGTCTGATTTCATCAAAGAAGAGTCTAACGTTACTCACGCATTACGTCACCCCAATATTCGTTATATATTTACTTATATATCTAATATATAAATGTTTTTTATCTTCCACAGGCTTCCAGCATAGTCGAAAAGAGGCGTAAAAAATTGTCGTAATTCATCCTGAGGCAAAGATTTTTGGTTTTTTTCGCCTTTATGAGGCTTTGTTGAATAATAGTGAGTCATGCTGTTTTTACAGCCAGTTTTGGTAGAAAATGCTTATCACCTCAGGTTTACAGTTTTCTTATGAGGCCTAACTGCATGGTTTTGCGTTGCGAGGATCTGTCGTTTCACCGGGGGTGCAGCATAAAATATGTTTATTCAACAAAGCCCCTTTATGAGAGAAATCAGCTACCTTAGCCACGTGAATTCCCCCTCTTTTGCAAAAGGCCTCTATGCGCAATCGCACGTTAGCCGATCTCGACAAGGTTGTCGCGCTGGGTGGCGGGCACGGCCTTGGTCGCGTCATGTCATCACTTTCCTCGTTGGGTTCACGACTCACCGGCATTGTGACGACCACCGATAACGGCGGCTCGACGGGCAGGATCCGCCGCGCAGAGGCATAGGTATCTACACATCATAAAGGGTTAAAAACCACCATAGCGAAGTGGGCAAGTTCTTCCGGGGTATAGTCTGCTAATAACGTCAAGGTATTTAGCAGGATGGATAGTCCGGCAAGCAGCGCTGGGGCGCTTTCTTTACACCCTCGTTTTTGTTGTCGTCCGGATAATCGGCAAATTAACTGACGGGCTGCCGCATTGTCGTCTCCTTCAGCGTGTTGCAGCCGCCATACCAGCACACATGCCATGCTAGCTATCAATAACCTGCGTAGCAGGGCACCAGCACTGCGCTCAAGCCATTTTTCTACATCATGACCGGCACCTTTCAGCAGCTTAAAAAAGGATTCAATACCCCAGCGCCAGTAATACAGCCAACCGACTTAAAAATGATTACAGCCAATGCCCTGATATGTGGAAAAAAATACAGCTAATTGTTATCAAAATAATGTCGCTTTTCTATACCAGCGAGCGACTTCCGCGCTGGTGATCTCGTTGCTAACGTTTGTGAGCAGCGTCCGATAAATTTACCGTGAGTATCGGTAAGGCGAACCACAACTAATCTGAGTGTCAGAGCTACGCCTGGCTGAACTTTCACTCGCCGTCCGGTGTTCTTGTCTTTCCGCTTCGCTTTTGCTGTTCGCGTTATGATCACGGATGTTTCCCCGATCTCCATATTGGCTTTTTTCCCTTTCCAGCCAACCTGTCTGTTTGCGATAAATGACAGATCGTCTGCAAGTTCACCAATTTTACGGGTGTCACCGCTCCACTCGGCCCGATGCCCTTCCTTATCCCCGGATAAGCCAACATATTCCCTGGGAGCTTAATGTGCGCATATGCCCGATAGAGTCACCTTCACGGTCAATGAGATGAACTAACTTCTTCCGGTATCAAGAGACTCAACGCGGGCGATATCAGCCGTCAAAGCATCCATATGAGTCAGACTCTCAGACAAGCCCTCGCTTAGCGTTGAACGACAACCCGCCCTATCGGTTAGAGTTTGAGACAGGGGCGCTATTGGTAAACCATTTGCAGCATCAAGCAGTAGGCGGGTTTGTAGTTCATAACCGACGTCGCCACCATGCGTCATTTTCAAACGTTCTTCTTTCCCATTGTGGGTACGAAACTGTAAATGAGACCAGTCGTGAACAACGGGAGCGTATGGATGCGGGCTAAGTGCAACCTGCCGGAGAGCCAGCGAAATAATCGGTTCATTGAGCTGACTGAAGCTAATATGTTCATTATTAAAAAAACGCCAAACGGCCTGAGTAGTGGCGAATGTTGTTTTCTGCGCACAGGCAAGGTCTTTAACGGCTGACGCCAATGGTGCTGCGGGAGTCATGTGTTGGTTAACCAGACGCTGATAACGCCGGTTAAGGCGGGCATCAATCCCGCCGATGGATAAGTTGAGATCATGCAGCAACGTAATAGCAGATATTGCAAAAGATGTGTAGATACCTATGCTATCCATGGCGGGGAACGGCACATCCAGCAGCAACAGACGCGGCTTACACAATAACGCGCACCCTAACGCCACGCGCAGTTGCTGCTCGGCAGAGAGGTCGCGAGGATAGCGCGCTGCGCACTCGGTCAATCCCAATAGCGTCAGCATCTCCTGCACCGCATCTTTATGTTCTTGCGTCATAGGCACCGGGCAGGCAAAGGCCAAGTTCTCCTGCCCGGTTAAATGCGGGAACAGGACGTAGTCTTGAAACACCAACCCAACAGGACGCTGATGTGCGGGAACAGATATCATTGGGGTGCTCATGCGCTCACCGACAAGCGCTATCTCCCCTTTTGTCAGCGGCAACAAGCCAGCGATCGCTTGCAACAACGTGGTCTTGCCGCTGTCGTGGGGGCCCAATACGCAAATCAGTTCCTGCTCGCGCACTGAAAAGGTTACCCCGTCCAGCACGGGCTGCTGCCTGAGATGACAAGATACGCTTCGCACCGCCAAAACCGTGGTGGGCGTCATCGATTATTTCCCTTCCAAAGCCATTGAAACCACAACATCGGCACAGCGCCAATCAGCACTAAACACAGCGCTGGCAATGCCCCTCACTGCAACAGGTTATCTGCAGCAAGACGAAAAACATACGTCGGCAACGTTTCCCACCCGAACGTGCGGAATAAAAATGCGGCATTTAACTCTTTCATGCCTTCGAAAAACAGAATCACCACGCCCATCATCACCTGTGGTTTCAGTAACGGGAAATAGACGCGCGCTCCGCGTTGCCACAGCGTGAGTCCAGCCATCGCGCTGGCCTGATCGAGAATGCTCGGAATGTTCGCCATACGTATACTGAGTGGCTCCAACACAAAACGGCTGAATTTGGCGCAGTAAACCAGCACCATGATCAACCAGACGCTGGAAAACAGCTGGGGTACAAACGGTATCTCCGCCAGCATATCCAGAGAACGAAGTCCGTTATCCAGTGCAATTAGCGGAATGGCAATGCCCGTCGCCAGTGCAACCGCCGGAAACACATAGCCCCACTGCGCCAAGGCGAAAGAAACGCGTCCGGCACGTAACCCCGCCAAACGAATAAACAGCAGAAAAGGAATCATCATCGCGCACAGAATAACGGCAGCCAACGATGCCATGGTCAGACTGTTCAACAACGCGTCTAGCAGCGTTGCGCTCCAGCCGTCGCGGATATAGCCAAGCGATATTATTTTGATAACAATTAGCTGTATTTTTTTGCCACATATCAGGGCATTGGCTGTAATCATTTTTAAGTCGGTTGGCTATATTCGCTAATTGCCAATACAGCAAGCGACCGAGCGGTAAATCGAAAGCCAACAGCGCCAGCCCCCAGCATACCAGCGTGACCAGTCGCGCCATACCGACCGTCAGCACCGGCTTGACGATGTCATCTGCGCTCCCCGGAAAGGTATTTTGCCGTTGCTGGCGGGCAAAACGCAGGCCAAGCTAGGTAAGCAGCACAACAAAAGGCAACAGAGAGAGCGTCCAATGGGCGACAGCCTGAGTATCACCTTGCAACACGCCAGCATCGATCAAACGCGTTGTCAGCGTAGGTAGTGCCAGCAAGCGCGCGGTACCATAATCATTCAAGGCCTCGACGGCCACCAGCATGACACCCATTCCGATAACCGGACGCACCAGCGGGAAAGACAAACGCCAGAATACCTGGCGCGGCGTCAGTTTGAGTAGCTGCGCGGCCTGTAACCAGTGCGGAGGTTGGGATTCCAGCGCACGACGCACGGGCAGATAAACATAAGGGTAAAAGGCCAGCGCCAGCACGACACAAGCGCCCAACAGCGTTCGGCTGTGCGCACTTTCCTCACTGAGCGCAGGAAAATCTAACAGGGCCCACAGCACGCCATGTTGCCCCAGCATATCGGCATAAAAATCGGCTATCAAAAAGGCAGGCATGGCCAGCGGTAAGCACAAGGCCCAAGCAACGCCGCGTTTACCGGGAAAACGGTAATAGGCTAGGCAGCAGGCAACCCGATCAGCAGGCTCAGCGCCACAGACCAGAATCATCGTATGCAGCAGATAAAGCGGCATCCCCTGCTGCCACAGTGCCAGCATGCCGCTAGCATCGAGCCAAAATGCCAGCGCGAAGACGATCCCCACGGGAAGCAAAAATGCTCCGTTAATCACTCAATAACTGATACGCCAGAGACCCGATATCATCACACCAGCAACGGTAAATCCTATTGACCATCATCTATTATAGCCAACAGACTTAAAAATGATTACAGCCAATGCCCTGATATGTGGCAAAAAAATACAGCTAATTGTTATCAAAATAATGTCGCTTGGCTATAATAACGGAGGCTGCGCACGGCGTCATGTTATCAACACGGAATAAATGGGGCTTAATCCGGCCATTGGTCTCAACCGTACAGATTGGCACATCAGGGAATAACGAGTTTTACTAACGTGAACGCGTAAAATAAACCTTGAACCCACTTACCCCATCTGTGATAACGTCATTTTACGATTGTTGATACAGGTTTAATCATGAAACGCTCTGCGCTGGCACTGCTGCTTATGAGTCTGATGGGATTTTCGTCAGCCAGTAACGCACTGAATGAACTTGAGGCGGAAGATCTCGCTGACTTGACGGCCATTTTCGTCTATCTAAAAAACAACTGTGGCTATCAAGACATTCCCAACGATCATATTCGACGCGTTCTGGTCGCTTTTGCACAGCAAAACCGTTGGAATCTCAACAATTACAGTGACTTTGATATGACCACCCTGGGTGAGGATAGCTACCGCGATCTGAGTAACATCCCAATACCGACGCCCAAAAAGTGTCAATCGCTGGCGCAAAACTCGCTCGGTCTGCTCGCGTAACGTTTCCCGCACTGCCTGAAATTTCGCCGTGCAAGCCATCAGCGAGTTAGCTATGATGGCGCGCTCATTTTCACGGCGGTTATCGCAGAGGAAGCCCTGACATGTCCCGAAAAGAGATATGGCATGAAACGTTACATGCCGGCTTCGGCCAATATTTTTCCATTGACCAAGTGCTGTTTCATGAAAAAACCGCCCATCAGGATCTGATTATCTTCGAAAATGCGGCGCTGGGGCGCGTGATGGCACTGGATGGCGTGGTGCAAACCACCGAACGCGACGAGTTTATCTACCATGAAATGCTAACCCATGTCCCTCTGCTGGCACATGGCGCTGCCAAGCGCGTGCTGATTGTCGGCGGCGGCGATGGCGGCATCCTGCGCGAAGTGTGTCGCCATCCGGAAGTAGAACACATAACCATGGTGGAGATTGATGCGGGGGTGGTCAGTTTCTGTCGCCAGTACCTTCCCAACCACAGTGCCGGAGCTTATGACGATCCGCGTTTAACGCTGGTGATCGCCGATGGCGTTGATTTTGTCAGCCAAAACCGCGATAGGTTTGATGTGATCATTTCTGATCGCACCGATCCCATCGGCCCCGGAGAAAGCCTTTTCAGCTCAGCGTGTTACGATGGCTGTGCGCATAGCCTGAATCCTGGCGGCCTGTTTGTCGCACAAAATGGCGTCTGTTTCCTGCAACAGGATGAAGCCATCAACAGCCACCGCTTACTCAACCGCTCTTTTTCGGATGTCACCTTCTATCAGGCGGCAATCCCCACATATTACGGTGGCATCATGACCTTTGCCTGGGCCAGCAACGATCCGACATTGCGCCTAGTAGCACAGGACACGCTTACGGCACGTTATCACGCTTCAGGCATCACCTGCCGTTATTACAATCCGGCTGTCCACACGGGTAGCTTTGCGCTGCCACAATATATACTGAATGCATTAGCCTGACGCTTACAGCCATAAGGGGGTGACGAAAATTGCACAAGCTGAAACTGCACGGCTTTAACAACCTGACCAAAAGCCTGAGTTTTTGTATCTACGATATCTGCTATGCCAAAACCGCTGACGATCGCGACGGCTATATCGCCTATATTGACGAACAGTACAACGCCAATCGTTTGACAGAGATCCTCACGGAAACCTGTACGATCATTGGTGCCAATATTTTGAACATCGCGCGGCAAGACTACGATCCTCAGGGTGCCAGCGTGACTATTCTGGTCAGCGAAGAGCCGATGGATCCGCGCGATGTCGATAACTCAGAACTTCCCGGACTGCTGCCCCATTCCGTGGTTGCGCATCTGGACAAGAGCCATATTTGTGTACACACATACCCGGAAAGCCATCCCGAGGGCGGCCTGTGCACCTTTCGCGCCGATATTGAAGTGTCAACCTGCGGCGTGATTTCCCCGCTAAAAGCACTGAATTACCTGATTCACCAGTTGGAATCCGATATTGTCACCATTGATTATTGTGTGCGCGGTTTCACGCGTGATATCAACGGGGTAAAACATTTCATCGACCATCAAATCAATTCCATTCAGAACGTTATGTCGGAAGATATGAAGTCGCTGTATCACCTGATGGACGTGAATGTGTATCAGGAGAATATGTTTCACACCAAAATGCTGCTCAAGGATTTCGATCTGCGGCACTATCTGTTCAACGCCGCGCCAGAAAATCTGGAAGCGGTGGAGCGCAAAAGGATCACCGATCTGCTCTATCATGAAATGCGAGAGATCTACTACGGTAGGAATCTTCCGGTTTTGTAGAGGACGTACCGGCGGGTCCACAGCGGCCCGTTTTTTTTATTCTCAACCACGCCCCCGTTTCCCCCTTGGTAGCACTGTCTTCTTCCGCCATTCCGATCTCCGCCTCAATGATCTCACACTAAGCACCATATATTGTATAATTGAAATTAAAAACATCTACATCTAGTATTTAAACACGCCACGATTATCGATAAGGCGCGTTTCGCAGAAAGGCGGCAGCGGAAGGGTGTCACAAGGCCGCTTTACCATACTGACTTTAACCAAAAAGGTAAATGCGAATCATGCGCATTACTATTTTTACTAAACCGCACTGTGTTCAGTGCAATGCGACGTGCCGTGCTTTGGATAAACAAGGTATCGCCTATCAGCTTATCGACCTGACAGAAGATGAGCAGGCATTACAGCGGGTAAGGGCATTGGGCTATCAACAGGTACCGGTCGTTATGACCATAGGTATCTACACATCATAAAGGGGGCTTTGTTGAATAAACATATTTTATGCTGCACCCCCGGTGAAACGACAGATCCTCGCAACGCAAAATCATGCAGTTAGGCCTCATAAGAAAACTGTAAACCTGATGTGACAAGCATTTTCCACCAAAATTAGCTGGAAAAACAGCATGACTCACTATTATTCAAGAAAGCCCATAAAGGGTTAAAAACCACCATAGCGAAGTGGGCAAGTTCTTCCGGGGTATAGTCTGCTAATAACGTCAAGGTATTTAGCAGGATGGATAGTCCGGCAAGCAGCGCTGGGGCGCTTTCTTTACGCCCTCGTTTTTGTTGTCGTCCGGATAATCGGCAAATTATAGCCAACCGACTTAAAAATGATTACAGCCAATGCCCTGATATGTGGCAAAAAAATACAGCTAATTGTTATCAAAATAATGTCGCTTGGCTATAGCCGTTACGAACGACAGCATGACGCCCGTCGTCAAGGCGGCGTTCAGCATGTTGTTGCAGCATGGCTTCGAGCTCAACGTCAACGACGGCAGCTATCAGTTGCCTGGCACCATTACGAATGAGTTCATGCAAGGGATCACCGGCAATATCTGGTTCTGCGGAGACCTGTAGGGTAGACTTTTTCATGGGGTATCATCTCTCTGTTGTTGAAATCATCCACGAAATCAATCAGCAGGATACGCCACCCTCCCCGAAACCCCGTACACCAGAAATGAGCATAACTCTACTTCTGAATGGCTTTGTTGAATAAATAGAACTTTTGGGTAATCATCGGAGCAGATCAACACAGTTGTTTCAAAATCAGGTCTCCATGGCAAAACAAAATTTTAAAATCACCAACTGGCCCTCTTATAACAAGGCCCTCAAGCAGCGCTGTTCTCTAACCGTATGGCTAGATGAATCAGCCATTGCTGCATGGACGGAAAAAAACACTACTGAACGGTGTGGACGACTGCTCCACTATTCAGATATGGCCATCACCACAGTCCTGATGATGAAACGCGTGTTTGGCCTTTCATTGAGGGCTTTACAGGGCTTTGGTGACTCGATTTTTAAACTGATTAAATTGTCGCTCCATTGTCCAGACTATTCGCTGCTCAGCAAGCGAGCAAAGACAGTGAACATCAGCATAAAAACGCCAACCCGTGGTGAAATCTCACATCTGGTCATTGATGGAACCGGCCTGAAGGTCTTTGGCGAAGGCGAATGGAAAGTCCGGCAGCATGGTGCCGACAGACGCAGGGTATGGCGTAAGTTGCACCTGGCAGTAGACAGTGTGACGCATGAGATTATCTGTGCGGATTTGTCGCTCAGTGGTACAGCTGATGCCCAAGCTCTACCGGCGCTGATAAACCAGACCCACCGGAAAATCAGAGAGGCATCGGCTGACGGCGCTTACGATACAGTTTACTGCTATGATGCTCTGCTGAGGAAGAAAATAAGGCCGCTTATCCCGCCACGAAGGGGGGCGCAATATTGGCAAGATCGCTACCACGAGCGTAACCACGCTGTTGCAAATCAGCGCATTAGCGGTAGTAACGCTATCTGGAAAAAGAAAGTGGGCTATCACCGGCGCTCAGTGGCTGAAACGGCCATGTTCCGGTTCAAAAGGCTTCTGGGTGGTCATCTAAGTCTGAGAGACTACGATGCTCAGGTGGGTGAAGCCATGGTCATGGTCAAAGCGCTTAACCTGATCACGCTATTAGGAATGCCGAACAGTATTCGCATCACGTAACAATCGACCCGTATGAGGCGCAGTCGTTACAAGTTCTGATTTATTCAACAAAGCCTCGTTAAGTATAAAGCACCTAAGGAATAAGTGAAAATAACCAACTTAGTAGGACCATGAACCATGAAAAAATGAAGAATTGGAAATTCGTTATAACCCCAATAATCATCGGTAATGGTGAGATAAGTCAGAATAAGGACTCCGGGAATTGTGTTGGCATATAGACTTTCATAAGCCGTGTTCGGCGAACGTTGTTTGAACGCTTATTCCTAAAATTTGTGCGATAAGTGGTGATTTAGAAAACTCTGAAACATAATTAACTATCTCTGTTTATTATTTTTTTGTGAAAACAAAGCGATAGGTAATAGTGTCATATTCATGTAGTCAGGCCGAATAATGTATAATTAAATTGGTGTCGACAATGGAAACAATTAACACGCAGCCTAGAGCCTGTACACGAGATTGTGTAATTGCCTGATTTTGATATGTTCAATCCAACATCAAAAGCAGGTTACTTTAGGCTTTGTTGAATAAATGGCTTTGTTGAATAAACATATTTTATGCTGCACCCCCTGTGAAACGACAGATCCTCGCAACGCAAAATCATGCAGTTAGGCCTCATAAGAAAACTGTAAACCTGAGGTGACAAGCATTTTCTACCAAAACTGGCTGGAAAAACAGCATGACTCACTATTATTCAACAAAGCCAAAGTCCGGCAAGACAGCCGCGTTATCAATAAGTCTGTGTTCCTGGCACTGGGTATCAATATCGAAGGCCAGAAAAAGCTACTGGGGATGTGGCTGGCCGAAAATGAAGGCGCAAAGTTCTGGCTGAACGTGCTGACAGAACTGAAAAACCGTGGCCTGACCGACATCCTTATTGCCTGTGTGGACGGCCTGAAAGGGTTCCCGGATGCCATTAACACGATCTACCCGGAAGCCCGCATCCAGTTGTGCATCGTGCACATGGTGCGCATGGTGCGCAACAGTCTGCGCTTCGTTGCCTGGAAGGACTATAAGGCGGTAACACGCGACCTCAAAGCAGTGTATCAGGCTCCAACCGAAGAGGCCGCGCTTCAGGCGCTGGAGACGTTCGGTGGGACATGGGATCACCGCTATCCGCAGATAAGCCGGAGCTGGCAGTCAAACTGGGCCAACCTGTCGACATTCTTCTCGTACCCGCAGGAACTTCGCAAGGTAATCTACACGACGAACGCTATAGAATCACTGAACAGCGTGCTCCGGCATGCAATCAAGAAACGCAAGGTGTTCCCGACTGATGACTCGGTGAAGAAGGTCGTATAGCCAAGCGACTTAATTTTGATTACACCATATAGACTGAGAACAAAATCTCTGTATCGCAACCACTCTCTCTTTTTTTGCTTTTTGCTTGTGCCCATTTATGCTCAATGGGGTTAAGATCTGGCGAATATGTAGGCAAATACTCCACCATATACCCTGCATCGATGATGACTTGTTGAATATTATTTTTTTGTGAAAAGTTGCATTGTCCATCACGATTACCCTGTTTTTAGGGAGTACTGGGATAAGGACTTGTGTGAGAGTCTGACTCATATGGATGCTTTGACGGCTGATATCGCCCGCGTTGAGTCTCTTGATACCGGGAAGAAGTTAGTTCATCTCATTGACCGTGAAGGTGACTCTATCGGGCATATGCGCACATTAAGCTCCCAGAGAATATGTTGGCTTATCCGGGGAAAAGCTGTATTTTTTTGCTACATATCAGGGCATTGGCTGTAATCATTTTTAAGTCGGTTGGCTATATGGTGAGCATGGTGATTCGCGGCTCGCTGGTGCAGCTTGATACCCCAGACGACATGCGCGGTCGCGTGAGTGCGGTCAATTCCATTTTTATTAATACGTCGAATCAACTGGGTGAGTTTGAATCCGGTCTATTGGCAGCGTGGTTAGGTGCGGTGCCCGCAGCGGCGCTCGGCGGCATTGGTACGCTGTTAGTGGTGGCACTGTGGATGAAATGGTTCCCGTCACTGCGCCAACGTCAGTGGTTGCATAATGAACCCGCGCAGGAGGCCAGTGCAGCCTAGCGGCATTCAGCACACCACCTCTCGCAAGCAGTGAAGAGGTGGTGTGTTGATGATAAGTCACATCAGACGGGCAAAACCGTCACGGATTTCCTGCTGGGGCAATTCCTGCCCGATAAAGACCATGATGCAGCCGCGCTTTTCTTCCGGCAGCCACACTCTGTCCCAGTTCGCACTATACAGACGCTGCACGCCCTGAAACAGCAGGCGACGATCGTCACCGTTGATGGCCAGTATGCCTTTGTAACGCAGCAGATTATCGGCATATTTGAGCAAGAAACCTTCCATCACGTCGGAAACTGCTGCAAAATCCACCGCGTGATCCAGTTCCACCACAATAGACTCCACGTTGTTCTGCTGCGGTGCCACGAAACGGAACAGCGGCGCTTTTACCGCCAGCTTGTCGTTAAGCATAAAGCCATCGACGTTGAACAACAGGCCGAGATCTATCTCGCCGTTGACCACAGTGTAAATCGGCGCGCGCGCGTTGATGCGCTGCAAACGCTGAATCAGTGCATCATCCTGGCCTGCCACATCGGTTTTGGTCAGCAAGATGCGATCGGCGTAACCAATTTGCGATTGAGCGATGGTGAACTGATCGAGCTGTTGCTGCGCATGCACCGCATCCACCAGAGTGATGATGCCATCCAGCATAAAGCGTTCGCAAATCAGCTCATTGGAGAAGAAGGTTTGGGTGATCGGGCCGGGATCGGCCATGCCAGTACACTCAATCACTACGTGATCGAAATCCAGTGCGCCTTTATCGATACCATCCACCAGATCGAGCAGCGCATCCGCCAACTCATTGGCGCGGGTGCAGCAGATACAACCGTTGCTGAGTGTGGTAATGGTGCTGACACGTTCGCCAATCAGTGCATCATCAATCGGCACTTCGCCGAACTCATTCTCAATAACAACAATTTTATAACCATGGTCGGCATTGAGAATATGCCGGAGTAGGGTGGTTTTGCCTGCCCCAAGAAACCCGGACAGAATGGTGACATGAATCGGCTGCGTCATCGCGGCTCCTGATAATAATGCGTTTTCTTCCTGTATTGGGCGAGGTTAACAGCAGCGCATGCCGCCTTTGCCATCGCCGCCGTAGCGAGCCTGTTGCCGCTCACGGAAGAACTCTTCGTAGGTCATCGGTGGTTGATCGGGATGGTTGGTTTGCATGTGCTGAACATAGGTTTCATAGTCCGGAATCCCAATCAGCATGCGTGCAGCCTGCCCCAGATACTTTCCCGCTTTGCCAAGGTTGCCAAGGTTGCCAAACATAGCTGGTCTCCTAAAAAAACTACCCCGTATATATCTTATACGGGGTATGGCGACTCGTCATCTTTACCACCGCACTCTGCGGCGGTAAAGATACGGGTATTCGTGTATCAGTGACCGTTATAGCCAAGCGACTTAATTTTGATTACACCATATAGACTGAGAACAAAATCTCTGTATCGCAACCACTCTCTCTTTTTTTGCTTTTTGCTTTTTGCTTGTGCCCATTTATGCTCAATGGGGTTAAGGTCTGGCGAATATGTAGGCAGATACTCCACCATATACCCTGCATCGATGATGACTTGTTGAATATTATGTTTTTTGTGAAAAGTTGCATTGTCCATCACGATTACCCTGTTTTTAGGGAGTACTGCGATAAGGACTTGTGTGACCCAGGAATAGAAAACATCGCTGTTAATATTGATATCAAATAATCCGATAGCAAACAGCGTTGTGCCTAATAACGCGCCGATAACATTTGTTCTTCCCTTGGCTCCCCCGTTCTTCAGGCCAAAACACCGTTGACCTTTTGGGGAATAGCCGTGAGTCCGTGGGGTATCGTGTGGAAAATCACTTTCATCAATAAAAACAATAGGCTTACCTTCTTTTTCATACTGTTGTATTTTTTGTTGAAATGCTTGCCGGGCGCTTTCGTCGGCTTTCGGATGACATAGAGTTTTTTTATAGGTCAATCCCAGCTTTTTAAGAGCTTGCCAAATAGCCTTCTGACAAACGCCAAAACGCTCTGCACGTTCTTTTTGGTAAGTATCTGGATATGGTTCAACATCTTTTATCAACTCGGATTTATCGCTCTTTCGCTGACGCGTGGTCGATGCTTTTGACGCTATTTGATTAATCCAACGCGATACAGAGGCAGGGCCAATCCGAAATTGCTTCGCTGTTTCTCGGATACTCAACCCTTCTTCTTCCCGTGTAGATATCACTTTACGTCTAAAATCAATTGAATAGCTCATTTAAATAATGTGATCAAAATTAAGTCGTTTAGCTATAATGCTGCACGGCAAGCCCTACACCGCACAGTCCGGTTTCAAGCGCCTGCAATTGCTCGGACTCGCTGAGCGTAAGTCACGTCCCAGCAGCAAGCATCCCGACAAGGAGAAGCTGTTCTGGTCGCTAACAGAGAATGGTTTGCAGTTCGGCAAGAACCTGACTGACCCGAATAATCCGCGCCAGACACAGCCACATTTTTACGACAGCCTGTTTCCACGGCTCTTAGGCGTCATGCTGAACGATTTAGCGGCATAAACCATCCCATTGACGCAAGGATAACCCATGCGCTATAGTCACTCTGTATCTGCAAATTCAGGTGCCGGGCTTTGCACCCCGATTATGAAACCGCGACAACAACACGCCGCGAGCGTGTTTTTTGTTGCCTGAAAGCCCCATCTCTATGGTGGGCTGGATGGGGCAATCGAAAGATTGGCCGGGCGGTTTCTCCGGTAGTGCAAACCCTGTTCAGTTCACCACCAATATGAGTTTTGCACCTCTTGGTGGTGATAACACAAAGAAACCACTGGAGGTTGTCGCTATGACACTTCAAACGTCCCTTGCTGCACCTAAAGTTACTATTCACAATGCTAAAGCTGTAACTACCTCACAAGATGTCGCTACTTACTTTGGCAAGCTACATAAAAACGTAATTCAAAAAATAGAATCTCTTGATTGCTCAGCTGAATTTATGACGGCTAACTTTTCAGCCGTCGTAGTAAAAGTCCGAGCAGGCTTTGATGAACGGGATTCTAAAGCCTATGAGATGACGAAGGACGGTTTCGTCTTCCTTCGTTATGGGCTTCACCGGCAAAAAGGCAGCAGTGTTCAAGGAAGCTTACATCGCGGAGTTTAACCGCATGGAAGCCAGCTTATCCTCCGCTGTTCAGCCAGCACCAACCTGCCACAAAACTCCTGATTGCCGCTACCGGGTACAAGTCACCATCTGGGATGACCTGCTTGGCGGCAAGCTTGCATTCGTCGGAAAAGCCAACTCGTTTCGTTCTATCGCAGCAGGGATCGCAACGGATCTGGGTTACAGGCCCACTAGCTTTGTCGAAATTCCCGACGCGCTAGAAAAACTCAGCGCCAGATGCATTCACTAATCCGCCCCGGTATCGTGCCGGGGTTTCATTAATCACATTGACTTGTGAGAGGTTTACTCATGCAAAATTTAGTTTCTGAATATATTTTAACCATGTCCAGCTGTGAAATTGCGGAATTGACAGAAAAGCATCACCGACACGTACTACGTGACATTGAGTCGATGCTCATTGAACTCGCTGAAGACCCGGAGGGGTATGCCCATTTTTGGACACCCCACAAAACGGTCAACAATACCGGGAATTCTTACTTGACTGTGACCATACCGAATGTTTGCTTACCGGCTATAGCGCTGTTCACCGTATGCGCGTTATCAAACGCTGGCATGACCTCGAAAAACTGGCAAGCCAACCAGCATTGCCGGAAAACTACATCTCAGCATTGGAAGGGCTTTGTTGAATAAATCAGAACTTGTAACGACTGCGCCCCATACGGGTCGATTGTTACGTGATGCGAATACTGTTTGGCATTCCTAATAGCGTGATCAGGTTAAGCGCTTTGGTCATGGCCATGGCTTCACCCACCTGACCATCGTAGTCTCTCAGACTTAGATGACCACCCAGAAGCCTTTTGAACCGGAACATGGCCGTTTCAGCCACTGAGCGCCGGTGATAGCCCACTTTCTTTTTCCAGATAGCGTTACTACCGCTAATGCGCTGATTTGCAACAGCGGGGTTACGCTCGTGGTAGCGATCTTGCCAATATTGCGCCCCCCTTCGTGGCGGGATAAGCGGCCTTATTTTCTTCCTCACCAGAGCATCATAGCAGTAAACTGTATCCTAAGCGCCGTCAGCCGATGCCTCTCTGATTTTCCGGTGGGTCTGGTTTATCAGCGCCGGTAGAGCTTGGGCATCAGTCGTACCACTGAGCGACAAATCCGCACAGATAATCTCATGCGTCACACTGTCTACTGCCAGGTGCAGCTTACGCCATACCCTGCGTCTGTCGGCACCATGCTGCCGGACTTTCCATTCGCCTTCGCCAAAGACCTTCAGGCCGGTTCCATCAATGACCAGATGTGAGATTTCACCACGGGTTGGCGTTTTTATGCTGATGTTCACTGTCTTTACTCGCTTGCTGAGCAGCGAATAGTCTGGACAATGGAGCGACAATTTAATCAGTTTAAAAATCGAGTCACCAAAGCCCTGTAAAGCCCTCAATGAAAGGCCAAACACGCGTTTCATCATCAGGACTGTGGTGATGGCCATATCTGAGTAGTGGAGCGGTCGTCCACGCCGTTCAGTAGTGTTTTTTTCCGTCCATGCAGCAATGGCTGATTCATCTAGCCATACGGTTAGAGAACCGCGCTGCTTGAGGGCCTTGTTATAAGAGGGCCAGTTGGTGATTTTAAAATTTTGTTTTGCCATGGAGACCTGATTTTGAAACAACTGTGTTGATCTGCTCCGATGATTACCCAAAAGTTCTATTTATTCAACAAAGCCCATTGGAAGCTCTGCTTGAGTCGAAAAAGAGGGAAGCTGCATTGGTACTGGTCAACAAAGAGCAAGAAGCAGAAATCCACGACCTCAAAAGTCTGTTCAAGGAGGGTATGACCCCTACCCAGTTCTGCAAAATGCTCAACGGCATTATAGCCAACCGACTTAAAAATGATTACAGCCAATGCCCTGATATGTGGCAAAAAATACAGCTAATTGTTATCAAAATAATGTCGCTTGGCTATAACGGCTTGAGTTGGAAGACCATGAGCCACGCCAAATACGACACTCAAATAGCAATATGAGCACAGGAGCACCCGATGAATTATGCATTCGCGGGTCATGCTGCCCTCATGGGGAGCTATCACCCGGAAGAAACACACTTGGATAAATGGGTTCAATGGCTGAGAAACGGATACCGAAAGCTTATCGATATCCTCGAGCAGGCAGGCAAACCTCTACGACCTGCCCCAGCACCTTAATCAAGGCTGTTACAGCCTGAAATCATCTTCATCACTGCACACCCTGTGTGAAACGTTCACCACCGCATTTCTTCGATTGGTCATTCCCCACCCGCTCGCCGTCATGACGAACGGCTCAGCGGCCTGATTTTAGCAGAGGTCAATTATGGCATACATCACCTTATCCGAGTGGAATCGGCGGCAACCCCGTCCGCGTTGTATGGAAACCGTCAGGCGATTGGTCAGGAACGGAATGATTTTCCCTGCACCGATACGAGATGGGCGCGAGTATCTGATTGAGGAAAACGCCTACAAGCTCACCCAGAATAAAAACCTTCGCTCATCAAGTTACCTTCATCCCGCCCTGTTATCGAGGATAAGACATGGCACGCCGGAGAAGTCATATAGATAAACGACTTAATTTTGATTACACCATATGGACTGAGAACAAAATCTCTGTATCGCAACCACTCTCTCCTTTTTTGCTTGTGCCCATTTATGCTCAATGGGGTTAAGATCTGGCGAATATGTAGGCAAATACTCCACCATATACCCTGCATCGATGATGACTTGTTGAATATTATGTTTTTTGTGAAAAGTTGCATTGTCCATCACGATTACACTGTTTTTAGGGAGTACTGGGATAAAGACTTGTGTGACCCAGGAATAGAAAACATCGCTGTTAATATTGATATCAAATAATCCGATAGCAAACAGCGTTGTGCCTAATAACGCGCCGATAACATTTGTTCTTCCCTTGGCTCCCCCGTTCTTCAGCCCAAAACACCGTTGACCTTTTGGGGAATAGCCGTGAGTCCGTGGGGTATCGTGTGGAAAACCACTTTCATCAATAAAAACAATAGGCTTACCTTCTTTTTCATACTGTTGTATTTTTTGTTGAAATGCTTGCCGGGCGCTTCCGTCGGCTTTAGGATGACGTAGAGTTTTTTTTATAGGTCAATCCCAGCTTTTTAAGAGCTTGCCAAATGGCCTTCTGACAAACGCCAAAACGCTCTGCACGTTCTTTTTGGTAAGCATCTGGATATGGTTCAACATCTTTTATCAACTCGGATTTATCGATCTTTCGCTGACGCGTAGTCGATGCTTTTGACGCTATTTGATTAATCCAACGCGATACAGAGGCAGGGCCAATCCGAAATTGCTTCGCTGTTTCTCGGATACTCAACCCTTCTTCTTCCCGTGTAGATATCACTTTACGTCTAAAATCAATTGAATAGCTCATTTAAATAATGTGATCAAAATTAAGTCGTTTAGCTATAGTAGTCGGTAATCAGGAAGGTAAAGCACAGGCCAGCATAAACGGAAATGCCCCCCACCAGCGGGATCAGACCTTGGTGACGTTTACGCGGATTGGGACGATCGACAAGACCCAGTGGCCCCGCCACGCGACGGGCTAGGAATAGAAAAGCCAGAGAAAACAAGAAAATCAATAATAACTCTAGACGCATAGCGAGTAAGTTTACCGTTTATGGCTACAAGCCGCCGCAGGCTGGCACGACGAAGCATGGTTCGCCATAACAGGGTGTTCACCACCACATCATTATGCGGCCGACGGTATCGCGCGGGCATGCTCAGGGCAGGCACTCGCAACGGGGTTATGATGACGCCATCAAATCAATGCGTACCATAACGGAAAGCACGACGCCGGGATATCTTAGAATACTCTGGAAAAACCCCCTGTAGTGTAAGGGTCGGTAAGTTCCTAAAAAAACGCCACGACCCGCGTGGCGTTTTCCCCGAGAACACTTCCTGCTTATGAACGCTTCATCATGTCGAAAAATTCATCGTTGGTTTTGGTCATCGCCAACTTGTTGATCAGGAACTCCATTGCATCGATCTCGCCCATCGGGTGAATGATTTTGCGCAGGATCCACATTTTTTGCAGCTCTTCGGAGGTGGTAAGCAGCTCTTCTTTACGCGTACCGGAACGGTTGTAGTCGATAGCCGGGAACACACGCTTCTCAGCGATTTTACGCGCCAGATGCAGTTCCATGTTACCTGTACCTTTAAACTCTTCGTAAATCACTTCGTCCATCTTCGAGCCGGTATCTACCAGCGCGGTGGCGATAATGGTCAGGCTACCGCCCTCTTCCACGTTACGCGCAGCACCAAAGAAGCGTTTCGGACGGTGCAGGGCGTTGGCATCCACACCACCGGTCAGCACTTTGCCAGACGCCGGTACCACGGTGTTGTAGGCACGCGCCAGACGGGTGATGGAGTCCAGCAGGATGATAACGTCTTTTTTGTGCTCGACCAGGCGCTTGGCCTTTTCAATCACCATTTCAGCAACCTGAACGTGGCGAGAGGCAGGCTCGTCAAAGGTAGACGCCACCACTTCCCCTTTCACCAGACGTTGCATCTCGGTCACTTCTTCCGGACGTTCATCGATAAGCAGTACCATCAGCACGCAATCAGGGTGATTATACGCGATGCTCTGTGCAATATTTTGCAGCAGCATGGTTTTACCGGCTTTCGGTGGTGCCACGATCAAACCACGTTGACCACGGCCAATCGGAGACGCCAAATCCAATACGCGTGCTGTCAGGTCTTCAGTTGAACCATTACCGCGTTCCATACGCAAACGTGAGTTGGCATGCAGCGGAGTGAGGTTTTCAAACAGGATCTTGTTGCGGGCGTTTTCAGGTTTGTCGTAATTGACTTCGTTGACTTTCAACAAGGCAAAGTAGCGTTCCCCTTCTTTGGGAGGACGAATCTTGCCTGAAATGGTGTCACCAGTACGAAGATTAAAACGGCGGATTTGGCTGGGAGAAACGTAGATATCATCAGGGCCGGCGAGGTAGGAGCTGTCTGCGGAGCGGAGGAAACCGAAACCATCCTGCAAGATTTCCAGCACGCCATCGCCGAAAATATCTTCGCCACTTTTTGCGTGCTGCTTCAAAATGGAGAAAATAATATCCTGCTTACGCATACGAGCCTGGTTTTCCAGCCCCATGTTTTCGCCAAGAGTAATTAACTCAGAAACTGGCGTATTCTTTAATTCGGTAAGATTCATAGTGGTGGGTTCTTAAACTCGGGGTAAATCTCGAACAATTAACGTGAATGGTATGGCAAGGGTCACCGTGCCACTATCATATACCGCCCTCAATCACGCCATTCCGTTTAGCTTGATACGTGAACGTGTTACACGCAGACCACGCAAGCCGATACAAAACGACGGCAATAGATCGAAGACACCTGAAACCAATTAATGTAATACTTTTAGATTGCCTGACCACGCTACGGATTCTTATGCCGTGTTTGTGCGATTTGTTGTCACGAACGGGCAGCGCTAAGGTATAGACAGCGAGTAATGCTATAGATTCAAACTTTCAGGCTTAAGCCCGTGAGGCTTAAACATAGGCAAGTACGATATGCAGTGCTGATGAATCTAGCACGCTTCATGACGTGCGGCAAGCGGTCAATACGAGAAATCCACACTGACCGCTTTGTGCGACGAAATAGCGTTGATAAATCTATCAGGTATTACAGATTGGTGTTCAAAAACTCTTTCAACTGGCCTTTGGACAGCGCGCCTACTTTGGTTGCCGCCACTTCACCGTTCTTGAACAGCAGCAGGGTCGGGATACCACGGATGCCGTATTTCGGCGCAGTCGCCGGATTTTCATCAATGTTAAGTTTGGCAACGGTGATGCGACCTTCGAATTCATCAGCGATTTCATCGAGAATGGGAGTGATCATTTTGCAGGGACCACACCATTCGGCCCAAAAATCAACCAGTGTTGCCCCTTCGGCCTGCAACACGTCCGTTTCGAAGCTGTCGTCTGTCAGGTGAATAATTTTATCGCTCATTTTTTACTCCGCAGGATTATCTTTAGCGAGTTGGTGTAGCATTAACCAACAAAGCTCGACTTTATTTCACTGTATACGCTTTCGTAAAGCAATAGTTAGCTGATATTCTACCACACTATGAGCAAAACACACTTGACTGAACAGAAGTTTTCCGACTTCGCGCTGCACCCGCAGGTAATCAAAGCTCTTGAAAATAAAGGGTTTTATAACTGTACGCCCATCCAGGCACTCGCACTACCTCTCGCCCTTGATGGCCGGGACGTCGCGGGTCAGGCGCAAACCGGAACTGGCAAGACGCTGGCATTTCTGGCGTCTACTTTCCACTATCTCTTGTCGCATCCTGCTTCAGCAGAGTGTCAAACCAACCAGCCACGCGCGCTGATCATGGCCCCCACTCGCGAGTTGGCCGTGCAAATCCACGCGGATGCACAGGCGCTGGCAGAATCGACAGGCTTGAAACTGGGTCTGGCTTACGGCGGAGACGGTTACGATAAGCAGCTTAAAGTGCTGGAGCAGGGTGTTGATATCCTGATCGGTACCACTGGCCGCTTGATCGACTACGCCAAGCAGAATCACATTAACCTTGGCGCCATTCAGGTTGTGGTGCTGGATGAAGCCGACAGAATGTACGATCTGGGCTTTATCAAAGATATTCGCTGGCTGTTCCGCCACATGCCGCCGGTAATGCAGCGCCTGAACATGCTGTTCTCCGCCACGCTGTCATACCGTGTGCGTGAGTTGGCGTTTGAACAGATGAACAACGCCGAGTACGTTGAAGTAGAGCCGGAGCAGAAAACCGGGCACCGCATCAAGGAAGAGCTGTTCTATCCGTCAAACGAAGAGAAGATGCGCCTGCTGCAAACCTTGCTGGAAGAAGAGTGGCCGGACCGCTGCATCATCTTCGCTAACACTAAGCACCGCTGCGAAGACATCTGGGGCCATCTGGCTGCGGACGGCCATCGCGTTGGTCTGCTGACTGGTGACGTAGCGCAGAAAAAACGCCTGCGCATTCTGGATGACTTCACGCAGGGCAATCTGGATATTCTGGTCGCCACCGATGTTGCGGCGCGCGGTCTTCATATTCCGTCTGTCACTCACGTATTCAACTATGACTTGCCGGACGATTGCGAAGACTATGTGCACCGCATCGGCCGTACCGGACGTGCCGGTGCCAGCGGATTCTCCATCAGCCTAGCCTGTGAAGAGTATGCGCTGAACCTGCCTGCCATTGAGCAATATACGGGCCATTCAATCCCAGTAAGCAAGTACGATAGTGATGCGCTGATGACCAATCTGCCCGCGCCGAAGCGCTTGCCCCGCACGCGCACCAGCAGTGGCCCGCCACGTCGTAGCGGCGCACCGCGCGGCAACCGTAAAAGACCGAGTTAAGCATCCATGCTAAATGCTTCCTCGCTGTATGCTGCGATCGATCTGGGCTCGAACAGCTTCCATATGCTGGTGGTGCGAGAGAGCGCTGGCAGCATTCAAACGCTAGCGCGCATTAAACGTAAAGTGCGTTTGGCTGCGGGACTGGATCGTGATAACAGCTTGTCACAGGAAGCCATGCAGCGCGGCTGGCAGTGTTTACGCCTGTTTTCCGAGCGCTTGCAGGATATCCCTCAGACGCAAACCCGCGTTGTTGCGACGGCGACCCTGCGGCTTGCCACCAATGCCGATGAATTTCTGGCGCAGGCGCAGCAGATCCTGGGTTTGCCGATTCAAGTCATCAGCGGTGAAGAGGAAGCGCGCCTGATTTATCAGGGCGTGGCCCACACCACCGGCGGTCCGGAACAACGTCTGGTGGTGGATATCGGCGGTGGCAGTACCGAACTGGCGACCGGAACCGCCGCACAGGCCACACAGTTACTCAGTTTGCCCATGGGATGTGTGACCTGGCTGGAGCGTTATTTCAGCGATCGCACCCTGACAGCGGAAAATTTTTCCCGTGCTGAACAGGCTGCTGGCGACATGATACGCCCCGTTGCCGCCCAACTGCGTGCGCGGGGCTGGCAAGTGTGCGTGGGCGCATCCGGCACCGTACAAGCGTTGCAAGAGATTATGGTCGCCGCGGGCATGGACGAGCACATCACGCTCGACAAGCTGTGCGCCCTGAAAGAGCATGCCATCGCGTGCCATAAGCTGGAAGAACTGGAAATTGACGGCCTGACGTTAGAGCGGGCGCTGGTGTTCCCCAGCGGATTGTCCATTCTGTTGGCGATTTTCCAGGAACTTGGCATTCAGAGTATGACATTGGCCGGTGGCGCGCTGCGCGAAGGCTTGGTATACGGGATGCTGCACCTGCCCGTGGAGCAGGATATTCGCCAGCGCACGCTGCTCAATCTGCAACGCCGCTACCTGTTAGACGGTGAACAGGGCCAGCGCGTCAGCACATTAGCCGACAATTTTCTGCACCAACTGGCGCAGGATTGGCCGTTGGATCACCGATGTCGCGAGTTGCTGCACAGCGCCGGCTTTCTGCATGAAATCGGTCTGGCCATTGATTTTCGCAATGCTCCGCAACACGCCGCCTATCTCATACGCAACAGCGATCTTCCCGGTTTCACACCGGCACAGAAAAAACTGCTGGCTATTCTGGTGTTAAATCAGAGTGGTGCGCTCGATCTTCAGTCATTAAATCAGCAAAACGCCGTACCCGTACTGCCTGCGCAGCGCTTATGCCGTTTGTTGCGACTGGCGATTATTTTCGCCAGCCGTCGCCGTGATGACACCTTGCCTGACAGCATCTTGCGGGCGGACGGCGATACCCTGCACATCCAGCTACCTGCTGGCTGGCTTGCCGCCCATCCCCTGTGCGCAGAAGCGCTGGAACAGGAAAGCCGTTGGCAGGGCTATGCCCACTGGCCATTGGTGATTGAGGAAGCCACGCCGTAATAGCGGTATTACTCCTTATCGCGCGCCTGCGCCAGCTGCGCGCGCAGATTCGCCAGATGGCTTTGCCCCTTTTGCATCCGCTCTTGCGCGCTGACCACTTTGCGCGCTGTTTCCCATTGCAGATCGTCCTGCGGCAGTTCCAGCAAGAAACGGCTGGGTTCTGGCCGCACCAGTTCGCCGTACTGGCGACGCTCTTTGCACAGGGTAAAAACCAGTTCACGTTGCGCCCGTGTGATACCGACATACGCCAGGCGACGCTCTTCATCAACATTATCTTCGTCAATACTGCTCTGGTGCGGCAGTAGTCCCTCCTCCATCCCCACCAGATACACCATAGGTATAGCCAAACGACTTAAAAATGATTACAGCCAATGCCCTGATATGTGGCAAAAAATACAGCTAATTGTTATCAAAATAATGTCGCTTGGCTATATCTACACATCATAAAGGGTTAAAAACCACCATAGCGAAGTGGGCAAGTTCTTCCGGGGTATAGTCTGCTAATAACGTCAAGGTATTTAGCAGGATGGATAGTCCGGCAAGCAGCGCTGGGGCGCTTTCTTTACGCCCTCGTTTTTGTTGTCGTCCGGATAATCGGCAAATTAACTGACGGGCTGCCGCATTGTCGTCTCCTTCAGCGCGTTGCAGCCGCCATACCAGCACACATGCCATGCTAGCTATCAATAACCTGCGTAGCAGGGCACCAGCACTGCGCTCAAGCCATTTTTCTACATCATGACCGGCACCTTTCAGCAGCTTAAAAAAGGATTCAATACCCCAGCGCCAGTAATACCAGCGAGCGACTTCCGCGCTGGTGAGCTCGTTGCTAACGTTTGTGAGCAGCGTCCAGCGTCCGATAAATTTACCGTGAGTATCGGTAAGGCGAACCACAACTAATCTGAGTGTCAGAGCTACGCCTGGCTGAACTTTCACTCGCCGTCCGGTGTTCTTGTCTTTCCGCTTCGCTTTTGCTGTTCGCGTTATGATCACGGATGTTTCCCCGATCTCCATATTGGCTTTTTTCCCTTTCCAGCCAACCTGTCCGTTTGCGATAAATGGCAGATCTTCTGCAATTTCACCAATTTTACGGGTGTCACCGCCCCACTCGGCCCGATGCCCTTCCTTTCCCCGGATAAGCCAACATATTCCCTGGGAGCTTAATGTGCGCATATGCCCGATAGAGTCACCTTCACGGTCAATGAGATGAACTAACAACTTCTTCCCGGTATCAAGAGACTCAACGCGGGCGATATCAGCCGTCAAAGCATCCATATGAGTCAGACTCTCAGACAAGCCCTCGCTTAGCGTTGAACGACAACCCGCCCTATCGGTTAGAGTTTGAGACAGGGGCGCTATAGCCAAGCGACATTATTTTGATAACAATTAGCCGTATTTTTTTGCCACATATCAGGGCATTGGCTGTAATCATTTTTAAGTCGGTTGGCTATGTTGGTAAACCATTTGCAGCATCAAGCAGTAGGCTGGTTTGTAGTTCATAACCGACGTCGCCACCATGTGTCATTTTCAAACGTTCTTCTTTCCCATTGTGGGTACGAAACTGTAAATGAGACCAGTCGTGAACGACGGGAGCGTATGGATGCGGGCTAAGTGCAACCTGCCGGAGAGCCAGAGAAATAATCGGTTCATTGAGCTGACTGAAGCTAATACGTTCATTATTAAAAAAACGCCAAACGGCCTGAGTAGTGGCGAATGTTGTTTTCTGCGCGCAGGCAAGGTCTTTAACGGCTGACGCCAATGGTGCTGCGGGAGTCATGTGTTGCTTAACCAGACGCTGATAACGCCGGTTAAGGCGGGCATCAATCCCGCCGATGGATAAGTTGAGATCATGCAGCAACGTAATAGCAGATATTGCAAAAGATGTGTAGATACCTATGCCAGATACACATAGGGAAATTCCAACCCTTTTGAGGCGTGCAGGGTCATCAGCTGCACCTGATCCACCTCTTCTTCGCTTTCGCCGCGCTCCATCATATCGCGCAGGGTGAACCTCGTTACCACCTGTGTCAGCGTCATCGGTTCATCGAGCTCCGAGCCTGCCAGCATTTCCGTCATCCAGCTAAACAGCTGATTGACGTTTTTCATTCGCATTTCCGCCGCTTTCGGGCTGGTTGAGGTTTCATACAGCCAGCTTTCATAATCCAGCCCGTGGATGAGGTCGCGCACCGCCGCCACCGGTTCTCGCTCAGCCTGCTGGGCAATTTCCCGCATCCAGTGGGTAAAACGTTGCAGTGAGGACAACCCACGGCCAGACAGGTGTGCTTCCAGCCCTAAATCAAAACTGGCGGTAAACAGGCTTTTGTTGCGCACATTGGCCCACTCACCCAGTTTCTGTAGCGTCGCGGGGCCGATTTCTCGCTTAGGAGTGTTGACGATGCGCAGAAAGGCGCTGTCGTCATCCGCGTTGGTCAAAACGCGCAGATAGGCCAACAGATCTTTGATTTCCGGACGAGAAAAGAAGGAGGTACCGCCAGAGATGCGATAGGGAATGCGGTTTTGCATCAGCATCTTTTCGAACAGTCGCGACTGATGGTTGCCACGATAGAGGATGGCATAGTCACTGTACTGCGTCTTGTTGATAAAGTGATGGGCAATCAGTTCGCCCACCACCCGTCCCGCCTCGTGGTCTTCGTTGTTGGCGGTGATCACCTTCAGTTCACTGCCGTAGCCCAATTCCGAAAAGAGTTTTTTTTCAAATACGTGTGGGTTATTGGCGATCAGGATATTGGCCGCTTTGAGAATACGGCCCGAAGAACGGTAATTTTGCTCCAGCTTGATCACTTCAAGCTGAGGGAAATCCTGTGAAAGCAGTACCAGGTTTTGCGGACGGGCACCGCGCCAAGAGTAGATGGATTGGTCGTCATCGCCGACCACGGTAAAGCGTGCACGTGCACCAACCAGCAGTTTGATCAGCTCATACTGGCTGGTGTTGGTGTCCTGATACTCATCCACCAGCAGGTAGCGCAAGCGGTTTTGCCAGCGCTCACGCACCGCTTCATTGCGCTTGAACAGCAGCGTTGGCAACAGGATCAGATCGTCAAAATCCACTACATTACAGGCGCGCAAATGGTCGTGATACAGACCATAACAGTGCGCAAACAGCTTATCACGCTCCGACTGTGCCGATGCCGCCACCTGCGTCGGGTCCATCAGATCGTTTTTCCAGTTGGAAATGGTGGAGGTCAACTGCTGTAGCTGGGTTTTATCCCCTTCCAACCAGGTTTCCGTCAGTTCATTGAGCAGTGCGACCTGATCCTGATCGTCAAACAGCGAGAAGTTTGCCTTCATGCCCAACGCGGCATATTCCCGTTTAATGACCTCCAACCCCAGGGTGTGAAAGGTGGCGATCAGCAACCCACGCGTCTCCTTGCGCCCTAAGGTCTGCGCCACGCGCGCTTTCATTTCACGCGCAGCCTTGTTGCTAAAGGTCACCGCGGCGATATGACGCGCCTGATAGCCGCACTGACGGATCAGATGAGCAATCTTGTTGGTGATAACGCGCGTTTTGCCTGATCCCGCGCCAGCCAGCACCAGACAAGGGCCGGTGACAAATTCGACAGCATGTTGTTGACTGGGATTCAGGCGCATGACGTTCAACTCGTAATAAAAACGGAAGCCGATTGTAGCAGAAAGCCACGCAGATCTTGAGGGCCGGATTCGCCTTTACCGATCCACATCAGGCCTGCATCGTGCTACATTGCCAGCCATCGGCGTCGGCGTGAGGCCTGTTCAATTCACGCTTCTTAATCACATGAAAGGTATTCCCATGGCGAAAACGGCATCTGCACTGCATATTCTGGTCGATACAGAACAACAGGCGAATGATCTACTGGACCAATTGGCGCAAGGGGCAGACTTTCAGCAGTTAGCTAAAAAGCATTCTACCTGCCCGTCCAAACGGGATGGGGGCAATCTGGGTGAGTTCCGTCAGGGCGATATGGTGCCCGCTTTTGACAAGGCGGTATTTTCCTGCGAGTTGCTGAAACCCTTTGGACCGGTAAAAACCCAGTTCGGCTATCACATCATCAAGGTGCTGTACCGCAACTAAGCGTTCTGGCAACCGGCGTGCTGTTGCGCCGCGCAGTGTGCGCGGCGCGTACGGAGTGATTACTCCGTCATCATCAGCAGGCTGGTATTTCCCCCCGCTGCCGCCGTATTCACGCTGAGCACACGTTCATGCCATAACCGCTCCAGTGGGATCGTGTCACTGCCGGGTTCACAGCAGAGCAGAGGAATAATCGCCCCCGTCCATTGCGTAATCTGCTGATTAACCTCACGCAACATGTCGCTCTCGCCGTGACAGATAACCGCGCCAATATGTCCACTTTCCTGTTGCCATTCCGGCGTAAAACGGATGCGGCGCTGCACTTCCAGCGGCAAGCTGCCGGAAAGTTCACGTAACGCTGCACTGTCAGGCCATAATGCGTTACTGCCCACGGCCAGCAGCGCCGCCAGCTGGCGCAGCATATCGTCACTTTCCTGCGCCAGGCACAACACGTTATCGCGCGGTGTCAGCATATAGGTATTGCGTTCGCCAGTGGGTCCCGGCAGCGGGCGTATCACACCGCTGACAGCGCCCCAGGCACGGTAGCTCTTCGCCGCCTCGAACACCGCCAGCCGTCCCTGTTGTTGCGCCCAGTCAACCAGTAGCGCAAACCCAGCGCGTTCCGGCGTCGTCGCCAATGTGGCATTGATGCCCAATGCGTTGCTCGCTGTGCTGGGTTGGCCAAGCGGTGTTCTCTGCAAGCGTGGCAAATAGAGCGGCCCGCCCGCTTTCGGCCCTGAACCAGACAACCCTTCGCCTCCGAATGGCTGAACGCCGACCACAGCCCCCACCATATTGCGATTGACGTATTGGTTACCCACATGCGCCCGCTGCGTGATACGCGAAATGGTTTCATCAATCCGTGAATGGACGCCCAACGTGAGCCCATACCCCAAGGCGTTGATCTCCTCAATCAACGTATCCAGCCCCTCGCGCGCATAGCGCACCACGTGCAGCACCGGACCAAAGATCTCTTGTTGCAAGCTGGCTACCTGGTCCAGTTCAATCAGCGTCGGCAAGACAAAGGTGCCCTGTCGCCATGAGGCCCGGCACACCTGTGCGCCGAAAGCCGCCTGAAACACCGAATGCCCTTCCGCTTGCATCAGGTGAATATGCTGCTCGATCCGTTCGCGGGCTTCATCGTCGATCACCGGGCCGCAGTCCGTTGCCAAACTGTCGGGATTGCCCACGCGGAACTGCGCCATGGCGCCACGCAGCATGTTCAGTGTCGCTTCTGCAATGTCCTCCTGAAGACAGAGCAGACGCAGTGCTGAACAACGCTGCCCTGCGCTGTCAAAGGCGGAGGCAATGACATCGCTGACCACCTGCTCCGTCAGCGCGGACGAATCGACAATCATGGCATTCATCCCACCGGTTTCAGCGATCAGCACCGCAGGTTGCCCATGCGCATCCAACCGTTCTGCCAACGTGCGCTGCAAGCTCTTGGCAACCGCGGTCGATCCGGTAAACAGCACGCCATTGACGCGCGCATCGCGCACCAGCGCCGCACCGACGCGTTCCCCAGCGCCGGGCAGCAGCTGCAACACATCAGGCGCAATGCCAGCCTGATGCAGCAGTTGCACCGCCAACGCGGCAACCAGTGGTGTTTGCTCCGCCGGTTTTGCCAGTACCGCATTCCCCGCAGCCAGTGCGGCAGCAATCTGCCCAGTAAAAATGGCCAACGGGAAGTTCCACGGACTGATGCAAACTACCACACCCAGCGGGCAAACTTGTTCCGATGACACCGCCGCAGACTGCTGTGCATAATAGCGCAAGAAGTCCACCGCTTCGCGTATTTCAGCAATGGCATTTGGCACGGTTTTCCCCGCCTCGCGCACCAATAACCCGATGAACTGCGGATACGCGGCTTCCAGCAAGCTGGCAGCGCGTTGCAGGCTGGCAACCCGCTGCGGGAGCGACACCGTCGAGAACCGCTCTGCTGCCTGCACCGCACAGCCCAACGCAATGCGCACATCCTCCTCGCTGGCATCACGCACATATCCCACTATATCGTGCTGTTGGGCAGGATTGATCACTGGCCGAGCCGCCAGCGGTGATGATGCATTGACCATAATCGGTGCCGCATGCCGTACCTGCACGGCATCAGCGCTTAAGGCCGCTGCGAGCATTTCCAGACGGCGCTCATCGGTCAGATCTACGCCTTGCGCATTGCAACGCTCTGCACCGTAGATCTGAGCAGGTAGAGGAATTCGCGGATGCCGGCAGCCGGGAGCCCCCTCTTTGTATACCAGCGCCTGCACTTCAGCTATCGGGCTGGCAATCAGCTGCTCCAGTGGGACCTCCGCATCCGCAATACGGTTAACAAACGAGGTGTTGGCACCATTTTCCAATAGACGCCGCACCAAATAGGCAAGCAGGGTTTCATGGGTGCCGACGGGGGCATAGATCCGACAGGGGCGCGCCAGCTTGCCCTGTTCTTCGGGACCGACGACCTGCGAATAAAGCGCCTCCCCCATACCATGCAGGCATTGAAATTCATATTGCCCAGGGTAATAACTGTCACCGGCCAGCGTATACACCGCGCTCAGGGTATGAGCATTGTGGGTAGCGAACTGCGGGTAAATGGCATCCGGTTCCGCCAGCAGCTGGCGAGCGCAGGCCAGATAGGCGACATCGGTATAGACTTTACGGGTATAGACGGGGTAGTCCTCCAGACCCTCTACTTGCGTGCGTTTGATTTCGCTGTCCCAATAGGCACCTTTCACCAATCGCACCATCAGGCGTCGCTGGGTACGCTGTGCCAGATCGATAAGGAAATCAATCACAAACGGGCAGCGTTTCTGGTAGGCCTGCACCACAAAACCGATCCCTTTCCATCCCTCCAACGCAGGCTCATGACACAACCGCTCCAACAGATCGAGGGAGATCTCTAGCCGTTCGGCTTCTTCCGCATCAATATTAATGCCGATATCGTACTGCATCGCCTGCAACGTCAACGCCAACAAACGGGGATAGAGCATCTCCATGACGCGATCGTACTGCGCACGACTATAACGAGGATGCAGCGCCGACAGCTTGATGGAGATACCCGGCCCTTCATACACCCCACGCCCCTGAGATGCCCTGCCAATCGCATGAATCGCCTGCTGATAAGCGTTGAGGTAAGCCTCCGCATCCTGCTCGGTGAGGGCCGCTTCGCCCAGCATGTCATAGGAATAGCGAAATCCCTGCTGTTCCAGATGTTCCGCGTTAGACAGCGCCTCATCGATGGTTTCGCCAGTAACAAACTGCTCCCCCATCAGGCGCATCACGCGATCCATCCCCAATCGAATGACCGGCTCGCCCACCTTGTTAATCAGCTGCTTCAGGGTGTGTGCCAGACGCGTTTCACTGTGCGTCGCAACCAGCTTCCCGGTCAGCAGTAGTCCCCAGGTTGCCGCATTGACGAACAGCGATTGCCCTTTCCCCAAATGGGAATGCCAGTCACCGCTGCTGATCTTGTCACGAATCAGCGCATTGCGCGTTGAGGCATCGGGAATGCGCAGCAACGCTTCTGCCAGGCACATCAAAGCAATCCCCTCTGACGATGACAGGGAAAAGGCCTGTAATAAACTTTGCACCCGTCCCGCTCGCCCATGGGTCTGCTGTTCACGCCGCAGCGTCTGCGCCAGTCGATAGGCCAGCGCCTGCACCGCCGGTGCCATTGATGCCATCGGTTCTACCCGCTCGAGCAGTAACGGCACCATTTCACCCTCGGAACGGCGGTACGCCGCCGTGATAGCATCACGCTGCGGTGAACGGGGTAGCAGCGTTTGCGTGAAAGCTAAAAACGGCTGATAGCTTCCTTCCTGACGAGATTTCGGCATAATCTCCGGCGCACGTTGAAATGTTTTACCTTGCTCTGGTGTGATGTCAGGAGCCTTACTATCGCGCTCGACGGCGTCGAGATAGCAAAAAATGGCGTGCTCAATCAACCAATGCGATGTGCGATCAAGGCGCTGCGCTGTACGTTCGATACGATTGCGGGTCGCATCGTCAAGCTTTACCGCTATAGTGGAGAATCCCATCGTTTCACTCCAGTGAAGCCAAGATAATCATCGATAGTGAGGGATCGGATAACGTTGATTTGTTGAAGGTATGCCTTCGAAGCTTGGCCGTCGTTATCGGATCATGCAACTTGGTTTTCGCGAGTTGCCATAAGATGCAATGCAGTTAACAAGTGTATAATATTGGCGTGACGAGGAAATATAACGAATCGTTAACGCTTTGCATTATAAGAAAAAACAGGCTGCACGAGGGATGCGCTATCGTGCAGACTGCGCTTTACCTGACGTCGTTCCCGTCAGGTTATACCAAATGATTTGCCTTTATGCCCTAGCATGATGGGTATAGACAGGGCGCTTTAACTTGGAGATTCTAATGACAATGAGTACACCCATGTTGGTGACCTTTCTGGTGTATATCTTCGGAATGGTCTTGATCGGCCTAGTCGCCTATCGCTCAACCACCACCCTTGGCGACTATATCTTGGGCGGACGACGGATGGGCAGCGTGGTCACAGCACTTTCCGCAGGGGCTTCTGACATGAGTGGCTGGCTGCTGATGGGGTTGCCGGGCGCGATATTTATCTCCGGCATTTCTGAAAGCTGGATTGCTATCGGGCTGACTATCGGTGCTTACCTTAACTGGCGCTGGGTTGCAGGCCGCCTGCGCGTTCACACCGAGGTGAACCACAACGCGTTGACCTTGCCAGACTATTTCACCCACCGTTTCGAAGACACCAGAAAAATCCTGAGAGTCATTGCGGCCTTGATTATTCTGGTGTTTTTTACCATTTTCTGCGCTTCTGGCATCGTTGCCGGTGCCCGCTTGTTCGAAAGCACCTTTGGCATGAGCTACGCCACCTCATTGTGGGCCGGTGCGGCCGCTAGCATCGCCTATACCTTTATCGGTGGTTATCTGGCGGTAAGTTGGACGGATACGATACAGGCCACGCTGATGATTTTCGCCCTGATCCTGACACCGGTGATGGTGATTCTGGCGCTGGATGGCATCGATACGTCTCTGTTGGTTATCGCAGCGAAAAACCCGGCTAATCTGGATATGTTCAGGGGATTGGATGTCGTCGCCATCATCTCTCTGATGGGCTGGGGTCTGGGCTATTTTGGACAGCCGCACATTCTGGCGCGCTTTATGGCAGCAGATTCTCACCACACCATTCGCAGCGCACGCCGCATCAGCATGACCTGGATGATCCTGTGTCTCGCGGGTGCAGTGAGCGTGGGCTTCTTCGGTATCGCCTACTTTAGCAATCATCCGGAACAAGCGGGCAACGTCACCAACAATGCCGAGCGGGTATTTATTGAGCTTTCCATGTTGCTGTTTAACCCGTGGATCGCCGGTGTGTTACTTTCCGCTATTCTGGCGGCGGTAATGAGCACCCTGAGCTGTCAGCTGCTAGTCTGTTCCAGCGCCATTACCGAAGACTTGTACCGCCCCTTCTTCCGTCCCGGCGCTACGCAGCGCGAGCTGGTCTGGGTCGGTCGCATTATGGTGTTACTGATTGCCATCATTTCAATCGTGTTGGCCGCCAACCCGGAAAACCGCGTATTGGGGCTGGTTAGCTACGCTTGGGCCGGTTTTGGTGCCGCGTTTGGCCCGGTGATCCTGATTTCCCTGCTGTGGCCGCGCATGACGCGTAACGGTGCGCTGGTCGGTATGCTGATCGGGGCTGCCACAGTGATTATCTGGAAACAGAATGCCTGGTTTAATCTGTATGAAATCATCCCCGGCTTTCTCTTTGCCAGCTTGGCGATCTTTATCGTTAGCTTGATGGATCGTGCGCCCTCCAAAGCCGTCACCGATCGCTTCCAAAAAGCAGAAGCCCAGTTCCAAAGCCGTTAAGGAACAATGTGTTTCACGCATAAAAAAGGCGCAACCACGGTTGCGCCTTTTTTCATTGCCGAAGTAATGCGTTTATTCTTAGCCTGCAACCGCAATACGTTTCATGTCTTTCATGTAGCCACGCAGTTTCTGACCCACTGCTTCGATCGGGTGGTTACGGATTGCGTCATTATATCTAAACGACTTAATTTTGATTACATTATTTAAATGAGCTATTCAATTGATTTTAGAGGTAAAGTGATATCTACACGGAAAGAAGCAGGGTTGAGTATCCGAGAAACAGCGAAGCAATTTCGGATTGGCCCTGCCTCTGTATCGTGTTGGATTAATCAAATAGCGTCAAAAGCATCGACCACACGTCAGCGAAAGAGCGATAAATCCGAGTTGATAAAAGATGTTGAACCATATCCAGATGCTTACCAAAAAGAACGTGCAGAGCGTTTTGGCGTTTGTCAGAAGGCCATTTGGCAAGCTCTTAAAAAGCTGGGATTGACCTATAAAAAAACGCTACGTCATCCGAAAGCCGACGAAAGCGCCCGGCAAGCATTTCAACAAAAAATACAACAGTATGAAAAAGAAGGCAAACCTATTGTTTTTATTGATGAAAGTGGTTTTCCACACGATACCCCACGGACTCACGGCTATTCCCCAAAAGGTCAACGGTGTTTTGGGCTGAAGAACGGGGAGCCAAGGGAAGAACAAATGTTATCGGCGCGTTATTAGGCACAACGCTGTTTACTATCGGATTATTTGATATCAATATTAACAGCGATGTTTTCTATTCCTGGGTCACACAAGTCCTTATCCCAGTACTCCCTAAAAACAGGATAATCGTGATGGACAATGCAACTTTTCACAAAAAACATAATATTCAACAAGTCATCATCGATGCAGGGTATATGGTAGAGTATTTGCCTACATATTCGCCAGATTTTAACCCCATTGAGCATAAATGGGCACAAGCAAAAAAAGAGAGAGTGGTTGCGATACAGAGATTTTGTTCTCAGTCCATATGGTGTAATCAAAATTAAGTCGCTTATCTATACCTGAAAGGCAAAAAAGTGGTGATCGTCGGTTGCGGCGCGCAAGGGCTGAACCAGGGTTTGAATATGCGTAATTCCGGGCTGGATATCGCCTATGCGCTGCGTGCAGAAGCTATCGCGGAAAAACGTGCGTCATGGCGTAAAGCGACTGAAAACGGTTTTAACGTCGGCACCTATGAAGCGCTGATCCCGCAGGCGGATCTTGTGGTGAACCTGACGCCAAGCAAGCAGCACTCCGCTGTGGTTCAGGCTGTTCAACCGCTGATGAAGCAGGGCGCATCTCTGGGTTACTCTCACGGCTTCAACATCGTTGAAGTGGGTGAGCAGATCCGTAAAGACATCACGGTGGTGATGGTGGCGCCGAAATGTCCGGGCACCGAAGTACGTGAAGAATATAGCCAAGCGACTTAATTTTGATTACACCATATGGACTGAGAACAAAATCTCTGTATCGCAACCACTCTCTCTTTTTTTGCTTTTTGCTTGTGCCCATTTATGCTCAATGGGGTTAAAATCTGGCGAATATGTAGGCAAATACTCCACCATATACCCTGCATCGATGATGACTTGTTGAATATTATGTTTTTTGTGAAAAGTTGCATTGTCCATCACGATTACCCTGTTTTTAGGGAGTACTGGGATAAGGACTTGTGTGACCCAGGAATAGAAAACATCGCTGTTAATATTGATATCAAATAATCCGATAGCAAACAGCGTTGTGCCTAATAAAGCGCCGATAACATTTGTTCTTCCCTTGGCTCCCCGTTCTTCAGGCCAAAACACCGTTGACCTTTTGGGGAATAGCCGTGAGTCCGTGGGGTATCGTGTGGAAAACCACTTTCATCAATAAAAACAATAGGTTTGCCTTCTTTTTCATACTGTTGTATTTTTTGTTGAAATGCTTGCCGGGCGCTTTCGTCGGCTTTCGGATGACGTAGCGTTTTTTTATAGGTCAATCCCAGCTTTTTAAGAGCTTGCCAAATGGCCTTCTGACAAACGCCAAAACGCTCTGCACGTTCTTTTTGGTAAGCATCTGGATATGGTTCAACATCTTTTATCAACTCGGATTTATCGCTCTTTCGCTGACGCGTGGTCGATGCTTTTGACGCTATTTGATTAATCCAACGCGATACAGAGGCAGGGCCAATCCGAAATTGCTTCGCTGTTTCTCGGATACTCAACCCTTCTTCTTCCCGTGTAGATATCACTTTACGTCTAAAATCAATTGAATAGCTCATTTAAATAATGTAATCAAAATTAAGTCGTTTAGCTATAACGATCAGCCACCGGCGAGGATACGTGTTTCCAGCCCGCTGAAGCGACGCGTTGGCGTTCTCACCGCGCGACACAAGATGCTGATCTCCGCGTAGAGTGACAGTTGCGTACGCGCACGCGTAACCGCGGTGTACACCAACTCGCGCGTCAACACTGCCAGAAAGGCGTTCGGCAACACCAGTGCAGTATGATCGAACTCCGATCCTTGAGATTTATGCACCGTCATGGCGTAGGCGGTTTCATGCGGCGGCAAGCGACTCGGGCTGACCGGTTTCATCTGCCCATCGGGCAGTTGGAAGTAAACGCGCAGTTCGCCCGTCTCATTTGACATGGCGATCCCGATGTCGCCGTTAAACACGCCAAGCAACGCATCATTACGTGCAATCATTACCGGTCGGCCGGAGTACCAAGGATTCGTCGGATTACGGCTGCGATGAATCAACCCGGCTTGTTGCAGCGCCTGTTCAATACGTACATTCAAACCGGCGACGCCAAACGGGCCGTCACGCAGCGCGCACAATAAACGAAAACGGTTAAATGCCGCCAGCACATGTGAAGCATCCTGCCCCTGTGCTACCGCCTGCAAATAGTCGCTATACCCCGCCACACACTGCGCCAACATCTGCTGGTAATCCTCTTCCAGCGCCAACGGCAGGCAGTGCAGATCGTCATGTTCATCCTGCAACACCTGTCGAACCTGACGTTCCTCACCACTGTTTACTGCTCGCGCCACGATGCCAATGCCAGAGTGCTGATCGAATCGGTAGCTCTTTTGCAGCAGGCACAAACTGTCTGCCACCGCAGTACTCACGTCGGATGACGCTACCAACCGGTAGCCCGTCAGTAGTTCGAGTTCCTCAACCCGCTGAGCGCTATAGCCTCGAGCGGCAAAGCGACAAATATCGCCCAATACCGCCCCGGCCTCAACGGAGGCCAGTTGATCGCGATCGCCCAGGAAAATCACCTGTGCCGTAGCTGGCAGTGCCAATACCAGATTGGCCATCATCGGCAGATCCACCATCGAGGCTTCATCCACCACCAGCACATCGAGATGGAGCGGATTGCCCTGGTGATAACGCAAGCGTTGACTGTCAGGCACGGCGCCCAACAGGCGGTGCAGCGTGGTCGCTTCCCGCGGCAAATGACGCTGCTGCGCCTCTTCCAGCGGCAGTTTGCTTAACGCACTGCGCAGCGATTTCGTCAAACGCTCGGCTGCTTTTCCCGTCGGGGCTGCCAGTTGAATGCGCAACGGTTTGTCCCCTTCATGCAGCAACAGCATGGCGGCTAGCAGTTTGGCTACCGTCGTGGTTTTTCCCGTGCCCGGCCCGCCGGAAATCACCGAGACACGACGCGTCAGCGCTACGGCGGCAGCCACTTTTTGCCAATCTACCTCGGCATCAAGCGGTGAAAACAAGCGGTCTAACACGCGACGAACGGCAAGGGGATCAGTGTGAATATCGACGACATGATTTCCGGCAAAAAAGGCCGCTACCTGCACTTCACTCAGCCAATTGCGTTGCAAATAAAGCCGTTGGTGCTGCAACACCAGCGGCGTTGTCTCACGGCCATCGCCCACGGCGGGTGAAGCCAGCAGGCCTTGCTGCCACGCCGCGCTGTCCGGTAGCCCTGCGAGATCCCACAGCGCGTGCGCCAGTGCAGGATCGCGGCCATCAAACAGGAAATCAGGATGCAATTCCGTCAACGGTAAACAGACGTTGCCCGCACCCGCCGCCGCGCTTACCAACGCCGTAGCCAGTTGCACCGGTGCGGGCTGTCCATCGGTCAGCATACGCGCGAACTGTACATCCAGCGGACGCAGCAGTTGGCGCTCCATTGCCGTCGCCAGCAACTCCATCATAGACGTTCTCCTGACAGTGCCACTTCACCGCTGAACAAACGATCGAGGTGCTCTACAAAGGCTCGCGGCAGACGCTGGGTGAAAATACCATTCGAGGAGAAAGCCGAATCGACACCGCGCAAAAACAGGTAGATAGCGCCACCAATGTGGCGGTCGTAATCATAATCCGGCACCCGATGGCGCAGATAGCGATGCAGAGCCAGCGTATAAAGCTGATACTGCAAATCATAGCGATGTGCCATCATTGCCGCTTGCATGGCTGGCTGCGTGTAAGCACTGGCGCTTTCTCCCAGCCAGTTCGACTTATAATCCAGCAGGTAATAGCGTCCCTGCCAGCAAAAAACCAGATCGATAAAGCCTTTTAACATCCCCTGCACCTGCTGAAAGGAGAGTGGCGGGCAATTCGCTGACAGCGGATCGTAACGTTTTGCCAGAGCATCCAGCGCGGTCGCCTGTAGCGGGACATCTATTGGTAGATAAAAAGCCAGCTCGGCAATTCGCTGCTGTGTGGGTACGCTTGCCAGCGTCAATAGGGCGTCAGAAGCGGTCATATCCGCATTCAGCGGCGCATGCAGTAGAGCCGAAAACCACACCTGCAAAGTAGGTGCCCACCCACTTGCCATGCCATGCGCTATCAACTGCTCTTCCAGCCATTCAACGCTGACGGGTTGGGTAAAATCCAATGTCTCAAACAGACTATGCAAAAAGGTTCCCGGCCCTGCACCTTTGGGGAAGGTATGCGGGGTAAGCGCTTGCTCACTCTCTTCAGGGACAAGGTTGCGCGGGTCCAACGCAGCATCAACGTCCAGTCGGGGAAACAGCTCTTGCGCCATTGTCCCACTCAGTTGTAGAGGATGTTGTTGAGCGCCATGCTGTTGTAAAACCGAATAGCTGGTCACTCGCCAATTATTAGTAGGCAGGCGCTTACATTCACTGGCGCGCAGTATTGCTGGCTTGTCCACGTTATCTTGCCAAGGAATGCCATCCCATTCACGCACAGCGCTTATCGCCACGCCATCGCCCTCCAAGGCATGCAGTGCAGCAACCAAGGTATCCGCATCCGCCTCCTTGCCGCGTTGCAGCAAATAGCCGAGCGCATTGAGGTGCATGTCAGTCGTTTCACTTTTGCGTCGGGTGCGCTGTAGCGGTGCCACCCCCACGCTACAGTGGTAAATCGAGCGCGTCAGCGCCACGTACAACAGCCGTAAATCTTCCGCCAGTCGCTCTTCCTCAGCCAACTGCTGGCTTTCTTCCCCACTATTGACGTCGAGCAGTGCCTGATAGGTACGCCTGTCATGATAAATGCCATCAGGCTGAGGGCGAAAGTGACAAATAAACGGCAACCAAACCAGCGGATATTCCAGCCCTTTGGATTTATGGATGGTGACAATTTGCACCAGATGGCGATCGCTCTCTAACCGCAGTTGCTGGTTGTCAGCCTGTGGATTGGGCTGCAAAATCTGCTGCGACAACCAGCGCACCAGCGCATGCTCGCTTTCGAGCGTGGCCCCGGCGTGTTGCAGCAGCTCGCCCAAGTGCAAGAAATCGGTTAACCGGCGTTCACCCTCACGGCTAGCCAGTATATTTTCCGCCAAACGATAATGCGACATGAGCGAGCGCAGCATCGGGAGCACGCCCCGTCGTAACCAAAGATCACGAAACGCGGCAAAGGTATCGACCTGCGCATCCCAATCTGCCTCACTCTGGTTTAGCGCATCAATCTGCTGTGCGCTGAATCCCAGTAATGCAGTCGCCAGTGCGCTGCGCAACGTGCGTTCCTGTTCTGGGGCCAGCACGGCTTGTAACAACCACAGCACCTCACGTGCCTCTGGGGTGGTAAATACACTGTCACGGTTGGAGAGATAGACAGAAGGAATGGCAAGACGGCGCAGCGCATCACGCACCAATGCTGCTTCATGGCGGCTGCGTACCAAAACACAAATATCCGATGCCTGCACAGGAGAACGCTCGCGACCATTATCCAGCCAGGCAGTACGGCGTTGACCTGCTTGCAAGCAGTCGCGAATTTGCATGGCGCACTGCTGTGCCATCAGCTGCTGATACTCTCCCGTCCCCAATACCACAGAACCCGACAGAGAAAATTGCAGTGCGGGCTGCGACACGCCGTCCAGTTCAAAACGCAGCCCCTGTTTATTCGGTGCAGGCTTAACTGGCAGAAAAGGGATCGCCGAAAAAATAAATGGATTATCGACGCATTGAAACAGGCGGTTCACACCGCTGACCATCTCATGGGAAGAACGCCAGTTGGTTTCCAACGTGTAGTGTGCCTTAATATCGGCGCGCGCCCGCATATAAGTGAAAATATCCGCACCGCGAAACGCGTAGATAGCTTGTTTCGGATCGCCGATCAGCAACATGCCGCTGTCGGGCTGTTCACTATAGATGGCGCGGAAAATACGATACTGCTGCGGGTCGGTATCCTGGAACTCATCGATCATCGCCACTGGATGGCGCAGACGTATCGCGGCTGCCAGCTGCTCACCCAGCGGCTGGCGCAGCGCCTCATCCAGACGGCTCAGCAGGTCGTCAAATCCCAAGGCTGCGCAGCGCAATTTTTCGCTACGCACCGTTGCGCGAATATCATGCAACGCCCGATCGATAACAATATCGCGTAGCGACAACGGCGGGGAAAGCAGCGTTTCAATCGCCGAAAATACCGGAAGCACAGGGGGGGCACCCTTTTTGGTTTTCTCGTTCAACGTAGATTGTGCGAACCGCTCCAGCGCTTTTGGCAAGGCATAGTCGGTGGTTTGCGCTTCGGCCCAAAAGCTAACGCTTTCTACCCAGCCCGGTAGATAACGGTTACTGTAGCTGCGCTTGTCTACATCCGATTCGAGAATGCACTTCTCCACCTGTGCTGCCACCTGCCGCCACTGCTGCTTGATATCACCAATGCGCGCCAAAATCTGCTGATGACGCTGTAACAACGTCTCATCTGGTGCGGGTGGGTTATGCAGTTGCGGTGCTTCGCCCTGTAAATAGGGGGTAAGTTCGCGCTGTAACGCATCCGGCCCACTCCAGAGTTGACAAATAACGCTGACTACATCGAACGGCAAGGGATAACAGTAACGCCGCCAGAAATCGGCGCAGGCCTGCCGGATAAGAAGCTGTTCATCTTCGATCAGCTCTTGATCAAACAGCGAACCGGACTCAAAGGCATGGCTTCCCAGCATACGCTGACAAAAGCCATGGATAGTGTAGATGGCGGCTTCATCCATTTGTCGCTCAGCATCGAGCAACAGTTGTGCTGCCGACGGCTTATCAGGCAGTAGCGCCAGCAACGCCGAAAAAAGCGCATCGTCACTTTTGCCACACAGGCAAGCCAGACGCAATGCATGAATGTTGGCGCGAATACGATCGCGCAGTTCCTCTGTAGCCGCCTCCGTAAAGGTCACCACCAAGATCTCTTCCACCAACAGAGGCTTAGGATACGCCGCCTCGCCGCCCAGCCCCAATAACAGTCGCAGATAGAGCCCCGCCAGCGTATAGGTTTTACCCGTACCGGCAGACGCTTCTATCAATCGCTCCCCAAACAGGGGGAGCGTGAGCACATCAAGCGTATGCGGCGTATCCTGACTCATGGAGCAACCTTCTCAACCACGTTTTTTTTCTCAACCGCCGAGACTTTTTCGGCAGACAACACACCGCTACGCGGTTTATCAATCACCCGTTGTTTGACTGGCAACGTCTGTTGCAGCGTTGAAGCATTGGGATAAAGCGTCCAACCTTTCGGCGCAGCGTAATCAGCCTTACCGTGGTGGCTGCCCGAGATTTGCGACAACACCGCCAGCCCCTGTGGTGCCAGAGCCTGTTCGAAGAAGCGTGCAAGTTGGTCAACCGTCAGCGGTTTAAGCGCCTCAATCACTTTTTCACGAGTATTGAAGGCAAAGTTTTCACGATCGAGATCGTTACGCAACCGGCCAACCTCTTCGTTCATCGTTTGTGGACGCTGACTCAGTTCGGTAATCAACGCCTGCTTGTACTGTTCAAACTCATCGGATTTGATGGCACGCAGGCGCGGCTTGGCTTTCTGGAAGAAATCCAGATAACGCTGATACAGGTAAGCAGGCTGTTGGCTGTTGCTTTGCAGCAAGAATCCTATACCGAACTGGCGGTCAACAATGGTCGGGAAGGAGAACACCGCATAGCCGAGCTGCTCTTCCGTTCTCAGCTGGTTATAGAACCAGGGCTGAATGATCTGATTGAGCAGCGAACTGTACGCCATGCCCTGCACCTCACCGTAACCGGTGGGGATATACACCGCAGCTAACGCAGAATCGGTGCTGCTCCCCGCACGTTGCAGGCTGGCAAGCTGGGTACGCGCTACTTCCACACTCGGGGAAAGCCACCAGATTTGTCCTGAACAGGCCAGATGCGCTTTGATATCCTGCGCCAATTTCGTCACCTGACCTTCGGTGAGGTTACCGACTGCCAGTATTTCCGGTGCGGCATCACGCAACAACGCATCACGGAAGGCCATGACATCGTCCAGCGAAATATCTTTAAGCAGAGCGCGCCGCTCTTCTCGCTCGGTATAAGGCAGAGAAGAGATCGCCTGAATAGGCTCCAGTGCCTGCTCATACGCTTTGGCATTTTCAGCGGCGTCCAGCTGCTGGATATACCAAGATTTGGCCTGCTCCAACTGTGCAGGCGTCGCCGTATAGCTTGCGTACCCTTCGACCAGCGCCAACATGAGCTTAGGCAAATGCTGCGTATAGCCATTGGCGTTGATGGTGAGCCCATCATTATTCCCACGGGTAGAGAAGCTGATCCCCCCTATCGAAGCTTGATAGCTCAACTCATCCAGCGCTAAGCCCGCCAGATAGTCATTAAGCTGGAACATCACCTGATGGCGCGCCGAATCCTGTGCCAACGGGTTACGCAACAACACCGTGACGTTTGCTTTCGGTTCATCGGCAAAATAGCGACTCGGCATATAGAGCACACGCAGACCCGGCTGCTGTAACACCATTTTCGGGTAGTTCTGCGATTCGCAACGCTTGATCAGCGAGAAATCCGTCGGGATATACGGAGTTGGCGTTGGCAACGAGAGCGCCATTTTTTCGCCCAGCGTTTGCCAGCGGGTAAACTGCGCCGGGGCTATTTTGTCCACCTGATACGGCGCATTAACAAAATAAGCCTCCTTGTTGTGAGGCTCATCAGGGCTTATCAGCCAGATACGCGCACGCTCCGGCGTCATGCTGGCCAAACGTTGCTTAATCGCATCGGGATTAAAGCGATCGGCCAGATAGGCGGCATCCAGCGTATGTTCCACTGGCACGCGCATCATGGTATCCACCAGCCATTCGATATAGCCCATGTCGCGCTTAACGGACTGATAGCGGAAATTGAGCGCCATCACGCGGGAAATTTCATCAAAATAGCGCTGCTGGATGCCTTCCTGCTGCAACAATTGCAGATAATGGAAAATGGCAGCCACCACCACGTCATACTGCTCAAGGCCTTTATCGGTCAGAGTGACAGAGATAGTGAACAGGCCACCGTTACGATCGAGAATAGGGTCAGCACCTGCGCCCAAAGACTCTATCAACCCTTGCTTTTGCAAGCAGTCCGACAACGTATTTTGGCTGCGATTGCCAATCAAATAGCTGATATAGGTATTGGTTTGGCTGCGGAATGCCTGACTGGTAGGATCGGTCTGTTCCATGACATCGCCGCGAAACTCGATACGCAATTGCTTGCGCGACTGCGCCGGCACGTAATGAATCATGATACCGCGCTGATCGTCCGTCACTGACGGCGCAGTGATAACAGGCACCTTAGCCTGACGGTTGGCGATGCGCCCGAAGGTCTCTACCGCCATTTTCGCCAATTCCGGCAAGGGTTGATTGCTGTAAATCACGCCTTTCATCAAGTTCGCCGAGTAGTAACGCTGATAGAACGCCAACAGTTCGTCATGTAACTTGCTGCCAGGCTTGTCCTTAAGCGTTTCCAGATTCCCACCAGAAAAACGTGATGCCGGATGCGCCGGATTTAAGGTTTCTGCACCCACCTGTACCATGCGGTGCCCATCGCGCGAGCGCGCCATGGTTAATTCAGCATTGACAGCATTGCGTTCGCGATCGGCATTTATCGGATCGAGCAACGGCTCAGCAATGGAATCCGCCAGGCGATCGAGCGCGGGCTGTAATGCCGCATTTTCGACCTCCAGGTAATAGGCAGTACGGTACGGCGCAGTACTCGCATTGTGGCTACCACCTTGTTTTTTAAGGAATTCAGCTAATGCATCCGCCTGCGGATAGCGTTTGGAACCCATCAGAACCATGTGTTCCAGATAGTGGGCCAATCCCAATTGGCTGTTGGGATCGTCGAGTGAACCGATAGGCAGCGCCAGCGATGCTAACGAACGAGTTGCCTGAGGATCGGACACCAGCAATACCGTCATGCCGTTATCCAACGTGATCGCCTGATAATTACGCGGATCGTTTTCTCCCTTGCGAATAACCTGTTCCAAAGGACGCCACCCTGCGGTTTGCGCCCACGCTGCGGACACACCACTCAGCAGCAACATCATCATGCCGATACAACAGGCAAACTGTTTACGCCATTCTCTCTTCATTACCGTCCTTTCTCTCACGTCAATCTCGCCGTTCTTGATTCACTGCCATTACATCCGTTCGCTTATGCCTGATTGGCGCGCAGGATCGGCAACAGCCAAGTTTTTGCCGCTGTAACAATCGCCTCAATGCGGGTTTCATCCAGTTCCGGCACGATACGCTGCAAATAGAAATCATCGCCTTCACCGGGCGACATCATGTTGCCCGCCCAGCTTTGCTGTAGCTTGTTCAACGCCTTCTGAACCACATCAGGTGCATCGTTCAGCGTGCCGCTTGATGCATCGTAGCACGCTTGTAGCCAGGCCCCGCCGCTCTGATGCAGTAATAATAGTAGTGGAGTGTTCATGCCTTGTTGATATCCTTCAATCATATGCGCCATCTGGCGTTGTGCCTCCTCCACAGAAACCGCCGCAAAGCGCCAGACCGTCTCTTCACGGCCATACATGCGGCTCTCTCCCGTACCGCCCGCCAGGCAGTACGCCAGATGATCCAACCACAGGGCCACGCCATCTTTCATCCCTAAGCGCGCCGGTCGCCAGCGCAACAGGCCATCACGCTGTACCTGCATCACCCAGCCACTCACACGTACACCGTCTAGCGTCATGTCCACTTCCAGGCTGGTCATTCCCGTCGCATCATGCTCCGCGCTAACGCTGTCAGCCAGCGCTTGCATCTCCTGGCGCTGTTTTTGCCAATACAACTCACCGAAAGCGCCATAGGGCAGCACGCCCGCCGCGCGGGCGTGCTGTAACAGTTCATCGGCATCCTCTTGCGCAATCAGCGCATTTAGTAATTGCGCATTCAACTGATAGCGACTGAGGTTATCCAAAGCGAATGGCTCCTCATCGAGCAGTTCATCGTTCAGAACGACAAAGTTCACGCCCAAACGCGCTTGGAAAAAGGTTTTGACGGGGTGACGATAAAAACGTTTCAACGCATCCAGCGTAATATCGGGGTAAGTGATAGGCTCCAGTGGCGTATCAAACAGCGGCTGCGGCAATCCGGCACGCCCAGCGGCGGCCAGCCATTCACTGGCGAAGCTGCACAGCTGCGCGTGCTCAAGGAAGTTATCCTTGTCAAACGGCATACGGGTATGTTCGCGGCACAGATGCGCACATACGTGTGCAGCGCTGGTATCCAGATCTTGCGCCTCATCCCCTGGCAAATGGTAGCTTTGCGCCAAATACTCCATCAGTTCGCTCACCAACACGGAGGGATAACGCTGCGTATTGTCCTGAATGGCACGACCGATGTAACTGATATAGAGCCGCTGTTGCGCCGAGATCAGCGCTTCCAGAAACAAATAGCGGTCATCATCACGACGTCTGCGGTCACCGCGCTGTCCCTTCTGTGCCATTAGGTCAAACCCCAACCGAGGCAGCGTGCGCGGATAAACACCGTCGTTCATCCCCAGCAGGCAGACCACTTTGAAGGGAATCGAACGCATGGGCATCAGCGTACAGAAGTTAATGGCACCGGCGAGAAAGCGCTGGCTCAGTTTTTCCCGATCCAAACGCTGGGCCAAATCGTCATGCAGCAGCGCCACCGGGATCGTTTCCTCAAACGCATTGGCGACTGCCGCTCCCAGCATCGCCTGCCATTGCTGCTCAATCAGTGACAGCGCAGCATCGCTGTCGCTATCCGCAATGAAGAGATCGTCCAACAATTGCCGACATAACGGTAACCATTCTGCTGGCGTGCGCGCTACCCGTAAACGCTGACGCCATTGAGTGAGTTGCGCCAACAACTCCGCCAGTTTCCCCACCAGTTGGGCAATCAACCCACTCGATTCATCGTAGGGCAACACGCCCTGCCAAGCCCCCGCGCAGCTGTTCATCGCATAGCCCAACAGCATGCGTGTCAGGCCAAAGCGCCAAGTGTGCTGGCCGGTAACCGGCAAATCAAGATCGCGCACGTTGTCATCATCAAGCCCCCAGCGCACGCCAGATTCCATCACCCACAGCCGCAAACGGCGAAGCCCTTCTTCATCGATACCAAAACGGGCAGAAAGCGCCGGGACTTCAAGCAGTGAAAGCACCTGCTCGGCGGTAAAACGACTGTGTGGCAATTCCAGCAAGCTGAGAAACGCTGGCAGAACCGGATGAGCGTGGCGGGCTCGCTGGTCAGAAATAGCAAAAGGCAAATAGCGCGCTGTCGGCGCATTACCAAACACCGCCTGAATGAAAGGCGTATAACTATCAATGTCCGCCATCATAACAATAACATCACGCGGCGTGAGTGTTTCATCCTCCGCCATCATCGCCAGCAGTTGGTCGTGCAATACTTCAACCTCACGCTGCGGACTGTGGCAGGCGTGAAAGGTGAGAGAAGCATCCTGCGGCGTAAGCAAGCGCTTGCGCTCACTGCTGGCCTGCGCTTGTGCGCTATCGGCAATCACGCTGCCGTCTTCAAGCTCCAGAATATCGCGCTGCACTTGTTGCAATAGCGTTGTACCATCAAGCTCGACAAAGGCTTCAATATCATCGACCTCGTCGATCTGCGCCAGCTGATAGAGATGGTCACGCCCCAGTTTTCCCCAGCTTGCCAGCAGCGGATTGACAATGCGCTGTTCCCCCTCATCGTTGAATAACCCATCGATATTGGCGGGATCGCGAAACAGCGGACGGTATTGCTCCTCCGCGCTGTTGCTGTGCAAGCGACGCTGACGACTTTTCAGCTTCGCCAAGAAATGGCGATCCTGAATATCACTCCAGTAATCCCGGCATGGGTTAGTAAACAGCAGATGCACATCAATATGCTTTGCCAATGCACGCAGCGCGTGCAAATATACCGGCGGTAGCGCTGAAATACCGCAGATAAACACGCGCGGCGGTAACCCTTGTGGACAAGTAGTGGCCTGCTCCAACGACTCGATAAAGCGCTGATAAAGACGAGCGTGGTGCCACTCTTTTTGTTCAAGTTGCGCGCTGTATTGCAAAAGCGCACGCCACAGTTCGGCTTGCCACACCTGCGCATCCCCCAATCCGTCCACCAGCGCACCGGCTTGCCACTGTTTGATCCACTCAGGCCGATAAATCAGGTATTGATCGAACAGATCCGCAACCCGCCCTGCCAGTTGATGCCGCTTGCGTTTATCGGCGTCGTCTTGCAAGTAGTGGCTCAACGGCGAGAATGATGGGTTATCTTGCTGCTGAGGCAGAATATGCATTAACTTCCAGGTCATCGCTTCCTTGCTGAAGGTGTTTTCCGCCGGGATATCCGGCAACACGCGCCGACACATGTCCCACAGAAAAACGCCGGGCAAAGGAAAATGCAGATTCGCAGCAATACCAAAGTGAGTAGCAAGTTCGATCTGTAACCATTGCGCCATACCTGGGCTTTGAACTAGGATCGTTTCAGGCTGAAAAGGATCCTGTAACGGTTGGCGCTCTATCAGCGTCACCATCAGCGTTTTCAAAATATCTAACTGATTTGAGTGATAAACCCTGAACATGATGATTCCCGTTTCGGTGCCCGCAAATCCCGCTTACCGTCAATTGCCCTCAGGCACGGTTCGCCTATTCGTATCAGTAAAACAAAACCAACGGTACAAGCATGCCTGATAATGCTGTGGCGTTGCCACCGTCGAGGAGACTCGCAAACACGCTGACGTCTGGAACTGCTCCGTCAAATGTAACTGCCATCCTAGAGAAAGGTCGCGTTCAAGCAACGCCGATGCTTCCCCTCCTCGACCAGCAGCATAAATGGCAAGCTGCTGATATGCCAGATGCCATGCTTGCCGTTGCTGCCATTGATGTGCAAAGGCTTGCTGCAACCGCTGATGATATTGCAGTAATCCTAACACCGATATGGCAAAAAACAGCGTGGCGATGGCGGTTTCCACCAACCCACCCCCTTGTTGACGTTGTCGTTGTCGACATCCTCCAGAAGGGATTCTCAGGCTATCCGCCACAAATGGCCTCCTGCCTTTCGAGGCAAAAATCCAACCAGCCCCCCGCGATGGGCTTCAACGGGCTGGTATCACCGTCAGGCTCAATGGGTACCACACGCTGATAGAGCACCATCACCGATGAAGAGCCGGAAAGATGCCCCTCACCGCGCAGCAATATATAGTATTCACTAAGCACTTGTCGTAAACAGACTCGCAGCCCTTCTGTTACAGAGTTGAGGCATTGTTCACCGCTACGACTGCCCATAAGCCATACCTGCCCAATGCCCCATTGTAGCGATGATTCGGCCAACGTCAGCGTTTGCCAATAGCGGCGTTCATCATGGGTAACATAGAGAGCGCTGTCCAACTGCCGTTGCATCCCCGTCATTATAGCCAAGCGACTTAATTTTGACTACACCATATGGACTGAGAACAAAATCTCTGTATCGCAACCACTCTCTCTTTTTTTGCTTTTTGCTTGTGCCCATTTATGCTCAATGGGGTTAAGATCTGGCGAATATGTAGGCAAATACTCCACCATATACCCTGCATCAATGATGACTTGTTGAATATTATGTTTTTTGTGAAAAGTTGCATTGTCCATCACGATTACACTGTTTTTAGGGAGTACTGGGATAAGGACTTGTGTGACCCAGGAATAGAAAACATCGCTGTTAATATTGATATCAAATAATCCGATAGCAAACAGCGTTGTGCCTAATAAAGCGCCGATAACATTTGTTCTTCCCGAGTTATGCTCATTTCTGGTGTACGGGGTTTCGGGGAGGGTGGCCTATCCTGCTGATTGATTTCGTGGATGATTTCAACAACAGAGAGATGATACCCCATGAAAAAGTCTACCCTACAGGTCTCCGCAGAACCAGATATTGCCGGTGATCCCTTGCATGAACTCATTCGTAATGGTGCCAGGCAGCTGATAGCTGCCGCCGTTGACGTTGAGCTCGAAGCCATTCTGCAACAACATGCTGAACGCCGCCTTGACGACGGGCGTCATGCTGTCGTTCGTAACGGCTATTTGCCCCCGCGAACCATACAGACGGGTATTGGGGATGTTGAAATTAAAGTACCTAAGGTCAGGGAGCGCAGCGGCAACGGAATATGCTTCAACAGCGCGTTGTTGCCGCCTTATCTGAAACGTGCAAAAAGCGTCGAAGAGTTGCTACCATGGCTGTACCTGCGAGGCATATCCACCGGTGATTTTCATGAAGCCCTGAGGGCGCTTCTCGGTGAAAAAGCTAATGGCCTCTCTGCCAGTACCATCAGCAGACTGAAACAGCAGTGGCTTGAAGAGCACAGGCAATGGTGCCTGCGTGATTTAAGCGATACGCGCTACGTTTATTTCTGGGCCGATGGCATATACAGCCATGTCAGGCAAGATGATTGCCTTTGCCTGCTGGTCATTATCGGCGTCACTGAGCATGGACGTAAGGAGCTGGTTGCGGTTGAAGATGGTTATCGAGAGTCAGAAGCAAACTGGGCCGAACTTCTTAATGGCCTGCGAGCACGTGGCCTAACCGTATCTCCCAAGCTGGCTACGGGAGACGGTGCCCTTGGTTTTTGGAATGCAATGGCAAAGATATTCCCGGACACCCAGCACCAACGCTGTTGGGTGCACAAAACCGCTAATGTGTTGGCTTCACTCCCCAAAGCCATGCAACCGAAAGTTAAGGCTGAGCTGCGGGAGGTTTGGCTAGCAGAGAGCCGCGATGCCGCTAATGAAGCCTTTGATGTTTGTTGGCAAGGTTTTCAGCGAAGTATCCTGCAGCGATGAAGAAGCTGGAGAAAGCTCGAGAAGAACTGCTGGCATTCTACGACTTCCCGTCAGAGCACTGGGCGTCAATAAGAACGACAAATCCGATTGAATCGGCTTTTGCGACTGTGAGGCTACGAAGCAGAGGCGCGAAGAACGGTGGTTCGAGAGAAACAACCCTGTCAATGGTATTTAAGCTGCTCCAGTCAGCTCAGAAAAGCTGGAACCGACTAAGAGGATTTGACCTGCTGACCCTGGTTGTAAGCAACGTCCAATTTAAGGATGGAGAACAGATTCACGAAGCATCAGAGCGGAACGTAGCCTGATCGCCATACACCAGATTTGCTAATAACTCCAGCAGACGCAGTGCGTCAAACACGGACAGAGAACGCAGACGCGCATCTTCGTCTTGCAGGGTATCAACCGCAGGGAAGATTAATTCACGGCCGTTGGGGCGCACGGAGACATCAATATCTGCCGGTAACAGTTGGTCAAGCAGTGGCAGTAGTGTCGTGCCGTTAGCAGTCAATGCCTGAATGGAGACTTGCTGCCCCAGTGCGGTGATACGCAGTGCGCTATCAATGATCAACAGGCTTTTCAGATCCTGTTTACTATCAATTTCAGCGGATTCTAGCAGCAGCGTGGCTGGCCGGGCGCCGCACAACTGATGGAAAACCGCGCTCGGATTATCGCGATAAGCGGCTTCGATGCGCAGCAGTTCAAGCTGCGGCTTATCGGTGGATGAAGATATAGCCAACCGACTTAAAAATGATTACAACAGATGCCCTGATATGCGGCAAAAAAGCATAGCTGGCTGTTATCAAAATAATGTCGGTTGGCTATATCGTTGCTGATGTTTGCATCGTCGCTACTCTGGTTGTCTGCTGTTTGTTTTATGTCAGTTTTACGTCATCGCACAGCAGTAAGTCATAAAAAAACCCCGAATTAAGCGGGGTTAGAGATTTTGCATGTTGTGATAACAGCTATGCGTTAATACTCCACCCACCACAGGGAAGGGCGCCACCAACCACCGGTTTTGAAGCTGCCGTGCAGGCTGCTATTTACCATTGAGAGAAAGTGTGTTGCCATTATCACATTTCCATCTATTTGCTGAACTTTAGTACTAGCTAACTAGTTCATGAGCGCATTGTCAACGGGTTAACACATTTTATCGGTATATACCCAATAAACCTCAAGATGCAGGTTTGAGCACCTGAAAACGAGTGAATTCTGGACGTCAGCGAGTCCACTATTTCTGGTAGCGTATTGGTGAAAAAATTGAATATTGCATCCCGAAAATCGCGGGTGTTTTCAAAATAGCGATTATTCCGTGTATGCTCATTCATCACTTTCCACAGGCGTTCTATCGCGTTCAGATTCGGACTGTAAGGCGGTAAATAGTGAAGCTCTATGTTCACGACAAAGGCCCAATCCTTAATCAATTGGGCTCGGTGATAACCCGCACCGTCCAGTATTACATGGATTCTCTGTCGGTAATCAGGGTAACGTTTGCGTATCTCAATGAAAAAACGAGCAATGTTGTAGTCATTAATTGTTTTGTAATCGTGAATAACCGTACCGCCGATATCGCTCAGATTCAGCGCACCCAGTATATTCAGACGGGTTCGACTTCCCGTTGTTTTAACTGACTTTTTATGCCCTTTTCGTATCCATCCATAACTGAGCTTTGTGGCTTGTGTCGGATGAACCGCATCGATAAACAGAATCGCCTCATTGCTGGCTGTTTTCTTTAAATTCTCATAATATTCAATGAAATGCTTCTGATTTTCTTCACTGAACTTATGGGGTACGCCCGCCGGTTTTTTGTAGGAGAAACCGGCTTTGTTGAATAAACATATTTTATGCTGCACCCCCGGTGAAACGACAGATCCTCGCAACGCAAAATCATGCAGTTAGGCCTCATAAGAAAACTGTAAATCTGAGGTGACAAGCATTTTCTACCAAAACTGGCTGGAAAAACAGCATGACTCACTATTATTCAACAAAGCCGGAGAAACCATGACGGTGCAACCACTTGTTCATGCCGGGAATACTGAATCGGATAGCCCAGCGATATTCAACATAAGCCACGATGTCGTGGGTATGATGGAAGAGATGTTGAGATAAATATAGCCAAGCGACATTATTTTGATAACAATTAGCTGTATTTTTTTGCCACATATCAGGGCATTGGCTGTAATCATTTTTAAGTCGGTTGGCTATAGCTGATTAAGAGCGCAGTCTTTTCAGCACAAAGCCGACTTGCAGACCCACCGTTTTCAGGTTTAAGTTTGCGAGTGTTGACGTAATCGTTGATATGTTGGTTTACCGTCGTTTCGTGCAGACGCAGAGCTTGCGCAATCATCGCAGAGCTCCAGCCTTCGGAGGCCAGCAGGACGGCTTTGATGCGATCACAAACACGCTTATCACGACTGGTGTCATGAAGGTGTTCGAGTTCGGCTTTTTGCTTGTCGGTAATAAATATCTTCATAGTGGGTGAGCATGATCTCCTTACCGCGTAAAATCAAGCATCTTCAATGATCACAGGTATATAGCTAAACAACTTAATTTTGATTACATTATTTAAATGAGCTATTCAATTGATTTTAGACGTAAAGTGATATCTACACGGGAAGAAGAAGGGTTGAGTATCCGAGAAACAGCGAAGCAATTTCGGATTGGCCCTGCCTCTGTATCGCGTTGGATTAATCAAATAGCGTCAAAAGCATCGACCACGCGTCAGCGAAAGAGCGATAAATCCGAGTTGATAAAAGATGTTGAACCATATCCAGATGCTTACCAAAAAGAACGTGCAGAGCGTTTTGGCGTTTGTCAGAAGGCCATTTGGCAAGCTCTTAAAAAGCTGGGATTGACCTATAAAAAAAACGCTACGTCATCCGAAAGCCGACGAAAGCGCCCGGCAAACATTTCAACAAAAAATACAACAGTATGAAAAAGAAGGTAAGCCTATTGTTTTTATTGATGAAAGTGGTTTTCCACACGATACCCCCCGGACTCACGGCTATTCCCCAAAAGGTCAACGGTGTTTTGGCCTGAAGAACGGGGGAGCCAAGGGAAGAACAAATGTTATCGGCGCTTTATTAGAGGCTGTACACGAGATTGTGTAATTGCCTGGTTTTGATATGTTCAATCCAACATCAAAAGCAGGTTACTTTATGGACGAAAAACAGTTACAGGCTCTGGCTAACGAGCTGGCCAAAAATCTCAAAACCCCTGACGCTCTCAACCAGTTTGATCGCCTGCTGAAAAAGATCAGCGTTGAAGCTGCCCCTAATGCTGAAATGACCCATCACCTCGGGCATGAGAAGCACCAGTCCAAATCTGGAACTATAGCCAAGCGACATTATTTTGATAACAATTAGCTGTATTTTTTTGCCATATATCAGGGCATTGGCTGTAATCATTTTTAAGTCGGTTGGCTATAACCAGATTTTATCGTTGTATGCCAAAGGGATGACCACCCGCGAAATTGCCGCTGCGTTCAAAGAGCTGTATGACGCGGATGTTTCACCCGCCCTGGTATCGAAGGTCACCGATGCCGTTATGGAGCAGGTTGTTGAATGGCAAAATCGCCCCCTGGATGCGGTTTATCCCATTGTTTACCTTGACTGTATCGTTCTGAAAGTCCGGCAGGACAGCCGCGTTATCAATAAATCTGTGTTCCTGGCGCTGGGTATCAATATCGAAGGCCAGAAAGAGCTACTGGGGATGTGGCTGGCCGAAAATGAAGGCGCAAAATTCTGGCTGAACGTGCTGACAGAACTGAAAAACCGTGGCCTGACCGACATCCTCATTGCCTGTGTGGACGGCCTGAAAGGGTTCCCGGATGCCATCAACACGGTCTACCCGGAAGCCCGCATCCAGTTGTGCATCGTGCACATGGTGCGCAACAGTCTGCGCTTCGTTGCCTGGAAGGACTATAAGGCGGTAACACGCGACCTCAAAGCAGTGTATCAGGCTCCAACCGAAGAGGACGCGCTTCAGGCCATAGGTATCTACACATCATAAAGGGTTAAAAACCAGCATAGCGAAGTGGGCAAGTTCTTCCGGGGTATAGTCTGCTAATAACGTCAAGGTATTTAGCAGGATGGATAGTCCGGCAAGCAGCGCTGGGGCGCTTTCTTTACGCCCTCGTTTTTGTTGTTGTCCGGATAATCGGCAAATTAACTGACGGGCTGCCGCATTGTCGTCTCCTTCAGCGCGTTGCAGCCGCCATACCAGCACACATGCCATGCTAGCTATCAATAACCTGCGTAGCAGGGCACCAGCACTGCGCTGAAGCCATTTTTCTACATCATGACCGGCACCTTTCAGCAGCTTAAAAAAGGATTCAATACCCCAGCGCCAGTAATACCAGCGAGCGACTTCCGCGCTGGTGAGCTCGTTGCTAACGTTTGTGAGCAGCGTCCAGCGTCCGATAAATTTACCGTGAGTATCGGTAAGGCGAACCACAACTAATCTGAGTGTCAGAGCTACGCCTGGCTGAACTTTCACTCGCCGTCCGGTGTTCTTGTCTTTCCGCTTCGCTTTTGCTGTTCGCGTTATGATCACGGATGTTTCCCCGATCTCCATATTGGCTTTTTTCCCTTTCCAGCCAACCTGTCCGTTTGCGATAAATGGCAGATCTTCTGCAATTTCACCAATTTTACGGGTGTCACCGCCCCACTCTGCCCGATGCCCTTCCTTTCCCCGGATAAGCCAACATATTCCCAGGGAGCTTAATGTGCGCATATGCCCGATAGAGTCACCTTCACGGTCAATGAGATGAACTAACTTCTTCCCGGTATAGCCAACCGACTTAAAAATGATTACAGCCAATGCCCTGATATGTGGCAAAAAAATACAGCTAATTGTTATCAAAATAATATCGCTTGGCTATATATGCCATCGGCCCAGAAATAAACGTAGCGCGTATCGCTTAAATCACGCAGGCACCATTGCCTGTGCTCTTCAAGCCACTGCTGTTTCAGTCTGCTGATGGTACTGGCAGAGAGGCCATTAGCTTTTTCACCGAGAAGCGCCCTCAGGGCTTCATGAAAATCACCGGTGGATATGCCTCGCAGGTACAGCCATGGTAGCAACTCTTCGACGCTTTTTGCACGTTTCAGATAAGGCGGCAACAACGCGCTGTTGAAGCATATTCCGTTGCCGCTGCGCTCCCTGACCTTAGGCACTTTAATTTCAACATCCCCAATACCCGTCTGTATGGTTCGCTGTGGCAAATAGCCGTTACGAACGACAGCATGACGCCCGTCATCAAGGCGGTGTTCAGCATGTTGTTGCAGCATGGCTTCGAGCTCAACCTCAACGGCGGCAGCTATAGCAAAGCGACATTATTTTGATAACAATTAGCTGTATTTTTTGTCACATATCAGGGCATTGGCTGTAATCATTTTTAAGTCGGTTGGCTATATCAGCTGCCTGGCACCATTACGAATGAGTTCATGCAAGGGATCACCGGCAATATCTGGTTCTGCGGAGACCTGTAGGGTAGACTTTTTCATGGGGTATCATCTCTCTGTTGTTGAAATCATCCACGAAATCAATTAGCAGGATACGCCACCCTCCCCGAAACCCCGTACACCAGAAATGAGCATAAATCTACAGAGGCAGGGCCAATCCGAAATTGCTTCGCTGTTTCTCGGATACTCAACCCTTCTTCTTCCCGTGTAGATATCACTTTACGTCTAAAATCAATTGAATAGCTCACTTAAATAATGCAATCAAAATTAAGTCGTTTAGCTATAGTTCCAGATTTTGACTGGTGCTTCTCATGCCCGAGGTGATGGGTCATTTCAGCATTAAGGGCACCTTCAACGCTGATCTTTTTCAGCAGACGATCAAACTGGTTGAGATCGTCAGGGATTTTGAGATTTTTAGCCAGCTCGTTATAGTAAAGCGACATTATTTTGATGACAATTAGCTGTATTTTTTTGCCACATATCAGGGCATTGACTATAATCATTTTTAAGTCGGTTGGCTATAGCCAGAGCCTGTAACTGTTTTTTGTCCATAAAGTAACCTGCTTTTGATGTTGGATTGAACATATCAAAACCAAGCAATTACACAATCTCGTGTACAGGCTCCTGCGCTGAGGACTATACAACAAGGGTTATGTTGTGATCTGATGTAATCACGCAGAATTAGTGACGCTTAGCAGGCTTCGCTATGTAACCGTGCATTTGTGACAGGGTGCACGTGTTATATCAGCTGCGGTTTGAGGCATTCGTGTCTTTCTGGTTTGCATAATCCGCCATCAACACTATATCCCAGCGGTCTGTATTGGTAAAACGGCTCCGGTTGCACGCGTAGTGGTTCACCGTGATCTGTAGACTGTCAGCCCGTGAGCGATTATGCCCGCTTTCCTTACTCAGCCAAAGTCTGGAAATGTCCCGTTTTCCGTCCAACGGGTTGATATATTCTGTGCCGCCGTCAAGGTCGGGTGATTAAGATTTCTTTTGCAGCCGCAAGGTTGCTGATCGGCAGCCTTGCTGATACCCTTATCTGCATCTGCGTCGGACTACATTGGCACCGAATCCGGTGTTGCTTCCGTCACTGGTCAGGTAGATGTTACTGCCTTACTCCACCAAGGCGTAGTTACAGAGACCGGCCGAATAGCTTACTGTTGCTGAAGGCAACGGTATCTGTGGTGGTGGACCCCTTAATAAATTGACGGTCTGGTCATCTTTGCCTCCCAGATTGTTGACCGTAATATCCCCACACTATGCCTTACGCAAACATTATCCTGCTTTTTTATACATCCTGCGAGGATGCCCTATCTTGCCATACAGCATCTCAACGCTTAAAAAGCTATTATCCACGCCATGCTCCAGATAGCGGCGCGCGGTGGTTTTGCTCAGCCCAGTGGCGCTTACCACCTCATCAACCGAAAAACAGTATGATGGCTGGTCATTAAACAGTTTTTGCACCAGTGCCAGTGTATTCTCTTCAATGCCTTTATTGCCGCTGTTCTGGCGGTAATTTTTCGCCTGTAACTGGTAGAGCGAGTCAACGTTATGCTGGTCGACTATCTTCCACACGCGTTGTTGCTCGTTAAACTGCACAAAGCGCTCCAAGGACTGGTTCAATCGCTTCCACGACACCGGTTTGAGAATATAGTCGAATGCGCCGTTGCGAATGGCCTGGCTACAGGTGTCCATATCGCTGGCGGCGGTAATGAAAATCACCGAACAGTTAGCCCGCACCACCAGGAGATTATTGATAAGCGTGATGCCCTTTCCATCCGGCAAATAGTTATCCAGCAAAACCAGCTGCGGCTGCTTTTCCGTCAGCAGGGCTTGCGCCTCGGCCAGCGATCCGGCGATCCCCACCAGGCGCAATCGCGGATGTTTGCATATCAGTTCCGCATGTAGTTGAGCAAGTTCATTTTCATCTTCAACGATCAATACATCGATAAGTTTATGTTGCATAATCAGTCTCTTTCTATGCTGGCTTGGCACATCGAACCTTTCATCCTGCGGGGATGAAAAGAGAAAAAATGGCACCACACGGCGTGTTATCCGCCACTTCTATCGCACCGCCCGCCTGAGTAACATAGCGTTCAATCAGGTAGAGACCAATGCCATGGTCGCCGTGATTTTTGGTGGAAATACCGCGTTCAAAAATGCGTTCACGGAGTTCAGGCGTAATGCCGACGCCCTGGTCCGCCACTTCAATAATCAGCTCGTGTTCAGTGAGTTTTATCAGTACTTCAACCGGCGCGTGCGGTAGCACAGAGCGCTGGGTTGCTTCAATCGCATTGTCCAGCAGGTTGCCGATAATCGAAATGATCTCCGTTTCGCTCAGCGTTGGGAAGGGCTTATCCATCAGGCAGGCAGGATCAAATGCCAGCTCGACGCCTTTCTCACGTGCGCGTGCGGCTTTACCCAGCAGCAGCCCGCACAAAGTCGGCGAAGCAAAGCGTGAGGAGATAAAATCAAGCAGTTCCTGCGCATGTTCTGACTGAGTCTGGATATAGCCAATCGCTTCTTCGTAGCGGCCCATATGCAGCAGGCCGGATAAGGTTGTCATACGGTTAAGCTGTTCATGGCGCATGATGCGCAGGTTATCGACATAGCGCTTCACTTGGCTAAGCTGCGCGTTCAGCGAATCGATATCGTTACGATCGCGGAAGGTGATCACCCAGCCCTGAAGCTCTTCCTCAAGCATGATGCGTACCCGGCTGGCGATAACTATCGATTGATTAAAGTGGCAGATTTCGTCATGTGTATTGCAGGCGAGCATAGTTTCAGGTGCAAAAAATGGAACGTGCGAGATAACCTCGCTGATAAGCTGTCCTCGAATATGGCGCGTCGGCTGACTCAACGAAAGCAGTTTCCGCGCGGCCTGGTTAATCACTTCGATCCGGCAATTTTTATCAATGGCGATGACTCCCTCATAGATGGATTCCATTATCGCCTTTTGCTGGCGGACCAGCAGCCCAATTTCGCGTGGCTCCAGCGAGAAAATCTGCTTTTTAATACTGCGGGTGAAGAACCATGAAAAAATAAACAGGGCAATCAGCAGCAGAACGGCGGCCAGCAGAATATTGACGACTTTGTTCACCGTAATCGCGTCAAGATAGCTGGTGAGATACCCCACCGAAACAATCCCAACCACCTGACCTGCATCATTCAGAATAGGCGCTTTGCTGCGCAGCGAGATCCCAAGCCCACCTTTGCGAATGGTGGTGGTACTTTTGCCAGCAAGTACCTCGGTGTTATCGCCGCCCACCAATTCTTTTCCTACCCGATCTTCAAACACCGAATGAAAGAGATGCATTCCCTTATTATCGCCAATCACAATAAAACTGGCATCACTGTGCGAGGCCAATTTCTGCATATAGGTTTTAATGGCTGCAATATCTTTATCGGCGACTTCCTGACGCAGTGAAGGAATAAGCGCAATCTCTTCTGTCTGTATTCTGGCGCGCCCGCTCATTTCCTGATAAAGCTGTCTTTCCATATCGACATAATAACAGCAACCCAGCAATGCAAATAGCACTGAGAAAAAGGCAACCAGCGATATAAACAGTTTTATCTGAAATGACAACCTCATGACTATCATGTTCGTTAACAGTTGGAACGCCTAATGTACCACCTTTTATGCAGGTGGCTTCTTTTTTTTGCGGAAAGTTGTGAGCCTTTGCACATCCGTCATGTCCTGAATGAGAAATGATTTCCTGGAAAAACTGCTATTCAAGGTGTTAATAAAAGAAACCATAAAAACCACACTAATGAATAAGCGGTAAGTCACACAAAATAAAAGATGCCTTAAAAACCATAAATGCCATTAACACTCTGGTTTTAATATGCATTCCCTCACATAAAGTAGGACTTCGTAGCCCTAAGCTGGACGTGAAAAATAACCAAGGGGCTTATTATGAGCACAACTGATGATTCTTTCTCTGTACCTCAAGACCCAATAAATATGCCATGTCCGGGGCTAAAAGAGCGATGGTGGCACATTATGGATACGTGGAAAGTGGGTATTATCCCGCTGCCGCTGTTCTTACTGGCAGGCGTATTGATTGCCATTGACTGCTTAGGCGGTAAGCTGCCAGCTGATATCGTGGTGATGGTCGCTACTCTGGCGTTCTTTGGATTTGCCTGTGGTGAATTTGGTAAACGCCTGCCTGTCGTCGGCAAGCTGGGCGCGGCAGCGATTTGCGCCACCTTCATCCCCTCCGCGATGGTCTACTACGGGCTGCTGCCGGATGTCGTGGTGGAGTCCACCACCAAATTCTACAAATCGACCAACATTCTCTATCTCTATATCTGCTGCATTATCGTTGGCAGCATTATGAGCATGAACCGCACGGTGCTGATTCAGGGCTTCTTGCGTATCTTCTTCCCTATGCTGTGCGGCGAAATCGTCGGCATGATTGTGGGGATGGGCGTCGGCCTAGCGTTGGGGATGGAACCGTTCCAGATCTTCTTCTTTATCATTTTGCCGATTATAGCGGGCGGTGTCGGGGAAGGGGCGATCCCGCTTTCCATCGGTTATGCCACGCTGCTGCATATGGACCAGGGCGTTGCGCTGGGACGTGTTCTGCCAATGGTTATGCTCGGCGGCCTGACGGCGATTATTATCTCCGGTTGCCTTAACCAACTGGGTAAACGCTATCCGCATCTGACCGGTGAAGGCCAGTTGATGCCGAATCGTGCTAATGCAGATACCACCTCTTCACAGCCTGTTGTTTCTGGCAAAACGGATGTCACCGCCATTGCGTCTGGCGCATTGCTGGCGGTGCTGCTCTACATGATCGGTATGCTCGGCCACAAACTGATTGGTTTGCCTGCACCGGTTGGCATGTTGTTTATCGCGGTGCTGGTCAAGCTGTGCAACGGGGCGTCTCCGCGCCTGCTGGAAGGCTCGCAGGTCGTCTACAGATTCTTCCAGACCTCAGTCACTTACCCCATTCTCTTCGCCGTTGGCGTAGCGATTACGCCATGGCAGGAACTGGTTAATGCTTTCACCATCAGCAACTTGCTGGTGATTGTCAGCACCGTCTCTGCACTGGTCGCCACGGGGTTCTTCGTTGGTAAAAAGATCGGTATGCACCCTATTGATGTCGCAATCGTCTCCTGCTGCCAGAGTGGCCAGGGCGGCACCGGCGACGTGGCGATTCTGACCGCGGGCAACCGTATGAGCCTGATGCCATTCGCCCAGATTGCCACGCGTATCGGCGGCGCGATTAACGTCTCCGTCTCGCTGCTGATACTCGGCAACTTCTTTGTTTAATTGATGTACGCAGGAACAAAACAATGAAACTCGCAAGCTTTACTTATCAGGGTATTCGCAGCTACGGCATCGTTAATACCGAAGGTGTGGTGGATTTAGGTCGCCGTCTTGGCGACCGCTACTGCGACCTCAAGGCCCTGTTACAGGGCGATGGTTTAACCCAGGCCCGCCTGTTCGCTAATGAACCGGCAGATCTCAAAATGGAGGCAATCACCTTCTTACCGGTAATTGAGCATCCGGAAAAAATCCTCTGTGTGGGCATGAACTACGCCGAAAAACGCAAAGAGTTTGACCAGCACAACCCTGCGCCCACGCTGTTTGTGCGTTTCCCGGATTCGCAAACCGGTCACAACTCGCCAGTGCTGAAACCGCGTAGCTCCAATGAGTTCGATTACGAAGGTGAACTGGCAGTCATCATTGGCAAAGGCGGCGAAAATATTACGCGTGATGATGCCCTGAACCACGTGGCGGGTTACAGCTGCTATATGGATGGCTCCGCCCGCGACTGGCAGCACACTTGGTTTACCGCCGGGAAAAACTGGCGTCAGACCGGGGCCTTTGGCCCATGGATGGTGACGGCTGACGAAATCCCTGACCCGCATCAACTGGCGATCCGCACCTGGCTCAATGGCCGCATGGTGCAGGAAGACAATACCAGCAGCATGATCCACAAAGTGGCCGAACTGATTGAGTACATCAGTACCTTCACCCGCTTAAGCCCGGGCGATGTGATCATCACCGGCTCGCCTGGCGGCGTCGGTAAAAAACGCAATCCGCCGCTGTTTATGCACGAAGGCGATCGCATTGAAGTCGAGATCGAACATATCGGTCACCTCAGCAATGTGATTATGGAAGCGCCAGCACAGACGCTGACGGTAGCACACTAACCGGCAGGTGACAGGATGCAGTCGCAATCCGCAATCGACTTCAGGGTGACGGAAGTCGCTAAACACCCGGTACGTCTGATTCAGATCCGCCAGCTTCTGGCAGACAGCGGCCTGGACATGGACGCCGACATCACGTTGTTTGTTGAAGCCTGGTTCAATTCGCAGCTGGTGGGCTGCGCTGGCCTTGCCGCTAACGTTATCAAATGCGTGGCAGTAGATAAGCAACTTCGCGGTGAAAACCTCAGCGCAAAGCTGCTGGCGGAAGTGGAAAACGTGGCCGTGGATCACGGTCACTTTCAGCTCTTCCTTTACACCCGCCCCTGCAATGCGGAGCGTTTTCAGCGCAGCGGCTTCTGGCCAATTGCGCAAAGCGGCAGTAATGCCGTGCTGATGGAAAATACGCCTCAGGGTATCGCACGCTACTGCCGCTCGCTGCAACGTTATTGCCATGAAGGCGCGCGGACGGGCGCCATCGTGATGAACGCCAACCCGTTCACGCTGGGGCATCGGCATCTGGTTGAACTGGCGGCATCGCGCTGCGACTGGCTGCATCTCTTTGTCGTACGAGAAGATGCATCATTCTTCCCGTTTAGCGCCCGGCTGGCCATGGTGCGCGCAGGAGTTGCCCATCTGCCGAATGTCACGGTACATGAAGGTTCGCAGTACATCATCTCCCGTGCCACCTTCCCGGCCTACTTTTTGAAAGAAACCGGCAAGGTGCAGCGCGCATGGAGTGAAATCGATGCACTGATTTTTCGCGACCATATCGCCCAAGCGTTAGGCATTACTCACCGTTTTATCGGCTCTGAACCTTTTTGCGACGTCACGCGGCAGTACAACGAAACACTGCATCAGTTACTGGACGGCAGTGTCGAGGTGGTGGAAGTGCCGCGTATTTGGGCTACCGACAGCGCGATTTCTGCATCAGAAGTGCGCAGGTTATTAAAAACAGAACAGTTTTCCCGTATTCGGGAGATCGTACCAGAAACCACTCTTGCCCACTTGGAAGCGCATTATGGCGCGGTGGAAGTGGCTTAAACATTCAGGGAATACATCATGAAAATAGTAAGGGAGGCGCTGGCCGGCACGCAGGAGTCCAGCGACCTGATGGTGAAAATCGCCCCTGCCGACGGCGAGCTGGAGATTATCATCCACAGTGAAGTGATTAAACAGTTTGGCGAACAGATCCGCCGGGTTGTTGAAGAGACGTTACAGCGTATGGGCGTGGCGCAAGGGCTCATTATCATCGAAGACAAAGGCGCGTTGGATTGTGTCATCCGTGCCCGTTTGCAGAGTGCGCTGCTGCGCGCCGCCGATGAAAAAGCGATCTCTTGGGAGGCCCTCTCATGAACAAACTTCGCCGCAGTATGCTGTTTTTACCCGGCGCGAACGCCGCCATGCTCTCTACCGCATTCATCTACCGCCCCGACTCGATCATGTTCGACCTAGAAGACGCTGTGGCTCTGCGCGAGAAAGATACCGCGCGTTTGCTGGTGTTCCATGCTCTGCAACACCCGATGTATCAGGATATCGAAACCGTTGTGCGTATTAACCCGCTGAGTACTCCGTTTGGCTTGGCGGATCTCGAAGCGGTGGTCCGTGCGGGTGTTGACGTAATTCGCCTGCCAAAAACCGATACTCCGGAAGATATCTTCGAACTCGAAGGTCACCTTGAGCGCATTGAGCGTGAATGCGGGCGCGAAGTGGGTTCTACGGGCGTGATGGCGGCGATTGAATCCGCTGTGGGCGTAATCAATGCCGTGGCGATTGCCCGCAGTTCCCCGCGTCTGATTGGTATCGCCCTAGCGGCGTTTGACTACGTAATGGATATGCAAACCGAGCGCGGCGATGGCAGCGAGTTGTTCTACGCGCGTTGCGCCGTCCTGCATGCGGCCCGCGCCGCAGGGATTGATGCCTTTGATGTGGTGTGGTCAGACGTCAATGATGAAGCCGGTTTTCTGCGCGAAGTCGAGCTGATCCGCAAAATAGGTTTCAACGGCAAATCGCTGATTAACCCACGTCAGATTGACCTGCTCCATAACGCCTATGCGCCAACGCAGCAGGAAGTGGACCATGCGCAGCGCGTCATTGAAGCGGCGGGAGAGGGCGAACGTAACGGCTTGGGCGTCGTGTCGCTCAACGGAAAAATGGTCGATGCTCCGATTATTAACCACGCGCAGCTAGTGCTGGAACGCGCCACCGCGTCCGGCGTGCGTCGTTAAGGACAGAAAAATGAATCAGACAGAACTTCTTCATGTGAATTTCCCGCATCTGCGGGCGTTAAAACCTTTTGATACTGCGCACAGCACCACGCCGTGGCTGGATAATCTGGAATCGAAACACCAGCGCAAACTCTGCGACTCGTTGGAACAGGCGATTGAACGTAGCGGCCTGCGTGACGGCATGACCATCTCCTTCCACCATGCGTTTCGCGAAGGCGACCGGGTAATTAACACCGTGGTCGCACTGCTGGCGAAAATGGGTTTTAAAAATCTAACCCTAGCCTCCAGTTCGCTGATGACCTGTAACGACACGTTGATTGAGCACATCGAGAGCGGCGTGATTACGCGGATTTATACTTCCGGCATGCGGGGTAAACTGGCGGACGCTATTTCCCACGGTCTGATGGATGAGCCGGTGCAAATCCACTCTCACGGGGGCCGCGTGAAGCTGCTCCAAGACGGTGAGCTGAATATCGACGTCGCGTTTCTTGGTGTGCCATGCAGCGATGAATTCGGCAACGCCAATGGTACGCAGGGAAAATCGTGCTGCGGTTCACTGGGCTATGCGATGGTTGATGCACAGTTTGCCCGCAAAGTGGTGCTGCTGACTGAAGAACTGGTGCCGTTCCCCAATATGCCGGCAAGCCTAGTGCAGGATCAGGTGGATTACATCGTGAAGATTGAGAGCGTCGGCGACCCGGCGAAAATCAGCGTCGGGGCGGCGCGCGTTACCAGCAACCCGCGCGAACTGATGATTGCACGTTATGCGGCGGAGGTGATTGAGCACTCCGGCTACTTCCGCGAGGGTTTTTCGATGCAAACCGGTTCCGGCGCGGCGGCGACCGCCTGCACGCGCTTTATGGAAGAGAAAATGGAGCTCAGCGGCGTCAAAGCCAGTTTCGCGCTCGGCGGAATTACCGGCAGCTTGGTCGATCTTCACGAGAAAGGACTGATTGGCAAACTGCTTGATACCCAGTGCTTCGATGGTCAGGCCGCAGCGTCGTTGGCGCGGAACCCGAATCACGTCGAAATCTCCACTAACGTTTATGCTAACCCAGACAGTAAAGCTGCCTGCTGCGACCAGCTTGATGTGGTTATCCTGAGCGCGCTGGAGATTGACGTTGATTTTAACGTCAATGTTATCACAGGTTCGGACGGCGTGATGCGTGGGGCATCTGGCGGACACTGTGACGTCGCGGCAGCGGCCAATCTCACGATTGTTGTGGCACCGCTTCTGCGCAGCCGTATTCCTACCGTGGTGAAACACGTGACGACCCGCTTAACGCCCGGCGAAAGCGTTGATGTGCTGGTGACCGACCACGGTATCGCTGTGAATCCGGCTCGCCCGGACATTCGCGAGCGCCTGCTGGCGTCGGGGCTAAAAGTGGCGGATATAGACGACCTTTATCAACGCGCAATTTCCCTGAGCGGCAATCCGAAACCGATTGAATTTACCGACAAAATCGTCGGCGTGATCCGCTATCGCGACGGTAGCGTGATTGACGTCGTCCGTCAGGTGAAGGAGTACACATAATGGAAACGATGACGCCCGTTTGTGAGGGCGTCAGTCTCGATGCGCTGTTGGCGGCAAAAGAGCGCCGCGCCGCGCGTCAGACTGACTGGTTGCAACACTATCAACAATCGCTGATTTCGCTAACGCTGGTGACGCCCGGCGCGATGAAAGACAGCATTCGCTATCGCAATACGATGGGCGTGGCACTGCAGGCTTGCGACCAGATGCTGTGGCGTAACGGCTGGAAGGTTCTCGCCCGCCAGGTGCTATGGCTGCCCACGGGCCCGGAAGCGCTGTGGTGCGTCGCGCATCAGGCTCCGGAAATTAAAGCGCACTGTGCGGCGCTGGAGCAAACTCATCCGCTGGGGCGTCTGTGGGATTTAGACGTGATTTGCCCGCAAAATGGGCACGTAGGACGCTTATCACTGGGTTCCCATATGCGCCGTTGCCTGATTTGCGACGAAGCGGCGCACGCCTGTGCCCGCTCACGCGCCCATCCGGTTGAAGGAGTTGTCGCCCGCGTGGAGGGCCTGATTGATGGCTGGTTTGCTCGCGATTAAATCCCGTGTCATCAACGTGGCGGCGCTGGCAGAAGAGGCACTGTGGCAGGAACTTGAACTGACGCCGAAGCCGGGGTTGGTGGATAAAAACAATAACGGCTCGCATCGTGACATGGACCACGTTTTGTTTGTGCGAAGTATTCAGGCCATCTCGCCGTGGTTTGCTCGCTTTGAAGACGCGGGGCGCGCGTTTGCCCTGCATACCGATAGCGAGCAGCTCCCCTTGCTGCGACCCATCGGCATCGCCTGCGAACAGGCCATGCTGCGCGCAACCAACGGGGTGAACACGCATAAAGGCGGTATTTTCGCGTTAGGGCTGCTTTGCTTTGCCGCCGGACGTCTGGCGGAAAAAGGGATACAGATTAATGCATTGTCGCTTTCCTCGCAGGTAAGCGGGTTATGCCAGGGAATGGTTCAGCGAGAATTAGCCAGCCGCCAGAGTAGAGCGACTGCAGGTGAAAAACAGTTCCACCAGTTCGGCCTGACCGGCGCGCGCGGCGAGGCGGAAAGTGGTTTTGCTACGGTGATGCAACATGTGTTGCCTTACTGGAATCCGCGTGCAATGCATGAAATGCTGCTGCGTTTGATGGCAGTAAATCCCGACAGCAATCTGGTTTCTAGGGGCGGAATAACAGGGATGAGTTATGTGCAGCGATATGCCGGGGAATTACTGGTTTATGGTTGGAATATACGCGATCTCAAAGAGATAGACAGGCAGTTTATTGCGCGGAATTTAAGCCCCGGCGGAAGTGCCGACTTACTAGCGGTCGCTTGGGTGCTGGGCGAATGCGAACGCAAAAACCCTCGTTCTGACGTTTAGGATTGTTACTTCCGCCGATAGTGACTGCTCACAGCCCTAAAGGGCGATGCTTCCCCCTTCGTAGGCCGCAACCGCCTTTATGACGGAGTTTGCTGTCCACTGCGTTGACCAGAATGGGAAAACGGTTCTGATTAAACCCAAAGTATCGGATACCGCACTTCCTGAACTAATTAAAAGTTTGCCTTCCGGTATTATCTTCAAAAGTAAATATTGAAATTTTGTAAGGAATATTTTTACTGCAACTTATTGCATAATTCACCTTGGCTCTTCTTTCCTAGGTATGCGCAATGCAATGAGCTGTTATTGCTAAGGAAACGTGCGTGTAAGCCTTGCTTGCAGTCGCATACCTATGGCTGACTGCTAAAAATAAAACAGTCAAGCTCAATAGAGATAAAAAGTATATCATAGCTATCAGTTTTCATATATTTATATACCCAATAAACCTCAAGATGCAGGTTTGAGCACCTGAAAACAATCGTGAATTCTGGACGTCAGCGAGTCCGCTATTTCTGGTAGCGTATTGGTGAAAAAATTGAATATTGCATCCCGAAAATCGCGGGTGTTTTCAAAATAGCGATTATTCCGTGTATGCTCATTCATCACTTTCCACAGGCGTTCTATCGCGTTCAGATTCGGACTGTAAGGCGGTAAATAGTGAAGCTCTATGTTCACGACAAAGGCCCAATCCTTAATCAATTGGGTTCGGTGATAACCTGCACCGTCCAGTATTACATGGATTCTCTGTCGGTAATCAGGGTAACGTTTGCGTATCTCAATGAAAAAACGAGCAATGTTGTAGTCATTAATTGTTTTGTAATCGTGAATAACCGTACCGCCGATATCGCTCAGATTCAGCGCACCCAGTATATTCAGACGGGTTCGACTTCCCGTTGTTTTAACTGACTTTTTATGCCCTTTTCGTATCCATCCATAACTGAGCTTTGTGGCTTGTGTCGGATGAACCGCATCGATAAACAGAATCGCCTCATTGCTGGCTGTTTTCTTTAAATTCTCATAATATTCAATGAAATGCTTCTGATTTTCTTCACTGAATTTATGGGGTACGCCCGCCGGTTTTTTGTAGGAGAAACCATGACGGTGCAACCACTTGTTCATGCCGGGAATACTGAATCGGATAGCCCAGCGATGTTCGACATAAGCCACGATGTCGTGGGTATAATGGAAGAGATGTTGAGATAACTAGCTGATTAAGAGCGCAGTCTTTTCAGCACAAAGCCGACTTGCAGACCCACCGTTTTCAGGTTTAAGTTTGCGAGTGTTGACGTAATCGTTGATATGTTGGTTTACCGTCGTTTCGTGCAGACGCAGAGCTTGCGCAATCATCGCAGAGCTCCAGCCTTCGGAGGCCAGCAGGACGGCTTTGATGCGATCACAAACACGCTTATCACGACTGGTGTCATGAAGGTGTTCGAGTTCGGCTTTTTGCTTGTCGGTAATAAATATCTTCATAGCGGGTGAGCATGATCTTCTTACCGCGTAAAATCAAGCATCTTCAATGATCACGGGTATACGTAGTTGATGGAGGGCCATAGAGTAAAACACTCCCCATACCTTTTGTACTTTTTATAAGAGCAATAGCACAAAAGTTAAGTTGCTTAAATAAATTAATGATACGTTAGTGCTATTTCACGCTTGGGTGAACTATTTTTTTCGAGATATAATCCTTAACGTGGCAACTTACACTTGTTGCCTGCTCAGATTTCCCAGAACACTCTTGAGAAATTTTTCGTTCTGCAGCGTCCTTAATACAGCGCTTGGTGGCATTAAAAGGTAATGATATTATACTACCGGAAAAATGAATAACATTCCTGTCCTTTGCGAATAAATATAATGGAGAAAGTAAAAAGATAAAAAATAGAGTTATTTTACGTAAGTACAGAGTTGTATCTCCTAGCGATTTAGAACGTTATATATAAGAACATATCATAATGATGGAGTTCAACTATTAATACTAAATATGTGGTATAACACTCAATATTTACATCAAAGAGAGGTCTGGATGCTTAGATGCATAACGAGCCTGTTTAAGATTTTGTGTAAATGCCTTTCCTCAGAAGTGACCGTCAAGGCGGTCACCGAACTCGATAATAAAGCGACTCATTGCCATACGCCAGTCCTGTAAGGGCATCGTCCATTTCTGTGATGCCGCCTGGATTGCCAGCCATACGACCTTCTTCACCGAGTCATCAGTCGGGAACACCTTGCGTTTCTTGATTGCATGCCGGAGCACGCTGTTCAGTGATTCTATAGCGTTCGTCGTGTAGATTACCTTGCGAAGTTCCTGCGGGTACGAGAAGAATGTCGACAGGTTGGCACAGTTTGACTGCCAGCTCCGGCTTATCTGCGGATAGCGGTGATCCCATTGAAGCGCGGCCTCTTCGGCTGGAGCCTGATACACTGCTTTGAGGTCGCGTGTTACCGCCTTATAGTCCTTCCAGGCAACGAAGCGCAGACTGTTGCGCACCATGTGCACGATGCACAACTGGATGCGGGCTTCCGGGTAGACCGTGTTGATGGCATCCGGGAACCCTTTCAGGCCGTCCACACAGGCAATGAGGATGTCGGTCAGGCCACGGTTTTTCAGTTCTGTCAGCACGTTCAGCCAGAACTTTGCACCTTCATTTTCGGCCAGCCACATCCCCAGTAGCTCTTTCTGGCCTTCGATATTGATACCCAGCGCCAGAAACACAGACTTATTGATAACGCGGCTGTCCTGCCGGACTTGCAGAACGATACAGTCAAGGTAAACAATGGGATAAACCGCATCCAGGGGGCGATTTTGCCATTCAACAACCTGCTCCATAACGGCATCGGTGACCTTCGATACCAGGGCGGGTGAGACATCCGCGTCATACAGTTCTTTGAACGCAGCGGCAATTTCGCGGGTGGTCATCCCTTTGGCATACAACGATAAAATCTGGTTATCCATCCCGGTGAGCCGGGTCTGGTTCTTCTTCACCAGTTGCGGTTCAAAGGAAGCATCACGATCACGTGGTGTACGCAGTTCCAGCGGATCATCGCCGGTGGTAACAGTCTTTGTGGAGTAGCCATTGCGCGTGTTAGTTCCAGATTTGGACTGGTGCTTCTCATGCCCGAGGTGATGGGTCATTTCAGCATTAAGGGCAGCTTCAACGCTGATCTTTTTCAGCAGGCGATCAAACTGGTTGAGAGCGTCAGGGGTTTTGAGATTTTTGGCCAGCTCGTTAGCCAGAGCCTGTAACTATTTTTTGTCCATAAAGTAACCTGCTTTTGATGTTGGATTGAACATATCAAAATCAGGCAATTACACAATCTCGTGTACAGGCTCCCCATAACGGTTACATTAATTTTCTTAATAAATTATAAATTTCTACCAGATATTAATAATATCACCACTCGCATTTAAACTACACATTTAACAAATGCATGACACTTCATGATTGTCGTCCATTAATAATTATAAGTTAGATTGGGTTAACAGGGTCATTATAGCCTGTGGATATGGTAACAATTACGTAAGCTCACTCTCTATGCTAGTTTATTCAATGCTAAATAGCTGTGCCTAATACCGCTACACTTTTGCCAGCCCATGTTTACCTCCGGGGAATGGGCTGACGGTTTCCATAAAATAGCGAACCTTTTTCAACAGTTGCCACATCGAACGGCGCTGATGGTTGCGTGTTATAGCCAACCGACTTAAAAATGATTACAGCCAATGCCCTGATATGTGGCAAAAAACACAGCTAATCGTTATCAAAATAATGTCGCTTGGCTATATCGTGTCGTGAAACGCCTGCCATAGCAGCTCAACGTGATTCACCCAAGTGAGTAAACCGACTGATAAATCACCCTGAACTTCGGATTTTCCTTCAGCCAGCGTTATGTTTCCCGGCTTTTATGGATAATGTAGTTGTCCACGGGCTTTGTTAAATAAATCAGAACTTGTAACGACTGCGCCCCATACGGGTCGATTGTTACGTGATGCGAATACTGTTCGGCATTCCTAATAGCGTGATCAGGTTAAGCGCTTTGAGCATGGCCATGGCTTCACCCACCTGAGCATCGTAGTCTCTCAGACTTAGATGACCACCCAGAAGCCTCTTGAACCGGAACATGGCCGTTTCAGCCACTGAGCGCCGGTGATAGCCCACTTTCTTTTTCCAGATATCGTTACTACCGCTAATGCGCTGATTTGCAACAGCGTGGTTACGCTCGTGGTAGCGATCTTGCCAATATTGCGCCCCCCTTCGTGGCCATAGGTATCTACACATCATAAAGGGTTAAAAACCACCATAGCTAAGTGGGCAAGTTCTTCCGGGGTATAGTCTGCTAATAACGTCAAGGTATAGACAAACGACTTAAAAATGATTACAGCCAATGCCCTGATATGTGGCAAAAAATACAGCTAATTGTTATCAAAATAATGTCGCTTGGCTATATCAGGGTATCTGTTGTAATCATTTTTAAGTCGGTTGGCTATATAAGGCGGTAACACGCGACCTCAAAGCAGTTTATCAGGCTCCAACCGAAGAGGCCGCGCTTCAGGCCATAGGTATCTACACATCTTTTGCAATATCTGCTATTACGTTGCTGCATGATCTCAACTTATCCATCGGCGGGATTGATGCCCGCCTTAACCGGCGTTATCAGCGTCTGGTTAAGCAACACATGACTCCCGCAGCACCATTGGCGTCAGCCGTTAAAGACCTTGCCTGCACGCAGAAAACAACATTCGCCACTACTCAGGCCGTTTGGCGTTTTTTTAATAATGAACGTATAGCCAAGCGACATTATTTTGATAACGATTAACTATATTTTTTGCCACATATCAGGGCATTGGCTGTAATCATTTTTAAGTCGGTTGGCTATATTTAGCAGGATGGATAGTCCGGCAAGCAGCGCTGGGGCGCTTTCTTTACGCCCTCGTTTTTGTTGTCGTCCGGATAATCGGCAAATTAATTGACGGGCTGCCGCATTGTCCTCTCCTTCAGCGCGTTACAGCCGCCATACCAGCACACATGCCATGCTAGCTATCAATAACCTGCGTAGCAGGGCACCAGCACTGCGCTGAAGCCATTTTTCTACATCATGACCGGCACCTTTCAGCAGCTTAAAAAAGGATTCAATACCCCAGCGCCAGTAATACCAGCGAGCGACTTCCGCGCTGGTGAGCTCGTTGCTAACGTTTGTGAGCAGCGTCCAGCGTCCGATAAATTTACCGTGAGTATCGGTAAGGCGAACCACAACTAATCTGAGTGTCAGAGCTACGTCTGGCTGAACTTTCACTCGCCGTCCGGTGTTCTTGTCTTTCCGCTTCGCTTTTGCTGTTCACGTTATAGCCAAGCGACATTATTTTGATAACAATTAGCTGTATTTTTTGCCACATATCAGGGCATTGGCTGTAATCATTTTTAAGTCGTTTGGCTATATGATCACGGATGTTTCCCCGATCTCCATATTGGCTTTTTTCCCTTTCCAGCCAACCTGTCCGTTTGCGATAAATGGCAGATCGTCTGCAATTTCACCAATTTTACGGGTGTCACCGCCCCACTCGGCCCGATGCCCTTCCTTTCCCCAGATAAGCCAACATATTTCCTGGGAGCTTAATGTGCGCATATGCCCGATGGAGTCACCTTCACGGTCAATGAGATGAACTAACTTCTTCCCGGTATCAAGAGACTCAACGCGGGCGATATCAGCCGTCAAAGCATCCATATGAGTCAGACTCTCAGACAAGCCCTCGGTTAGCGTTGAACGACAACCCGCCCTATCGGTTAGAGTTTGAGACAGGGGCGCTATTGGTAAACCATTTGCAGCATCAACCAGTAGGCTGGTTTGTAGTTCATAACCGACGTCGCCACCATGCGTCATTTTCAAACGTTCTTCTTTCCCATTGTGGGTACGAAACTGTAAATGAGACCAGTCGTGAACGACGGGAGCGTATGGATGCGGGCTAAGTGCAACCTGCCGGAGAGCCAGCGAAATAATCGGTTCATTGAGCTGACTGAAGCTAATACGTTCATTATTAAAAAAACGCCAAACGGCCTGAGTAGTGGCGAATGTTGTTTTCTGCCCGCAGGCAAGGTCTTTAACGGCTGACGCCAATGGTGCTGGGGGAGTCATGTGTTGCTTAACCAGACGCTGATAACGCCGGTTAAGGCGGGCATCAATCCCGCCGATGGATAAGTTGAGATCATGCAGCAACGTAATAGCAGATATTGCAAAAGATGTGTAGATACCTATGCTTCGTGGCGGGATAAGCGGCCTTATTTTCTTCCTCACCAGAGCATCATAGCAGTAAACTGTATCCTAAGCGCCGTCAGCCGATGCCTCTCTGATTTTCCGGTGGGTCTGGTTTATCAGCGCCGGTAGAGCTTGGGCATCAGTCGTATCACTGAGCGACAAATCCGCACAGATAATCTCATGCGTCACACTGTCTACTGCCAGGTGCAGCTTACGCCATACCCTGCGTCTGTCGGCACCATGCTGCCGGACTTTCCATTCGCCTTCGCCAAAGACCTTCAGGCCGGTTCCATCAATGACCAGATGTGAGATTTCACCACGGGTTGGCGTTTTTATGCTGATGTTCACTGTCTTTGCTCGCTTGCTGAGCAGCGAATAGTCTGGACAATGGAGCGACAATTTAATCAGTTTAAAAATCGAGTCACCAAAGCCCTGTAAAGCCCTCAATGAAAGGCCAAACACGCGTTTCATCATCAGGACTGTGGTGATGGCCATATCTGAGTAGTGGAGCGGTCGTCCACGCCGTTCAGTAGTGTTTTTTTCCGTCCATGCAGCAATGGCTGATTCATCTAGCCATACGGTTAGAGAACCGCGCTGCTTGAGGGCCTTGTTATATAGCCAAGCGACATTATTTTGATAACAATTAGCTGTATTTTTTTCCACATATTAGGGTATTGGCTGTAATCATTTTTAAGTCGGTTGGCTATATCGGTAAGAAATTTTGCTGCATTCACTGTTCGCCTTTTTCACTAATGGAAATTAGTGTAAGCTCTTTCCTGTCCTCGAGGACGGAAAGCGCCACGGTTGACTCACAGGTCGTGTCTGTGTGTTGACGGCCTGTCCGGTGTTATCGCACCGGGCGGGTCGCGCTTTTTCCCTTGCCCCTGTCGAGGCTAATCACTGCGCCTAACCTAACCGCTTCCCCGTATCCCCACTAGTAAACCGCTTTAAAAGCGTTTAGCGACCTGCCTTGTCACACTGTCTGCCTGATTTTCAGGGAGATGGTAATGAAAACGCGAAAAAAATTGACCTTACCGCCATTAAAAACCCCGCGATTAAGCGGCTGGTTACTGACCGCTGCCGGTCTGTTGCTGGTGATTGGTCTGGTGTCACCGCAGCAATTACCGGTGGTGATCTATAGCCAACCGACTTAAAAATGATTACAGCCAATACCCTAATATGTGGAAAAAAAATACAGCTAATTGTTATCAAAATAATGTCGCTTGGCTATACAAGCTGGCCTTGATCACCCTAGCGGCGGTGGTCGGTTACTGGCTTGACCGTTCGCTGTTCCCCAAGGCTCGTCCCGATCAATACCTGCACCATGACCACCTCGAGGTGGCGCAAGGCTGACATACAGTGCGCAGCGGCTGCCATCAGGTGTTTGCGGCAGCCCAACTGCGTCGGGCAGTGATTGTGGCGGCGGTGTGTCTTGCCGTGGCGACGGGGCTGTGATGATGAATATAGCTAAACGACTTAATTTTGATCACATTATTTAAATGAGCTATTCAATTGATTTTAGACGTAAAGTGATATCTACACGGGAAGAAGAAGGGTTGAGTATCCGAGAAACAGCGAAGCAATTTCGGATTGGCCCTGCCTCTGTATCGCGTTGGATTAATCAAATAGCGTCAAAAGCATCGACCACGCGTCAGCGAAAGAGCGATAAATCCGAGTTGATAAAAGATGTTGAACCATATCCAGATACTTACCAAAAAGAACGTGCAAAGCGTTTTGGCGTTTGTCAGAAGGCCATTTGGCAAGCTCTTAAAAATCTGGGATTGACCTATAAAAAAACGCTACGTCATCCGAAAGCCGACGAAAGCGCCCGGCAAGCATTTCAACAAAAAATACAACAGTATGAAAAAGAAGGAAAAAGAAGGAAAAAGAAGGAAAAAGAAGGAAAACCTATTATTTTTATTGATGAAAGTGGTTTTCAACACGATACCGGCTTTGTTGAATAATAGTGAGTCATGCTGTTTTGCCAAGCCAGTTTTGGTAGAAAATGCTTGTCACCTCAGGTTTACAGTTTTCTTATGAGGCCTAACTGCATGATTTTGCGTTGCGAGGATCTGTCGTTTCACCGGGGGTACAGCATAAAATATGTTTATTCAACAAAGCCCACGATACCCCATGGACTCACGGCTATTCCCCAAAAGGTCAACGGTGTTTTGGCCTGAAGAACGGGGGAGCCAAGGGAAGAACAAATGTTATCGGCGCGTTATTAGGCACAACGCTGTTTGCTATCGGATTATTTGATATCAATATTAACAGCGATGTTTTCTATTCCTGGGTCACACAAGTCCTTATCCCAGTACTCCCTAAAAACAGGGTAATCGTGATGGACAATGCAACTTTTCACAAAAAACATAATATTCAACAAGTCATCATCGATGCAGGGTATATGGTGGAGCATTTGCCTACATATTCGCCAGATCTTAACCCAATTGAGCATAAATGGGCACAAGCAAAAAGCAAAAAAAGAGAGAGTGGTTGCGATACAGAGATTTTGTTCTCAGTCCATATGGTGTAATCAAAATTAAGTCGCTTGGCTATATATTTGCCATTGCATTCCAAAAACCAAGGGCACCGTCTCCCGTAGCCAGCTTGGGAGATACGGGTTAGGCCACGTGCTCGCAGGCCATTAAGAAGTTCGGCCCAGTTTGCTTCTGACTCTCGATAACCATCTTCAACCGCAACCAGCTCCTTACGTCCATGCTCAGTGACGCCGATAATGACCAGCAGGCAAAGGCAATCATCTTGCCTGACATGGCTGTATATGCCATCGGCCCAGAAATAAACGTAGCGCGTATCGCTTAAATCACGCAGGCACCATTGCCTGTGCTCTTCAAGCCACTGCTGTTTCAGTCTGCTGATGGTACTGGCAGAGAGGCCATTAGCTTTTTCACCGAGAAGCGCCCTCAGGGCTTCATGAAAATCACCGGTGGATATGCCTCGCAGGTACAGCCATGGTAGCAACTCTTCGACGCTTTTTGCACGTTTCAGATAAGGCGGCAACAACGCGCTGTTGAAGCATATTCCGTTGCCGCTGCGCTCCCTGACCTTAGGCACTTTAATTTCAACATCCCCAATACCCGTCTGTATGGTTCGCTGTGGCAAATAGCCGTTACGAACGACAGCATGACGCCCGTCATCAAGGCGGCGTTCAGCATGTTGTTGCAGCATGGCTTCGAGCTCAACCTCAACGGCGGCAGCTATCAGTTACCTAGCACCATTACGAATGAGTTCATGCAAGGGATCACCGGCAATATCTGGTTCTGCGGAGACCTGTAGGGTAGACTTTTTCATGGGGTATCATCTCTCTGTTGTTGAAATCATCCACAAAATCAATCAGCAGGATACGCTACCCTCCCCGAAACCCCGTACACCAGAAATGAGCATAACTCGGGGCGTTTCGATCGCTGGGTTACGCGATTATTGCTGCGCTTCACGCTCAGCGATAAAGGCCAATGCTTTATCGATGCGTGCCAATGCACGTTGCTGACCCACCGCGTGTACCGTAACATCGACGCCCGGTGATTGGCCCGCGCCAGTTACCGCCACACGCAGCGGCATACCGACTTTACCCATGCCTTGTTGCAGTTCGTCCGCCGTGCCCTGAATGGCGTGATGGATGTTTTCCGCAGTCCAGTCGCTAATAGCAGCAAGCTTCTCACGCACCAGTTCCAATGGCTGGCGAGCAAGCTGACGCAAGTGTTTCTTGGCAGAATCGGCATCAAACTCGGCAAAATCTTCATAGAAATAACGGCAGGACGCCGCAATCTCTTTCAGTGTTTTGCAGCGCTCGCCCAACAGCGTCACCAGTTCGCACAGTTGCGGCCCGGTGCGGGTGTCGATCCCTGCCTGCTCAATGTGCCATGACAGATGCGTTGCCACATATTCAGCTGGCAGATGATTGATATAGTGATGGTTCAGCCACTGCAACTTCTCGGTATTGAAGGCGCTGGCCGATTTGCTTACGGCATCCAACGTAAACAGTTGCATCATCTCATCAATGGAGAAAATTTCCTGATCGCCATGTGACCACCCTAAACGGACCAGATAGTTGAGCAGCGCTTCTGGCAGATAACCATCATCGCGATACTGCATCACGCCCACGGCACCATGACGTTTGGACAGTTTTTTGCCATCATCGCCCAAGATCATCGACACATGGGCGTATTCCGGCACCGGCGCCCCCAACGCTTTCAGGATATTGATTTGGCGCGGGGTGTTGTTGATATGATCTTCACCACGAATAACGTGCGTGATTTCCATATCCCAGTCGTCGATCACTACACAGAAGTTGTAGGTTGGCGAACCATCAGTGCGGCGAATGATCAGATCGTCCAGTTCCTGATTGCTGAATTCGATCGGGCCACGAATACGGTCGTTGAAAATAACAGAACCGTCTTGCGGGTTACGAAAACGCACCACGTGAGGCTCATTATCGGCATGATGCGCATGATAATCACGACAGCAGCCGTCATAGCGTGGTTTTTCACCCTTCGCCATTTGGTCTTCACGCAGCGCTTCCAGACGCTCACGGCTGCAATAGCATTTGTAGGCGGTGCCCTGCACCAGCATTTCATCAATCACCGCGTTGTAACGGTCAAAGCGTTTGGTCTGGTAGTACGGACCCTCATCCCAATCTAGGTTCAGCCAGTTCATGCCATCCATAATGGCATCCTGCGTTGAACGCTCTAGGTCAGTGTCTTCGATACGCAAAACAAACTCACCCTGATGGTGACGGGCAAACAGCCAAGAGTAAAGCGCAGTACGAGCGCCGCCGACATGCAAATAGCCAGTGGGGCTTGGCGCGAAACGAGTTTTGATTTTCATTGGGATAATAAGCCTTGTTACTTAAGGGCGACTGGCAGACACCAGCGACGGTTCCAGCCAAAAGTTGGCGATATTCTATCACTCTGCCCTGATTCCTCAACGCTGTAACCGCATTGCGTGTTGAATAGGACTAACAACACGCCGAATTATTGACCACGAATGCCCAGAAAAACGACGTGTTGCCTAATTTTACAACGAACACACATTTTGCATTTAAAAAGCGTTGACTCACTTTCAACTATCCCTATAATGCGACTCCACACAGCGAGGGTGATTAGCTCAGCTGGGAGAGCACCTCCCTTACAAGGAGGGGGTCGGCGGTTCGATCCCGTCATCACCCACCACTCACGTTGAGTGTGCGTTGTGTGAAATATCATATCGTTGAGTATTATGGTATGAAGTACGACTGTGTTAGCACGGAAGTACGATGTAAGAAAGAGTGAAATTGGGTGATTAGCTCAGCTGGGAGAGCACCTCCCTTACAAGGAGGGGGTCGGCGGTTCGATCCCGTCATCACCCACCACTTCTGCGGGTCGTTAGCTCAGTCGGTAGAGCAGTTGACTTTTAATCAATTGGTCGCAGGTTCGAATCCTGCACGACCCACCATTTCGCAGACTTCTCCTTTGTCCTTTAATACTTTCTCATCTGAATGAGACATCGCAACAAACACTGGTCATTGCTTAGGCTTGAGCGAAAACGCCGTTAGCGTCAATCGCAAAAGATGGTCTCATTCCGATTAACCTTTCCCCTGCCATTTTAGTAGACCTTTTTTATAGCCAAGCGACATTATTTTGATAACAATTAGCTGTATTTTTTTGCCACATATCAGGGTATTGACTGTAATCATTTTTAAGTCGTTTTTCTATAATGACCAGCAGGCAAAGGCAATCATCTTGCCTGACATGGCTGTATATGCCATCGGCCCAGAAATAAACGTAGCGCGTATCGCTTAAATCACGCAGGCACCATTGCCTGTGCTCTTCAAGCCATTGCTGTTTCAGTCTGCTGATGGTACTGGCAGAGAGGGCATTAGCTTTTTCACCGAGAAGCGCCCTCAGGGCTTCGTGAAAATCACCGGTGGATATGCCTCGCAGGTACAGCCATGGTAGCAACTCTTCGACGCTTTTTGCACGTTTCAGATAAGGCGGCAACAACGCGCTGTTGAAGCATATTCCGTTGCCGCTGCGCTCCCTGACCTTAGGCACTTTAATTTCAACATCCCCAATACCCGTCTGTATGGTTCGCTGTGGCAAATAGCCGTTACGAACGACAGCATGACGCCCGTCGTCAAGGCGGCGTTCAGCATGTTGTTGCAGCATGGCTTCGAGCTCAACGTCAACGGCGGCAGCTATCAGTTGCCTGGCACCATTACGAATGAGTTCATGCAAGGGATCACCGGCAATATCTGGTTCTGCGGAGACCTGTAGGGTAGACTTTTTCATGGGGTATCATCTCTCTGTTGTTGAAATCATCCACGAAATCAATCAGCAGGATACACCACCCTCCCCGAAACCCCGTACACCAGAAATGAGCATAACTCAATCCCTTTGGCGGCTTTGTTGAATAATAGGTAATCATGCTGTTTTTCCATGCCAGTTTTGGTTGAAAATGCTTGTCATCTCAGGTGTACACTTTTCTCATGAGGCCTAACTGCATGATTTTACGTTGCGAGGATCCATCGTTTCGCTGGGCTGCCAGCACAAAATCTATTTATTCAACAAAGCCCCCTTTGGCATACAACGATAAAATCTGGTTATCCATCCCGGAGATCCGGGTCTGGTTCTTCTTCACCAGCTGCGGTTCAAAGGAACCATCACGATCACGTGGTGTACGCAGTTCCAGCGGACCATCGCCGGTGGTATAGCCAACCGACATTATTTTGATAACAGCCAGCTATGCTTTTTTGCCGCATATCAGGGTATCTGTTGTAATCATTTTTAAGTCGGTTGGCTATAACAGTCTTTGTGGAGTAGCCATTGCGCGTGTTAGTTCCAGATTTGGACTGGTGCTTCTCATGCCCGAGGTGATGGGTCATTTCAGCATTAAGGGCAGCTTCAACGCTGATCTTTTTCAGCAGGCGATCAAACGGGTTGAGAGCGTCAGGGGTTTTGAGATTTTTGGCCAGCTCGTTAGCCAGAGCCTGTAACTGTTTTTCATCCATAAAGTAATCTGCTTTTGATGTTGGATTGAACATATCAAAATCAGGCAATTACACAATCTCGAGTACAGGCTCTCTGTACGAATTTTTCGCATTGAATGCATCCGGTGTTTTACTTCCCCCCGAAGAAAATTTATCTTATTCCCACTTTTTGTTCGTGAGTTGCACGGGTAGCGTCACTATGCTGCACTAGCCTTGCCCACGATCTGTTTTTTTAGTTTCATTCCAGGACAATTATGAGCAAGAGCACCGCTGAGATCCGTCAAGCGTTTCTCGATTTTTTCCAGAGTAAAGGACACCAGATCGTTTCCAGTACTTCACTGGTTCCGAATAACGATCCGACATTGCTGTTTACCAACGCGGGAATGAACCAGTTCAAGGATGTTTTCCTAGGGCTGGACAAGCGCAACTATGTGCGTGCTACCACGTCACAGCGCTGCGTGCGTGCAGGCGGTAAGCATAACGATTTAGATAACGTCGGGTACACCGCGCGTCACCACACCTTCTTTGAAATGCTGGGTAATTTCAGCTTCGGTGACTACTTCAAGCGTGATGCCATCCAATATGCATGGGAACTGCTGACTGGTGCGCAATGGTTTAACCTGCCCAAAGAGAAATTATGGGTAACGGTATATGCCACCGACGATGAAGCCTATGACATCTGGGCAAACGAAGTCGGCGTACCCGCCGAGCGCATTATCCGTATTGGTGACAACAAGGGCGGTCAATACGCGTCTGACAACTTCTGGCAGATGGGTGATACTGGCCCATGTGGTCCGTGTTCGGAAATTTTTTACGATCATGGCGACCATATCCAAGGCGGTCCTCCGGGAGGCCCGGATGAAGATGGTGATCGCTATATCGAGATCTGGAACCTGGTATTTATGCAGTTCAACCGTCAGGCGGATGGCACCATGGTTCCGTTGCCTAAACCGTCTGTTGATACCGGGATGGGGCTGGAGCGTGTTACTGCGGTATTGCAACACGTCAATTCCAACTACGAGATCGATGTCTTTACCACATTGATCCAAGAAGCGGCGCGCATTATTGGCACTCAGGATTTGAGCAACAGGTCCTTGCGCGTTATCGCTGACCATATCCGCTCCTGCGCATTCCTGATCGCTGATGGCGTCATGCCATCCAACGAAAACCGTGGTTATGTTCTGCGCCGTATTATTCGTCGCGCGGTGCGTCACGGTAATTTCCTCGATGCCAAAGAGGCCTTCTTCTATAAATTGGTTGCGCCATTGATTCAGGTCATGGGGGCGGCGGCTGATGAATTGAAACAGCAGCAAGCGGTGGTTGAACAGGCGCTGAAAGCGGAAGAAGAGCAGTTTGCCCGCACGCTGGAACGCGGCCTTAGCCTGCTGGATGAAGAGATCAAAAACCTGAAAGGGAACGTACTGGACGGTGAGACGGCGTTCCAGCTGTATGACACTTACGGCTTCCCGTTCGATTTAACGGAAGACGTGTGCCGTGAGCACGATCTTACGGTGGATAAGGACGGCTTTGAGCGTGCGATGGAAGCACAACGCCAGCGCGCACGTGAAACCAGTGGGTTCGGCATCGATTATAACACCCTGATTCGTGTTGATGTGGCCACGCCATTTACGGGATACGACAAGACACAGCAGCAGGCTACGGTTATTGCACTCTATCAAAACGGGCAGGCGGTCGAAGCGATCAATGCCGGTGAAGAGGGCGTGGTTATCCTCAATGAAACACCGTTCTATGGGGAATCGGGCGGTCAGGTCGGCGATACCGGGACGCTGCATAATGCCAACGTGTGCTTTACCGTTGGGAATACCCAAAAGTTTGGTCAGGCAATTGGTCACTTGGGGTCTCTGACTCAGGGTACGCTGCGCGTCAATGATACGGTGAATGCTGATGTAGATAGTGAGCGTCGCGATCGTATTCGTCTTAACCACTCTGCCACTCATTTGCTGCATGCCGCGCTGCGCCAGGTACTGGGCGAGCACGTTGCCCAGAAAGGCTCGTTGGTTAACGATAACTACCTGCGGTTTGACCTCTCGCAGCCGGAAGCCATGACGGCAGAGCAAATCCGTCAGGTGGAAGATATTGTCAACGCGCAGATTCGTCGTAACCACGACGTTGACACTGATGTGATGGCGCTATCGGATGCAAAAGCCAAAGGTGCAATGGCCCTGTTCGGCGAGAAATATGAAGATCATGTGCGTGTATTGACCATGGGCGATTTCTCCATTGAGCTGTGTGGTGGTACGCACGCCAAACGTACCGGGGATATCGGTTTGTTCCAGATTGTCTCCGAATCAGGGACGGCGGCGGGTATTCGACGCATTGAAGCCGTAACGGGCAGTGGGGCACTGGCGGCGCTGCATCGTCAAAGTGACGTATTACAGGATGTGACCCAACTGGTCAAAGGCGATAGCCATAACGTGGCGGAAAAAGTGCGTTCCCTGCTGGATCGTACTCGTCAGTTAGAAAAAGAGCTGCAACAGTTGAAAGAACAGCAGGCAGCCCAAGAAAGTGCCTCGCTCTCCTCGAAGGCGAAAACGATCAAGGGTGCGAAACTGTTGGTAACACAGTTGGATAACACCGACCCGAAATTATTGCGTACTATGGTGGACGATCTGAAGAACCAGCTCGGTTCAGCCATCATTGTGCTGGCAACCGTCTCAGAAGATAAAGTCAGCTTGATTTCCGGTATCACGAAGGATTTGACCGATCGTGTTAAAGCCGGTGAATTGATTGGCTTTATCGCTCAGCAGGTCGGTGGTAAAGGGGGGGGACGTCCTGATATGGCACAAGCCGGTGGGAACAACCCAGCCGCTTTACCTTCGGCACTATCTAGCGTTGAAACATGGGTAACGGATAGGCTATAACTATAAATAGTGTGTTATCTCAACGAAACGCCAAAATATTTATTTTGGCGTTTTCCCCTTAGGCTAGGGACGTGCGCTGGGGGGGAAATATCGGTCTGCCGAGCTTGTGTTGGTAAGCGGAGCATGCCGTAGCCCTTTGTTGTGATAACAAATGTCGTGATAAAACAGCGAAAACGGCTGACATCGACTAAACTAAAAGTAACGATACACTGGAGTAAGATGGCGGAGTGCGTTTCCCCATTTAGGTTTATGTTTTCACGGCGCATGATGGAGAATGGCGGGGAGACAAAGAGACCCGACTCTTTATAATCTTTCAAGGAGCAAAGAATGCTTATTTTGACTCGTCGAGTTGGCGAAACCCTCATGATTGGCGATGAGGTGACGGTTACCGTGCTAGGGGTAAAGGGCAACCAGGTTCGTATTGGTGTTAATGCGCCGAAAGAAGTTTCTGTTCACCGCGAAGAGATTTACCAGCGGATCCAAGCGGAAAAGTCGCAACCAACGTCCTACTGATTTACCAAGCGTCTCGCCTCTCAGGAGGGACGCGTTCGTTTTAGCTTCCCTGAATATCCTCCCATGCCGTTTTAGTTTCCTATGAGTACGTTTTGTCACAGGCATCAATAGCCGTTAACGCTGTTGATAAAATAGACTTTTCGCTGTGAATCTGTGCGTGTTGGGTGTGATTTGTTCAAACAACCAAGAGTTAGGAAAAATTGTTTGACTTATAAGTCCGGGAAAGTAATATGTGCGCCACGCAGTACCGGTGAGCACGATGAAGGAAACATCATCATCGTGGTTCGAAGGTTAGCGTGTTGGTGAGGTGGCCGAGAGGCTGAAGGCGCTCCCCTGCTAAGGGAGTATGCGGTCAAAAGCTGCATCGAGGGTTCGAATCCCTCCCTCACCGCCATTTACTATGCATCCGTAGCTCAGCTGGATAGAGTACTCGGCTACGAACCGAGCGGTCGGAGGTTCGAATCCTCCCGGATGCACCATTCCTCATGTTGTGAATCATAATATCCCATACTTTCCCTTTGATTTTATCCCCAGCGTTGCCTGCATGTTGCTAATCCCCCCTTACTAACCGCTTATACACCGATAGCCTTGCTTTTTGTGGTTTTATTGAACCAGCGACATCATTTTGACTTTGCGCTAAAGTAACGGCTCTTTTGCGCTATTCACGGAGTCACGATGTACGATCGTTATCAAGGTCTTATTTTTGATATGGATGGCACCATCCTCGATACTGAGCCCACACACCGCGCAGCCTGGCATAACATTCTGGGCAAGTACGGCATGACCTATGATGCTCAAGAAATGGTGGCGTACAATGGTGCTCCCATTGAGAAAATCGCAGCGGTGATCCTGGCCCGGCATAACGTGGATATGGACCCAAAGGCGCTGGCCACTGAAAAGCTGGTGCTGGTGGAAGAGATGCTGTTTGATACGGTTACGCCGTTGCCCTTGATTGACGTGGTGAAAGCGTACCAGGGATGTCGACCTATGACGGTTGGCACCGGTAGCCCACGCCATCTGGCTGACAGGCTGCTACGTCATCTTGGCTTGCGCGACTACTTTGTTGGTATTGTCGGCGCGGAGGATGTACTGCATCATAAACCGTTTCCTGACACCTTCCTGCGCTGCGCCCAGCTTATGCAGGTAGAGCCTGAAACCTGCGTCGTATTTGAAGATGCGGATTTTGGCATTCAGGCAGCGCAGCGCGCAAACATGGCTGTTGTCGATGTGCGCACGCTGTGAGTGCCTTCTGGGGACTGGTTTCTCTCTTCTGGAGTAGTTTTCTCAGCGCGACATTATTACCTGGCAGCTCTGAAGTGCTGCTGGTCTCTTTATTGGTGGCGAAGGTTACCGGCGCGGTGCTGCTGATTGTCGTGGCAACAATAGGCAATACGCTGGGCGGTATGACCAATCTGGTGCTGGGGCGTATTCTGCCACGGCCAAAGCCGCGTACCGGCACGTTGACGGCGCTACGCTGGTTGCAGCGTTATGGTCCGGTGGCGCTTTTGTTGAGTTGGGTACCGGTTATTGGCGACGTGCTATGCGTGGCAGCGGGATGGCTGCGCATGCCGTGGTTGTACTCCACGCTTTTTATCTGTATCGGAAAAGCGCTGCGTTATATCGTGGTGGCCATCGTGGCATTACAAGGAATGACTTTGTGGTCATAACGTGTAGCACTGTATTTTAGTAGAGATGATACGATTTCATTATGCGAACAATAATTACATCTAACAGCGGGAGGTCGATTTGATCCCGGATATATCACAAGCGTTGGCCTGGCTTGAACATCACCCTGATGCGGTGAAGGGGATTCAACGCGGTATTGAACGCGAAACGTTACGCGTACAGCCCAATGGACATTTGGCACAGACAGGGCACCCAGAAAATTTAGGGGCGGCATTAACCCATCCCTGGATCACAACGGATTTCGCAGAATCCTTATTAGAATTTATTACGCCTGTAGATCGGGATGTCGATCACCTGTTGGCATTCTTACAGGACATTCACCGCTATGTCGTGCGTAACATCGGTTCTGAGCGGTTATGGCCGTTTAGCATGCCGTGTTTTATTCCCGATGAGACAAATATCGAGCTGGCTCAGTACGGCACATCGAACATTGGCCGGTTTAAAACGCTCTACCGTGAGGGGTTGAAAAACCGCTATGGCGCGTTGATGCAGACCATTTCCGGCGTGCATTATAACTTTTCACTGCCGCTGGCATTCTGGCAAGCGCGTGCAGGCGTCGCTGACGCTGAAAGTGGTAAGCAGGAGATATCCGCCGGTTATTTTCGTTTGATCCGTAACTACTACCGTTTTGGATGGGTGATTCCTTATCTGTTTGGCGCCTCGCCCGCGATCTGCTCTTCTTTTTTGCAGGGGCGTGAAACGGCATTGCCGTTTGAACGTGGCGAAAACGGGCTCTATTATCTTCCCTACGCGACCTCGTTGCGTTTGAGCGATCTGGGCTACACCAACAAATCACAGAGCAATCTGGGCATCACGTTTAATAAGCTGGATGGATATGTGGCAGCGCTGAAGCGTGCGATCAAAACGCCGTCAGCGGAATATGCCGCGATGGGGGTTAAACAAGGCGATCGCTACTTGCAGCTCAATACCAACGTGTTGCAGATCGAAAATGAGCTGTATGCGCCGATCCGTCCTAAACGTGTAACTCGCAGTGGCGAAACGCCCTCTGATGCGCTGATGCGCGGCGGCATTGAGTATATTGAAGTACGCTCACTGGATATCAATCCCTTTACCCCGTCGGGGGTCAGCGCCGACCAGGTGCGTTTCCTCGATCTGTTCCTGATCTGGTGCGCACTGGCTGATGCGCCGGAAATGGATAGCGCCGAACTGCAATGTACCCGTAAAAACTGGAACCGTATTATTCTGGAAGGGCGCAAACCGGGGTTGACCGTTGGTATGGGATGTGAAACGCGGCAGCAGCCATTGGCCGATGTCGGACATGCCTTGTTCCGCGATCTGCGGCGCGTGGCAGAAGTGCTGGATAGAGAACATGAACAGCCCTATTATCAGCAGGTCTGTGACGAGTTGAGCGTAGGGTTCGATAAGCCGGAAAATACGTTCTCCGGGCGTCTGTTGCCGCTATTGAAAGCGCAGGGCTGCGGTAATCTTGGCTTGACGTTGGCAGACCGCTATCGTGAGCAGCTCAGTCAAGAGCCTTTAGCGGTGTTGACGGAGGCGCAGTTTGTTGCCGAGAGTGAACGCGCCTGGCAAAAACAGCACACGCTGGAAGCGCAAGATACGCTGTCGTTCGAGGCCTATCTGGCAGCGACTCAGGCTTGAGCAGACACTAGATTAAAGAAAAGGCCACGGTATAAGCAGTGGCCGAAAAACATCTCTGAGAAATAGGGATGATAATAAATGAGCGTCTTTCATAGAGTCAGACTCGTTGGGAACCAAAAAGTTTCTTGGAAAGATGAAAAAAGTCATTTTTTTATGAGGAGCTGGCAACATGCCGTTATTAGATAGCTTCACCGTAGACCATACCCGCATGGCAGCACCGGCGGTTCGAGTGGCTAAAACCATGACAACCCCTCATGGCGACACCATTACCGTATTCGACCTGCGTTTCTGTCGCCCGAATAAAGAGGTGATGCCGGAGCGCGGTATTCATACGCTGGAGCACCTGTTTGCCGGCTTCATGCGCAACCATCTCAACGGTGATGGCGTTGAAATTATCGATATTTCTCCGATGGGTTGCCGCACGGGATTCTACATGAGCCTGATTGGCACACCGGCAGAGCAACGCGTGGCTAAAGCCTGGAGCGCGGCGATGGAGGATGTGCTCAAAGTGACCGATCAACGCAAAATCCCTGAGCTAAACGAGTTCCAGTGCGGCACCTATGAGATGCACTCTCTGGAAGAGGCTCAGGACATTGCACGCCATATTCTGGCGCATCCGATTGGCGTCAACCAGAACAACGATTTGGCGTTATAGCTAAACGACTTAATTTTGATTGCATTATTTAAATGAGCTATTCAATTGATTTTAGACGTAAAGTGATATCTACACGGGAAGAAGAAGGGTTGAGTATCCGAGAAACAGCGAAGCAATTTCGGATTGGCCCTGCCTCTGTATTGCGTTGGATTAATCAAATAGCGTCAAAAGCATCGACCACGCGTCAGCGAAAGAGCGATAAATCCGAGTTGATAAAAGATGTTGAACCATATCCAGATGCTTACCAAAAAGAACGTGCAGAGCGTTTTGGCGTTTGTCAGAAGGCCATTTGGCCAGCTCTTAAAAAGCTGGGATTGACCTATAAAAAAACGCTACGTCATCCGAAAGCCGACGAAAGCGCCCGGCAAGCATTTCAACAAAAAATGCAACAGTATGAAAAAAAAGGAAAAACTATTGTTTTTATTGATGGAAGTGGTTTTCCACACGATACCCTACGGACTCACGGCTATTCCCCAAAAGGTCAACGGTGTTTTGGCCTGAAGAACGAGGGAGCCAAGGGAAGAACAAATGTTATCGGCGCTTTATTAGGCACAATGCTGTTTGCTATCGGATTATTTGATATCAATATTAACAGCGATGTTTTCTATTCCTGGGTCACACAAGTCCTTATCCCAGTACTCCCTAAAAACAGGGTAATCGTGATGGACAATGCAACTTTTCACAAAAAACATAATATTCAACAAGTCATCATCGATGCAGGGTATATGGTGGAGTATTTGCCTACATATTCGCCAGATCTTAACCCCATTGAGCATAAATGGGCACAAGCAAAAAAAGAGAGAGCGGTTGCGATACAGAGATTTTGTTCTCAGTCCATACGGTGTAATCAAAAATTAAGTCGCTTGGCTATATGTCAGCGCTGCTGGACAAACTGGAAGATGATGTGTGGCATGATGCCGATGCGGTGATGATTTCTGATTTCATCGCACAGCGCTTGCCTGAAGAGACCGTGCAACGCGTTCGGCAACGACAGCAACAACACCACCATCGTTTTCATGCCGTTGCGATGTCACAACATGGAAAACCTGGCATCCTGCACATTTTCGAGGCTTTGTTGAATAAATAGAACTTTTGGGTAATCATCGGAGCAGATCAACACAGTTGTTTCAAAATCAGCTCTCCATGGCAAAACAAAATTTTAAAATCACCAGCTGGCCCTCTTATAACAAGGCCCTCAAGCAGTGCGGTTCTCTAACCGTATGGCTAGATGAATCAGCCATTGCTGCATGGACGGAAAAAAACACTACTGAACGGCGTGGACGACCGCTCCACTACTCAGATATGGCCATCACCACAGTCCTGATGATGAAACGCGTGTTTGGCCTTTCATTGAGGGCTTTACAGGGCTTTGTTGACTCGATTTTTAAACTGATTAAATTGTCGCTCCATTGTCCAGACTATTCGCTGCTCAGCAAGCGAGCAAAGACAGTGAACATCAGCATAAAAACGCCAACCCGTGGTGAAATCTCACATCTGGTCATTGATGGAACCAGCCTGAAGGTCTTTGGCGAAGGCGAATGGAAAGTCCGGCAGCATGGTGCCGACAGACGCAGGGTATGGCGTAAGCTGCACCTGGCAGTAGACAGTGTGACGCATGAGATTATCTGTGCGGATTTGTCGCTCAGTGGTACGACTGATGCCCAAGCTCTACCGGCGCTGATAAACCAGACCCACCGGAAAATCAGAGAGGCATCGGCTGACGGCGCTTACGATACAGTTTACTGCTATGATGTTCTGCTGAGGAAGAAAATAAGGCCGCTTATCCCGCCACGAAGGGGGCGCAATATTGGCAAGATCGCTACCACGCTGTTGCAAATCAGCGCATTAGCGGTAGTAACGATATCTGGAAAAAGAAAGTGGGCTATCACCGGCGCTCAGTGGCTGAAACGGCCATGTTCCAGTTCAAAAGGCTTCTGGGTGGTTATCTAAGTCTGAGAGACTACGATGGTCAGGTGGGTGAAGCCATGGCCATGGTCAAAGCGCTTAACCTGATCACGCTATTAGGAATGCCGAACAGTATTCGCATCACATAACAATCGACCCGTATGGTGCGCAGTTGTTACAAGTTCTGATTTATTCAACAAAGCCCATTTTCGACCATATAGCCAAGCGACTTAATTTTTGATTACACCATATGGACTGAGAACAAAATCTCTGTATCGCAACCACTCTCTCTTTTTTTGCTTTTTGCTTGTGCCCATTTATGCTCAATGGGGTTAAGATCTGGCGAATATGTAGGCAAATACTCCACCATATACCCTGCATCGATGATGACTTGTTGAATATTATGTTTTTTGTGAAAAGTTGCATTGTCCATCACGATTACACTGTTTTTAGGGAGTACTGGGATATTGGTAAACCATTTGCAGCATCAAGCAGTAGGCTGGTTTGTAGTTCATAACCGACGTCGCCACCATGCGTCATTTTCAAACGTTCTTCTTTCCCATTGTGGGTACGAAACTGTAAATGAGACCAGTCGTGAACGACGGGAGCGTATGGATGCGGGCTAAGTGCAACCTGCCGGAGAGCCAGCGAAATAATCGGTTCATTGAGCTGACTGAAGCTAATACGTTCATTATTAAAAAAACGCCAAACGGCCTGAGTAGTGGCGAATGTTGTTTTCTGCGCGCAGGCAAGGTCTTTAACGGCTGACGCCAATGGTGCTGCGGGAGTCATGTGTTGCTTAACCAAACGCTGATAACGCCGGTTAAGGCGGGCATCAATCCCGCCGATGCATAAGTTGAGATCATGCAGCAACGTAATAGCAGATATTGCAAAAGATGTGTAGATATCTATGCCTATAGGGCAGGTCCAGTTATGCAGCTCAGCATAGCGGCAGTTACTCTACCGTCACCGATTTCGCCAGGTTACGCGGTTGGTCAACGTCGGTGCCTTTAATCAGCGCCACGTGGTAGGAGAGCAACTGCAAAGGCACGGTGTAGAAGATTGGGGCAATAACGTCTTCCACATGCGGCAGCGGAATGATGCGCATGTTTTCGCTGCTGGTAAAGCCCGCTTCTTCGTCGGCAAACACATACAGCTCACCGCCGCGTGCGCGCACTTCTTCGATGTTGGATTTCAGTTTTTCCAACAGCTCATTGTTGGGCGCAACCACCACCACAGGCATATCCGCATCAATCAACGCCAGCGGGCCGTGCTTCAACTCACCGGCCGCATACGCTTCTGCATGAATGTAAGAGATCTCTTTAAGCTTTAGCGCTCCTTCCATTGCGATAGGGTACTGATCGCCGCGTCCCAGAAACAACGCATGGTGCTTATCAGAGAAACCTTCTGCCAGAGACTCAATCAGCTTGTCCTGTGACAGCATCTGCTCAATACGCGCAGGCAGCGCTTGCAGACCGTGGACAATATAGTGCTCAATCTGGGCATCCATACCGCGCAGACGGCCAATACGCGCCACCAGCATCAGCAACACCGTTAACTGGGTGGTAAACGCCTTGGTGGACGCCACGCCAATTTCCGTACCGGCTTTGGTCATCAGCGCCAAATCGGATTCACGAACCAGCGATGATCCTGCCACGTTACAAATAGCCAGCGATCCCAGATACCCCAGCTCTTTGGACAAGCGCAACGCTGCCAGCGTATCCGCAGTTTCACCGGACTGAGAGAGGGTGATCATCAGGCTATTGGCGCGCACCGCCGGTTTGCGATAGCGGAATTCAGAGGCGATTTCCACATCACAGGGCACACCCGCCAGTGCTTCAAACCAATAACGCGATACCATGCCTGAGTTGTAGGACGTACCGCAGGCAATAATCTGAATATGCTGCACTTTAGCCAGCAGTTCATCCGCTTTTGGACCCAGTTCAGACAGATTCACTTCACCGTGGCTAAAACGCCCTTCTAGGGTGTTTTTGATCGCCAACGGCTGTTCGTAAATCTCTTTCTGCATGTAGTGGCGGTATGCACCTTTGTCACCCGCCTCATAATTGACTTTGGATTCAATCTCTTCGCGTTCAACCAGTTCGCCCGCGCGGTTGAAAATGCGCACAGTGCGGCGCGTCACTTCAGCCACGTCGCCTTCTTCTAGGAACATAAAGCGGCGGGTCACTGGCAACAGAGCCAGTTGGTCAGACGCAAGGAAGTTTTCACCGACACCACGGCCAATCACCAGCGGGCTCCCAGAACGCGCAGCCACCAGCACGCTCGGATCGCGACTGTCCATCACTACCATGCCGTAAGCGCCACGCAGTTGAGGGATAACGCGTTTTACCACGTCAACCAGCGCGCCGCCGGTTTGTTGCTGTTCCCAGTGCACCAAGTGCGCAACCACTTCGGTATCGGTTTCGGAAACAAAGCGATAGCCACGCCCGATCAGCGTTTCACGCAGCGGTTCGTGGTTTTCGATAATGCCGTTGTGAACGATGATAATAGGGCCGGAGACGTGCGGGTGCGCATTTTCTTCTGACAGCTCACCGTGCGTTGCCCAACGGGTATGAGCAATGCCCGTACCGCCCGCCAGCGGATGCTCTTCCACCGCTTGTGCCAGCATCTGTACCTTACCCAAGCGACGTACGCGGGCAACGTGCCCCTCTGCGTCAACCACCGCCAGCCCCGCAGAGTCATAACCACGGTACTCAAGGCGGCGAAGCCCTTCTAACAGAATTTCAGAAATATCGAGTTGCGCAACTGCGCCTACAATTCCACACATGGATGTGTATTCCTATACGCGTGACATATTGTGTCACTTTCGACGTCTTAGACCTGATCGTGCCGGTTTTTCCGGCGTCCCCGAGCCTTGTAGAGAGTGGGGGATTATTATGTTTTGCGGAGTGCTTTAGCCTAAAACACTGTGCAAAACCGCCTCCACAAAATGGGAGGCGACATCACTTATTTTTTCTTAACAGGCCGCGCCCAACCTGAAATATGACGCTGTTTTACCCGGCTTATCACCAGCGCATTCTCTTCCACATCGCGCGTTACCGTGGTGCCAGCACCGATGGTCACGCCACTGGCTACGGTCACAGGGGCCAGCAGTTGACTGTCAGAGCCGACAAACACCCGATCGCCAATCACGGTTTTGTGCTTGTTGGCACCGTCATAATTACAGGTGATGGTGCCTGCACCAATATTCACATCATCACCAATTTCCGCATCGCCAAGATAGGTCAAATGGCCTGCTTTGGAACCTTTACCCAAACGCGCCTTTTTCAACTCAACAAAATTGCCAACGTGTGCACCCTGTGCCAGCTCGGCCCCCGGTCGCAGGCGCGCAAAGGGCCCTACCGTACACTCAGCGTCCAAAACCGCATTTTCTAACACGGTGTACGGGCTGAGGACACAGTCATCACCGATCACGCTGCCTTTGATGATACAGCCCGCACCAATCTCAACCCGATTCCCTAATGAGACCTGGCCTTCAATGATCACATTAGCATCAATACTCACATCACGTCCGTGGGTTAATGTCCCACGCAGATCAAAACGAGAGGGATCGAATAACATGACGCCCGCCAGCAGCAACTTATTGGCCTGTTCCCGCTGATAGACACGTTCCAGCGTCGCCAGCTGCAGACGGTTATTAACCCCTTCCACTTCGCTCAGATTATCAGGATGTACGGCTTCAACCCGGCGGCCTTCTGAAGCAGCCATAGCGATAATGTCAGTGATGTAATACTCGCCTTGCGCGTTGTTATTGTTTAACTGGCTCAGCCAGCGTTTCAGATCCTGACCGTTTGCTGCCAGAATGCCGGTGTTGATTTCGTTAATCTGACGCTGCTGTTCCGTCGCGTCCTTGTGCTCGACAATCCCGACCACAGACCCGTTATCATCGCGCACAATGCGGCCATAACCGGTGGGGTCGTCCAGTTTCACCGTCAGAAGCGCAATGCCACCCTGTGGCTTATCCGCCAGCAAGCGCACCAGCGTGGCGGGTGATATCAAAGGAACATCACCGTACAGCATCAGAATATCTTCATCATCAGCAAAAAACGGCGCCGCCTGCTGCATGGCATGCCCGGTACCGAGTTGCTCCGCTTGCAGAACCCAATTCAAATCCGGGTTGGTTAACCTGTCTTTCAGTAAATCGCCGCCGTGTCCGTAGACCAAATGCACCTGTTTGGCACCCGTTTCCATAGCCGCATCAATCACATGCTGAACCATCGGCTTACCAGCGAGCGGATGAAGTACTTTTGGTAGATCGGAAAACATACGTGTTCCTTTGCCAGCGGCAAGGATAACCACGCTCATGACACTGTTAGACATGCACCACCCTGATGAAACGAATTGATAACCCACGGATTCAATTGGATGAAAGTAAACCCGTTATCGCTGCGGATTACTACATATTTTTCAACGAAAAATACCACAATGCCGCGCGAGGCAAGGAAAAAGAAAGTGTACCCAAGTCTAAACCTTACTGGTGGTTTTTTTAATTCATCTTTTCCGAAAAAATGGCTAAAACGCGACGGAGAATAGTGAATTCCGGTTTCAGGAAAAACAGACTTTTGTTTTATATGTTTCCATTTGTGACAAACACAAAAGAAACAGTGTTTCATTTTTGTCATCATATAGCCAAGCGACTTAATTTTGATTACACCATATGGACTGAGAAGAGCCTGTACACGAGATTGTGTAATTGCCTGATTTTGATATAGCCAACCGACATTATTTTGATAACAGCCAGCTATGCTTTTTTGTCGCATATAATGGAATTAGCTGTAATCATTTTTAAGTCTTTTGGCTATATGGAATCACTGAACAGCGTGCTCCGGCATGCAATCAAGAAACGCAAGGTGTTCCCGACTGATGACTCGGTGAAGAAGGTCGTATGGCTGGCAATCTAGGCGGCATCACAGAAATGGACGATGCCCTTACAGGACTGGCGTATGGCAATGAGTCGCTTTATTATCGAGTTCGGTGACCGCCTTGACGGTCACTTCTGAGGAAAGGCATTTACACAACATCTTAAACAGGCTCTCGCAAAACCAGAAAGTAATCTGTTAACTCACTGAGCCAGCGATTTTTTTCGGTGGCTCTTTTATTTGCTGAACGCCGCCTGATGGACTGTCACCGCCTAGGCTATCCGCGCAAGTTTGTTCGCCAGCGCACACGCCACCACATTCGAGTGATGGCTGACAAGCTGCTTTGTAACCCACTCTGCCAGACGCCCTTGGTTGTATTCCAGCCGCTGCATAAATACCCGCTTGCTGATACCCATCAGTGTCGTCTTCCCATCCGTGCTGTACTGGCGGGGAACCAGCCCTGTCGAAGCCGCAAAATCACGGCTGCTGGCATGGTTTTTACCATCCCCCAAGCGTGTGGCTAACAGGCTCGCTGTTATAAACAAGCGACATTATTTTGATAACAATTAGCTGTATTTTTTTGCCACATATCAGGGCATTGGCTGTAATCATTTTTAAGTCGGTTGGCTATAGCTTCTGCATCAACAAAATCGTTCTTGTTACTCTTAACAAAAGGGCGAACGAACTGTGGGGAAATCAACTTTGCCTCATGGCCTAAATCAGCGACTCGGCGAGCCATGAAGTGTGCACCACCGCAGGACTCCATCACCACGGTCGCCGCCTTGCAGGATACAAGAAAATGAATCAGCTGAGTGCGGGAAAACTTTTTACGCAGCAGCGCATGACCTTTTTCGTTCTGACAGTGAACGTGGAAGGAATGTTTACCGAGATCGATACCAATAAGCGTAACGTTTTGCATGATGATCCCCTTCAGAAAGAAAAACACCCTGTTATAGCCAAGCGACATTATTTTGATAACAATTAGCTGTATTTTTTTTGCCACATATCAGGGCATTGGCTGTAATCATTTTTAAGTCGGTTGGCTATAGCGTACCGCTCACAGGGTGGGGGTGACCATCTCATTAAGGCCGATCGCTAGATTGGCCTTTTTTTACAGAATGCGCAAGTTACATCGCTTTTTTCGTCAGGTCAATAACACGCAGCTTCGCAATCGCTTTCGACAATTCTGCGGAAGCCTGTGCGAAATCCACATCGCCATGCGAATTGCGAATGTGATCTTCCGCTTTACGCTTGGATTCCAGCGCGCGCGCTTCATCAAGGTCCTGCCCACGGATGGCGGTATCGGACAGCACGGTCACGGAGTTCGGTTGCACCTCAAGGACGCCGCCGGACAGATAGATATACTCTTCTTCGCCGTGTTGCTTAACGATACGCACCATACCAGGTTTAATGGCAGTGAGCAGCGGGGCGTGGCCTGGGTAGATACCCAGTTCGCCCTCACTCCCCGTCACCTGGATCTTTTGCACTAGGCCGGAGAACATTTCCTGTTCTGCACTAACGACATCTAGATGGTAAGTCATAGCCATATCAACCTCCTAACAGACGTTACAGTTTCTTGGCTTTTTCCACTGCTTCGTCAATGGAGCCAACCATGTAGAACGCCTGCTCCGGCAGATGGTCGTATTCACCGTTCATGATGCCTTTAAAGCCGCGGATGGTGTCTTTCAGTGACACGTATTTGCCCGGAGAACCGGTAAATACTTCTGCCACGAAGAACGGCTGCGACAGGAAGCGCTGGATTTTACGCGCGCGGGCAACGACCAGTTTGTCTTCTTCAGACAGCTCGTCCATACCCAAGATCGCGATGATATCCTTCAGTTCCTGATAGCGTTGCAGAATGGACTGCACGCCACGCGCTACGTCGTAGTGTTCCTGACCAACCACCAGCGGATCCAATTGACGGCTGGTAGAGTCCAGCGGGTCAACGGCCGGGTAGATACCCAGAGACGCGATTTGACGGCTCAGTACCACGGTCGCATCCAAGTGGGCGAAGGTGGTGGCTGGCGACGGGTCAGTCAAGTCATCCGCAGGGACGTATACGGCCTGTACAGATGTGATAGAACCGGTTTTGGTAGAGGTGATACGTTCTTGCAGCACGCCCATCTCTTCCGCCAGCGTCGGCTGATAACCTACCGCAGAAGGCATACGACCCAGCAGTGCGGATACTTCCGTACCGGCCAAGGTATAACGGTAGATGTTATCGACGAACAGCAGTACGTCACGGCCTTCATCACGGAATTTTTCCGCCATGGTCAAGCCAGTCAGTGCTACGCGCAGACGGTTGCCTGGCGGCTCGTTCATCTGGCCGTAAACCAGTGATACTTTGTCGATAACGTTGGAGTCGGTCATTTCGTGGTAGAAGTCGTTACCTTCACGGGTACGTTCCCCTACACCGGCAAATACGGAGTAACCGGAGTGCTCGATCGCGATGTTACGGATCAGCTCCATCATGTTTACCGTTTTACCTACACCAGCACCACCGAACAGGCCCACTTTACCGCCCTTGGCGAACGGACACATCAGGTCGATAACCTTGATACCCGTTTCCAGCAGTTCCTGGGAGTTGGAGAGCTCTTCGTAGCTCGGCGCCTGACGGTGAATCGCCCAACGCTCTTCTTCGCCGATCTCGCCTTTCATGTCGACCGGTTCGCCCAGTACGTTCATGATACGGCCCAGCGTGGCTTTACCTACCGGTACTTCGATCGGATGGCCTAGGCTGTTCACTTTCAGCCCGCGACGCAAACCGTCAGAAGAACCCATTGCAATACAACGAACAACGCCGCCGCCCAACTGTTGCTGCGTTTCCAGCACCAGTTTTTCAGCACCGTTTTCAACCTCAAGCGCATCGTACACGTTAGGTACGGCATCTTGCGGGAACTCGACGTCGACCACGGCGCCGATTACCTGGATGATCTTTCCAGTTGCCATCTTGAATCCTCTACGTAATTCGACAATACGTAATTCGTAAACCTAGTTTAAACCGCGGAGGCTCCCGATACGATCTCGGTGAGTTCCTGCGTGATGCTGGCCTGACGAGCCTTGTTGTAAACCAACTGCAACTCTTTGATCAGGCTACCGCCGTTATCCGTTGCGGCTTTCATCGCAACCATACGAGCGGCCTGTTCACTGGCTAGGTTTTCTACGACGCCCTGATAAACCTGAGACTCCACATAGCGGCGCAACAGGGTATCCAGCAGCGACTTAGGATCGGGTTCATATAGGTAATCCCAAGATTTCTTCTTCAGTTCGCCATCGTCCGCGGGCGGCAGAGGCAGAAGCTGAACCACTTGGGGTTCCTGAGACATGGTATTGATGAACTTGTTACTCACAATGTACAGCTTGTCCAGACGACCTTCGTCGTAGGCTTGCAGCATCACTTTTACCGGCCCGATCAGTTCGGACAGGCTAGGGTTATCCCCCATGCCGGTAACCTGAGTAACAACGTTACCGCCCACAGAACCGAAGAACGAAACCCCTTTGGAACCGATCATCGCCAGATCGCTCTGCACACCTTTATCGCTCCAGGTTTTCATGTCTGCCAGCAGTTTTTTAAACAGGTTAATGTTCAAGCCACCGCACAGGCCGCGGTCCGTGGACACCACCAAATACCCGACGCTCTTAACGTCACGCTCTTCCAAGTACGGATGTTTATATTCCAGATTCCCTAACGCCAGGTGACCAATCACCGTGCGGATGGTCTCTGCATAAGGACGGCTGGCCGCCATACGATCCTGCGATTTACGCATTTTGGAAGCGGCGACCATTTCCATCGCTTTAGTGATCTTCTGCGTGTTCTGGACGCTTGCGATCTTACTACGTATCTCTTTTGCGTCGGCCATCTTTGCATCTCCTCAATGCCCGTAGGCCTGCCATCAGGCAGGCCTACGGGCGTTACCAGGACTGGGTTGCCTTGAAGGTATCAAGGATAGTTTTGAACTTACCCTCGATCTCACCGTTATAAGCGCCAGTCTGGTCGATTTGTTGCAGAAGATCGCCGTGTTCGCGGTCGGCATACGCCAACAGCGCCGCTTCAAAGCTGCCTACTTTCGCCAGTTCAACATCAGCCAGATAGCCACGTTCCGCAGCGAACAGCACCAGAGACTGCTGCGCAACCGACATCGGCGCATACTGTTTCTGTTTCAGCAGTTCAGTTACTTTCTGACCATGATTCAGCTGCTTACGCGTTGCATCATCCAGATCCGAAGCGAACTGGGAGAACGCCGCCAGTTCACGATACTGCGCCAGTGCGGTACGAATACCACCGGACAGTTTCTTCATGATCTTGGTCTGTGCTGCACCACCCACGCGGGATACGGAAATCCCGGGGTTAACTGCAGGACGGATACCGGCGTTGAACAGGTTCGATTCCAGGAAGATTTGACCATCGGTAATCGAGATTACGTTGGTCGGAACGAACGCGGAAACGTCACCCGCCTGCGTTTCGATGATCGGCAGCGCCGTCAATGAACCGGTTTGCCCTTTAATTTCACCTTTGGTAAACGCTTCTACGTAATCGGCGTTAACGCGTGCCGCGCGCTCCAGCAAACGGGAGTGGAGGTAGAAAACGTCGCCTGGGTAAGCTTCACGACCTGGCGGACGACGGAGCAGCAGGGAAATTTGACGATAAGCGACGGCCTGTTTGGACAAGTCATCGTAAATGATCAGTGCATCTTCACCGCGGTCGCGGAAGTATTCACCCATCGCACAACCGGCATACGGAGCCAGATATTGCAGTGCGGCAGATTCAGACGCCGTTGCGGCCACAACAATGGTGTTGGCCAATGCGCCGTGCTCTTCCAGTTTACGCACCACGTTGGAGATCGTGGAGGCTTTCTGGCCGATGGCAACGTACACGCACTTGATGCCGGAATAGCGCTGGTTGATGATGGCGTCAATAGCCAGTGCGGTTTTACCCGTCTGACGGTCGCCGATGATCAATTCACGCTGACCACGACCAATCGGGATCATGGCGTCAACGGACTTGTAGCCCGTCTGTACCGGCTGATCAACGGATTGACGTTCGATAACGCCTGGTGCGATCGCTTCTACCGGAGAGAACCCGTCGTTCTCAACCGGGCCTTTGCCGTCGATAGGTGCACCCAAGGTGTTCACCACGCGGCCCAGCAGACCACGGCCAACCGGCACTTCCAGAATACGGCCGGTACACTTGACCTTCATGCCTTCGGCGAGGTCAGCGTACGGACCCATCACCACCGCACCAACGGAGTCGCGCTCTAGGTTCAGGGCGATAGCGTAACGGTTGCCGGGCAGGGAGATCATCTCCCCCTGCATCACGTCGGCCAGGCCGTATACGCGAATGATCCCGTCACTGACGGAAACAATAGTACCTTCATTGTGAGCTTCGCTCACCACATTGAACTGAGCAATGCGCTGCTTGATCAGTTCGCTGATTTCGGTGGAATTCAGTTGCATGCTCCAGTCCCCTTAAGACTGCAAGACGTCTGCGAGGCGTTCCAGACGGCCGCGAATGCTGCCATCTATCACCATATCGCCCGCGCGGATCACCACGCCTGCGACAACAGACTTATCAATTTTGCAATTCAGCTTCACTTTGCGTGACAGGCGTTTTTCCGTGGCGGAAGTAATCTTGTCCAGCTGCGGTTCACTCAGTGCGCTTGCGGAGGTGACTTCGACGTCAACCGTCGACTCCTGTGCGGCGCGGAGTTGCGCAAACTGTTCCAGAACTTCAGGAAGCACCAGTAAACGCCCATTTTCCGCCATCACCTTAATCAGGTTCTGGCCAGGCTCATCCAGCTGATCGCCACACACGTCAATGAAAGTGCTCGCCAGCAGATTCGGTGCCATAGCACCGGACAGCAGAGCGGCAACCTGTTCATTGCGTGTGACTTCAGCGGCAAACGCCAGCATGTTCTGCCAGCGTTCAACGGCCTGATGTTCAACCGCAAAGTCAAAAGCTGCTTTGGCGTAGGGGCGAGCTACCGTGACAAATTCAGACATCGGCCCCTCCCTCCTTACAGTTCAGCGACCAGTTTATCAACGATGTCGCTGTTAGCAGCTTCATCCACGGAACGTTCAATAATCTTCTCGGCACCGGCAATCGCCAGCATGGCAACCTGTTTACGCAGCTCTTCACGAGCACGTTTACGTTCGGCTTCAATTTCAGCCTGCGCCTGCGCCACGATTTTACTACGTTCAGCTTCTGCTTCCGCTTTGGCCTCATCCAAGATCTGAGCACGGCGTTTATTGGCTTGCTCGATGATCACCTGAGCTTCCGCTTTGGCTTTTTTCAGCTGATCGGTGGCATTGGCCTGCGCTAAGTTCAAATCTTTTTTGGCACGTTCCGCAGAAGCCAAACCGTCAGCAATCTCTTTCTGACGCTTCTCGATGGCAGCCATTAACGGCGGCCATACAAACTTCATGCAAAACCAGACAAACAGGACGAACGCAATGGCTTGGCCGAGGATTGTTGCATTAATATTCACAGCACAATGCCTCTTTTAAGTTAACTAATTGATGTTAAATATCTAACCGGCGATACCGGGTTAGGCGACCGCAAACATCACATACAAGCCCAGACCAACAGCAATCATCGGGATGGCGTCAACCAGACCCATAACGATAAAGAACTGTGTACGCAGCAGAGGAATCAGGTCAGGCTGGCGAGCCGCACCTTCCAAGAATTTACCACCCAGAATGCCGATACCGATCGCAGCACCGATCGCCGCCAGACCCATCATCAACGCGGCAGCCATGTACAGCAGATCCACACTCAGGTTTTCCATGACAGTCTCCAGTTTGTTTCAGTTAGAACGTTATTGTGTTGAAAGAAAAATCAATGCTCTTCAGATGCCATCGAGAGATAAACAACCGTCAGAACCATGAAAATAAAGGCCTGAAGCGTAATGATCAGGATGTGGAATATTGCCCAAGGTACATTCAACAACCATTGGGACCACCACGGCAGCAAGCAGGCAATCAGGATGAAGATCAACTCACCCGCATACATGTTGCCAAACAGTCGCAAGCCTAGTGAAACCGGTTTGGACAGCAGGCTGACACCTTCAAGAATCAGGTTGATGGGAATAAAGACCGGATGGTTGAAAGGTTGCATGGTCAGTTCTTTTACAAAACCGCCAACGCCTTTCATTTTAATGCTGTAGAACAGCACCAGAATAAACACGCCTAGCGCCATGGACAGTGTGATGTTGACATCCGCCGTCGGTACTACGCGCAGGTAAGGCAATCCAATCCAATGTTCGCCGATAAAGGGCAGAAGATCGATCGGCAACAGGTCCATGGCGTTCATCAGGAACACCCAAACGAAAATGGTCAGCGCCAGAGGGGCGATAAGTTTGCTTTTGCCATGGAACATGTCACGCACGTTGCCATCAACAAAACCGATGATCATCTCCAAAAAGGTTTGCAGTTTAGCGGGCACGCCGCTGGTCGCGTTCTTTGCAACCTTGCGGAAAATGACCAGAAACAGGATCCCAAGTGCGATTGAGAAAAACATCGAATCGACGTTAATCGACCAGAACCCCGAACCTACCTGTAAATGTTTCAGGTGATGACCGATATACTCTTGGGGAGTAGATGCAGACATGATGTTCCTTACCCTGTTGTTGTTAATACGGTAACGGTTAACGATGGCTGGCGCCACTATCTGCATAATCAGCACCGCCAAGTAGGTCAGACCAAGGGGAACAAACGCCGCCTTGAGCAGACCCAACGCCACCACCAGCAACGCGATGGTGATAAATACTTTCAACGCCTCGCCAATGGCAAACGACTAGGCAACACGCCCTTCTATGGGCTTACCCGCCTGATGACGCAAGGCTAACAGCACAAAGCACACGTTCGACAGCCATACCGCCAGCCCTCCGGCTAAAGCGGAAGCACCCGCCTCAACACTCCGCAGGCAAAAAACGGCGCTGACCAAAACGAACGTAGCCGCCTGTAGCATCAACCCCAAAAAGGCCGGTTTTCCACTGTAAAGGGAGACAGACATGCGTTTTGCTCTTCATTCCTTTTCCAGAGGCTGACTGGCGTATAAAACTGCCTTTATTCCATCGAGTCAAGCGGCAAAAAACGAGCAAATTATACGGTTCACGCCTGCGAATTCAATCGATAAGTATCAAAAAGGTGAACAATAATTTAAATCTCTTATTCAAGCCCTATTTTTACTAACAATCGAGGCAGCCGCCGCAGCCCATAAGCCTTTCAATAACCCGATAATATGTGATATCAATCACATAAAAATGACATATAGGTTTTATATCAGATCTGATTTTTTTAAGTCTTTAGCAAAAATAGCTATTTATCTTAATTAAATTCAATTAGTTAAATAACGACTCTTTTTAAAACGCCCCGAAAACATCCCGTGCACTGCATATTGACATTATTAACATTATTTTTTTATGTCTTTAACATCTGGGTTTTTCATCTGCAATCAACTACAGCAATTAATTTCTCTGGTTACTATTCGAAGAAAAACAAATAGAGTGCAAGGTTGCTAGGTTTTGTAAAAAAATGGTGATCGGTGTCCATTTTTCCGCAGATAATACCCTTCAGACTTAAAAGGTCTCTCTGATACAATTAGTTATAATTTATTTGATAAAACGCAAAATTAGTTTGGTTTAAGAATCACTAAATGCCGTTCACCGTCCAGTTCAGGCACCGATAAACGCACAATACGCTCTACCACTATCGACGTAGGCAATGCGGCTAATTCTTCTTCTGGCACTATCCCTTTCAGGGCATAAAAGCATCCGGTTGCCGGTGCAGGCATGTGTTTGCACCACTCCAGCATATCAAGCAAAGAAGCAAAAGCGCGGCTGATAACGCCATCGAAAGGCGGTTCAGCAGTGAATTCCTCGACCCGAGACTGCACTGGAAAGACATTATCCAGCTTGAGTTCATGCTGAACCTGACGCAGAAAACGCACACGTTTTCCCAAGCTATCCAGCAGAGTGAATGACGCTGAGGGGCGTACAATAGCCAGTGGAATACCCGGCAATCCCGGTCCGGTACCCACATCGATAAACCGCTCGCCCTGCAAATGCGCCTCAACCACTATGCTATCCATGATATGCCGTACCAGCATCTCCTGCGGGTCGCGCACTGACGTGAGATTATAGGCCTTGTTCCACTTGTGCAGCATGTCGACATACTGGATTAGCGAATTTTTTTGTTGTTCACTGACCAAAATGCCAGCCCGCTGCAACAGAGCGTCTAATTTGTGTTTCACGCGCTTAACCTGCCATATCTGATGAAACGTGGCTGCTAGGAACAGCCACAAAATGACACACCGTAGTGCACTATCTGTTCGGTTATCAGGCGCTGCGGCGCAGTAGCCCTTGTTTTTTCAGCCAAACCAGCAGAATAGAGATCGCTGCTGGGGTAATTCCCGAAATACGCGAAGCCTGACCAATGGACCCCGGTTTGTGGTCGTTGAGTTTGGCTTTCACTTCGTTGGAAAGCCCGCTCACCTGGCCATAATCCAGATCCGCAGGCAGTACGGTACTCTCATTGCGCAGCTGTTTTTCAATCTCGTCCTGCTGACGCGCAATGTACCCTTCATACTTCACCTGAATTTCAACCTGCTCTGCCGCCTGAACATCCGTGAGCGCGGGCGAGAACATCGATAACGAAGTCAGGGTAGCGTAATCCATCTCGGGACGACGCAGCAGTTCCTCACCGGTCGCTTCGCGCGACAGGGGCGTTTTCAGCAACGCGTTCACCGCCTCTCGCTGTTCACTGTGGGGATGAACACGAATTTCACGTAGACGCTGGCGTTCCTGCTCAATCTGTTCCAGCTTCTCGTTGAAGCGCGCCCAGCGATAATCGTCCACCATTCCGAGTTCACGACCAATTTCAGTGAGACGCAGATCGGCGTTGTCTTCGCGCAGCATCAGGCGGTATTCGGCACGTGAGGTGAACATGCGGTAGGGTTCTTTGGTACCGAGCGTACATAGGTCGTCCACCAGCACGCCCAGATACGCTTGGTCGCGACGTGGGAACCAACCGTCCTGATCGAACGCCAGACGTGCGGCGTTCAAGCCAGCCAGCATGCCCTGAGCAGCAGCCTCTTCGTAACCGGTTGTGCCGTTTATCTGTCCGGCAAAGAACAAACCGTGGATAAATTTGCTTTCCAGCGTGGGCTTAAGATCGCGCGGATCGAAGAAATCGTATTCGATAGCATAGCCGGGGCGCACTATCTTGGCGTTTTCCATGCCTTGCATCGAACGAACGATTTGCCACTGTACGTCGAAGGGCAGGCTAGTCGAAATGCCGTTGGGGTAAATCTCGTTACTGGTCAGCCCTTCTGATTCAAGGAAAATCTGATGCGCATTGCGATCGGCAAAGCGCATCACCTTGTCTTCAATCGACGGACAATAACGCGGGCCAATCCCCTCGATCACACCGGCATACATCGGGCTGCGATCGAGGTTATTGCGGATCACCTCATGGGTTTTTTCATTGGTGTGCGTGATGTAACACGGCATCTGCGTCGGGTGCTCACTGGCGTTCCCCTGGAACGAGAATACCGGCATTGGGTTATCACCGTGCTGTTGTGCCAGCACGCTGAAATCAATGCTGCGTGCATCGATACGCGGTGGCGTACCGGTTTTAAGGCGGCTGACACGCAACGGCAACTCACGCAGTCTGCGCGATAGCGGTATGGAGGGCGGATCGCCAGCACGTCCAGCGCTGTAGTTATCCAGACCGATGTGAATTTTACCATCAAGGAATGTCCCAACGGTCAGCACCACCGTTTTGGCACGGAACTTCAGTCCCATTTGAGTGACAGCACCGACTACACGATCGTTCTCGACAATAAGATCGTCAACCGCCTGCTGGAAGATCGTCAGGTTTGGCTGGTTCTCCAGCGCAGTGCGTACTGCCTGACGATAAAGCACGCGATCCGCCTGTGCACGGGTAGCACGAACGGCAGGACCTTTACTGTTGTTGAGTATTCTAAACTGAATACCGCCCCGATCGACAGCGCGAGCCATCAGGCCGCCCATGGCGTCGATCTCTTTAACCAGATGTCCCTTTCCGATCCCACCAATAGCCGGATTGCAGGACATTTGTCCCAGCGTATCGATATTGTGTGTCAATAACAGGGTTTGACGCCCCATGCGTGCCGCAGCCATGGCGGCTTCTGTACCCGCATGGCCACCGCCTATCACGATGACGTCAAAAGGATCTGGATAAAACATGGTACTGCACCTCGCGTGGTGTTAACGAGAATAGTCGGGTTAACGATGTGTGCCTAAGATTATTGCTTGCCTTGGGGAAGGGGATTCTACTCAAGTTTACGCAAACGACAAGCCCGTTGGATCGTCGGTAGTTAAAGAAAGATCTTTTTATATAGAGATCTTTTTATTGGATCTATTATTAGGATCCATACTGATTGTGGATAAGTACTTTTTCCAGATGAAGATCAACAAATTGTTGATGATCGTTTGCTGTGAATGATCTGTGATCCTGTACCGTATAGCTTGGGATCAAAACTGTTGGTTATTCACATGACAAAAAACGAACAACGGTTGTTATTGGGATAACTACCGGTTTTCACCCGGATATACATAAAGTTATACACAATTAAGTGGCCAAATAAACCGCTTAATTGAGTAATTCAACCCACGGAGCCAACCAGATTTCTGCTGGATCCTCGGGAATATCGTGCTCGCCGATCCTTTTTGCGCCACGATCCGCTTTCCGATCGCTAATCTGCTTAAACAACGGTTGCAGGTTATCCGGTAATTCACCGGCACCGTGGGTTGAGCTCACCAGTAGCCATACTCCGCTCTGCGGAAGGTCGTCCAGCTGCGGGCCATGTTGAACATTAGTGGAAAATCGTCCGCATGATCGGGTTCTGTAGCGAGATCAGGGTTTCCGTAGACTGAATTTCATCGATGGTCTGGATCTTGTTGATAAGTACGTGTTGCAGTGCGTCAATGGAACGGCACATTACTTTGATGAAAATGCTATAATGCCCGGTGGTGTAGTAGGCTTCTACCACTTCTTCCAAGTTATTCAGTTTCTCCAGGGCTGAGGGGTAATCCTTGGCGCTTTTTAAAATGATGCCGATAAAGCAGCACACGTCATAGCCGAGTTGCTTGGGGCTGACATCAACCCGGGTGCCGACAATAATGCCTGCCTGCTTCATTTTTTCGACGCGAACGTGGATGGTGCCGGGACTGACAGAAAACTGCTTGGCCAATTCGGCATAAGGGGTGCGGGCATTTTCCATTAAAGCGTTTAGGATGCCGCGATCGAGATTATCGATCTGATAAATTTCAGTCATAATTTTTCCTTATATTTGGTTCTTTCTCATTTTTAGCATGCGTTAAATGAGGAATCAAAACCATGATGCCTGTTTCTTTGCTGGATTATTGAATTTCACCACCATTCTATTGCTTAATTGCGCTATAGACAGTGACGACGGACATGGGTAAATGAAAAAGAGCTATATCGAAAAACAACAACAAATTGCGTTTGTGAAATCCTTTTTCTCTGCACAGTTGGCACAGAAGCTGGGTTTGATTGAAGTTCAGGCCCCAATATTGAGCCGCGTGGGCGATGGCACTCAGGATAACCTCTCCGGCAGCGAGAAAGCGGTGCAGGTACACGTGAAAGCGTTGCCTGACGCCACGTTTGAAGTGGTGCACTCCCTAGCGAAATGGAAGCGTAAAACCTTGGGTGACTATGACTTTAGCGCTGGGGAAGGGATCTACACTCACATGAAGGCGCTGCGCCCGGATGAAGATCGCTTGAGCCCGATCCACTCTATTTATGTCGATCAGTGGGATTGGGAACGCGTAATGGGGGATGGCGAGCGTTCCATCGATTATTTGAAATCCACCGTTAACCACATTTATCAGGCAATAAAAAGCACCGAAGCAGAGGTTAGCCGCAAGTTTGGCCTGACGCCTTTCCTGCCGGAAACCATTCATTTTGTCCACAGCGATACGTTGCTCAAGCGTTATCCTGAACTGGATGCCAAAGGGCGTGAACGTGCCATTGCCAAAGAGCTGGGTGCCGTATTCCTGATCGGCATTGGTGGGGCATTGTCTCACGGTGAGCGTCACGATGTACGTGCGCCGGATTATGATGACTGGTCGTCAGCGGGTGAACAGGGTCTGAAAGGGTTGAATGGCGATATCCTGGTGTGGAACCCGGCGTTAAACGATGCTTTCGAGCTATCTTCAATGGGGATTCGTGTCGATGCTGAGGCGCTCCAACGTCAATTGACACTGACAGGGGATGTCGATCGTCTGGCACTGGAGTGGCATCAGGCGCTGATGCGTGGTGACATGCCGCAAACCATTGGTGGCGGTATCGGTCAGTCCCGCTTGGTGATGCTGCTACTGCAACTGGCGCACATTGGTCAGGTGCAGTGCGGTGTGTGGCCACAGCCCGTCAGAGAAGCCGTGCCTACATTGCTGTAATCACTGTAGAAGCGCTACGCTCAGGCGTGGCGCAATCGCCGCAGTAAACGTCCTTTTAACCCAGTATCCACGTGCCAGATATAGCTAAACGACTTAATTTTGATTACATTATTTAAATGAGCTATTCAATTGATTTTAGACATAAAGTGATATCTACACGGGAAGAAGAAGGGTTGAGTATCCGAGAAACAGCGAAGCAATTTCGGATTGGCCCTGCCTCTGTATCGCGTTGGATTAATCAAATAGCGTCAAAAGCATCGACCACGCGTCAGCGAAAGAGCGATAAATCCGAGTTGATAAAAGATGTTGAACCATATCCAGATGCTTACCAAAAAGAACGTGCAGAGCGTTTTGGCGTTTGTCAGAAGGCCATTTGGCAAGCTCTTAAAAAGCTGGGATTGACCTATAAAAAAACGCTACGTCATCCGAAAGCCGACGAAAGCGCCCGGCAAGCATTTCAACAAAAAATACAACAGTATGAAAAAGAAGGCAAAACTATTGTTTTTATTGATGAAAGTGATTTTCCACACGATACCCCACGGACTCACGGCTATTCCCCAAAAGGTCAACGGTGTTTTGGCCTGAAGAACGGGGGAGCCAAGGGAAGAACAAATGTTATCGGCGCGTTATTAGGCACAACGCTGTTTGCTATCGGATTATTTGATATCAATATTAACAGCGATGTTTTCTATTCCTGGGTCACACAAGTCCTTATCCCAGTACTCCCTAAAAACAGGGTAATCGTGATGGACAATGCAACTTTTCACAAAAAACATAATATTCAACAAGTCATCATCGATGCAGGGTATATGGTGGAGTATTTGCCTACATATTCGCCAGATCTTAACCCCATTGAGCATAAATGGGCACAAGCAAAAAGCAAAAAAAGAGAGAGTGGTTGCGATACAGAGATTTTGTTCTCAGTCCATACGGTGTAATCAAAATTAAGTCGCTTGGCTATATCCAATCAGAGACGGAGGCGATACCGGTATCGAGCTGGGTGCTGACGGGTTTGGCTCGTAACATTTTCACTCCAAGCCAAATGAGGTATGCCGCACCAATCAGTTTGATCATGTTGAACAGCCACTGTGATTGCTGAATGATCAACCCGATGCCTATCAGGGTATAGCTCACATGGACCAGAATGCCGTCACCGATCCAGACAGCCGTTAGGATTCCCGCACGGCGCGACAGCATCAGGCTATTGCGTGTCACCATGGCAAAATCAGGCCCAGAGCTAATAACGGCAAACAGTGTTATTGTGAATACAGCGAGATATAGCCAACCGACTTAAAAATGATTACAACAGATACCCTGATATGCGGCAAAAAAGCATAGCTGGCTGTTATCAAAATAATGTCGGTTGGCTATACTCGACCATACATAACCTTTTTAATATCAAATTAGATATCAATATGCTATGCAAACAAGATAGGGATAACTAACGATGATTTCTGACAATAATGTGAGTTAAACTCACCATCAGACGTCAATCAAACCCGCCTTCCTTCATTGATAGCCTTGCGCTGTTTTGAGGCCGCAGCACGGTTTGAGAACTTCACGCGTGCCGCCGAAGCGTTACATCTTACACACGGTGCAATTAGTCGTGCGGTGCGTATGCTGGAGGATGATTTGGGGGTTGCGCTGTTTGAACGGCGCAGTCGCCGCGTTTTTCTGACGCAAGCAGGCCGCACGCTGGCGCAGGCAGTGAATGAAGGGCTGACAGTCATGCAGCGCGCCACCAATGAACTCCGTGCCAGCCGCGGCGCTGGGTAGTGTCATGTGAACCGACATTGCTGATGCGTTGGCTCATTCCTCGTTGGCCAGCGTTTCAGGCAAAACATCCGGATCGGGATATTCATCTGGTTGCGGGCGGAGGCGCATTTTCATTTAACACTGCCATTGATTTGGCCATTCGGCGCGATGATTTCCCGTTACCCGACGGTTACCATGCAGAATACCTGTTCAGTAAAAAAGTCGGGCCTGTGTGTCGGCCTGATAACGTGGTTGATTGGTTTTCTCCCGCTAAAAACGGGATGTCATTGCACACCACTACGCCGCGCTTACACAGCCGCACGCGCTTAAGCGCTTGGCAAACGTGGAGTTCGGTCACACAATACCCATTTCATGACAATAATGGACAAACCTTCGAGCACTTTTATTTCAGTTTACAGGCGGCTTTGTTGAATAATAGGTAATCATGCTGTTTTTCCATGCCAGTTTTGATTGAAAATGCTTGTCATCTCAGGTGTACACTTTTCTCATGAGGCCTAACTGCATGATTTTACGTTGTGAGGATCCGTCGTTTCGCTGGGCTGCCAGCATAAAATCTATTTATTCAACAAAGCCTTTACAGGCTGCTGTTGCCGGTTTGGGGGTTGCCATTGGTCCATGGCAATTACTCAGAGATGATATTGCCAGTGGCGTTCTGGCTGCGCCATTGGGGTTCGTTGAGGAGGGCTCCTGTTACTGCCTGCTGTCGCCTTCCCCGTTATTTCCTGATACTTTTCATACAGATCTATTGGCCTAGTTACGCGCTATGGCCTGAATCAACGCCACGCGTATTCAGGTAAAATGCCGCGTTTAATGCAATTGATCGTGAATATTTTTTTGAATGTCATAAAACTGTCACATTCAATACATTTTACTGTCATGTAATTGTCCTATTTTTCCTCCTGCGAACTACACTCTGATCAATAAAGAATCTGGGTCGACACCTTTAAAAAATCCCACAGGAAAATGAGATGAACGCCCCCACTCATTAATTTCGGAGCTGCATGATGGTTGAAAGCGTGAAGTCGGCAGGTGTGGAGCCTCGCAGATTTTCGGCATCATAGTGCCCAATACGGGATGCATAAAGCTCCCTCAGACTGGAGACTCCACAGCATGAAATATACACCGGTTGGCGTTGATATCGCAAAGCATCTGATTCAGGTTCACATTCGTCAATGAGCACACAGGTGAAGTGGTGGACAAGCAGCTGCGCAGAAAGGATTTTCTGACGTTCTTCAGTAACCTGGAGCCTTGCCTGATTGGCATGGAGGCCTGTGGAGGCTCTCAGCACTGGGCCCGGGAACTGGAAAAGCTGGGGCATAAAGTCCGGCTGATGCAGGGACGGTTCGTCAAGGCGTTCGTCATGGGCAACAAGAATGATGTCATGGATGCCCGCGCTATCTGGATGGCGGTACAGCAGCCAGGCAAGGCGATAGCCGTAAAAACGGAAGAACAGCAATCGGTACTGGTTCTGCACCGTTCACGCAGACAACTGGTGAAGTTCAGAACTGCACAGATTAACGCTCTGCAGGGAACATTACTGGAGTTTGGCGAAACCATCCATAAAGGTCGGGCAGCGATGGACAGGGAGCTACCGGCTGCACTGGAGCGGCTGAAAACGAAGCTGCAGCCGTATCTCATCACCGTGCTGGAAGACCTGTACAACAGACTGAGTGAGCTGGACATGCTGATAGATGGCCTTGAAAACAGCTTAACAATGTGGCGCGACAGAATGAAACCTGTAAGCAGCTGATGGAAATTCCCGGTGTGGGACCGTTAATCGCTACAGCGGCGGTTGGCGGTTGCCACCATGGGAGAAGCATCCGCGTTTAAATCAGGGCGAGAGTTCGCTGCTTATGTCGGTCTTGTACCGAAACAAACGGGTTCAGGAGGGAAAGTTTGCCTGCTGGGGATAAGCAAACGCGGTGACACTTATTTGCGAATGCTGTTTATCCACGGAGCAAGGGCTGCTTCATTAGTGGCGAAAGAGCCGGGACCATGGATAACAGAACTGAAAAAACGGCGTCCGACCAGTGTGGCTATCGTGGCGATGGCAAACAAGCTGGCGCGAACTGTGTGGGCGCTAGCCGCCCATGAGCGTAAGTACGACAAAAATCATGTCAGTATCAGGCCCTATTACTCGCTGATACCGATAACTATTTACTCTTAAAAAGGGTGAATGCTGAAAGGTTGCTATGGCGGCCAGAGTGATGACAAAGACGATAAGACCGTGACCTGATAAACCTGAATATTTCCTTGGACATAAAGTCCGTCAGGAGAATAAGGCTCAGGTCAGCGAATCTCATAGTGGCCCGCAGCACTGTGACTGCAACAAGGCCGGATACAGAGCTGCAACTACTCGTCAATGTCAGAACAACGGAAGCCTTGCAAACGGGGAGGCGTTCATACAGGGATTATGAAACTGATGCGTACCACGGTTGCCGGTCTTGTTATGGCAACCTTTTCCCTGACGGCGGTCAACGCCTCAGCTGCCGTTAACCTTACCGGTGCAGGTGCTACGTTCCCAGCGCCGGTCTACGCCAAGTGGGCAGACTCTTACCAGAAAGAAATGGGTAATAAAGTTAACTATCAAGGTATTGGTTCTTCTGGCGGCGTTAAGCAGATTCAAGCAAAAACCGTTGATTTCGGTGCATCTGATGCACCACTGGCTGATGAGAAGCTGGCTGAAGATGGCCTGTTCCAGTTCCCTACCGTAATCAGTGGTGTGGTATTGGCGGTAAACGTCTCGGGCATTAAATCTGGCGAACTGACGCTGGATGGTAAAACGCTGGGTGATATCTACCTAGGTAAAATCAAAAAATGGAATGATGCGGCCATCACTAAACTGAACCCGGGCGTTAAACTGCCGGATCAGGATATCGCCGTCGTTCGTCGCGCTGACGGTTCCGGTACCTCTTTCGTGTTCACCAGCTATCTGGCGAAAGTGAACGCTGAATGGAAAGAGAAAATTGCTGCTGGTTCTACGGTTAACTGGCCGACCGGTCTGGGCGGTAAAGGTAACGACGGTATTGCCGCGTTCGTTCAGCGTCTGCCAGGCTCAATCGGTTATGTTGAATACGCTTATGCCAAGCAGAATAACCTGGCTTACACCAAGCTGATTTCTGCCGACGGTAAAGCCGTTCAACCGACCAGCCAATCATTCAGCAATGCGGCCAAAGGCATCGACTGGAGCAAATCTTTTGCTCAGGACCTGACCAACCAGCACACTGCTGACGCATGGCCAATCACCTCTACCACCTTCATTCTGGTTCACCAGAAACAAGAAAAACCAGAGCAGGGCGCTGAAGTGCTGAAGTTCTTTGACTGGGCGTTCAAGAAAGGAGGTGAGCAAGCGGTAGCGCTGGATTACGCTACGCTGCCAACCGAAGTGATTGAGCAGATTCGTGCCGCATGGAAAACCAGTGTAAAAGACAGCAGTGGTAACGCGCTGTTTAAATAAGCATTGAAACGCTATGCAAGCCCTTGTGCGGTTAACAAGGCACTGACATAAGTTATGGCGGATGGGCAGGAAGCCCGTCTGCCTTTGCCTGTTAAATGATTAACACTGAAGAAGAGAGCCCTATGGCTGAGTATAAGCCAACCATGAAAGCCCCCGGAAAGCTGGGCGACGTCATCTTTAGCGCACTGGTGAGATTCTCCGCGCTGCTCACGCTGCTGCTGCTGGGCAGCATCATCGTATCGCTGATTGTGGCATCTTGGCCGAGCATTGAGAAGTTTGGCTTTGCGTTTCTGTGGACTAAAGAGTGGGACGCGCCTGCCGGGCAGTTTGGTGCGCTGGTGCCGATTTACGGTACCGTCGTGACCTCGCTGATTGCCCTGATCATTGCTATTCCTATCAGCTTCGGTATCGCCCTGTTCCTGACGGAGTTAGCACCGAACTGGCTGAAACGCCCGTTGGGCGTTGCCATCGAATTATTGGCCGCCATTCCGAGTATCGTTTACGGCATGTGGGGTCTGTTTATTTTCGCACCGTTGTTTGCCAAATACTTCCAGCAACCGGTTGGGAGTATCCTGTCCGGCATTCCTATTTTGGGCACACTGTTCTCTGGTCCTGCGTTTGGTATCGGTATTCTGGCCGCCGGTGTGATTCTGGCCATCATGATCATTCCTTATATCGCTGCCGTAATGCGCGACGTGTTTGAGCAAACACCGGTAATGATGAAAGAGTCAGCCTACGGTATTGGTTGTACCACCTGGGAAGTGATTTGGCGCATCGTATTGCCATACACCAAAAACGGGGTGATTGGCGGCGTCATGCTGGGGCTGGGGCGTGCACTGGGTGAAACCATGGCGGTGACCTTTATTATCGGTAACACCTACCAGTTGGACAGCCTGTCTCTGTTTATGCCCGGCAACAGTATCACTTCCGCGCTGGCGAACGAGTTTGCCGAAGCGGAATCTGGCCTGCATACGGCGGCATTGATGCAGCTTGGTCTTATCCTGTTTGTGATTACCTTTATCGTGCTGGCGCTGTCTAAGTTGATGATTATGCTTTTGGCAAAAAATGAGGGGGCACGCTAATGGCGGCGTTAGGAATGGAACAAGAAGCCACTCTGGCGCGTACCCGGCAGAAAATGCAGGCTTGGCGTCGCCAGAAGAACCGCATTGCGCTATGCCTCTCCATGACAACCATGGCATTTGGCCTGTTCTGGCTGGTGTGGATCCTGTTCTCTACCGTAGTGCGAGGAATCGACGGCATGTCGCTGGCGCTGTTTACCGAAATGACGCCGCCACCCAATACCGCAGGTGGTGGGCTTGCCAACGCCATTGTCGGCAGTGGATTGCTGATTTTCTGGGCCACGGTCTTTGGTACACCGCTCAGCATTATGGCGGGTATCTACCTAGCGGAATATGGTCGCAAATCCATTGTTGCCGAAGTGATTCGCTTTATTAACGATATCTTATTGTCAGCACCTTCGATTGTGGTTGGCTTGTTTGTCTACTCGATTGTCGTGACAAAGATGCAGCACTTCTCGGGGTGGGCGGGGGGGATTGCGCTGGCGCTATTGCAGGTGCCTATCGTGATTCGTACCATAGAGAACATGCTGAAACTGGTTCCCGATAGCCTGCGTGAAGCGGCTTATGCGCTGGGAACGCCGAAGTGGAAAATGATTTCGGCCATCACATTGAAAGTCTCTGTCTCCGGCATTATCACTGGCGTACTGCTGGCAATCGCCCGCATCGCCGGGGAAACCGCACCGTTGCTGTTTACGTCGCTGTCCAACCAGTTCTGGAACACCGACATGATGCACCCGATCGCTAACCTGCCCGTCACCATCTTTAAGTTTGCCATGAGCCCGTTTGTAGAGTGGCAACAGCTGGCCTGGGCGGGGGTGCTACTGATTACGCTGTGCGTGCTGCTGCTGAACATTGTCGCGCGTATTTTGTTCGCGAAAAAGAAACATTAATGGATTCAACGGTGTGTCGGACGACACACCAGTTAAAAGAGAGAAGTCTTAATGAGTATGGCTACCGAGACATCCAACTACAAAATCCAGGTGCGCAATTTGAATTTCTATTATGGAAAATTCCATGCGCTGAAAGACATTACGCTGGATATTGCCACCAATCAGGTTACCGCATTTATCGGCCCGTCTGGCTGCGGCAAATCCACACTGTTGCGCACGCTGAATAAAATGTATCAGCTGTATCCGGAACAGCGTGCGGAGGGGGATATTTTGCTGGATGGTAAAAACATTCTTACTGACAAGCAGGATGTGGGGTTGCTGCGTGCCAAGGTGGGCATGGTGTTCCAGAAGCCAACCCCGTTCCCGATGTCGATTTATGACAATATTGCCTTCGGTGTGCGTTTGTTCGAAAAACTTTCCCGCACCGATATGGATGAGCGCGTGCAGTGGGCATTGACCAAAGCCGCATTGTGGCAGGAAACCAAAGATAAGCTGCACCAGAGCGGATACAGTCTCTCGGGTGGTCAGCAGCAGCGTTTGTGCATTGCGCGCGGTATCGCTATCCGTCCTGATGTATTGCTGCTTGATGAACCTTGTTCGGCGCTGGACCCTATCTCTACGGGCCGTATCGAAGAACTGATTTCCGAATTGAAGAAAGATTATACCGTGGTGATCGTCACCCACAACATGCAACAGGCGGCACGCTGTTCGGATCATACGGCATTTATGTACTTGGGCGAACTGATCGAATTTAGCGATACAGATACCCTGTTTACCGCGCCCAAACAGAAACAGACCGAAGACTACATTACCGGTCGCTATGGTTAATTACAGGAAGCATCATGGACAATCTGAATCTGAACAAACACATTTCCGGGCAGTTCAACGCTGAGCTTGAGCACATTCGCACCCAAGTGATGACCATGGGCGGTTTGGTTGAGCAGCAACTGACGTATGCCATTACGGCAATGCACAACCGTGACGCGGAATTGGCCCAGCGCGTGATTGAAGGTGATGCCAAGGTGAACTTGATGGAGGTGACCATCGATGAAGCCTGTGTGCGTATCATCGCTAAGCGTCAGCCAACGGCGAGTGATTTGCGTCTGGTGATGGCAATCATCAAAACCATTTCTGAACTGGAGCGTATTGGCGATGTAGCGGATAAAATCTGTCGCACCGCATTGGAGAAATATTCGCATCAGCATTTGCTGGTTAGCTTGGAATCGTTGGGTCGTCATACGGTAGAAATGCTGCATGACGTACTGGACGCCTTTGCGCGCATGGATCTGGATGAAGCTATCCGTATTTATCGCGAAGACAAGAAGGTCGATAAAGAGTATGAAGGCATTGTGCGCCAACTGATGACGCACATGATGGAAGACTCACGTACCATTCCGAGCGTATTGACCGCGCTGTTTTGCGCCCGCTCAATCGAACGCATTGGCGACCGTTGCCAGAACATCTGCGAGTTCATTTTCTACTTCGTTAAAGGGCAGGATTTCCGCCATATTGGTGGTGATGCGCTGGAAAAACTGCTGGAGAAAGAGAAAAACGGACCTGCACCTCAGTGATTTTCACTGACAATATCCCCTGTCAGGGGGCATAGGTATCTACACATCTTTTGCAATATAGCCAAACGACTTAAAAATAATTACAGTAAATACCCTGATATGTGGCAAAAAAATACAGCTAATTGTTATCAAAATAATGTCGCTTGGCTATATCTGCTATTACGTTGCTGCATGATCTCAACTTATCCATCGGCGGGATTGATGCCCGCCTTAACCGGCGTTATCAGCGTCTGGTTAAGCAACACATGACTCCCCCAGCACCACTGGCGTCAGCCGTTAAAGACCTTGCCTGCGCGCAGAAAACAACATTCGCCACTACTCAGGCCGGTTGGCGTTTTTTTAATAATGAACGTATTAGCTTCAGTCAGCTCAATGAACCGATTATTTCGCTGGCTCTCCGGCAGGTTGCACTTAGCCCGCATCCATACGCTCTCGTCGTTCACGACTGGTCTCATTTACAGTTTCGTACCCACAATGGGAAAGAAGAACGTTTGAAAATGACGCATGGTGGTGACGTCGGTTATGAACTACAAACCCGCCTACTGGTTGATGCTGCAAATGGTTTACCAATAGCGCCCCTGTCTCAAACTCTAACCGATAGGGCGGGTTGTCGTTCAACGCTAACCGAGGGCTTGTCTGAGAGTCTGACTCATATGGATGCTTTGAGGGCTGATATCGCCCACGTTGAGTCTCTTGATACCGGGAAGAAGTTAGTTCATCTCATTGACCGTGAAGGTGACTTTATCGGGCATATGCGCACATTAAGCTCCCAGGGAATATGTTGGCTTATCCGGGGAAAGGAAGGGCATCGGGCCGAGTGGGGCGGTGACACCCGTAAAATTGGTGAAATTGCAGACGATCTGCCATTTATCGCAAACGGACAGGTTGGCTGGAAAGGGAAAAAAGCCAATATGGAGATCGGGGAAACATCCGTGATCATAACGCGAACAGCAAAACCGAAGCGGAAAGACAAGAGCACCGGACGGCGAGTGAAAGTTCAGCCAGGCGTAGCTCTGACACTCAGATTAGTTGTGGTTCGCCTTACCGATACTCACGGTAAATTTATCTGTACTAGCTCAGACCTGATCTGACAGTTACCGATTATTTATACAGGTGTCTGTCAGATTACATCTGGTTCAGATTCTTTTCTGCCCAGATCCGTTTTCCATCGAGTAAAGTGGCCATCGGCGTACGCCCGCAGCACATTTTTCCCTGATGAGTTCTCTCATTATTGTAATGCCACAACCAGTTGTCCAGATCTACCTGCAGGCTTTCCAGGTCTCCATATAACTTCTTGCCGAACGTAACCTGATAAAAATCCTGCAAAATGGTTTTATGGAAGCGCTCGCAGATGCCGTTCGTCTGCGGAGACGTCGCCTTCGTTTTCGTATGCTCGATATCGTTGATAGCCAGATAAAGCTGATAATCATGCTGCTCCACTTTACCACAGTACTCCGTACCCCTGTCGGTCAGTATTCTCAGCACCGGCAGTCCCTGAGCCTCGTAGAACGGGAGTACGCTATCATTGAGCAGGTCGGCGGCGGTGAGCGGTGTTTTATTCGTATACAGCTTGCAGTGCGCCACTTTCGAGTACGTATCCACGAACGTCTGCTGGTAGATACGGCCCACCCCCTTCAGATTGCCCACGTAGAAGGTGTCCTGCGAGCCCAGATACCCGGGATGTGCTGTCTCGATTTCACCGCAGGCCTCATCATCGTGCGCCTTCTTCTCCAGGGCTGCGATTTGAGCGTCGGTAAGGACAATGCCTTCTCTGGCGACCTTTTCCTCAAGCGCCTTCAGGCGTTTACGGAAGTTCTCCAGGTCGTGTCGTTGCCAGATGGAGTGCACGCCGCTGCCGGAGATAAATACGCCTTTTTTACGCAGCTCATTACTGGTCCGGTGCTGCCCATGGGGCGGGAACTCAATAGCATAATCAACAACCGCGCGTTTAGTGGCTTCGTCGGCGCGGTTCTTCAGGTTCGGAACCCGGCGGTTCTGGTTAAGCAGCGCATCAATGCCGCCTTCAGCAGCCAGTTCCTGATAACGGTAAAATGTATCGCGTGACACGCCCATGATCTTGCAGGCTTTTGATACGTTATAGCCAAGCGACATTATTTTGATAACAATTAGCTGTATTTTTTTGCCACATATCAGGGCATTGGCTGTAATCATTTTTAAGTCGGTTGGCTATACTGAGTTCTTCGGCGAGATTGAGCAGGCCGGCTTTGTGTTTGATAATGGGATTGTTAGTATGAAGCATGAGAGTTACCTCGCGTTTTGTTTAAGGATTAGACACCCATATCAAAACCGGTAACTCTCAACCTTTCAAGGTCCAGTGTCAGATCTAGTCGCGACTAATACAATTTATCGGACGCTGGACGCTGCTCACAAACGTTAGCAACGAGATCACCAGCGCGGAAGTCGCTCGCTGGTATTACTGGCGCTGGGGTATTGAATCCTTTTTTAAGCTGCTGAAAGGTGCCGGTCATGATGTAGAAAAATGGCTTGAGCGCAGTGCTGGTGCCCTGCTACGCAGGTTATTGATAGCTAGCATGGCATGTGTGCTGGTATGGCGGCTGCAACGCGCTGAAGGAGACGACAATGCGGCAGCCCGTCAGTTAATTTGCCGATTATCCGGACGACAACAAAAACGAGGGCGTAAAGAAAGCGCCCCAGCGCTGCTTGCCGGACTATCCATCCTGCTAAATACCTTGACGTTATTAGCAGACTATACCCCGGAAGAACTTGCCCACTTAGCTGATGGTGGTTTTTAACCCTTTATGATGTGTAGATACCTATGGGTCAGGGGGGCAGACTGCTGACAAAGTCACTCTACCCCCCTCGTCATCCTCAGCGGAAGCCGGGGATCTCTGTGTGAATAAACGCGTTCCTTCGGCAAGAGATTCCCGCCTTCGCGGGAATGACAGTGGGAGTCGGGCTGTTTATCAGCAACCTCATACGCCCCGTCAGGGGCATGTTGTTGATGGTTGGATGCAGAGGTTTGTGTGTTATAGCACAATGATAGCCAACCGACTTAAAAATGATTACAGCCAATGCCCTGATATGTGGCAAAAAATACAGCTAATTGTTGGCTTTGTTGAATAAATAGAACTTTTGGGTAATCATCGGAGCAGATCAACACAGTTGTTTCAAAATCAGGTCTCCATGGCAAAACAAAATTTTAAAATTACCAACTGGCCCTCTTATAACAAGGCCCTCAAGCAGCGCGGTTCTCTAACCGTATGGCTAGATGAATCAGCCATTGCTGCATGGACGGAAAAAAACACTACTGAACGGCGTGGACGACCGCTCCACTACTCAGATATGGCCATCACCACAGTCCGGATGATGAAACGCGTGTTTGGCCTTTCATTGAGGGCTTTTCGGATGATGGTGAGCCTTCAGGAACGGCGGGAAAACCCATGCTGGCGCAGCTGATGGGGAGCGGAATCGGTGAGATAACCGCTGCCTCGGTGCGTTACTATGGCGGCATTCCGCTAGGTACTGGGGGATTGGTCAAGGCGTATGGTGGCGGTGTCCAGCACGCATTGAAGCACGTGGAAACGCTGGAAAAAGTGCTGCGCACGGCGTATCGGCTACAATGCGACTATATAGCCAACCGACTTAAAAATGATTACAGCCAATACCCTGATATGTGGCAAAAAAATGCAACTAATTGTTATCGAAAAAGCAATGTCGCTTGGCTATACCTTACATGCGCCCGTCAGCGCGTTGATTCGGCAGATGGGTGGTGAAGTGAATCACTGCGATTATGGTGCAGAAGTGACGTTGCAGGTGGCGATCCCTGACAGTGCTTACCAAGAAACGGTGCGCCGTTTGGGCGATATAAGCAGGGGAACGTTGCAAATATCCATTATATGATAATAATTCAGCGCTGTTTGATGACTCGTTAAGGATGTTTATCCATGCACCTGCGCGCCATTACCCGCATTGTTGGGTTACTGGTTATTCTGTTTTCCGGGACCATGTTTATCCCTGGCCTGGTTGCTCTGATTTATCGTGACGGCGCAGGACGGGCATTCACGCAAACCTTTCTGGTTGCCCTGTTTATCGGCAGCGCGCTCTGGTTTCCCAATCGTAAACACAAGCATGAGCTGGCCTCGCGAGAAGGCTTCTTGATTGTGGTGCTGTTTTGGACCGTGCTGGGTAGCGTAGGGGCATTGCCCTTTATCTTCTCTGAACATCCAAACCTTAGCGTCAGCGATGCCTTTTTCGAATCATTCTCCGGCTTAACCACCACGGGCGCGACCACACTGGTCGGGTTGGATTCTTTGCCAAAGGCCATTCTGTTTTACCGGCAGATGTTGCAGTGGTTCGGTGGGATGGGGATCATCGTATTAGCGGTGGCGATTCTGCCTATCCTCGGCGTTGGAGGGATGCAGCTCTACCGTGCTGAGATGCCTGGCCCGTTGAAAGATAATAAAATGCGGCCTCGCATCGCAGAAACCGCGAAAACATTATGGATGATCTATGTGCTGCTTACCGTGGCCTGTGCGGTAGCGCTGTGGTTGGCGGGGATGTCACTGTTTGATGCTATCGGGCACAGCTTTTCCACCATTGCCATCGGTGGCTTTTCAACCCATGACGCCAGCATCGGCTATTTCAACAGCCCTACTATCAATACCATCATCGCGGTGTTTCTGCTGATTTCTGGCTGTAATTACGGTTTGCACTTTGCCATGCTGAGTGGCAGAAGTCTCAAGGTGTACGGTCGCGATCCGGAATTTCGCATGTTCATCTTCGTTCAGATGTCGCTGGTGGCGGTGTGCACGCTGGTGCTGTGGTTCCATAATGTTTATGGCAGCGGTATCCAGACGCTGAATCAGGCGTTTTTCCAGGTGGTATCCATGGCGACCACCGCAGGGTTTACCACCAGCAGTTTTGCCGCCTGGCCGCTATTCTTGCCTGTTTTGCTGTTGTGCTCTGCTTTTATCGGCGGGTGCGCGGGGTCGACGGGCGGTGGCTTAAAAGTGATTCGTATCCTGCTGTTGTTCTTGCAAGGACACCGCGAGCTCAAACGATTGGTGCACCCTAAAGCGGTCTATACCATCAAACTTGGACGTCGTGCCTTGCCGGAGCGGATCCTCGAAGCGGTATGGGGCTTTTTCTCCGCCTATGCGTTGGTGTTTATTGTCAGTATGCTGGCAGTTATAGCCACCGGTGTGGATGATTTTTCTGCTTTTGCCGCTGTCACGGCGACGTTAAACAATCTGGGGCCGGGATTAGGGGTAGTGGCCGATAACTTCACCACCATGAATGACGCAGCGAAATGGATTCTGATTTCAACCATGCTGTTCGGGCGTCTTGAGGTGTTTACCTTGCTGGTGTTGTTTACACCTACGTTCTGGCGCGCATAACCTAAAACAAAAAGCCAAAGAGCAATGACCTATGAAAGCGTTGATACTTTTTTCCAGTAAGGATGGTCAAACCAAGGCTATCGCCTCTTATATCTCGACGGTGCTAAAGGGTAAGGTCGAGTGCGATGTGGTGAACATTACAGCCGCTGACAATATCGAACCCGCGCATTACGATCGCATTCTGATCGGTGCTTCGGTGCGTTATGGTCATTTCCAGCCCGAGGTTTATGCTTTTATCAAACAACACGTGGGGGAATTGCAGCGTCTGCCAAATGCCTTCTTCTCTGTGAATCTGACCGCGCGTAAGCCAGAAAAGCGCACGGCACAAACCAATCCCTACACCCGGAAGTTTTTGCTGCGCTCCCCGTGGCAGCCAGCACTGTGCGGTGTGTTTGCCGGTGCACTGCGCTATCCGCGCTATGGTTGGCTCGACCGGGTGATGATTCAGCTTATTATGAGAATGACCGGTGGTGAGACGGACAGCAGTAAAGAGATTGAATACACCGATTGGCAACAGGTTGAGCATTTCGCACATGAATTTGCTCAGCTTGGTGCAAAAAAAACGCGTTTAATGCTGATGTTTAGTACGCTCTGCCGAAAAAACACCCACTCGAAAATAAAATTGAAATTAGCCCTTGTCAGGGCGCGAGAAGTGTCTATACTGCGCCTCTACTGACACGGCAACAGCGACACGCGGTTGTGGTAACGGTAAGAAGTAAAACAGAAAAGCCGAACGCGAAATTGAAAAAAAAATTAACGTTGACTTTTCAGCGGTGCAGCGTAGTATGCCCCTCCCGCGCCACGGTAGATGTGGCAACGCTCTTTAACAATTGATCAGACAATCTGTGTGGGCACTCACAGGACTTTATCGTAAAGCCTTCGGGCTTAAAAAAATAAAAGTCTTGAAGAGTGAACAACAGTTAATTCATTACGAACTGACAGTAATAATTCTTTGAGCATCGCTTCTCGAGTAGAAGCAAATCAAACTTTAAATTGAAGAGTTTGATCATGGCTCAGATTGAACGCTGGCGGCAGGCCTAACACATGCAAGTCGAGCGGTAGCACAAGAGAGCTTGCTCTCTGGGTGACGAGCGGCGGACGGGTGAGTAATGTCTGGGAAACTGCCTGATGGAGGGGGATAACTACTGGAAACGGTAGCTAATACCGCATAACGTCGCAAGACCAAAGTGGGGGACTTTCGGGCCTCACGCCATCAGATGTGCCCAGATGGGATTAGCTAGTAGGTGAGGTAATGGCTCACCTAGGCGACGATCCCTAGCTGGTCTGAGAGGATGACCAGCCACACTGGAACTGAGACACGGTCCAGACTCCTACGGGAGGCAGCAGTGGGGAATATTGCACAATGGGCGCAAGCCTGATGCAGCCATGCCGCGTGTGTGAAGAAGGCCTTCGGGTTGTAAAGCACTTTCAGCGAGGAGGAAGGCAGCAAGGTTAATAACCTTGCTGATTGACGTGACTCGCAGAAGAAGCACCGGCTAACTCCGTGCCAGCAGCCGCGGTAATACGGAGGGTGCAAGCGTTAATCGGAATGACTGGGCGTAAAGCGCACGCAGGCGGTTTGTTAAGTTGGATGTGAAATCCCCGGGCTTAACCTGGGAACTGCATTCAAAACTGGCAAGCTAGAGTCTCGTAGAGGGGGGTAGAATTCCAGGTGTAGCGGTGAAATGCGTAGAGATCTGGAGGAATACCGGTGGCGAAGGCGGCCCCCTGGACGAAGACTGACGCTCAGGTGCGAAAGCGTGGGGAGCAAACAGGATTAGATACCCTGGTAGTCCACGCTGTAAACGATGTCGATTTGGAGGTTGTGCCCTTGAGGCGTGGCTTCCGGAGCTAACGCGTTAAATCGACCGCCTGGGGAGTACGGCCGCAAGGTTAAAACTCAAATGAATTGACGGGGGCCCGCACAAGCGGTGGAGCATGTGGTTTAATTCGATGCAACGCGAAGAACCTTACCTACTCTTGACATCCAGAGAACTTTGTAGAGATACGAAGGTGCCTTCGGGAACTCTGAGACAGGTGCTGCATGGCTGTCGTCAGCTCGTGTTGTGAAATGTTGGGTTAAGTCCCGCAACGAGCGCAACCCTTATCCTTTGTTGCCAGCGATTCGGTCGGGAACTCAAAGGAGACTGCCAGTGATAAACTGGAGGAAGGTGGGGATGACGTCAAGTCATCATGGCCCTTACGAGTAGGGCTACACACGTGCTACAATGGCGTATACAAAGAGAAGCGACCTCGCGAGAGTAAGCGGACCTCATAAAGTACGTCGTAGTCCGGATTGGAGTCTGCAACTCGACTCCATGAAGTCGGAATCGCTAGTAATCGTAGATCAGAATGCTACGGTGAATACGTTCCCGGGCCTTGTACACACCGCCCGTCACACCATGGGAGTGGGTTGCAAAAGAAGTAGGTAGCTTAACCTTCGGGAGGGCGCTTACCACTTTGTGATTCATGACTGGGGTGAAGTCGTAACAAGGTAACCGTAGGGGAACCTGCGGTTGGATCACCTCCTTACCTGATGGTACTGATTCTGTGAAGTGTTCACACAGATTGTCTGATGAAAGAAATCGAGCGGTTAGAAGACCTTATAGGCTTGTAGCTCAGGTGGTTAGAGCGCACCCCTGATAAGGGTGAGGTCGGTGGTTCAAGTCCACTCAGGCCTACCAAAATCGTTCTCAATGCTGCGTATGCTCGCCCACTCGCATACTGATGTATGCTTCGCGAACTCGCGCCTTGCCTGAGAGCGATTTGGCAAAGGTTTACTATTCGATGGGGCTATAGCTCAGCTGGGAGAGCGCCTGCTTTGCACGCAGGAGGTCTGCGGTTCGATCCCGCATAGCTCCACCATTTACCGTCTTGATACCCAATACTTCAGAGTGTACTGTTTGACAGTATGCTGCGAAGTATTTTGCTCTTTAACAATCTGGAACAAGCTGAAAATTGAAACGAGCAATATTGGCTCACTACCAATATTGTGATTCTCTCAAGCTTTCACACCCGAGACATTTTCGGGTTGTGAGGTTAAGTGAATAAGCGTACACGGTGGATGCCTAGGCAGTCAGAGGCGATGAAGGGCGTGCTAATCTGCGAAAAGCGTCGGCAAGCTGATATGAAGCGTTATAACCGACGATACCCGAATGGGGAAACCCAGTGCAATTCGTTGCACTATCATGTCATGAATACATAGTGGCATGAGGCGAACCGGGGGAACTGAAACATCTCAGTACCCCGAGGAAAAGAAATCAACCGAGATTCCCCCAGTAGCGGCGAGCGAACGGGGAAGAGCCCAGAGTCTGAATCAGCTTGTGTGTCAGTGGAAGCGTCTGGAAAGTCGCACAGTAAAGGGTGATAGTCCCGTACACGAAGACGCACAGGTTGTGAGCTCGATGAGTAGGGCGGGACACGTGTTATCCTGTCTGAATATGGGGGGACCATCCTCCAAGGCTAAATACTCCTGACTGACCGATAGTGAACCAGTACCGTGAGGGAAAGGCGAAAAGAACCCCGGCGAGGGGAGTGAAACAGAACCTGAAACTGTGTACGTACAAGCAGTGGGAGCATCCTTCGGGGTGTGACTGCGTACCTTTTGTATAATGGGTCAGCGACTTATATTCTGTAGCAAGGTTAACCGCATAGGGGAGCCGCAGGGAAACCGAGTCTTAACTGGGCGTTAAGTTGCAGGGTATAGACCCGAAACCCGGTGATCTAGCCATGGGCAGGTTGAAGGTTGGGTAACACTAACTGGAGGACCGAACCGACTAATGTTGAAAAATTAGCGGATGACTTGTGGCTGGGGGTGAAAGGCCAATCAAACCGGGAGATAGCTGGTTCTCCCCGAAAGCTATTTAGGTAGCGCCTCGTGAATTCATCTTCGGGGGTAGAGCACTGTTTCGGCTAGGGGGTCATCCCGACTTACCAACCCGATGCAAACTACGAATACCGAAGAATGTTATCACGGGAGACACACGGCGGGTGCTAACGTTCGTCGTGAAGAGGGAAACAACCCAGACCGCCAGCTAAGGTCCCAAAGTCATGGTTAAGTGGGAAACGATGTGGGAAGGCATAGACAGCCAGGATGTTGGCTTAGAAGCAGCCATCATTTAAAGAAAGCGTAATAGCTCACTGGTCGAGTCGGCCTGCGCGGAAGATGTAACGGGGCTAAACCATGCACCGAAGCTGCGGCAGCGACACTTAGTGTTGTTGGGTAGGGGAGCGTTCTGTAAGCCGTTGAAGGTGAACTGTGAGGTTTGCTGAAGGTATCAGAAGTGCGAATGCTGACATAAGTAACGATAAAGCGGGTGAAAAGCCCGCTCGCCGGAAGACCAAGGGTTCCTGTCCAACGTTAATCGGGGCAGGGTGAGTCGACCCCTAAGGCGAGGCCGAAAGGCGTAGTCGATGGGAAACAGGTTAATATTCCTGTACTTGGTGTTACTGCGAAGGGGGGACGGAGAAGGCTATGTCATCCGGGCGACGGTTGTCCCGGTTTAAGCGTGTAGGTGGGTGACTTTGGTAAATCCGGGTTGCTATTAAACACTGAGGCGTGATGACGAGGTACTACGGTACTGAAGTGACAGATGCCCAGCTTCCAGGAAAAGCCTCTAAGCATCAGGTAACATTGGATCGTACCCCAAACCGACACAGGTGGTCAGGTAGAGAATACCAAGGCGCTTGAGAGAACTCGGGTGAAGGAACTAGGCAAAATGGTGCCGTAACTTCGGGAGAAGGCACGCTGTGCGAGGTGTAGGGACTTGCTCCTGAAGCTTTGCGCAGTCGCAGATACCAGCTGGCTGCAACTGTTTAATAAAAACACAGCACTGTGCAAACACGAAAGTGGACGTATACGGTGTGACGCCTGCCCGGTGCTGGAAGGTTAATTGATGGGGTTATCCGCAAGGAGAAGCTCTTGATCGAAGCCCCAGTAAACGGCGGCCGTAACTATAACGGTCCTAAGGTAGCGAAATTCCTTGTCGGGTAAGTTCCGACCTGCACGAATGGCGTAATGATGGCCAGGCTGTCTCCACCCGAGACTCAGTGAAATTGAACTCGCTGTGAAGATGCAGTGTACCCGCGGCAAGACGGAAAGACCCCGTGAACCTTTACTATAGCTTGACACTGAACCTTGAGCCTTGATGTGTAGGATAGGTGGGAGGCTTTGAAGTGTGGACGCCAGTCTGCATGGAGCCAACCTTGAAATACCACCCTTTAATGTTTGATGTTCTAACCTGGGTCCGTAATCCGGACTGGGGACAGTGTCTGGTGGGTAGTTTGACTGGGGCGGTCTCCTCCCAAAGAGTAACGGAGGAGCACGAAGGTTAGCTAATCCTGGTCGGACATCAGGAGGTTAGTGCAAAGGCATAAGCTAGCTTGACTGCGAGAGTGACGGCTCGAGCAGGTACGAAAGTAGGTCTTAGTGATCCGGTGGTTCTGAATGGAAGGGCCATCGCTCAACGGATAAAAGGTACTCCGGGGATAACAGGCTGATACCGCCCAAGAGTTCATATCGACGGCGGTGTTTGGCACCTCGATGTCGGCTCATCACATCCTGGGGCTGAAGTAGGTCCCAAGGGTATGGCTGTTCGCCATTTAAAGTGGTACGCGAGCTGGGTTTAGAACGTCGTGAGACAGTTCGGTCCCTATCTGCCGTGGGCGTTGGAGAATTGGGGGGGGTTGCTCCTAGTACGAGAGGACCGGAGTGAACGCACCACTGGTGTTCGGGTTGTCATGCCAATGGCATTGCCCGGTAGCTACGTGCGGAAGAGATAAGTGCTGAAAGCATCTAAGCACGAAACTTGCCCCGAGATGAGTTCTCCCTTGTCCCTAGAGGACGCTGAAAGGCCGTTGAAGACGACGACGTAGATAGGCTGGGTGTGTAAGTGCAGCGATGCATTGAGCTAACCAGTACTAATGACCTGTGAGGCTTAACCTTACAACGCCGAAGGTGTTTTGGTGTTGGTGTAGAGAATCAGAACTCGTGAAGTTCAGCTTGTAGACAGATTGGTCTTGCTGGTCCGTGAGGACGGGTAAGATAAAATAGAATATGCCTGGCGGCGATAGCGCGGTGGTCCCACCTGACCCCATGCCGAACTCAGAAGTGAAACGCCGTAGCGCCGATGGTAGTGTGGGGCTTCCCCATGTGAGAGTAGGGAACTGCCAGGCTTTAAATATAGCGAAGGGGCTGTCCGAGAGGACAGCCCTTTTTGCTGTGCGTGGAGAGCCTGTACACGATATTGTGTAATTGCCTGATTTTGATATAGCCAACCGACTTAAAAATGATTACAGCCAATGCCCTGATATGCGGCAAAAAAAGCATAGCTGGCTGTTATCAAAATAATGTCAGTTGGCTATATAAGGCGGTATAGCTAAACGACTTAATTTTGATCACATTATTTAAATGAGCTATTCAATTGATTTTAGACGTAAAGTGATATCTACACGGGAAGAAGAAGGGTTGAGTATCCGAGAAACAGCGAAGCAATTTCGGATTGGCCCTGCCTCTGTATCGCGTTGGATTAATCAAATAGCGTCAAAAGCATCGACCACGCGTCAGCGAAAGAGCGATAAATCCGAGTTGATAAAAGATGTTGAACCATATCCAGATACTTACCAAAAAGAACGTGCAAAGCGTTTTGGCGTTTGTCAGAAGGCCATTTGGCAAGCTCTTAAAAAGCTGGGATTGACCTATAAAAAAACGCTACGTCATCCGAAAGCCGACGAAAGCGCCCGGCAAGCATTTCAACAAAAAATACAACAGTATGAAAAAGAAGTCAAACCTATTGTTTTTATTGATGAAAGTGGTTTTCCACACGATACCCCACGGACTCACGGCTGTTCCCCAAAAGGTCAACGTTGTTTTGGGCTGAAGAACGGGGGAGCCAAGGGAAGAACAAATGTTATCGGCGCGTTATTAGGCACAACGCTGTTTGCTATCGGATTATTTGATATCAATATTAACAGCGATGTTTTCTATTCCTGGGTCACACAAGTCCTTATCGCAGTACTCCCTAAAAACAGGGTAATCGTGATGGACAATGCAACTTTTCACAAAAAACATAATATTCAACAAGTCATCATCGATGCAGGGTATATGGGGCTTTGTTGAATAATAGTGAGTCATGCTGTTTTGTCAGCCAGTTTTGGTAGAAAATGCTTGTCACCTCAGGTTTACAGTTTTCTTATGAGGCCTAACTGCATGATTTTGCGTTGCGAGGATCTGTCGTTTCACCGGGGGTGCAGCATAAAATATGTTTATTCAACAAAGCCGGTATATGGTGGAGTATTTGCCTACATATTCGCCAGATTTTAACCCCATTGAGCATAAATGGGCACAAGCAAAAAGCAAAAAAAGAGAGAGTGGTTGCGATACAGAGATTTTGTTCTCAGTCCATATGATGTAATCAAAATTAAGTCGCTTAGCTGTATCATTCGCGTCTGTAAGGGATTATTTTTCCGTCGCCAGTGCGCGTGCTAATAACGTGATCGGATGCTCACAAGGTTTACTGGTCGACATCTCTACCTGCCATTTGCAGGTTTCACAGTCCGTGATCACCATATCCACTCCACTCTCCTCTATTTGGCGGAACAGCGGCGCGCCAATGCCCTGCGAGGTAGTGTAATTTTCCTTTTTAAAACCGTAAGTTCCGGCGATACCGCAGCACTGGGATTCCAGCACCATCAGTTCCAGCCCGGGAATACGGCGCAATAAATCCAGTGCGTAGGACGCCCACCCCATTTTCTCCATATGGCACGGCGTGTGATAAGCCACGCGCAGCGGCAGCGGATTCAGCGGCAGCGTTTTGCCTTGTTCTAACAGGCGATACAGCTCACGTGTCACCAGCGTAATGCTATCGCGTACCGCGTGGTTATTGACCCCCAGCAAATGCGGGTATTCGTCACGCAGCGTTGCCGTACAGCTTGATGACGTCGCTACCATAGTAAGATTTTTACCCTGAACCGCGCCTTCCAGATAGCCCACGTTTTGTTGCGCCTGCTTTCTGGCCTTGGTATGAAAACCGTTAGCAATCAGCGGTACACCGCAGCACTTCTCTTTTTCCAGCAGTTGCACGCCAATCCCCATCGCATTGAAGATGCGGATCAGGTCTTTGCCCAACTGCGGATGGTTGTAATTAACGTAGCAGCCGTGGAAGTACGCGATTTGCTCGCTAAACTGTTTTTGCGCTTCGGCTTGTTGACGATACCAGCGTCGGAAAGTGCCGAACGAGTATTTAGGCAACTGACGTCGATGGTCAATTTTCAGTGCTTTATCCAGCAACTGGCGCACTGGTTTCAGCCCGGTCGCTGTGTTCACTAATGGCGCAAACGGCGTGGATACCGTTCCCATCAGGTCGGTATGACTGAGTATGGTGTCACGCAGTGAAGGACGATGCGGGTTATAGCGTGCTTTGGCGCGCTGAATGATATCGCCAATTTTGACATCCGACGGGCAGGCCACTTCGCAGCATTTGCAGTTGGTGCAATATTTCAGCGCCTCGTCATACAGCGCCGGATCTTTCAGACGCAGGCGTTCACCGTCCGGTCCGGCCTGTTTCGGCCCCGGATAAAGAGGATTCACTCGGGAAACCGGGCAGTAAGTGGTACACACCGTACACTTGATACAATTATCAAAACTGGTGTCATTGAGCAGGCTCATGCAACCTCCCCTTGCAGCAACGTATCGGCAACCGACAACGTGCTCAATAAAGATACCCCCGCGCCACAGCCCTGCGCCAGAGGATCAAACCCTGCCAATACTGCGCCAATCGCATAGACGCCGGGCACCGTGACGCCCTTGATACGCGGGCGCAGCTTCTCGTCGGTTTTCACACCGAACAGGCGATACGGCTGAGGTGCCAGTACCTGTTCCCGGCTCCAGTCGCTACGCAGCGCGGCATAGTGCACATCAAAACCAAACACCGGCTCCACAACGCGATCATACTCTGCCACCAGCCCGTTGTTAAAGAAGCTACCGCTGGCAAGCACCACCTGCTGAGCCCGCAACGGGATATCGACATGATTACGGGTATAAAGCGCCTTTTCTGTTGCTCCCAAGACGGCACGCTCGACTTTATCGCCCGGCATCACCATGCCGCCCAATTGGCGGAAACGGCGCACCATCGCCTGATGCAAGCGAACCCCTGGTAACGACGGCGGAAGTGTCGGCAATAGACTGACAGGTTTGCCCAAGGCACTTTGCAGCATAGCCACGGCATCCGGCGTATCCAGTCCCAGGCAAGCCGGTAAAATGACGACATCGTGATGAGCGCTCAGCCGCGTCAATTCCGCCAGCAATGCGCTGGCGTTTTCCGGCAGATCCAGCACGCGAGCGATATTTACCGCACGGAACTCGCTGGGGTTACCGCGCAGACGATCCAACGCGGGTAGATGTAAATCGGCACTCTTTGCCGCAATGCCCTGAGCTTGCAGCGCATCAGCCACGATAGAGGCCTGGAAATCCAGAAAGCCTTCAATGCCCACAATCAGCGGAGCGCGCCATGCCAGCGGTTTGCCCTGTTCCCGCGTGACAATTTCCGGTGGACTCAGCCAGCACGGGCGATATTTTCCGAGCGGCGTCAAACGCAGGTGGTTTTGTTGATGGCTGCCCGTCATGGTCGCGCCACAGCGCGCCAATAAGGCTTCGGCTTCTGGCACCCAACGGCGTACAGCGGCCTCACCCATCAGCGAATAGGGATGCTCGGGAGCCTGACTTGCCAGCGCTGACAGCGCCTCAAGGGGATGGTGAACCGGCTCACCATCTGGCAGAAAGGACAGCAGATCCAGCGATCCCGAAGAGAAATGCAAGGCGCTTTGTCCTGAGCTGACAATGGCGCAGTGTTTTCCTTGCTCCGTCAAACGAATACCGCAGGTGAGCCCGGCTAACCCGCCACCGATAATGACGACGTCATACCGCATGTTGTTCCTCCTGCTGATCCTCAATACTCAGCCCACACAAGCCCTGATACACCCAACTGGTGAATTCGCTTTCACGCAACGCGTTACCCCATGCGATGGGGCGAACGCCTTTCCAGCGCTCATTTAAAAACTGACTTAACTGCGCCAACGCTTGTGGCGGTGTCGATTGCCCAAGCTTGCACAGTAATCCGGCGGCACGGCACGCACAGAGCTCGCCTTGGCAGGTTCCCATCCCGACACGGGTACGCCGCCGCAGATCAATCAGGTTGTTAACCTTGAGTGCTTCCACGGCATAGCGAACTTCCCCCGCCGTCACCGCTTCGCATTCGCACACCAGACTGCTGTCGGCATACTCGCCAGACAGCACGCGCGTGGCGCGATCGCCGTGGCGGTAAATCGCGGACCCGCGCAGCGGTGCAGAAAATACGCGCGTGCCAGACGTTGCGGCAGCAGGTTGTTGCGTAGACGCGCTGGAGGAGCCCGGAAGTGGTCGTTCCGCTGTGGTGCAGCGCGCACTGTGCCTCAGCTTTTCACACACCTTGTCGGTGACCCACTCCGCCATCAGGCGGTACGTCATTAATTTGCCGCCAGTAATGGTGACAAACCCTTCCAACCCGTCGCGACCGGCATGGTCAAGCAGCACGATGCCGCGACTTACGCTGCGCCCGCTCGGATCATTGTCGCTTGCCACCAGCGGACGCACGCCCGCGTAGGCGCGCAAAATGCGCGTTTGGGCCATCATCGGCGCCAGCTTCGCCCCTTCACGCATTAGGATCTCTACCTCTTGCGGCGTGACGGACATGTTGTCTATCTGGTCATAGTCCACGCGGGTTGAGGTGGTACCGATCAGAGAAATGGTGTCACCCGGCACCAAAATGTCGGCATCGGCAGGCTTACGGCAGCGGTTGATCACCATATTGTTGATACGGTGGTCGAGAATCAGCAATGCGCCTTTGGCAGGGAACATACGCACGCGCAAATCTGCATATTCGGCAATGCGCTGTCCCCAGATGCCAGCGGCGTTAATCACCACCTGCGCATAGAGATCGAGAGTACGTTGTTGTTTATGGTCGAAAACGCGCATGCCGGTGACACGATCGCCCTGACGTATCAGTTCCAGTACTTCGTGGTAGGTCAATACTTCCGCCCCGTGTTCGCAGGCATCCATCATATTGGCGGTGGTGAGTCGGAACGGATCAACGGTGCCATCCGGCACCCGCACCGCGCCAATCAACTGCGGGTTAGCGGCAGGCTCGAGGCGCAGCGCTTCCTGCGGATCAATCGCCTGCGCATTGATACCCGCCTGCTGACAGGCCGCGATAAACTGGGATTGATAAGCCAGATCGTCTTCAGGCAGTGTCAGGAACAGGCCATCGGTTGGCTCCACGCAATGCCGAGCGATGCGGCGTAAAATCTGGTTTTCTTCAATACATTCGCGCGCGGATTCACTGTCAGTTACCGCATAGCGCGAACCGCTGTGCAGCAACCCGTGGTTACGCCCGGTCGCGCCTGTCACGATGTCGAAGCGCTCCAGTAGCAAGCAACGCAGTCCCCTGAGTGCTAGGTCACGCAAGGTTCCCGCGCCAGTCGCGCCGCCGCCAATCACGATAACGTCGGTTTCGCGGTAGGCTGTGCTGTTTTCCATGATGGTGTCACCTTTCCGGATCTTCATTAAGGGTATTCAGACACAGAAAAGAAAAGAAATGATTGATAAAGAGCAAATTCGAGCAAAAAGCGAAAATAACGAACCGGATATGTAACCGTTTCGTGATAAAAGTCACACCAAAATGAGGTCTATCGGGGGGCATTTTGTTAAGTAAAGCACAATAATTGAACGACCGTCATAAAAATGTAACATTTTAGCGGTGGCTCACATTGAACCCCTGCGCCATTTCGCTACCATACGCGCGATTTAGCACAAAATAATTATCGCTTTTAAGCGAATTGGAGAACGTTATGCTGGAGCCTGTACACGAGATTGTGTAATTGCCTGATTTTGATATAGCCAAGCGACATTATTTTGATAACAATTAGCTGTATTTTTTGCCACATATTAGGGTATTGGCTGTAATCATTTTTAAGTCGGTTGGCTATATGTTCAATCCAACATCAAAAGCAGGTTACTTTATGGACGAAAAACAGTTACAGGCTCTGGCTAACGAGCTGGCCAAAAATCTCAAAACCCCTGACGCTCTCAACCCGTTTGATCGCCTGCTGAAAAAGATTAGCTTTGAAGCTGCCCTTAATGCTGAAATGACCCATCACCTCGGGCATGAGAAGCACCAGTCCAAATCTGGAACTAACACGCGCAATAGCTATAGCCAACCGACTTAAAAATGATTACAGCCAATACCCTAATATGTGGCAAAAAATACAGCTAATTGTTATCAAAATAATGTCGCTTGGCTATACTCCACAAAGACTGTTACCACCGGCGATGGTCCACTGGAACTGCGTACACCACGTGATCGTGATGGTTCCTTTGAACCGCAGCTGGTGAAGAAGAACCAGACCCGGCTCTCCGGGATGGATAACCAGATTTTATCGTTGTATGCCAAAGGGATGACCACCCGCGAAATTGCCGCTGCGTTCAAAGAACTGTATGACGCGGATGTCTCATCCGCCCTGGTATCGAAGGTCACCGATGCCGTTATGGAGCAGGTTGTTGAATGGCAAAATCGCCCCCTGGATGCGGTTTATCCCATTGTTTACCTTGACTGTATCGTTCTGAAAGTCCGGCAGGACAGCCGCGTTATCAATAAGTCTGTGTTCCTGGCGCTGGGTATCAATATCGAAGGCCAGAAAGAGCTACTGGGGATGTGGCTGGCCGAAAATGAAGGCGCAAAGTTCTGGATGAACGTGCTGACAGAACTGAAAAACCGTGCCCTGACCGACATCCTCATTGGCTGTGTGGACGGCCTGAAAGGGTTCCCGGATGCCATCAACACGGTCTACCCGGAAGCCCGCATCCAGTTGTGCATCGTGCACATGGTGCGCAACAGTCTGCGCTTCGTTGCCTGGAAGGATTATAAGGCAGTAACACGCGACCTCATAAGTGTATCAGGCTCCAACCGAAGAGGCCACGCTTCAGGTGCTGGAGGCGTTCGGTGGGACATGAGATCACCGCTATCCGCAGATAAGCCGGAGCTGGCAGTCAAACTGGGCCAACCTGTCGACATTCTTCTCGTACCCGCAGGAACTTCGCAAGGTAATCTACACGACGAACGCTATAGAATCACTGAACAGCGTGCTCCGGCATGCAATCAAGAAACGCAAGGTGTTCCCGACTGATGACTCGGTGAAGAAGGTCGTATGGCTGGCAATCCAGGCGGCATCACAGAAATGGACGATGCCCTTACAGGACTGGCGTATGGCAATGAGTCGCTTTATTATCGAGTTCGGTGACCGCCTTGACGGTCACTTCTGAGGAAAGGCATTTACACAAAATCTTAAACAGGCTCCAATTGAGCATAAATGGGCACAAGCAAAAAGCAAAAAAAGAGAGAGTGGTTGCGATACAGAGATTTTGTTCTCAGTCCATATGGTGTAATCAAAATTAAGTCGCTTGGCTATATACACCCATCCATCACATAACGCCTCCCTCTCCCTCTGACCATAGGTATCTACACATCATAAAGGGTTAAAAACCACCATAGCTAAGTGGGCAAGTTCTTCCGGGGTATAGTCTGCTAATAACGTCAAGGTATTTAGCAGGATGGATAGTCCGGCAAGCAGCGCTGGGGCGCTTTCTTTACGCCCTCGTTTTTGTTGTTGTCCGGATAATCGGCAAATTAACTGACGGGCTGCCGCATTGTCGTCTCCTTCAGCGCGTTGCAGCCGCCATACCAGCACACATGCCATGCTAGCTATCAATAACCTGCGTAGCAGGGCACCAGCACTGCGCTCAAGCCATTTTTCTACATCATGACCGGCACCTTTCAGCAGCTTAAAAAAGGATTCAATACCCCAGCGCCAGTAATACCAGCGAGCGACTTCCGCGCTGGTGATCTCGTTGCTAACGTTTGTGAGCAGCGTCCAGCGTCCGATAAATTGTATTAGTCGCGACTAGATCTGACACTGGACCTTGAAAGGTTGAGAGTTACCGGTTTTGATATGGGTGTCTAATCCTTAAACAAAACGCGAGGTAACTCTCATGCTTCATACTAACAATCCCATTATCAAACACAAAGCCGGCCTGCTCAATCTCGCCGAAGAACTCAGTATAGCCAACCGACTTAAAAATGATTACAGCCAATGCCCTGATATGTGGCAAAAAAATACAGCTAATTGTTATCAAAATAATGTCGCTTGGCTATAACGTATCAAAAGCCTGCAAGATCATGGGCGTGTCACGCGATACATTTTACCGTTATCAGGAACTGGCTGCTGAAGGCGGCATTGATGCGCTGCTTAACCAGAACCGCCGGGTTCCGAACCTGAAGAACCGCGCCGACGAAGCCACTAAACGCGCGGTTGTTGATTATGCTATTGAGTTCCCGCCCCATGGGCAGCACCGGACCAGTAATGAGCTGCGTAAAAAAGGCGTATTTATCTCCGGCAGCGGCGTGCACTCCATCTGGCAACGACACGACCTGGAGAACTTCCGTAAACGCCTGAAGGCGCTTGAGGAAAAGGTCGCCAGAGAAGGCATTGTCCTTACCGACGCTCAAATCGCAGCCCTGGAGAAGAAGGCGCACGATGATGAGGCCTGCGGTGAAATCGAGACAGCACATCCCGGGTATCTGGGCTCGCAGGACACCTTCTACGTGGGCAATCTGAAGGGGGTGGGCCGTATCTACCAGCAGACGTTCGTGGATACGTACTCGAAAGTGGCGCACTGCAAGCTGTATACGAATAAAACACCGCTCACCGCCGCCGACCTGCTCAATGATAGCGTACTCCCGTTCTACGAGGCTCAGGGACTGCCGGTGCTGAGAATACTGACCGACAGGGGTACGGAGTACTGTGGTAAAGTGGAGCAGCATGATTATCAGCTTTATCTGGCTATCAACGATATCGAGCATACGAAAACGAAGGCGACGTCTCCGCAGACGAACGGCATCTGCGAGCGCTTCCATAAAACCATTTTGCAGGATTTTTATCAGGTTACGTTCGGCAAGAAGTTATATGGAGACCTGGAAAGCCTGCAGGTAGATCTGGACAACTGGTTGTGGCATTACAATAATGAGAGAACTCATCAGGGAAAAATGTGCTGCGGGCGTACGCCGATGGCCACTTTACTCGATGGAAAACGGATCTGGGCAGAAAAGAATCTGAACCAGATGTAATCTGACAGACACCTGTATAAATAATCGGTAACTGTCAGATCAGGTCTGAGCTAGTACAGATAAATTTACCGTGAGTATCGGTAAGGCGAACCACAACTAATCTGAGTGTCAGAGCTACGCCTGGCTGAACTTTCACTCGCCGTCCGGTGCTCTTGTCTTTCCGCTTCGGTTTTGCTGTTCGCGTTATGATCACGGATGTTTCCCCGATCTCCATATTGGCTTTTTTCCCTTTCCAGCCAACCTGTCCGTTTGCGATAAATGGCAGATCGTCTGCAATTTCACCAATTTTACGGGTGTCACCGCCCCACTCGGCCCGATGCCCTTCCTTTCCCCGGATAAGCCAACATATTCCCTGGGAGCTTAATGTGCGCATATGCCCGATAAAGTCACCTTCACGGTCAATGAGATGAACTAACTTCTTCCCGGTATCAAGAGACTCAACGTGGGCGATATCAGCCCTCAAAGCATCCATATGAGTCAGACTCTCAGACAAGCCCTCGGTTAGCGTTGAACGACAACCCGCCCTATCGGTTAGAGTTTGAGACAGGGGCGCTATTGGTAAACCATTTGCAGCATCAACCAGTAGGCGGGTTTGTAGTTCATAACCGACGTCGCCACCATGCGTCATTTTCAAACGTTCTTCTTTCCCATTGTGGGTACGAAACTGTAAATGAGACCAGTCGTGAACGACGAGAGCGTATGGATGCGGGCTAAGTGCAACCTGCCGGAGAGCCAGCGAAATAATCGGTTCATTGAGCTGACTGAAGCTAATACGTTCATTATTAAAAAAACGCCAACCGGCCTGAGTAGTGGCGAATGTTGTTTTCTGCGCGCAGGCAAGGTCTTTAACGGCTGACGCCAGTGGTGCTGGGGGAGTCATGTGTTGCTTAACCAGACGCTGATAACGCCGGTTAAGGCGGGCATCAATCCCGCCGATGGATAAGTTGAGATCATGCAGCAACGTAATAGCAGATATAGCCAAGCGACATTATTTTGATAACAATTAGCTGTATTTTTTTGCCACATATCAGGGTATTTACTGTAATTATTTTTAAGTCGTTTGGCTATATTGCAAAAGATGTGTAGATACCTATGCCCTCTGACATCAATGACGCAAATTTGATAACGCGACAGCGTTGTTTACAATAGGCAAAACTCCGCTCTCTTTTCAGGACTCTTTCCATGAATAAATCAGAAAGTCTCTACGCTGCGGCACAGCAGCTTATTCCCGGCGGCGTCAACTCGCCGGTGCGCGCGTTCAACGGCGTCGGCGGCGTGCCGTTGTTTATCGAGCGGGCGGAAGGATCACATCTCTACGATGCGGACGGTAACGCTCATATCGATTATGTCGGTTCCTGGGGCCCCATGGTGCTCGGGCATAACCATCCCGCCATTCGTCAGGCGGTGATCGTCGCCGCAGAGCGCGGATTAAGTTTTGGTGCACCAACTGAAATGGAAGTGCACATGGCGCGCTTGGTGACCTCGCTGGTGCCGTCGATGGATATGGTGCGCATGGTGAATTCCGGTACCGAAGCGACCATGAGCGCCATTCGTCTGGCGCGCGGCTTCACGGGCCGTGACAAAATCATCAAGTTTGAGGGCTGCTATCACGGCCACGCGGACTGCCTACTGGTCAAAGCGGGCTCGGGCGCATTGACACTGGGCCAGACTAATTCCCCTGGCGTACCCGCTGATTTCGCCCGTCATACCCTGACCTGCATCTATAATGATGTGGATTCAGTCCGTCAGGCTTTCGAGCAATACCCTGATGACATTGCAGCGATTATCGTTGAGCCAGTGGCTGGCAACATGAACTGTATTCCGCCACTGCCTGAGTTTCTGCCGGGCTTACGTGCACTGTGCGATGAATTCGGCGCGCTGCTGATCATCGATGAAGTGATGACAGGCTTTCGCGTAGCACTAGGCGGCGCACAGGCGCACTACGGCGTAGTGCCCGACCTGACCTGTCTGGGTAAAATCATTGGTGGCGGTATGCCAGTAGGCGCTTTTGGTGGACGACGTGATGTGATGCAAGCGCTGGCCCCAACTGGCCCGGTGTATCAGGCGGGGACGCTGTCCGGTAACCCGATTGCCATGGCAGCGGGTTTTGCCTGCCTGAGCGAAGTGGCTAAACCCGGGGTGCACGACACCCTCACCGCATTGACCACACAGTTGGCACAGGGGCTGGAAGCAGCGGCCAAAGCGCAGCATATTCCTTTGGTGGTGAATCACGTGGGCGGCATGTTCGGTCTGTTTTTCACCGATGCACCGAGCGTAACCTGCTATCAGGATGTAACGCAGTGCGACGTGGAGCGCTTTAAGCGTTTCTTCCACCTGATGCTGGCCGAAGGCGTTTATCTGGCTCCATCAGCGTTTGAAGCGGGCTTTATGTCACTGGCGCACAGCCAGCAGGATATTGAGCACACCATCGCGGCAGCACGCCGCTGTTTTGCCCAATTGTAATCGACGCCAAGAGAAACGCCCCAATCGTGCGATCGGGGCGTTTGCGCATCAGAAGTTGTAATTCACACTCATGGACACGCTGCGCGGCGCGCCATAGGCATAGCTGTCACTAAGCGCGCTGTAATATAGCCAGGCGACTTAATTTTGATTACACCATATGGACTGAGAACAAAATCTCTGTATCACAACCACTCTCTCTTTTTTTGCTTTTTTTTTGTGCCCATTTATGCTCAATTGGGTTAAGTGTATTAGTCGCGACTAATACAGATAAGGACTTGTGTGACCCAGGAATAGAAAACATCGCTGTTAATATTGATATCAAATAATCCGATAGCAAACAGCGTTGTGCCTAATAAAGCGCCGATAACATTTGTTCTTCCCTTGGCTCCCCCGTTCTTCAGACCAAAACACCGTTGACCTTTTGGGGAATAGCCGTGAGTCCGTGGGGTATCGTGTGGAAAACCACTTTCATCAATAAAAACAACAGGTTTACCTTCTTTTTCATACTGTTGTATTTTTTGTTGAAATGCTTGCCGGGCGCTTTCGTCGGCTTTCGGATGACGTAGAGTTTTTTTATAGGTCAATCCCAGCTTTTTAAGAGCTTGCCAAATGGCCTTCTGACAAACGCCAAAACGCTCTGCACGTTCTTTTTGGTAAGCATCTGGATATGGTTCAACATCTTTTATCAACTCGGATTTATCGCTCTTTCGCTGACGCGTGGTCGATGCTTTTGACGCTTTGTTGAATAAATAGATATTATACTGCACAGCCATAAAGGCTGCGGATTCCATTAACGTAAAATCAGTATGTTACACCAAGATCTTGGTGGTGCTCCCGGTGTGACCAGCATTTTTGCCCAAAACAAGCATGCCAGAACAGCATGACTCACTATTATTCAACAAAGCCGCTATTTGATTAATCCAACGCGATACAGAGGCAGGGCCAATCCGAAATTGCTTCGCTGTTTCTCGGATACTCAACCCTTCTTCTTCCCGTGTAGATATCACTTTACGTCTAAAATCAATTGAATAGCTCATTTAAATAATGTAATCAAAATTAAGTCGTTTAACTATATTAGGTAATGAGAATCATGGTGATAATGGTTTGCATTTAATGTATAAATAGGATTTACCTGTTGGCAAGGTTTTCACTGCCAACAGGTCGTTAATGGGCTTGCTTACGCAGCAGATAAATAAAGTAAGGCGCACCGATAAAGGTCGCCAGCAGATCAGCAGGCACCTGATTAGGAAACAGGATCATGCGGCCCGCCCAATCGGCCAACAGCATCAATATGCCGCCAATTCAGTGCGGAACAGCAAAGTTGAGGGATCACGCGGGAGAACCCCATCATGCGCGCCAGATGGGGAGCCATCAGCCCGACAAAGCTAAGCGGTCCCACCGTCAGGGTTGCCATAGCGGTCAACACTGATGCCAACAGCAAAATCAGCAAGCGCACAGGCGTGATAGCGACGCCTAATGACTGGGCGGTCACGCTGCCCAACGGCAAAATGCGCAGCCAACGTTGGCACAAGGGCACCATTAGCGCCAACACCAGTGCCACACCCGCAGTGTTGATCGCCTGTTCAGATTCAACGGCGTATGTCGATCCAGAAATCCAGGTGATTACACCGCTCATACGTGGATCACCACTCGCAAGCAGCAGCGTAAGCACGGTGGAAAATGCGGTGCTCAGAGCAATCCCCGCCAATAGCATGCGCTGGGTGGAAAACCCACCGCGACTGGCAATGGTGATCATCACCAGCAGTTTCAACGCCGCACCCGCGCTGCCCGCTAGCAGCTGCCATGCGCTGGCGTCTCCCGGTATCAGGAACAGCAACAGAATAACCCCGGTCGCGGCATCCGCGCTGATACCTATAGCCAATCGACATTATTTTGATAACAGCCAGCTATGCTTTTTTGCCGCATATCAGGGCATCTGTTGTGATCATTTTTAAGTCGGTTGGCTATAACACTTCCGGGCTGCCCATCGGGTTAGCCGTCAGTTTCTGGATCAGTGTGCCCGCCATCGCCTCACCGTAGCTCCATTGCCAGCCTTGTGCACCTTTACCCAGCATCAGCGCTATTGCCAAAGCGCCCAGCAACAGCATTATCCCTGCCAGCTGCCCCAGCGGGGGGCCACGGCGTTAATCTCTCCGGCTTTCGCCAACGCAGGCTGGTGCGTGGGGCGTAAGCGCGGCAGCAGCCACAGCACGGTTTGATCGATCAATCCCAGCAGCAACGCCCCTACAATGGCGCCAGCCAGAGCCGTTGCCACAAGCGACGAGCGCCCAGCATGCGGGCCAGCAACGGGGCAAACAGGCCAACAAAGCCGATAATTCCCGCCACGTTCACCAGCTGAGCGTTGAGGAAAATCGCGACACCGAGCGTGGTTAAGCGCGCCAGCACTAGGACTAAGCCCAGATTACTTGCCACGCCATCGTCCACTCCCAACAGCGTTATAGCCAAACGACTTAAAAATGATTACAGCCAATGCCCTAGTATGTGGAAAAAAAATACAGCTAATTGTTATCAAAATAATGTCGCTTGGCTATAACCCCCAGCGCCAGCAGCAGTTCAGCAGGCAACCACTCGAGCGCCACGATGCGCCGCAGGTCTTGCGGTGCCTCGGTTTTTGCCTAGGCAGAGAAGCACAGGGGGAAAGCAACAACGCCGTCAGCACGCGACGGCGATCGTCATTGATACGATGGGATAACAAAGTCATCTTTAGCACACAAAGCTGACTGGCGCACCGCCGCCAGGATGCGGCAGGATCCCCATCGAAATGCCGTACACCGCTTCAAGCACCTGCGGCGTCATGATGGCATCCGGTGTCCCCTGCGCAATCATTTCTCCACCGCGCAATGCCACCAGATAATCACAGTAGCGTGCCGCCATATTGATATCGTGCAGCACAGCGATCACCGTCACCCCCTGCTCACTGCTCATGCGTTGGATCAGGGCCAGTACCTCAACCTGATGCGCAATGTCTAACGCTGACGTCGGCTCATCCAGCAGCAGACAGCGGCTGTCCTGCGCCACCGTCATTGCCAGCCAGGCGCGTTGACGCTCACCACCAAACGGTGAGCGAACGGCTTCAGCCCCACGACGGCGATAGCGTTTTCCACCTTTTCGCGATCGGTACTGCCAAAGCGCCCCGTGCCACGGGTAACGTCCGAGCGCAACCAGCTCACGCACCGTCATACCTTCCGCGGCAGGGAGTTGTTGGGGCAGATACGCAACCTGTCTGGCAAAGGATTTGCTGTCCCAGCAGGGCAACGGCGTGTCCTTGACCGATATCACGCCGCTACTTGGCGTTTGATGACGCCCCTGCATCTTCAACAACGTTGATTTACCTGAACCGTTGTGACCAATCAATCCACACACTTTACCGATGGGAAATGTCAGAGAAAGCGAATGCAGCAGGGTGCGACTAGGCACAGCAAAGCTGACATCGTCGAGACGAAGGGTGGTATCCGGCCCATTATCAGCCCGCACCGATTCATGAGAAGAGGTGTCTGGATTTTGCATAACCGTCGTAACCCGTTGTTGCTGTTCGCTGTTTGTCAGGTATAGCCAACCGACTTAAAAATGATTACAGCCAATGCCCTGATATGTGGAAAAAAAATACAGCTAATTGTTATCAAAATAATGTCGCTTGGCTATAGCAGTGCTTTTTAGCGTGGTGCTACCGACGCAAAAGAGAACGATAATGATTATTATCAAGAGCGGGAATGATAGGCGTAACAAGATCCCTCTCGCAAGAGTTTTAATCCCAAAAAACACAACGCCCCGGCACAGATCGCGTTGGGGCGTTGTTCATCAGCGTAAACGGCGTGGTTACTGACCAAACATCTCTTTGATCCAATCAGCGACACCGCTGTCGTTTTGCTGTGCGGGCACTTGTTGCTGCTGTTGTGCGCTCTGGCACAGCGCTTGCGGGTTTTCCGTCCACACCGGCAATGCCCGGCCTGCGCTGCCATTACAGATAAACTGGCCGCCACTATCGACAGTCATAGTTGCGATGCCTTCCGGCGGTGTCAGCATCAGCGCCAGCGGCGTCTGGTTTTCCAGATAGCGGCGATACAGCGTTAACGCACCGTTGGCACCGGTCAGTTTTGCCGGACCGTTGTTATCGCGCCCTACCCAGGTGATCGCCACTTCTTTGCCATCAACACCGGCAAACCAGCTGTCGCGCAGATCGTTGGTGGTCCCGGTTTTCGCCGCCAGATGGTAATTGGGGAACTTCACCGCCAATGAGCGTGAAGTTCCGCGCTCAACCACCTGCTGCATGCCATACAGCGTCAGGTACGCAGCCTGAGCCGGCACCGCGCGTTCAGCCTGCGGGAAGCTTTGATACAGCACGCTACCGTCTTCCGCGATCACCGAACGCAGCGCCGACAAGGGCGCGCGATTACCGCCGCTGGCGATGGTTTGATACTTCTGCGCCACTTCCATCGGTGTCAGGCTGATGGCCCCCAGCAGCATGGCAGGCACCGGTTGGATCACCTCTTTCTGGATACCCAAACGTTGCAGCGTATTGCTGATCTGCTCCAGCCCAACCGTCATCCCCAAATTGACCGTCGGCACGTTCAGCGAGTTGGCTAATGCATCCACCAACATCACGCGTCCACGGAACTGGCGATCGTAGTTGTTCGGCTGCCACACCTGCCCGTTCGGCTGCTTGAGCAAGAGTGGTTCATCCGCCAACCAGGTATTGAGACGGAAGGTGTCAGGCTGACTCAATGCGGTCAGGTAGGTCGGCGGTTTTGCCAGTGAACCCACAGGACGACGCGCCTGCATGGCACGGTTAAAACCGGCGTATTTGGTTTGAGCCCCACCCACCATGGCGCGAATTTCACCACTAAAACGATCGACAACCACCATGGCAGATTCCAGATCGCTAACGTTGCGTGCCGCACGCAGCGCAGGAATCCCCTCTTCCACCGCTTTTTCAGCCGCATCCTGCGACACCGGATCCAGCGTGGTGAAAATCTTCACGCCGGAAAGATCTTTTACCTTATCCCCCAGTCGCTGCTGCAACTCCTGACGCACCAGTTGCATAAAGGCAGGTTGCGGTGTGATCACGCCTCCTTTCGGCTGCACCCCTAACGGGCGGGCGCTCAGCATGTTGTAGAGATCTTCATCAATAATCTGCTGGTTTTGCAGCAAACGCAGCACCAGATTACGGCGTTCTAATGTCAGTTGCGGATTACGCCACGGGTTATACAGCGAAGCGCCTTTTACCATACCGACCAACAATGCCTGCTGATCGAGACTCAGTTCATTAACAGGACGACCGAAGTAATAAAGGCTGGCAAGCGGGAAACCACGAATCTGATCGTTGCCGCTCTGGCCGAGATACACTTCGTTCAGGTACAGCTCAAGAATGCGATCTTTGCTGTAGCGGTAATCCATGATCAACGCCATGTAGGCTTCGTTCGCTTTACGCCACAAGGAGCGTTCATTGGTAAGAAACAGGTTTTTCACCAGCTGCTGCGTCAGGGTACTCCCGCCCTGCACCGAGCGGCCAGCCGTGATGTTCGCCAGAAAAGCACGGCCAATAGACAGGAAGCTGATGCCGTCATGCTGGTAAAAATGGCGGTCTTCAGTCGCGACCAGCGTATCAACCAGTAAATCCGGGAAACCGGAGCGCTGCACGAACAGCCGCTGCTCCCCGTTAGGGGATTGCATCATGGTGATCAGGCGCGGATCGAGACGAAAGAAACCAAAGTTACGTTGGTTCTCCAAGTTTTGGATCTGAGCCAGACGATCGTTGGTAAAGATCAGTCGGGCATTGATCTGCCCTTCCTTACCATCGGGGAAATCGAACGGGCGACGAAGTATATCAATGGTATTACCACGCACGCTGAATTCGCCCGGCCGGGTGATACGCGATACCTGACGGTATTGCATCCCTTCCAGCAGGTTTATCATCTCTTTCTGGCTGTAGGACATGCCCGGTTCGAGGTTCACCATGCGGCCATAAACGGCCGCAGGCAGCTGCCACACTTTGCCTTCGATTCGGCTGCGAATCTGGCTGTCAAGATAGACGCCATACAGCGCAAGCACCACGGCGAAGACCAGCGACAGCTTAATGAACAACCCAAGCCAGCGTCTTTTTTTACGCGGTTTTTTGCTCATCTCGTCCTCGTCGTCTTCTTCATCAATGTCATCCTGATAGACGTCATCCTCTTCTTCATAGTCATCCCTTCGACTACGACGCCGGGTCGCCTGAGCGCGCGGCGGTTTTCGTCCTGACGCTCTTCCTTTGCGTCCGATAGGTTCACGATCGTCCTGTGACATTGCGGTTACTTCTCCGTCAGGTTAATGACAATAACAGCACCACTATAGACGTAGGCGCTGACTGTCGTCACTTACTCTGTTATTCCGCCCGGTTTCAGAAAAGCAGAACCGTCTGAAATACGTTGCAATAACGTATCAGGGAGTCTGGTATTTCTTCGTGCGCCGCGTCGGCGCAGTATTGGCAGGATCGTCCGGCCATACGTGTTTGGGATAACGCCCTTTCATCTCTTTTTGCACCTCACGGTATGCGCCTTGCCAGAAGGCGGCCAGATTGCGCGTGATCTGCAAAGGTCGATGCGCCGGAGAGAGCAGTTCCAACACCACGGCAACGCGCCCTTCTGCCACTGTGGGGTTCTGCCGCTCACCAAACATCTCCTGCATACGCACCGCGAGCGCCGGCGGCTGATCGTAATGATAGCGCAACGGCAGATGGCTGCCGCCCGGTGCGGTGTAATGGCGCGGCAGCGCGCTTTCCAGCCGCTGTCGCAGTGTACGCACATCGCGCACGCCGTGCAGCGACGGCAACAACCAAGTATCCAACTTTGCCAGCAGAGCCTCATCGTCCACGGCGGGCCAGTCGCCCTCGGCAAGCCAACGCTGCGCGCAAGCCACGCGTATCCGCAGCTGTTCCGCGTCGTTTTGCAAGTTGAGCGCAGCCAGACCCTGCTCGCGCACCCAGTTGAGCAGCGCCTGCTGCATCGCCTCATCAGAGGGTTTATTCAGCGGCTGGTAACGCAACGTCAGGCAGCCAATGCACTCACGTCGACTGGCGCGCAGGGTACCTTTTTCTTCATCTCAGTGCACGATGTTCTGTTCTGATATAGCCAAGCGACTTAATTTTGATTACACCATATGGACTGAGAACAAAATCTCTGTATCGCAACCACTCTCTCTTTTTTTGCTTTTTGCTTGTGCCCATTTATGCTCAATGGGGTTAAGATCTGGCGAATATGTAGGCAAATACTCCACCATATACCCTGCATCGATGATGACTTGTTGAATATTATGTTTTTTGTGAAAAGTTGCATTGTCCATCACGATTACCCTGTTTTTAGGGAGTACTGGGATAAGGACTTGTGTGACCCAGGAATAGAAAACATCGCTGTTAATATTGATATCAAATAATCCGATAGCAAACAGCGTTGTGCCTAATAACGCGCCGATAACATTTGTTCTTCCCTTGGCTCCCCCGTTCTTCAGCCCAAAACACCGTTGACCTTTTGGGGAATAGCCGTGAGTCCGTGGGGTATCATCTGGAAAACCACTTTCATCAATAAAAACAATAGGTTTACCTTCTTTTTCATACTGTTGTATTTTTTGTTGAAATGCTTGCCGGGCGCTTCTGTCGGCTTTCGGATGACGTAGAGTTTTTTTATAGGTCAATCCCAGCTTTTTAAGAGCTTGCCAAATGGCCTTCTGACAAACGCCAAAACGCTCTGCACGTTCTTTTTGGTAAGCATCTGGATATGGTTCAACATCTTTTATCAACTCGGATTTATCGCTCTTTCGCTGACGCGTGGTCGATGCTTTTGACGCTATTTGATTAATCCAACGCGATACAGAGGCAGGGCCAATCCGAAATTGCTTCGCTGTTTCCCGGATACTCAACCCTTCTTCTTCCCGTGTAGATATCACTTTACGTCTAAAATCAATTGAATAGCTCATTTAAATAATATAATCAAAATTAAGTCGTTTAGCTATTTAGCTATATAGCCAAGCGACATTATTTTGATAACAATTAGCTGTATTTTTTTGCCACATATCAGGGCATTGGCTGTAATCATTTTTAAGTCGGTTGACTATATGACGCGGATGTCTCACCCGCCCTGGTATCGAAGGTCACCGATGCCGTTATGGAGCAGGTTGTTGAATGGCAAAATCGCCCCCTGGATGCGGTTTATCCCATTGTTTACCTTGACTGTATCGTTCTGAAAGTCCGGCAGGACAGCCGCGTTATCAATAAGTCTGTGTTCCTGGCGCTGGGTATCAATATCGAAGGCCAGAAAGAGCTACTGGGGATGTGGCTGGCCGAAAATGAAGGCGCAAAGTTCTGGCTGAACGTGCTGACAGAACTGAAAAACCGTGGCCTGACCGACATCCTCATTGGCTGTGTGGACGGCCTGAAAGGGTTCCCGGATGGCATCAACACGGTCTACCCGGAAGCCCGCATCCAGTTGTGCATCGTGCACATGGCGCGCAACAGTCTGCGCTTCGTTGCCTGGAAGGACGATAAGGCGGTAACACGCGACCTCAAAGCAGTGTATCAGGCTCCAACCGAAGAGGCCGCGCTTCAGGCGCTGGAGACGTTCGGTGGGACATGGGATCACCGCTATCCGGCATGTAATCAAGAAACGCAAGGTGTTCCCGACTGATGACTCGGTGAAGAAGGTCGTATGGCTGGCAATCCAGGCGGCATCACAGAAATGGACGATGCCCTTACAGGACTGGCGTATGGCAATGAGTCGCTTTATTATCGAGTTCGGTGACCGCCTTGACGGTCACTTCTGAGGAAAGGCATTTACACAAAATCTTAAACAGGCTCCAATTGAGCATAAATGGGCACAAGCAAAAAGCAAAAAAAGAGAGAGTGGTTGCGATACAGAGATTTTGTTCTCAGTCCATATGGTGTAATCAAAATTAAGTCGCTTGGCTATACAGTGTGGTACTCCACCTCAGATAACCTCAAGCGTAAATACGCGCACAGCTGGGAACTTACAGAAACCGCGCAGGGGCATTGGATTTGTGTCAATACGCTGCGCGCCAATCATCTGGTGTATGAAGCGCTGCTGACGCAACGCATTCCTGAGTTGGCCGGCTACCGCCAAATCACCCCCGAAGTGAAATACGGCACGGAGAACAGCCGCATTGACCTGCTATTACAGGCACCGGGGCAGATTAACTGATATATTGAGGTGAAGTCAGTTACATTATTGCAACAAACGCCGTTGTATATGTCGCCTCACTAGGGATTTTTTCCCGATGCCGTGACGCAGCGCGGGCAAAAACACCTGCGCGAATTGATGCAGGTGGCTGAAAACGGCGAACATGCAGTGCTGTTTTTCGCGGTGCTGCACTCTGGCATCGCCGAAGTTGCGCCTGCACAGCACATCGATGCCCGTTATGCAGAATTATTTTGCGAAGCACGGCAAAAGGGGGTTGAAATTTTTTGCTATGCCACCACATTATGCCCTGACGGTATTACGCTCACGTACCCGTTGCCGTTAACCGTAACGCGATAAAGACGGTAGGTGCCTTTACCTGTTGTTTATTATCGGATGTGACGACGAGGTTCCTGGCACCTTATCAGGCCTGTGACAGGAATTATTGCCAACCCCAGTTCCATCTGCTATTTATAGCGGCCTGTTTTTCTCCCCCCTTAGGGATCGATAGTGCGTGTCGTGTTATGTAGGAGAAGCAACATGCAAGAAGAGCAAAACCGTAAGACATCTTCTCTGAGCATTCTCGCAATTGCCGGAGTGGAGCCCTACCAGGAAAAGCCGGGCGAAGAGTACATGAACGACGCCCAATTGGCTCATTTCAAGCGTATTCTTGAAGCATGGCGCAATCAACTCAGGGATGAAGTGGATCGCACTGTTTCCCATATGCGCGATGAAGCAGCCAACTTCCCGGATCCGGTCGATCGCGCCGCACAGGAAGAGGAGTTCAGTCTGGAACTGCGTAACCGCGATCGGGAACGAAAGTTGATCAAAAAGATTTCCAAAACACTACAGAAAATCGAAGACGAGGACTTCGGCTACTGTGATTCTTGTGGTGTTGAAATTGGTATCCGTCGCTTGGAAGCACGTCCTACCGCCGATTTATGCATTGACTGCAAAACGCTGGCGGAAATCCGCGAGAAACAGATGGCGGGATAATCCCACAGTAGGGCGGAAAAGCTGTTCCGCTTTACGTTTTTGCCGTAGCGTCATCTCCCGGCACCGAATGCATAGGTATCTACACAAGTCTAAAAATGGCTTATAAATTAGGAAGTTATTAAAAACAGCATGAAATAGTAACTAACTGTTTTTAAAGGAGTTTTTAGGCTTGTGTAGATACCTATGCACCGAATGCGGGAGTGACGTGCAGGCATTGTTCACCCGTATGCCTGACAACCATCGTTATACCGGCCGTTTTGCCCCATCGCCTTCCGGCGATCTTCATTTTGGTTCCCTGATCGCAGCATTAGGCAGCTACCTACAGGCACGCGCCCATCGTGGCCGATGGCTGGTGCGCATTGAAGACATCGATCCGCCGCGCGAAGTGGCCGGCGCGGCAAGCCGCATTCTTTCACAGCTGGAACACTACGGTTTGCTGTGGGATGGCCCAGTGCTTTATCAGTCCCAACGGCATGCGCGTTATCTGGACGTGCTGGCCACACTGAAAGCGCGCCACCAGTGCTACTACTGCGATTGCACGCGCCAACGCATTCATTCACTGGGCGGGCAGTATGATGGCCATTGCCGTACGCGCCAACTGGGCCCTACTCACGCCGCCCTTCGTTTGCGCCAAGACAACCCGGTGTTGCACTTTCACGACAGGTTGCGTGGAGAGCTATATGCCGATCCGGCGCTGGCACAGGAAGATTTTATCATTCACCGCCGCGATGGATTATTCGCCTATAATCTTGCCGTTGTGGTGGATGACCACGATCAAGGGGTAACGGAAATCGTGCGCGGCGCAGACCTGATCGCCCCCACCGTCCGGCAGATCGCGCTCTATCAACAGCTAGGTTATCCGGTACCGGATTACATCCATTTACCGCTAGCGCTCAACGCGCAGGGAAATAAGCTTTCCAAGCAGAACCACACACCAGCGCTACCGGATGGCGATCCGCGCCCGGTACTGTTAAGCGCGCTGCGCTTTCTTAATCAGCCGGTGCCGGAGCAGTGGCAGGACATGGCGTTGCCGCGCCTTTTACAATGGGCCATTAGCCATTGGTCGCTCGCATCAATTCCGTTAATCGGGGTGGCTGAGGCAACATCGGCATTCTCAAAGGTGGCGCGGTGAGCTATGATTAGCCGCTATTTTTTGTTGTACCGTTATTTTTTCATCACTATCGAGGTGTACCATCTTTACCCGAGTCGCTAATTTCTGTCGCAAGGTACTCAGCCGCGACAATGACGTGGCCACCGCGGAGCCCGTGCGTCAGGCTATGGCCGTGATTCCGTGCGACCAGCATAACCTTTCGCACAGTGATATCAGCGAAAATGCGCTGAAGGTACTCTATCGCCTGAACAAATCGGGCTATGAAGCTTATCTGGTTGGCGGCGGCGTAAGAGATCTGCTGCTAGGGAAAAAGCCAAAAGATTTTGATATCACCACCAATGCGACGCCGGAGCAGGTACGTAAACTATTTCGCAATTGCCGCTTGGTTGGCCGCCGTTTCCGCCTCGCTCACGTGATGTTTGGCCCTGAAGTGATCGAAGTCGCGACCTTTCGCGGCCATCACGAGCAACATCAGGAGCAGCAGCTAAAAACCACTTCGCAGCAGGCACAGAACGGCATGCTGTTACGCGATAATATTTTTGGCAGCATTGAAGAAGATGCGCAACGCCGCGATTTTTCCATTAACAGCCTCTATTACAGCGTCGCCGATTTCAGCGTGCGTGATTACACCGGCGGATTAAACGATCTGCGTCAGGGCGTGATCCGGTTGATTGGCGATCCCGAAACCCGCTATCGGGAAGATCCGGTACGCATGCTGCGCGCCGTGCGCTTCGCCGCCAAACTGAACATGACCATCAGCCCGGAAACCGCCGAGCCGATTCCACGTCTGGCGACATTGCTGCACGATATCCCCGCCGCACGCCTGTTTGAGGAATCTCTGAAGCTGTTGCAAGCTGGCTACGGTTACCCGACGTACCGTTTGCTGTGCGAATACCAACTGTTTCAGCCACTGTTCCCGCTGATCAGCCGCCACTTCACGCCTAACAGCGATAGCCATTTGGAAAAAATGGTGGAGCTGGTGTTAAAGAATACCGACCAGAGGTTGCAAAATGACATGCGCGTTAATCCGGCGTTTCTGTTTGCCGCCATGCTGTGGTACCCGTTGATCGAGCATGCACAGAAACTGGCACAGGAGAGTGGATTAACCTACTTCGACTCCTTCGCCCTTGCCATGAACGACATTTTGGACGAACAGTGCCGTTCTCTTGCCATTCCCAAACGTACCACCTCGTTAGTGCGTGATATCTGGCAGCTGCAGTTGCGCCTGTCACGGCGTCAGGGCAAACGCGCCTACAAGCTGATGGAGCATCCGAAATTCCGCGCTGCCTACGATTTGTTGTGCCTGCGTGCCGAAATTGAGCGTCAGCCAGAGCTGCAACGTCTCTCTCAATGGTGGGGTGAATTCCAAGTCGCCACGCTGCCGCGCCAGCAAGCCATGCTCAGCACGCTGGATGATGACCCTACGCCACATCGCCACTCTCGACGCCGTAAGCCGAGTGCGCCGCGCAGAGAAAGAACCTCGTGACACGCGTTTATCTGGCGCTGGGTAGCAACCTGGCGCATCCACTACAACAGGTTAACTCCGCGCTGGCCGCGCTGGACAACCTGCCGCACACCCGCGTGCAGTGCTGCTCACCGTTTTATCGCAGCCGTCCATTGGGCCCACAAGATCAACCCGATTATCTCAATGCGGTGGTGGCATTGGACACCATGCTCGCGCCGGAAATTCTGCTCGACCACACCCAAGCCATTGAACAGCAGCATGGCCGCGAGCGCAAAGCGCACCGCTGGGGGCCGCGCACGCTGGATCTGGATATTCTGCTGTATGGCAATGAAACCCTGCACACCGCGCGTTTAACCGTTCCTCACTACGACATGAAAAACCGGGAATTCATACTGTATCCGCTGGCCGATATCGCCCCGGATTTGCACTTTCCTGACGGTGAAGCACTGGCATTGCGCCTGTCCGCCGTGCCACGCAATGGCATGACGCTGTGGGAGGAGCAAGGCTGATATCACCCAAGTCGCATTTCCCCCCTTCAACGGCTATGCCTTAAGGCAAGCTTCCTTTAAGATGCTCTCCTGACTTTTTCGATTCTGGGAGGCTGCCAATGAAACCGACAACCCTAACCTACCTACGCAAGTGTAAGCAGGATAAGCGTAAATTCGCGACCATTACCGCCTATGACGCCAGTTTTGCCCGCTTATTCTACGACAATGGCATTCGCGTGATGCTGGTGGGGGATTCGCTGGGCATGACGTTACAAGGCCATGATTCCACGCTGCCAGTGACCGTCAGTGACATTGCCTATCACACCCGCTGTGTACGGCGCGGTGCCCCGCTGTGCCTGCTGCTTGCTGACCTGCCGTTTATGGCTTATACCACGCCAGAGCAAACGTTTACGAATGCGGCGGAAGTGATGCGCGCCGGTGCCAACATGGTTAAACTGGAAGGCGACCAATGGCTTACCCCCACGGTGAAAATGCTGACCGAGCGCGCGGTACCCGTGTGCGGCCATCTGGGATTGACGCCGCAATCGGTGAATATTTTCGGTGGCTACAAAGCTCAGGGACGCGATGAGGCTGCGGTGACGCAATTACTGGATGATGCGTTAGCGTTGGAGGCTGCGGGAGCCCAACTGCTGGTGCTGGAGTGCGTGCCGGTTCCGCTGGCACAGCGTGTCACCGAGGCATTGTCGATCCCGGTTATCGGCATTGGCGCAGGTAACGTCACCGATGGCCAAATTCTGGTGATGCACGATGCGTTCGGCATCACCGGCGAGAACACACCCAAATTTGCTAAAAACTTTTTAGCACATAGCGCCGACATCCCCGCCGCCGCGCGTCTTTATGTGCAGGAAGTTGAGCAGGGACTTTACCCTGCCGAGGAACATTCGTTCCGTTAAGCTAAACCCTTTACCACAGCAAGTATTGATAAAAATGATGAGTACAAAGGAGCAAGACCGTGTTGATTCTTGAAACCCCTTTGCTATTACGCCGTGAGATTCGCCGCTGGCGTCAAGAGGGGAAACGCATTGCATTGGTGCCTACCATGGGCAATCTGCATGACGGACACATGACGCTGGTAGACGAGGCGCGGGCACGCGCCGATATTGTTATCGTCTCCATTTTCGTCAACCCGATGCAGTTTGATAAACCCGATGATCTGAAACGTTATCCACGCACCTTGCAAGAGGATTGCGAAAAGTTAACCCGCTGTAACGTGGATCTGGTATTTGCACCGTCACCAGAGACAGTCTATCCGCATGGACTGGGCCAGCAAACGTTTGTCGAGGTGCCGGGGTTGTCTGCCATGCTGGAAGGCGCCAGCCGTCCGGGCCATTTTCGCGGTGTGGCAACCATTGTCAGCAAGTTGTTTAACATGGTACAACCCGATATCGCCTGCTTTGGTGAAAAGGATTACCAGCAGTTAGCGCTGATTCGCCAAATGGTGCGCGACATGGGCTACGACATTGATATCGTCGGAGTGCCGATTGTCCGTGCACCGGACGGGCTGGCACTCAGCTCGCGCAATGGTTATCTTAGCCCGGAAGAGCGCCAGTCTGCGCCCGCGCTAAAACGCATCATGGATCAGATGGTAGATAAACTCAGCAACGGCGATCGCCAGCTTGAGGAAATAGTAACCAGTGCCGCAGAAGCGTTACGCGAAGCCGGGTTCACGCCCGATGAGCTCTACATTCGCGATGCGGATACGCTGCAAGAACTGACTGTGGCCAGCACGCGCGCGGTGGTATTGATGGCAGCTTGGCTGGGTAAGGCCCGCTTGATTGATAATCAGCAGGTCGCTCTGTTCGATTGACTGGCATGACAGACATTAACCGAGGTAACCGACAGTGATACGCACCATGCTACAAGGTAAGCTGCACCGGGTAAAAGTCACCCAAGCAGATCTCCACTATGAAGGTTCTTGCGCCATCGATCAGGATTTCATGGATGCAGCGGGCATTCTGGAATACGAAGCCATCGATATCTACAACGTGGATAACGGGGCGCGTTTCTCTACCTATGCCATTGCGGCAGAAAGAGGATCACGCATTATTTCTGTCAATGGGGCGGCGGCACGCTGCGCCTGCGTCGGCGACAAACTGATCATCTGCTCCTATGTACAGATGTCAGACGAAGAAGCGCGCACGTATCACCCGAAAGTCGCCTATTTCTCCGGTGATAACTTCTCCGGTGATAACGTGATGTTGCGCTAGGCGAAGGCGATTCCGGTTCAGGTCGCCTAAAAGCAACGGTGCCATAATGGCCCCGTTTTTCTCTCAACTTCGCAGGCCGCGCCCGCGTTCGATCAGCCACCACGCCAGCACGTAAAACACCAGAATAAACACCAGCAACACCGCCATGGTGAAAGCTAGCGGTACATCCTGAATGCCGAGAAAGCAGTAGCGGAAACCGCTTATCATGTACACCACGGGATTGAGCTTGGACACCGCTTGCCAGAATGGCGGCAGCAGCGTCAGCGAATAAAACACGCCGCCAAGGTAGGTTAACGGCGTCAGCACAAACGTCGGGATAAGGCTGATGTCATCAAAGGTTTTGGCAAATATAGCTAAACGACTTAATTTTGATTACATTATTTAAATGAGCTATTCAATTGATTTTAGACGTAAAGTGATATCTACACGGGAAGAAGAAGGGTTGAGTATCCGGGAAACAGCGAAGCAATTTCGGATTGGCCCTGCCTCTGTATCGCGTTGGATTAATCAAATAGCGTCAAAAGCATCGACCACGCGTCAGCGAAAGAGCGATAAATCCGAGTTGATAAAAGATGTTGAACCATATCCAGATGCTTACCAAAAAGAACGTGCAGAGCGTTTTGGCGTTTGTCAGAAGGCCATTTGGCAAGCTCTTAAAAAGCTGGGATTGACCTATAAAAAAACTCTACGTCATCCGAAAGCCGACGAAAGCGCCCGGCAAGCATTTCAACAAAAAATACAACAGTATGAAAAAGAAGGTAAGCCTATTGTTTTTATTGATGAAAGTGGTTTTCCACACGATACCCCACGGACTCACGGCTATTCCCCAAAAGGTCAACGGTGTTTTGGCCTGAAGAACGGGGGAGCCAAAGGAAGAACAAATGTTATCGGCGCTTTATTAGGCACAACGCTGTTTGCTATCGGATTATTTGATATCAATATTAACAGCGATGTTTTCTATTCCTGGGTCACACAAGTCCTTATCCCAGTACTCCCTAAAAGCAGGGTAATCGTGATGGACAATGCAACTTTTCACAAAAAACATAATATTCAACAAGTCATCATCGATGCAGGGTATATGGTGGAGTATTTGCCTACATATTGGCCAGATCTTAACCCCATTGAGCATAAATGGGCACAAGCAAAAAGCAAAAAAAAGAGAGAGTGGTTGCGATACAGAGATTTTGTTCTCAGTCCACATGGTGTAATCAAAATTAAGTCGCTTGGCTATACTACCAATTCGTGCTCAGTTTGCTATCATTTCCCGTCGATTCGTTGCACTGCTCATTGGTGTTGTACTATTCATTGGTATAGGTGGAGGCACAGCGTGAAAACGGCTGTCGGTCATATTTCTTCCCAGGCATTGCCCGCCTGGCTTACACAACGCGGCGCGTTCAGCGCATTTTCCCGTAGCATGTTGATGGCTCTGGTTTTAACGGCGGGGCTGGTCACATCAGCAGGACTAAGTGGAAATGCGTTCGCAGCACCTGCTTCTACACCTATTGCCAACACCGCTGCCGCCAGTGCACCTGCACAAGAAGCTGCTGCGGCATCGACGCCTGCGGCGACTGACCCTACCGTCGCTGATGCTGCCGCGGTGCCTGCATCGCCGTTGGCTCTGCCGCAAGGCAGTGCAGGCAACATTATGAAAACCGATCTTTCCGTTTGGGGCATGTATCAGCATGCGGATCTGGTGGTGAAATCCGTCATGATCGGTTTGCTGCTGGCCTCTGTGGTTAGCTGGGCGATCTTTTTCGGTAAAAGCGTCGAACTGGTGGGTGCAAAACTTCGCCTGCGTCGTGAATATGCGGCGTTGGAGCAGGCGCGCACCTTAGATGATGCGGCAGATATCGTTGAGGCCTTTAAAGCCGATAGCACAGCGGCGATATTACTGGTCGATGCGCAAAATGAATTAACCCTTTCCACCCGTTCTGATGACAATAATGGCATCAAAGAGCGTACCGCCTTCCGTCTGGAGCGTCGTGTGGCCGCTGTCGGTCGCCAAATGGGGCGCGGTAACGGCTATTTGGCAACGGTTGGGGCGGTGGCCCCCTTTGTTGGGCTGTTCGGGACGGTCTGGGGTATCATGAACAGCTTTATCGGTATTGCTCAAACGCAAACCACCAATCTGGCCGTCGTCGCGCCGGGGATCGCCGAGGCGCTGTTGGCCACTGCGATTGGTTTGGTCGCTGCTATCCCGGCGGTGGTGATTTACAACGTGTTCGCTCGCGGAATTGGCAGCTATAAAGCGCTGATGGGTGATGTGGCGGCACAGGTGCTTTTGCTGGTGAGCCGCGATTTGGATGTGGCTGCGAGTAACGGTAACCGTTTGACTACGGCTAATCAAAAACTGCGGGTGGGTTAAGTTATGGCGATGCATTTGCACGATGATACGAGCGGTGACAGCGAGATGCATGACATCAACGTCACGCCGTTCATTGACGTGATGCTGGTGCTGCTGATCATCTTTATGGTGGCAGCGCCGCTGACGACTGTCGATATTCGTGTCGACTTGCCGGCATCCACGGCGGTGCCGCAACCTCGTCCCGAAAAGCCGGTGTATTTGACGGTGAAGGCGGACAAACAGCTGTATGTGGGTGATATTGCCGTGAGTGAGACAGGACTTACCAACCTGCTGGATGAGCAAACGGGTGCCAACAGAGAGACCACCATTTTCTTCCAAGCAGATAAAACCGTCGATTACGAAACCATGATGCGTGTTATGGATACCTTGCGCAAGGCGGGCTATCTGAAGGTCGGATTGGTGGGTATGGAATCAGCGGGTAAATAAGTGCCTGTACCGTCCCGCGCTTCTGGCGGGACAGCCTGTCATACTGTGTGTTCAGGTAAAACGCGTATATTGCCCCTTTGCCTACGGTGTCCCCCTATAACCCCATCAACGTCAAACTCTCTCCCCAACACATCGTGTAAAGTGTGCCGTCAGCAACGCGCATCCGTCATTCCCGATTCCACACTAGCTTTTTACCCATGAAGACATGGCCTGCGCTTTCGGCAGCGGTGACGCTGCCTGTTTGCATTATAGCCAAGCGACATTATTTTGATAACAATTAGCTGTATTTTTTTGCGACATATCAGGGCATTGGCTGTAATCATTTTTAAGTCGGTTGGCTATACAGCACGGCGTAATGATTACAACAGGTTGATTTTTCACCGCCATGACGCATTATGAGAGCTTACGAGTAACTTATCGAACTACGATAAGGTGTTACCGTGCAATCACACACAGCACAGGGTATATAGCGGTGGAATCGGTAATGCGTAATATTCTGATTTTTGTTTTAACGTGCGCGGGTGTGTCATGCGTGTCATAGCACTAGGAGAGGCCTGATGAGCAAAGGAAATGAGCTGTCGATTATTTCCCGCTATATGAAAAAGCTGCATGTGTTGACGCTATGCGTAGGGAGAGATTCGGAATTATGGTGTGCGAGCTGCTTCTATACTTATGACGAAAATGAGGTCGCTTTCTACATCATGACAGAAACCTCAACGCGCCATGGTGAAATGATGCTGCGTTATCCGGCGATTGCCGGGACGATTGCCGGCCAACCTAAAACCGTTATGCTGATCAAAGGCGTGCAGTTCAGCGGTCAGGCATTACTGCTACAAGGTGAAGAGGCGGTTTCGGCCCGCGAGCGCTACACGCAGCGTTTTCCTATCGCCCGGGGGACGACCTCACCCGTTTGGCGCTTGCGGATCGATACCCTGAAGATGACGGACAATACGCTGGGTTTTGGTACCAAACGCCATTGGCACCGCGATGAGGAAAACGACGGATAACTGAATGCATCTGGCAACAGGAGGAGCCATGAGTCGAGTATTGCTGCTAGGCGCGACAGGATTGATTGGGCAGGAATTGCTGAAGCTGCTGCAAGCCAATAGCAGGGTAGAGGTTATAGCCAACCGACTTAAAAATGATTACAGCCAATGCCCTGATATGTCGCAAAAAAATACAGCTAATTGTTATCAAAATAATGTCGCTTAGCTATATCTATGCGCCTACGCGCAGGCCACTGCCCGCTCAGGATAAACTGGTCAATCCTTGTCATGAGGACGTGCGTGTTGCGCTGGCGCAATTGCATGAACCGATCATCGATATTGTGTTTTCCTGCCTAGGGACCACGCGCAAGCTGGCGGACAGCAAGCAAGCGTTTCGCTTTGTGGATTATACGCTGGTGCTCGACAGTGCCGCGCGGGTCAAGGCGCTGGGCGCTACACACCTGCTCACGGTGAGTGCGATGAGTGCCAGTGCTACGTCACCGTTTTTCTATTCACGTATCAAAGGTGAGATGGAGGTGGCGTTGCGCCAGCAAGGCTGGCGACATTTGACACTGGTACGCCCTTCACTGCTGTTGGGCGAACGGACAACGCGATGGCCGCTGGAGCACTTTTCCGCACCGCTGCTCAAGTGGATGCCTGCTAAATGGCGAGCGATTGAAGGAAAAGCCGTGGCCCGTGCACTGATGAATCACGCCTTTTCACCCGAACCAAAAGCCGGTGTAACGGTGCTCGAGGCCGAGGAACTACGCGCTTGGGGCAACCCGCCGCTTGCGCCGGAGCTACACGGTTAAGTCTGCGGCTGTCATCGCAAACGATGGACAACCTGATTGCTGCTGCCGCGCCAGATTAACGCAGGATCTTTGAGATCCTGTACAAATTTACCGTCTACCAGTACGTTGATAAGTGCCACAACCTGTTGTTGTGCGGGCGTAAGCTCAGCGAGCAGGTAGCCTGTCCACATCCAGATGTCTTTTCCGGGGCATTCGGCATGAATGCGTTCCACCAAACGTAGCACATCCGGTACGTTTTGCGGATGGAGCGGATCGCCACCGGAGAGCGTCAAGCCTTGGCGCGGAATCTGCGTATCCTGCAAATCGGCAATAATCTGGTCTTCCAGTGCCTGAGTAAAAGGCTGGCCGGAATTGAGCCGCCAAGTGCTTTTATTGTAGCAACCTGGACATTGATGCACGCAGCCGGAAACAAACAGCGTACAGCGCGTGCCGGGCCCGTTGACCACGTCAACCGGGTAGTACTGATGATAATTCATGGTATGGCATTGTTTGCTGGATAATGGTTTTCTGAGTAATGGTTTACGAAGCAGAGATATCCGGCGTCTGTTGACGCCGATAAACGTGCAAAGCTGGTCGCATCCTTGCGACCATCAGGCACGGCGCGGGCTGTTTAGCCCAGTTGACCATTGCCGAGGTGCTTGATCCGACGTTTGACCTCTTCCTGCTTCCCGGCGTTAAACGGACGTGCATCCGGGCTGCCCAGATAGCCACATACCCGACGCGTCACAGATACGCGTGCGGAGTCGTCATTGCCACATTTCGGGCAGGTGAAGCCTTTGCTGGTGCACTCAAACTCACCGGTGAAGCCACACTCATAGCACTCATCGATCGGCGTATTGGTGCCGTAATAGGGCACACGGCTATAACTGTAATCCCAGACGTCTTCCAGCGCTTTAAGGTTATGTTGCAGGTTCGGATACTCGCCGTAGCAAATGAAGCCTCCGTTTGCCAGCGGTGGGTAGGGCTGTTCAAAGTCGATTTTCTGGTAAGGATTCACCTTCTTCTCCACGTCCAAGTGGAAGCTGTTGGTGTAGTAACCTTTATCGGTCACGCCTGGTACCACGCCGAATTCAGCGGTGTCGATACGGCAAAAACGGTCACACAGGTTTTCACTCGGCGTACTGTAAAGGCTGAAACCGTAGCCGGTTTCTTCTTTCCACTGATCGGTCGCGGCTTTCAGGCGTGCGACGATGGCGACCGCCTTTTCACGCAGTTGCTCATTGTCGAACACGTGTGTCTGGTTGCCAAATAGCGCGTTAATGGTCTCATGAACCCCAATATAGCCCAATGAGATCGATGCCCGACCGTTTTTGAAGATCTCAGCAACGTTGTCGTCCGCTTTCAGGCGCACACCACAGGCACCTTCCATATACAGGATTGGAGCGACACGGGCTTTGATGTTTTCCAAACGTGCGATGCGCGTCATCAACGCTTTTTTCGCCAGTTGCAGACGATTATCCAACAGGTTCCAGAAACGCTCTTCGTTATGTTCCGCTTCCAGCGCGATGCGCGGCAGGTTGAGGCTGATTACCCCGAGGTTGTTGCGACCATCGTGGATCTGCTTACCCTCTTCCTCATACACGCCAAGGAAACTGCGGCAGCCCATAGGCGTCTTAAACGAGCCGGTAACCTTAACCACCTGATCGTAATTGAGGATATCCGGGTACATCCGCTTGCTGGCGCAATCCAGTGCCAGCTGCTTGATGTCATAGTTCGGATCGGCAGCCTTGTGATTGACACCGTCGCGGATAGCGAACACCAGTTTGGGGAACACCGCGGTTTTACGGTTTTTGCCCAGACCAGCAATGCGGTTGCGCAGGATGGATTGCTGAATCAGGCGCGATTCCCAATTGGTGCCGAGACCGAAACCAAAGGTGACAAACGGTGTCTGACCATTGGCGGTGTGCAGCGTATTTACTTCATATTCCAGCGACTGGAAGGCGTCGTAGCACTCTTTTTCGGTACGAGACAGTGCATAGGCGTCCGCATCGGGAATGTGCCACTCATCAGCAGTTTCCCGGTGCTTTTTATGGCTGGCGGTGACGAACGGTGCCAGAATTTCATCGATACGGTTAATGGTGGTGCCGCCGTAGATGTGGCTTGCCACCTGAGCGATGATTTGGGCCGTCACTGCTGTCGCGGTTGAGATGGATTTTGGTGGCTCAATCTCCGCGTTACCCATCTTGAACCCCTTGGTCAACATGCCTTCAAGGTCGATCAGCATACAGTTGAACATCGGGAAGAACGGGGAGTAGTCCAGATCGTGGTAGTGAATTTCACCGCGTTCATGAGCAAGCACCACGTCGCGCGGCAGGATATGTTGCTTGGCGTAGTGTTTGGCAACGATACCGGCCAGCAGGTCGCGCTGGGTAGGGATTACTTTACTGTCTTTGTTGGCGTTCTCGTTGAGCAGGGCCATGTTGCTCTGTTCAACCAGACCACGAATTTCCTGATTCAAACAGCCGCGTTGTTCGCGGGCGACACCACGATCGTGACGGTACTCAATGTAGGTACGTGCAAGCTGCTTATACTGGCCAGACATTAGCAGGTTTTCAACGGCGTTCTGGATATCACTGATATCCACACGTGCTTTCCCTTGCATTTGTTGAGCGACTGCACAGGCCACGGTTGCACAGTAATCTGTATCATCAACTCCTGCTGCATGCGCAGCACGTTCGACCGCCTGCTTGATGAGCATCTCATCAAAAGGCACCTGGCAACCGTCCCGTTTAATCACTACTGGTTTCAACGTTCGTTCCTCAGAGTTGTCCACAAGCGGAATCCGCAGCGGACAAGGGCTGCGGGGGGGTGTGGATGATATTGTGGATAAGCACTACATATAGTGCCTGTATTCATGATAGACACTATATGTAGTTTTTGGTGAAAAGAAATTCGCAATTTATTGACCTAGAACAAAGAATTTCGAGCAACGTAGAAAGGGTGTGCAATGGCGTTGTACAAAATAAAAATAATGTATTGATTTGATTAGTAGTTTTTTATCTCTGCGCCATAAGGCAAATTACGAACAAAAAAGCATAATAAACGTAGGGAAATAACAATAAGCGAGGCAATAATATTGCTGGGTGTGTCCGTGTTTCTCGGTGAATCACGACGAGGGGCGCTCCGGCGGCTTACGCCGCTACGACCCCATCGCCGCACTTCACCTAACAACGCGCTTTGTCATCAGTCTGACGGGGCGAGGGTATCGCCCCGAGTGCGCTTAGCGGCGTACCGCGATGGCTTCGATTTCGATCTTCACATCTTTTGGCAGACGCGCCACTTCCACACAGGAGCGCGCCGGAAACGGTGCTTGATGCTGAGTAAAGAAGGCTTCGTAAGTCGCGTTAACGGTGGCAAAGTCTTGCAGGTCTTTCACAAATACCGTGGTTTTCACGAGGTCAGCGACTTTCAGGCCCGCCGCTTCCACAATGGCCTGCACGTTTTCAAGAGACTGACGCGTTTGTGCGACGATGTCCTCGGCAATCAGGCCGCTTTTCGGGTTTACTGGGATCTGACCGGAAGTGATGATCATGCTGCCAAGATCGACACCTTGTACATAAGGGCCGATAGCGGCTGGGGCGTGTTCCGTGCTGATGCTACGTGACATGGCTTCTCCTAGATTTCGACGTGGCTATTTTCGAAGGGACAATTCCCGCCGGGCCTGCGCCGGGCGGGATACAACTTACCATTATTCAGAAAAGCGCGGCGCAGGCAATGGCATTGATGACCCTGCACACGTCGCACAACGGATTAGCGGTCAGCCAGCACGGCCTGACGTTCAAACTCTTTCTCGCAGTATTTGCACTTAAGGTGCGCATCGCCATCGCGTTGCTTGACGCTGAACGACGAGGTGACTGGTTCACTGCGGCTGATACAGTTACTGTTCGGGCAAGTTAGCACGCCATCAATACGTTCCGGCAGGCTGGGCACCAGCTTGCGTACCACCGCGTAGTCATCAATCTGGTTAACGGTGGCCTGCGGGGCGTAAATCGCCAACTGGTTAGCCTGCTGTTCTGTCAGGAAGATGTTCTCTATCTTGATCAGATCCTTGCGTCCCAGATGATTGGAAGGCAGGTTCAGCCCGATGGTGATGCGCTGGTCGGTGGCGGTCAGTTTGAACAGCGTCAGCAGCTTGAAGCCAACCTGCGCTGGGATATGGTCGATAACGGTGCCGCGTTTGATGGCTTCAACCTGTAATTTGTTATCCTGAGTCATGATGCTTTCCCCTCTCACAGAACCAGTTCGCGATTTAATACCAGCGCCAGCAGTGCCTGACGTGCAAAGATGCCGTTGCCTGCCTGTTGGAAGTAATAGGCGTAAGGCGTGCTGTCGACATCCGTCGTTATTTCATCCACACGCGGCAGCGGATGCAGCACTTTCAGGTTGTCGCGGGCAGCGTTCAGATCGGCCGCGCGCAGCACAAACAGTGATTTGATACTGATGTACTCGGATGGGGCCAACCGCTCTTTCTGTACGCGCGTCATGTACAGAATATCCAGCTCCGACACCACCTCTTCAATGCTGGTGTGCAGGCTATAGGTGATGTTTTTCTCTTCCAGCATCGCCAGAATGTAATCCGGCATCGCCAGTGCGTCGGGAGCGATAAAGTAGAAGCGGTTACCGTCGAATTTCGCAAGCGCCTGCGTCAGAGAGTGCACGGTACGGCCATATTTCAGGTCACCAACCATGGCGATATTGATGTTATTCAAGCGTCCCTGGGTTTCCTGAATGGTGAACAGGTCGAGCAGGGTTTGCGTCGGATGCTGGTTAGCACCGTCTCCTGCGTTGAGTACCGGAATGCCGCCGGAGAACTCGGTGGCAAGACGCGCAGCGCCTTCCTGCGGGTGGCGCATCACGATGGCATCCACATAGTGGCCGATAACCGAAATGGTATCTGCCAGCGTCTCGCCCTTCTTGCCGAGCGATGTGTTGTTACTGTCAGCAAAACCGACCACGGAAGCGCCCAGACGGTGCATCGCGGTTTCAAAAGAGAGCCGGGTGCGCGTCGAGGCCTCAAAGAAACAGCTGGCGATCACTTTATGTTTTAACAACTCTGGCTGCGGTCTGGCCTTCAGGCTGGCGGCCACCTGCAAGGCCAACTCCAAATCTTCACGGGTTAGGTCGTTAATTGAGATGATGTGTTTTTGATAAAGTGGATTGACCATGTTTGCTTTTCTCCCAACGGTTAGCTCTGAAACATTTTTCTCTCGCTAGGCCAGTCAGCAGGCGAGGTTCGCCCGGTATGACAGGCAAAAAAATCTATGGTCACCCCCGTTTTTGCAACACAGATTTTGATTTATGATGGGCTTGCGTAAGTCTATTCGGCGTCTGGTGGCCATTAATGCCCGCGCCACGATGAGTTCCGCACCTGCAGAACCTTAAGAAGCCCTCGGCTTCATAGAGCCATTTTTTATGTCAGGTTCATCAGCAGGCCGATATGCCGTTCATGTCATCAATTATCTGTCGTCGCAAAACCAGAAAGTAATCTGTTAACTCACTGAGCCAGCGATTTTTTTCGGTGGCTCTTTTATTTGCTGAACGCCGCCTGATGGACTGTCACCGCCCAGGCTATCCGCGCAAGTTTGTTCGCCAGCGCACACGCCACCACATTCGAGTGATGGCTGACAAGCTGCTTTGTAACCCACTCTGCCAGACGCCCTGGGTTGTGTTCCAGCCGCTGCATAAACACCCGCGCACATTGCACCAGCCGCCGTCGCAGATTCTTGTCACCCCGCTTGCTGATGCCCATCAGTGTCGTCTTCCCACCCGTGCTGTACTGGCGGGGAACCAGCCCTGTCGAAGCCGCAAAATCACGGCTGCTGGCATGATTTTTACCATCCCCCAGGGGTGTGGCTAACAGGCTCGCTGTTATCGGCCCGACGCCGGGAATGGTCAGCAGGCGTTGGGCAGTTTCATCCTCCGCAAGGTGGGTTTTCAGTTCCTTATCGATTTCATCAATTTCCCCGTTGAGGTAAATATACTGGCTGTGAAGTCTGCTCAGAACCCTTGCCAGATAAGGTGGAAAGTCATTTTCTTCCAGCACCGCGGCCAGACGCCGTATCACGGCAATACCGCGAGGCAGACTGACACCGAACTCCAGTAAAAAAGCGTGCATCTGGTTGGTAGTTTTAACGCGTTGCCGTATCAGTGAGCCATGGACCCGATGTAGGGCAGCCATTGCCTGCTGGTCTTCCGTGCGGGGTTTTACAAAGCGCATGGAGGGCCGGGAAGCTGTTTCGCAGATATAGCCAACCGACTTAAAAATGATTACAGCCAATGCCCTGATATGTGGCAAAAAAATACAGCTAATTGTTATCAAAATAATGTCGCTTGGCTATAGCTTCTGCATCAACAAAATCGTTCTTGTTACTCTTAACAAAGGGGCGAACGAACTGTGGGGAAATCAACTTTGCCTCATGGCCTAAATCAGCGACTCGGCGAGCCATGAAGTGTGCACCGCCGCAGGACTCCATCACCACGGTCGCCGCCTTGCAGGATGCAAGAAAATGAATCAGCTGAGTGCGGGAAAACTTTTTACGCAGCAGCGCATGACCTTTTTCGTTCTGACAGTGAACGTGGAAGGAATGTTTACCGAGATCGATACCAATAAGCGTAACATTTTGCATGATGATCCCCTTCAGAAAGAAAAACACCCTGTTAGCGTACCGCTCACAGGGCATAGGTATCTACACATCTTTTGCAATATCTGCTATTACGTTGCTGCATGATCTCAACTTATCCATCGGCGGGATTGATGCCCGCCTTAACCGGCGTTATCAGCGTCTGGTTAACCAACACATGACTCCCCCAGCACCATTGGCGTCAGCCGTTAAAGACCTTGCCTGCGCGCAGAAAACAACATTCGCCACTACTCAAGCCGTTTGGCGTTTTTTTAATAATGAACGTATTAGCTTCAGTCAGCTCAATGAACCGATTATTTCGCTGGCTCTCCGGCAGGTTGCACTTAGCCCGCATCCATACGCTCCCGTCGTTCACGACTGGTCTCATTTACAGTTTCGTACCCACAATGGGAAAGAAGAACGTTTGAAAATGACGCATGGTGGCGACGTCGGTTATGAACTACAAACCCGCCTACTGCTTGATGCTGCAAATGGTTTACCAATAGCGCCCCTGTCTCAAACTCTAACCGATAGGGCGGGTTGTCGTTCAACGCTAACCGAGGGCTTGTCTGAGAGTCTGACTCATATGGATGCTTTGACGGCTGATATCGCCCGCGTTGAGTCTCTTGATACCGGGAAGAAGTTAGTTCATCTCATTGACCGTGAAGGTGACTCTATCGGGCATATGCGCACATTAAGCTCCCAGGGAATATGTTGGCTTATCCGGGGAAAGGAAGGGCATCGGGCCGAGTGGGGCGGTGACACCCGTAAAATTGGTGAACTTGCAGACGATCTGTCATTTATCGCAAACAGACAGGTTGGCTGGAAAGGGAAAAAAGCCAATATGGAGATCGGGGAAACATCCGTGATCATAACGCGAACAGCAAAAGCGAAGCGGAAAGACAAGAACACCGGACGGCGAGTGAAAGTTCAGCTAGGCGTAGCTCTGACACTCAGATTAGTTGTGGTTCGCCTTACCGATATAGCCAAGCGACATTATTTTGATAACAATTAGCTGTATTTTTTGCCACATATCAGGGCATTGGCTGTAATCATTTTTAAGTCGTTTAGCTATACTTACGGTAAATTTATCGGACGCTGGACGCTGCTCACAAACGTTAGCAACGAGATCACCAGCGCGGAAGTCGCTTGGCTATATTTAGCAATGGTGAAACTGGGCTGCATCCGCTTGTTTTACCGCCGGTTACGCAATTAAGGGACACAGCCTAGAGTGTTAGCGCGTAACGTGAAGAGGATGAGCAGTGATGTATCGTATTGGGTTGGTGGTGTTGGGATGGTTAGCGGTTGTGTTGGCGACGCTAGGCGTTGTGTTGCCGCTGTTGCCGACTACCCCGTTCCTGCTGCTGGCTGCATGGTGCTTTGCCCGTTCCTCACCGCGTTTTCATGCCTAGCTGCTCTACCGTTCCTGGTTTGGCCTCTATTTGCGGCACTGGCAGGATCATCGGGCATTGCCGCCGGGAGCAAAAGGCAAAGCGGTGGTGATGATCGTGCTGACCTTCGCCATTTCGCTGTGGCTGGTGGACATGGTATGGGTCAGAGTGCTGCTGTTAACGATAATGGCGGTCTTGCTAACCTTTATGTTGCGCCTGCCAGTTGTTGATCCGCGACAATAAAACCCATCGCAGGCTGTTGCATTTGATCGTCAGTTTGACTAGATTTGGGCGTTTTCGTGTGCCGTTTGCCTCCGGTTATCTCTCAGTATCGATGAGCGGAAAGGGGCAGCAGCGGTCATGGGTAAGATTTTTAAAGCGTACTATCAGGCAAAAGATGATGAGCGTAACCGCGCAGCAGTCAGAATTAATCAAAAACAGCATTAAAAGCATTCCCGATTATCCCAAACCGGGGATCTTGTTCCGTGATGTCACGAGTCTGCTGGAAGCGCCCGTTGCGTATGCGACCAGTATCGAGATGCTGGTAAACCGTTTTCATGACACTGGCGTAACAAAAGTGGTGGGCACGGAAGCGCGCGGTTTTTTGTTCGGTGCACCGGTGGCACTGGCGTTGGGGGTGGGTTTTGTGCCAGTGCGTAAACCAGGCAAACTGCCGCGCCCGACGATTTCAGAAAGCTATGAGTTGGAGTACGGCACTGACAGCCTGGAAATTCACACCGATGCCATCAGCGCTGGCGACAAGGTGTTAGTCATCGACGATCTGCTGGCTACCGGCGGTACCATTGAGGCCACGGTTAAGCTGATTCGCCGTTTGGGCGGAGACGTCGCCGATGCGGCATTTATCATTAATCTGTTCGATCTAGGCGGCGAGCAGCGTTTGAATAATCTCGGTATCAACTGCTACAGTCTGATGAATTTCCCGGGCCATTGATCCTGCCTTTTTTCCGTCGTAAATATGTTGGCTATCCTGATAAACAGCCTCGCCGTGTCCGGCGAGGCTGTGTTAGCATGGCCTCCTCAATCACACAACCGTTGCGGTATTGATGAGCTATCAGGTACTGGCCCGTAAGTGGCGTCCTCAATCTTTCGCTGATGTCGTTGGTCAAGAACATGTTCTGACCGCATTGGCCAATGGTCTCTCTATGGGGCGGGTTCACCACGCCTATCTGTTTTCCGGCACCCGTGGCGTGGGGAAAACCAGTATCGCTCGCCTGTTGGCGAAAGGACTGAACTGTGAGAGTGGCATTACCGCCACGCCTTGTGGACAGTGCGCGAATTGCCGGGAAATTGAGCAAGGGCGTTTTGTTGACCTGATCGAGATTGATGCCGCCTCGCGCACCAAGGTAGAAGACACCCGCGAACTGCTGGATAACGTGCAGTATGCCCCTGCGCGTGGTCGATTCAAAGTCTACCTGATCGATGAAGTGCACATGCTTTCCCGCCACAGCTTCAATGCGCTGTTAAAAACGCTGGAAGAGCCCCCCGAACACGTTAAATTCCTGCTGGCGACCACCGATCCGCAGAAGTTGCCGGCCACTATCCTTTCTCGCTGCCTGCAATTTCATCTCAAAGCGCTGGATGTGGAGCAAATTCGTCACCACCTTGAGCAAGTGCTGCAAGCTGAAGCGATTGCGACCGAACCGCGCGCCTTGCAACTGCTGGCGCGTGCGGCAGAGGGCAGCCTGCGTGATGCGCTGAGCCTGACCGATCAGGCGATTGCCATGGGGCAGGGCGCGGTGTTGACCGATGCGGTCGCGCGCATGCTGGGCACGCTGGATGATGAACAGCCGCTGGCGCTAATTGAAGCTATTGTCAATGCCAACGGCGAACAGACTATGGCGTTGCTTCAACAGGCGGCGTCGCGTGGCGTTGAGTGGGAAGCGCTGTTAGTTGAGATGTTGACGCTATTGCATCGTATTGCGATGGTGCAGCTGCTGCACACGGCGCTCGGGCCGGAAGATTCCCCCATTGCGTCGCGCTTGCGCGATCTGGCCCGCACCGTACCACCTGCCGATGTGCAGCTCTACTATCAAACGTTGCTGGTCGGACGAAAAGAATTATCCTATGCGCCAGACCGGCGTATGGGCGTTGAAATGACGCTGCTCAGAGCGTTGGCGTTTCACCCGCAGGCTGTGATTGCCCCTGTGGCAACCGTGCCAGTGGTGGTAAGTGCGCCAGCCTCCTCACCCCAGGCGCACATTGCGCCAGCGCGCCAGGCAAGGACGCCTGGTGCACCGTCATCTCCTGTCGCCGCGCCGTCATCGCCGATAGCGGTGCCAGAGGAGCCTGTTGCACAGGCCGCGCCGCTGCCTGACACTACTTCGCAGCTGTTGCAGGCGCGCAGCCAGTTATTGCAGCGACAGGGTACGCCGCCACCAAAAAAGTCTGAGCCGGCAGCGCAGGAAGGCGCTCGGCCGGGCACGGCGGTATCGGCGCTGGAACGCCTAGCCTCGGTGACGGAACGCAGTCAGCAGCGTCAGACGGCTGACAAGAACGGTGAGGCGCAGAAAAAGCCTGAGGCGTACCGCTGGTGCGCGCAGCAACAGCAGACCACTGTGGCAGAAACCACCGCCACGCCTAAAGCGTTGCGCACGGTACTGGAGTACGAGAAAACGCCGGAATTAGCGGCTAAATTGACGGAAGAAGCGCAAGCGCGCGATGCTTGGGCGGCAGAGGTTCAACGTTTACCGCTACCGAAACTGGTTCAGCAGCTGGCGCTTAACGCGTTTAAAGTCGACACGGATAACGAAACCGTGACGCTGCATTTACGTTCATCGCAGCGTCACTTGAATTCACCGTCGGCACAAAAAACGCTGATGGATGCATTGGCAGCACATTATGGAAAGCCTATCGCCTTGGTGGTGGTAGAGGATGACGATCCCAGTACGTTAACACCGCTGGAGTGGCGTCAGACGATTTATGAAGAGAAACTGGCGCAGGTGCGCGAGTCTCTGATGACCGACAAAACGATTCAAACGCTGCTGCGTTTCTTTGATGCGGAACTGGACGAAGAGAGTATCCGCCCTGTTTAAACGCTGCAATTCTTGCAGCCATGCAATAGAGAGAAGCATATGTTTGGTAAAGGTGGTTTGGGCAATCTGATGAAGCAAGCCCAGCAGATGCAAGATAACATGCAGAAAATGCAGGAAGAGATTGCCAACCTGGAAGTGACCGGTGAATCAGGCGCTGGCTTGGTCAAAGTCACCATCAACGGTGCACACAACTGCCGTCGTGTCGAAATCGATCCCAGCCTGCTGGAAGATGATAAAGAGATGCTGGAAGACCTGATCGCTGCCGCATTCAACGATGCCGCGCGCCGTATCGACGAAACTCAGAAAGAGAAAATGGCGTCAGTTTCCAGCGGTATGCAGTTGCCGCCTGGCTTCAAGATGCCGTTCTGATGCAAACCAGTCCGCTCCTTGAGTCATTGATGGAGGCGCTGCGCTGCTTGCCGGGCGTGGGGCCGAAATCAGCACAGCGCATGGCGTTTCAATTGCTGCAACGCGATCGCAGTGGTGGTATGCGTTTGGCGCAGGCGCTGACGCGCGCCATGTCTGAAATCGGTCACTGTGTGGATTGCTGCACCTTTACCGAGCAGGAACGCTGCGCGATCTGCACCAATCCGCGTCGTCAGCAAACGGGACAGATCTGCGTGGTGGAAAGCCCCGCAGATATCCATGCCATTGAGCAGACCGGACAGTTTGCCGGCCGTTACTTTGTGTTGATGGGGCATCTGTCACCGTTGGACGGCATCGGGCCGGACGATATCGGACTCGACCTGCTGGGACAACGCTTAGGGCAGGAAAACCTGACAGAAGTGATTCTTGCCACCAATCCGACGGTGGAAGGCGATGCGACTGCCAACTACATTGCTGAACTGTGTGCTCAGCACGGTGTGGTGGCGAGCCGTATTGCGCACGGCGTGCCGGTCGGCGGTGAGTTGGAAATGGTCGATGGCACCACTCTCTCCCATTCGCTGGCGGGGCGTCATCCCATCCGTTTGTAGCAGCTGTGCTGCATTTTCCTTGGCGTGGTGTTCTCTTCACCTGACGCCGCGCTGGGGATAAATTGTTTTTTGCTCTTGAAAATCCTTCTCCTTATCCCCACCTTTTGCCTACTGGCCGGAAATATCGGCACCATTCCCGCACCCGCTACAGGGATTGAACATTATCAGCCTGACTAACTATTAGGATTGAGGTAAGTGACAATGAGCATGAAGGGCCAAGAAACGCGCGGTTTTCAATCTGAAGTGAAGCAATTGCTGCACTTGATGATCCATTCACTTTATTCCAATAAAGAAATTTTCCTGCGTGAATTGATCTCCAACGCCTCTGATGCGGCAGACAAGTTACGTTTTCGCGCCTTATCTTCGCCAGCGCTCTATGAAGGGGATGGAGAACTGCACGTACGCGTTTCCACCAATAAAGAGCAGCGTACCCTAACCATCGCGGACAACGGCATCGGGATGGGCCGCGATGAAGTTATCGATAATCTGGGCACCATTGCCAAATCGGGTACCAAAGCGTTTTTGGAATCTATCGGCTCCGATCAAGCCAAAGACAGCCAGCTCATCGGTCAATTCGGTGTGGGCTTCTACTCTGCGTTTATCGTTGCGGATAAAGTGACGGTGCGTACCCGTGCAGCGGGCGCGGCGGCAGAAGAGGGTGTGTTCTGGGAATCGGTGGGTGAAGGTGAGTACACCGTGGCGGATGTGGTCAAGGCCGATCGTGGTACCGAGATCACCCTGCACCTGCGCGAAGGGGAAGATGAGTTCCTCGATGAGTGGCGCGTGCGTTCCATTATCGGTAAATACTCCGATCACATCGCGCTGCCGGTGGAAATTGAAACCCATACACCGAGCGAAGAAGAAGGCGGCGAGCCGACGGTCACTTGGGAAAAGGTTAACAAGGCACAGGCGCTGTGGACGCGCAATAAAGCGGATGTGACCGAAGATGAATACAAAGAATTCTACAAGCACATTGCTCACGATTTCAGCGATCCGCTGAGCTGGAGCCATAACTGCGTAGAAGGGAAGCAGGAGTACACCAGCCTGCTCTACATCCCTTCTCAGGCACCGTGGGACATGTGGAACCGCGATCATAAACATGGCCTGAAACTCTATGTTCAGCGCGTGTTCATCATAGATGACGCCGAGCAGTTCATGCCGAACTACTTGCGCTTCGTGCGTGGCTTGATCGACTCCAACGATCTGCCGCTCAACGTTTCTCGTGAAATCCTGCAAGACAGCCGAGTTACCCAGAATCTGCGTAATGCACTGACCAAACGCGTGTTGCAGATGCTGGAAAAACTGGCAAAAGACGACGCTGAAAAATACCAAACCTTCTGGCTACAGTTTGGTCTGGTGCTGAAAGAAGGCCCTGCTGAGGACGGTGGCAATCGTGAAGCCATTGCCAAACTGCTGCGCTTCGCTTCCACCCACGGCGACAGCTCAGCCCCGACGGTATCGCTGGAAGAGTATGTCAGCCGTATGGTCGAAGGGCAGGAGAAGATTTACTACATCACTGCCGACAGTTATGCCGCTGCGAAGAGCAGCCCGCATCTGGAGCTGTTCCGCAAGAAAGGCATCGAAGTGCTGCTGCTTTCTGACCGCGTCGATGAGTGGATGATGAGCTACCTGACCGAGTTTGACGGTAAGTCCTTACAGTCCGTCAGCAAAGCGGATGAAGCGCTGGATAAGCTGGCGGATGATGCCAGTGACGACGACGAGCGTAAAAAAGCGGAAAAATCCCTGGAACCGTTTGTGGAGCGCGTGAAAACGCTGCTGGGTGAACGCGTCAAAGAGGTGCGCCTGACGCATCGCCTGACTGATACGCCTGCCATCGTCACCACCGATGCCAATGACATGAGCACGCAGATGGCGAAGCTGTTTGCCGCCGCTGGGCAGAATGCGCCGGAAGTGAAATATATCTTTGAACTCAACCCTGAGCATGCGTTAGTGAAACGCGCTGCAAACACCGGCGATGACGTGCAGTTTGGCGAGTGGGTTGAACTGCTGCTGGAGCAGGCGCTGCTGGCTGAACGCGGCACGCTGGAAGATCCTAACCAGTTTATCCGTCGTATGAACAAACTGCTGAGTGCATAACCGCTCACACTTTTCCGAAAACCCGGTTTTTAGCCGGGTTTTTTTCGCACTGTGACACGCTGAAGCGAGCCCGTTCCTTGAGGATAAGCCTCTGGAATGGTATGGTTGAGCGTTTTCAAATTTATTTTAAAAAATCTACATAGCAAGGGGATTTACGCAATGCGTATTATTCTGCTGGGCGCTCCGGGCGCAGGCAAAGGCACTCAAGCACAATTCATTATGGAAAAGTATGGCATTCCGCAAATTTCCACGGGTGATATGTTGCGTGCGGCGGTGAAAGCCGGGACAGAACTGGGCAAACAGGCCAAAGAAATCATGGACGCAGGCAAACTGGTCACAGATGAATTGGTTATTGCCTTGGTAAAAGAGCGTATCACCCAGGATGATTGCCGTAACGGTTTCCTGCTGGATGGTTTTCCTCGCACCATTCCGCAAGCGGATGTCATGAAAGACGCTGGCATTCAGGTTGATAACGTTATTGAGTTCGCTGTGCCTGACGAACTGATTGTCGATCGCATTATTGGCCGTCGCGTGCATGCTGCATCAGGTCGTGTTTACCACGTGAAGTACAACCCGCCAAAGGTTGAAGGTAAAGACGATGTCACGGGTGAAGAACTGACCATCCGTAAAGACGATCATGAAGATACCGTGCGTAAACGTCTGGTGGAATACCATCAGCAAACTGCGCCGCTGGTGGACTACTACCAGAAAGAAGCCAAGGCAGGCAGTACCCGCTACCACAAAGTAGACGGAACCCGTCAGGTAGTACAAGTGCGCACTGAGTTGGAATCCATCTTGGGTTAACCTATCGCAGTGTCGTATGAAAAGAGCCTGTACACGAGATTGTGTAATTGCCTGATTTTGATATGTTCAATCCAACATCAAAAGCAGGTTACTTTATGGACGAAAAACAGTTACAGGCTCTGTCTAACGAGCTGGCCAAAAATCTCAAAACCCCTGACGCTCTCAACCAGTTTGATCGCCTGCTGAAAAAGATCAGCGTTGAAGCTGCCCTTAATGCTGAAATGACCCATCACCTCGGGCATGAGAAGCACCAGTCCAAATCTGGAACTAACACGCACAATAGCTACTCCACAAAGACTGTTACCACCGGCGATGGTCCACTGGAACTGCGTACACCACGTGATCGTGATGGTTCCTTTGAACCGCAACTGGTGAAGAAGAACCAGACCCGGCTCACCGGGATGGATAACCAGATTTTATCGTTGTATGCCAAAGGGATGACCACCCGCGAAATTGCCGCTGCGTTCAAAGAACTGTATGACGCGGATGTCTCACCCGCCCTGGTATCGAAGGTCACCGATGCCGTTATGGAGCAGGTTGTTGAATGGCAAAATTGCCCCCTGGATGCGGTTTATCCCATTGTTTACCTTGACTGTATCGTTCTGAAAGTCCGGCAGGACAGCCGCGTTATCAATAAGTCTGTGTTCCTGGCGCTGGGTATCAATATCGAAGGCCAGAAAGAGCTACTGGGGATGTGGCTGGCCGAAAATGAAGGTGCAAAGTTCTGGCTGAACGTGCTGACAGAACTGAAAAACCGTGGCCTGACCGACATCCTCATTGCCTGTGTGGACGGCCTGAAAGGGTTCCCGGATGCCATCAACACGGTCTACCCGGAAGCCCGCATCCAGTTGTGCATCGTGCACATGGTGCTCAACAGTCTGCGCTTCGTTGCCTGGAAGGACGATAAGGCGGTAACACGCGACCTCAAAGCAGTGTATCAGGCTCCAACCGAAGAGGCCGCGCTTCAGGCGCTGGAGGCGTTCGGTGGGACATGGGATCACCGCTATCCGCAGATAAGCCGGAGCTGGCAGTCAAACTGGGCCAACCTGTCGACATTCTTCTCGTACCCGCAGGAACTTCGCAAGGTAATCTACACGACGAACGCTATAGAATCACTGAACAGCGTGCTCCGGCATGCAATCAAGAAACGCAAGGTGTTCCCGACTGATGACTCGGTGAAGAAGGTCGTATGGCTGGCAATCCAGGCGGCATCACAGAAATGGACGATGCCCTTACAGGACTGGCGTATGGCAATGAGTCGCTTTATTATCGAGTTCGGTGACCGCCTTGACGGTCACTTCTGAGGAAAGGCATTTACACAAAATCTTAAACAGGCTCAAAGGTCAACGGTGTTTTGAGCTGAAGAACGGGGGAGCCAAGGGAAGAACAAATGTTATCGGCGCTTTATTAGGCACAACGCTGTTTGCTATCGGATTATTTGATATCAATATTAACAGCGATGTTTTCTATTCCTGGGTCACACAAGTCCTTATCCCAGTACTCCCTAAAAACAGTGTAATCGTGATGGAGAATGCAACTTTTCACAAAAAACATAATATTCAACAAGTCATCATCGATGCAGGGTATATGGAGGAGTATTTGCCTACATATTCGCCAGATTTTAACCCCATTGAGCATAAATGGGCACAAGCAAAAAGCAAAAAAAGAGAGAGTGGTTGTGATACAGAGATTTTGTTCTCAGTCCATATGGTGTAATCAAAATTAAGTCGCTTGGCTATATTTACCGCATGGGACAAGCGCTACCCGGTGACATCCTGGGAATGCACTCGTGACCAGCGCATTGCCGAGCGGCAGGGGAATCATAATCCTTACGTTCAGCAGGCTTGCCAGCGCTAGTTCCACTACCTACTATAGAGCGTTCAACCAACGCCGCAGACCACGAGATGTGCTGCGGCTAGCGTAAAAAACATCGTCACCAGACACGCGCTTGTGAATCACCGAAGGCCAAGATAGACCTATGCGAATACCGCGTATTTTTCACCCCGCGGCCGTGCCGCTCACGGGGGGTGACATCGAATTGAGCGAAGATGCCGCCAATCATGTGGGCCGTGTGCTACGCATGAATCCGGGCGACGCGTTGCAGCTTTTTGACGGCAGTAACCACGTTTTTGCCGCCGAGATCCTGTCGGTCAGTAAAAGGCAGGTTATCGTCCGCGCGCAACCCGGCGTTTGGCAGGACAAAGAGTCACCGCTCCATCTGCATCTGGGCCAGGTAATGTCGCGTGGCGAGAAGATGGAGTTCACCGTGCAAAAATCCATTGAGCTCGGGGTGAATGTCATCACACCGCTGTTTTCTGAACGTTGCGGCGTGAAGCTGGACGGTGAGCGGCTAGAGAAAAAAATCGTGCAGTGGCAAAAAATCGCCATCGCCGCCTGTGAGCAGTGTGGCCGAAACCAGATACCTGAAATCCGACCCGCCATGTCGCTCGAAGTGTGGTGCTCCGAGCACGATGAAGCGCTGAAATTGAATTTGCACCCGCGTGCGAAGCACAGCATCAATACGCTGCCTGCAACGCTCTCACGCGTTCGGTTACTCATTGGTCCCGAATGGGGCCTGTCTGCCGATGAGATTGCGATGACGGCCCAGCACCACTTCACCGACATTCTGTTGGGGCCACGCGTTTTACGTACTGAAACGACTGCACTTACCGCCATTACCGCCTTACAGGTGCGTTTCGGCGATGTGGGGTAAAGGAGAAAAACCATGATCAAGCTTGGCATCGTGATGGATCCCATCGATTCCATCAACATCAAGAAAGACACCAGCTTTGCCATGCTGCTGGAAGCGCAACGCCGCGGTTATGAGCTGCATTACATGGAGATGAACGACCTCTATCTTCATGCCGTTGAAGCCCGTGCCACCACGCGTCGCCTCAGCGTACAGTACGACTATGATGGCTGGTACGATTTTCACGGCGAGCAGGATATCGCCCTGCACGAACTGGATACGGTCCTGATGCGTAAGGATCCGCCGTTCAATACCGAATTCATCTATGCCACCTATATCCTAGAGCGGGCAGAAGAAAAAGGCACGCTGATCGTCAACAAGCCGCAAAGCCTACGTGACTGTAACGAGAAGCTGTTTACCGCTTGGTTCCCGCACCTGACGCCGGATACGCTGGTCACACGCCGCGCCGACAAACTGCGTCAGTTTCACCAGCAGCATGGTGATGTGATCCTCAAACCGCTGGATGGCATGGGCGGCGCATCGATTTTCCGACTGAAACAGGATGACGCTAACGTTTCAGTCATCATCGAAACCCTGACCGAACACGGCCAGCGCTACTGCATGGCGCAAAACTATCTGCCCGCCATCAAAGACGGTGACAAACGCATTCTGGTAGTGGATGGCGAATCCGTGCCTTATTGCCTGGCGCGTATCCCGAAAAGCGGTGAAACGCGTGGTAACCTAGCCGCGGGCGGACGCGGTGAAGCTCGCCCGCTGACGGAAAGCGATTGGCAAATCGCTCGCGCGGTGGCACCTACGTTGAAACAGAAAGGGCTGATTTTTGTCGGTCTTGACGTCATCGGCGATCGGCTGACGGAAATCAATGTGACCAGCCCTACCTGCGTGCGGGAAATCGAAGCGGCATTTCCTGACGTTTCCATCACCGGTATGCTGATGGATGCCATTGAGCGCCGCCTGGCAGATCGCCAACGTTAACGTCCCGTGCGTTAATGTGCTCTACGTTAAGGCACTCCGCGTTAAGGTATAGCCAAGCGACATTATTTTGATAACAATTAGCTGTATTTTTTTGCCACATATCAGGGCATTGGCTGTAATCATTTTTAAGTCGGTTGGCTATATCTTGCAGTCGGTGCCCAGCATGCTGGATACCCACCGATACCAGCCCGTGGCAACACGGGCTTCCCCTAATTCTGACAAGAGCGAATAACCACGCACAATGAATTTACAGCATCATTTTCTTATCGCCATGCCAGCCGTTCAGGACCCGGTTTTCAAACACGCCCTGATCTATATATTTGAGCACAATGAAGACGGCGCAATGGGGCTTATCGTCAACAAACCGATGGACCAATTTTCGGTAGAAGACATACTGAGCAAGCTGCATATCGAGCCGACGCCGCGCGATCCCGATATTCGTCTGAATAAACCGGTGTTCTCCGGTGGTCCGCTGGCAGACGATCGCGGTTTTATTCTGCACACGCCGCAGTCAGGTTTTGCTTCCAGCATCGGTATTTCCAGCGATGTGATGGTTACCACGTCAAAAGATGTGCTGGAGACGCTGGGCACACCGACACAGCCCAGCGAAACGATGGTTGCCTTAGGGTATTCCGGCTGGGAACAGGGACAATTGGAAACGGAACTGCTGGAAAACGTGTGGCTCACCGCCCCGGCAGAAGCCGATATTCTGTTCCATACCCCGATCGCAGAGCGTTGGCGCATGGCGGCCAAAAGGATCGGTATCGATATCCACAATATCGTGGCCGATGCGGGGCATGCCTGATGATCAACCGAACCCTGCTAGCCTTCGATTTTGGCACCAAAAGCATCGGCGTAGCCATCGGCCAAGAGGTCACTGGCACCGCGCGAGCGCTTACCGCGTTCAAGGCGCAGGACGGCGTGCCTGACTGGAACCAGGTAGAAAAAATAATCAACGAGTGGCAGCCTGATTTACTGGTGGTGGGATTGCCGCTGAACATGGATGGCACCGAGCAGGAGCTGACCGCAAGAGCGCGAAAATTCGCCAACCGCTTACATGGCCGTTTTGGCAAACCGGTCGAATTACAGGATGAACGTCTGAGCACCGTAGAAGCACGGGCAGACCTGTTTGAACGCGGTGGGTTTCGCGCATTGAATAAAGGCCAAGTGGATGTCACCTCGGCCGTCATTATTCTGGAAAGCTGGTTCAGTCGTCAAACGTCGGGGCAGTAAAGCGATACCATCCTATTTCACGTAGCACAGATGTTGGCCACGCGAAGTCGTTAGGGTATGACAATACCTCTCAGCGGCGTTTGTGCAAACTGTCGCTATTCGTCCGGAAACTCAGCGATGAAACGTTCCACGTCGTTCACCATGGATTCGGTGCCGACAAAGAATGGGCAGCGCTGGTGTAATTTCTCCGGCTCAATATCAAGAATACGGCGTGCGCCATCGCTAGCTTTACCGCCTGCCTGTTCTGCTAGGAATGCCATCGGGTTGCATTCGTACAGCAAGCGCAGTTTTCCTTTCGGATAGCTTGCGGTGCTCGGATACAAGTAGATGCCGCCTTTCAGCAGGTTACGGTGAAAATCCGCCACCAGTGAGCCGATATAGCGCGAGGTATAAGGACGCTGCGTTGCTTCATCCTGTTCCTGGCAATACTTGATGTATTTCTTCACGCCCTGCGGGAATTTGATGTAGTTCCCTTCGTTAATCGAGTACATGTTCCCTTTTTCAGGGAAATGCACACGCTCGTGTGACAGACAGAAAACGCCCAGAGAAGGATCATAGGTAAAAGCATGCACACCGTGACCGGTGGTGTACACCAGCATGGTCGAGGAACCGTACACGATATACCCTGCTGCCACCTGTTTGTTACCCGATTGCAGGAAATCCGCTTCCGTGACCGGCGTACCCAACGGGGTAATACGACGGTAAATGGAGAAGATGGTGCCAACAGATACGTTAACATCAATGTTGGAAGACCCATCCAGCGGGTCCATTAACACCACATATTTGGCGTTTAGACCGCGGTCGCCTTCAAAAACGACGATCTTATCTTCTTCTTCGGAGGCAATCCCCGCTACTTCGCCACGCGCTTTCAGTGCCGCTTTCAGTTTTTCATTGGCATACAGATCCAGCTTCATCTGCACTTCGCCCTGAACGTTCGACACGCCGCTGGTTCCTAGGATATCAACCAACCCAGCTTTGTTGATATCACGGTGAATAATTTTGGCGCCCAGTTTGAGTGCGGACAACAGCGCGGTCAGTTCACCGGTTGCGTGATAGAAATCGTGCTGTTTTTCGACGATAAATTCGCCTAACGTTTTCATAACACTATTCCAGAATCTACGAATGAAAAGCGGTTTCAGTTTTCACCGCTCATGTTTGCGCATGCAGTGTAGCCCAAACAGAAAGCCGCACCTAGTCAAATCCATTTCTTATGCGTAATTCAGGCGCTAGAATACGCGAAGACTTTCAGGAACTGATGGAAAATATATGCGTATTCATATTTTGGGCATCTGCGGCACCTTTATGGGCGGTTTAGCACTGCTCGCTCGTTCACTGGGACATAAGGTTACCGGTTCGGATGCCAACGTCTATCCGCCGATGAGCACGTTGCTGGAAGAACAAGGCATCAGCCTCATCCAGGGATATGACCCGGCACAGTTAGATCCTGCGCCAGATTTGGTGATCATTGGCAACGCCATGAGTCGCGACAACCCTTGCGTTGAGGCGGTGCTGGAAAAAAACATTCCCTACGTCTCCGGGCCGCAGTGGCTGCATGACGCCGTGCTGCGTGAACGCTGGGTGATTGCCGTCGCGGGCACACACGGTAAAACCACCACAGCTGGGATGGTAACCTGGATTCTGGAAGCCTGCGGCTACCAGCCCGGCTTCGTCATCGGCGGTGTTCCCGGCAACTTCACCGTTTCTGCCCGCTTGGGCGGCGGCACCTTTATGGTAGTGGAAGCCGACGAATATGACTGTGCGTTCTTCGACAAACGTTCAAAATTCGTGCACTACGCGCCGCGCACGCTGATCTTGAACAACCTCGAATTCGATCATGCAGATATTTTTGATGATCTGAAAGCCATTCAGAAACAGTTCCACCATCTGGTTCGCCTGGTGCCGGGAACCGGTAAAATCATTCTTCCAGGCAATGACTTACACCTTAAACAGGTGATGGGCATGGGCTGTTGGAGTGAGCAGGAACTGGTTGGCGACGACGGTGTTTGGAAAGCGAAAAAAGTCACGACCGATGCCAGCGAATTTCAGGTTTATCTGAACGATGAGTTGGTCGGCGAAGTGCGCTGGAAACTGGTAGGCGAGCACAACATGCATAACGCCCTGATGGCCATCGCGGCGGCACGCCATGTGGGCGTGCCCGCAGCCGAAGCCTGCCGTGCGCTGGGTGGATTTATCAATGCCCGCCGCCGCCTCGAACTGCGCGGGACCGTCAACAATATCAGCGTCTACGACGATTTTGCGCACCACCCGACGGCAATTCTTGCTACTCTGGCAGCCTTACGCAGCAAAGTAGGTGGAACGGCACGCATTCTGGCCGTGCTGGAACCGCGCTCAAACACCATGAAAATGGGTGTTATCAAGAATGAACTGGCTCCATCACTAGGCCGCGCAGATGAGGTGTTCCTGTTCCAGCCGCAGCACATTCCGTGGCAGGTGGTGGAAGTGGCTGACGCCTGTGTACAGCCAGCACACTGGAGCGCGGATATCGACACGGTGGTCGAGATGATCGCCAAAACCGCTCAAACGGGCGATCATATTCTGGTGATGAGTAACGGCGGATTCGGGAATATTCACAACACCTTATTGGCGGCGTTGGAGAAGAAAGCAGCCTCTGCTCAGGATCCATAGGTATCTACACATCTTTTGCAATATCTGCTATCACGTTGCTGCATGATCTCAACTTATCCATCGGCGGGATTGATGCCCGCCTTAACCGGCGTTATCAGCGTCTGGTTAAGCAACACATGACTCCCCCAGCACCATTGGCGTCAGCCGTTAAAGACCTTGCCTGCGCGCAGAAAACAACATTCGCCACTACTCAGGCCGTTTGGCGTTTTTTTAATAATGAACGTATTAGCTTCAGTCAGCTCAATGAACCGATTATTTCGCTGGCTCTCCGGCAGGTTGCACTTAGCCCGCATCCATACGCTCCCGTCGTTCACGACTGGTCTCATTTACAGTTTCGTACCCACAATGGGAAAGAAGAACGTTTGAAAATGACGCATGGTGGCGACGTCGGTTATGAACTACAAACCAGCCTACTGGTTGATGCTGCAAATGGTTTACCAATAGCGCCCCTGTCTCAAACTCTAACCGATAGGGCGGGTTGTCGTTCAACGCTAACCGAGGGCTTGTCTGAGAGTCTGACTCATATGGATGCTTTGACGGCTGATATCGCCAAGCGACATTATTTTGATAACAATTAGCTGTATTTTTTACCACATATCAGGGCATTGGCTGTAATCATTTTTAAGTCGGTTGGCTATATCGCCCGCGTTGAGTCTCTTGATACCGGGAAGAAGTTATAGCCAAGCGACTTAATTTTGATTACACCATATGGACTGAGAACAAAATCTCTGTATCGCAACCACTCTCTCTTTTTTTGCTTTTTGCTTGTGCCCATTTATGCTCAATGGGGTTAAGATCTGGCGAATATGTAGGCAAATACTCCACCATATACCCTGCATCGATGATGACTTGTTGAATATTATGTTTTTTGTGAAAAGTTGCATTGTCCATCACGATTACCCTGTTTTTAGGGAGTACTGGGATAAGGACTTGTGTGACCCAGGAATAGAAAACATCGCTGTTAATATTGATATCAAATAATCCGATAGCAAACAGCGTTGTGCCTAATAAAGCGCCGATAACATTTGTTCTTCCCTTGGCTCCCCCGTTCTTCAGCCCAAAACACCGTTGACCTTTTGGGGAATAGCCGTGAGTCCGTGGGGTATCATCTGGAAAACCACTTTCATCAATAAAAACAATAGGTTTACCTTCTTTTTCATACTGTTGTATTTTTTGTTGAAATGCTTGCCGGGCGCTTCCGTCGGCTTTCGGATGACGTAGCGTTTTTTTATAGGTCAATCCCAGCTTTTTAAGAGCTTGCCAAATGGCCTTCTGACAAACGCCAAAACGCTCTGCACGTTCTTTTTGGTAAGCATCTGGATATGGTTCAACATCTTTTATCAACTCGGATTTATCGCTCTTTCGCTGACGCGTGGTCGATGCTTTTGACGCTATTTGATTAATCCAACGCGATACAGAGGCAGGGCCAATCCGAAATTGCTTCGCTGTTTCCCGGATACTCAACCCTTCTTCTTCCCGTGTAGATATCACTTTACGTCTAAAATCAATTGAATAGCTCATTTAAATAATGTAATCAAAATTAAGTCGTTTAGCTATAGTTCATCTCATTGACCGTGAAGGTGACTCTATCGGGCATATGCGCACATTAAGCTCCCAGGGAATATGTTGGCTTATCCGGGGAAAGGAAGGGCATCGGGCCGAGTGGGGCGGTGACACCCGTAAAATTGGTGAAATTGCAGACGATCTGCCATTTATCGCAAACGGACAGGTTGGCTGGAAAGGGAAAAAAGTCAATATGGAGATCGGGGAAACATCCGTGATCATAACGCGAACAGCAAAAGCGAAGCGGAAAGACAAGAACACCGGACGGCGAGTGAAAGTTCAGCCAGGCGTAGCTCTGACACTCAGATTAGTTGTGGTTCGCCTTACCGATACTCACGGTAAATTTATCGGACGCTGGACGCTGCTCACAAACGTTAGCAACGAGATCACCAGCGCGGAAGTTGCTCGCTGGTATTACTGGCGCTGGGGTATTGAATCCTTTTTTAAGCTGCTGAAAGGTGCCGGTTATGATGTAGAAAAATGGCTTCAGCGCAGTGCTGGTGCCCTGCTACGCAGGTTATTGATAGCTAGCATCTAGCATCTAGCATGGCATGTGTGCTGGTATGGCGGCTGCAACGCGCTGAAGGAGACGACAATGCGGCAGCCCGTCAGTTAATTTGCCGATTATCCGGACGACAACAAAAACGAGGGCGTAAAGAAAGCGCCCCAGCGCTGCTTGCCGGACTATCCATCCTGCTAAATACCTTGACGTTATTAGCAGACTATACCCCGGAAGAACTTGCCCACTTCGCTATGGTGGTTTTTAACCCTTTATGATGTGTAGATACCAATGCCTAGGGCGCTAGGCATTGGTATAGCGCACTCGCTCCGGTAACCAACGTTCAATTAGCGCTTTGGCATGTTCTGGATAGTGTGCATGAAGGTGACGAGCTACGCGTTGTACTTCGGGGATCAGTGCCTGATCGCGCAGTAAATCCGCTACTTTAAACTCGGCGCTGCCGGTTTGCCGCGTACCCAGCAGTTCGCCGGGACCGCGAATCTCTAAATCCCGTTGCGCAATAACGAAACCGTCGTTGCTGTCGCGCATCACCTGCAAGCGCTGCTGTGCAGTTTTACTTAGCGGCGTCTTATAGAGCAATACGCAGTGGGAGGCAATGGCACCACGTCCGACTCGACCGCGCAGCTGGTGCAATTGTGCCAGACCCAGCCGCTCTGGGTTTTCGACTATCATCAGGCTGGCGTTGGGCACATCCACCCCCACTTCGATGACCGTGGTTGCCACCAGCAGTTGCAGTTCGCCCTGTTTAAATGCCTGCATCACCGCCTGCTTCTCTTGCGCTTTCATCCGGCCGTGTACCAATCCAATTCGCAGACCTGGCAGTGCGGTCTTCAGCCCTTCGCAGGTGGCTTCAGCGGCTTGTGCTTCCAGCAGGTCGGACTCTTCAATCAGCGTGCAGACCCAATAGGCCTGTCGCCCTTCTTCCCGACAGGCACGATCGACGCGGGTGATAATATCCTCACGGCGAGAATCGGGGATGGCGACCGTTGTCACAGGTGTTCTGTCCGGCGGCAGTTCATCGATGACCGACGTATCCAGGTCGGCATAGGCAGTCATCGCCAGCGTGCGTGGGATTGGTGTTGCTGTCATGATCAGCTGGTGAGGGTGAAAGCCCTGTTCCACCCCTTTTTCCCACAAGGCTAGCCGTTGATGCACACCAAAGCGGTGCTGTTCATCGATGATCACCAGCGCTAGCCCACTAAATTGCACCTGCTGCTGAAAAATAGCGTGCGTACCCACGATCATACTGACCTGACCATTGGCAATGGCTTCTTGTTGCGCAACGCGTGCTTTGCCCTTTTGCTTGCCGGCCAGCCAGCCGACCTCAATGCCAAGGGGCTCAAACCAATGACGAAAGTTGATGGCGTGTTGTTCCGCGAGCAGTTCGGTGGGTGCCATTAACGCCACCTGTTTGCCGTTAGCGATGGCGCGCAGTGCCGCCATGGCCGCCACCAGCGTTTTTCCGGAGCCGACATCCCCTTGTACCAGACGCATCATGGGGAAAGGTTTCTCCATGTCGGCTTCAATGTCATTGATGACGCGGGTTTGCGCCTGAGTCAGTGCGAACGGGAGGGCGGCCAACAGTCGCGTTTTTAATGCGTCCTGTGCTTGCAGTGCAAGGGGGTGATGGCGTTGCGCACCGGCGCGTACCGCCAGCATGCTTAAGTGATGCGCCAGCAGCTCTTCCATGATTAAACGCACTTGCGCCGGGTGTTTGCCGTGCTCAAGCTCATTCAGTTGCGTGCCTGCCGGGGGACGGTGCAGAGTATGTAACGCTTCAGGCAGCCCAATCATGCCGCGGCTTAGCTCCCGCGGCAGCAACTCTTCTATCGGTTGTGCATCCAGACGCTCCAGCGCCTGATCGGTCAATTTGCGCAGCGTGGCCTGACGCACTCCTTCCGTGGTTGGGTAAACCGGTGTCAGTGAGGCCTGTAATTCCACCGGTTGCTGTGCATCACCTTGTACGCGGTATTCTGGGTGGATAATCTCTGCCCCATTCTTGCCTCGTTTGATTTCACCGTAGGCGATAACGTGCTGGCCTAGAGCCAGGCTATTTTTCATTGCGGCATTGAAGTTGAAGAAGCGCATCGTCAGCACGCCGCTGCCGTCGCTGATTTGGCAGGTCAGCATACGTTTGCGTCCAAAGAGGATATCGTTGCGCAACACGTCACCTTCCACGGTGGCATAGATACCGGGCAGCAGGTCGCCAATGGCGTAGAGGTGGGTGCGATCTTCGTAACGCAGCGGCAGGTGCAGCAACACGTCCTGCACGGTTTCCAACCCGAGGCGCGCGAGTTTAGCCGCCTGACTGGCACCGACCCCCGTGAGGGTGTTCAACGGTTGGTTATTCAGTAGGTGGCTTTTCATTGGCGCTCTCGCTATTCGGCGGCGGATTGCATGGCTGCCCACCATGCTGTGTCGGCAATGATCTGGCCCTGATTGTCGATGCGCGGGCGGGGGAGTTTTTTCCGCGTCGCTACGCGCGCCAGCACCGGATAGCCTCCTTCGAACAGCAAGCGCTGTTGTTCATCGTCATCAAGCATGCCCTCTTCACGCTGGTACATACCCGCGTTTTGGCGTTGGGCTTCGTAAAGGATCAGCGCAGAAGCGACTGACACGTTCAGGGATTGCACCATGCCGATCATCGGAATGATGATGTCCTGGTCGGCCAGCGCGAGCGCTTCCTGCGTGATGCTGGTTTTTTCCTGACCGAGCAGGATGCAGGTCGGTCGCGTGTAATCGACTTCACGAAAATCGACCGCTTTGGCTGACAGGTTGGTCGCCAGAATCTGCATGCCTTGCGTTTTTAAATGCGAGACGGCATCGGCGATGGTGCGATGTGTTTTGACCTGTACCCAACTGTTGCTGCCTGCTGCTGATGATAGCAGTGTACGCATGCGGCTGGTAGGCCAAACGGCGTGGACTTCGTGGACGCCGACGGCATCGGCGGTACGAATTACAGCGGAAATATTGTGGGGTTTGTGCACCTGTTCCATACACACCGTCAAATCGGGTTGACGGCTTGTCAGCATCTCTTGGATGCGGGCGTAGCGTTCTGGTGTCATACGATGTCTCTTGCGTTATCCCGGTACCATATGTGCGAGCGGGATCGTCAGGGCTATCATTGGTTACGGTGGCTATCAGTTGCGATTACGGGTCACTTTGATGACATCCGGCATCACGCGGATTTTACGCATGACGTTAGCCAGATGTACCCGATTGCGCGTGGTCAAACGGATAAAGGCGCTATACACTCGTCCATCTCGCTCTTCCGTATTGATGCTCTGAATATTGGAGTTGGTGGCATTAATCGCTGCGGTCAGGTTGGCCAATGCTCCCTGATGGTTGAACATGTCGACTTTAATCTCAGCGATAAACTCTTGTTCGGTAACCTTATCCCACTCGACCGCCATGAATTTTTCAGGCTCTTTCTGGTAGCCGCGAATGTTTCGACAAGACTCATGGTGAATCACCAAACCTTTACCGGGACTGACGTGGGCCACAATCGGGTCACCGGGGATCGGGCGGCAACATTTGGCGAACGTAATCAATACGCCATCTGCGCCTTTGATCAGCAGCTTGCGCAAACCGGTGTGCTCTTGCTGTAACGGCCGATCATCCAATAGGTTTTTCGCTACGACGATGCTCATGGCGTTACCGAGGCCAATCTCTGCCAGCAGGTCATCCAGCGAGGTGAGTTTCATGCGATCCAGCTCAAGCTGGATGCTGGTTTGTGGAATATCGCTGAGCTTTCTGCCATTACCCAAGGCATGATTCAATAAACGACGTCCCAGGCTCACGGAATCGTTACGCTTGAGATTCTTCAGCATTTGGCGAATCTTGGCGCGAGCGCGCGAACTGACGACAAAGTTTAACCATGCCGCATTGGGGCGTGCGCCGGGGGCGGTAATAATCTCCACCGTTTGCCCACTGCTCAGCGATTGAGAGAGCGGGTAGGGCTGTCTGTCGACACGTGCGCCGACGCAGGCATGCCCGATATCCGTATGTACCGCGTAGGAAAAATCGACCGGTGTCGCGCCTGCCGGTAGCTCGATGATGCGCCCTTCCGGAGTGAACACATACATTTCATCGGGGAAGAGATCGGATTTGACGCTCTCGATAAACTCGAACGAGCTGCCCGCACTTTGTTGCAGCTCCAGCAGGCTCTGCATCCAGCGCTGCGCACGGACCTGTGCCGTAGTGCTGCTTTCACCTTCTTTGTACGCCCAATGTGCCGCCACACCCATTTCTGCCATCTGGTCCATGTCTTCGGTACGGATCTGTACCTCGACCGGCACGCCGTGCGGCCCAATCAATGAGGTATGCAGCGATTGGTAGCCGTTCGCCTTCGGAATAGCAATGTAATCTTTGACGCGGCCAGGACGCGGTTTGTACAGGCTGTGCACCTGTCCGAGCACGCGATAGCAGGTATCCAGCTCTTTAACGATCACCCGAAACGCGTAGATATCCATGATGGAATGGAAACGCTGTTCTTTCAGGTGCATCTTGCAGTAGATGGAATAGAGATGTTTTTCGCGTCCGCTGACGCGACAGGGAATGCCTGCTTCGTTCAACCGCCCTTCGATTTCGGAAAGGATTTTCTGGATCATTTCCTTGCGGTTGCCGCGCGCGGCTTTAACCACTTCCTTGATCACACGATAACGGTTTGGATACAGCGCCTCAAAACCCAGCTCTTCCAACTCTGTTTTCAGATGATGAATACCCAAACGGTGCGCCAATGGGCTGTAAATTTCCAGCGTTTCACGCGCAATACGACGACGCTTGTCAGGGCGCAGCGAGCCCAGTGTGCGCATGTTATGTGTACGGTCAGCCAGTTTGATGAGAATAACGCGGATGTCCTGCACCATCGCCATAATCATCTTGCGGAAGTTCTCGGCCTGGGCTTCTTTCTTGTCGCGGAATTTCAGCTTGTCCAGCTTCGAGGCGCCGTCTACCAGCTCGGCGACGCTCTTGCCGAATTGTTGTTCAATATCTTGGTAGGTAGTGGGGGTATCTTCGATGGTGTCATGCAACAGCGCGGCCATCAGTGTCTCATAGTCAAGACGCATCTCCGCCAAAATACCGGCAACAGCGACGGGATGGGTGATGTAAGGTTCACCGCTGGAGCGAGTCTGCCCCTCGTGAGCATCACGTGCAACAATATAAGCCTGCTGAAGGCGCTTGATCTGGTCTTCCGGCAGATAGCGCTGTATCAGCAGATTGAGGCTTTCGAAGATATACAAGGGCGACCCGTAGCGAGATTAACGACGACCTTCAGCAATCGCGGTGACCGCTTGGATCTCCGCGGCTTCTTGCTCTTGCTGTTCCTGACGCTCACGCACATCCAGAATCTGCTTGTTGATCAGGCCTTCTTCGATTTCGCGCAGCGCAATCACGGTGTATTTGTCGTTCTCTTCAGGGACCAGCGGATCTTTTCCGCCTGCTTGCATCTGGCGGGCGCGGCGAGCAGCGACCAACACCAGGTCAAAACGGTTACCAATTTTCTCAACAGCGTCTTGAACAGTTACGCGTGCCATAATGTGCTACCCCACAGGAAATAAAATGACTGCGCATCATACTGAAAGTGATGTCAGTCTGCCAATAGTTTGGTGATTAATGCATCATGCCGCAATGCTTGGCGGCTCAGCAATAGGCGTTCAGCACGGATGATGGTTTTCAAATCGGAAAGCGCCAGATCGAAATCATCGTTGACGATCAGATAATCGTATTCCGCGTAGTGTGTCATTTCAGCCACCGCTTGCGCCATACGTCGTGCAATCACCTCATCGCTGTCCTGGCCGCGTCCGCGCAGACGGCGCCCCAACTCTTCTTTGGACGGCGGCAGAATAAAGATACTGCGCGCCTGCGGCATCCGGCGGTGGATTTGCTCTGCGCCCTGCCAATCGATATCCAGAAAAATATCTACGCCGGTTGCCAGCACCTGCTCAATGGCGGCTTTGGACGTGCCGTAGTAGTTGCCAAACACTTCGGCGTACTCAAGGAAAGCATCTTCCTGAATCATACGCTTAAATTCATCCACAGAAACGAAGAAATAGTGTTCTCCGTGGTTTTCCCCAGGGCGTTTGGCTCGGGTGGTGTGGGAAATCGACACCTGGGTGTCATACAACGGCTGCGTTTTCAATAACGCATTTATTAAACTGGATTTTCCCGCGCCGCTGGGGGCAGAAACAATGTATAACGTGCCTTGAGCCATAATGATGAACGTAATGTATGGTGAATGTGATGGGTCGATTGGACTGCCTTACCTGTGCTAATTTTCGCATTATACACGATACGCGCACTTAATCTTTACCGTTGAGTCACCGGATATCACATCGTGTGATGACTGGATTCGTGATCGCTTTCGATAGTTTGCTTAAATTTTCATGTGATATGCATTTTTCGCGCGTTTTTTGGTTTCTGAGGCGTTTTGGTGTGTGCCAGCATAACGGTAGAAACGTACAAGGATGCGCTTATGAGACAATCTGTTCTTCAATACGGCACGGTGTTGTTTTTCCTGGTGCTGTTGCAATTATTGACGATGCTGGTGCGAACGGCTTTGTTGAATAAATAGATTTTATGCTGGCAGCCCAGCGAAACGACGGATCCTTGCAACGTAAAATCATGCAGTTAGGCATCATGAGAAAAGTGTACACCTGAGATGACAAGCATTTTCAACCAAAACTGGCATGGAAAAACAGCATGATTACCTATTATTCAACAAAGCCGGTGCGAACATCAATATCCGATCCCCACGTGCGAGCCGTGACGCTGGTGACTCAGGAAAAGCGTTTTTCAGTATGCTGGGATCGTTATTCTTGGTGGCAGCGGTTGGAAAGAAGGCTTGATTCCGCGCCAGATACGACAAAAAAACCAATACCTCACCGGCACTCTTTACAAGTGGTGAAAATAATAACGCGCTGGATTAAGCAAGGAGCGAAAACCATTCGCTGTATCCATAAAATTTCCTAGCAACGGTAAAAGGCTGTCTCCGGTCTTGTCTTATCACCAGCGTAGAAGGTTATGCGCTAATCTGCGCGTCTAATAAAAACTTTAGTAGTGTTTACGTTTAACAATGCTGCGTTTGTTAAAACCAAGGTGAGCGTTAAAAAAATATATTATTCATGAACTCATCAATTATAGCCAAGCGACATTATTTTGATAACAATTAGCTGTATTTTTTTGCCACATATCAGGGCATTGGCTGTAATCATTTTTAAATCGGTTGGCTATACTTCTCCTGCTGGATCTGCTCTTACCAAACTTCTGCCCGCGCTGATTGAATTATCGCTCAGCGTGCTATTTACCTTTTTCCTGATGCGGTTGATCTCACTGGGTGGTCGTTATTTCTACCGACTTATCTCCTCACTATTAGTGTTGGTTTCGGTTGCCGCCAGTTACTACATGACGTTTTTTAATGTGGTTATTGGTTACGGGATAATTGCCGCTGTGATGACCACGGATGTTGATTTGTCAAAGGAGGTGATTGGCTGGCGATTTATGGTTTGGACGTTGTGTGTCAGCGCCATACCTTTGGCAATCATCTGGAAGGCCGATTTGCACAATACCCTTATCGAACAATTAAAAACGCTAGGGAAACGTATTAAACCTGTGTCAATCCTGCTGGCTGTTGTCGCGTTGGTATGGGGCACCATGGAATATATGGGGAGCGAGCAAAAGCGCGTGGAAAAACGAACCAATATCGATTTGCCCAGCTATGGCGGTGTTATTGCGCACTCGTATTTGCCATCCAACTGGATCTCGGCGTTGGGATTGTTCGCTTACACGCAATATGATGAAAGTCAGGATGCGACGGAACTGTTCGACCCCGCCCAAAAATTTACCTATATCGCCCCCGCTGGCATTGAGGATACCTATGTGGTTTTTATTCTGGGGGAGACGGCCCGCTGGGATCATATGGGGCTGCTCGGTTATCAGCGTGATACCACACCGCAGCTGTCAAAAGAGCGTAATCTGGTGGCGTTCCGGGGTCAGTCTTGTGATACCTCAACCAAACTCTCCATGCGCTGCATGTTCGTGCGTGAAGGCGGGGCTGAAAACAATCAGCAACACACGTTGAAAGAACAAAATATTTTCAATGTGCTGCGTTCATTGGGGCTTCACCTCAGAACTGTTCACGATGCAAAGTGAGGTCTGGTTTTATAATAGCATTAATGTGTACTAGCTCAGACCTGATCTGACAGTTACTGATTATTTATACAGGTGTCTGTCAGATTACATCTGGTTCAGATTCTTTTCTGCCCAGCTCCGTTTTCCATCGAGTAAAGTGGCCATCGGCGTACGCCCGCAGCACATTTTTCACTGATGAGTTCGCTCAGTATTGTAATGCCACAACCAGTTGTCCAGATCTACCTGCAGGCTTTCCAAGTCTCCATATAACTTCTTGCGGAACGTAACCTGATAAAAATCCTTCAAAATGGTTTTATGGAAGCGCTCGCAGATGCCGTTCGTCTGCGGAGACATCGCCTTCGTTTTCGTATGCTCGATATCGTTGATAGCCAGATAAAGCTGATAATCATGCTGCTCCACTTTACCACAGTACTCCGTACCCCTGTCGGTCAGTATTCTCAGCACCGGCAGTCCCTGAGCCTCGTAGAACGGGAGTACGCGATCATTGAGCAGGCCGGCTTTGTGTTTGATAATGGGATTGTTAGTATGAAGCATGAGAGTTACCTCGCGTTTTGTTTAAGGATTAGACACCCATATCAAAACCGGTAACTCTCAACCTTCAAGGTCCAGTGTCAGATCTAGTCGCGACTAATACAATTAATGCCAACAACTACTCATTCCGCGAAATGATCGCTTCCGAAGAGCGCAATGAAGGCAAATCTGTTGACGATATAGCTAAGCGACTTAATTTTGATTACACCATATGGACTGAGAACAAAATCTCTGTATCGCAACCACTCTCTCTTTTTTTTGCTTTTTGCTTGTGCCCATTTATGTAGGCAAATACTCCACCATATACCCTGCATCGATGATGACTTGTTGAATATTATGTTTTTTGTGAAAAGTTGCATTGTCCATCACGATTACCCTGCTTTTAGGGAGTACTGGGATAAGGACTTGTGTGACCCAGGAATAGAAAACATCGCTGTTAATATTGATATCAAATAATCCGATAGCAAACAGCGTTGTGCCTAATAAAGCGCCGATAACATTTGTTCTTCCCTTGGCTCCCCCGTTCTTCAGGCCAAAACACCGTTGACCTTTTGGGGAATAGCCGTGAGTCCGGGGGGTATCGTGTGGAAAACCACTTTCATCAATAAAAACAATAGGCTTACCTTCTTTTTCATACTGTTGTATTTTTTGTTGAAATGTTTGCCGGGCGCTTTCGTCGGCTTTCGGATGACATAGAGTTTTTTTTATAGGTCAATCCCAGCTTTTTAAGAGCTTGCCAAATGGCCTTCTGACAAACGCCAAAACGCTCTGCACGTTCTTTTTGGTAAGCATCTGGATATGGTTCAACATCTTTTATCAACTCGGATTTATCGCTCTTTCGCTGACGCGTGGTCGATGCTTTTGACGCTATTTGATTAATCCAACGCGATACAGAGGCAGGGCCAATCCGAAATTGCTTCGCTGTTTCTCGGATACTCAACCCTTCTTCTTCCCGTGTAGATATCACTTTACGTCTAAAATCAATTGAATAGCTCATCTAAATAATGTAATCAAAATTAAGTTGTTTAGCTATATGCTATTGGTCGATGAGGTGAAGGGGTCATTAGCACGTTATCCCAAGGGTAAGCATTTGATCGTGCTGCACACCAAAGGCTCCCATTATCTCTATTCGATGCGCTATTCGCGCGTTATCAGCGGCTTTGTTGAATAATAGTGAGTCATGCTGTTTTGCCAGCCAGTTTTGGTAGAAAATGCTTGTCACCTCAGATTTACAGTTTTCTTATGAGGCCTAACTGCATGATTTTGCGTTGCGAGGATCTGTCGTTTCACCGGGGGTGCAGCATAAAATATGTTTATTCAACAAAGCCGTTACCAGCCTGAATGTATGGGAGTTGATGCCTCCTGCTAACGTGATCAACTGATTAACGCGTTTGATAACAGCGTGTTGTACACCGACACCTTTATTAAAAATGTGTTGGATTCAGGTGCGTGACAAGAAAGCACTGGTGTTTTATGCCTAAGATCACGGTGAATCGATTGACGATAACTACCATTTGCACGGCACACCACGTGATGTTGCACCGCAGGAACAGTTCCGTTCGCCGATGCTGGTGTGCATTACCGGCGCGTTGATGGGATAGGCGGTTGTGCGTTTTCGCGTCAACCACGCGCCGAGCGTGCTCTTTTATCAAAAAGGGATTGACGCTTTTTGGAGGGCGCAGTAAGATACGCCCCGCATTCGGCGAGTAGCGCAAGACGTTCGGGACGTTCGGGACGTGTGGGTCGGAGGTTAAAATCCTCTCTCGCCAACCAAATCCCCCCGTTTTTTGGGATGTTACATATCATAAACGGAGCGTGTGAAAGTGAATATCAATAAAAAGCTATTGGCATTATCTGTGGTATTGTCCGCAATGAGTGGCTGTGTTATCGCTAGGGCAGATACACATACACTCGGCCTGGGTTATTCTCAGGGAAAAGTGAATAATTTTAAAAATCTCCGTGGTGTCACAGCGAAATATCACTATCAGCCTGACGGTTCACTGGGTTTTACCGGCTCGCTAACCTATATGGGTGGATCTAAAGGCTTTGATCTCGATGGAGATAAAGCAAATGCACAGCTAAAGTATTATTCGCTGTTAGTGGGTCCATCTTATCACGTTAATGAATTTGTGAGCCTTTATGGCTTAGCAGGCGTCGCGCAGACTAAAGGAAAAATTTCTGGAACTGACGCTGATGGCGATAATATCTCTTTCAAGGATAAAGAATCAAGTTTTGCTTATGGAGTCGGTGTTCAGATCTCTCCAGCAGCAAACTGGAGTATCGATATGGGTTATGAAGGATCGACAGCCAAAAATATAAAAATCAGCGGATTTAATATCGGCCTTGGCTATCGCTTCTGATACTGAATAGCGTGATTACGCCGAAGAGGACTTCGGCGTTTCCTTTCCCTACAGAGAATCTGCCATGGCATGCTCGTCGATGTGCGTGAACTGACGTTTGGCGTGGTAATGCTGCCACACGGTAAAATTTTCATTATCCATAGGTTTGGCATACAAAAATCCCTGAATGTAGCCCACGCCGTGTTGTGTCAGGTAGTGAAGCTAACGCGTGGTTTCCACCCCTTCAGCTACGATCTTCAAATTAAGGCGGTGAGCGAGACTGATCTGATAATGGTATCTAAAATCGGCGTCTCTTCTTCCTGTGACGAAATAGTGCGAACAAATCCCTGATCGACTTTCACGTAATCGAGCGGGAAGCTTTGCAGATAAGACAGAGAGCAATGGCCAGTGCCAAAATCATCAATCGCGACATGTATGCCTTCCTGACGTAGCTGTTGCAAGCGCTGCGCCACTTCCGGTCCTTCGCTAATGAGACTGCGCTCGGTCAGCTCTAGCGTTATCAAAAAGCGGTGGGCCGACACATTCAAGCCCAGATGAAAATTCGGCTCGATATGCCAACTGGTAACCTCTTCCTCCACGAGTTTCAACAAATGGCGTGTTAGTGGGATAATCATATTTTCCGCTTCAGCGGCGGCAATAAACACATCCGGGCGAATCCACTGTCCATCGGCGCGCCGCCAGCGCAAGAACGTTTCTGCGCCGGTGCAGCGTTATGCCTCGGTACCGTAAGCCGGCTGATAGTAGACAGAAAACTCATTGTTGGTGATGCCGCGGCGTAATTCGTCCTGAAAGGAGAGCTTGCGTTTTTGCCAATACAGCGCGGCCAAAATAAACAGCGCGGAAAGTACCACTGTGAGCGGCAACAGCGTCAGAAAGGCAAACTGCTAGGCATTACCCATTTCTGCAGCGGGAGCGGTAATGGAGACAACAATGGGAAAGCGTTCCGATGTGATGTGATATTCGACACCAGAAAGCCATTCAGGTTGATGCGGTACGGTGGTGGCACTGGGATGAATCAAATCGCCATCCCCCACTCTGATATTCAGTTGAAAGTCGCGCAGCTTGTTGACAGCATTCATTAGCGTCACCAGATATTGCGCATCAACCAGGCCAAAAGCACCCCAACCATCGTCCGGCGTGCGAATAAAAATGAGCGTTGGGCTGATGTCGGCATCTTTGATCTGATCGACAGAGAGGCTCCAAGCGGGAGGTAATTTTGCCGGAAGCGGCATCATGATCACATCGCTGATTTCCAGAGCGTTATGGGCAAACAGCGAGGAGCAGTAAATGCTCTTGTCATAGGTCAGGCCGATGGAGCGAAAATAAGCGAACTGCGCTCTGAGCCGTTGGAGATCGTCTCTGATATCCTCACACAGCTTTCCTTGCAGCGGTTGCAGGGCTTCCAGCAGTGACTAGGCACGGGTGGTAATGCTTTCCGCCTGATCCAGCGCCAGCGTCGCCGTGGATTGCAGATCCCGTTGCGCGATTTGTCGTGATTCAACAAAGGTGAAAAGTAATATCAATAGCAATGGGAACACCCCGGCGCAGAGAATCAGCCAGCGGCCCCGTTGTTGCGCGAGTTTATGCTGTGGACTCACGTCACTACTCCTTGCTACCACGTAGATATGACTCTGCCTGTCGCGGTGTATACCCGTCATACTTCAAGTTGCATGTGCGTTGGTTGCACTCGCTCACCCGAATCACTTACTTCATGTAAGCTCATCGGGATTAATGAATCTCATCCCTGAGATTCACCCTGCGGGCCAGCGCAGGCGCTGTTCAAATCTGTTCCAGACAGATTTGTCGCTCCCTTGCCGCGTTACGAGACTCATAAATGAGCCTCGCTCTAAAGGGCATAGGTATAGCCAACCGACTTAAAAATGATTACAGCCAATGCCCTGATATGTGGCAAAAAAATACAGCTAATTGTTATCAAAATAATGTCGATTGGCTATATCTACACATCTTTTGCAAAATAGCTAAACGACTTAATTTTGATTGCATTATTTAAATGAGCTATTCAATTGATTTTAAACGTAAAGTGATATCTACACGGGAAAAAGAAGGGTTGAGTATCCGAGAAACAGCGAAGCAATTTCGGATTGGCCCTGCCTCTGTATCGTGTTGGATTAATCAAATAGCGTCAAAAGCATCGACCACGCGTCAGCGAAAGATCGATAAATCCGAGTTGATAAAAGATGTTGAACCATATCCAGATGCTTACCAAAAAGAACGTGCAGAGCGTTTTGGCGTTTGTCAGAAGGCCATTTGGCAAGCTCTTAAAAAGCTGGGATTGACCTATAAAAAAAAACTCTATGTCATCCGAAAGCCGACGAAAGCGCCCGGCAAGCATTTCAACAAAAAATACAACAGTATGAAAAAGAAGGTAAACCTATTGTTTTTATTGATGAAAGTGGTTTTCCACACGATACCCCACGGACTCACGGCTATTCCCCAAAAGGTCAACGGTGTTTTGGGCTGAAGAACTGGGGAGCCAAGGGAAGAACAAATGTTATCGGCGCTTTATTAGGCACAACGCTGTTTGCTATCGGATTATTTGATATCAATATTAACAGCGATGTTTTCTATTCCTGGGTCACACAAGTCCTTATCCCAGTACTCCCTAAAAACAGGGTAATCGTGATGGACAATGCAACTTTTCACAAAAAACATAATATTCAACAAGTCATCATCGATGCAGGATACATGGTGGAGTATTTGCCTACATATTCGCCAGATCTTAACCCCATTGAGCATAAATGGGCACAAGCAAAAAGCAAAAAAAGAGAGAGTGGTTGCGATACAGAGATTTTGTTCTCAGTCCATATGGTGTAATCAAAATTAAGTCGCTTTGCTATAGCAACGAGATCACCAGCGCGGAAGTCGCTCACTGGTATTACTGGCGCTGGGGTATTGAATCCTTTTTTAAGCTGCTGAAAGGTGCCGGTCATGATGTAGAAAAATGGCTTCAGCGCAGTGCTGGTGCCCTGCTACGCAGGTTATTGATAGCTAGCATGGCATGTGTGCTGGTATGGCGGCTGCAACGCGCTGAAGGAGACGACAATGCGGCAGCCCGTCAGTTAATTTGCCGATTATCCGGACGACAACAAAAACGAGGGCGTAAAGAAAGCGCCCCAGCGCTGCTTGCCGGACTATCCATCCTGCTAAATACCTTGATGTTATTAGCAGACTATACCCCGGAAGAACTTGCCCACTTAGCTATGGTTGTTTTTAACCCTTTATGATGTGTAGATACCTATGGCTCAGGATCAAGGCGACGTGCTGTAAAACACAAAAGGACGGTTTCCCGTCCTTTTTTCGTTTATGCACGTAATGCGGGTTACGCATTACGCATCAAACGGATCGCGCAGGATCATGGTTTCGCTACGGTCAGGGCCGGTGGAGATAATATCAACCGGCACGCCGGTGACCTCTTCCACACGCTTGATGTAGTTCAGCGCAGCCTGCGGCAGTTTGCTGTGATCTTGCACACCAAAGGTGCTTTCCGTCCAGCCCGGCAGGGTTTCATAGGTAGGCTCGATGCCTTCCCAACCTTCAGCCGCCAGCGGCGTCACATCAACTTCATCACCGTTCGGCATACGATAGCCGACGCAGATCTTCACTTCTTTCAGTCCATCCAGCACGTCCAGTTTGGTCATGCAGAAACCGGACAGGGAGTTGATCTGTACGGCGCGGCGTACGGCAACCGCATCCAGCCAACCGGTGCGACGACGACGGCCTGTGGTTGCACCAAACTCGTTGCCTTTCTGCGACAGGTGCTCGCCAACATCATCAAACAGCTCGGTAGGGAATGGACCTGCACCAACGCGGGTAGAGTAAGCTTTGACGATACCCAGCACGTAATCCACGTAACGCGGCCCCAGACCAGAACCGGTAGCAACGCCGCCCGCCGTGGTGTTAGAGGAGGTCACGTACGGATAGGTACCGTGGTCGATGTCCAGCAGCGTACCTTGCGCGCCTTCGAACAACACCAGATCGCCACGCTGATGCGCTTTGAATAGCAGATCGGAAACATCAACCACCATTGCAGTGAGGATGTCGGCAATCGCCAGCACATCATCCAGCACTTTCTGGTAGTCCACAGCTTCCACTTTGTAATAATTCACCAGTTGGAAGTTGTGGTACTCAACGATCTCTTTCAGTTTGACGGCAAACGCTTGCTTGTCGAACAGATCGCCCACACGCAAACCACGACGTGCCACTTTATCTTCATACGCCGGGCCGATACCACGACCCGTGGTGCCGATAGCTTTCTCACCACGCGCTTTTTCGCGGGCGTTATCCAACGCGACGTGATAAGGAAGAATCAGCGGACACGCTTCAGAAAGCAGCAGACGTTCGCGTACCGGAACACCGCGTGCTTCCAATGCGGTCATCTCTTTCATCAACGCATCAGGTGCCAGCACAACACCGTTACCGATGATGCTAACCACGTTTTCACGCAGGATGCCAGAGGGGATTAAGTGGAGGACGGTTTTCTCACCGTTAATAACCAGAGTGTGACCAGCATTGTGACCACCCTGGTAGCGCACAACATACTTAGCCCGTTCAGTCAGCAGGTCAACGACCTTGCCTTTACCTTCGTCACCCCATTGGGTGCCCAGTACGACGACGTTCTTACCCATTTCAAGAATCACCAGGTTGCTTAAAAATGGATTCTATCATCTCACTTGGTTGCTTTCAGTACTTTTAGCATACGTTTGCGCACATTTTTTGATGCCATTCAGCTTCCCGCTCGATGACGCAACATGTAGTAGATCACGATGCCGGCAACCAGTAATCCAGCGCTAAAACGGCGCAAAATAGTGTCTGGCTGCTGCGCCATCGCCAGGATCATGCGACGCTAAATCCGTGGGAACAGCAGCGGCCCCAGCCCTTCCACAATCAAGACCAGGCCTAGCGCCAGCCAAATGGTGATACTCATACCGACTCCAATGGAAAATTTTGCCATTAAATCTATGGTCACCCCCGTTTTTGCAACACAGATTTTGATTTATGATGGGCTTGCGTAAGTCTATTCGGCGTCTGGTGGCCATTAATGCCCGCGCCACGATGAGTTCCGCACCTGCAGAACCTTAAGAAGCCCTCGGCTTCATAGAGCCATTTTTTATGTCAGGTTCATCAGCAGGCCGATATGCCGTTCATGTCATCAATTATCTGTCGTCGCAAAACCAGAAAGTAATCTGTTAACTCACTGAGCCAGCGATTTTTTTCGGTGGCTCTTTTATTTGCTGAACGCTGCCTGATGGACTGTCACCGCCCAGGCTATCCGCGCAAGTTTGTTCGCCAGCGCACACGCCACCACATTCGAGTGATGGCTGACAAGCTGCTTTGTACCCACTCTGCCAGACGCCCTAGGTTGTGTTCCAGCCGCTGCATAAACACCCGCGCACATTGCACCAGCCGCCGTCGCAGATTCTTGTCACCCCGCTTGCTGATGCCCATCAGTGTCGTCTTCCCACCCGTGCTGTACTGGCGGGGAACCAGCCCTGTCGAAGCCGAAAAATCACGGCTGCTGGCATGGTTTTTACCATCCCCTAGGGGCATAGGTATCTACACATCTTTTGCAATATCTGCTATTACGTTGCTGCATGATCTCAACTTATGCATCGGCGGGATTGATGCCCACCTTAACCGGCGTTATAGCCAAGCGACATTATTTTGATAACAATTAGCTGTATTTTTTTGCCACATATCAGGGCATTGGCTGTAATCATTTTTAAGTCGGTTGGCTATACCTATGCCCTAGGGGGTGGCTAACAGGCTCGCTGTTATCGGCCCGACGCCGGGAATGGTCAGCAGGCGTTGGGCAGTTTCATCCTCCGCAAGGTGGGTTTTCAGTTCCTTATCGATTTCATCAATTTCCCCGTTGAGGTAAATATACTGGCTGTGAAGTCTGCTCAGAACCCTTGCCAGATAAGGTGGGAAGTCATTTTCTTCCAGCACCGCGGCCAGACGCCGTATCACGGCAATACCGCGAGGCAGACTGACACCGAACTCCAGTAAAAAAGCGTGCATCTGGTTGGTGGTTTTAACGCGTTGCCGTATCAGCGAGCCACGGACCCGATGTAGGGCAGCCATTGCCTGCTGGTCTTCCGTGCGGGGTTTTACAAAGCGCATGGAGGGCCGGGAAGCTGCTTCGCAGATAGCTTCTGCATCAACAAAATCGTTCTTGTTACTCTTAACAAAAGGGCGAACGAACTGTGGGGAAATCAACTTTGCCTCATGGCCTAAATCAGCGACTCGGCGAGCCATGAAGTGTGCACCGCCGCAGGACTCCATCACCACGGTCGCCGACTTGCAGGATGTAAGAAAATGGATCAGCTGAGTGCGGGAAAACTTTTTACGCAGCAGTGCATGACCTTTTTCGTTCTGACAGTGAACGTGGAAGGAATGTTTACCGAGATCGATACCAATAAGCGTAACGTTTTGCATGATGATCCCCTTCAGAAAGAAAAACACCCTGTTAGCGTACCGCTCACAGGGTGGGGGTGACCATCTCATTAAGCCCTGAGCAGCTGCTCAGGGCTTTTTACTTTGTGCCATAGTTACCTTGCTCTGTAAAGATCTGTTATGCAGTGCAAGTCTTGCCGAATATCCCTGTCACTCAGGCCGTTCTTTGCTTAAAGTAATAGCGTGTAGTGCTGAAGAGACAAGCAGGTTCGTTGTGCGAAAGAAAACCTATGCGATGAGGTATAGCCAAGCGACTTAATTTTGATTACATTATTTAAATGAGCTATTCAATTGATTTTAGACGTAAAGTGATATCTATACGGGAAGAAGAAGGGTTGAGTATCCGAGAAACAGCGAAGCAATTTCGGATTGGCCCTGCCTCTGTATCGCGTTGGATTAATCAAATAGCGTCAAAAGCATCGACCACGCGTCAGCGAAAGAGCGATAAATCCGAGTTGATAAAAGATGTTGAACCATATCCAGATGCTTACCAAAAAGAACGTGCAGAGCGTTTTGGCGTTTGTCAGAAGGCCATTTGGCAAGCTCTTAAAAAGCTGGGATTGACCTATAAAAAAACTCTACGTCATCCGAAAGCCGACGAAAGCGCCCGGCAAGCATTTCAACAAAAAATACAACAGTATGAAAAAGAAGGTAAACCTATTGTTTTTATTGATGAAAGTGGTTTTCCACACGATACCCCACGGACTCACGGCTATTCCCCAAAAGGTCAACGGTGTTTTGGTCTGAAGAACTGGGGAGCCAAGGGAAGAACAAATGTTATCGGCGCTTTATTAGAGCCTGTTTAAGATGTTGTGTAAATGCCTTTTCTCAGAAGTGACCGTCAAGGCGGTCACCGAACTCGATAATAAAGTGACTCATTGCCATACGCCAGTCCTGTAAGGGCATCGTCCATTTCTGTGATGCCGCCTGGATTGCCAGCCATACGACCTTCTTCACCGAGTCATCAGTCGGGAACACCTTGCGTTTCTTGATTGCATGCCGGAGCACGCTGTTCAGTGATTCTATAGCGTTCGTCGTGTAGATTACCTTGCGAAGTTCCTGCGGGTACGAGAAGAATGTCGACAGGTTGGCCCAGTTTGACTGCCAGCTCCGGCTTATCTGCGGATAGCGGTGATCCCATGTCCCGCCGAACGCCTCCAGCGCCTGAAGCGCGGCCTCTTCGGTTGGAGCCTGATACACTGCTTTGAGGTCGCGTGTTATAGCCAAGCGACTTAAAAATGATTACAACAGATACCCTGATATGCGGCAAAAAAGCATAGCTGGCTGTTATCAAAATAATGTCGGTTGGCTATATTCCCGGACACGCAGCACCAACGCTGTTGGGTGCACAAAACCGCTAATGTGTTGGCTTCACACCCCAAAGCCATGCAACCGAAAGTTAAGGCTGAGCTGCGGGAGGTTTGGCTGGCAGAGAGCCGCGATGCCGCTAATGAAGCCTTTGATGTTTTGTTGGCAAGGTTTTCAGCGAAGTATCCTGCAGCGATGAAGAAGCTGGAGAAAGCTCAAGAAGAACTGCTGGCATTCTACGACTTCCCGTCAGAGCACTGGGCGTCAATAAGAACGACAAATCCGATTGAATCGGCTTTTGCGACTGTGAGGCTACGAAGCAGAGGCGCGAAGAACGATGGTTCGAGAGAAACAACCCTGTCAATGGTATTTAAGCTGCTCCAGTCAGCTCAGAAAAGCTGGAACCGACTAAGAGGATTTGACCTGCTGACCCTGGTTGTAAGCAACGTCCAATTTAAGGATGGAGAACAGATTCACTAAGCATCAGAGCGGAATGTAGCCTGATCGCCATACACCTGATTTGCTAATAACTCTTTCGCGGGTGCTCATCCCTTTGGCATACAACGATAAAATCTGGTTATCCATCCCGGAGAGCCGGGTCTGGTTCTTCTTCACCAGTTGCGGTTCAAAGGAACCATCACGATCACGTGGTGTACGCAGTTCGAGCGGACCCTCGCCGGTGGTAACAGTCTTTGTGGAGTAGCCATTGCGCGTGTTAGTTCCTGATTTGGACTGGTGCTTCTCATGCCCGAGGTGATGGGTCATTTCAGCATTAAGGGCAGCTTCAACGCAGATCTTTTTCAGCAGGCGATCAAACTGGTTGAGAGCGTCAGGGGTTTTGAGATTTTTGGCCAGCTCGTTAGCCAGAGCCTGTAACTGTTTTTCGTCCATAAAGTAACCTGCTTTTGATGTTGGATTGAACATATCAAAATCAGGCAATTACACAATCTCGTGTACAGGCTCCGGCCCACAGATTACGGATGAGCGACGAAACCTACCGCGTCGTACACTTTTTTCAGCGTCGCAGTGGCTTTGAGACGCGCTTTTTCAGCACCGTCACGCATCACCTGTTGCAAGAAAGCTTCATCGTTGCGGAAATGATGATAGCGCGCCTGCAACTCGGTCAGCATACCGGAAACGGCTTGTGCGACCTTGCCCTTCAGCTGACCATACATTTGGCCTTCAAAGGCTTTTTCCAGTTCAGGAATCGGTTTTCCCGTAACCCCGGACAGAATATCCAGCAGGTTGGATACCCCTGCCTTGTTGGCAATGTCATAACGCACTACTGGCGGTTCATCGGAATCCGTCACCGCACGTTTGATTTTTTTCACTACGGCTTTCGGATCTTCCAGCAGTCCAATCACGTTATTGCGGTTGTCATCCGACTTGGACATTTTTTTAGTGGGGTCCAGCAGCGACATCACACGCGCGCCGGATTTGGGAATAAACGGCTCTGGCACTTTGAAAACGTCACCGTAGAGCGCATTGAAGCGCTGAGCAATATCGCGGCTCAATTCCAGATGCTGTTTCTGATCTTCACCCACTGGCACTTGATGGGTTTGATACAGCAGAATATCGGCCGCCATCAGCACCGGATAGTCAAACAAACCGGCAGTGATGTTGTCGGAATAGCTCGCTGATTTGTCTTTGAACTGCGTCATGCGGCTCAGTTCACCAAAGTAGGAATAGCAATTTAGCACCCAGCTCAGTTGCGTGTGCTCTGGCACATGAGACTGAACGAAGATGGTGCTTTTCTGCGGATCAATACCACAGGCCAGATAGAGCGCCAGCGTATCCAACGTTGCTTTGCGCAACTGCTGGGGGTCCTGATGCACGGTGATGGCATGCAGGTCAACGATGCAGTATATGCAATCGTAATCATCCTGCATGTTCACCCACTGACGTAATGCACCCATGTAGTTACCAATGGTAAGTTCACCGGACGGCTGTGCGCCGCTAAAAACTATGGGCTTATTCATGCTGACGCTTCCTGATTTTTTGACGTAAGTGGCCCCACCAGGGGCAAAAGTTGTGAGAAGCGCTCAAGCACCACGTCAGGTTGACTCAGCGCAATGGCTTCTCCGTAGTTATAGCCATAAGTCATGCCCACGTTCGGGCAACCTGCGGCCTGTGCCGCCTGAATATCGTTGCGCGAATCGCCGACAAACAACAATTCGGATGCCAGTACCCCCTGCAGTGCCAATACCAGGTAGAGCGGCGCAGGGTGCGGCTTTTTCATTTTGACATCATCACCGCCGACAATCTGGCTAAACAACCCGGCAATACCCAGCGTCTCCAGCAGCGGCGCGACAAAAGGCGTCGGCTTATTGGTGACTAACGCCAGCGGGTAGCCCCAGTCAGCCAGTTGGGTCAGCGTGGCGTGCACGTCGGGAAACAGCGTACTGCCGCTGTCCACCGTTTGCGTATAGTTGCGATCAAACAGTTCGCGCGCCGTGCGGGTATCTTGCGCCGTAGGCGTCATTCCCGCCCAGCACAACGCCCGTTCCACCAGCACATCAGCACCGTTGCCGATCCAGGTAGCAATGCGCGCTTTACCCGCCGCAGGCAGATTCAGCGCTTGCAGCGCCATATCAACGGCATCCGCCAAACCCGGCGCGCTGTCGACCAGCGTGCTATCCAGATCGAAAGCCAACCCGCGAACCATACTGATGTCAGCCATGAGATACCTTACTCAATTCACTGCGCATGTTATCAATGACAGCGCGATAATCGGGGTGACCGAAAATAGCAGAGCCTGCCACGAACATATCCGCACCGGCTTGCGCAATCTGGGCAATGTTATCGACTTTTACACCGCCATCCACTTCCAGTCGAATGTCATAGCCGCTCTCATCGATGCGTTGGCGCACCTGACGCAGCTTATCTAACGTGCCGGGAATAAAAGATTGCCCGCCAAAGCCAGGATTGACCGACATCAACAGAATGATATCCAACTTATCCATTACATAATCAAGGCAACTGAGCGGCGTCGCCGGATTCAGCACCAGTCCGGCTTTGCAGCCGTGATCCTTGATCAGTTGCAGCGAGCGATCGACATGCTCGGAGGCTTCCGGATGGAAGGTGATAAAGCTGGCACCGGCTTCGGCGAAATCGGGAATAATACGGTCTACCGGTTTCACCATCAGATGAACATCGATAGGAGCGGTAATGCCATAGTTGCGCAATGCTTTAAGCACCAGCGGCCCGATAGTCAGGTTGGGAACATAGTGGTTATCCATGACATCGAAGTGAACCACATCGGCTCCAGCAGCCAGCACACTGGCGGTGTCTTCCCCTAACCGGGAAAAGTCGGCCGATAAGATGGACGGAGCGATCAAGAAAGGCTTCATTCGTATCTCCAAACAGTTTGTAGGATAACCAGCGCTATGCGCGCGCATCGGGTATTAACGCAGTGGCGCACCATAGAGCGCCAACAGCTCATTAACCTTGCTCCGCCCCATGATATTGCGACTGATGGTGCGTCTCGCCCTTACCACATACAGCGCCGCATCCTGATACCACGCTCGAGTCAGCTCGGTATCATGGTTGGATATCAGTACGGGAATGGCACTCTCCACCGACAACCGATACGCCAGCGTCGCCAGGCTCTGTTGATCGATGTTCTTGAAATTATTCGTGTGATACGCCGTAAAATTCGCCGTTGCGGAAAGCGGAGCATAAGGAGGATCGCAATAGACCACCGCTCCTTGCGTTGCTTTGAGCAAAGTCTGCTGATAATGCTCACAAACAAAAGTGGCATTGCGCGCTTTGAGGGCGAACCAGCGTAACTCCTCTTCGGGAAAATACGGTTTTTTGTAACGGCCAAAGGGCACGTTGAATTCGCCCCGCATGTTATAGCGGCACAATCCGTTATAACAGTGGCGATTCAGATACAAAAACAGTACCGCACGACGATAAGGCACCGCACAAAGATTGAAGTCATCACGCAACAGATAAAATATTTCCGCCACGTTGTACTCATCGGTGAACAGTTCGCGCGCGTCACGAATGAAATCGTCGGTTTGCGTCTTAACGATATCGTAGAGATTGATGAGGTCACTGTTAATGTCCGCCAAGATGTAACGGTCGTATTCCGTATTCAAAAACACCGAACCGGCCCCGACAAACGGCTCAATTAAACAGTCTCCTTCAGGTAGATAGCGGCGAATCTCTTCTACCAGCGGATACTTCCCACCAGCCCATTTTAAAAAAGCGCGGTTCTTCTTCATGCCGTCGTTAGTTACTCATTACATTTCAGAGCCGCGGATTGTACTCTGTGTCAGACAGCACATCAGGGCTAAAATTGGTGTTACTTATTCAAGTCCTGCTTCACCTGACAGATCGGCTTAACCCATGGTTTTTGTGCCTGCACGGCCGCAGGAAGCGATGCCGCCGCCTGTTTCGCTTCCGCAGAAGAAGCGTAAACACCGTTCACCAATACATACCAAGGCTTACCGTCCCGCTTGGTTTCATAAACCCAGGCGTTGGGTAGGTTGTGCTGTGTGGCGTAAGCTTTCAGCGTATCTGAACGTGATGCACTGCTCAATTGCAGTGTGAAATGGCTGGCGGGTGCATTCTGAATCGATCCTCCCTGCCCTGAAACCGTCGCCTTGTTCCCAGAGGATGTCGGCTTGCCTGATGTCATCGGCACTTTTTGCGCTGGCGTTAGGGCTGATTTGCTCTGTGCGGCCTTATCCTGAACGTTTTTAGCATGTGCAGCCTTCTCCTGCGCCGTCTTCTCTGAGACGTGCGGCGGGTTTTTCGCTGAAGGAACCACAGTAGCAGGCGCAATCGGCAGAGTAGTTACCGGCGAGGAGCCCGAGGTCGCTCCTTGCGAGAAGGCGTTAACCTTCTCTTGCTGCGTCGAAAGCGCATCCGCCATGTTGCCCGGCAACTCAACACGCAGCTGCCCGACAGGCGGAGGCGTGACTTGTGCTTGTGTCGGTGAACTTGCGACCGGCGGCGCATTCAAGGTTTGCGGCTGACCTGGCGCGGTAGCGTTCCCTGATGCGGCGTCCCCTTGGGCGGGCGTTACCTGCGCCATCGAAGAAGAAGAGGATAAATCGATACTCTTATCACCGTTACCCGACGCTGCAGTTGGCGCGCCTTCTGCCGGTTTAGACGGAGATTGCAAGGCTGAGCCTACGCCAATGATCAACAACACCAGCACCACGATCCCGATACCAATCATCAAATGTTGACGAGAGAGCGATAACTGCGGCGCAGAAAGACGGGGGCTGCGTTGCTGACGTTGTGGCCGCCGATCGCTGGTATCCGGTTTTAACGCATCTTCTGGTTTAAATCCGTCCATTTAAACCCCTCCAACTATAAAAAACATATACTCGCTGCGCGGTAAGCGAATTGTTGAATTATAAGACATTATCTTCTATTAACCATAAACCATCAGCGTGAATATGCCTGCAAATACCCGAAAAACCGCATTCACGCCCTGCAATCAGCGATAGACGCCAACACAATATCGTGTGATACGCCACCACGCACTTCCGAGCGTCCAATTGCGGTAGGTAAAACCAAGCGCAGCTCGCCCGCCTGTACCTTTTTATCACGCATCATATGGGGAAGATAAGATTCTGGCGACATCGCATCCGGGCCCTGAATCGGCAATCCTGCACGCTCGAGCAATGCGAGAATACGATCGATGTCCGACACTCTGAACTGGCCTAGCCTTCTCGCCGCGTGCGCGGCCATCATCATGCCCGCCGCCACCGCTTCACCGTGTAACCAGTTGCCATACCCCATTTCAGCTTCGATTGCATGACCATAAGTGTGACCCAAGTTAAGCAGCGCACGCCCCCCGCTTTCGCGTTCATCCGCAGCCACCACCTCGGCTTTCAGTTCACAGCAACGGCGAATGCAGTAAGAGAGCGCCGCAGGCTCCAGCGCACGGACAGCGTCAAGATTATTCTCCAACCAAACGAAGAACTCGCCATCAAGAATAATCCCATATTTGATCACCTCGGCTAGGCCGGAGGAAAACTCCCGGGCCGGTAAGGTGCGAAGACAATCCAAATCGATAACCACAGAAGCGGGCTGATAGAACGCACCAATCATGTTTTTACCGAGCGGATGATTGACCGCCGTCTTCCCGCCGACAGAGGAGTCAACCTGTGATAGTAGCGTTGTAGGTACCTGAATAAAGCGTACGCCACGTTGATAGCTGGCGGCAGCAAAGCCCGCCAGATCGCCAATCATACCACCACCCAGAGCAACGATCGTTGTGTCCCGACCATGGGTTTTTTGCAGCAATGCGGTAAAGACGTCGTTCAATACCGTTAGCGATTTATACTGCTCGCCGTCTGGCAATATGACGTGGTCGACTTTCACGCCAGCCTGTTCAAGCGCACAGCTCACGGCTTCAAGATAGAGCGGAGCCAGCGTCTGGTTGGTCACCAACATCACCTTTTCGCCCGCGGTCAGCGGCATAGAAGTCGGGTCAGCAAACAACCCAGCGGCTATCGTAATGGGATAGCTGCGTTCCCCTAATGTTACGGTAATTCTTTCCATGCGCGTGGTTCACCCGCTTGGCCCCGGAGCTCAGGGCGATGTTGTTACTCAGTTGCCATCCAACATACTGATAATCTGATTGGAAACCACCTTGGCGCTCTGCTCATCCGTGCGAATGGTGACATCAGCAATTTCTTCATACAGCGGGTTACGCTCTCTTGCTAACGCCTCCAGCACTTCGCGCGGCGGATCCTCTACCTGAAGCAAAGGACGCGTTTTGTCACGCTGCGTGCGCGCCAACTGTTTTTCAATGGTGGTTTCCAAATAGACCACAACGCCGCGCGCAGACAGGCGATTGCGCGTCTCGCGTGATTTTACTGAGCCACCTCCGGTAGCCAGTACGATACCCTGTTTTTCGGTCAATTCGTTGATGACTTTTTCTTCGCGTTCGCGAAAACCTTCTTCGCCTTCGAGATCAAAAACCCAGCCCACATCAGCCCCGGTGCGTCGCTCAATTTCTTGATCGGAGTCGAAAAACTCCATATTGAGTTGCTGAGCTAACTGACGGCCAATAGTGCTTTTGCCGGCACCCATAGGCCCAACCAGAAAGATATTGCGTTTCTCTGCCATGTTTTTTTGGTGTTACTAAGACTATTTGTTAATGATAACCCGCCCCGCCAATCAACCCAGCGGCGGGGCCTAAACTGAAACCTCATGAGCTATAGTTCGAGAATCAGACGGAGAATTATCTCAATACTCAGGGGCATTTGGCAACCGAATAAAATGTCTTGCCCCGCGCCAAACAGCAAAAAGCGTATTAATTATGCATCGTTCGGTAAGATAATTCCGCTTCGACAGACCGCAGCGCTCAATGGGCTAACCTTGTATGCTAAATCCAGCGCAGCGTCAAACTGAGAAAGCGGAAACGGGTAAAACGTGGATCGCCGAGCACACCGTTATACACCTATCACGACGAAGCGGCGACCAATGTCGGAGTGATAAAAATCACCAGTTCACGCCGCCTACGCTCAGTTCTTTGATGTTGAAACAGTGAACCCAGCAGCGGTACTTTTCGTTCCCCTCGATTTTTTTGTTGTTGAAAAATCCAACCCAACACAATCGTCTCACCATCAGACACCGTAACCTGGGTTTGAATTTCTTGTTTATCGATCGCGAGTGTTTCGCCATTGTCGCTCTGTTTAATCACCAACCCTGGCATGTTTTGGCTGATTTTCAGGTTAAGGATATAGCAAAGCGACTTAATTTTGATTACACCGTATGGACTGAGAACAAAATCTCTGTATCGCAACCACTCTCTCTTTTTTTGCTTTTTGCTTGTGCCCATTTATGCTCAATGGGGTTAAAATCTGGCGAATATGTAGGCAAATACTCCTCCATATACCCTGCATCGATGATGACTTGTTGAATATTATGTTTTTTGTGAAAAGTTGCATTGTCCATCACGATTACCCTGTTTTTAGGGAGTACTGGGATAAGGACTTGTGTGACCCAGGAATAGAAAACATCGCTGTTAATATTGATATCAAATAATCCGATAGCAAACAGCGTTGTGCCTAATAAAGCGCCGATAACATTTGTTCTTCCCTTGGCTCCCCCGTTCTTCAGGCCAAAACACCGTTGACCTTTTGGGGAATAGCCGTGAGTCCGTGGGGTATCGTGTGGAAAACCACTTTCATCAATAAAAACAATAGGTTTGCCTTCTTTTTCATACTGTTGTATTTTTTGTTGAAATGCTTGCCGGGCGCTTTCGTCGGCTTTCGGATGACGTAGCGTTTTTTTATAGGTCAATCCCAGCTTTTTAAGAGCTTGCCAAATGGCCTTCTGACAAACGCCAAAACGCTCTGCACGTTCTTTTTGGTAAGCATCTGGATATGGTTCAACATCTTTTATCAACTCGGATTTATCGCTCTTTCGCTGACGCGTGGTCGATGCTTTTGACGCTATTTGATTAATCCAACGCGATACAGAGGCAGGGCCAATCCGAAATTGCTTCGCTGTTTCTCGGATACTCAACCCTTCTTCTTCGCGTGTAGATATCACTTTACGTCTAAAATCAATTGAATAGCTCATTTAAATAATGTAATCAAAATTAAGTCGTTTAGCTATAATTTTGCCCTCACGCAGCACCGTAGGCGTTACTTCCATACCCAATACCGCTTCTTTAAACTGGATGGCGGTCGCACCGCTGGTGCCGCTGGATACCTGATAGGGAATTTCCGTACCCTGCTTGATGCATAGGTATCTACACATCATAAAGGGTTAAAAACAACCATAGCTATAGCCAACCGACATTATTTTGATAACAGCCAGCTATGCTTTTTTTGCCGCATATCAGGGTATCTGTTGTAATCATTTTTAAGTCGGTTGGCTATAAGTGGGCAAGTTCTTCCGGGGTATAGTCTGCTAATAACGTCAAGGTATTTAGCAGGATGGATAGTCCGGCAAGCAGCGCTGGGGCGCTTTCTTTACGCCCTCGTTTTTGTTGTCGTCCGGATAATCGGCAAATTAATTGACGGGCTGCCGCATTGTCCTCTCCTTCAGCGCGTTACAGCCGCCATACCAGCACACATGCCATGCTAGCTATCAATAACCTGCGTAGCAGGGCACCAGCACTGCGCTGAAGCCATTTTTCTACATCATGACCGGCACCTTTCAGCAGCTTAAAAAAGGATTCAATACCCCAGCGCCAGTAATACCAGCGAGCGACTTCCGCGCTGGTGAGCTCGTTGCTAACGTTTGTGAGCAGCGTCCAGCGTCCGATAAATTTACCGTGAGTATCGGTAAGGCGAACCACAACTAATCTGAGTGTCAGAGCTACGTCTGGCTGAACTTTCACTCGCCGTCCGGTGTTCTTGTCTTTCCGCTTCGCTTTTGCTGTTCACGTTATAGCCAAGCGACATTATTTTGATAACAATTAGCTGTATTTTTTGCCACATATCAGGGCATTGGCTGTAATCATTTTTAAGTCGTTTGGCTATATGATCACGGATGTTTCCCCGATCTCCATATTGGCTTTTTTCCCTTTCCAGCCAACCTGTCCGTTTGCGATAAATGGCAGATCGTCTGCAATTTCACCAATTTTACGGGTGTCACCGCCCCACTCGGCCCGATGCCCTTCCTTTCCCCGGATAAGCCAACATATTCCCTGGGAGCTTAATGTGCGTATATGCCCGATAGAGTCACCTTCACGGTCAATGAGATGAACTAACTTCTTCCCGGTATCAAGAGACTCAACACGGGCGATATCAGCCCTCAAAGCATCCATATGAGTCCTACTCTCAGACAAGCCTTCGGTTAGCGTTGAACGACAACCCGCCCTATCGGTTAGAGTTTGAGACAGGGGCGCTATTGGTAAACCATTTGCAGCATCAACCAGTAGGCGGGTTTGTAGTTCATAACCGACGTCGCCACCATGCGTCATTTTCAAACGTTCTTCTTTCCCATTGTGGGTACGAAACTGTAAATGAGACCAGTCGTGAACGACGGGAGCGTATGGATGCGGGCTAAGTGCAACTTGCCGGAGAGCCAGCGAAATAATCGGTTCATTGAGCTGACTGAAGCTAATACGTTCATTATTAAAAAAACGCCAAACGGCCTGAGTAGTGGCGAATGTTGTTTTCTGCGCGCAGGCAAGGTCTTTAACGGCTGACGCCAATGGTGCTGGGGGAGTCATGTGTTGCTTAACCAGACGCTGATAACGCCGGTTAAGGCGGGCATCAATCCCACCGATGGATAAGTTGAGATCATGCAGCAACGTAATAGCAGATATTGCAAAAGATGTGTAGATATAGCCAAGCGACTTAATTTTGATTACACCATATGGACTGAGAAGAGCCTGTACACGAGATTGTGTAATTGCCTGATTTTGATATAGCCAACCGACTTAAAAATGATTACAGCCAATGCCCTGATATGTGGCAAAAAAATACAGCTAATTGTTATCAAAATAATATCGCTTGGCTATACCTATGCCTCTAGGCATTAAATGAGCCTGTTTAAGATGTTGTGTAAATGCCTTTCCTCAGAAGTGACCGTCAAGGCGGTCACCGAACTCGATAATAAAGCGACTCATTGCCATACGCCAGTCCTGTAAGGGCATCGTCCATTTCTGTGATGCCCCTTGGATTGCCAGCCATACAACCTTCTTCACCGAGTCATCAGTCGGGAACACCTTGCGTTTCTTGATTGCATGCCGGAGCACGCTGTTCAGTGATTCTATAGCGTTCGTCGTGTAGATTACCTTGCGAAGTTCCTGCGGGTACGAGAAGAATGTCGACAGGTTGGCCCAGTTTGACTGCCAGCTCCGGCTTATCTGCGGATAGCGGTGATCCCATGTCCCACCGAACGTCTCCAGCGCCTGAAGCGCGGCCTCTTCGGTTGGAGCCTGATACACTGCTTTGAGGTCGCGTGTTACCGCCTTATCGTCCTTCCAGGCAACGAAGCGCAGACTGTTGCGCGCCATGTGCACGATGCACAACTGGATGCGGGCTTCCGGGTAGACCGTGTTGATGCCATCCGGGAACCCTTTCAGGCCGTCCACACAGCCAATGAGGATGTCGGTCAGGCCACGGTTTTTCAGTTCTGTCAGCACGTTCAGCCAGAACTTTGCGCCTTCATTTTCGGCCAGCCACATCCCCAGTAGCTCTTTCTGGCCTTCGATATTGATACCCAGCGCCAGGAACACAGACTTATTGATAACGCGGCTGTCCTGCCGGACTTTCAGAACGATACAGTCAAGGTAAACAATGGGATAAACCGCATCCAGGGGGCGATTTTGCCATTCAACAACCTGCTCCATAACGGCATCGGTGACCTTCGATACCAGGGCGGGTGAGACATCCGCGTCATACAGTTCTTTGAACGCAGCGGCAATTTCGCGGGTGGTCATCCCTTTGGCATACAACGATAAAATCTGGTTATCCATCCCGGTGAGCCGGGTCTGGTTCTTCTTCACCAGTTGCGGTTCAAAGGAAGCATCACGATCACGTGGTGTACGCAGTTCCAGCGGATCATCGCCGGTGGTAACAGTCTTTGTGGAGTAGCCATTGCGCGTGTTATAGCCAAGCGACATTATTTTGATAACAATTATCTGTATTTTTTGCCACATATTAGGGCATTGGCTGTAATCATTTTTAAGTCGGTTGGCTATAGTTCCAGATTTGGACTGGTGCTTCTCATGCCCGAGGTGATGGGTCATTTCAGCATTAAGGGCAGCTTCAACGCAGATCTTTTTCAGCAGGCGATCAAACTGGTTGAGAGCGTCAGGGGTTTTGAGATTTTTGGCCAGCTCGTTAGCCAGAGCCTGTATAGCCAAGCGACATTATTTTGATAACAATTAGCTGTATTTTTTTGCCACATATCAGGGTATTGGCTGTAATCATTTTTAAGTCGGTTGGCTATAACTGTTTTTCGTCCATAAAGTAACCTGCTTTTGATGTTGAATTGAACATATCAAAATCAGGCAATTACACAATCTCGTGTACAGGCTCGGGAATAGCCGTGAGTCCGTGGGGTATCGTGTGGAAAACCACTTTCATCAATAAAAACAATAGGTTTACCTTCTTTTTCATACTGTTGTATTTTTTGTTGAAATGCTTGCCGGGCGCTTTCGTCGGCTTTCGGATGACGTAGAGTTTTTTTATAGGTCAATCCCAGCTTTTTAAGAGCTTGCCAAATGGCCTTCTGACAAACGCCAAAACGCTCTGCACGTTCTTTTTGGTAAGCATCTGGATATTGTTCAACATCTTTTATCAACTCGGATTTATCGATCTTTCGCTGACGCGTGGTCGATGCTTTTGACTCTATAGCCAACCGACATTATTTTGATAACAGCCAGTTATGCTTTTTTGCCGCATATCAGGGTATCTGTTGTAATCATTTTCAAGTCGGTTGGCTATATTTGATTAATCCAACGCGATACAGAGGCGAGTTATGCTCATTTCTGGTGTACGGGGTTTCGGGGAGGGTGGCGTATCCTGCTGATTGATTTCGTGGATGATTTCAACAACAGAGAGATGATACCCCATGAAAAAGTCTACCCTACAGGTCTCCGCAGAACCAGATATTGCCGGTGATCCCTTGCATGAACTCATTCGTAATGGTGCCAGGAAATTGATAGCTGCCGCCGTTGAGGTTGAGCTCGAAGCCATGCTGCAACAACATGCTGAACGCCGCCTTGACGACGGGCGTCATGCTGTCGTTCGTAACGGCTATAGCCAAGCGACATTATTTTGATAACAATTAGATGTATTTTTTTGCCACATATCAGGGCATTGGCTGTAATCATTTTTAAGTCGGTTGGCTATAACACCGGAGTTGGATCAGGTGCTTGATGCTATCTTCTTGTTTGCCGGGTTGACCTCGTTGATGAGCAATGGTGCCCATGCGGCGGGCGGCCCATGCGCTCTACGAGGGCTTTACCGTGTGCGATAAGACGCGCACATACGGGCATGGCCTGCTGGTGGGGTTTGGTAATATCTGTTTACTGGCGCAGGAAGGGCGTAGCGATGATGAATTGCTTGAAGCCATTGCGTTGGCGAAGGATTGTGCCATTCCAACATCACTGGCAGCGATTGCACCAACCCTGACTTCTGAGAAACAGGCGGCCATATTGAATGCGGCCGTGACGGCACCGGATATGGGCAATATGCCCAATGTCGTTACCCGCGAGACGCTACGCGAGGCTATTCATCGCGTAGAACGTCTGACTATCAGCGCCTGTTAACAGGCGCTATAAAGTGTGGCCTGGTATAAAAAACTCAATCAGTTAGCCCTAAGCGCCTTGAGCAATTAAGCAACTCTGTCACTTTATGTACATTGAGCTTTTTCATAATGTTCAGTCGATGGGTTTCGACCGTTTTAACGCTGATGCACAGCTGTTCACTGATAAGGCGGTTGGTGTAGCTGTTGGCAATAAGTCTCAGTATTTGCCGTTCACGCGGTGTCAGCAACTCCGGACTGCCCCCTTCCGTGTTCAGGGCGGAGTTGATGGCATCTCGGTTGAGAGCCGGGTCGATATACCTTTTTCGGACGGCCATGGTCTGTATTGCAGCCAATAATGTCTTTTGGCTACTGTTTTTTAATACGTACCCCATGGCGCCAGCTGACAGAGTGCGTATTGCCATAAACTCCTCGTTATGTGCGGTGTAAGCGAGGATTGCCATTTTAGGCCAGCGCGAGCAGAGCTGTGGGATAAGATCCAGCCCATTGATACCCGGCAATCCCAGATCGAGGATCACAATATCTGGTTCGTGCAGGCGGCAGGCGTTATAGACCTCAAGGCCATTTTCAGTGTGCGCAATGATACGGAAGCGCGGATAGGGCACCAGCAAATTGATAATGCCGTTTATGATCAACTCATGATCGTCCACCAGCAAAATTTTATGATCGTTCATATTCCATTCCTCTCAACAAAACGTTGTCCTTTACGGTGAACATTTCAAACGTAAAGCGACATCCAGCGTAAGACGCAGTTCTGCAATTTCCGCGTTGGATAATGGCAGTCCACGTTTAACACGGTTCTCCATATCGATCACATCACACAGCAATGGACCGAGACCAGCCTGCCCGATGCATCCTTTTAGGGTATGCAACAGCGTGATAGTTTTTTTCTGATCGCTTGAATTTTGTTCAATGTTTGACAGCAATTCACGAAGTGCACGACGGATTTTTCGTCGCATCGTGGGGTGGGTGATGTCGATGATGGCCTTGTCTGTCAGGTTATCTTGCTCTTGCAGATCGATTTCTCGCTGAAGTTGATATTCGGCAGCGATGCTGATGCCATCGGCCAAATGCGCCAGCGTGACGGGCTTGGTCAGGTAATGGTGCATACCGGCTTGCTTGCAACGGACAATTTCTTCCGATGCTGTGTTGGCCGACAAGGCCATAATGGCGCATTCAGGATCCTGATTATTGCTGTCCTGACGCCACTGTCGGGTGCAGGTCAGTCCATCCATCTCCGGCATACAGACATCCATCAACACCAGATCAAAACGTTGTTGTCGCCCACACGCCAGCGCTTCCCGGCCGTTACAGGCGGTAGTGACGTTTTGCCCGAGCAGCGTCAGCATGGCACCAATGATGTCGCGGTTTATCGTCGCATCATCAACGAGCAGGATATGTAGTCGCCAGGGTTGAACCGGAATCACCGCTTTATCGGTGTCGGTGATGCCTGACGTTATCTGAGCGGCTAGCGTATAGAGTTTGCCCGGCAGAAAGCCAAGTTCATCAGCACACAGGGCATTGTCATGCGTTGTGGCATCGCATGTCAGTCCCCATTCGCTCAGTTGCCGGTGCAGTGCCAATGGCGCGGTGATATTGCCGCTTAATGGCGTGGGCGTGACGTGTTTACCAAGTGGCATCATAAAAGAGATGCAGGTGCCGAGCCCTACCGAACTGTTGAGATCCAGCCAGCCCCCCATCATTCGAGCCAGATTCGAGGCAATCGTCAGCCCAAGCCCAGTCCCCTGAATGTTTCCCTGGCTCTGAAAGAAAGGGGTGAATACCGCATCGCGGTCGGCAGAGGCAATGCCTTTGCCGCTGTCACAGACGGCAAATATCAGCGTGTTATCGTTGCGCGTGACGCTGAGCGTTATCCCTCCGTTATCCGTAAATTTGACCGCATTCCCCAACAGATTCACCAGAATTTGCCGGACGCGAGTCGCATCCATATCGATAAGCAAGGGCACATCGCCGCTGACGATGGTGCGCAGCATCAATCCTTTGCTTTTTCCAGGTCCCTGAATGGTGTACATCGCGCGATCTAGCAGCGGGAGCAGCGCTGTCTGCTCGACGTGCAGCGAGATTTGCCCTGACTCTATACGCGAGAAATCCAGCAGGTTGTTGATGATATCCAGCAATGAGAGGGTACAAAGCCGGGCCGTTTCCGCCAGATGACTTTGCTTGGCGCATAGCGGGGTGAGTTGGAGCAATTCCAGCGCACCCAGTGAGCCGCTGAGCGGCGTGCGCAGTTCATGGCTGATGGTGGTCAGATGGCTGCTTTTACGTTTGTTGGCCTGTTCCGCCTGCTGCTTGGCGATAATCAACTCGCGCGTGCGTTCAACCACGGTATTTTCCAGGTTGTCATGGTTGTCATGTTGCGCGCGCAGATCGTTCAACAGGCGGTTGTAAGCCTGAGCAATGCTGCCGAGTTCATCATGACGGTTTTCTGGCAAACGCAGCGACAGTGGTGCCCGTTTCGTTTTATTGATGATATCGACAAAGTCCTGCAACGGGCGGGCCAGATGACGGTGGAGCAGCCCCAACAACATCAGTGCAATGAGGACTAACGTCGCTAATGCGAAAGGCAGTTGGCTGATGACGATAGAGAGCGCTCGGTGGATGATATCCCGCGTTGGATACAGGATAACTTGTTGCCAGCCGGGCCCTTTCAACTGGGTGCGCAGCACCAGATAGCCGGGAATTTCCTGCCAGCCATCATGCAGCGTGACATCGTTGAACCGCGCCTGTAGTGCTTTACTTTGCTTTTCGTCGAGCAGGGAAAAAGGCAGTATGTGATTTTGCTTATCCAGCCAGAGGCTGATATCACTGCCGGAGAACAACTGGCCGTAAGAGAGCACATCACTTAATTTGACCGAAAGCCCGGCGAGCATACCTTGTGAACTGGTGGCCGCAACGGAGATGTTCCAGCCTACACCCTCTGTGTACTTGGGTTCGCCCCAGTGCATATTGTGGTTGAGGGAGCTGCCAAGCAATTCCGTTAACTCGTTGCGTCGACGTGAAAAATAGTCGGCGGGGTGCTCGCTAGGGGGCAGCAACGAGATGCCATAGCGGCTATCCAGCACAAAACTGTCGAGGTAATAGGTTTGCCCGGCGGTGCCATAAACCTGGATAAAGCTGCGATCCTTCTCTTTAACCGTTTCGGGGATACATGCGCTGGTATCAATGGGCAGGTAACAGCTTTCACTTTTGTCGACCACGGCCTTGTCTGCGGCTTCGCTGTGGTACAGGTGGTAGCGGTGTGCTAATATCTGCGCATCTCGTTCTGCACCTTCAAAACGGTGATTGGTTAACGTTGCCCGCAGGATAGAAAAGTGCGTTAGATTTTCAATTAAATAATGTTTTTTCTGGTTAAGCGAGGCGTAGGTTGCAGCAAAAACAGAAACCAGCCAGATAATAAATAAGCACAGTGATATAAATAATGTCGGTTTACTCACCAATGAGCGTTTTCTTTTCATTGTCATACCCGAGAATGGCGTCTAAATGAAATTGCCCCTGTGGGCGAATGAATTTACGTCTGTCGGTTTTCTCTAACACGGTAATTTTCACTAAAACTATAATAGGCTTTAGCACCGCAATTGTTTTAATTTGTAAATATATATAACCTCTCCATAAGTAAAAATCAGGTATAAGGTTGATGTCTAAGATTCTCATTGCATTTGAGAATAAGATTATCCCATGTGAGGTTGTTCTACATGCTTGATTTACTAAAAAGTATCCCTTTGGTTGAGGGTATATCCAAGCCTAATAGTAAAGGAGAAATCGCGATGAAAATAGCGGATCTCTCTGCGAAAGGCTATTCATGCAATCTCTACTGGATTCTGGCAATACATCTTGTTGACTCTTGTGATTTTTCATTGGAAACATTGTGTTATGTTTCATGTTTGTTGGGGGGACATCATGACATTCACGATTTTTCCTGCTACATCTCCGATGAGAAAAGTTGGCTGTGTTGTGTCTATGATAAGAAAATTTCTGCTGAAGTGATGGCAAAAGAAATAGAGATTCATGTGGCGCTAACACGTTATTTTCGATACCTCATTTTGAGTAAACAACACCCGTGCCAGGTAAAAGAATATGAAGCTATATAAAATCGCCCATTTGGTTTTGTTTTTTTTCTGTTCAGTTTCTTATGCTGAAAACTTACCGTGGGAGGGAGATGATTTTTCATTGCGGGCACAAAATATGTCGCTTTCCTCTTTGTTGAAGCATCTCGCGGAAAACTATTATACATCAACGAATATTGATTCGGCGATTGTACAAAATTTCAGCGGTGTTATCTTACCAGGACCACCGGTGGATATTCTATGTAAGCTGATGAGCCAATATAATCTGGTTTCTTATTACGATGGCAATACGTTGTTTATTTACCCCGCACAGCGTCTGTCACGCCATCTTGTAACACTTAATGTGCTATCCGCCACGCGTTTTGCAGCAAATTTACGCAGACTGAATGTTCCTGAGGATAGAAGTTGTGTCATTTATCCCGTGTTGAATGAGCATGCGCTGGAAATCAGCGGTGTACCTGCGTGCTTGGAACGCGTTACACAACTGGCAACCACCCTTGATGCCGATATTAGCAAACGTCAGGATGATGCCGTGAGCGTTGTGGTATATCCCTTGAAATATGCCACGGCGCTGGATGATCAGTATCGATACCGCGATCAGACCGTTGTAGTACCCGGAATTGTCAGCGTGCTGCGTGACATGACCCGCGGCGGTGCGCCCACGCCAGCCAGTAATACGCCTGCGACTCAGGGACTACCGATGTTTTCTGCGGACCCGCGTCAGAATGCGGTCATCGTGCGCGATCGCAGCGTCAACATGGCGGGGTATCGCCAACTGATCACCCAGTTGGATCAACGTCCTGAAATGATCGAAATATCTGTGACCATCATTGATGTGGATGCCGGGGATATCAACCAGTTAGGCATTGACTGGAGTGCGGCGACATCGATCGGTGGCGGAATGCTCAGCTTCAATAATAACGGGGGGAGCCTCGACAGCGGATTCTCCAGTGTGATCAAAGACACGCCGAACTTTATGGTGCGCCTTAGCGCACTGGAAAAGAACTCACGTGCCTATGTGTTATCGCAACCTTCGGTGGTGACGCTCAACAATATTCAAGCCGTGTTGGACAAGAATGTCACGTTCTACACCAAGCTTGAGGGCGACAGAATGGTCAAACTGGAGTCCGTGACAACCGGATCGCTACTGCGCGTTACGCCTCGACTGTTAGAGCAGAATGGCAAGCAAAATATCATGTTGAACCTGAACATTCAGGATGGGCAACAAAGCGAACCCATCAGTCAGGATGAGCCTTTGCCCGGTGTTAAAAATGCAGAAATTGCTTCGCAAGCCATGTTGCAGGCGGGGCAGAGCCTGTTATTGGGCGGGTTCAAACAGGATAAGCAGATACAGTCGGAAAAGAAAGTCCCTTTGTTAGGCAACATCCCTGTGCTTGGCCACCTCTTCAGCACCAAAACCAACCAAATGCATAGCGTTATTCGCTTGTTCCTGATCAAAGCATCCGTTGCCAATAGACAACAGTGAAAAGCGTATGGAAAGCACGTGGAAGATTCGCCTGTTAGGCGGCGTATTGCATGGACGGGAAGTGTGGCTATCGGAAGGTCGTCTCTCCATCGGTGAACGGGAATGCGATCTGTGCATCCCTTTGCAGGCCGCAAGCCGCATTGAGCTGGCGGTCGTTGACGGGCAACTCTATGCCAATGCGGAAAAGGTGTCGGTGCGGGTAAATGGTCGCCGCCATGTACAGCATCACCCATTACCCTCCCAAGGCGTATTGGAGGCGGCAGGGTTAGCGATGGCATTTGGGCCGCAGCAAGCAGACCTTGCCGGTTATTGCCTGCCTGTTCGCCGGTTTTCAAGCGGCTGGTTGTTGGTGCCTGGCATGCTTATGCTGATCTTCGCTCTCATATTTTTCTCTATGGAATGGGGCCCGTCGCCATCGACGGAAGCACCAGTAGACGTGAGCGCGTTGTTGCAGCAAACCGGGTTGACGCAGCTCGTGGCGCAATGGCAGCAGGATGGCGTACTGCGTGTGTCTGGGGATTGCGAATCGAGCGATACGTTGACGCCCTTGTGGCTTGCGCTGCAATCCCACGACATTCGCTACCAGGATGACGTTATTTGCGCCGATCAACTGGTCCGAAACGTGAAAGATGTGCTGATTCAGGCGGGCTACACCCAGGCTCAGGTTGTCAGCCGAGGGAAGGGCAACGTTGCGATCGATGCGGATATTCGTATGGGAGAACAGTGGGCGGCGGTTCAACCGCTGTTGGCCGACATTCCGGGATTACGGCATTGGCAGATAGAAAACCCCTACGACGAAATCGGTAACGCGCTGATTAGCGCGCTGCTACAGCAAGGATTAGCGGGCAAGGTGAATCTGACGGATACGGGGCCGCGTTTCATTTTGAGCGGCGTGTTGAACGCGCAGGATAAGCAGACCTTGACGCAACTGATGCAGGATATGCGATCGCGCTATCCAACTGTGGCGCTGAGCTATCAGGATGTTCCCCTATCCAATGAGTTTTCCAGACAGCTGCCAGCCCCTGTCACTGGCATTGTTCATAGTCGGCGTGGCAAGTATCTGGTGTTGGGTAATGGCGATACCTTATCCATCGGCAGTCGACTGGCTGAGGGCAGCGAGGTTGTGGCCATCAGCGATAGCGCGGTGACGTTCAGACAAGGGCGCACGCTGATCACGCTTCCATTCAATTTTTAAGGGGAAATACGATGACGACGCTGACGGCATTGGAAGATCGCATACAGAGTTCGGCTGATGATGCCCAAAAGGCATTGATGGTGCTGAGTGCGGCCCGTCATCGATTAGCCTGTGCTATGGATAGACCCATTACGCCAGAGGAATATCAGCACTTTGCCTTATTGCTGGAAGCGGTAATACAGAGCGAAGATATTATCAAGATCATTTACTTTCGTTATCACAATATAGCGCTAGGGGCTGAGTCGAGTCAGTAGAGAATAATCATCTTCATACCAACTGCTGACATGCTAGTGAACGATGAGAGGTGTATCATGTCAGGTAATATTGCGAATCAATTTAAAAAGTTCGAAGTAGAGTATGAACGTCTATTAAAGTGTTTTTCGGAATTTGAAAAAATAAAAGGCAAATTGACCTCTGCGGGGAAAACCGTTTCGCAGAATGATGTGAAAGCAGAAAAACCGCTGAGTATCCATCACATGAACATTATTGCGGAAAATGCCAAAAAAGATTTGAAAGCATTAAGTATCTCCTTGAAAAAAATCGAAACGCATATTAAGCACAGCGTTAATAAATAGTGAGCATATCTACACTGTTTTACATTCAGGAGGTTTATGATGGCAAGCATACCCGTTTACTCATTTCCAAGCATTAATCATAGTGTATTTGAAGATAAGGAAACACGTCTCGGAAATACACCCCAGGGAAAATCGCGTTATTATGGGCCAGCCGATAATATCTTCGCTTATGCCTATGAAATAATGCTGTTTTTGCAGGATGTACAGTCATCGCGCGCCTATGCCCAATTCAATGATATTCAAAATGCATCCAATCGAGCCAGAGATACTCAGGAAAAGGCAAACCAGATGGATGAGGTCATTGCGCAAGCGTCAAAAGGTGATGGCAATACCAAAGAAGCGGTGCCAGCTGATGTTATTGAGTATATGAGGACGCACGGTATTCAGGTAGATGGCAAATCGATAGACGACTACATCAAACAGCACGCTGGAGCTGACGGTAAATTGGACAAAGGCAGCCTCCAAGCCATTAAAGCCGCACTGGATAATAGCGCGAATCGCGACAGCGATCTCTCCTCTCGAGCGCAGCTGACGATTCAAAAAGCAATACAGATGCTTAATGCGGCCATTTCGCAGGCGACTAACCTAGTCAGCAAATGGGGCGAAATTCTGCAAATGATCACCCAAAAGACCTATTCATGACGCAAGACGAGAGTCTGACCATGCTGCAATTTTTGCGTCGCGGTGGCGCTGTGCGCATGTTGCTGAAAAAAGACGTAAGCGGTGAATTGGATACCCTTTTTCGCTACGCCAGACAGTTATCCAGCGCGGGGGATCATCGCGCGGCGGCCAACCTGTTACGCATATTGACCGCTTACGATGATTGGTCTTTTGACTACTGGTATCAACTTGGGGCGACGTGCCATGCGGCACACGCATGGTCAGATGCGCTTTATGCCTATGGTCGGGCAGCGAAAATTAACGTATCGGCCGCGCAGGTCCCTTGTGCTGCGGGGGAGTGTTTTCTGGCCTGTGGTGAGAAAGCATTGGCACACAAAGCCTTTAAGGCTGCCTTGCTGATTTGCGGTGAAAACCGGTCATTACAGGCGATACGCCGCCAAGCGGAGCAAGGACTATCTCGAACAGGAGAGTCTGATGGATAGTGTACAAGCCAGAGCGGGAGTGGATTGCCCGCAGCTATATGATGATGGAGAGGAGATGCCTGTTTCTTCTCCAACCAAGCAAACAACGCACCCAATACGTTCTGTTGTTGGTCTGCATTATCGGCAACACCAGGCAGCAAAAAACGTGGAAATGGAACGCCAGCAAGGGGGCGTAGCGCAGTCGGTGAACGCGCAGCAAGCAGAGGCCGCCTGGCAACGACTGCTGGAAGCCGGGTATACCGGTTCCGCCTCAGCTTCGCTGCAAGACATCGTGAAAATGGACCCGCTGCTGTTATCGATGCTGGTGACGCAGCAAGTGATGCGTGCTTCCAGCAGCAATGCAATGGCACTCTGTGAACAATTGAACCGAGCCACTGAGCTGCAAACTTTCCTGCGCAATAAGCAGGTTGAAAAATATCAGGAGCAGATCAACAAGTCGATTGAACAGGCGGATCAGGTACGTAAATCTGCGCTGTGTAGTGCCGTATTTGATTGGATAAACAGTGCCATTGAGATAGGGATCGGCGTATTTAAACTGGTTGAAGCCGTCGCCACGGCAGATCCACTCGCCTTTGCCGCTGGCATTGCTTACTGCTCTGCAGGGGTTGCCGGAATCGTAAAAGGCGGCGCTGAGTTTGCTTTGGGACTGGGGGCAAATAAAGCCGACTGTGAAGCAGTTATTCACGCGGCAGGCTTGGTACAGAACACCTGTGAATATGTCGCGATGGGGCTGGATATTTTGCAGATCGGTCGTGGTATTTATGTGGCTCGCGGTTTGATCTCTGCGGCCGAAAAGGAAATGGGCAGCGGTGCGGGTAAAACATTGGTTGAGGCAGTGAGTCAACAGAGCGGCGAGGCGGGGCAGCAGATTAAACAGATTGCTGAAAATACGGCTAAACGTTTCGTCAGTGAACTCAAAGCCACGCTTGAGGGGAACGTCAACCAGTATTTGGCACGCACGATGGGGCGTAGCGCCACCGTTCAGGGAATCGAGCAACTTGTAGCTGAAAAGCTGGAAAGCGCCCTGACAGATGTGGCGAAAGACGTTTTGGAAAAAGGCGTTGCCACCTCAGAAAAAGCGTTGCGTAGACGTTTTATGATCTCGCTAGGCAAAGGGCTGGCCTCCAGCATCATTAAAGATGTCACTGTTACTTGGTTAACCACGGTGCGCTTGGCGATAAGTGGTGGACAAAAAATAACATCGGGTATTGCTCAATGGAAAGCGGCAGATTTGCGTAAGGAAATTGAAGAATTAATCGTTATGCAACGTATTAACGACATCAAAGATAGTTGGACACAGGAACGTAAAAAAAATCAGGAAAAACAGCTTGGCGATTATTTGCAGCAAAGTAGCACCGCCGTAAGCAACGCGACATTAATAATGGAAGATTACGGTGCGGTATTGGCAAAAATTGCCTGTAGCCGCGCCTGAGGATATGTTATGAGCCAAAATATTCTTATGGATCAAAATACGCTGTCTATAGACCTATTCCCCGTCAACGTGACTCCAGACCAGCTCTCTTCTGTCTTGTCACAAAAGACGAACGCCGCAGTAGCAACCAAGGAAAAGGCCGCTAGCGATGCAGAATTGAATGACTTTTTCGCGATGTTTGATCAACTGTGGGGAACACTATTAAACCTTGCCCGGCGTTTGCGTGACGTGATGCGCATGTATAACGAAAAGAAGCAGATATTAGGGTGGGGGCTTGAAATGAATGCGCTTTCCACCAGTTTAAACGCGATTGAGCATAGCTTTAGTGCGGCAAGGGATAACGCATTAGGCACCTGTTTAAGCGGCCTTATGCAGTGCACGGGCGCGCTGACCGGCGAAATAATGGGGGAAATCAGCGGCGCAGGTGCCCGAGAACTCACCACGATGGGGTTCAACGGTTCGGGATCGATAGCCAATGGGCTCTGTTCCTTTTCCGCGGCATCGGAAAACCGTGAAGCAGAAATCGAGCGGGCATTGGCGGATTTTCAAAGTAAAAACGCGCAATCCTACATCCGAAATCTCGACGACATTGTGCAAAAGGCTATCGACGTCATGCAACAGATGATGGAAATGGGCCGCAAAATGGTTGAGGTATTTAGTCAGACCCTTCATTCCCTTGCGAAGTAATGATGGAACGACTGGAGGCCCTTTTTTGCAGGCAGTTGCAAATGGTTGGGTTAGCGCCGCAGCCCCAGTTTTTGTCGGGGTGCGGATTGCGTCTCGGGCAGCACATCACGCTGCCTCCCTACCGCCTTGTTTTTCGTGTTCAGAATAATGCGTTGCTTATCTGTAGCTTAACCCGGTTACCGGACTGCACCTCACAACCCGCGTCATTACTGCGCCTATGGCGGCTGTTGCAAGAGGCGTTACTTTCGGTTTCTGCGTTGAGGAATATCCGCATGTTAGTCATAACCGATGTATTGCCCCGACGTTTAACGCTCCAGCGCCAAAAGCTGGTAAGACGGCTGTGTCAACAAGGCGCGGTAACGTGCCTGCTCGACGGTGAGCGTTGGTTAGAAATAGACATAGACCGGGTATTTCGTGGAAAAGCACGCAGTTAGGTTAAATACCGGATAGGCGGGCTGACCGCTTAAAACGATAGTGGATGTCAGCAAACATATTGCCCGGTAACACGCTGTCCCACGCAATAAGGCCGCAGACTATGGAGATCAACGATGGATGTTCAACAGCTCATTGATACGCTGTCCCGCTTGGCAAACCAGGCCGGACAAGCCGTCAAAGACAAAATGAATGGCGAAGATTTAACGAATCCAGACGCCATGCTCAAGGCGCAGTTTGCCGTGCAGCAGTATTCCACTTTTATCAACTACGAAAGCGCGATGATCAGCACCATCAAAAATCTGCTGAGCGGGATTATCTCGAAGATATGAGTGTGCTGACGTCTGCTGAACGGCAACTGCTGCTTGAAACTGCTTTTGCGGGGGTGAATCACGGCTTGTTGCGTCAGGTGCGAGCGATTGTGCCGGTGGTGCCGAGCTTGGTCAGCGATAGTGACGCTTGCGCGGTGTGTATGGCCGTCCTGCTGATGGGGCTGGATGCGCCTGAAGAGGCCAAGCGCGCCTTGGAACACGTGAATACGCCGGACGCTAACGTGGTCAAGCAGTGCTTTTCATTATGAGTTTTTCACCGTGATTATGGGGGACACCATGGACACACCCATGACTATTTCTCAGAAGATATCGCCAGATGGCCGTTATGACAGCGTCGATGCGATGGATGCACCGGACAGTCAGGCGGCGCAGACCTTTAAGAACATGTTGTATGCCGGAACGGCATCCGGTGCGGTAGAAACCTTATCACCGGAGCAGATGTTGCAGCGGCAGGTGAAGATCTTGACGTTGAGCGTCGGTGTCGATCTTGGCGCAAAGATCGCCGGTTCTGCGGCGCAAACGGTCAACAAACTGGCCAATATGACATGAACGCCTTCCGCTGTCTTGGCATGGCAATACTGGCTTTCATGTTGGCGGGGTGTCGTGTTGAGCTCTACAACGGTTTGTCTCAGAGTGATGCCAACCAGATGTTGGCGATTCTGATGAACAACAACATTGATGCGGATAAGCAGCCTTCGCCGGACGGCGGGGTAACGCTGCGCGTCGAGCAGTCTCGGTTTATTGATGCCGTTGAAGTGCTGCGCATGGATGGTTTTCCGCGCAAACTCTACACCACGGTAGAAACTATGTTTCCGCCTAACCAACTGGTGGTTTCTCCACGGGAAGAGCAGCAGAAGATTCTGTATCTCACCGAACAGCACATTGAAGAGATGCTCAGCCAAATGGATGGGGTTGTGCATGCTTCTGTCGCGATAGCATCCCATCCCCCCAGTGATGATGTTGGCACCCGTTCCGGTGATAGCACCTCGGTAGCGGTGTACCTTAAATTTTCCCCACGAGTGAACCTGGAAGCGTTTCGCGTACAAATCAAGAGTCTGATTGAAAAAGCGATACACGGTGTCCAGTACGATCAAATCAGCATTTTGATGCAGCCTGCCGGCTATCGAGCTCGGGTGGCTCCGCCGCCGAAATCCGTTGAACAGAGAGCGCTTCTGAAATGGCTATCCCGTTATCGACAATATGTGGTGTTAACGCTGATTTTACTGGCATCGGCCCTGTTGATACTGACAGTGTGGCGAGTGTTTCAGCGAACGAGTCCAGTAGACCGGATGCGTTGACCTTGCTGTTGCACCGCGCGGTCTGGCAGCCCGCCCGTTATGCGCACCCTGACTGGCTTGTATCGTTAGGGTTTCATCGGTACGAACGGTGGCGTTATGGCGAATCCCTAGTTTTAGACAACGTGCTGAACCGCGCATTACGGGCACAGCGTGGCCCGATTTGTCTGCCGGGGCGGCTTGATGAACGTCAGCGCCGTTTGGCGGTGCTGGGACCGAATATCCCGAAATATGCGCTGGCGCTTGGTCTGCTGACGCTGGCGTGCAGTGATTACTTTCTGCTGCCTGATTATCGTCACGTGCTTCGCCATTGGCTGGATAACGACCTAATCTGGCACCTGTTTGGTATGTGTGACAACAAACATCCCGCCTTTTATTCACCGGAACAGGTGATCGATGCGGCGAATCGCATCGGTATCGCCGTGCTTTATCGTGCTGCAACGCGTGAACCCGTGCTTAAGGCGCTTTTGATACAGTTGCCGCCGCTGAAGCAAGCGTTGTATCCCGTGATACCTTGGGCCACCATGAATTTACTGGAACGTATGCTATGCCGCTGTGCCGACTCCCGTTGATTGAACTTGATGGGCAACTTCCCGATTTCCCCGTGATTCCCGCTGAAAGGCTAAACACTCAGTTGGCTTATACCCACACCCTGCTTGATGCGCATCAAGAGGCCGCTGTTATTGTGAAAGCGGCGAGCCGTAAGGCAGAGCAAATGATACGTCAGGCGCGCAAAGCGCAGCGCCAGATACAGAGCGAGGCTTATGCCGAGTTCTCTCGCCGTCAGCAGGAGATTCTCACCCGCTGTGAAAAGCGGTGGTTGGAGCGCCACGTGGTGTCACTGTGTGAGGCTGCATCGGTGGAACAGTGCGTGGTGCAGGCGGTCACGTCACGTATCCGCCTTGCTATGGGGAACGTATTGAGTGCTTGGTTTTCCCAACAGCCCGTTGATGACCTGCTGTGCGCACGTTTGTCGCAGCAAGTGGAGCAACTGGCTGCTACGGGGGGGACCACCTTGCAGATTCATCCCGAGAGAGAAACCAGAATGCGCGATGCCTTCGGGGAGCGGCTAGCCATCGTCTGTGATCCGCAGTTGGCTATGGATGAAGCCGTTCTGACATCATCACAGCTTAGCGTCTCTTTTTCGCTCAGTCGGCATTTTCAGCAGGTGCTGGCGTGGATTGATACCGAGAATGATCTCGGTATCCAGGAACGGGAGGCAAGGCTTGATGATGAAGATACCTGAGGATCACAATCCCGTCAGTCCGGTGCTATCACCGCACTATGAATCGCATCGGGTGCTGCCGGTGCGCAATGTCGAATTCAGCATGCCGCCGATGGACATGGCGTTACTGGAACTGGAGGAAGCGGCAGGCGAATCGCTGGATTCAACGTTGGAAGAGATGAGTCTGGTACTTTCTGGCCGAATGCGCGATGAAAAGCGACTGGCATCGTCAGAAAGGCAGGTACGCAGACAGCAAGAGTTAATTGCACTGATACAACGCTTACGTGACCAGGACGGTGGCTTTTCGACTTTTCTCGCTGCGTCGTCTGAGGAGAATAGTGAGGCGCTGGAAGGACTGCGGCGTATTTTTACGATCGCTCAACACCTAGCATCAACGGCGTTGGATGAAAAACGGAAAAAGGCGCTGAATGCGCAGTTGGCCCAGCTTCTCGAAGAAAATGCGTATGAAACCACTCTCTTTGGCCTGATGGAGCTCGGTACGGTCAGCAAGGCGGTACTGGCACCCATTGGCCGCTTATTCCAGCGCGCGATGGATGAACAGGACATATCGTTATCGGAATGGTTTAAACGCATCGTTGACTGGTCCGATCGTCAGCGTCGGCTCCGCGTTGTGTTACACATGGCGGCGTTTGAACTCTCGCTCTCTGTCGGTGGTGCTCAGCAGACCAGGTTGGCGACCGTACTGGTCCGCCTGCGTCGCCTCTTGCTATTTTTGGGGCTGGAGCAGGAGTGTAAAGAGCAGGAAAAACGTTATTCTCTGCCTGCAGATTCACTTTTGACCTTGTTGATTGATATTACACAGGAAAGCTGGCTGTTTGAGGATTGGCTTATCGCGCGAATCTCTTCGTTGACGCCCAGCGCGATGGTATTCAAGTACATCATACGCTATCTGGATGTGCAATTCAGAGTGATGCCGGATGCGTGTTTTAGCGATGAAGATCAGCGTGAAAGTATTCTTACCGTGCTGCAAAAAATGAAGGGTAATCAGGTGTTGTCTTGATTTCTCCTCCTTGTTTTCTCTGGGATTCTGTTACCGGACATGAGAGGAAGGAGATCATGACATTAGATCTGTTCATCGAAAGAAACATCCAGCGCTTTATACAGTTGGCTGAACTGGCGGAGCAAGCCCCCTCTGCCGAAATGCAATGGGTCGATCGGGAATTTCAAACCTTCCTCACCTTCCGTCAGGGACGCATGCATATCAGCCAATGTCTGCTGGACCCTTGGCGGGACAATGCGTTACTGCTTGTTGCATTGCAACACGCCCATCCCGCTTGGTTTGCAGGCATTCCTCAGCGTGTCTTTACGTTACGCCAAGGCATGGTGATCAGTTGTGCCCCGATGGCAGACAGCGTGGCTGAACAGTGGCTATGGCTGCACCATCGCCAGCGAACCTTTCTGGAAAAATTATGCAAACCAACGTGATGAAAAAAGATAACGTTCAGCGCTGGTTGCAAATGTGTGCCGGTAGGCAAGATATTATTCTCGCCGTGGTAATGCTCATGGCGATTGTCATGATAACCCTGCCGTTGCCTACGTTTGTGGTGGATATTTTGATCGCCATTAATCTGGCCTTTTCCATCATCCTGCTACTGTTTGCCATTTACATCAACGATCCTCTGGATCTGTCGGTGTTCCCCTCACTGTTACTGATCACCACGCTTTATCGGTTGTCGCTGACCATTAGCACCTCGCGTCTGGTGCTGTTGCAGCACAATGCTGGTGATATCATCGATGCGTTTGGCCGTTTTATGGTGGGGGGAAACCTGACGGTGGGACTGGTGATTTTCGCCATCATCACCATCGTGCAGTTTATCGTTATCACTAAGGGGACGGAGCGTGTAGCTGAGGTGAGCGCTCGGTTTTCTCTTGATGGCATGCCGGGCAAGCAGATGAGTATCGATGGCGATCTGCGTGCTGGGGTGATCGATGCCGATCAGGCGCGGCAACTGCGTCTGCATGTGCAGCACGAAAGCCGTTTTCTTGGCGCGATGGACGGCGCCATGAAGTTTGTGAAAGGGGATGCTATCGCCGGTATTATTGTTGTGCTGGTGAATATCCTGGGCGGCATTACCATTGCCGTGGTGCAATACGGCATGTCGCTCGGGGATGCGGTGCAAACTTACAGCGTGCTCTCTATCGGTGACGGCCTGTGCGGCCAGATCCCCTCGCTGCTGATTTCGCTCAGTGCCGGTATTATCGTCACTCGCGTGCCGGGTGAGAAACGGCAAAATCTGGGGCGTGAGCTGAGCACGCAATTGGGGAAACAGCCTCAGGCGCTGATCCTCGCAGCGCTGGTGATGTTGCTGTTTGCCGTCATTCCCGGCTTTCCGTTTATCTACTTCTTTATCATGGCGGTACTTACCGCATTACCTTGTGCACTGCTGTGGTATCGCGCACGACATCCGCAGCCTGTATCCGTGCCGCAGGGCAGCGTTGATGACGATCAGATGGTACCGGGCGCGCAGCCTCTGACTTTGCGGCTTGCACCGCTCCTGCATTCAGAGTCTCTTTCGTTGGAGATCGATGCTCTGCGCAAAACGCTGTTCGACACCCTTGGTGTACCTCTGCCGGATGTCTCCATTATCGTTGATGCCTCTATGACAGAGAACAGCATGGTGGTGCTTATCTATCAGGAGTCGGTGTTCTCTTTGACGTTCCCCATGGCGGCCTCCTGCATGCTTTTCACCACCGCGGAGGCGGCAGATGTCACGACAGAGACGCAGGTGTTGCCGCAGGGAATGGGGCGGATCGCGTGGCTGTCTGCCGCTGAGGGGCAACGTGCACAACAGGCGGGGCAAACGGTGTTTACCGGTGATCAGTGCCTTATTGGGCTGTTGCATAAGGTGTTGGTCAACCACATGGCGGAGTTTATCGGGGTGCAAGAAGCGCGCTACCTGATGGATGCCATGGAGAAACGCTATGCAGAGTTGGTGAAAGAACTTCAGCGACAGATGCCCATCAACAAAATTGCCGAGGTACTCCAACGATTGGTTTCAGAACGGGTCTCCATCCGCGATTTGCGTCTGGTTTTCGGCACGCTGATTGAGTGGGCTCCACGGGAAAAAGATGTCCAGATGCTGACGGAGTATGTTCGCATCGCTTTGCGACGCCATATTTTGCATCGTCTTATGGTAGAAGGGACGCCGCTACGCGTGCTGCGCATCGGGGAGGAGATGGAGAATGTGATTCGCGAATCCATTCGTCAGACCGCAATGGGCACCTACACCGCATTAAGCAGCGAACAACGTGCGCAGATATTGCAGTTGATTGCTGAGGCACAAGCGGTACACGGCGAGTTTGTAATTGTCAGCTCAGTGGATACACGTCGTTTCTTGCGTAAGGTCATAGAGCAACAACACGCCGACATTGCGGTGTTGTCGTGGCAGGAAGTCGGGGAGCACTGCCTTATCCAGGTGGTGCAGAGTATTGACCTGAACCCCGAGTGCGCATCCGATGATGAAGATTGATTTTTCCTCTTTGGTGGAGGCGGTGGGCCGACGGCTAACATTGTCCGGCGAACCGCCTGATGGTATCGACATGACGGGGCGGGTGCTGCATATCAGCGCCTCTTTGTTGAAAGTGCGGTTGCCTGGCGTGTTTATGGGCGAGCTTTGCCAGATTTTACCTAGCGGTACCTTGGCTGAAGTGGTTGCGGTGGACGGCGAAGATGCGCTGTTATCTCCCTTTGCCAGCACTGTAGGTCTGTTTTGCGGGCAAAAGGTGCGGCCGCTAAAACGATGCCAGCAGGTTCCAGTCGGCGACGCGTTGCTGGGCCGCGTGGTTGATGGCCTTGGGCAGATGTTGGATGGCAATGAGGTGTGGCAGGGGCCGTGGCGCAATTTTGACGCACCGCCTCCGGCGGCACTGGCCCGTGGGATGATCGATCGCCCGGTGTTAACCGGGGTGCGGGCGATAGACAGTTTACTCACCTGCGGTGAAGGGCAGCGTATTGGGATTTTTGCGGCCGCGGGCGTGGGGAAAAGCACATTGCTTTCCATGCTGTGCCACGGCGCGGACTGCGAGGTGATTGTTCTGGCCCTCATCGGAGAGCGTGGCCGCGAAGTGCGGGAATTTTTAGAGCATTCGCTTAATGCTCAGACACGACGTCGCTGCGTCGTTGTTGTCGCCACGTCAGACAGACCGCCGCTCGAGCGCATGCGCGCGCTGTATGTGGCGACTACCATTGCAGAGTCGTTTCGCGATCGGGGCCAGCGCGTACTGTTAATGGCTGATTCACTGACGCGCTACGCCCGCGCCGCGCGGGAAATCGCCATAGAGGCGGGTGAGCGTGCGGTTGCGGGTAGCTATCCCCCCAGCGTGTTTGCCGCGCTGCCGCGCTTGCTGGAGCGGACCGGTAAAGGACGCTGTGGCAGCATTACTGCGTTCTACACCGTGCTCGTGGAGGGGGACGATATGAATGAGCCGTTGGCGGATGAGGTGCGCTCGCTGCTCGATGGACACATCGTGCTGTCGCGACAGCTGGCCGAGGCGGCGCATTTCCCGGCGATTGATGTGCTCGCCAGCGTAAGCCGCATCATGCCTAACGTTACCAGTCAGATGCACATGACGCTTGCCAATGAGGTACGCCGTTTGCTCAGCGTTTATCGCGATGTAGAGCTACTGGTGCGAGTGGGGGAGTATCAACAAGGTGAGGATCCGATCGCCGATCTGGCGGTAGAAAAGTATGCAGCGATAAATGCATTTTTACAACAGCAGGAGAATGAACCATGTCATCGCGATCTGTTATTGCAACGGCTAAGTGCGCTGGTAACACATTGATGTTGCTGGCATTATTGGCCATTAAGCAACGTCGGGAAATCGCCTTGCGCCGACAGTTGGTACTGCAACGCTCTCAGCTCCAACAACTGGAACAGGACATGTGCACCTGTGCGACCCATCGCACATTGCTGGCCGAAAAACGAAACGCTTGGCTAGCCTGGTCCGGTACGCGAATCAGCGATGAACTACTGGCGCATAAACAGACACTGATGACGTTGCGCGATGAGGATCTGCAATTGCTGGTTAACCAGATGGCGCTGTCTGATGAGCAGCGCGCCGTATTGTTGCAGCAAGACGCGGTAAGGAAAGCGCTGAATGTTGTCATGAAAAAGAAGGAAAAACTGCACAGTGTGCTCAACGATGCAGGCTGTAGACGATGAGCCGCTATTCATGAGCGGGACACGCGTTGAAGGGAGTCTGTGGCACACGCTGCCGGAGCAGGAAGCGGCCGACGCTGAAACCGCGATGGACGCTCAGAAATTTATGCAACTGATAGCTCAAAAGGCAACGCATTGCACTTCTTCTCCGCTTTCTCCTTATGCGCATCGCCGACAGCGTTATCGCATGGTGAGTTGCAATGGTGAAGTGATTCTGTGTGAGGTCTGCGAGCGGGACGGTGAACTTCACCTTTGTATCCAAGTGTCTCAGCGCGAGCTGTTCGACACCTTGAGCCTTATTTCATCTTGGCTCTGCGCGCGTTTGCGCGAGGCAGGACATGCCGTTGTTCTGGAGGTTGAATATGTTAAGGACGACCCAGGATGCGTGGAACCTGGCGCAGCATCTTCCTCCTGAGGGCGTAACCGCAGGCGAATTGCATATCGGTTTACAAGCGTGGACACGCGCTCAATCCGGGGTAGTTATAACACTTTCCTTCGATGAAGGCACATCGGTGAGCCACGTTTGGCTGGAGGACACCGGGTGGCGGGCACTGTGCGAGCAGATGCTTGGCACGTCTGAGGTGGCAACGGTAAATGCGTTATTGCTTGAGGAGATCGCAGCGTGGGCGCTATCGCCATTGCTGGCACATTGCCATGCCAGCATAGTGCGGGAGAATGCGGCACCGTGCCCCTGTAGCGCTCTGTCCGAGCAATGGAGCGTCGTTTTTACCTGGCAGGTGGAACAGGTTGTTTTTCAGGCCGTGCTGTTTGGCAATACTGACGCTGGGTTTAAGCATCTGCATGCGTTGATCGTGCCCGAGTGTGTCCCCACTGGTCCATTGCCACCGTTGCGGTGTGCGCTGTATGCCGGAGAGTGTGAGCTCCCGCTGTCTGTTTTACGGGGGCTGACGCGGGGGGAAGGGATCGCAATACACCCGTATGGTGATTTACGTGCGGGGCATTTCGCCTTGTCGCCATTGCTGAAGCAGGCGGCGTATGTCCAGATAAACGGAGATAACACGATGCACTGTAGAGCGTTAGGCGCTGAGCTTGAAAATAGCGCTAGTGAAATACCGGATGAACCTGCTAGCGCCGAGTCTATGTCAGTGGATCTTGCGGCGCTGCCGCAAAAATTGTTGGTTGAGGTCGGGCAGGTCACGCTGACACTGGGATCGCTGCGAACGCTACAAGTGGGTGATACGATGGCGGTGAACGCCGAGTTCTCTCCAGAAGTAACATTGAAGTTGAATGGCCGTGCCATTGGCAAAGGTGCGCTGATTGGCTGCGGCGACCGCTTTTTGGTGCAAATCCGGCAATGGTATCTCACTACACAAGATTGAGCGGCGGTGGGGGAAAGATGGGGTGAATGCCCGGTAGGTGCTTCTGGTTTAGCCGAGGTATAAGGGGACGTTAACCCTATAGCGTGGAACTCACATGTCACTACCTGACTCTCCTTGGCAGTTAATTGCGCTGCTGTTTGTGCTTTCGCTGCTGCCGCTGATTATCGTAATGGGCACCTCGTTTCTCAAACTGGCGGTGGTCTTTTCCATCTTGCGCAATGCCTTGGGGATCCAGCAGGTGCCGCCAAATATGGCGCTGTATGGCCTTGCGCTGGTGCTGTCGCTGTTTATCATGGCCCCAACGCTGCTTGCGGTAAAGGCGCGGTGGCATCCGGTCGCCGTTGAGGGCGAACCTGCCTGGATGAGCGGTTGGGACAGCCAGGCGTTGACGCCCTATCGTCACTTTCTGATAAAAAACACTGAAGATAAGCAGGTGCATTATTTTCAGAATCTGGTTGCGAAAACCTGGCCGGAAGAGGCGCGTCGCATGGTGAAGGACGACTCCTTACTCATTTTGCTGCCAGCGTTCACGGTCAGCCAATTGACCCAGGCGTTTCGTATCGGCTTATTGATATACCTGCCGTTTCTTGCCATTGACCTGCTGGTGTCCAATATCCTGTTGGCGATGGGGATGATGATGGTCTCTCCCATGACTATCGCCTTACCGTTCAAACTGTTGATTTTTCTCTTGGCCGGCGGTTGGGACCTGATCCTTGCTCAGTTAGTACAGAGTTTCGTATGAATGAAGCCACTCTGACGCACCTGATGACCCAACTGTTGTGGATCGTCTTGCTGACCTCATTGCCAATCATTGTTGTCGCATGTGTAGTCGGCGTACTGGTTAGCTTGTTACAAGCGTTGACGCAGATACAGGATCAGACCCTGCAATTTATGATCAAGCTGCTGGCCGTGGCGCTGATGCTGATGGCGACCTATCACTGGCTTGGCGGCATCCTGCTGGGATATACACGCCAGGTGCTATTGCAAATAAGTGCGCATGCATGAATCTGGTGCTTAACGAAGAGATCGCGCATCTGGCTTTCCTTATGATGCGCCCGCTGGGGATGACCCTGCTGTTTCCGCTGTTGCAGGCAGGGAACTTGGGGTCGCCGTTAGTGAGAAACTCGGTGTTAATGGCGATTGCATTGCCTATGTTGGCAGTGGTGCCAATGCCCCAAGATATTGGCGAGGGGTGGACATGGTTGAGCTATATTCCCGGTGAATTGCTTATCGGACTGGTATTGGGATTCTGCGGCGCAATTCCTTTTTGGGCCGTGGATATGGCGGGATTTATTATCGATTCACTGCGCGGTGCAACCATGAGTGCGGTATTCAACCCTGCGATGTCTGTCCAGTCGTCACTTTTTGGTTTGTTGTTCAGCCAGTTTCTGTGTGCGCTGTTTTTTATTAGCGGCGGTATTAATTTGCACCTGAGCGTGCTGTATGACTCTTACCATTACCTACCGCCTGGTAAGACGCTGGCGTTTAATCAGCCGCTGTTGGATTTTATCAAGGTGGAGTGGCAGGCGCTCTATCACCTGTGTTTAAGCTTCTCCTTGCCTGCCGTGTTAGTGATGGTGTTGACGGATATGGCGCTGGGGTTGTTGAATCGTTCGGCGCAGCAGTTGAACGTGTTCTTTCTGGCTATGCCCATCAAAAGCCTGTTGGTTTTGTTGCTGCTGATTGTATCGCTGCCCTATGCGTTGCACCACTATCTGGTGGAGAGCGAACGCCTCTACCAGCATGTTGGCGAGTGGTTGGCTCAACATGAGTGAGAAAACGGAGCAACCCACCCGCAAAAGGCGGCAGGATGGTGAAAAAGAGGGGCAGGTGATCAAAAGCGTTGAGCTGACTTCTGGTGCACAACTGCTCGCTTTATTTCTTTTTTTTCATTTTTTTTCCGATGTACTGGTACAAAACATCACCTTGCTCATCCAGGAATCTCTGCGCGTTATTAATGCCCCTTTCTCCTATGCTCTGGGTACGATTGTGCGCGCGCTGGTGAAGGAGTGCGGGCTGATGCTGCTTTATCTGGGAGCGATGGTAAGCGTTGCCACCGTTTTCAGCGTGCTGATTCAAATCGGTTTTGTGGTTGCCAGTAAGGCCGTAGGTTTCAAGGGGAGCAAACTTAACCCGGTGAACAACCTTAAACAGATTGTTTCTTGGCGCAGCGTGGTTGAACTGCTCAAATCCTGTTTGAAAGTAGTGCTGCTGTGCGTGATTTTTCTCTTGTTGTTCTATGCCTACGCGTCGACGTTTCGCGCGTTGCCTTACTGCGATCCCCACTGTGCGTTACCCACTTTTTCCTCCATCATGCGTTTTATGTGGCTTGGCATGCTGGGATTTTATCTGGTACTGGCAGTGGCGGATTATAGCTATCAACGTTTTCATACGTTGAAGCAGCAGCGCATGAGCAAGGAGGATATCAAACAGGAAAACAAGAACCGGGAAGGCGATCCACATATTAAACAGTGCCGTCGTGCCCTACAGCGCGAAGTGCAGAGCGGCAGCCTAGCACAAAACGTCAGGCAATCGGCGGTGATTGTGCGCAATCCGACGCATTTGGTGGTTTGCTTGGGATACGATCCCGAGACGATGCCAGTGCCGCGCGTGTTGGAGAAAGGCAGGGATGCCATGGCGCAACACATTGTCGAGTTGGCGCAACGTGAGGGCATTCCGATGGTAGAAAACATCCCTCTGGCGCGAACGCTGTTTTATGATGTGAAATGCGGCGAGCGTATCCCTGATGCGCTTTTCGAACCGGTTGCCGCGCTGCTGCGCATTGTCTTGCAGATCGATTACGCGCCTCGCAAGGAGGTCGGTGGCGAGGAGGCCAACTGACAGGCAAAAAAAGACCGGGCCAAGGTACGGTGCCGGTCAAAGCGCAAAGAGAACCATAATGGAGTTGTGCTCTTTGCAAAATCGATACGTATCGCGCGTTTACTGATTGTCAGCGTGCGTATTAAATCCCTGATGTAGGGCACAATTGGTCAAGAGGTTTTCATACAGCCTTATAGCCAAGCGACTTAATTTTGATTACGCCATATGGACTGAGAACAAAATCTCTGTATCGCAACCACTCTCTCTTTTTTTGCTTTTTGCTTGTGCCCATTTATGCTCAATGGGGTTAAGATCTGGCGAATATGTAGGCAAATACTCCACCATATACCCTGCATCGATGATGACTTGTTGAATATTATGTTTTTTGTGAAAAGTTGCATTGTCCATCACGATTACCCTGTTTTTAGGGAGTACTGGGATAAGGACTTGTGTGACCCAGGAATAGAAAACATCGCTGTTAATATTGATATCAAATAATCCGATAGCAAACAGCGTTGTGCCTAATAAAGCGCCGATAACATTTGTTCTTCCCTTGGCTCCCCCGTTCTTCAGCCCAAAACACCGTTGACCTTTTGGGGAATAGCCGTGAGTTCGTGGGGTATCGTGTGGAAAACCACTTTCATCAATAAAAACAATAGATTTACCTTCTTTTTCATACTGTTGTATTTTTTGTTGAAATGCTTGCCGGGCGCTTTCGTCGGCTTTCGGATGGTGTAGAGTTTTTTTTATAGGTCAATCCCAGCTTTTTAAGAGCTTGCCAAATGGCCTTCTGACAAACGCCAAAACGCTCTGCACGTTCTTTTTGGTAAGCATCTGGATATGGTTCAACATCTTTTATCAACTCGGATTTATCGCTCTTTCGCTGACGCGTGGTCGATGCTTTTGACGCTATTTGATTAATCCAACGCGATACAGAGGCAGGGCCAATCCGAAATTGCTTCGCTGTTTCTCGGATACTCAACCCTTCTTCTTCCCGTGTAGATATCACTTTACGTCTAAAATCAATTGAATAGCTTATTTAAATAATGTAATCAAAATTAAGTCGTTTAGCTATATCTTATTGAGTGGACTGGCTCGGGTTGTTGGGATGCTTACACATCCCTGTTGCGAAGATGTCGAGCAGTGAAGTAACCAAGGCGATAAGCTAAACCGGCATTCGCCGGTTTTTTACATCACTTCCCGATACAAAAACTCGAGAAAATCCGTCCCAACAAGTCATCGGATGTAAATTCCCCGCTTATCTCACTCAGTGCCTGTTGTGCCAGCCGCAGCTCTTCTGCCAGCAGTTCGCCAGCGTAAGCGCTCACTAACTGTTCTTTGCCTTGTTCCAGATGCTGTGCGGCGGTTTCCAGCGCTTGCAGGTGGCGGCGTCGTGCCAGGAAGCCACCTTCGGTGTTGCTGGTAAAGCCCATGCTCTGTTTTAGATGGTTACGCAGGATATCGATGCCATCACCGGTTTTGGCGGACAGGCGAATGAGTGAGTAAGTGTTTACCTCTTCAATGCCTTGTGGTTCTCCAGTAATGTCGGCTTTATTGCGCACCACGGTAATCGGCAGTGTGGCGGGCAGGCGTGCCATAAACTCTGGCCAGATTTCGGCAGGCGAGGTGGCGTCAGTGGTGGTGCTATCGACCATAAACAGCACGCGATCCGCCTGTTCAATCTCTTGCCAGGCGCGTTCAATGCCGATGCGTTCCACTTCGTCGCTGTCATCGCGTAGCCCGGCAGTGTCGATGATATGCAGCGGCATGCCGTCAATATGGATATGCTCGCGCAGTACGTCGCGCGTGGTGCCCGCGATAGCGGTCACGATTGCCGCCTCACGCCCGGCCAGTGCGTTAAGCAGGCTCGATTTGCCCGCATTGGGGCGACCCGCAATCACCACCTTCATGCCTTCACGCAGCAGGCTGCCTTGATGCGCCTCGGCCTGAACATCCGCCAGATCGGCCGTCACGCCATTAAGTTCCGCCTCGATCTTGCCGTCAGAGAGGGAATCGATCTCTTCATCAGGAAAATCAATGGCGGCCTCGACGTAGATGCGCAGGTGAATCAGCGCTTCCACCAGTCGGTGAATGCGGGTAGAGAAGGCGCCTTGCAAGGAGTTCAGCGCAGAACGTGCCGCTTGTTCAGAGCTGGCATCGATCAGGTCTGCGATAGCTTCTGCCTGCGCCAGATCGAGCTTGTCATTGAGAAACGCGCGCTCGGAGAACTCGCCGGGGCGGGCAATGCGCAGGCCGGGCAGTGCCAGAATGCGCTGCATCAGCAAATCAAGAATAACCGGGCCGCCATGCCCTTGCAGCTCCAGCACGTCCTCGCCAGTAAAGGAGTTGGGGCCAGGAAACCAGATGGCAATACCCTGATCCAGCGCGCTACCGTCGGCATCGCGAAACGGTACATAATCCGCATGGCGCGGTTTGGGTAATTTACCCAGCACGGCACGCGCCACGTCGGCAGCCTGCTGGCCGGACACGCGCAAAATACCTACGCCACCGCGTCCGGGGGGCGTGGCTTGGGCTACGATGGTATCGGTATGGCTCATGATGGTTTCTCTGTGGCGATTAAACAAAAAAATAAGGAGGCCCATAGCCGCCTTATTCTCAGACTTGTGCAGTCCGTTTATTTCTTCTCTTTCTTGTCGCGGCTGTGCAGGCCTTTCTTCTCCAGCCAGCGGTAAATCAACTGCTGCTGGATAATGGTGACTAGGTTGCTGACGATATAGTACAGCACCAGACCTGATGGGAACCACAGGAAGAACACGGTAAAGATAACCGGCATGTAGGTCATGATCTTCTGCTGCATCGGGTCGGTCACAGTGGTCGGCGACATCTTCTGAATGAAGAACATCGTGATACCCATCAGGATCGGCAGGATGTAGTAAGGGTCTTGCGCAGACAGGTCAGTGATCCACAGGATGAACGGCGCATGGCGCAGTTCAACCGAGCTCATCAGCATGTAGTACAACGCCAGGAAGATAGGCATCTGGATCAGCAGCGGGAAGCAGCCGCCCAGCGGGTTCACTTTCTCCGCCTTGTACAGTGCCATCATCTCTTGGCTCATGCGCTGCTTGTCATCACCGATACGCTCGCGCATGGCTTGCATTTTCGGTTGCAGCATACGCATTTTCGCCATCGAGGTGTACTGCGCCTTGGTCAGCGGGTACATGATACCGCGCACGATAAAGGTGATGGCGATGATGGAGAAGCCCCAGTTACCGATGAAGCCGTGCAGGAATTTCAGCAGTTTGAACAGCGGTTGGGAGATAAACCACAACCAACCGTAATCCACTGACAGGTCCAGATGCGGTGCAACGGCCGCCATCTTGTCCTGAATTTCCGGGCCAACCCACAGTACTGCGCTGATGTCTTTCTGCGCGCCCGCGTCAACGGTTACCGGTGTAGCTTTAAAGCCAATGGCGGCCAAACCGTTCCCCAACTGCGAGGTATAGAAGGTGTTGGCACCGGCGGTAGTCGGGATCCACGCGGTAGCAAAATACTGCTGCAACATGGCAACCCAGCCACCATCGGTGGTGACGTTCAGGTTTTCTTTCATGTCGCTAAAGCTGTATTTCTTGTACTTATCGTCGCTGGAGGAGAACGCCGCGCCACGATAAGTGTGGAGTGCAAAGTTGCTGCTGCCGGTATCGCGGTGCTTCGGCAGGTCAATAGACTGTTTCAACTGACCAAACAGCGTTAACTCCAACGGCTGCGCGCTGGTGTTGTTCACGTTGTAGCTAACGTTCAGCGCGTAGTCAGCGCGTTTAAGCACGAACGTTTTGGTGAAGGTTACGCCGTCAGCGTTGGTGTAGGTCAACGGAATGGTCAGTGCGTCCTGTCCGTCAGCCAGTTCAAAGTGATCCTGGGTGGCAGTAAACAGCGGACGTGCGCCATTTGCCGGATTATCCGGACCGTGTTTACCCGTCAATCTACTCTGTGCCTGATACACAAATTCCGGCGTGGTTTCCAGCAACAGGAATGGTGTAGCAGAGTGCAGTTTGTCAGGGAACGCCAGCAGATTGGCTTGTTCGATATCGCCGCCGCGCGTATTGATAGTCAGCGACAGTACGTCGGTTTTCACCGTGATCAGTTTACCCTGACCGCTGTTAGGCACGCCCTGGCTGGCGGTATCACCGTTGACTGCGTTCGTCGCTTGATGGATGGCTTGCGTTGAAGCGGCAGGCGGATTTTTGTCCGTCTCCCACGTCTGCCAGATCAGAAAGCTTACGAATAGCAGAGCGATGAGAAGGAGATTGCGTTGCGAATCCATCGTTAATGTTCTCTGTTATTGTCGGGTTTTGGCGGTACGGGATCATCACCACCAAGGTTCAAAGGGTGGCATTTTAATACGCGTTTGAGCGTCAACAAACTGCCTTTTATCATGCCGAACCTGCGTATGGCCTCAATGGCGTATTGTGAACAGGTTGGGCGAAAACGGCAATGTGGCCCTAACAACGGACTTATAACGAGCTGATAACCGCGTATCAGCCCGATCAGGAGGCGCGAGCCAAGCGACAGTGCCGTTGCCATAATTTTTCCAATGCTTCCGTCAACGCGCGATTATCCAGGTCGGCTACCCCTTTTTTGGCGATCACCACAAAATCCATCGCAGGTAGGGTATGTTGATGTAAACGAAAGCTTTCCCGCGTCAGACGTTTAATCCGATTGCGTTCATGCGCCCGTTTCACATGCTTTTTAGCGACAGTAAGACCGATGCGAGGATGCCCCAGCGAATTCAGGCGGCCGAGGATGGTGATTTGCGGCGTGCCAGCCCGATGCGGCTGCTGGAAGACGAAAGTGAAATGGCTGGGAGTTAACAAACGTAACTCCCTGGGAAAAGCGAGCTTAACCACCAGGAGGGTTAGCTTTTATTACTTAGAAACAGTCAGACGAGTACGGCCTTTTGCACGACGGCGGGCCAGAACCTGACGACCATTTTTAGTGGCCATACGAGCACGGAAACCGTGGCTACGGTTACGCTTCAATACGGACGGTTGGAAAGTGCGTTTCATGGCGATTTCTACCTAAACTTGGATAATTGAAACTTGGATAATTGACTTCACAGTAAACGCGTTTGGCGCTCCGGTGTGAACACTGACCGACGCCTCAATCGCATACATCAAAGATAAAGAGGCGGGATTGTAATAATTGTACAGTCCCGAGTCAATTGGCATCACACGCCTATGGAGCCCTTTCCGCAATAAATTTGGGGAATTTTCTGCCTGAAAATAGCACAGAAGAGCATCAACGCGTCGGGCTGAGAATTATACGTACTCTGCATTAAATCGCAAGGATCCTGACACGATCCTTTATGCGGGATCATGATCGCATTCACTCCAGCGTGAATGCCTATGTCAGTTATGCTAAGCGTCCGCATGATGCAAGCCTGTGTCATCGTTGTGCGGCACGTGGCGACCACGAGTGATAAGAATAGCCTGTGGATAAAAAGGATCGAAACTGTGCAGAAAGGGAAGATCTCTGCCGAGGATTAGGTTATGATCCGCCGTCCCGTGAACGATCCTTCTTCGAGATCGTCTCGGCAACCGCATGGACATCATCAGATGCGCGGTGCACCTAGGAGACTGCCATTGCAGCTTCCGGGTCATAATCATGAATTACACTAAATAACGTATCTGATTCTTTTCTATTTTAATCTTGTTCGAGTGGAGTCCGCCGTGTCACTTTCGCTTTGGCAGCAGTGTCTTGCCCGTTTGCAGGATGAGTTACCTGCCACGGAATTCAGCATGTGGATACGTCCGTTACAGGCGGAACTGAACGACAACACGCTGGCGCTCTATGCGCCAAATCGTTTTGTGCTGGATTGGGTAAGAGACAAGTACCTCAATAACATCAATGGCCTGCTGAACGATTTCTGCGGTATGGATGCGCCTTTGCTGCGTTTTGAAGTCGGCAGCAAGCCGTTGGCCGCGGTGGCTGTCAGCCAGCCAGCCAGCCCTCAGGCGGCGGTGCAGCCGGTCAGGCAGGCACCCGTGCGTCACAGTTGGGACACACCGGCGACGCAAACGGAGCACACTTACCGTTCCAACGTCAATCCGAAGCATTCGTTCGACAACTTCGTTGAAGGTAAGTCTAACCAATTGGCGCGCGCGGCGGCGCGTCAGGTCGCTGACAACCCCGGCGGAGCCTATAACCCCCTGTTTCTCTACGGCGGTACCGGTTTGGGGAAAACCCACCTGCTGCACGCGGTAGGTAATGGCATTATTGCGCGCAAGCCAAATGCCAAAGTGGCCTATATGCATTCTGAACGCTTTGTACAGGATATGGTCAAAGCCTTACAGAACAATGCGATTGAAGAATTTAAGCGTTATTACCGTTCAGTCGATGCCCTGTTGATCGATGATATTCAGTTTTTTGCCAACAAAGAGCGCTCTCAGGAGGAGTTTTTCCACACCTTCAATGCGCTGCTGGAAGGCAATCAGCAAATCATCCTGACGTCCGATCGTTATCCGAAAGAGATCAATGGGGTAGAAGATCGTCTGAAATCGCGCTTTGGCTGGGGATTGACGGTCGCGATCGAACCGCCGGAGCTGGAAACGCGCGTGGCGATCCTAATGAAAAAAGCAGATGAAAATGATATCCGTCTGCCGGGTGAAGTGGCCTTTTTTATTGCCAAGCGATTGCGCTCTAACGTGCGTGAGCTGGAAGGCGCACTGAACCGCGTGATCGCTAACGCCAATTTTACCGGCCGCGCCATTACCATTGATTTCGTGCGTGAAGCGCTGCGCGATCTATTGGCGTTGCAGGAAAAGTTGGTGACCATCGACAATATTCAAAAGACGGTCGCAGAGTACTATAAAATCAAAGTCGCCGATCTGCTGTCCAAACGGCGATCCCGATCGGTGGCACGTCCGCGCCAGATGGCGATGGCGCTGGCGAAAGAGCTGACAAACCACAGCTTACCGGAAATTGGTGATGCGTTTGGCGGTCGTGACCATACCACCGTGCTGCATGCGTGCCGCAAGATTGAGCAGCTGCGTGAGGAAAGCCACGACATCAAGGAAGATTTCTCTAATTTAATCAGAACATTATCTTCATAATATTATGAAATTCATTATTGAACGCGAGCATCTGCTAAAACCGTTACAACAGGTGAGTGGCCCGTTAGGTGGTCGTCCCACATTGCTTATTCTGGGCAATCTGCTGTTACAAGTGACGGACGGCGCACTGTCGCTGACCGGCACCGATCTGGAAATGGAGATGGTGGCGAAGATCCCTCTGTCTCAGGCCCATGAATCCGGCGCGACCACGGTGCCGGCGCGTAAACTGTTTGATATTTGCCGCGGCTTGCCCGACGGCGCGGAAATTACCATCACGCTGGAAGGCGACAGGATGCTGGTGCGTTCCGGCCGTAGCCGCTTCTCGCTTTCTACGCTCCCGGCGTCTGATTTTCCGAACCTGGATGACTGGCAGAGCGAAGTGGCATTCTCGTTGCCGCAGGCGACGCTGAAACGCCTGATTGAAGCCACGCAGTTCTCCATGGCACACCAGGACGTGCGTTATTACCTTAACGGTATGTTGTTTGAAACCGAAGGAGAAGAGTTGCGCACTGTGGCGACCGACGGTCACCGTCTAGCGGTATGCACCATGCCGATTGGTCAGTCGCTGCCGCCCCACTCGGTGATCGTGCCGCGTAAAGGGGTGATTGAGCTACTGCGCCTGCTGGACGGCGGCGATACGCCATTGCAGCTACAGATCGGTACCAACAACATTCGCGCCCACGTCGGAGATTTCATCTTTACGTCCAAGCTGGTCGACGGGCGTTTTCCTGACTACCGCCGCGTATTGCCGAAAAACCCGGACAAGGCGCTGGAAGCGAGCTGCGATTTGCTGAAACAGGCATTTGCACGTGCGGCGATCCTGTCTAACGAGAAGTTTCGCGGTGTGCGTCTGCACCTGATTGAGAATCAACTGAAAATTACCGCGAATAACCCGGAACAGGAAGAAGCGGAAGAGATTCTGGACGTGCAGTACAACGGCACGGAAATGGAAATTGGCTTTAACGTCAGCTACGTGCTGGATGTGTTGAATGCGCTGAAGTGTGAAGATGTCCGTTTGCTGCTAACCGATTCTGTCTCTAGTGTGCAGATTGAAGACGGTGCCAGCAAGGTGGCGGCATACGTTGTCATGCCGATGCGTCTGTAGCGGGACGCGCTTGGTCTGCCCCCTTTTTGGCACAAATGCCGACGCTTGCCGTCGGCATTTGTGCCGGTTGTCGCGTACAGGATCTGGTTGTCCATGGCTCTGACCCGCCTTCTGATTAAAGATTTCCGTAATATCGCCTCTGCCGATTTGGCGCTCATCCCTGGATTCAATTTTCTGGTAGGGGAGAATGGCAGCGGAAAAACCAGCGTTCTGGAGGCCATCTACACGTTGGGGCACGGTCGTGCGTTTCGATCCATCCAGGCAGCACGCGTGATTCGGCATGAACAGTCCGAGTTTATTCTGCACGGTCGGTTGGATGGCATGGAGCGTGAACGCTCGATAGGTCTGAGTAAAAACCGGCTGGGCGACAGTACCGTGCGTATTGATGGCAGCGATGGTCACAAGGTGGCGGATCTGGCGCAGTTGCTGCCGATTCAGCTTATCACGCCGGAGGGCTTCACGTTGCTCAACGGTGGGCCAAAATACCGTCGTGCTTTTCTCGATTGGGGCTGTTTTCACCATGAGCCCGGTTTTTTCGCGGCATGGAGCAACCTGAAACGGTTATTGCGCCAGCGTAATGCCGCGCTGCGTCAGGTGGGGCTGTATCGTCAGCTGCGCGCCTGGGATCAGGAACTTATTCCGCTGGCAGAGCGCATCAGCGCCTTGCGGGCGGATTACACCACTGCGATCACTGCGGACATTACCGCGACCTGCGAGCAGTTTTTGCCGGAGTTTTCACTGAGCTTCTCTTTCCAGCGCGGCTGGGACAAAGAGAGCGATTATGCCGAACTGCTGGAACGGCAGTTTGAGCGCGACCGGCAGTTGGGTTACACCGCGTTGGGGCCGCACAAAGCGGATTTTCGTATCCGGGCGGGCGGCGTTGCGGTGGAAGACATGCTGTCGCGTGGACAGTTGAAGTTATTGATGTGTGCGTTGCGATTGGCGCAGGGAGAGTTTCTCACTCGCCATAGCGATGCCAAGTGTATTTATCTGATAGATGATTTTGCTTCCGAACTGGACAGTACCCGCCGCCGTTTGTTGGCTGAACGGTTAAAAGCGACCGAGGCTCAGGTATTTGTTAGCGCCATCAGCGCTGAGCAGATAGATGACATGATCGGTGAAAAGGGCAAGATGTTCCGTGTGGAACAGAGTAAAATAACGGTTCAATTACAGGACTAAAATGAGCGAGAAACGTTGATGTCGAATTCTTATGACTCCTCAAGTATCAAAGTATTGAAAGGGCTGGATGCGGTACGTAAACGCCCGGGTATGTACATCGGTGATACGGATGACGGCACAGGCCTGCATCACATGGTATTCGAGGTTGTGGACAACGCTATCGACGAAGCACTCGCAGGCTTCTGCAAAGACATTGTTATTACCATTCATAAAGATAACTCGGTTTCGGTGCAGGATGATGGCCGTGGCATTCCTACCGGTATTCATGAAGAAGAGGGTGTCTCTGCGGCCGAAGTGATCATGACCGTGCTGCATGCCGGCGGTAAGTTTGACGATAACTCCTATAAAGTGTCCGGCGGTCTGCACGGTGTTGGGGTTTCCGTGGTCAACGCCTTGTCTGAAAAGCTGGAATTGACCATTTACCGTGATGGCAAAACTCACCACCAAATTTATCGTCACGGCGAGCCGCAGGCACCGCTGGCCGTGGTGGGGGATGTCGAACGTACCGGTACTACCGTGCGTTTCTGGCCGAGCATGGAAACCTTTAGCAACGTCACCGATTTCGAATACGACATTCTGGCCAAGCGCCTGCGTGAGCTGTCGTTCCTGAACTCTGGTGTTTCCATCCGTCTCAGCGACGAGCGTGAGCAGGGTAAGGCCGATCACTTCCACTATGAAGGCGGCATTAAAGCGTTTGTTGACTACCTGAATCGCAACAAGACGCCGATTCATCCGCAGGTGTTCTATTTCAGCGTGGAAAAAGACGATATTGGCGTCGAAATTGCCATGCAGTGGAACGACGGGTTCCAGGAAAATATCTACTGCTTTACCAACAACATTCCCCAGCGTGATGGCGGTACGCACCTGGCCGGTTTCCGTGGCGCGATGACGCGCACGCTGAACAGCTACATGGAAAAAGAAGGCTACAGCAAAAAGGCCAAAGTCAGTGCCACCGGTGACGATGCGCGTGAGGGCTTGATTGCCGTAGTATCGGTAAAAGTGCCGGACCCGAAATTCTCTTCACAGACCAAAGACAAGCTGGTCTCTTCCGAGGTGAAAACCGCGGTGGAATCGCTGATGAACGAACGTCTGGTCGATTACCTGATGGAAAACCCGGGTGACGCCAAAATCGTGGTCGGCAAAATTATTGATGCAGCGCGCGCGCGCGAAGCGGCCCGCAAAGCACGTGAAATGACGCGTCGTAAAGGGGCGCTCGATCTGGCTGGCTTGCCGGGCAAGCTGGCGGATTGTCAGGAACGCGATCCGGCGCTGTCTGAACTCTACCTAGTGGAAGGGGACTCGGCGGGCGGCTCTGCCAAGCAGGGGCGTAACCGTAAGAATCAGGCCGTTCTGCCGCTTAAAGGTAAAATCCTTAACGTGGAGAAAGCGCGCTTTGACAAGATGCTCTCTTCTCAGGAAGTGGGCACGCTGATCACTGCATTAGGCTGTGGCATTGGCCGCGATGAATACAATCCGGACAAGCTGCGTTACCACAACATCATCATCATGACCGATGCCGACGTCGATGGTGCTCACATTCGTACGCTGCTGTTGACCTTCTTCTATCGTCAGATGCCGGAAATCATTGAACGTGGTCACGTCTTTATTGCCCAGCCGCCGCTGTACAAAGTGAAGAAAGGCAAGCAGGAACAGTACATTAAAGATGATGAAGCGATGGACCAGTACCAGATTGCTCTGGCACTGGATGGATCGGCGCTGCACATCAATGCTCAGGCACCTGCGTTGCAGAGCGAGCAAGTGGAACTGCTGGTGAAAGATCACCACAGCGTACAGCGGTTGATCGATCGTATGGAACGTCGTTATCCACGTGCGTTGTTGAATGCCTTGATTTACCAAGACACGCTGACAGAAAACGATCTGCAAGACCGTGCCAAAGTAGAAAGCTGGCTGGCGGCGTTGGTGAAAACCCTCAATGAAGATGATGTGCACGGCAGCAGCTACAGCGGTGCGTTGAGCGATAACTCAGTGCTTGCCGAACCAGTGCTGCGCGTGCGTACTCACGGGGTAGATACCGATTATGTGCTGGATGTCAACTTCGTACGCGGCAGCGAATACCGCAAAATCGTACTGCTGGGTGAAAAGCTGCGTGGCCTGTTCGAAGAGGGGGCGTACATTGAGCGCGGTGAGCGTAAACAGCCGATTAACAGCTTCGAACAAGCGCTGGAGTGGCTGGTGAAAGAGTCACGCCGTGGTTTGAACATTCAGCGTTACAAAGGTCTTGGCGAAATGAACCCGGAACAGCTGTGGGAAACCACCATGGATCCGGAAAGCCGCCGCATGCTGCGCGTGACCGTTAAAGACGCCATGGCAGCGGATGAGCTGTTCACTACGCTGATGGGCGATGCGGTTGAGCCGCGCCGCGCCTTTATCGAAGAGAACGCGTTGAAAGCTGCCAACATTGATATCTGATGGATTGGCTGCCGGTTTTCATGCAATGTGAAATACTGGCTGACAGGCAGTAGACTCAATAATAAGGGGGCTAATGGCCCCCTTATTATTTTTGGCTAACGCGTCCCGTCCCTAAACGTAACCATCGTTAACCCGCATCAGCCCGCCATTCGAATAAGCCAATATAGCTAAAAGACTTAATTTTGATTACATTATTTAAATGAGCTATTCAATTGATTTTAGACGTAAAGTAATATCTACACGGGAAGAAGAAGGGTTGAGTATCCGAGAAACAGCGAAGCAATTTCGGATTGGCCCTGCCTCTGTATCGCGTTGGATTAATCAAATAGCGTCAAAAGCATCGACCACGCGTCAGCGAAAGAGCGATAAATCCGAGTTGATAAAAGATGTTGAACCATATCCAGATGCTTACCAAAAAGAACGTGCAGAGCGTTTTGGCGTTTGTCAGAAGGCCATTTGGCAAGCTCTTAAAAAGCTGGGATTGACCTATAAAAAAACGCTACGTCATCCGAAAGCCGACGAAAGCGCCCGGCAAGCATTTCAACAAAAAATACAACAGTATGAAAAAGAAGGTAAACCTATTGTTTTTATTGATGAAAGTGGTTTTCCACACGATACCCCACGGACTCACGGCTATTCCCCAAAAGGTCAACGGTGTTTTGGCCTGAAGAACTGGGGAGCCAAGGGAAGAACAAATGTTATCGGCGCTTTATTAGAGCCTGTTTAAGATGTTGTGTAAATGCCTTTTCTCAGAAGTGACCGTCAAGGCGGTCACCGAACTCGATAATAAAGCGACTCATTGCCATACGCCAGTCCTGTAAGGGCATCGTCCATTTCTGTGATGCCGCCTGGATTGCCAGCCATACGACCTTCTTCACCGAGTCATCAGTCGGGAACACCTTGCGTTTCTTGATTGCATGCCGGAGCACGCTGTTCAGTGATTCTATAGCGTTCGTCGTGTAGATTACCTTGCGAAGTTCCTGGGGGTAGGAGAAGAATGTCGACAGGTTGGCCCAGTTTGACTGCCAGCTCCGGCTTATAGCCAACCGACTTAAAAATGATTACAGCCAATGCCATGATATGTGGCAAAAAAATACAGCTAATTGTTATCAAAATAATGTCGCTTGGCTATATCTGCGGATAGCGGTGATCCCATATCCCACCGAACGTCTCCAGCGCCTGAAGCGCGGCCTCTTCGGTTGGAGCCTGATACACTGCTTTGAGGTCGCGTGTTACCGCCTTATAGTCCTTCCAGGCAACGAAGCGCAGACTGTTGCGCACCATATGCACGATGCACAACTAGATGCGGGCTTCCGGGTAGACCGTGTTGATGGCATCCGGGAACCCTTTCAGGCCGTCCACACAGGCAATGAGGATGTCGGTCAGGCCACGGTTTTTCAGTTCTGTCAGCACGTTCAGCCAGAACTTTGCACCTTCATTTTCGGCCAGCCACATCCCCAGTAGCTCTTTCTGGCCTTCGATATTGATACCCAGCGCCAGGAACACAGACTTATTGATAACGCGGCTGTCCTGCCGGACTTTCAGAACGATACAGTCAAGGTAAACAATGGGATAAACCGCATCCAGGGGGCGATTTTGCCATTCAACAACCTGCTCCATAACGGCATCGGTGACCTTCGATACCAGGGCGGGTGAGACATCCGCGTCATACAGCTCTTTGAACGCAGCGGCAATTTCGCGGGTGGTCATCCCTTTGGCATACAACGATAAAATCTGGTTATCCATCCGGGTGAGCCGGGTCTGGTTCTTCTTCACCAGTTGCGGTTCAAAGGAACCATCACGATCACGTGGTGTACGCAGTTCCAGCGGATCATCGCCGGTGGTAACAGTCTTTGTGGAGTAGCCATTGCGCGTGTTAGTTCCAGATTTGGACTGGTGCTTCTCATGCCCGAGGTGATGGGTCATTTCAGCATTAAGGGCAGCTTCAACGCAGATCTTTTTCAGCAGGCGATCAAACTGGTTGAGAGCGTCAGGGGTTTTGAGATTTTTGGCCAGCTCGTTAGCCAGAGCCTGTAACTGTTTTTCGTCCATAAAGTAACCTGCTTTTGATGTTGGATTGAACATATCAAAATCAGGCAATTACACAATCTCGTGTACAGGCTCGGATACTACATTAACGGTTTTTATAACTTGAAGAAATTTTATTATCCAAAAATGGGTTATGATCGTCAACTGGCTTCGAATATCCCCTTGGATTATTTATCTGAAAATTCAAGTCAGGATTCTTTTCTTTAGCAAAAACTTTAATATTATGGTCCGTAAGCCCATATTTATTTGCTACATCAAGCAACTCATTATAAACCCTTAGTATTCCTTCGGGATCTTTCCTCCGCCCTACATTTAATTTAAAATAACAGACACCATCCTCATGACCTATATTCTTTAGCTCTCCATGAGAAAGGCTAAAGATGTATTTCTTTCCACTCAGGGATGTTACACCCAACACTTTATGCTCATCAAATCTCACCCCAAAAAACATCTTTTCCTTACTTAAATAGGTCAATGAGGATTTTCCATCAATGTGAATTTCATTTAATTTAGCACTTACCGTTTTTTTCTTATATTTCATCGGGTGAGTAATATCATGGCGTAAGTTCGTATTCGGAGCCACTGTATTTTCTTCTTGTTTTTTTACCAAGCGTTCATGTATACATTCAGCTCGTGTGATAAGATTAGTAAATCTACCCTCTAGTCTCTCTTTGTTATTCATTACATCAACTACCAACATTTCTGCTATCTGTGACAATGACTTGTTAATTTTTAATTCTTGATCTTTATATTTCAGTGTCCTGAACATTTTAGGGCGTATCGCAGTTACTATCGTTTCGAAATTTTTCCCCTCGCTTGTTGTTTCATTAAACTCAATGTGCTTTCCTTTTCCTAGGGGAATTTTTATACATTGTGTCTCAGTGTCAAAGGCATTTATCAACGTTTCCGTAATTTCTATATAGTCAGCTAATGCGGTTTCACTCAAACGCCCTTCTATGAATTGAATTATATAATAACTCAACCCTAGCGTTATCACGTTCAATATTTTTTTTGCATCATCACTGATGTGCACTTTATTTTTTGAAGAATACACAACATCTCTAAAGACACTTACATGATCACAAATGACATCTTGTTTATATGTATTCAAGCTGTTGCAATAAGATGATAAAGTTGAAGTCTGATTAATCATTTTACCCCCTTCTAAAAAGATGAATAGAAAATATAATATTTATCAAAATAAATAACAGAAGGTATTGACCCTAATGTTTTAGATATTCAGAAGGGCTTTGTTGAATAAATAGATTTTATGCTGGGCTGCCAGCATAAAATCTATTTATTCAACAAAGCCACGTGATGCGAATACTGTTCGGCATTCCTAATAGCGTGATCAGGTTAAGCGCTTTGACCATGGCCATGGCTTCACCCACCTGAGCATCGTAGTCTCTCAGACTTAGATGACCACCCAGAAGCCTTTTGAACCGGAACATGGCCGTTTCAGCCACTGAGCGCCGGTGATAGCCCACTTTCTTTTTCCAGATAGCGTTACTACCGCTAATGCGCTGATTTGCAACAGCGTGGTTACGCTCGTGGTAGCGATCTTGCCAATATTGCGCCCCCCTTCGTGGCAGGATAAGCGGCCTTATTTTCTTCCTCAGCAGAGCATCATAGCAGTAAACTGTATCGTAAGCGCCGTCAGCCGATGCCTCTCTGATTTTCCGGTGGGTCTGGTTTATCAGCGCCGGTAGAGCTTGGGCATCAGTCGTACCACTGAGCGACAAATCCGCACAGATAATCTCATGCGTCACACTGTCTACTGCCAGGTGCAGCTTACGCCATACCCTGCGTCTGTCGGCACCATGCTGCCGGACTTTCCATTCGCCTTCGCCAAAGACCTTCAGGCCGGTTCCATCAATGACCAGATGTGAGATTTCACCAGGGGTTGGCGTTTTTATGCTGATGTTCACTGTCTTTGCTCGCTTGCTGAGCAGCGAATAGTCTGGACAATGGAGCGACAATTTAATCAGTTTAAAAATCGAGTCACCAAAGCCCTGTAAAGCCCTCAATGAAAGGCCAAACACGCGTTTCATCATCAGGACTGTGGTGATGGCCATATCTGAGTAGTGGAGCGGTCGTCCACGCCGTTCAGTAGTGTTTTTTTCCGTCCATGCAGCAATGGCTGATTCATCTAGCCATACGGTTAGAGAACCGCACTGCTTGAGGGCCTTGTTATAAGAGGGCCAGTTGGTGATTTTAAAATTTTGTTTTGCCATGGAGAGCTGATTTTGAAACAACTGTGTTGATCTGCTCCGATGATTACCCAAAAGTTCTATTTATTCAACAAAGCCACTCGACGATATAACATGCCGATTGACTTTTAGCAGAAAATCAATAACTAAGGCCTATATGAGAAAGACATTTGCTGAATTTTGCAATGAAGTTTTAGAAACCAAAAATAGCGGGAGCGCTGTTGTTCAAAAAAATTACTTTGAAGTATCGTAATTAGGTTGCGTCACTCTTTTTAACACGTAATTACGCGACAGAGAGACACAACCTAAGATATCATTTATTTCACATTCTATTTAATCATTGAATCAAATCATCCACAATTAGAATATCTATTTATGCTTATTGAATGGTTAGACTGTTGATTTAGCCAATAATAAAACTCCTCATTGTATTTTTGTCCAAAGTTTTTTAAAACTCTAGAATAAGAAGGTTTATCACCGCTGGATCCAATTTCTTGTCTTAGGGAGCGAACTAATTCACCACGAACAGAACGTAGTTGTGGTGAACTATCGAGAAATTTTTGCACAAAATATGGCCAAGCGTATAATCTCTCACTATGCCCATTAGCAGAAAACCCGTCTATATCAATTATTTGCCTCAAGCTAGGTCTATTTTCTGGCGGGCAATTCATTAAAACACTTTCTGCATATTCATTTTTTTTCCCATGCGATATATACTCTGCCAGACCTTCGGTCCACCATGTAATTTCCTCTGAGGGAAACATATTAGCATCACCATACTTATTATATTTACCATCAAGATAATGAACAATTTCATGTCCAAAATTATGAATATTATTGTCTTTCATATAAACAAAAATACGTGGTTGATTATTAGGATTGTTAGAATTCCCTTCAATATAAATACCTCCATTATTTGTGTCTATACGGAAAGGATAGTTACCATATCGATGGTAGTGATCTTTATTCTTCATCACTATAATTTCCAATGGTTTTGAATAATCATCTCTTACACTTTTTTCCCCGAATGATTCATGAAAATTTTTTAGAACTTTAGTTGCTATAACATTTAGTTTATTTTTCTCTTCATTATTAAAAGGATAAGAAGATTTTATTCTATATTCGCTATTAAGTTTGAAATTATGGGGAATGAATTCTTTTTCTAAAATAGGTTTCAAAAAACCAGAAAATATAGACAAGTCATTCTTTTCAAAACTTCTCCCGGTATCTTCTATAAATTTAGTCAAAACAACATTAATTTCCTCACGCAATTCACTTTTGGCTGGTAAGGAATTATATTTCTTTAATATATTATTTAAATTAAAATCAATGTTTTTTTGTGTTTCAAAGCTAATTTTAGGATTGTTTCTCTTCTCAGAATTGATGATGGATGACAATACATCCAAGGCACAACGAATATGATAAAGAGGAAAATTGTTTTTTTTTGAATTGACAATATTTAAGGATTGATTGACAAGTTTCAATAAATTTCTCTCTATCGCATCCTTACTCTTAGATAATATCTGACTATCGAGTGTCCCCGGCCTTATATAATAAATTAAATTTAGTAATTTCCCTGTATTAACAGAGGATTCATAATTGTTCAATAGTTTTTCTTGGTTTAAAACATGATACTCCAATATTGCGTTGAAATTTTTATAATTTATATTGGAATTATCTCCTTGGGAATTATTATTGGTCATCTTTATCATCGCTGCTACCCAAGAACTTGTTAAACCTGATAATTCTTTATCCGGTTCATTTGATATACCATGAAGATTATTATATGTCTTAGCGAGATAGTCTCCTATTTTGCTTAATGTTCTAGACACAATATTATTTTCGCTTTTCCAATATGGACCAGATGTATCAACTCTATGATAGAAACTTTCAATATATTTTGACAACAAATCAAGATCGCGTTTTTTTATCTCCGGTTCGAGCATTAACTTATTAATGATTTTAATTGAGGCTATTAATGTTTTTTTAGAGTGTTGATAACTTGTCTTTAAGAACAACTCTTTTTTATCATGAAGATCTTCCATTAATTTTTTTTCTAGTACGGTAAACCTCACTTTACTTTGAAGAGGATTTAAATATGTTGATGGGATATTTTTTTCAGTTTCATTTTCGACATGTGAATGTCTTTTTTTTTCTAAAACAGCTTCATTTTGTTTATTTTTTACATTATTCACCTCATCGAAGAAAACATTTGAATGATGATTATAACCGACACCACTTAAATTTACTGACATAAATAATAATCTCCATTTAATTACAAAACACTAATAAATCATAGCGATATAGCATCTATAGCAATTATATATACATCTATTTGCAAGTCATAATTTAAATTTATAACCAATATTTAATAAACACTCCTTATTAACGTTCATTAATTTATATATAAACCAACAACACCCACTATTTGATAGTGAGAAAACAACGAAAAACATAAGGCGTATCGATGAATTTCGATATTTACCAGTAGATTCAACCAAGTCTATTTGTAATAATCACTAAATTTAAACAGTTCCATACTCATCCCTTGTTTGAAATCAATAATTCAGTTCTTTATTTTTCGACCATTATTTAATGTAAATAAACCTCATAAAATCAGCTAAACACCTTATTTTTGTTGTTGTAGATACTTTATTAAATAATTAAAAATCAAGTCATGATAAAAACCAAACGGTATAAAATGGTCACAGGCGTCGAGTTACTTACCCTAAATGGTATAAATAAGATAGTTTGTCTGAAAATTGTCATTACAATGATATAATACTTATTATCATATGTTATTCTGTACGAAAAACTTTTTCTTCTATCTAACCTATATTGGCTTTGTTGAATAAATCAGAACTTGTAACGACTGCGCCCCATACGGGTCGATTGTTATGTGATGCGAATGCTGTTCGGCATTCCTAATAGCGTGATCAGGTTAAGCGCTTTGACCATGGCCATGGCTTCACCCACCTGACCATCGTAGTCTCTCAGACTTAGATAACCACCCAGAAGCCTTTTGAACCGGAACATGGCCGTTTCAGCCACTGAGCGCCGGTGATAGCCCACTTTCTTTTTCCAGATAGCGTTACTACCGCTAATGCGCTGATTTGCAACAGCGTGGTTACGCTCGTGGTAGCGATCTTGCCAATATTGCGCCCCCCTTCGTGGCGGGATAAGCGGCCTTATTTTCTTCCTCAGCAGAGCATCATAGCAGTAAACTGTATCCTAAGCGCCGTTAGCCGATGCCTCTCTGATTTTCCGGTGGGTCTGGTTTATCAGCGCCGGTAGAGCTTGGGCATCAGTCATACCACTGAGCGACAAATCCGCACAGACAATCTCATGCGTCACACTGTCTACTGCCAGGTGCAGCTTACGCCATACCCTGCGTCTGTCGGCACCATGCTGCCGGACTTTCCATTCGCCTTCGCCAAAGACCTTCAGGCCGGTTCCATCAATGACCAGATGTGAGATTTCACCACGGGTTGGCGTTTTTATGCTGATGTTCACTGTCTTTGCTCGCTTGCTGAGCAGCGAATAGTCTGGACAATGGAGCGACAATTTAATCAGTTTAAAAATCGAGTCACCAAAGCCCTGTAAAGCCCTCAATGAAAGGCCAAACACGCGTTTCATCATCAGGACTGTGGTGATGGCCATATCTGAGTAGTGGAGCGGTCGTCCACGCCGTTCAGTAGTGTTTTTTTCCGTCCATGCAGCAATGGCTGATTCATCTAGCCATACGGTTAGAGAAGCGCGCTGCTTGAGGGCCTTGTTATAAGAGGGCCAGTTGGTGATTTTAAGATTTTGTTTTGCCATGGAGAGCTGATTTTGAAACAACTGTGTTGATCTGCTCCGATGATTACCCAAAAGTTCTATTTATTCAACAAAGCCATCTATATTGAGAAAAAGTGGCTCACCTTTCACAGAAAAATACTGATTAAATATCGAACGTTAAGAGATACCTCCCCGACAGGAAAGCATTGAGGACTATATTGTGCCAAATAGCATATAAATGTGGAATATCAACGTACTAGGAGTTATGCTCATTTCTGGTGTACGGGGTTTCGGGGAGGGTAGCGTATCCTGCTGATTGATTTTGTGGATGATTTCAACAACAGAGAGATGATACCCCATGAAAAAGTCTACCCTACAGGTCTCCGCAGAACCAGATATTGCCGGTGATCCCTTGCATGAACTCATTCGTAATGGTGCCAGGCAGCTGATAGCTGCCGCCGTTGACGTTGAGCTCGAAGCCATTCTGCAACAACATGCTGAACGCCGCCTTGACGACGGGCGTCATGCTGTCGTTCGTAACGGCTATTTGCCCCCGCGAACCATACAGACGGGTATTGGGGATGTTGAAATTAAAGTACCTAAGGTCAGGGAGCGCAGCGGCAACGGAATATGCTTCAACAGCGCGTTGTTGCCGCCTTATCTGAAACGTGCAAAAAGCGTCGAAGAGTTGCTACCATGGCTGTACCTGCGAGGCATATCCACCGGTGATTTTCATGAAGCCCTGAGGGCGCTTCTCGGTGAAAAAGCTAATGGCCTCTCTGCCAGTACCATCAGCAGACTGAAACAGCAGTGGCTTGAAGAGCACAGGCAATGGTGCCTGCGTGATTTAAGCGATACGCGCTACGTTTATTTCTGGGCCGATGGCATATACAGCCATGTCAGGCAAGATGATTGCCTTTGCCTGCTGGTCATTATCGGCGTCACTGAGCATGGACGTAAGGAGCTGGTTGCGGTTGAAGATGGTTATCGAGAGTCAGAAGCAAACTGGGCCGAACTTCTTAATGGCCTGCGAGCACGTGGCCTAACCGTATCTCCCAAGCTGGCTACGGGAGACGGTGCCCTTGGTTTTTGGAATGCAATGGCAAAGATATTCCCGGACACGCAGCACCAACGCTGTTGGGTGCACAAAACCGCTAATGTGTTGGCTTCACTCCCCAAAGCCATGCAACCGAAAGTTAAGGCTGAGCTGCGGGAGGTTTGGCTAGCAGAGAGCCGCGATGCCGCTAATGAAGCCTTTGATGTTTTGTTGGCAAGGTTTTCAGCGAAATATCCTTCAGCGATGAAGAAGCTGGAGAAAGCTCGAGAAGAACTGTTGGCATTCTACGACTTCCCGTCAGAGCACTGGGCGTCAATAAGAACGACAAATCCGATTGAATCGGCTTTTGCGACTGTGAGGCTACGAAGCAGAGGCGCGAAGAACGGTGGTTCGAGAGAAACAACCCTGTCAATGGTATTTAAGCTGCTCCAATCTGCTCAGAAAAGCTGGAACCGACTAAGAGGATTTGACCTGCTGACCCTGGTTGTAAGCAACGTCCAATTTAAGGATGGAGAACAGATTCACGAAGCATCAGAGCGGAACGTAGCCTATCGCCATACACCAGATTTGCTAATAACTCGTTCTTCCCTTGGCTCCCCCGTTCTTCAGGCCAAAACACCCTTGACCTTTTGGGGAATAGCCGTGAGTTCGTGGGTTATCGTGTGGAAAACCACTTTCATCAATAAAAACAATAGGCTTACCTTCTTTTTCATACTGTTGTATTTTTTGTTGAAATGCTTGCCGGGCGCTTTCGTCGGCTTTCGGATGACGTAGCGTTTTTTTATAGGTCAATCCCAGCTTTTTAAGAGCTTGCCAAATGGCCTTCTGACAAACGCCAAAACGCTCTGCACGTTCTTTTTGGTAAGCATCTGGATATGGTTCAACATCTTTTATCAACTCGGATTTATCGCTCTTTCGCTGACGCGTGGTCGATACTTTTGACTCTATAGGCAACCGACTTAAAAATGATTACAGCCAATGCCCTGATATGTGGCAAAAAAATACAGCTAATTGTTATCAAAATAATGTCGCTTAGCTATACCTGAACGTTACGGCCCATGGAAAACCGTTTATAACCGTTTCAATATAGCTAAACGACTTAATTTTGATTACATTATTTAAATGAGCTATTCAATTGATTTTAGAGGTAAAGTGATATCTACACGGGAAGAAGAAGGGTTGAGTATCCGAGAAACAGCGAAGCAATTTCGGATTGGCCCTGCCTCTGTATCGCGTTGGATTAATCAAATAGCGTCAAAAGCATCGACCACGCGTCAGCGAAAGAGCGATAAATCCGAGTTGATAAAAGATGTTGAACCATATCCAGATGCTTACCAAAAAGAACGTGCAGAGCGTTTTGGCGTTTGTCAGAAGGCCATTTGGCAAGCTCTTAAAAAGCTGGGATTGACCTATAAAAAAACGCTACGTCATCCGAAAGCCGACGAAAGCGCCCGGCAAGCATTTCAACAAAAAATACAACAGTATGAAAAAGAAGGTAAGCCTATTGTTTTTATTGATGAAAGTGGTTTTCCACACGATAACCCACGAACTCACGGCTATTCCCCAAAAGGTCAAGGGTGTTTTGGCCTGAAGAACGGGGGAGCCAAGGGAAGAACAAATGTTATCGGCGCTTTATTAGGCACAACGCTGTTTGCTATCGGATTATTTGATATCAATATTAACAGCGATGTTTTCTATTCCTGGGTCACACAAGTCCTTATCCCAGTACTCCCTAAAAACAGGGTAATCGTGATGGACAATGCAACTTTTCACAAAAAACATAATATTCAACAAGTCATCATCGATGCAGGGTATATGGTGGAGTATTTGCCAGATCTTAACCCCATTGAGCATAAATGGGCACAAGCAAAAAAAGAGAGAGTGGTTGCGATACAGAGATTTTGTTCTCAGTCCATATGGTGTAATCAAAATTAAGTCGCTTTGCTATATGTTTTTCATCGTTAGAGTCCTTGTGAACAAACCAGAGTTTTTTCGGCAGGTGTCAGAGTGCCGTTATAGCCAACCGACTTAAAAATGATTACAGCCAATGCCCTGATATGTGGCAAAAAAATACAGCTAATTGTTATCAAAATAATGTCGCTTGGCTATATTGTTTAAATTATGAGTATGGTGATATGAGCTTTAGAAAGTGAGGTAAATCATACAAAAAAGAAACACTGTTTTAATAAATTCATTATCTAGTTTCATTGTTTATTTTTCATTTGTGATAGCGATCAATCTTCCGACAGCGGTGGTTAACGGCTATTTTCTAACTTAATGTTTTTCTTATATCTCTTTTTTGTGATAGCGAAACGTTTCGATGGCGATCACAATTCCGCAAACTCTTTTTTGCTTTATCAGGACTTTTTCTTAAACTTTACTGAAAACGAAACGTTTCGCTGTCGTTATCAAAACGAGTGACATAATGAAAAAAGGCGTATTACTCAATTCCGAAGTCTCGAGTGTGATTGCACGCCTTGGGCACACTGACCAAGTGGTGGTGTGTGATGCAGGGTTACCCATTCCTGCCACTACCGCCCGTGTTGATCTGGCGTTAACACACAATGTGCCTACTTTTATACAGGTGCTGAGCGTGATTACGCAGGAGATGCAGGTAGAAGCGGCGATTGTTGCGCAAGAGATTATCGAGAAGAACCCAAAGCTCCATGAAGTTATTCGTGAGCATTTGCAACAGCTTGAACAATACCAGGGAAATACCATTGCGTTGCACTATGTCAGTCATGAGGCATTCAAGATGCAAAGCGGGCAGAGCAGGGCCGTTTTTCGCAGCGGTGAATGCTCGCCCTATGCCAATATTATTTTATGTGCTGGCGTAACCTTCTGAGGCTGAGATGGAACCTTTATTACAGCTGCTGGGAATAGTAAAAACCTTTCCCAGTGTAAAAGCGCTGTCCGGTGCTGCCCTGAATGTCTATCCCGGCAAGGTGATGGCGCTGGTGGGGGAAAACGGCGCCGGGAAATCTACCCTGATGAAGGTGCTCACCGGTATTTACCGCAAAGATGCCGGTCATGTTCGCTTTCTCGGGCAGGACGTTGCCTTTAACGGGCCAAAATCATCACAGCATGCGGGTATCGGTATTATTCACCAGGAACTTAACCTGATTCCCCAGCTGACGATTGCTGAAAATATTTTCCTTGGCCGCGAGTTTACCGGAGCCTTGGGGCGCATTGATTGGCAAAAGATGTACGCAGAAGCCGATAAGCTGCTGAAAAAGCTAAATCTGCGCTACAACAGCCGCCGACTGGTGGGCGAGTTGTCCATTGGTGATCAGCAAGTGGTCGAGATTGCCAAGGTGCTGAGCTTTGAATCCAAAGTGATCATCATGGATGAACCCACGGATGCACTGACGGATACCGAAACCGCGTCCTTATTTACTGTGATTAAGGAACTGACCGCACAGGGTTGCGGTATCGTCTATATCTCCCACCGCCTGAAAGAAATTTTCGAGATTTGCGATGACGTGACTGTGCTGCGCGACGGTCAGTTTATCGGTGAGCGACCGGTCAACCAGCTGCATGAAGAGCAACTCATTGAAATGATGGTGGGGCGCAAACTGGAAGAGCAGTACCCTCGGATGAATACCGTGCCGGGCGATATTCGCTTGAGTGTTAAAGACCTGACGGGGCCGGGTGTTGACGGTGTCAGTTTTACGCTGCGGCAGGGGGAAATTCTCGGTGTTTCTGGCCTGATGGGCGCAGGACGTACCAAACTGATGAAGATCCTGTATGGCACACTTCCTCGTACGCGCGGTGACGTGGTGCTGGATGGCCGTGAGGTGGTGACGCGCAGTCCGCAGGATGGGCTGGCAAACGGCATCGTTTATATATCTGAAGATCGCAAACGTGATGGCTTGGTGTTGGGGATGTCTGTCAAAGAGAACATGTCGCTGACGGCATTGCGTTATTTCAGCCGTGGCTTTGGTGCACTCAAACATGAAGACGAACGCACCGCGGTTAGTGATTTTATCCGTTTATTCAATATTAAAACTCCCTCAATGGCACAGCCAATTGGCCTGTTGTCCGGCGGAAATCAACAGAAGGTAGCGATTGCTCGCGGGCTGATGACGCGGCCGAAAGTGCTGATCCTCGATGAACCTACGCGCGGCGTCGATGTGGGAGCCAAGAAAGAGATCTATCAGTTAATCAACCAGTTCAAGGAAGAAGGCCTCAGCATCATTTTGGTGTCATCGGAAATGCCGGAAGTACTCGGTATGAGTGATCGCATTTTGGTGATGCATGAAGGCCGCTTGAGCGGTGAATTCTCCATTGAGCAGGCCACTCAGGAAGTGCTGATGGCGGCAGCGGTTGGCAAGCAATTTGGCAAGCAATATAGCCAAGCGACATTATTTTGATAACAATTAGCTGTATTTTTTTGCCACATATCAGGGCATTGGCTGTAATCATTTTTAAGTCGGTTGGCTATATAGCGTAAAGCAGGAGTAAGTCAAACATGAGTTCCGAATCTATCACGGCAAAGCGCTGGTTCAGTAAAGAGTGGCTGTTGGAGCAAAAGTCGCTGATTGCCCTGCTGATCCTGATCGCAGTGGTCTCGTCCATGAGCCCTAACTTTTTCACGGTCAATAACCTGTTCAATATCCTGCAACAGACATCGGTGAACGCCATCATGGCGGTAGGGATGACACTGGTTATTCTGACCTCGGGTATCGATTTGTCAGTCGGATCATTGCTGGCGCTGACCGGTGCAGTGGCGGCATCGATTGTTGGCCTGGAAGTGAATGCGCTGTTGGCGGTGTTTGGTGCATTAGCGTTCGGTGCAGCAATCGGGGCGGGCACTGGCGTGATTGTGGCGAAAGGAAAGGTGCAGGCGTTTATCGCCACGCTGGTGATGATGTTACTGCTGCGCGGCGTCACCATGGTGTACACCAACGGCAGCCCAATAAACACCGGTTTTTCTGACGTTGCGGATACCTTCGGCTGGTTTGGCATTGGTCGCCCTCTGGGAATTCCTACACCGATCTGGTTGATGGTTATCGTTTTTATCGCAGCCTGGTACATGCTGCACCACACGCGGCTCGGACGCTATATCTATGCGCTGGGCGGCAATGAAGCGGCGACCCGCTTGTCGGGCATCAGCGTCGATAACGTCAAGATTATCGTCTACGCCTTATGTGGGCTGTTATCCGCATCGGCTGGGATTATCGAAGTCGCGCGCTTGTCATCGGCACAACCGACGGCGGGCACGGGGTATGAACTGGATGCGATTGCGGCAGTGGTGCTGGGCGGAACCAGTTTGGCGGGTGGTAAAGGGCGCATTGTCGGCACGCTCATCGGCGCGCTGATTCTTGGGTTTCTCAACAATGGACTGAACCTGTTAGGTGTTTCTTCTTACTACCAAATGATCGTTAAGGCAGCCGTTATTTTGCTGGCGGTTTTGGTGGATAACAAAAGCAGTAAATAACCTTCATTCTCACGCATAGGAATTGGATTATGAATATGAAAAAACTGGCTACGCTGGTTTCTGCTGTTGCATTAAGTGCCACGGTTAGCGCCAATGCGCTGGCGAAAGAGTCGATAGCATTGGTGGTTTCTACCCTGAATAACCCGTTCTTCGTGTCATTGAAAGACGGCGCGCAAAAAGAAGCTGATAAATTGGGCTACAACCTGGTGGTGTTGGATTCGCAAAACAACCCGGCAAAAGAGCTCTCCAATGTTCAGGATCTGACCGTGCGCGGTACCAAACTGCTGCTCATCAACCCGACAGACTCTGATGCCGTGGGTAATGCGGTGAAACTGGCGAATCAAGCCAATATTCCGGTGATTACCCTAGATCGCGTAGCGGGCAGCGGCACGGTCGTGAGCCACGTGGCGTCTGATAACGCCTTTGGCGGTAAAGTAGCCGGTGATTTCATCGCGAAAAAATTGGGTGAAGGTGCCAAGGTGATTCAGTTGGAAGGTATCGCCGGAACCTCTGCTGCCCGTGAACGCGGAGCCGGTTTTATGGAATCCGCTGAGAAAAACAAATTTGTCATGCTGGCCAGCCAGCCCGCTGATTTTGATCGTACCAAAGGGCTGAACGTGATGCAGAACCTGCTCACCGCACACCCTGATGTAAAAGCAGTGTTCGCACAAAACGATGAAATGGCGCTGGGTGCGCTGCGTGCTCTGCAAACTGCGGGTAAAACAGACGTCATTGTGGTCGGTTTTGATGGCACGCAGGATGGCGTAAAAGCCGTAGAGGGCGGGAAACTTGCTGCCACTGTTGCACAACGTCCTGAAAAAATCGGTGAAATTGGCGTGCAAACCGCTGACAAGGTCATCAAAGGTGAAAAGGTTCAGGCGATTATCCCGGTTGATCTAAAACTGGTTGCTAAAGAATAACGCATAACAACGACAAGCAGCGCCGCCGGAACAAGGCGGCGCTTTTAATCACTTTTGGGGCGATTTTATGAAAACGGGCAAACTCGTGGTGTTGGGCAGTATTAATGCCGACCATATCCTCAATCTGGCACACTTCCCTCAACCGGGCGAAACGGTGAGCGGTAAGCAATATCAGGTCGCTTTTGGTGGTAAAGGTGCCAATCAAGCGGTCGCTGCCGGGCGCAGTGGTGCCGATATCGCATTTATCGCTGGCGTGGGTGAGGATGATATTGGTGCTCGTATTCGCGAGCAGTTGTCTCGTGATCAGATAGACGTTTCTGCTGTTGAAACCGTTGCCAATGAAACCACGGGCGTTGCGCTGATTTTTGTGAATGGAGACGCTGAGAATATGATTGGCATTAACACGGGTGCCAATGCGGCTATCACTCCCGATGTGCTGACGCGTCACCGTCAAAAAATCATTGATGCTTCTGCTTTATTAATGCAGCTCGAGTCTCCGTTGCAGACCGTTATTGCCGCTGCTCAGCTGGCGCATCAGCACCAAACGCGTGTAATTTTAAACCCAGCTCCCGCCTGTGACTTGCCAGATGAACTGCTGGCGCTGGTGGATATGATTACGCCGAATGAAACGGAAGCGCAGCGTCTGACCGGTGTCACCGTGCAGAACGAGCAAGATGCCGCACAGGCTGCAAAACTGTTGCATAATAAAGGCATTACTACCGTGCTGATTACATTGGGTGGTCGCGGTGTATGGCTGAGTGAAAACGGGGAAGGTCAGCGTATTCGCGGTTTCCGGGTTCAGGCCGTAGATACGATTGCGGCGGGCGATACCTTTAATGGTGCGCTGGTCACTGCACTTTTGGAAAATCAACCAATGCAAACCGCCGTGAAATTTGCTCATGCTGCCGCTGCCATTGCGGTAACTCGTGCTGGTGCTCAGTCCTCTGTGCCGTGGCGCAATGAGATAGACGCATTTTTACACTCTCAGGGGGTGATATGTGGCCACAATGAAGGATGTTGCTCGCTTGGCGGGCGTGTCGACGTCAACCGTTTCACATGTAATCAATAATAATCGCTTTGTTAGTGACACGGTGCGCGAGCGGGTATTGGCGGCAGTTGATTCTCTTAACTACGCACCGTCTGCGCTGGCGCGCAGTTTGAAGATCAATCAGACGCAAACTATCGGTATGTTGCTAACGGCCAGTAGTAACCCGTTTTATGCTGAAGTGGTGCGTGGCGTTGAGCGCAGCTGCTATGAGCGTGGGTATAGCCTGATCCTGTGTAATACAGAAGGCGACCACAACCGCCTGGACCGTAGCCTGGAAACCTTGATGCAAAAGCGGGTTGATGGCTTGTTACTGATGTGTACCGAGAACCACCGCCCTTCATCGGAAACCATTAGCCGTTACCCGTCAATTCCACTGGTGATGATGGACTGGTCGCCGTTTGAAGGCGTGAGTGACGTTATCAAGGACAATTCTCTGCTTGGCGGTGATATTGCAACCCGCCATCTGATCGACAGCGGTTACCGCAATATCGCCTGTATCGCTGGCCCACAAGATAAAACAACGGCCTATAACCGACTGTTAGGCTATCGGCAGGCGATGCAGCGTGCAGGTTTGCCCGTTCCTGATGACTACGTGGTGTTAGGGGATTTCGAGTTTGAAACCGGATACCAAGCGATGCGTAAACTGCTGTCGCTGGCGCAAAGGCCGGATGCTGTGTTCTGTAGTAACGATGCGATGGCGGTTGGGGTTTATCACGCGCTCTATCAGGCGGGATTGTCTATTCCAAGGGATATGGCACTGGTGGGTTATGACGATATCGAACTGGCGCATTATATGTCTCCACCGTTAACGACGATTCATCAACCTAAAGATGAATTGGGGGAACTGGCGGTGGATACGTTGTTATACCGTTTGGAACATCCTGAAACCGAGCCAACGGTACTGGTATTAACGCCAGAGTTGGTAATGCGCGAGTCGGTGACTCATCGGTAAATGGGATTTACGACGCAGTAAATGGGGTGATTGGGATGAAATAGCGTCATCTATGCTGGTTTGCTATGCGATTCGCCGAAAAAACACCCACTCGAAAATAAAATTGAAATTAGCCCTTGTCAGGGCGCGAGAAGTGTCTATACTGCGCCTCTACTGACACGGCAACAGCGACACGCGGTTGTGGTAACGGTAAGAAGTAAAACAGAAAAGCCGAACGCGAAATTGAAAAAAAATTAACGTTGACTTTTCAGCGGTGCAGCGTAGTATGCCCCTCCCGCGCCACGGTAGATGTGGCAACGCTCTTTAACAATTGATCAGACAATCTGTGTGGGCACTCACAGGACTTTATCGTAAAGCCTTCGGGCTTAAAAAAATAAAAGTCTTGAAGAGTGAACAACAGTTAATTCATTACGAACTGACAGTAATAATTCTTTGAGCATCGCTTCTCGAGTAGAAGCAAATCAAACTTTAAATTGAAGAGTTTGATCATGGCTCAGATTGAACGCTGGCGGCAGGCCTAACACATGCAAGTCGAGCGGTAGCACAAGAGAGCTTGCTCTCTGGGTGACGAGCGGCGGACGGGTGAGTAATGTCTGGGAAACTGCCTGATGGAGGGGGATAACTACTGGAAACGGTAGCTAATACCGCATAACGTCGCAAGACCAAAGTGGGGGACTTTCGGGCCTCACGCCATCAGATGTGCCCAGATGGGATTAGCTAGTAGGTGAGGTAATGGCTCACCTAGGCGACGATCCCTAGCTGGTCTGAGAGGATGACCAGCCACACTGGAACTGAGACACGGTCCAGACTCCTACGGGAGGCAGCAGTGGGGAATATTGCACAATGGGCGCAAGCCTGATGCAGCCATGCCGCGTGTGTGAAGAAGGCCTTCGGGTTGTAAAGCACTTTCAGCGAGGAGGAAGGCAGCAAGGTTAATAACCTTGCTGATTGACGTGACTCGCAGAAGAAGCACCGGCTAACTCCGTGCCAGCAGCCGCGGTAATACGGAGGGTGCAAGCGTTAATCGGAATGACTGGGCGTAAAGCGCACGCAGGCGGTTTGTTAAGTTGGATGTGAAATCCCCGGGCTTAACCTGGGAACTGCATTCAAAACTGGCAAGCTAGAGTCTCGTAGAGGGGGGTAGAATTCCAGGTGTAGCGGTGAAATGCGTAGAGATCTGGAGGAATACCGGTGGCGAAGGCGGCCCCCTGGACGAAGACTGACGCTCAGGTGCGAAAGCGTGGGGAGCAAACAGGATTAGATACCCTGGTAGTCCACGCTGTAAACGATGTCGATTTGGAGGTTGTGCCCTTGAGGCGTGGCTTCCGGAGCTAACGCGTTAAATCGACCGCCTGGGGAGTACGGCCGCAAGGTTAAAACTCAAATGAATTGACGGGGGCCCGCACAAGCGGTGGAGCATGTGGTTTAATTCGATGCAACGCGAAGAACCTTACCTACTCTTGACATCCAGAGAACTTTGTAGAGATACGAAGGTGCCTTCGGGAACTCTGAGACAGGTGCTGCATGGCTGTCGTCAGCTCGTGTTGTGAAATGTTGGGTTAAGTCCCGCAACGAGCGCAACCCTTATCCTTTGTTGCCAGCGATTCGGTCGGGAACTCAAAGGAGACTGCCAGTGATAAACTGGAGGAAGGTGGGGATGACGTCAAGTCATCATGGCCCTTACGAGTAGGGCTACACACGTGCTACAATGGCGTATACAAAGAGAAGCGACCTCGCGAGAGTAAGCGGACCTCATAAAGTACGTCGTAGTCCGGATTGGAGTCTGCAACTCGACTCCATGAAGTCGGAATCGCTAGTAATCGTAGATCAGAATGCTACGGTGAATACGTTCCCGGGCCTTGTACACACCGCCCGTCACACCATGGGAGTGGGTTGCAAAAGAAGTAGGTAGCTTAACCTTCGGGAGGGCGCTTACCACTTTGTGATTCATGACTGGGGTGAAGTCGTAACAAGGTAACCGTAGGGGAACCTGCGGTTGGATCACCTCCTTACCTGATGGTACTGATTCTGTGAAGTGTTCACACAGATTGTCTGATGAAAGAAATCGAGCGGTTAGAAGACCTTATAGGCTTGTAGCTCAGGTGGTTAGAGCGCACCCCTGATAAGGGTGAGGTCGGTGGTTCAAGTCCACTCAGGCCTACCAAAATCGTTCTCAATGCTGCGTATGCTCGCCCACTCGCATACTGATGTATGCTTCGCGAACTCGCGCCTTGCCTGAGAGCGATTTGGCAAAGGTTTACTATTCGATGGGGCTATAGCTCAGCTGGGAGAGCGCCTGCTTTGCACGCAGGAGGTCTGCGGTTCGATCCCGCATAGCTCCACCATTTACCGTCTTGATACCCAATACTTCAGAGTGTACTGTTTGACAGTATGCTGCGAAGTATTTTGCTCTTTAACAATCTGGAACAAGCTGAAAATTGAAACGAGCAATATTGGCTCACTACCAATATTGTGATTCTCTCAAGCTTTCACACCCGAGACATTTTCGGGTTGTGAGGTTAAGTGAATAAGCGTACACGGTGGATGCCTAGGCAGTCAGAGGCGATGAAGGGCGTGCTAATCTGCGAAAAGCGTCGGCAAGCTGATATGAAGCGTTATAACCGACGATACCCGAATGGGGAAACCCAGTGCAATTCGTTGCACTATCATGTCATGAATACATAGTGGCATGAGGCGAACCGGGGGAACTGAAACATCTCAGTACCCCGAGGAAAAGAAATCAACCGAGATTCCCCCAGTAGCGGCGAGCGAACGGGGAAGAGCCCAGAGTCTGAATCAGCTTGTGTGTCAGTGGAAGCGTCTGGAAAGTCGCACAGTAAAGGGTGATAGTCCCGTACACGAAGACGCACAGGTTGTGAGCTCGATGAGTAGGGCGGGACACGTGTTATCCTGTCTGAATATGGGGGGACCATCCTCCAAGGCTAAATACTCCTGACTGACCGATAGTGAACCAGTACCGTGAGGGAAAGGCGAAAAGAACCCCGGCGAGGGGAGTGAAACAGAACCTGAAACTGTGTACGTACAAGCAGTGGGAGCATCCTTCGGGGTGTGACTGCGTACCTTTTGTATAATGGGTCAGCGACTTATATTCTGTAGCAAGGTTAACCGCATAGGGGAGCCGCAGGGAAACCGAGTCTTAACTGGGCGTTAAGTTGCAGGGTATAGACCCGAAACCCGGTGATCTAGCCATGGGCAGGTTGAAGGTTGGGTAACACTAACTGGAGGACCGAACCGACTAATGTTGAAAAATTAGCGGATGACTTGTGGCTGGGGGTGAAAGGCCAATCAAACCGGGAGATAGCTGGTTCTCCCCGAAAGCTATTTAGGTAGCGCCTCGTGAATTCATCTTCGGGGGTAGAGCACTGTTTCGGCTAGGGGGTCATCCCGACTTACCAACCCGATGCAAACTACGAATACCGAAGAATGTTATCACGGGAGACACACGGCGGGTGCTAACGTTCGTCGTGAAGAGGGAAACAACCCAGACCGCCAGCTAAGGTCCCAAAGTCATGGTTAAGTGGGAAACGATGTGGGAAGGCATAGACAGCCAGGATGTTGGCTTAGAAGCAGCCATCATTTAAAGAAAGCGTAATAGCTCACTGGTCGAGTCGGCCTGCGCGGAAGATGTAACGGGGCTAAACCATGCACCGAAGCTGCGGCAGCGACACTTAGTGTTGTTGGGTAGGGGAGCGTTCTGTAAGCCGTTGAAGGTGAACTGTGAGGTTTGCTGAAGGTATCAGAAGTGCGAATGCTGACATAAGTAACGATAAAGCGGGTGAAAAGCCCGCTCGCCGGAAGACCAAGGGTTCCTGTCCAACGTTAATCGGGGCAGGGTGAGTCGACCCCTAAGGCGAGGCCGAAAGGCGTAGTCGATGGGAAACAGGTTAATATTCCTGTACTTGGTGTTACTGCGAAGGGGGGACGGAGAAGGCTATGTCATCCGGGCGACGGTTGTCCCGGTTTAAGCGTGTAGGTGGGTGACTTTGGTAAATCCGGGTTGCTATTAAACACTGAGGCGTGATGACGAGGTACTACGGTACTGAAGTGACAGATGCCCAGCTTCCAGGAAAAGCCTCTAAGCATCAGGTAACATTGGATCGTACCCCAAACCGACACAGGTGGTCAGGTAGAGAATACCAAGGCGCTTGAGAGAACTCGGGTGAAGGAACTAGGCAAAATGGTGCCGTAACTTCGGGAGAAGGCACGCTGTGCGAGGTGTAGGGACTTGCTCCTGAAGCTTTGCGCAGTCGCAGATACCAGCTGGCTGCAACTGTTTAATAAAAACACAGCACTGTGCAAACACGAAAGTGGACGTATACGGTGTGACGCCTGCCCGGTGCTGGAAGGTTAATTGATGGGGTTATCCGCAAGGAGAAGCTCTTGATCGAAGCCCCAGTAAACGGCGGCCGTAACTATAACGGTCCTAAGGTAGCGAAATTCCTTGTCGGGTAAGTTCCGACCTGCACGAATGGCGTAATGATGGCCAGGCTGTCTCCACCCGAGACTCAGTGAAATTGAACTCGCTGTGAAGATGCAGTGTACCCGCGGCAAGACGGAAAGACCCCGTGAACCTTTACTATAGCTTGACACTGAACCTTGAGCCTTGATGTGTAGGATAGGTGGGAGGCTTTGAAGTGTGGACGCCAGTCTGCATGGAGCCAACCTTGAAATACCACCCTTTAATGTTTGATGTTCTAACCTGGGTCCGTAATCCGGACTGGGGACAGTGTCTGGTGGGTAGTTTGACTGGGGCGGTCTCCTCCCAAAGAGTAACGGAGGAGCACGAAGGTTAGCTAATCCTGGTCGGACATCAGGAGGTTAGTGCAAAGGCATAAGCTAGCTTGACTGCGAGAGTGACGGCTCGAGCAGGTACGAAAGTAGGTCTTAGTGATCCGGTGGTTCTGAATGGAAGGGCCATCGCTCAACGGATAAAAGGTACTCCGGGGATAACAGGCTGATACCGCCCAAGAGTTCATATCGACGGCGGTGTTTGGCACCTCGATGTCGGCTCATCACATCCTGGGGCTGAAGTAGGTCCCAAGGGTATGGCTGTTCGCCATTTAAAGTGGTACGCGAGCTGGGTTTAGAACGTCGTGAGACAGTTCGGTCCCTATCTGCCGTGGGCGTTGGAGAATTGGGGGGGGTTGCTCCTAGTACGAGAGGACCGGAGTGAACGCACCACTGGTGTTCGGGTTGTCATGCCAATGGCATTGCCCGGTAGCTACGTGCGGAAGAGATAAGTGCTGAAAGCATCTAAGCACGAAACTTGCCCCGAGATGAGTTCTCCCTTGTCCCTAGAGGACGCTGAAAGGCCGTTGAAGACGACGACGTAGATAGGCTGGGTGTGTAAGTGCAGCGATGCATTGAGCTAACCAGTACTAATGACCTGTGAGGCTTAACCTTACAACGCCGAAGGTGTTTTGGTGTTGGTGTAGAGAATCAGAACTCGTGAAGTTCAGCTTGTAGACAGATTGGTCTTGCTGGTCCGTGAGGACGGGTAAGATAAAACAGAATATGCCTGGCGGCGATAGCGCGGTGGTCCCACCTGACCCCATGCCGAACTCAGAAGTGAAACGCCGTAGCGCCGATGGTAGTGTGGGGCTTCCCCATGTGAGAGTAGGGAACTGCTAGGTTTTTATATCGATTATCAGACGGTGTCTGGTAATGAAAAAGTATCGGTGGAGCGGTAGTTCAGTCGGTTAGAATACCTGCCTGTCACGCAGGGGGTCGCGGGTTCGAGTCCCGTCCGTTCCGCCAGGGCCTGTTTAAGATTTTGAGCCTGTACACGAGATTGTGTAATTGCTTGGTTTTGATATGTTCAATCCAACATCAAAAGCAGGTTACTTTATGGACGAAAAACAGTTACAGGCTCTGGCTAACGAGCTGGCCAAAAATCTCAAAACCCCTGATGCTCTCAACCAGTTTGATCGCCTGCTGAAAAAGATCAGCGTTGAGACTGCCCTTAATGCTGAAATGACCCATCACCTCGGGCATGAGAAGCCCCAGTCCAAATCTGGAACTAACACGCGCAATGGCTACTCCACAAAGACTGTTATAGCCAACCGACTTAAAAATGATTACAGCCAATGCCCTGATATGTGGCAAAAAAATACAGCTAATTGTTATCAAAATAATGTCGCTTGGCTATATATGCCATCGGCCCAGAAATAAACGTAGCGCGTATCGCTTAAATCACGCAGGCGCCATTGCCTGCTGGTCTTCCGTGCGGGGTTTTACAAAGCGCATGGAGGGCCGGGAAGCTGCTTCGCAGATAGCTTCTGCATCAACAAAATCGTTCTTGTTACTCTTAACAAAAGGGCTAACGAACTGTGGGGAAATCAACTTTGCCTCATGGCCTAAATCAGCGACTCGGCGAGCCATGAAGTGTGCACCGTCGCAGGACTCCATCACCACGGTCGCCGACTTGCAGGATGCAAGAAAATGAATCAGCTGAGTGCGGGAAAACTTTTTACGCAGCAGCGCATGACCTTTTTCGTTCTGACAGTGAACGTGGAAGGAATGTTTACCGAGATTGATACCAATAAGCGTAACGTTTTGCATGATGTGTACTAGCTCAGACCAGATCTGACAGTTACCGATTATTTATACAGGTGTCTGTCAGATTACATCTGGTTCAGATTCTTTTCTGCCCAGATCCGTTTTCCATCGAGTAAAGTGGCCATCGGCGTACGCCCGCAGCACATTTTTCCCTGATGAGTTCTCTCATTATTGTAATGCCACAACCAGTTGTCCAGATCTACCTGCAGGCTTTCCAGGTCTCCATATAACTTCTTGCCGAACGTAACCTGATAAAAATCCTGCAAAATGGTTTTATGGAAGCGTTCGCAGATGCCGTTCGTCTGCGGAGACATCGCCTTCGTTTTCGTATGCTCGATATCGTTGATAGCCAGATAAAGCTGATAATCATGCTGCTCCACTTTACCACAGTACTCCGTACCCCTGTCGGTCAGTATTCTCAGCACCGGCAGTCCCTGAGCCTCGTAGAACGGGAGTACGCGATCATTGAGCAGGTCGGCGGCGGTGAGCGGTGTTTTATTCGTATACAGCTTGCAGTGCGCCACTTTCGAGTACGTATCCACGAACATCTGCTGGTAGATACGGCCCACCCCCTTCAGATTGCCCACGTAGAAGGTGTCCTGCGAGCCCAGATACCCGGGATGTGCCGTCTCGATTTCACCGCAGGCCTCATCATCGTGCGCCTTCTTCTCCAGGGCTGCGATTTGAGCGTCGGTAAGGACAATGCCTTCTCTGGCGACCTTTTCCTCAAGCGCCTTCAGGCGTTTACGGAAGTTCTCCAGGTCGTGTCGTTGCCAGATGGAGCGCACGCCGCTGCCGGAGATAAACACGCCTTTTTTACGCAGCTCATTACTGGTCCGGTGCTGCCCATGGGGCGGGAACTCAATAGCATAATCAACAAGCGCGCGTTCAGTGGCTTCGTCGGCGCGGTTCTTCAGGTTCGGAACCCGGCGGTTCTGGTTAACCAGCGCATCAATGGCGCCTTCAGCAGCCAGTTCCTGATAACGGTAAAATGTATCGCGTGACACGCCCATGCTCTTGCAGGCTTTTGATACGTTACCGAGTTCTTCGGCGAGATTGAGCAGGCCGGCTTTGTGTTTGATAATGGGATTGTTAGTATGAAGCATGAGAGTTACCTCGCGTTTTGTTTAAGGATTAGACACCCATATCAAAACCGGTAACTCTCAACCTTTCAAGGTCCAGTGTCAGATCTAGTCGCGACTAATACACATGATGATCCCCTTCAGAAAGAAAAACACCCTGTTAGCGTACCGCTCACAGGGTGGGGGTGACCATCTCATTAAGCCCATATAACCATACGGGCTTTTGGTGAAAAACGGTAAAGCTAATCAGCGTGCAAGCGACGTCGTTGGCGAACGCATATAGCGGAAGAAGTCGCTATCCGGGCTCAATACCATCACGTCCTGATTGTCGTTGAAGCTGGCTTCATAGGCATGCATGCTGCGGATAAAGGCATAGAAGTTCGGGTCTTCGCTAAACGCATTAGCAAACAGCCGGGTTGCTTCCGCATCCCCTTCACCGCGCATGATCAGTGCTTCACGTTCCGCTTCAGCCAGAGTACGTGTCACCAAATAATCTGCCGCCGCTTTCAGTTTCTCCGCCTGTTCCTGACCTTGAGAACGGTGACGACGGGCAACCGCTTCACGTTCTGCACGCATACGGGCGAAGATCGCATCCGACACTTCCGTCGGCAAGTTGATCTGCTTGATACGCACATCGATCACTTCAATACCGAGAGCCGCCATACTGTTCGGGTTGATATGCGGCTGCGCACCCTTGGTCTCTTGCTCCACGCGTGCGGCAGCAGAGGCAATGGCGCTATCCGCTTCGGTGGTTTCACCGGTACCGGTATTCAGCGCATCACGCACATCCAACATCAGTCGACCACGGGAATCGGTAACAATACCGCGCACGTCCAAACGACCGATTTCAGAACGCAAGCGGTCGCTAAACTTACGTTTGAGCAGCACTTCTGCCTGAGAAATGTCACCACCGCCCGTCGCTAGGTAGTAGCGACTGAAATCACTGATACGCCATTTGATATAAGAATCCACGATCAGGTCTTTCTGCTCCGAGGTGATGAAGCGATCGGCTTGGTTTTCCATGGTCTGAATGCGCGCATCCAGCATCTTCACGGTATCAATAAACGGTACTTTAAACTGCAAACCTGGCACATAGATAACAGGCTTGTTCTCATCATTGCGCAATACTTTGCCGAAGCGCATCACAATGCCACGCTGGCCTTCCTGCACCACAAACACTGAGGCATACAGCGCCATCAGCACCAGGACGAGGATAAAAACGATAGACTTACGCATTATTATTCTCTCCCAAAATCACGCTGCGCGTTTGCACGGCGCTGGTCCATGACGGTTCCACCCGTGCTGGTACGGGTTTGTCCGGTGGTTGCTCCGTTGTTGTTCGGCGCAGAGGGCAGACGCATCGGCGCAGCCATGGTGCTACTGGTCGCGTTACCGCTGGCATTGCCTGTCTGACCGCGCATCAGTTGATCCAAGGGCAGCACCATCAGGCTATTGCCTTTGTCATTAATCAACACTTTCCGGGTATGTCCCAGTACACGCTCCATGCTTTCGATATAGAGACGTTCACGGGTAATTTCTGGCGCGGCTTTGTATTCCGGCAGAATCTTGGCGAAACGCGCCACTTCACCCTGCGCTTCAAGCGTGATACGAGCGCGATAAGCACGTGCCTCTTCCAGCACACGCTGTGCCTGACCGTTCGCACGCGGCTGCACTTCGTTCGCATAGGCTTCTGCTTCACGAATGTATTGCTGTTCGTTCTCGCGTGCCGCGATAGCGTCATCAAACGCGGCTTTCACTTCCTCTGGCGGACGCGCCGCCTGGAAGTTAACGTCCAACAGAGTTAACCCCATGTTGTACGGACGAATGGTTTCTTCCAATACGCGTTGCGTGTCAGTACGCACGATGGAACGCCCCTCAGTGAGGATTTTGTCCATGGTGTATTTACCGATAACGCCGCGCAGGGCGCTGTCAGTCGCCTGACGCAAACTGTCGTCGGCATTGGTAACGCTAAACAGATAGCGCTCAGGCTCCGTCACACGATACTGAACGTTCATCTCCACGCGCACCACGTTTTCATCCGACGTCAACATCACGCCAGAGGTGGCCAATTCACGCACAGATTCCACGTTTACCGCACGAACCGAGTCGATAAATGTCGGTTTCCAGTTCAGACCTGGACCTACCAGGTGGCTGAACTTGCCAAAGCGTGTTACTACGCCGCGCTCGGCTTCTCGGATGGTGTAAAAGCCGCTCGCGGCCCAAATCACCACGGCCGCTACTGCGACAATACCCACGACCCGACCACCCAGACCGCTGGCAGAGGTGCCGCCGCCATTACCTGAATTTCTGCTTCCGCACAGTTCGCCCAGCTTTTTGCTCAGCTTGCGGAAGATATCATCCAGATCGGGAGGACCTTGATCCCGACCGCCTCTATTATTATTGTTTCCGCCAGAGTTGCCGCCTTGATTATTGCTGCTCCCCCACGGGTCGCGGTCCTGTCCGTTATTACCGGGCTGATTCCACGCCATGTTTTAGCTCCATTCTTTTATGATTGGTGTTCTTCAGGTTCAATATCCCAGAGTCCGCAGAACAATGCCGAGATCGACCAACATCTCCGTCTCAAACCATGTAATCTGCGAGTTCTTGCTCTTGTTTGCAAAGACGACACCAGTCCACCATCGGCATACGCACGATAAGACCCACACGACCGTCTTCCTCAATCCATTCTTTTTCTATTGCCTGAAGCTGGTAAAAACGACTACGAAGGCGTCCTGCCTGCGGAGGAAGGCTCAGAGAATAATGTGCGATGTCCCCTGATAGCCGCTCCGTCAATGCCTGAAATAACAAGGAAATACCGTCACCCGTCTGGGCAGAAAGCCATACCCTGACCGGCACATTCTCTTCGTTGCGATCGATACGCCGAACGAAACCGTCCAGCATGTCGATTTTGTTCATCACGAGCAGCACAGGAATTTCATCAGCCTCGATTTCTGCCAGCACTTCGTTTACCGCTGCAATATTCTCGTCGATACGAGGATCGGCAGCATCCACCAAGTGTAACAACAACGACGCCTGACGTGTTTCCTGCAATGTCGCTTTAAACGCCGCCACCAAATCGTGCGGCAAGTGACGAATAAATCCCACGGTATCAGCCAACACCGTGTCCCCAACATTCACAACATTAATCCGTCGCAGCGTAGGGTCCAGTGTGGCAAACAGCTGATCGGCAGCATAAACGCCTGCCGCTGTCATTTCGTTAAACAGGGTGGATTTTCCGGCGTTGGTGTAGCCCACCAACGCAACCGTAGGCACGTCCGCACGTGTTCTGGCTCGACGCCCTTGTTCACGCTGCTTCTCCACGCGCTCAAGGCGAGAGAGGATTTGGCTGATACGGTTACGCAACAAGCGACGGTCGGTTTCGAGCTGGGTTTCACCTGGCCCACGCAGGCCAATCCCCCCTTTCTGGCGCTCGAGGTGCGTCCATCCCCTTACCAGACGCGTGGCAAGGTGACGCAACTGCGCCAGTTCAACCTGCAATTTCCCCTCGTGAGTACGCGCACGCTGTGCAAAAATATCCAGAATCAATCCGGTTCTGTCGATAACACGGCATTCGCACAAACGCTCAAGGTTACGCTCCTGAGCAGGCGTCAATGCATGGTTGAACAACACAACAAAGGCATCGGTAGCTTTCACCGCCTGTGCAATTTCTTCCGCCTTGCCTTCACCCACAAAATATTTGGAGTGCGCTGCCTTGCGGCTACCGGTGATCAGCTGCAATGACTCGATACCGGCGGAGGAAACCAGAGATTCAAACTCCAGCAAATCGTCCGTATCTTTGTCTTGCGAAAAATAAATATGAACCAATATGGCCCGTTCACCAGCTTCATAACGGTCAAACAAACGTGCAACCTCTCAAACGAACGAAAATCACCCTAGTGGCGAGCGCTAGCGATGTGTACAGGCTCCCCACCGGGGTGAAAGCGCAATACGCGTTATTCCGCGTCATCACTTTCCTGCGCCGACGACTGCTGATTTGCAGACGAACCACCATGGTAGTTGCTGGTGCCAGGGTTATTGCTGTGATGAGAAACCGGACGAGACGGCACCACGGTGGAGATAGCATGCTTATACACCATCTGGCTAACCGTGTTTTTCAACAAGATAACGAACTGATCGAAAGACTCGATCTGGCCCTGCAACTTGATACCATTCACCAAATAAATAGAAACCGGAACACGTTCGCGACGCAGCGCGTTCAGGAACGGGTCTTGCAAAGATTGCCCCTTAGCCATTCTATATTTTCCTTATTTGCTTGTTGTTTGTAACAAAGAACCCCAAGGCTCTAAAATAATGATGTAAAAAAATTGTGCGCTGAGACTCGCCAATTGTACACAATCGGCCACCCTATGCACTAACTATGCGCGTATAATAAACCCGCATATCAAGGTGCCTGTACCACCGCCATCACACGTTCAAACGCATCTTGCGGTTTTTCACTGTCCAACCAATGAACGCTGTCCCACCCGCGCAGCCAAGTCATTTGACGTTTCGCCAACTGACGTGTCGCGCAGATACCACGGAACACCATCTCATCGTAATCACACTCGCCGGATAAATATGACCACATCTGGCGATAACCAACGCAACGAACAGACGGTAAATCCTGATGTAAATCGCCCCGGGCAAAGAGCGAACGGACTTCCGTCTCAAATCCTGCCGCCAGCATCTGCTGAAAACGCAGAGCGATGCGTTCGTGCAACAGCTCGCGCGTTACCGGTGCAATGGCAAACTGATGCACACGGTAAGGCAACGCCTCACCCGCTGTTTTTGTCAGCTCTGTTAAAGTGTTACCTGAAACGAAAAAAACTTCCAGTGCCCGGCACAGTCTCTGCGGATCATTTGGATGAATCCGAGCCGCTGCAACGGGATCAATCTCACACAATTGGCGGTGAAGCGCTTCCCACCCCTGCTCACGCGCCCGCGCTTCGATGCGCTGGCGCACGGCCATATCGGCTGACGGCAGAGGTGACAACCCCTCCAGCAGCGCCTTGAAGTACAGCATGGTTCCCCCGACCAGCAAGGGAATACGCCCAGCAGCGGTAATATCCGCCGTCTCCCGCAACGCATCGCGGCGAAAATCCGCGGCGGAATACGCCTGCGTCGGATCGAGAATATTGATCAAACGGTGTGGAGCCTGAGCCAGTTCCTCAGCGCTGGGTTTGGCGCTGCCGATATCCATTCCTTTATAGATAAGGGCGGAGTCCACACTAATCAACTCAACGGGCAACGATTGTCGCAACGCCATCGCCAGCGCGGTTTTTCCTGACGCTGTCGGCCCCATGATAAAAATCGCTGAAGGAAGGATTGCACTCGATAATTCACTCATACGTTCAAAGCCTTAATGGCATCTTCCACGCTAACCCGCTGCAACAGCGACTCGGGCGGCTGTTTCGGCAGTTCCGGACAAAGTCGCTCTATTTCCGTCAACAGTTGTATCGCCTGCGCCTGGCTCCAACGTTCGTGGTCACTGTGCAGCTGTTCCGACAACCAAGTCGCCAGTTGCTCAGGCGTGCACGCACGTTGCAATGCAAGATAGCCTAACAGTTCAGAGATCAAGTTTTGTAAATTTTGTTGGCGCAATGGTAAAGGTACAGCACGCAGTAGCGCCCTCTGAGACTCCAGCGCGATATCAATACCAAACTGCGCCAATAGCGCCTGATGATGCAGCAGCGCTTCGCGTTCATTTTTTTCCACAGTCAAACGTTGTGGAATCAATAATGGCTGGGGACGTAATCCTTGTTCCTGCGGCAACAACTGCGCACGCTTGAGGTAGCGCTCAGCGTGCGTCAGTGACACCATCGCCAACCCGTGCTGATACTCAACCAGTGCAAAACTGGGCGGAAACACGGTTAACAGACGGCCGAAACCTTGTGCCACGCTGACCGGTTCCAAATCTGGCACAGACGCTGACACGGCGGTGTCGAGGGGTTCTTGAACCGCCTCCGCTATCGGCGCGGGTTTCAATAAAGTCTGGTAAAGCTCACCCTGTTTTTTCTGGTAGGGTGCGCCAGCGAGGGGCATCGGCCCTCGCCCTTGTGTTTGAGAAGCGCGTGGCTGATAGGCCGGGGCACTCTCCTTCATCTGGTGTGCCGGAACGTCTGCCACTTTCGGCGGCGCGTGCTCCACCGGACGTGCAGGCTGCGCAAACTGGTTTTCCCCTGCGGCGATGCGGTTTTCCGGCTGCCACGCAATGGCTTCGCCTGCCACATCGGAGGCCACAGCCGCCAACGGCAACTCAGACGCCTGCTGTAATACGCTCACCACCGCCTGATAGATAAAATCGTGCACCAAACGCGACTCATGGAAACGCACTTCGTGCTTCGCCGGGTGCACGTTGACGTCAACCTGGTGTGGATCCACCTCAAGAAACAGCAGGTAGGCAGGCTGCTGCTCACCGTGCAAACTGTCTTGGTAAGCTTGGCGGATAGCGTGATTAATCAGCCGATCGCGCATCATGCGTTGATTGACATAGCAATACTGCATGTCGGTCAGCTGCTTTGCGCCCTCGGGATCGACCCCCCAACCGTGGATGGACAAATCGCCGTGCTGCCACGAAATACGCAGCGCGTGTTGCAAAAACAGCGGCCCACAAATACTGCCAACACGGCGTTCATGCTGTGAGGCGTCCGGCGCGGCGCGGTATTGGCGGATCGTTTTACCATTATGGTTCAGGGTAAACGTCACATCGAAGCGCGCCAGCGCGATGCGGCGCACCACTTCATCAATATGCGTGAATTCTGTCTTTTCTGTGCGCATGAATTTGCGCCGCGCGGGGGTGTTGTAGAACAGATCGAGCACTTCCAGCGTGGTGCCAACCGGATGTGCCGCCGGTTTTACTGTCACCGCCATATCACGGCCTTCCGCATAGGCCTGCCATGCTTCATTCTGCTCCGCCGTACGGGACGTCAGCGTTAAGCGCGAAACTGAACTGATACTCGCCAGCGCCTCACCGCGAAAACCAAGGCTGATAATCGCTTCGAGATCGTCCAGCGTGGCAATTTTGCTGGTTGCATGACGCGCCAGCGCTAAGGCCAGATCGTCTTTGCCAATTCCAGTGCCGTTATCACGAATCCGAATACGTTTTGCCCCGCCGCGATCGATATCGATATCAATTCGGGTCGCCCCGGCATCGAGACTGTTCTCCACCAGTTCTTTCACCACTGAAGCGGGGCGTTCCACCACTTCTCCGGCGGCAATCTGGTTAGCCAGCTGGGGAGGCAAAACCTGAATCGGCATGCGAGTTCCTCTGTTATTGACGCATGCGCGTCGCGAACGGCATCAGGCAGACGGGATAATCAGTGTCTGCCCAAGTTGTACCGTGCCGGACATCATGTCATTGGCACGTTGGATCTCCTTCATACTTACACCATATCGCATGGCGATGGCACTCAGGCTATCTCCTTTTACCACTTTATGTTTGACCGGAACGGCGGTACGCGGCACCGGAGCCGATGCAGTCGAAGTGCGAGCCCCCGCAGGAATACGCAATTTCTGCCCCACCCAGACGCCATCTTTTTTCAGATTGTTCTCACTGCGCAACGCCGCCATACTGACGCCGTAACGCGCCGCGATACCTGAAAGAGACTCACCGCGCGCTACGGTATGGCGCGTGGTCGCTGTACTACTGGATGCCGTGGTCGTGGGCGTTGTAGCCTTACGGTTGACCGGCTGCACGACCGGTCGGTTTTCCTGCTTTGGGACGGATTGTACTGGATGCGCATGGAAATAGCTGCGCAACCCCCGGTAGATCGCCGTGGCGATTTTATCCTGATAATCGCTGCTTCCCAGCAGACGCTCTTCGGTCAGGTTGCTGATAAAGCCCGTCTCCACCAACAACGAGGGAATATCCGGTGAACGCAGTACGCCCAGGCTGGCGTGTTCCGGACGGCGTTTGTGCAACGACCCGACGCGCTGCATTTCCTGCAACACTTTGATCGCCACGTCATAACCGACGCGCTGAGAGTGACCAAACTGCAAATCCAGCACCGCCTGACTTAGGTAAGGATCGGCACTGTTGTTTGCCAGCAGATCCCCTGCGCCCCCCAACAGCTCCGACTGCTTCTCGTGCTGTTCCAGCCAGCTGGCCATTTCACTATTAGCACGCCGATTGGAGAGCACCCATACGGAAGCACCGGAAGCCCCACGGTTTGGCGCGGCATCCGCGTGAATAGAAACCAGCAGATTGGCGCCTTGCTTACGTGCCACATCGGAGCGCCCCATGACAGAGATGAAGTAATCACCGTCACGCGTCATCACGCCTTTAAAATTAGGATCGCTATTAAGCAAAGTATGCAATTTGTGCCCAATCGCCAGCGTCACGTTTTTCTCGCGCAAGCCAGAAGGCCCAATAGCACCGGGGTCCTGCCCACCGTGTCCGGCATCAATGGCAACGATAATCGGTTCGCTGGCACCGCCAGAGCGCGACGTTGCTGCACGAGCGGAGGCATTGCTGTTCACCACCACGGTAGGTTTGTTGTTAAACGGATTGCCACCCGATTCAACCGGTGCCGTGTTACGGGTTTCGCGCGTAACGGCAGTCGCTGGCGCTGCTTTTGTCGCCTTCGCTTTCTGCTGCCCAGCAACGGTAAACACCACGTTAAACCCTGCGCCAGCTTTCTGTGTCGCGGCGCGTGTTTTGGCGGGCTGGGTCAAATCCAGCACCAGTCGCAGGCTCTGTGCATCCTTCGCCTGACTGGTACGAATGCGTTTGATAATGTTTTGCCCACTAAACTCCAACGGCAGCCCTTGAATCACCCCCGTCTGCCGGATGTCGATCACCACCCTATCCGAGCTGTTAAGCGGGAAAAAGGCATAGATCGGTTGTCCGCTGAAATTCAGGCTGACCGTCGCCTGATGATCACCGTTTTCCACCTTGATATCAGAGAGGTTGACGGCCCAACCCATACTGGCCAGCAGCAGCCCAGCCCACATCACCAGAGCGAGCATGCGTTTCATCATGGCGTTTCAGTCTCCGGCAGGGGAGATATCTGCGCCAAAATACGCTCACCCAGAGCCGATATAGCGATCAACTGCGCGTGCCGCCCTTGCGCTTCATAGTTCAGATGCACTTCAAGATCGGCGCTAGGGAGAATGCCTTCCCCCTGCTGCGGCCACTCAATCAGACAGATGGCATCCTGCGTCACGTAGTCGCGGATCCCCATAAATTCCAGCTCTTCTGGATCGGCAAGGCGGTAAAGGTCAAAATGATACACCGCCAGCGGTGACAGCGCGTAAGGCTCCACCAGCGTATACGTAGGGCTTTTCACGTTGCCCTGATGGCCACGCGCTTGGAGGAAGCCGCGGCTGAACGTGGTTTTACCTGCGCCCAGATCGCCAAAAAGATAAATACTGCATGCGCTGGCGCAGGCCTGCGCTAACGATGCTCCTAATGCGATGGTAGCTGCCTCATCCGGCAGCGGAAAATCTACTTTTTTCATTCTGTCTTTTCTAAGGGTATCCACTCAGGATTAACATAGCGGGACAATACTGGCATCAGATCGGTAGCCAACATCCCTCGCGTGCTGCGCTGCTCGGCCAGCGCATCGGCCGCTGCGCCGTGCACCACACAGCCAGCGCAAGCCGCTGCGTAGCGTGACAATTTTTGTCCAAGCAATGCGCCGATAATACCAGATAACACGTCGCCCATGCCGCCGCTCGCCATGCCAGGATTGCCGACATCAACCAGAGCCAACGCATCAGACTCATCGGCAATCACGGTACCCGCCCCTTTTAGCACGACCGTGCCGCCATAGCGTTGTACCAGTTTCTGGGCAGCAAGTAAGCGATCACTTTCAATCTCCGCCACTTGACAATTCAGCAGGCGGGCAGCTTCCCCCGGATGTGGGGTTAAAATACGATTTTGACGTTTAAAAGGGCTCATTGCCAGCAGGTTTAGCGCATCTGCGTCCCACAGCATGGGTTTGTTACAATTTTCCACGGTGCGCAGTGCGCTTTTCGCCCAGCCATCTTGCCCCAGGCCCGGCCCAATCACCACCACGTCGGCCCAGTCAAGCCCTTCGCGGAGGGTGGCATCACTCAGGGCTTGCACCATCAGTTCCGGGCGTGCCATCAGCAACGCCGCCTCGTATTGCATGTGAGTGAGCACTCGCACCAACCCAGCGCCACTGCGCAATGCAGCTTCTCCCGCCATCGCAATAGCGCCCCCCATTCCGGCATTACCTCCCACCAACAGCAATCGGCCATGATCGCCTTTGTGCGCCAGCGGCGAACGAGGCGTCAGCCAGCCTGGTATATGTTCACGGGATAAACGCCACATCGGCGCGGGATGCTGCTGCAACCAGCCTGAAAGCCCCAAATCCGCACAGTGTAACGCGCCGATACAAGCGCGCGCCCTGCCCGTCAGCAGCCCCGGCTTTAGCGCAATAAAGGTAACGGTACAGGCAGCGACGATCGCCTCTCCTGCACAGGCGCCGGTTTGCGCATTCAACCCGGAGGGAATATCCAGCGCCAGCACTGGCGCTGCGTAGGCGTTAGCGCGCGCGATCAGCGCATCATAGGGAGCACGCGGCACGGAGGATAACCCAGTCCCCAGCAGGCCGTCGATAATCAAATCAATTCCATCAGGCCAGGGGGCGTCGGGCGTCAATGCTACATCCCCCGCTTTCTGCCATGTCGCGTAGGCACACTGTGCTTCCTCTGGCAGAGGGCGTGCAGCCTTGCACGAGACCACGGTGGTTTCAATCCCTGCGGCACGCGCAAGCGTAGCCACCACATAGCCATCGCCACCGTTGTTGCCATGCCCGCACAGCACCAGCCAACGGCGCGCATTGGGGTAGCAGCAACGGGCATGTTGGTAAGCCGCTTCTCCGGCACGTTGCATCAACGCATAAAGCGTGATTCCCGTTTGCCGCGCGGCGTCAGGCTCTTCGCGGCGCAGCCAGTCGGGTGGATAAACGCAGTCTGGTAGCCTTCGCTGATGAGCAGGTACGGTATGGGGCATGAGTTCCTCCCGGGCAACATAAGCGTTTGTAGCAAAAACGGATAACGCATGGTTATCTTTATGTCTCAACTTAGCAAGGTTTGAAACCGGCTGCCAGAAACCTATCAAGGTAAATGTCGCATGGCGACGGTGCCTTCAGCACACAGACGTCCGTCAGACGATGTGATAAAATGAGAACGTTTATTTCTCCCAAATGGTTCCTCATGGCTTATCCCTACGACCTTAACCAACTAGCCCAGAGCATCAAACAGTGGGGATACGAATTGGGCTTTCAGCAGGTAGGGATCTGCGATACCGACCTTTCCCATGAAGAGCCACGGCTTCAGGCGTGGCTGGATAAGCAGTATCACGGTGAAATGGAGTGGATGGCGCGCCACGATATGCTGCGTGCCCGCTCGCATGAACTGTTGCCCGGCACGCTGCGCGTTATCAGCGTGCGTATGAACTATTTGCCCGTTAAAGCGGCCTTCGCCAAAACCCTGAATAACCCGACGCTCGGTTATGTTAGCCGTTACGCGCTGGGGCGTGATTACCACAAGCTGTTGCGTCAGCGGCTGAAAAAGTTGGGTGACCGGATACAGGAACATTGTGGCAACCTACAATTCCGCCCCTTCATCGATTATGGAGCGCCCGCTGGTGGCCAAGGCCGGGTTAGGTTGGGTGGGTAAACACTCGCTGATCCTCAATCGGGAAGCTGGCTCCTGGTTTTTCCTTGGGGAACTGCTGATCGACCTGCCGTTACCCGTCGATCAACCGTTGGAAGAGCAGTGCGGACGCTGTGTCGCATGCATGACAACCTGCCCTACCGAGGCCATCGTTGCGCCTTACACCGTGGATGCCCGACGCTGTATCTCCTACCTGACCATTGAACTGGAAGGTGCCATTCCCGAAGCATTGCGTCCGCTGATGGGCAACCGTATTTACGGCTGTGATGATTGCCAACTGATTTGCCCCTAGAACCGTTTTTCCCAGCTTACCGATGAAGATGATTTTAGCCCGCGCGCCGCGCCGCACTGCATACGCCTGCGTTGCTGGACCTGTTTCAGTGGGATGAAGCAAAATTTCTGCGCATCACGTAAGGCTCAGCCATCCGCCTCATCGGTCACCAGCGTTGGCTACGTAATATAGACAAACGACTTAAAAGTGATTACAGACAATGCCCTGAGTATGTGGCAAAAAAATACAGCTAATTGTTATCAAAATAATGTCGCTTGGCTATACTAGTTCTGAAATCCAGCATTCTGGCAGGGTATTCCCAGTCAAACCAACTGGCGGATCACTTCGTCGCCGAATGGCAAGCCGCGCATCCGAACGATACTCTGACCGTGCGTGACCTTGCAGCCAACCCGATTCCGGTGCTGGATGGTGAACTGGTAGGCACACTGCGTCCTTCCGATGCACCGCTGACACCGCGTCAACAAGAAGCACTGGCACTGTCTGATACCCTGATTGCCGAACTACAGGCGCATGACGTGGTGGTACTGGCCGCACCGATGTACAACTTCAATATCCCGACCCAGTTGAAGAACTACTTTGACCTGGTTGCCCCTGCCGGTGTGACGTTCCGCTACACTGAACAAGGTCCGGAAGGTCTGGTGAAAGGCAAACGCGCTATCGTACTGACCAGCCGTGGCGGTATCCACAAAGGTACTCCGTCTGATCTGCTAGAACCGTACCTGCGTCTGTTCCTGGGCTTTATCGGCATTACCAACGTGGAATTTGTGTTTGCAGAAGGTTACGGCTACGGCCCGGATGTTGCTCAGAAAGCGACCGAAACGGCAAAAGCACAGCTCTCTTCACTGGCGGCAGCGTAATCCCGGCTTGCCGTTACCTGATGGCATATGCGCCATTAGGCCCCAGATTCATCATTACTATCCTGTCTCAATATTGTGTGTTTGGTTAGTCACTGCGCGTCTTTCGACGCGCTTTTTTTGCTTCAGCGTCCCTGAACCGTCGCCGCAGGCGTGACTACCGTTTGCGCACGCGTCTGTTCTCGGGTTGTGGTTTCCACTCGACTTTCGCTTTCACTCACAGCCTCCGCCCCCGCGTTATTACCGGATTCCAGCAATCGCGTGGCATCCTTATCAGCATGAATAGTGATATCGTGCTCAACTCGGACGTTCATGTTGATGGTGATCGGTGTGGTCGGTGCCGCCACCTCAATGCGCGGTACACAGCCTGCCAGCAGCACCGTCAGCAGACTTGCAGCCACGCATGGTGCGCGGACAGAACGACGCCGCGTGCGCTCACTGTCTAATTTCCTTAATTTATTCTCGTTCATTGGCTCGTTGCTCTAGTGTGTCCTGCACGGTGCCGCCAAAGCGCAGGCTTTGCCAAAGCTGGCTCAGATCCTGCCCGTGGTGGTAGTTAAGTATGACCAGTTTTTGCCTGCTACGCGTCGAGTTCTTGCCTTCAATATGCGCCAGCAGCGACATTTCACCTTGCGGCGTCATGTCCACAGAGGCATAGGCACGGCTGATTTCCAGATAACGTAGCCAGTTCACCACGGCACCTTGCGCCATGTTACGTTGCGCCAGTTCATCGGCCAGCTGTTGGTCAAGACGCAGCGTAAGTGATTTGTCGTTACGCAGCTGTCCGCGTGTGATCATCTTGTTCGGGTTATTGAAATCGAGCGGCAGTACACCACTCATTTTTCCTGAAAGAGCAAATTGCTTTATCTTGAGCGCAGTCACCAGTTCACTCAGGTCAACGCCCTCAACGGTGAACAACACCGGATCGCGTAACGGCCAACGCAGTGCAGAGAGACTGACTTTCCCCCCGAACCCCCCCATCTCCGCCTGCGACAAAATCAGAGGATTGCGCTCACTGAAGGGATAAGCGCCCTGAAATGCCAGATGGATATCCTGCATGGTGAAGACGCTGGCCAGTTTGTCGATATGCAGCGTGACGGGGTGCTTGACACCAAATTCCCAGCGGTGCTGTGCAAAACGATACGGTAAAACAAAATTAACGCCGCGCACTTCCCCATCAGGCAACCAGGCGCTGCCATTTTTCACCACCCAGTGTCCACCTGCACTGAAGCCCTGCTTGCGAGCTGCTGAAAAGGCCACCTGCGCATAAAATTCCCCCGAACGGACGTTGATGTTCAGTTTCGGCGATATCAGTGGCTGAAACACAGTTAACGGCTGCGCCGCCCACCACCCCATACCACGCAGACGTTCACCATCCCAGCGGCCACGCAGCGCTACCGGACCGATCGCTTCCGCATTGAGATCGCCCTGCCATTGAAAATGGGATGGGCTACGTCCCTCGACGCTAAACAGCAGCTGTGAGGGGGGAAGGTATCCGCCTTCCCCCAGGTCAACCCGCTGCGAGGTCAGGCGCAATGCTCCGCTGAAATGTTCCTCCCCAACATTACGTTGCCACTGCAATGGCGCAGTCAGGGTTAAACGCGGTTGGTGCGCCAGCACGCGGCCATAGCGCAGCTGATCCAACCCACTGGAGAGTTGCTCAACCGTAATAAGCGCATCTTCCCAACGTCCATGTCCGGCGACATCCCACTGGCTCCCGAGCGGCGGCAACCGCCCTTCGCCCCAATAGTGCCACTGCCAGCAGCCCTTGTTAGGCCAGAAATCTTGCGCCTGCCCATCTAGGTGCAGCGCGATGCGTCCCCAGTAGCGATCCTGAGCGCGGACTATCGCCTGTAACCGACCATTCACGCCGTTGGCATTCAAGCTCACACCGGCCAGCGGCCAGCGCGCATCCTCCAGCACTGTCTGCGCCGAAGGTCGCCCCCAGGCACGCAGTAGCGATCCCGGCAACAGCGCCAGCGTTGGATTGATAACAGAACCGCGGATCTCGCCGGGAATGGTGGCACTCAACGAAATGTCAGCCAGATTGGCCTGCCCAGTAAGCTGAAAGCGTAATGCGCTGTCAATCAGCCCCACTCGACCTGGTCCCAGCACCAGCACGGCATTGGCCCTGCCGTTATGCCCTTGCGTCAACATGTTCAGACGCGCATCAATGCGCGTTTGCTGCCAGCCCTCACGCCAGTCGTGCAGCGTCATTGAGACATTACCAGATAAGGGTTGTCCGGCGTATGGCCAACGCCAAACACCGTTTTCAATATCGATACGGTCTGGGCTCATTTTCCACGGCAGCGACACTAATGGCGTACTGTCATGTTGCGCCTCCAAACGCAGAACCCCTTGAGGTCCTTGCCAGTTCAGCGCCAGCGTGAGCGGATCGAGGATACTGCCGCTTTCCATGCGCCCTTGCAACATGCCACGCAACGGCGGCTGTGACATACTCTCCGCCAGATCGGCCTCACCGCGTAGCACCAGACGAGAGGCGACATCCGGTGCAGAGAACTCCGCGCTCTCCAATGTAAAATGCGCACCTTCCACTTTGGCAGTCAGCGATAACAGTTCACTTTGGTAACGTAGGGATTGCTGCTGGCGCTCAATCACTAGCTGTACCTTCCCGGCATAGCTGTCCCACGGCAAAACAGCCAGACGGCCGATGTTGATGTCAGCAGCGAACAGCCGCGCCTGCCACTGTGCCAGTAACGCCGGCTCGGCGTCATCGGAGGACTCTGGCAGGCAGGCGGTGTCCAGCGTTAAGTGATCAATATCCACACGCCAGCGCTGCTGCGCGCGCGCGAGTTGGATATTATCGACATCAAGTAGCACACAGTCACCCACCGCAATGCGCACGCCCGCCGTGTTCACGCCTTGGTGCCAGACAGGGCGGGATTTTAAGATAAAGGATGCGCCTTCAGGCAATACGCTTCTCGCCACAGCAGCCAGCCACTGGGGTGAGGTGTACCAGATAACCAGTACAAGCAGCATTGCGCTCCCTGTGGCAAACAGACACTTTCTCATTGGGGATCCGATCGACAGCAGTTTTTTTCACCTGTCCATAAGTATGTACACGTCTTTATTATTAACATTCATTAACCTATTCAGTCACGCCTTGCACCATTCAGTAAACATATTACTTACAGATTAGTGATAAAATGTTTACTTACGCGTAAAAGCTGCAATGCTTTAGCACCAAAATCATCGCAGGCTTAAGGCACATTGATAAGCACAAAAGTGCCACGGCCACGGGTTACGGCATTCAGGTTAGGTAATGCGTTTCTTGTGTTAACCACGCTGTACCCGGAATTTGTATTTAAAGGACTACGTCATGCGCAAAAATCTTCCCATCCTCTTGCAGTGCTATTCATTGGACGCTGAAACACGGCTTATATCGTGTGGAAAACCACTTTCATCAATAAAAACAATAGGTTTACCTTCTTTTTTATACTGTTGTATTTTTTGTTGAAATGCTTGCCGGGCGCTTCCGTCGGCTTTCGGATGACGTAGAGTTTTTTTTATAGGTCAATCCCGGCTTTGTTGAATAATAGTGAGTCGTGCTGTTTTGTCAGCCAGTTTTGGTATAAAATGCTTGTCACATCAGATTTACAGTTTTCTTATGAGGCCTAACTGCATGATTTTGCGTTGCGAGGATCTGTCGTTCCACCGGGGGTGCAGCATAAAATATGTTTGTTCAACAAAGCCGTCAATCCCAGCTTTTTAAGAGCTTGCCAAATGGCCTTCTGACAAACGCCAAAACGCTCTGCACGTTCTTTTTGGTAAGCATCTGGATATGGTTCAACATCTTTTATCAACTCGGATTTATCGCTCTTTCGCTGACGCGTGGTCGATGCTTTTGACGCTATTTGATTAATCCAACGCGATACAGAGGCAGGGCCAATCCGAAATTGCTTCGCTGTTTCTCGGATACTCAACCCTTCTTCTTCCCGTGTAGATATCACTTTACGTCTAAAATCAATTGAATAGCTCATTTAAATAATGTAATCAAAATTAAGTCGTTTGGCTATAACCACAAAATGAAATTCACTTACCTTGTGTAGTTACATACCAGTACCTTAGCCACAAATCTTTGATTTAAATCAATTAATTCAGAGTGTAAAAATCAGCCCCAACAGCAATTAATTGTTTTACGTCAATTTTAACCAAAAGATGTGATGCAATTTTTTTGTAAATTTTCAACTTTTTTATAATTTTCACTTCATTACCATCAACTTTCCCGCCACAGTGTTTTACCTTGAGAGCAGAGATCGGTAAGCTACAGCCCTCTTTCACAACACACGCATCGAGGACAGGATGACAACCGAACTAACGTGGCATGACGTTTTGGCACAGGAAAAAGAGCAGCCTTATTTTGTGCAAACGTTAACGTTTATCGGCAATGCCCGCGCCGAAGGAAAGGTAATTTATCCCCCGCAGAAAGATGTGTTTAACGCCTTTCGCTATACGGAGTTCAATCAGGTCAAGGTGGTGATCCTGGGACAAGACCCCTATCACGGGCCGAATCAAGCGCACGGCCTGTCATTCTCGGTCCGCCCGGGCATTCTCGCACCGCGGTCATTAATGAATATGTACAAAGAACTGGCGAACGATATTCCCGGTTTTACGATCCCTCAGCATGGTTGCCTGCAAAGCTGGGCGGAGCAAGGCGTGCTGCTGTTAAACACCGTGTTAACGGTGGAGGCAGGTCAGGCGCATTCCCACGCCAACCTCGGCTGGGAAACCTTTACCGATCGCGTGATTAGCGCATTGAATGAAAAGCGTGATGGCATCGTGTTTCTGCTGTGGGGAGCACACGCACAGAGAAAAGGCAGCATTATCGACACGCAACGCCATCATGTGCTGAAATCCCCGCACCCGTCACCGTTGTCTGCACAACGTGGCTTTCTGGGCTGTCGCCACTTTTCCAAGACGAATCAATTCCTGATACAGCAGGGGCAGTCGCCAATTGATTGGATGCCATGGCTACCGGGTTCAGCAGATCAGTAATGCCATCGGTTCGCAAGCCGCGCCACAGCAATGCAAACCGCTTGCGAACTGAGCTCTATATGAGAATCGACTACGCCATGGCGGTGGTCTTGGGGACAAAACTGGGGAAATAAAAACAAGAAGGAGTGGTGGAGCTAAGCGGGATCGAACCGCTGACCTCTTGCATGCCATGCAAGCGCTCTCCCAGCTGAGCTATAGCCCCATTACATCAGACAGTGACACCGATTGTCTGTGTGAACGGCCCGAATAATATGCAACCCGCTCAGATGTGTCAACGGCTAAATCTCTTTGCGGCGTAATACTGCGCACAAGAACAGAAAAAACGCTGGTAATGATAATGGGTTTTATTATCATCTTTTATTCGTTCATCAGAACCTTAACAGGTCGTTATGCGCTATTTGCCCGTTGTGCTTATTACTCTGATCGCCTCCAGCCTTTTGCCTGCACGGGCACAGCCCCCTGTCGCCACGCTCTCTGAAAACGCCAAGCACTACTTCAGCATTGAGCAGTACGATATGGAAAGCACTCGCCAGCTTCAGTACCGTGTCTTTATCGCTACGCCGCGTGATATAGCCGCACAGGAGAAACGTCCAGTGCTCTATAGCTAAACAACTTAATTTTGATTACATTATTTAAATGAGCTATTCAATTGATTTTAGACGTAAAGTGATATCTACACGGGAAGAAGAAGGGTTGAGTATCCGAGAAACAGCGAAGCAATTTCGGATTGGCCCTGCCTCTGTATCGCGTTGGATTAATCAAATAGCGTCAAAAGCATCGACCACGCGTCAGCGAAAGAGCGATAAATCCGAGTTGATAAAAGATGTTGAACCATATCCAGATGCTTACCAAAAAGAACGTGCAGAGCGTTTTGGCGTTTGTCAGAAGGCCATTTGGCAAGCTCTTAAAAAGCTGGGATTGACGGCTTTGTTGAACAAACATATTTTATGCTGCACCCCCGGTGGAACGACAGATCCTCGCAACGCAAAATCATGCAGTTAGGCCTCATAAGAAAACTGTAAATCTGATGTGACAAGCATTTTATACCAAAACTGGCTGACAAAACAGCACGACTCACTATTATTCAACAAAGCCGGGATTGACCTATAAAAAAAACTCTACGTCATCCGAAAGCCGACGGAAGCGCCCGGCAAGCATTTCAACAAAAAATACAACAGTATAAAAAAGAAGGTAAACCTATTGTTTTTATTGATGAAAGTGGTTTTCCACACGATACCCCACGGACTCACGGCTATTCCCCAAAAGGTCAACGGTGTTTTGGCCTGAAGAACGGGGGAGCCAAGGGAAGAACAAATGTTATCGGCGCGTTATTAGGCACAACGCTGTTTGCTATCGGATTATTTGATATCAATATTAACAGCGATGTTTTCTATTCCTGGGTCACACAAGTCCTTATCGCAGTACTCCCTAAAAACAGGGTAATCGTGATGGACAATGCAACTTTTCACAAAAAACATAATATTCAACAAGTCATCATCGATGCAGGGTATATGGTGAAGTATCTGCCTACATATTCGCCAGACCTTAACCCCATTGAGCATAAATGGGCACAAGCAAAAAGCAAAAAAAGAGAGAGTGGTTGCGATACAGAGATTTTGTTCTCAGTCTATATGGTGTAATCAAAATTAAGTCGCTTGGCTATATAATCTCCATCGGCTTCACGCTCTTCGATGCAGCGCTGGGCGTCGTCGGGAAACAGTTCAGAAATGATGGTGCCATCCTGCGTGGTAACCCCTTGAGACGAACAGAAGCCAATCATTGTCTCGGCTTTCAATTTGATAGCTAACTGGGTCGCCACTTCCTCAGACGTCAGATTGAAACTCTCGCCTGTGACAGATACAGCTACCGGGCCGAGCAGCACAATGGCGCCGCTGTCTAACTGGTGATGTATCGCCGCTTCATCAATACGCCGGATGCGAGCGCTGTGGCAGTAGTCCACGCCATCATCGACCCCTAACGGCTGGGCGATAATAAAGTTACCGCTCACCACGTTGATGTGCGCGCTCTGTAGCGGCGTGTTATTCAAACTCATGGAAAGACGCGCGGTGATATCCAGTTGCAGCATGTCTGCGGCCTGTTTCACCAGGTCCAGCGTGTTGCTGTCGGTGACACGGGTATGCTTATGATATAGCCAACCGACTTAAAAATGATTACAGCCAATGCCCTGATATGTGGCAAAAAATACAGCTAATTGTTATCAAAATAATGTCGCTTGGCTATAACGCAGCTCGAAATGGTGTGTGGTCAGGCTGGCATCAATCTGCGGGCGGGCACCATAGACCACCACCAGCTTGATGCCGAGGCTATGCAGCAGACCAATATCGTTGACGATGTTGGCGAAGTTTTCATGTTCAATAGCTTCACCGCCCAGCATGATGACAAAGGTTTTGCCGCGATGCACGTTGATATAAGGAACCGAATGGCGGAAGCCTTGGACCAGTTCTGTACTACGTTCCTTCACTGCGAGCCTCTCTGAGTGAATTTTTATTCGTAATTTATGTATTTTTATTCCAATTGAACGAAAAGGCAAGGAGTAAGTCTCACAATTCGGTCGTGTTCAGCGCTATTACCCTCTTTCTCAGTGCTGTGTTGATTTCCGTTCTGAATGACTGACTTGCTCTCCGGCCGTTTATACGCCGATTTTTACATGACAGAGGTGGGAAGATTCGTTAAAGTTTTCACATTGTTAATACTGACTTTATCTTTTTCGCGTAATATCGCAGCAAATTACCTGTTGGTCTGTGTTTTTTGCCTGATATCACCGTTTGAGCATGCGCGCCAGTGCCTGCATGCGACAGCATCACAATGACTACAGCATAACGAATTGGAGTGGCATGTCTTATTCGAATCACAATCAGACTCGCCGCCGCCTCTTGCAAGGCGCGGCGGCAACCTGGTTATTGAGCGTCAGCGGCGCCGGATGGGCTGCGGCCGCCCAGGTGATCGCCGTTCGCGTCTGGCCTTCTTCAGCCTATACCCGCGTCACGTTAGAGTCTAACCGCACGCTAAAATACAAGCAGTTTATGTTAACCGACCCCAACAGGCTGGTTGTGGATATCGAAGATATCCAACTCAACAGTGTGTTGAAAACGGTTTCGCAGCAGTTTCAGTCTGACGACCCGCTGATCAAAGAAGCCCGCATTGGACAGTTTGATCCCAAAACGGTGCGTCTGGTTTTAGAGCTGAAGAAAGCCACCAATCCGAAAGTCTTTACCCTCGACCCTATTGCAGAGTTTAAACACCGCTTGGTGTTGGATCTCTACCTAGCGGTAGGGCACCATGACAATGCCGACGATCCGCTTCTGGCGCTGCTGGAAGATTACAACAAGGGCGATCTGGAGAGTAAATTACCGCCAGAAGCGCCGTTGGCGGGTAAAGCAGGGTGCGATCGTCCGTTGGTTATCATGCTCGATCCCGGGCATGGCGGTGAAGATCCTGGAGCCATCGGTAAAAACTGCACGCGCGAGAAAGATATTGTGCTACAGATTGCGCGGCGGTTACGCAGCCTGATTGAACGTGAACCCAATATGAAGGCGTATATGACGCGCAATGAGGATGTGTTTATCCCTTTGCGCGTGCGGGTGGCGAAAGCACGTAAGCAGCGTGCCGATCTGTTTGTTTCGATTCATGCGGATGCTTTCACTAACCGTGCGGCGCGCGGTTCTTCGGTGTTTGCGCTGTCAAAGAAAGGTGCAACCAGCACTGCAGCGCGTTTTTTGGCGGAAACGCAAAACGAATCCGATCTGATTGGTGGCGTGGGCATGAGTGGCGATCGTTACCTCGACCATACGCTGTTTGATTTGGTACAGACCGCGACCATCAGCGATAGTCTGAAATTTGGCGGCGAAATCCTTAAGCGGCTTGGCAAAGTGAATAAGTTGCACAAGAACAAAGTCGATCAGGCCGGGTTTGCGGTGTTAAAAGCGCCCGATATTCCCTCGATTCTGGTAGAAACGGCGTTTATCAGCAATCTGGAAGAAGAGCGTAAATTGCGCACCAGCCGCTTTCAGCAGCAAATTGCGGAATCTATTCTGGCGGGGATTAAGGCGTACTTTGCCAGCGTGGGCAATCGTAAGTGAGGCGTTTACAGTATTGATTGGCTAAAAACAAATAAACACCCGTCAGGGTGTTTATTATTGGTAAGCTTCTTGAATCAAGAAGTTGGTTGCGGGGGCCGGATTTGAACCGACGACCTTCGGGTTATGAGCCCGACGAGCTACCAAGCTGCTCCACCCCGCGTCCATGGATGCGCACTATACTCTCCATTGCCGGGTATGCAACCCCTATTTGAAAAAAAGTGGCAGTTACCTGCACGTCTGACGGTTTTATCTGCACTTTGATTGATTTTTATTCACCTTCATTCACTTATGAAGATTGGCGCGTTTTCTTATAGATGTGCCTTTGTTATTGTGCGGGCACTGATTTGGCAGGCTGTAATGAGAGCGAAAGAGAAAATGAGAGGATGTTGGGGTAAATATGTGCTGACCGGGGTGGTGATCGCCATTCTGGCCGGGTGTCAGTCCAGGCCGACCGACCGTGGGCAGCAGTATAAAGATGGGCGACTTGAGCAGCCGCTTGCGCTCGTTAATGAACCTAACGCCACCGGAAAGCCGGTTAATGCAGGCGATTTCGTTGACCAGGTGACAGAGATTAAGAATGCCTCCCCCACGCTGTATGCCCGTAATCAGGACATCTTTCAGGCCATTCAACGTTGGATGCAGGCCGGTGCCGATACGCGTAACCTGAGCCTGTTTGGGCTTAATGCTTGGCAAATGGAGGGCGTGGATAATTTTGGTAACGTGCAATTCACCGGGTATTACACGCCGGTCGTGCAGGCGCGTTACACCCGTCAGGGTGAATTCCAACACCCGCTTTATGGTATGCCAGCCCCCAACAGAAAGAGTCGTCGCTTACCCGATCGCGCGGGTATTTATGCCGGTGCGTTGGGCGAACGCAATGTCCTTACATGGACCAACTCGCTGATGGACAACTTTTTGATGGAAGTACAGGGGAGTGGCTATGTGGATTTCGGTGATGGCCGACCGCTGACCTTCTTTGCCTATGGCGGCAAGAATGGGCATGCTTATCGCAGTATTGGCAAAGTGTTGATCGACACAGGCGAAGTGTCTAAAGAAGAGATGTCGATGCAGGCGATCCGCCACTGGGGCGAGACACACTCCGAGTATGCTGTGTGTGAACTGCTGGAGCAGAATCCTTCTTTTGTTTTCTTTAAACCGATGTCATCCGCACCAGTGAAGGGTGCGAGCGCTGTGCCGTTGATTGCCAAAGCCTCTGTAGCGTCCGATCGCTCGCTGATCCCACCGGGCACGGCCTTGCTGGCAGAAGTCCCCTTGCTTAACAACGAAGGGAAATTCACCGGCCGTTACGAGATGCGCATGATGGTGGCGCTTGACGTGGGGGGAGCCATCAAAGGCCAGCATTTTGATATCTATCAGGGGATTGGGCATGAAGCCGGTCATGCCGCCGGGTATTACAACCATTATGGCCGTGTCTGGGTGCTGAAAAATAATGTAGCATCTTCCTTCGGCACTACGTCTTTATTAAAGCGCCGCGCGTTAACGCATCCTTTATCGGGCTTTGTTGAATAAATCAGAACTTGTAACGACTGCACCCCATACGGGTCGATTGTTACGTGATGCGAATACTGTTCGGCATTCCTAATAGCGTGATCAGGTTAAGTGCTTTGACCATGGCCATGGCTTCACCCACCTGACCATCGTAGTCTCTCAGACTTAGATGACCACCCAGAAGCCTTTTGAACCGGAACATGGCCGTTTCAGCCACTGAGCGCCGGTGATAGCCCACTTTCTTTTTCCAGATATCGTTACTACCGCTAATGCGCTGATTTGCAACAGCGTGGTTACGCTCGTGGTAGCGATCTTGCCAATATTGCGCCCCCCTTCGTGGCGGGATAAGCGGCCTTATTTTCTTCCTCACCAGAGCATCATAGCAGTAAACTGTATCCTAAGCGCCGTCAGCCGATGCCTCTCTGATTTTCCGGTGGGTCTGGTTTATCAGCGCCGGTAGAGCTTGGGCATCAGTCGTACCACTGAGCGACAAATCCGCACAGATAATCTCATGCGTCACACTGTCTACTGCCAGGTGCAGCTTACGCCATAACCTGCGTCTGTCGGCACCATGCTGCCGGACTTTCCATTCGCCTTCGCCAAAGACCTTCAGGCCGGTTCCATCAATGACCAGATGTGAGATTTCACCACGGGTTGGCGTTTTTATGCTGATGTTCACTGTCTTTACTCGCTTGCTGAGCAGCGAATAGTCTGGACAATGGAGCGACAATTTAATCAGTTTAAAAATCGAGTCACCAAAGCCCTGTAAAGCCCTCAATGAAAGGCCAAACACGCGTTTCATCATCAGGACTGTGGTGATGGCCATATCTGAGTAGTGGAGCGGTCGTCCACGCCGTTCAGTAGTGTTTTTTTCCGTCCATGCAGCAATGGCTGATTCATCTAGCCATACGGTTAGAGAACCGCGCTGCTTGAGGGCCTTGTTATAATAGGGCCAGTTGGTGATTTTAAAATTTTGTTTTGCCATGGAGACCTGATTTTGAAACAACTGTGTTGATCTGCTCCGATGATTACCCAAAAGTTCTATTTATTCAACAAAGCCGGTATTTAGCAGGATGGATAGTCCGGCAAGCAGCGCTGGGGCGCTTTCTTTACGCCCTCGTTTTTGTTGTCGTCCGGATTGTAGATACCTATGGTCCTTGAGAAGGGCACGCGTTGCTGAAAACGTGTGCTGAATAAAAGAACGTATCCACAGTGCAGGCTTACCTTTATACTAGCGGGCAATTGTTTAGAAATTGTCCACACGCTACTGAATGGAAAATTCCCGGTGAAGTTCGTAAAGTATTTATTCATCCTTGCAGTGACTTGCATTCTGCTTGGAGCAGCGTCGATATATGGGCTATATCGTTATATCGAGCCTCAGTTGCCCGATGTAGCAACGTTGAAAGATGTCCGGTTACAAACGCCAATGCAGGTGCTCAGCGCCGACGGTGAGCTGATTGCCCAGTTCGGTGAGAAGCGTCGCATTCCGCTGAAGTTGGGTCAGATTCCGCCTGAAATGGTCCACGCGTTTATCGCTACCGAAGACAGCCGCTTCTACGAGCATCACGGTGTCGATCCGGTAGGGATTGTGCGCGCCGCCACTATTGCGTTGACCTCCGGGCACGCATCGCAGGGGGCGAGTACCATCACGCAGCAGTTGGCGCGCAACTTCTTTTTGAGCCCTGAACGCACGTTGATCCGTAAGATCAAAGAAGTGTTTTTGGCGATCAGCATTGAACAGTTGCTGACCAAAGACGAGATCCTGGAGCTTTATCTCAACAAGATTTATCTCGGATATCGCGCCTACGGGGTGGGTGCTGCTGCGCACGTCTACTTTGGCCGCTCAGCTGACCAGCTGACGCTGAGCCAAATGGCCACCATCGCCGGTTTACCTAAAGCACCGTCCACCTTTAACCCGCTCTACTCCTACGATCGCGCCGTGGCGCGCCGCAATGTAGTGCTGGCCCGTATGCGAGATGAAAATTATATCACGCAGGCCCAGTACGATCAGGCGCGTAGTGAGAAGCTGGTGGCCGACTACCACGCACCGGAGATTGCTTTCTCCGCGTCATATCTGGCCGAAATGGTGCGTCAGGAGATGGTGAAACGCTACGGTGAAGACGCCTATAACGATGGCTACAAGGTCTACACCACCATCACCAAAAAACGTCAGCTCGCCGCAGAAGAGGCGCTACGCAATAACGTTATGGCCTATGATATGCGCCATGGTTATCGCGGCCCGGAAAAAGTGCTGTGGAAAGTGGGTGAAAGCGCTTGGGATCAAACGCGCATTATCAATGAACTGAAAAACACGCCTAACTACGGTCCGCTAAATCCCGCGGTTATTACCCAAAGCGATGCCGACAAAGCCACCGCGCTGATGGCCGATGGCAGCAGCGTTGTGCTGCCACTGGCCGGTATGAAATGGTCGCGTCCATTTAAATCCGACGTACTGCAAGGGGCGATGCCGCGCCGCGTCACCGATGTGGTGCAAACCGGCCAGCAGGTGTGGGTGCGTAAAGTGGGCAACGACTGCTGGCTGGGACAAGCGCCGGACGTCAACTCCGCGCTGGTGTCCATGAACCCGACCAACGGTGCCATTGAAGCGCTGGTGGGCGGCTTTGATTTCAATCAGAGCAAGTTCAACCGCGCCACGCAGGCGCTGCGTCAGATTGGTTCCAATATCAAACCGTTCCTCTACACCGCCGCCATGGATAAGGGGCTGACGCTGGCTACCATCCTTAACGACGTACCGATCACCCGTTGGGATGCGGGCGCTGGCTCAGACTGGAGTCCGAAGAACTCTCCGGCAACCTACGACGGTCCGATTCGCTTACGTCAAGGGCTGGGTCAGTCTAAAAACGTGGTGATGGTGCGCACGATGCGTGCCATGGGCGTTGATTATGCAGCTGATTACCTACAGCGTTTCGGTTTCCCGCAGCAAAACATTGTGCGTACCGAATCGCTGGCGCTGGGTGCTGCCTCCTTCACGCCGCTCCAAGTAGTCAGAGGCTATGCCGTGATGGCCAACGGGGGTTACCTGGTTGACCCTTACTTCATTTCCCGTATCGAGAATGACGCTGGTAACACGCTGTTCAACGCAACGCCAAAAACCGTGTGCGACACCTGCAATCTGCCGCTGGTTTATGGTGAAACACCGCGCTCAGCCGTACTCTCAACGGACAGCATGGAGAACGTCGCCACTTCTAAAGAGCAGCAGGGCACTGTGCCTCAACCACAGATTGATGCCGTCACACCAACCGAAGCGCAGGTAAGTACGCTGCCGTATGCACCGCATGTCATCAGTACGCCGTTGTCGTTTCTGATGAAGAGTGCACTCAACAGTAACGTCTTTGGCGAACCCGGCTGGATGGGAACAGGCTGGCGTGCTGGTAAAGATTTGCAGCGCCATGACATCGGCGGCAAAACCGGCACCACCAACAGTTCCAAAGATGCCTGGTTCTCCGGCTACGGACCCAACCTTGTCACCTCGGTGTGGATTGGTTTTGATGACCATCGCCGCGATCTGGGCCGCAGCACGGTTTCTGGTGCAATTAAAGATCAGATATCGGGTTATGAGGGCGGCGCAAAGAGCGCCCAACCCGCGTGGGATGACTATATGAAAGTCGCTTTGCAAGGCGTGGCAGAGCAGCCGCTGACGCCGCCGCCGGGCGTTGTTACCGTCACCATCGATCGCTACACCGGTAAACTCTCCAGCGGCGGTAGCAACAGCCGTGCGGAATATTTTATCGATGGCACGCAGCCTACGGAGTTTGAAGTCCACGAGGCAGGCACCACCTTGATGGAAAACGGTCAGAGCGAAGAGCTGTTTTAACGCTTCGCCACGGACGAGCACCTTCCCGTCATTCCCGCGCAGGCGGGAATCGCTTACAAACCAAACGGATTATTTCTGCAAGCGTTCCCCGGCCTAGGCCCATAGGTATAGCCAAGCGACTTAATTTTGATTACACCATATGGACTGAGAACAAAATATCTGTATCGCAACCACTCTCTCTTTTTTTGCTTTTTGCTTGTGCCCATTTATGCTCAATGGGGTTAAGATCTGGCGAATATGTAGGCAAATACTCCACCATATACCCTGCATCGATGATGACTTGTTGAATATTATGTTTTTTGTGAAAAGTTGCATTGTCCATCACGATTACCCTGTTTTTAGGGAGTACTGGGATAAAGACTTGTGTGACCCAGGAATAGAAAACATCGCTGTTAATATTGATATCAAATAATCCGATAGCAAACAGCGTTGTGCCTAATAAAGCGCCGATAACATTTGTTCTTCCCTTGGCTCCCCCCTTCTTCAGGCCAAAACACCGTTGACCTTATTGGGGAATAGCCGTGAGTCCGTGGGGTATCGTGTGGAAAACCACTTTCATCAATAAAAACAATAGGTTTACCTTCTTTTTCATACTGTTGTATTTTTTGTTGAAATGCTTGCCGGGCGCTTTCGTCGGCTTTCGGATGACGTAGCGTTTTTTTATAGGTCAATCCCAGCTTTTTAAGAGCTTGCCAAATGGCCTTCTGACAAACGCCAAAACGCTCTGCACGTTCTTTTTGGTAAGCATCTGGATATTGTTCAACATCTTTTATCAACTCGGATTTATCGCTCTTTCGCTGACGCGTGGTCGATGCTTTTGACGCTATTTGATTAATCCAACGCGATACAGAGGCAGGGCCAATCCGAAATTGCTTCGCTGTTTCTCGGATACTCAACCCTTCTTCTTCCCGTGTAGATATCACTTTACGTCTAAAATCAATTGAATAGCTCATTTAAATAATGTAATCAAAATTAAGTCGTTTATCTATACCAGCGAGCGACTTCCGCGCTGGTGATCTCGTTGCTAACGTTTGTGAGCAGTGTCCAGCGTCCGATAAATTTACCGTGAGTATCGGTAAGGCGAACCACAACTAATCTGAGTGTCAGAGCTACGCCTGGCTGAACTTTCACTTGCCGTCCGGTGCTCTTGTCTTTCCGCTTCGGTTTTGCTGTTCGCGTTATAATCACGGATGTTTCCCCGATCTCCATATTGGCTTTTTGCCCTTTCCAGCCAACCTGTCCGTTTGCGATAAATGGCAGATCGTCTGCAATTTCACCAATTTTACGGGTGTCACCGCCCCACTCGGCCCGATGCCCTTCCTTTCCCCGGATAAGCCAACATATTCCCTGGGAGCTTAATGTGCGCATATGCCCGATAGAGTCACCTTCACGGTCAATGAGATGAACTAACTTCTTCCCGGTATCAAGAGACTCAACGCGGGCGATATCAGCCGTCAAAGCATCCATATGAGTCAGACTCTCAGACAAGCCCTCGGTTAGCGTTGAACGACAACCCGCCCTATCGGTTAGAGTTTGAGACAGGGGCGCTATTGGTAAACCATTTGCAGCATCAAGCAGTAGGCTGGTTTGTAGTTCATAACCGACGTCGCCACCATGCGTCATTTTCAAACGTTCTTCTTTCCCATTGTGGGTACGAAACTGTAAATGAGACCAGTCGTGAACGACGGGAGCGTATGGATGCGGGCTAAGTGCAACCTGCCGGAGAGCCAGCGAAATAATCGGTTCATTGAGCTGACTGAAGCTAATACGTTCATTATTAAAAAAACGCCAAACGGCCTGAGTAGTGGCGAATGTTGTTTTCTGCGCGCAGGCAAGGTCTTTAACGGCTGACGCCAATGGTGCTGGGGGAGTCATGTGTTGGTTAACCAGACGCTGATAACGCCGGTTAAGGCGGGCATCAATCCCGCCGATGGATAAGTTGAGATCATGCAGCAACGTAATAGCAGATATTGCAAAAGATGTGTAGATACCTATGGCCTAGGCCGGGGACGATGAAGGTGTCTGTCCTGCCAACCACTCGCGCGTTAAAAACAGCGCACTGACGTTACGCGCTTCGCGAAAATCCGGCTTCTGCAACAGGCCCAGCAAATTATCCAATGGCCAGCGCACTGGAATCAGCGGCTCAGGCTCATCCCCTTCTCGCGTCTGCGGATAAAGGTCACGCGCAACCACGATATTCATGCGGCTGGATAAATAGGAAGGCGCCAACGTCAGCGTCGCCAGCAGCGACATCTGGTGTGCGCCGAATCCCGCTTCTTCCATCAATTCACGATTCGCCGCTTCAAAAACGGTTTCCCCCGGATCGATGAGCCCTTTGGGGAACCCCAATTCATACTGCTCGATACCGACGGCGTATTCGCGCACCAGCACCAGTTGATTGTCGATAATCGGCACAATCATCACCGCTTCTCGCCCCGAAGGGCGCATCCGTTCATACACGCGGCGCACGCCGTTGCTGAACTCAAGATCAACCGATTCCACGTTAAACAGGCGCGAGCGAGCTACCGTCTCCACGTTCAGAATTTTCGGTTTTTTCAGATTGTTATCCATAAATATATTCGCCCTACGAGGCATTCCTGCGACAACAAAAAACTGATGTCCGTCAAAAAAAGGCGAGGAATCGGCACCTCTTTTTCCGTAACGGGAACGCCGCAGAATGCAAAAAAAACGTTAATTTTCTTTTTTGATATTGCTCACATTGTGCGTTAACAGGCCATCTTACCGCAACTCTGAAAAGACTCAATTTACGTAATCGCAACAAATAACAAACATTACGGCTTTTCCCCGAAAAAAATAAAACTCAACACATCACAATAAATTCAGATTTTCCCCATGTTTTTTTCTGATTTTCTCTTGGTAAGATCGAAGAAATATAGGAAAAATTTATTGCGTTAATGAGTGATTCAAGCTGATTAACAATGACATACGGATTATCACTCTCGGGATAAGTTTGCTAGTATCCGAATTATCAGCGTTGGAATGAGGATGGCATGAGCACAATAGTTGTTCTTTTATCTCTATTGTTTGCCTGTCTTATCGTCATCAGAAGTTACACTGGATACCGTATGCGTCGCCATTTGCCTTTTACAAAACCGTCCTTCGCCGTCATGCACGTGCGAGAACACACATTAACGCACGATGAGCGTGCCACCATCGAGCGCTATTTGACACTCGCCAATCTGCAACTGTCAGCGCCCAGCACGTTGCCAGTGTTACAGCGTACTCGCCAAGATCCGCGCGTCTATGTGCTCACCCACAGCATTACGCGTTATGGCCTCACTACCAACACGGCGAACAAATGGCGTTATTTTATTGATACACAAGAGATACACCTGCCTGCTGACTGGGAACAGTACATCACCGAGAACAACCATATTGAGCTGATTAACACCCGCTCAATTCCGCTGGTCGTTGCGCTCAACGGACATTCCTTGAGTGAATGCGTTGAGCACAGCGATCAGAACATTTTACCGCCGCCGGTAATACCTGAACGTAATGCCTCGATTCGAGAAGAGGGGAATGAACGCGCCGAGCTGGTTGCCGTTCGCAAGGAAACACGAGAAGAATACGCCGTACATCACGCCTCGGGCATTCGGGAATCGCTTTTGATTTCATTGGCTTTTCTGCTGTTGTTTATCAGCCTGATGACGCCGTTGGCGGTGATGCCCTGGCTTGCCGCTGCCGCCGTGCTGCTGGCGACATGGAGCTGCTGGCAGCTGTTTCGCGCCCCCTCCGAGCGTGAACTGCAAGAGGTACATTGCCTGAATGGCACGCCACAGTGCCTCGGCCTGTTTGGCGAATCGAACCAGGAGCAGATTGGCAATATTTCGCTGGGCAATATCGATCTTATCTATCCCCCCCATTGGCAGCCTTATATCGCCTACGATCTGGCGCAGAAAACCCAAGTCGACATCTATCTGAATCGTCAGGTCGTTCGCCAAGGCGAATTTCTCTCGCTCCACGAGGAAGTCAGCCGTTTCCCCCTTCAGCGCTTTGGAAAAAACCTGATTCTCTCTGCGGGTGCGCTACTGCACCTTATCTTGCTGCTCAGCTTCTTGCCGTTGGAATTACCGCTCAACCTGAGCATGAGCTGGCTGCACGGCGCACAGAATATCAAAGTGGTACAGGTTGACGAATTGCAAAACGCCCACCTAAAAATCGGCGATAAGTTGGATATTCAAAGCACTGGCATGTGCGATGTGCCTGCGGGCAACCGCTATCCGAGTAACGTAAAGCCCTCTGCTTTTACCCCGTTTGATTGCTCTGCCATCTACTGGAACAAGGCCGGGTCGTTACCGCTACCTAAGTCGGACGTAATCGAAAAAGCGTCGGCGCTACTATCCGTGGTGAACGCACAGTTGCATCCCGTGACCAACGATGAAGGTAAAGTTAGCACGCAGCTCACGTCCGCCATTCAGAAATCAGGTATGGTGCTGCTCAACAATTTCTCTGATATCGTGCTGAAAACTCAGGATCTGTGTACTCGTGAAGAGGATTGCACGCGGCTGAAAAATGCGCTGGTCAATCTGGGCAATGTGAAAACCTGGGATGCCTTGGTCAGACGCGCAAAATCAGGATCGCTTAAGGGGATGAACGTTTTGCTGCGTTCCGTTAATGCTGAATCGCTGGAATCGTTGGTGGTCAGCGCCACGGAGTCTTTTTTCTACCAAGAGATTAACGCGGCCACCGACTCGCTGAACAGCCCGCCACACAGCGGCTTTCTTATCCGCAGCGACGAAGGCCGCCAACTCGTAAACTACCCGCTGCCGCCCAAGCCGTTTAATGAATATCATGCAACAGAGCAATGGCAAGAGTTGCAACGGCTTTCCGCCATGCTGCTGCACACGCCCTTTGGCGCCAAAGGGTTTATCACGCAACTCTCCACCGATGCCAACGGAATGCAGCACATCAATTTACGCAGCGATCCTGACGCCATCACGCTGTGGCGCTATTTCGGCACTGGGTTATTGATGCTGGTGCTCTCGGTAGTACTGGTTGCCAATCTGGCGCTGATGCTGGTAAAAATGCGCGAAAGTCAGCAGCGCGAACGCGATATCAAACAGTACTACGATGCGTGCTTTTCAACCCGACTCGCCACACCTATCTTGATGGAAGGCCGCGCCTACCGGATGAATGATTAGGCGCGTCTAAACACGACCCGTTGCTGACGACCGCAGAGAGCATGCTACCGACACCGTGCGACGCGGTGTTTTTCTGCACGATGCCCCCACCGCCGCTACCGGAGTAGATATGGTGGAGTATTTGCCTACATATTGGCCAGATCTTAACCCAATTGAGCTAAATGGGCACAAGCAAAAAGCAAAAAAAAGAGAGTGGTTGCGATACAGAGATTTTGTTCTCAGTCCATATGGTGTAATCAAAATTAAGTCGCTTGGCTATATCTACGTCAGAAGCGAAAGAGCCGGTAAATGTGTGAAGGAAAGCATCACCCACTGGCTGGAGAAGAGACTGAAACTGAAGGTTAATGAGCGGAAAAGAGCGGTGTCGCCACCGTGCGAACGTAAGTTCCTGGGTTACAGCATCAGCTCCGGCAAAGGGAGAGCGTGGATCCTCATTGCCCCGGAGTCGATAAGACGGGCTAAATCCCGTCTGAGAGAGATAACCGGGCGCAGCAAAGGCCGCAGTCTGGAACAGGTTATCGGCAAACTCAGGGTATATCTGACGGGATGGCGGAACTACTACAGTCTGAACGAGTTACCGTCACTGACGCGCAACCTGCTGGGGTGGGTAAGAAGGAGGTTGCGCAGTCTGCTGTGGAAAGAGTGGAAGAAAGGGCGGACTCGTTATAGCGAGCTCAGGGTTAGAGGGGTCGGTAAGGACCTTGCAGCCCAGACAGTGGGCAGCTGTCACAAGCAATGGCGGATCAGTCTGTCACCAGCGCTGTGCATAGCCCTACCAAATAGACTGTTCAGAGAAATGGGCCTGCCGGATATATAAGGCATAGGTATCTACACATCTTTTGCAATATCTGCTATTACGTTGCTGCATGATCTCAACTTATCCATCGGCGGGATTGATGCCCGCCTTAACCGGCGTTATCAGCGTCTGCTTAAGCAACATATGACTCCCGCAGCACCATTGGCATCAGCCGTTAAAGACCTTGCCTGCGCGCAGAAAACAACATTCGCCACTACTCAGGCCGTTTGGCGTTTTTTTAATAATGAACGTATTAGCTTCAGTCAGCTCAATGAACCGATTATTTCGCTGGCTCTCCGGCAGGTTGCACTTAGCCCGCATCCATACGCTCCCGTCGTTCACGACTGGTCTCATTTACAGTTTCGTACCCACAATGGGAAAGAAGAACGTTTGAAAATGACGCATGCTGGCGACGTCGGTTATGAACTACAAACCAGCCTACTGGTTGATGCTGCAAATGGTTTACCAATAGCGCCCCTGTCTCAAACTCTAACCGATAGGGCGGGTTGTCGTTCAACGCTAACCGAGGGCTTGTCTGAGAGTCTGACTCATATGGATGCTTTGACGGCTGATATCACCCGCGTTGAGTCTCTTGATACCGGAAAGAAGTTAGTTCATCTCATTGACCGTGAAGGTGACTCTATCGGGCATATGCGCACATTAAGCTCCCAGGGAATATGTTGGCTTATCCGGGGAAAGGAAGGGCATCGGGCCGAGTGGGGCGGTGACACCCGTAAAATTGGTGAAATTGCAGACGATCTGCCATTTATCGCAAACGGACAGGTTGGCTGGAAAGGGAAAAAAGCCAATATGGAGATCGGGGAAACATCCGTGATCATAACGCGAACAGCAAAAGCGAAGCGGAAAGACAAGAACACCGGACGGCGAGTGAAAGTTCAGCCAGGCGTAGCTCTGACACTCAGATTAGTTGTGGTTCGCCTTACCGATACTTACGGTAAATTTATCGGACGCTGGACGCTGCTCACAAACGTTAGCAACGAGATCACCAGCGCGGAAGTCGCTCGCTGGTATTACTGGCGCTGGGGTATTGAATCCTTTTTTAAGCTGCTGAAAGGTGCCGGTCATGATGTAGAAAAATGGCTTCAGCGCAGTGCTGGTGCACTGCTACGCAGGTTATTGATAGCTAGCATGGCATGTGTGCTGGTATGGCGGCTGCAACGCGCTGAAGGAGACGACAATGTGGCAGCCCGTCAGTTAATTTGCCGATTATCCGGACGACAACAAAAACGAGGGCGTAAAGAAAGCGCCCCAGCGCTGCTTGCCGGACTATCCATCCTGCTAAATACCTTGACGTTATTAGCAGACTATACCCCGGAAGAACTTGCCCACTTAGCTATGGTGGTTTTTAACCCTTTATGATGTGTAGATACCTATGGCCCTGAAGGAAGGGGAAACCTTAAAATCGAACGGTAAATAATCACCAAAAATGACGCCCTCTATTTCGAGGACGTCATACACTAAATCTCTACCTGAATCCCCAGCTCTATCAGCCTGTTTGGCGGTATATCAAACTGATCGGCCGCCCGCAACGCATTGCGATTCAGCATCATAAACACCTTGCCGCACACGCGCAGATACCAGTGCCGTTTGCCCATGGTTAGCGACTCATTAGACATGAAAAACGATGTTTCCATCATTTGGCAAGCTAATCCCTCCTGCCAACAGCGGTGAAACACCTCTTCCACGTTGGGCGTTTCTCGCCAACCGTAGTTGGCAATCACACGCCAAAAGGTCGGGGAAAGCTGTTCAACCGTAACGCGCTGCACATTATGCACATAGGGAACCGCTTCTGTGCGCATGGTCAGCAGCACCACCCTTTCGTGCAATACTTTGTTGTGTTTGAGATTATGCAGTAATGCAAACGGGATGACGTGCGTCGCGCGCGACAGATAGACTGCCGTACCCGGCACCCGTACCGGCTGGTTTTTCTCGAGTGAGGCAATCATCGCATCCAGTGAATTACCATGCTCATGCAAACGACGCAGTAAACGGAAACGCTCGCTCTTCCAGGTCGTCATAGTGGTAAACATGATCAATCCCAGCGCCAGCGGCAACCAGCCGCCGGAAAGGATTTTAACCACGTTGGCAAGAAACAGTGGGATATCAATCAACAACATCGCCACCAGCAATAGCCACACCAGATAGCGATGCCAGTGCCAGTTTTTTACCGCCACGGTCGCGGAAAGAATGCTGGTCAGTACCATGGTTCCGGTCACCGCGATACCGTAAGCTGCCGCTAAATTGCCAGAATGCTCGAAGCTGACGATGACAATCACCACCGCCGTATACAGCAGCCAGTTTATCGCCGGAATATAAATCTGCCCGGATTCCATGTCTGACGTATGCACAATACGCATTGGCGGCAAATACCCCAGACGTACTGCCTGACGCGTCAGCGAGAATACGCCGGAGATAACGGCCTGAGAAGCGATGATAGTCGCCAGCGTTGCCAGGATCAGCAGCGGAATCAACGCCCAGTCGGGAGCCAGTAAAAAGAAGGGATTTTTGATGGCTTCCGGATTACGCAGCAGCAACGCCCCCTGACCAAAATAGTTGAGCACCAACGACGGCAATACCACGGTAAACCACGCCAAGCGAATAGGGAATTTACCAAAGTGCCCCATATCTGCATACAGCGCCTCCACCCCGGTGATCGCCAGTACCACAGCCCCCAGCGCGAAGAAAGAGATAAACTTGTATTCCATAAAGAAACGCACGGCGTAAACCGGGTTCAATGCCTGAAACACCTGCGGCGTTTCCATCACGCTGCGCACTCCTAGCACCGCCAGCGTCAAAAACCAAATCAGCATCACCGGCGCAAACAGCTTACCCACGCTACTGGTGCCGTGTTTCTGAATGGCAAACAGCAAGGTCAGCACAATCACCGACAGCGGCACGATGTAGCTGTCCAACTCGGGGGCAGCAATCTCAATCCCTTCCATTGCTGAAAGCACCGACATCGCCGGGGTGATCACCACTTCGCCATAAAAAAACCCTCCGCCAATCAGCCCCATGATCACCACGATGGATGTCATGCGATCGCTGGTGTGGCGTCCTGCCAGTGACATCAGGGTCAAAATACCCCCTTCTCCGGCATTGTCGGCTCGCATCACATAGGAGAGATACTTGATCGACACCACCAGTACCAGCAGCCAGAAAATCAGCGAGAGGAAGCCAAATACTGAATGCTGCTCGACGCCAAACCCAAACTGTCCGGAAAGGCATTCCCTTAATGTATAAAGTGGGCTGGTGCCGATATCCCCGTACACCACGCCAATAGCTGCCAAGGTAATGGCAGGAAGCGATTGCTTATGCTCTGAGCTCATAGCGCCTATCTTCTGTTGTTTTCACTTTGCGACTTCCGCTGTTTTCACGGCGTAGAGAGCAACGCGTTTTTCGTAGACTTAGCCCGAAAGCGCACAGTATGCATATATTCATGCAAAAAACCATCCCTTCACGCTGTATCGAAACATCCAGAAATAAACTGGTTTATTGATTAACATAGCCAAAGATGGCAATAATCGATGCAGATACGATTAAAAAAAATCTGTGATCTGCCGTATATTATTGCATCATCGTTGATGACTTTATCGCTTGCCACCCTGTTTTGCGACATCAGAGTAAAAACGGATCTCTTATGCTTCAATCACCCTCTTTGGCCGATCGTATAACACGCCTCAGCCAAGCCCTTGAACCATAGGTATCTACACATCTTTTGCAATATCTGCTATTACGTTGCTGCATGATCTCAACTTATCCATCGGCGGGATTGATGCCCGCCTTAACCGGCGTTATCAGCGTCTGGTTAAGCAACACATGACTCCCGCAGCACCATTGGTGTCAGCCGTTAAAGACCTTGCCTGCGCGCAGAAAACAACATTCGCCACTACTCAGGCCGTTTGGCGTTTTTTTAATAATGAACGTATTAGCTTCAGTCAGCTCAATGAACCGATTATTTCGCTGGCTCTCCGGCAGGTTGCACTTAGCCCGCATCCATACGCTCCCGTCGTTCACGACTGGTCTCATTTACAGTTTCGTACCCACAATGGGAAAGAAGAACGTTTGAAAATGACGCATGGTGGCGACGTCGGTTATGAACTACAAACCCGCCTACTGCTTGATGCTGCAAATGGTTTACCAATAGCGCCCCTGTCTCAAATTCTAACCGATAGGGCGGGTTGTCGTTCAACGCTAACCGAGGGCTTGTCTGAGAGTCTGACTCATATGGATGCTTTGACGGCTGATATCGCCCGCGTTGAGTCTCTTGATACCGGGAAGAAGTTATAGCAAAGCGACATTATTTTGATAACAATTAGCTGTATTTTTTGCCACATATCAGGGCATTGGCTGTAATCATTTTTAAGTCGTTTGGCTATAGTTCATCTCATTGACCGTGAAGGTGACTCTATCGGGCATATGCGCACATTAAGCTCCCAGGGAATATGTTGGCTTATCCGGGGAAAGGAAGGGCATCAGGCCGAGTGGGGCGGTGACACCCGTAAAATTGGTGAAATTGCAGACGATCTGCCATTTATCGCAAACGGACAGGTTGGCTGGAAAGGGAAAAAAGCCAATATGGAGATCGGGGAAACATCCGTGATCATAACGCGAACAGCAAAACCGAAGCGGAAAGACAAGAACACCGGACGGCGAGTGAAAGTTCAGCCAGGCGTAGCTCTGACACTCAGATTAGTTGTGGTTCGCCTTACCGATACTTACGGTAAATTTATCGGACGCTGGACGCTGCTCACAAACGTTAGCAACGAGATCACCAGCGCGGAAGTCGCTCGCTGGTATTACTGGCGCTAGGGTATTGAATCCTTTTTTAAGCTGCTGAAAGGTGCCGGTCATGATGTAGAAAAATGGCTTCAGCGCAGTGCTGGTGCACTGCTACGCAGGTTATTGATAGCTAGCATGGCATGTGTGCTGGTATGGCGGCTGCAACGCGCTGAAGGAGACGACAATGTGGCAGCCCGTCAGTTAATTTGCCGATTATCCGGACGACAACAAAAACGAGGGCGTAAAGAAAGCGCCCCAGCGCTGCTTGCCGGACTATCCATCCTGCTAAATACCTTGACGTTATTAGCAGACTATACCCCGGAAGAACTTGCCCACTTAGCTATGGTGGTTTTTAACCCTTTATGATGTGTAGATACCTATGCTCTTAAAAGGCTGGGATTGACCTATAAAAAAACGCTACGTCATCCGAAAGCCGACGAAAGCGCCCGGTAAGCATTTCAACAAAAAATACAACAGTATGAAAAAGAAGTCAAATCTATTGTTTTTATTGATGAAAGTGGTTTTCCACACGATACCCCACGGACTCACGGCTATTCCCCAAAAGGTCAACGGTGTTTTGGGCTGAAGAACTGGGGAGCCAAGGGAAGAACAAATGTTATCGGCGCTTTATTAGGCACAACGCTGTTTGCTATCGGATTATTTGATATCAATATTAACAGCGATGTTTTCTATTCCTGGGTCACACAAGTCCTTATCCCAGTACTCCCTAAAAACAGGGTAATCGTGATGGACAATGCAACTTTTCACGAAAAACATAATATTCAACAAGTCATCATCGATACAGGGTATATGGTGGAGTATTTGCCTACATATTCGCCAGATCTTAACTCAATTGAGCATAAATGGGCACAAGCAAAAAGCAAAAAAAGAGAGAGTGGTTGCGATACAGAGATTTTGTTCTCAGTCCATATGGTGTAATCAAAATTAAGTCGCTTGGCTATAGCAACTCTTTGACGCTTTTTGCACGTTTCAGATAAGGCGGCAACAACGCGCTGTTGAAGCATATTCCGTTGCCGCTGCGATCCCTGACCTTAGGCACTTTAATTTCAACATCCCCAATACCCGTCTGTATGGTTCGTTGTGGCAAATAGCCGTTACGAACGACAGCATGACGCCCATCGTCAAGGAGGCGTTCAGCATGTTGTTGCAGCATGGCTTCGAGCTCAACCTCAACGGCGGCAGCTATCAGTTGCCTGGCACCATTACGAATGAGTTCATGCAAGGGATCACCGGCAATATCTGGTTCTGCGGAGACCTGTAGGGTAGACTTTTTCATGGGGTATCATCTCTCTGTTGTTGAAATCATCCACGAAATCAATCAGCAGGATACGCCCCCCTCCCCGAAACCCCGTACACCAGAAATGAGCATAACTCTGCAAGATCTCGGAAAACTCAATATTGGCGAAGATGTTGAAGAGATACTGCGTTCTGACCTGAAACTGGAGTTGGATGGCGCCAAGGATTTGCGCGAAGGGATCGCGTATATGGATTCGGTGCGCGATTATGTCAGCCGCGATTTGCTGATTGAAATCTTGGCCGATGAAGAAGGACACATCGACTGGATTGAGACGGAACTTGACCTGATAGCGCGCCTCGGGTTGCCTAATTATCTGCAAGCGCAGCTAAAAAAAGAGGCATGATTCTGTAAAACGCGGTTGCTTCCTGAACAGATTTACGTATAATGCGCGGGCCCGTATGAATTAAGTCGGGCCTGTTACGTTAAACGTACTGCATGTATATGCAGTACGTTTACGAACAGAGACGCCATGCAATAGGCATGGGTCAACAATGCTCCCGATTTGGGAGTTATGGCCGAACGATTACACTCCCCATCAATCGAAATGGGTTTGAGGAGTAATCATTTACGTTTATAAATAATTGGAGCTCTGGTCTCATGCAGAACCAAAGAATCCGTATCCGCCTGAAAGCGTTTGATCATCGCCTGATCGATCAAGCAACCGCGGAAATCGTTGAGACGGCCAAGCGCACTGGTGCGCAAGTACGTGGTCCGATCCCGCTGCCGACCCGCAAAGAGCGCTTTACCGTTCTGATCTCCCCGCACGTCAACAAAGACGCGCGCGATCAGTACGAAATTCGCACTCACAAGCGTCTGGTTGACATCGTTGAGCCAACCGAGAAAACCGTTGATGCTCTGATGCGTCTGGACCTGGCTGCCGGTGTAGACGTGCAGATCAGCCTGGGTTAATCAGGTCATCAAGCGATTGAGAGGTTGATACAATGATTGGTTTAGTCGGTAAAAAAGTGGGCATGACCCGCATCTTCACTGAAGACGGCGTTTCTATCCCTGTAACCGTTATCGAAATTGAAGCAAACCGCGTTACTCAGGTTAAAGACTTGGCTAATGATGGCTACCAGGCTGTACAGGTAACTACCGGTGCTAAAAAAGCAAACCGTGTTACCAAGCCGGAAGCAGGTCATTTTGCTAAAGCGGGTGTTGAAGCTGGCCGCGTCCTGCGTGAATTCCGTCTGTCTGAAGGCGAAGAGTTCACCGTAGGCCAAAGCATCAGCGTTGAAATTTTCGCTGACGTGAAAAAAGTTGACGTTACTGGTACGTCCAAAGGTAAAGGTTTCGCGGGTACTGTTAAACGCTGGAACTTCCGTACTCAGGATGCTACCCACGGTAACTCCTTGTCTCACCGCGTTCCGGGTTCTATCGGTCAGAACCAGACTCCGGGCAAAGTGTTCAAAGGCAAGAAAATGGCTGGTCAGCTGGGCAACGAGCGTGTAACCGTTCAGAGTCTGGACGTAGTACGCGTTGACGCTGAGCGCAACCTGCTGCTGGTGAAAGGTGCTGTCCCGGGTGCAACCGGTAGCGACCTGATCGTTAAACCGGCTGTGAAGGCGTAAGGGGATAGCAATGGAATTAGTATTGAAAGACGCGCAAAGCGCGCTGACTGTTTCCGAAACTACCTTCGGTCGTGATTTCAACGAAGCGCTGGTACACCAGGTTGTTGTTGCTTATGCAGCTGGTGCCCGTCAAGGGACTCGTGCTCAGAAGACCCGTGCTGAAGTAACTGGTTCCGGTAAAAAACCGTGGCGTCAGAAAGGTACTGGCCGGGCGCGTTCAGGTTCTATCAAGAGCCCGATCTGGCGTTCCGGTGGTGTGACCTTTGCTGCCAAGCCTCAGGACCACAGTCAAAAAGTAAACAAAAAGATGTACCGCGGCGCGCTGAAAAGCATTCTGTCCGAGCTGGTACGTCAGGATCGTTTGATCGTTGTCGAGCAGTTCTCTGTTGAAGCACCGAAAACCAAGCTGCTGGCACAGAAACTGAAAGACTTGGCGCTGGACGACGTGCTGATCATCACCGGTGAACTTGATGAAAATCTGTTCTTGGCTGCACGCAACCTGTACAAGGTTGACGTACGTGATGTAGCAGGTATCGATCCGGTTAGCCTGATCGCCTTCGACAAAGTCGTAATGACGGCTGACGCTGTTAAGCAAGTTGAGGAGATGCTGGCATGATCCGTGAAGAACGTCTGCTTAAGGTGTTGACTGCACCTCACGTTTCTGAAAAAGCGTCTACTGCGATGGAAAAACACAACACCATCGTGCTCAAAGTTGCTAAAGACGCGACCAAAGCAGAAATCAAAGCTGCTGTGCAGAAACTGTTTGAAGTCGAAGTCAATGAAGTTCGTACCCTGCTGGTTAAAGGGAAAACGAAACGTCATGGACAGCGTATCGGTCGTCGTAGCGACTGGAAAAAAGCTTACGTCACCCTGAAAGAAGGCCAGAATCTGGACTTCATCGGCGGCGCAGAGTAAGTCGGAGGAGTTCGGAGGAGTAAAGAACAATGGCAATTGTTAAATGTAAACCGACATGTCCGGGTCGTCGCCACGTTGTTAAAGTGGTTAACCCTGAGCTGCACAAGGGCAAACCTTATGCTCCGTTGCTGGAAAAAAACAGCAAATCCGGTGGCCGTAACAACAATGGCCGCATCACTACCCGTCATATCGGTGGTGGCCACAAACAGCAATACCGTATTGTTGACTTCAAGCGTAACAAAGATGGTATCCCTGCTGTTGTAGAACGTTTGGAATATGATCCTAACCGTTCCGCCAACATCGCTCTGGTTCTGTACAAAGACGGCGAACGCCGTTACATCCTGGCGCCGAAAGGCCTGAAAGCCGGTGATCAGATCCAGTCTGGCGTTGATGCTGCTATCAAAGCTGGCAACACGTTGCCGATGCGCAATATTCCGGTCGGTTCCACCGTTCACAACGTGGAAATGAAGCCGGGTAAAGGCGGTCAGCTGGCGCGTTCTGCTGGTGCTTACGTGCAGATCGTTGCACGTGACGGCGCGTACGTGACCCTGCGTCTGCGTTCTGGCGAAATGCGTAAAGTCGAATCTGACTGCCGCGCTACGCTGGGCGAAGTAGGTAACGCTGAGCATATGCTGCGCGTTCTGGGTAAAGCTGGTGCTGCACGCTGGCGTGGTGTTCGTCCTACCGTTCGCGGTACGGCAATGAACCCAGTCGACCACCCGCACGGTGGTGGTGAAGGTCGTAACTTTGGTAAGCACCCGGTTTCACCGTGGGGCATTCAGACCAAAGGTAAGAAGACTCGCAGCAACAAGCGTACTGATAAATTCATCGTACGTCGCCGTACTAAATAATATTAGAGGATAAACCATGCCACGTTCTCTCAAGAAAGGTCCTTTTATTGACCTGCACTTGCTGAAGAAGGTAGAGAAAGCGGTGGAAAGCGGTGACAAGAAGCCTCTGCGCACTTGGTCCCGTCGTTCAACGATCTTTCCAACTATGATCGGTTTGACCATCGCTGTCCATAATGGTCGTCAGCACGTTCCAGTGTTTGTTTCCGATGAAATGGTCGGTCACAAACTGGGTGAATTCGCGCCGACTCGTACTTATCGCGGCCACGCGGCTGATAAAAAAGCCAAGAAAAAATAAAGTAGGAGGAAGAGATGGAAACTATAGCTAAACATCTTCATGCTCGTTCTTCTGCTCAAAAGGTTCGCCTGGTGGCTGACCTGATTCGCGGTAAGAAAGTGTCGCAAGCTCTGGAAATTCTGACCTACACCAACAAGAAAGCTGCTGGTCTGGTTAAAAAAGTACTGGAGTCTGCCATTGCCAACGCAGAGCACAACGATGGCGCTGACATTGATGATCTGAAAGTTGCGAAAATCTTCGTAGACGAAGGCCCAAGCATGAAGCGCATTATGCCTCGTGCTAAAGGTCGTGCGGATCGCATCCTGAAGCGTACCAGCCACATTTCTGTGGTTGTGTCCGATCGCTGAGACTCTGGAGACTAGCAATGGGTCAGAAAGTACATCCTAATGGTATTCGCCTGGGTATTGTCAAACCTTGGAACTCTACTTGGTATGCGAATACCAAAGAATTCGCTGACAACCTGGACAGCGATTTTAAAGTTCGTAAATACCTGACGAAAGAACTGGAGAAAGCCTCCGTCTCTCGTATCGTTATCGAACGTCCGGCCAAGAGCATCCGTGTAACCATTCACACCGCTCGTCCGGGCATCGTTATCGGTAAAAAAGGTGAAGATGTTGAAAAACTGCGCAAAGTCGTAGCGGATATCGCTGGCGTCCCTGCACAGATCAATATCGCGGAAGTTCGCAAGCCGGAACTGGACGCGAAACTGGTTGCTGACAGCATCACTTCTCAGCTGGAACGTCGTGTGATGTTCCGCCGTGCGATGAAGCGTGCCGTTCAGAACGCCATGCGTCTGGGTGCCAAGGGCATTAAAGTTGAAGTCAGTGGCCGCCTAGGTGGTGCTGAAATCGCACGTACCGAATGGTACCGCGAAGGTCGCGTTCCGTTGCACACGCTGCGTGCGGATATCGACTACAACACGTCCGAAGCACACACCACTTACGGTGTTATCGGTGTGAAAGTGTGGATCTTCAAAGGTGAGATCCTGGGTGGTATGGCTGCCGTTGAACAACCGGAAAAACCGGCTGCTCAACCTAAAAAGCAGCAGCGTAAAGGCCGCAAGTAAGGAGAGTCGCTGATGTTACAACCAAAGCGTACAAAATTCCGTAAGATGCACAAAGGCCGTAACCGCGGTCTGGCTGCCGGTACGGATGTCAGCTTCGGTACTTTCGGTCTGAAAGCTGTTGGTCGTGGTCGCCTGACCGCTCGCCAAATCGAAGCTGCACGTCGTGCCATGACCCGTGCTGTTAAGCGTCAAGGTAAAATTTGGATCCGAGTATTCCCGGACAAACCAATTACCGAGAAACCGCTTGAAGTACGTATGGGTAAAGGTAAAGGTAACGTGGAATATTGGGTTGCCTTGATTCAGCCAGGTAAAGTCCTGTACGAAATGGACGGTGTGCAGGAAGAATTAGCCCGTGAGGCATTCCAACTGGCAGCAGCGAAACTGCCGATCAAAACCACCTTTGTAACTAAGACGGTGATGTAATGAAAGCAAATGAGCTGCGTGAAAAGAGCGTTGAAGAGCTGAACACCGAGCTGCTCGAACTGCTGCGCGAGCAATTTAACTTGCGTATGCAAGCGGCCAGTGGTCAGTTGCAACAGACTCACCTGGTAAAACAAGTGCGTCGCAATATTGCACGTGTTAAGACTTTACTGACTCAGAAGGCGGGTGCGTAATGAGCGATAATATCCGTACTCTGCAAGGTCGTGTTGTGAGCGACAAAATGGAGAAATCCATGGTTGTTGCAATCGAACGTTTTGTGAAACACCCGCTGTATGGGAAATTCATCAAACGTACGACCAAACTGCACGTACATGATGAGAACAACGAATGCGGTATCGGTGACGTGGTTGAAATCAGCGAATGCCGTCCGCTGTCCAAAACTAAGTCTTGGACGTTGGTTCGCGTTGTAGAGAAAGCGATTCTGTAATACAGTATTGCTCTTCTTGAAAACGATAAACGGCTCTGCAAAGGGCCGTTTATTTTTCTACCCTTGGTCGAAAAGCGGTGTTACAATACTGCGCCCTCGATTCTGGGGTATTAATGACCCGTAAGGGTTTGAAAAGTAGTAGTTGACATTAGCGGAGCACTAAAATGATCCAAGAACAGACTATGCTGAACGTGGCCGATAACTCCGGTGCACGTCGCGTAATGTGTATCAAGGTTCTAGGTGGCTCGCACCGTCGCTACGCAGGCGTCGGCGATATCATCAAAATTACCATCAAGGAAGCAATTCCTCGCGGTAAGGTGAAGAAAGGCGATGTTCTGAAGGCGGTTGTGGTGCGCACCAAGAAGGGTGTTCGTCGCCCGGACGGTTCTGTCATTCGCTTCGATGGCAATGCATGCGTTATTCTGAACAATAACAGTGAGCAGCCTATCGGTACGCGTATTTTTGGGCCGGTAACTCGTGAACTGCGTTCTGAAAAGTTCATGAAAATTATCTCTCTGGCACCAGAAGTACTCTAAGGAGCGAACCATGGCAGCGAAAATCCGTCGTGATGACGAAGTTATCGTGCTGACCGGCAAAGATAAAGGTAAGCGCGGTAAAGTTAAGAATGTTCTGTCTTCCAGCAAGATCGTTGTTGAAGGTATCAACCTAGTTAAGAAACATCAGAAGCCGGTTCCGGCCCTGAACCAACCGGGTGGCATCGTTGAAAAAGAAGCTGCAATCCAGCTTTCCAACGTTGCACTGTTCAATGCGGCAGCTGGCAAGGCTGACCGTGTAGGCTTTAGATTCGAAGACGGCAAAAAAGTCCGTTTCTTTAAATCTACTAGCGAAACTATCAAGTAATTTGGAGTAGTACGATGGCGAAACTGCATGATTACTACAAAGACGAAGTGGTTAGCAAACTGATGACTCAGTTTAGCTACAATTCTGTCATGCAAGTCCCTCGGGTCGAGAAGATCACCCTGAATATGGGTGTTGGTGAAGCGATCGCTGACAAGAAGCTGCTGGATAACGCCGCAGCCGATCTGGCAGCTATCTCCGGTCAAAAACCGCTGATCACCAAAGCACGCAAATCTGTTGCAGGCTTCAAAATCCGCCAGGGCTATCCGATCGGCTGTAAAGTAACTCTGCGTGGCGAACGCATGTGGGAGTTCCTTGAGCGCCTGATTTCCATTGCTGTACCGCGTATTCGTGACTTCCGCGGTCTGTCTGCCAAGTCCTTCGATGGCCGTGGCAACTACAGCATGGGCGTGCGTGAGCAGATCATCTTCCCGGAAATTGACTATGACAAAGTCGATCGCGTTCGTGGTTTGGACATTACCATTACCACCACTGCGAAATCCGATGATGAAGGCCGCGCGCTGCTGGCCGCCTTTAACTTCCCGTTCCGCAAGTAAGGTAGGGTTACTAATGGCTAAGCAATCCATGAAAGCACGCGAAGTCAAACGCGTGAAATTGGCTAATAAATTCTTTGCTAAGCGCACTGAATTGAAAGCTATCATCTCCAATGTGAACTCATCCGACGAAGATCGTTGGGATGCTGTTCTCAAGCTGCAGACTCTGCCGCGTGATTCCAGCCCGTCCCGTCAGCGTAACCGCTGCCGCCAGACAGGTCGTCCGCACGCTTTCCTGCGGAAGTTCGGGTTGAGCCGTATCAAGGTCCGTGAAGCCGCCATGCGCGGTGAAATTCCGGGTCTGAAAAAGGCTAGCTGGTAATTGTCACCAATTGAATCACGGGAGTAAAGACAGATGAGCATGCAAGATCCGATCGCGGACATGCTGACCCGTATACGCAACGGTCAGGCCGCGAACAAAGTTGCGATCACCATGCCTTCCTCCAAGCTGAAAGTGGCAATTGCCAAAGTGCTTAAGGAAGAAGGTTATATTCAAGATTACAAAATCGAAGGCGACACCAAGCCTGAACTGGAAATTTCTCTGAAATACTTCCAAGGCAAGGCAGTGGTAGAAAGCATTCAGCGTATCAGCCGTCCAAGTCTGCGCATCTATAAGAAAAAAGATGAGCTGCCGAAAGTTATGGCTGGTTTAGGAATCGCGGTTGTTTCTACCTCTAAAGGTGTTATGACTGATCGTGCAGCGCGCCAGGCTGGTCTTGGTGGCGAGATTATCTGCTACGTAGCTTAATCGGAGGAAAGAATGTCTCGTGTTGCAAAAGCACCCGTCGTCATTCCTGCCGGCGTAGAGGTAAAACTTAACGGTCAGGTTATTTCGATCAAGGGTAAAAACGGCGAGCTGACTCGTACCATCAACGATGCTGTTGAAGTTACTGTGGCTGACAACGCTCTGACTTTCGCACCGCGCGAAGGTTTTTCAGACGGTTGGGCACAGGCAGGCACCGCGCGTGCACTGCTGAACGCAGTCGTTATCGGTGTTACCGAAGGCTTCACCAAGAAGCTTCAACTGGTTGGCGTAGGTTACCGTGCCGCAGTTAAAGGCAATGTCGTGAATTTGTCTCTGGGGTATTCACACCCGATTGACCACGCGCTGCCGGCTGGTATCACAGCTGAATGCCCGACTCAAACTGAAATCGTACTGAAAGGTGCTGATAAGCAGGTTATCGGTCAGGTTGCAGCTGATCTGCGCGCTTACCGTCGTCCTGAGCCTTACAAAGGCAAGGGTGTCCGTTACGCCGACGAAGTCGTGCGTATCAAAGAGGCTAAGAAGAAGTAAGGTAACACTATGGATAAGAAATCAGCTCGTATCCGTCGTGCAACCCGCGCACGTCGCAAACTCCAGGAATTGGGAGCGACTCGCTTGGTGGTACATCGTACCCCTCGCCATATTTATGCGCAGGTTATCGCACCGAACGGTTCTGAAATCTTGGTAGCCGCTTCTACTGTAGAAAAAGCTATCGCAGAACAACTGAAGTACACTGGCAACAAAGATGCCGCTGCTGCTGTAGGTAAAGCAGTCGCTGAGCGCGCATTGGAAAAAGGCATTAAAGATGTGTCCTTTGACCGTTCAGGGTTCCAATATCATGGTCGCGTCCAGGCACTGGCAGATGCTGCTCGTGAAGCTGGCCTTCAGTTCTAAGGTAGAGGTGTAAGATGGCACACATCGAAAAACAAGCTGGCGAACTGCAGGAAAAGCTGATCGCGGTAAATCGCGTATCTAAAACCGTTAAAGGTGGTCGTATTTTCAGCTTCACCGCACTGACTGTAGTGGGTGATGGCAACGGTCGCGTTGGTTTTGGTTACGGGAAAGCGCGTGAAGTTCCGGCAGCAATCCAGAAAGCGATGGAAAAAGCCCGTCGCAACATGTTGAATGTCGCGCTGAATGGCGGCACCCTGCAGCACCCGGTTAAAGGTGCTCACACTGGGTCTCGCGTATTCATGCAGCCGGCTTCCGAAGGTACCGGTATCATCGCCGGCGGTGCAATGCGCGCCGTTCTGGAAGTTGCTGGGGTTCATAACGTATTGGCTAAAGCCTATGGTTCCACCAACCCGATTAACGTGGTTCGTGCAACTATCGATGGCTTGGCTAATATGAATTCCCCGGAAATGGTTGCTGCCAAGCGTGGCAAATCCGTTGACGACATTCTGGGATAATTGACCATGGCTAAGACTATTAAAATTACTCAAACCCGTAGTGCAATCGGTCGTCTGCCGAAACATAAGGCAACGCTGCTTGGCTTGGGTCTGCGTCGTATTGGTCATACCGTTGAGCGTGAAGATACGCCTGCTGTACGCGGTATGGTCAACGCGGTTTACTACATGGTTAAAGTGGAGGAGTAACAGATGCGTTTGAATACTCTGTCTCCGGCCGAAGGCGCGAAGCACGCGCCGAAGCGTTTAGGGCGTGGTATCGGTTCTGGCCTCGGTAAAACCGGCGGTCGTGGTCACAAAGGTCAGAAGTCTCGTTCTGGCGGTGGCGTACGTCGTGGGTTCGAAGGTGGTCAGATGCCGTTGTATCGTCGTCTGCCGAAATTCGGCTTTACCTCTCGCAAAGCGATGCTCACAGCGGAAATCCGTCTGTCCGATCTGGCTCGCGTAGATGGCGACGTCGTTGACCTGAACACGCTGAAGGCTGCTAACGTTATCGGCGTTCAGATCGAGTTCGCGAAAGTGATCCTGTCTGGTGAAGTTTCCCGTCCGCTAACGATTCGTGGTCTGCGTGTGACCAAAGGCGCGCGTGCTGCTATCGAAGCTGCTGGCGGTAAAATTGAGGAATAAGTAGCAGATGGCTAAGCAACCAGGATTAGATTTTCAAAGTGCTAAGGGTGGCGTTGGCGAGCTGAAACACAGACTGCTGTTTGTAATCGGCGCGCTTATCGTTTTCCGTATCGGCTCTTTTATTCCGATCCCTGGTATTGATGCCACTGTGCTTGCCAAATTGCTCGAACAACAGCGTGGCACCATCATTGAAATGTTCAACATGTTCTCTGGTGGTGCTCTCAGCCGTGCTTCTATCTTTGCGCTGGGTATTATGCCGTACATTTCGGCCTCCATTATTATCCAGCTGCTGACGGTGGTTCACCCCACGTTGGCGGAAATCAAGAAAGAAGGGGAGGCTGGCCGTCGCAAGATTAGCCAGTACACCCGTTACGGTACGTTAGTACTGGCCATATTCCAGTCAATCGGTATTGCTACCGGTTTACCGAATATGCCAGGAATGCAGGGCCTAGTGATTAATCCGGGCTTTGCATTTTACTTTACGGCTGTTGTAAGTCTGGTGACCGGGACCATGTTCCTGATGTGGCTGGGCGAACAGATTACTGAGCGCGGTATCGGTAACGGTATCTCTATCTTGATCTTTGCGGGTATCGTTGCGGGCTTACCGCCGGCAATTGCCCACACTATCGAGCAAGCTCGGCAAGGCGACCTGCACTTCCTCGTGCTGCTGTTGGTTGCAGTTTTAGTGTTTGCAGTAACCTTCTTCGTTGTTTTCATTGAGCGTGGCCAGCGTCGTATCGTCGTTAACTACGCAAAGCGTCAGCAAGGTCGTCGGGTTTATGCAGCACAGAGTACGCACTTACCGCTGAAAGTGAACATGGCAGGGGTTATCCCGGCAATTTTCGCCTCCAGCATCATCCTGTTCCCTGCGACGATTGCATCGTGGTTTGGGGGCGGTACCGGTTGGAACTGGCTGACAACTATTTCGATGTATTTGCAGCCCGGACAACCGCTTTATGTGCTACTCTATGCGACTGCAATCATCTTCTTCTGTTTCTTCTACACGGCGTTGGTTTTCAACCCGCGCGAAACAGCAGATAACCTGAAGAAGTCCGGTGCATTCATGCCAGGAATTCGTCCGGGAGAGCAAACGGCGAAATACATCGATAAGGTGATGACCCGCCTGACTCTGGTCGGCGCAATGTACATTACCTTTATCTGCCTGATCCCGGAGTTCATGCGTGATGCGATGAAGGTCCCCTTCTATTTTGGGGGTACATCCCTGTTGATCGTCGTCGTGGTTATCATGGACTTTATGGCTCAAGTGCAAACTCTGATGATGTCAAGTCAGTATGAGTCTGCATTGAAGAAAGCAAATCTGAAAGGCTATAACCGCTAATTGGGTTGCTTGAGAAGTTACGGAGAGTAAAAATGAAAGTTCGTGCTTCCGTCAAGAAATTATGTCGTAACTGCAAAATCGTTAAGCGTAACGGTGTCGTTCGTGTGATTTGCAGCGCCGAGCCGAAGCATAAACAGCGCCAAGGCTGATTATCTCGCATATTTTTCTTGCAAAGTTGGATTGAGCTGGCTAGATTAGCCAGCCAATCTTTTGTATGTCTGTGCGTTTCCATTTGAGTATCCTGAAAACGGGCTTTTCAGCATGGAGCGTACATATTGAATAATAGGAGTGCATAGTGGCCCGTATAGCAGGCATTAACATTCCTGATCAGAAACATGCCGTGATCGCGTTAACCTCGATCTATGGCGTCGGTAAGACTCGTTCCAAGGCCATTTGTGCGGCGGCGGGTATTGCTGAAGATGTTAAGATCAGTGAGCTGTCTGAAGAGCAAATCGAAACGCTGCGTGTAGAAGTTGCCAAATTCGTTGTCGAAGGTGATCTGCGCCGTGAAATCAGTATGAGCATCAAGCGCCTGATGGACCTTGGTTGCTATCGCGGTTTGCGTCATCGTCGTGGTCTGCCAGTGCGCGGTCAGCGTACTAAGACCAACGCACGTACCCGTAAGGGTCCGCGCAAACCGATCAAGAAATAATCGGGGTGATTGAATAATGGCAAAAGCACCTATTCGTGCACGTAAGCGTGTAAGAAAACAAGTTTCTGACGGTGTGGCTCATATCCATGCTTCTTTTAACAACACCATCGTGACCATTACCGATCGTCAGGGTAACGCGCTGGGTTGGGCAACAGCCGGTGGTTCCGGTTTCCGTGGTTCTCGTAAATCTACGCCGTTCGCCGCTCAGGTAGCTGCTGAACGTTGCGCTGAAGCCGTGAAAGAATACGGTATCAAGAACTTGGAAGTTATGGTTAAGGGACCTGGTCCGGGTCGTGAGTCTACTATCCGCGCTCTGAACGCGGCTGGTTTCCGCATCACTAATATTACTGATGTGACTCCGATCCCCCATAACGGTTGTCGTCCGCCGAAAAAGCGTCGCGTATAACGCCGCTTTTAGGATAGTTGGAGAAAGAAAATGGCTAGATATTTGGGTCCTAAGCTCAAGCTGAGCCGTCGTGAAGGCACCGACCTGTTTCTTAAGTCCGGTGTTCGTGCGATCGATTCCAAGTGTAAGATCGAACAAGGCCCTGGTCAGCACGGTGCGCGTAAACCGCGTCTGTCTGATTATGGCGTGCAGTTGCGTGAGAAACAAAAAGTTCGCCGTATCTATGGTGTTCTGGAGCGTCAATTCCGTAACTACTATAAAGAAGCTGCTCGTCTGAAAGGCAACACAGGTGCAAACCTGCTGCAACTGCTGGAAGGACGTCTGGATAACGTGGTTTATCGTATGGGCTTCGGCGCCACTCGTGCAGAAGCGCGTCAGCTGGTAAGCCACAAAGCTGTTATGGTAAACGGTCGCGTTGTCAGCATCGCTTCTTATCAGGTATCACCGAATGATGTCGTCAGCATCCGTGAGAAAGCTAAAAAGCAATCTCGCGTGAAAGCAGCATTGGAGCTTGCTGAACAGCGTGAAAAGCCGACTTGGCTGGAAGTTGATGCTGCCAAGATGGAAGGTGTGTTCAAACGTATTCCTGAACGTACCGATCTGTCTGCGGACATTAATGAACACCTGATCGTCGAGCTTTACTCCAAGTAAAGCTTAGTACCAAAGAGAGGACACAATGCAGGGTTCTGTGACAGAGTTTCTAAAACCGCGCCTAGTCGATATCGAGCAAGTAAGTTCGACGCACGCCAAGGTGACCCTTGAGCCGTTAGAGCGTGGTTTCGGCCATACGCTTGGCAACGCACTGCGCCGTATTCTGCTTTCATCCATGCCAGGTTGCGCGGTGACCGAGGTTGAGATTGATGGTGTACTGCACGAGTACAGCACCAAAGAAGGCGTACAGGAAGATATCCTGGAAATCCTGCTCAACCTGAAAGGGCTGGCGGTGAAAGTTCAAGGTAAAGATGAAGTTATCCTTTCCCTGAATAAATCTGGCATTGGCCCTGTGACTGCAGCAGACATCACCCATGATGGTGATGTCGAAATCGTCAAGCCGCAGCACGTGATCTGCCATCTGACCGATGAAAACGCAGCTATCAGCATGCGTATCAAAGTTCAACGTGGTCGTGGTTATGTGCCGGCTTCTGCCCGTATTCATACGGAAGAAGATGAGCGCCCGATTGGCCGTTTGTTGGTCGATGCTTGCTACAGCCCGGTAGAGCGTATTGCCTACAATGTTGAAGCAGCTCGTGTTGAACAACGTACCGACTTGGACAAGCTGGTCATCGAAATGGAAACCAATGGCACGATCGATCCTGAAGAGGCGATCCGCCGTGCGGCAACCATTCTGGCTGAACAACTGGAAGCTTTTGTTGATTTACGTGATGTACATCAGCCAGAAGTGAAAGAAGAGAAACCAGAATTCGATCCGATCCTGCTGCGCCCTGTTGACGATCTGGAATTGACTGTCCGCTCTGCTAACTGCCTCAAGGCAGAAGCTATCCACTACATCGGTGATCTGGTACAGCGTACCGAGGTTGAATTGCTGAAAACGCCTAACTTGGGTAAAAAATCTCTTACCGAGATTAAAGATGTGCTCGCCTCACGTGGTCTTTCTCTGGGCATGCGCTTGGAAAACTGGCCGCCGGCAAGCATTACTGATGAATAATCCGGTCACAGGTTAAGGTTTTACTGAGAAGGATAAGGTCATGCGCCATCGTAAGAGTGGTCGTCAACTGAACCGTAACAGCAGCCATCGTCAGGCTATGTTCCGTAACATGGCTGGTTCTTTGGTTCGTCATGAGATCATCAAGACGACCCTGCCAAAAGCAAAAGAGCTGCGCCGTGTTGTTGAACCGCTGATTACTCTTGCCAAGACCGACAGCGTTGCTAATCGTCGTCTGGCATTCGCCCGTACTCGTGATAATGAGATCGTGGCAAAACTGTTTAATGAACTGGGCCCGCGTTTCGCGAGCCGTGCCGGTGGTTACACTCGCATTCTGAAGTGTGGCTTCCGTGCAGGCGACAACGCGCCGATGGCTTACATCGAGCTGGTTGATCGTTCAGCTGCACAAGCAGAAGAAACCACTGCTGCTGAGTAATCATCAACGGTGGGTTAAAAAAACCGGGGAAACCCGGTTTTTTTACGTCTATTGTTTAGCAAATGGCGGTTTTGTTAACGTATCACGTTTGCCAAGAGCACCGTTTGCTTGAGACGTTTTTGAAGGAGGGAACATGTGGTGGATTGATGCGATGTGCGAGCGTCATATCCAGACGGCACAGCAAGCGGGTGAGTTCGATAATCTTCCCGGTGCGGGAAAGCCCCTGCAACTTGACGATGATAGCGCTGTACCCGAAGATCTGCGCACGGGATACCGTTTACTGAAGAATGCGGGGTATCTGCCGCCGGAATTGGCATTGCGTAAAGATGCCCTGACGCTACGCGACCTGCTCGCCAATACGCTCCCTGAATCGGAAGCGCATGAAAACCTGTGTTGTCGGCTACACATGCTGGAACTTAACCTGCAACAGAAAGGGATGAGTACCGATTTTTTACACGGTGAATATGCCGATCGCTTGCACAGTACGTTTTCTGGTGAAAGAATAGCGCCCGAAAAATAGGCTAACGTGGCAAGCGTTGGCGCGTGGCGATAAATCGGATTAACAATGTAACCAAGAGAGATGTGATGAGCACTTATCAGCACAAGAAAGGCAAGATCCAAGACAATGCGCTGGAAGCATTGTTGCATGACCCCTTGTTCCGACAACGCATTGAGAAGAACAAGAAAGGTAAAGGCAGCTACTGCCGCAAAGGCAAACAGGGTAGAGGCCAGAACTGCCCTCTCACTTTATGGCTGTACTGGGGTTCGTTGAACGTGAGCCTGTACACGAGATTGTGTAATTGCCTGATTTTGATATGTTCAATCCAACATCAAAAGCAGGTTACTTTATGGACGAAAAACAGTTACAGGCTCTGGCTAACGAGCTGGCCAAAAATCTCAAAACCCCTGACGCTCTCAACCAGTTTGACTGCCAGCTCCGGCTTATCTGCGGATAGCGCTGATCCCATGTCCCACCGAACGTCTCCAGCGCCTGAAGGCATAGGTATCTACACATCTTTTGCAATATCTGCTGGCTTTGTTGAATAATAGTGAGTCATGCTGTTTTTCCAATCAGTTTTGGTAGAAAATGCTTGTCACCTCAGGTTTACAGTTTTCTTATGAGGCCTAACTGCATGATTTTGCGTTGCGAGGATCTGTCGTTTCACTGGGGGTGCAGCATAAAATATGTTTATTCAACAAAGCCATATCTGCTATTACGTTGCTGCATGATCTCAACTTATTCATCGGCGGGATTGATGCCCGCCTTAACCGGCGTTATCAGCGTCTGATTAAGCAACACATGACTCCCGCAGCACCATTGGCGTCAGCCGTTAAAGACCTTGCCTGCACGCAGAAAACAACATTCGCCACTACTCAGGCCGTTTGGCGTTTTTTTAATAATGAACGTATAGCTAAACGACTTAATTTTGATTACATTATTTAAATGAGCTATTCAATTGATTTTAGATGTAAAGTGATATCTACACGGGAAGAAGAAGGGTTGAGTATCCGAGAAACAGCGAAGCAATTTCGGATTGGCCCTGCCTCTGTATCGCGTTGGATTAATCAAATAGCGTCAAAAGCATCAACCACGCGTCAGCGAAAGATCGATAAATCCGAGTTGATAAAAGATGTTGAACCATATCCAGATGCTTACCAAAAAGAACGTGCAGAGCGTTTTGGCGTTTGTCAGAAGGCCATTTGGCAAGCTCTTAAAAAGCTGGGATTGACCTATAAAAAAAACTCTACGTCATCCGAAAGCCGACGGAAGCGCCCGGCAAGCATTTCAACAAAAAATACAACAGTATGAAAAAGAAGGCAAACCTATTGTTTTTATTGATAAAAATGGTTTTCCACACGATACCCCACGGACTCACGGCTATTCCCCAAAAGGTCAACGGTGTTTTGGCCTGAAGAACGGGGGAGCCAAGGGAAGAACAAATGTTATCGGCGCTTTATTAGGCACAACGCTGTTTGCTATCGGATTATTTGATATCAATATTAACAGCGATGTTTTCTATTCCTGGGTCACACAAGTCTTTATCCCAGTACTCCCTAAAAACAGGGTAATCGTGATGGACAATGCAACTTTTCACAAAAAACATAATATTCAACAAGTCATCATCGATGCAGGGTATATGGTGAAGTATTTGCCTACATATTCGCCAGATCTTAACCCCATTGAGCATAAATGGGCACAAGCAAAAAGCAAAAAAAGAGAGAGTGGTTGCGATACAGAGATTTTGTTCTCAGTCCATATGGTGTAATCAAAATTAAGTCTTTTAGCTATATTAGCTTCAGTCAGCTCAATGAACCGATTATTTCGCTGGCTCTCCGGCAGGTTGCACCTAGCCCGCATCCATACGCTCTCGTCGTTCACGACTGGTCTCATTTACAGTTTCGTACCCACAATGGGAAAGAAGAACGTTTGAAAATGATGCATGGTGGCGACGTCGGTTATGAACTACAAACCAGCCTACTGGTTGATGCTGCAAATGGTTTACCAATAGCGCCCCTGTCTCAAACTCTAACCGATAGGGCGGGTTGTCGTTCAACGCTAAGCGAGGGCTTGTCTGAGAGTCTGACTCATATGGATGCTTTGACGGCTGATATCGCCCGCGTTGAGTCTCTTGATATAGCCAACCGACTTAAAAATGATTACAGCCAATGCCCTGATATGTGGCAGAAAAATACAGCTAATTGTTATCAAAATAATGTCGCTTTGCTATAACAGTCTTTGTGGAATAGCCATTGCGCGTGTTAGTTCCAGATTTGGACTGGTGCTTCTCATGCCCTAGGTGATGGGTCATTTCAGCATTAAGGGCAGCTTCAACGCTGATCTTTTTCAGCAGGCGATCAAACGGGTTGAGAGCGTCAGGGGTTTTGAGATTTTTGGCCAGCTCGTTAGCCAGAGCCTGTAACTGTTTTTCGTCCATTAAAGTAACCTACTTTTGATGTTGGATTGAACATATAACTAACCGACTTAAAAATGATTACAGCCAACGCCCTGATATGCGGCAAAAAAAGCATAGCTGGCTGTTATCAAAATAATGTCGGTTGGCTATAATGTGTTGGCTTCACTCCCCAAAGCCATGCAACCGAAAGTTAAGGCTGAGCTGCGGGAGGTTTGTCTAGCAGAGAGCCGCGATGCCGCTAATGAAGCCTTTGATGTTTGTTGGCGAGGTTTTCAGCGAAGTATCCTGCAGCGATGAAGAAGCTAGAGAAAGCTCGAGAAGAACTGCTGGCATTCTACGACTTCCCGTCAGAGCACTGGGCGTCAATAAGAACGACAAATCCGATTGAATCGGCTTTTGCGACTGTGAGGCTACGAAGCAGAGGCGCGAAGAACGGTGGTTCGAGAGAAACAACCCTGTCAATGGTATTTAAGCTGCTCCAGTCTGCTCAGAAAAGCTGGAATCAACTAAGAGGATTTGACCTGCTGACCCTGGTTGTAAGCAACGTCCAATTTAAGGATGGAGAACAGATCCACGAAGCATCAGAGCGGAACGTAGCCTGATCGCCATACACCAGATTTGCTAATAACTCGTCCAGCCCACGCACCGCTTCTGGCTGGTGGTAAGGTGGCAGAAGATGCAGTTCTCCGTCGCCATCTTCAATCAGGCCGGGTTGCCGTGGCACGGCGAATTTTTCTTTATAAGGCGAACGGATAACGCCAATCTGATCGAAATGATAGGTGGTCATTGCCCGGCTTTATTGAGAAGAAATTTTCAGTGCAGTGCCTTCACAAATGGCCTGCCGATAGCAGCCTGCAACGCCACTGACGACCTGACAGTTGTGCATCAGAACAGCATTGGCGCGCATCGCTGTTGCACGCGTTTGCAGACGGCGGCGGGTATTTGCAACCGTCGCGGGGGTATCTTGCATGCTAGCCTGGCACACAGAGCCGGACACTTCGCCCATATCGCGGAACGGTTTACCCACCAACTCTTCCGCATTGTTATACAACACGGCGGTTGCCGGACGCGGAGCCTGTTTCGCTTTGGCCGGCGCTTCGACAGTAGGTTCGATAACTGGTTGCGGTGTGTGTGCCGTTTTGGGTTGCAGCAGGGAACATCCTGTTAATGACAGCGCTAAAAACACGAGCGGTATAGCACGCATAGCATTTCCTCTCTACTATTCTTCTTTTGAAGTGCGCTTATTGAAGCAAGCTACGACACAAATAACAAGACGGGCACCGAGGCCCGTCTTGAAATAATTGTCACTCGCGTATCGGGTGATATTACCAGCCTTTCACCGCGCCGCCGTTGAAAATCTTGTTGGCCGCTTCATAAACTTCGTCTGACTGGTAAGCCTGAACGAATTTTTTCACATTGGCCGCGTCTTTGTTGTCTTCACGTGACACAATCAGGTTTACGTACGGAGAGTCTTTCTCTTCCACGAACAGACCGTCTTTGGTCGGTGTCAGGTTAATCTGGCTGGCATAGGTGGTGTTGATGATAGCCAGTGCGATTTGATCGTCATCCAGAGAGCGTGGCAGTTGCGGTGCTTCCAATTCGACCAGTTTCAGGTTTTTCGGGTTTTCAACCACGTCCAGCACGGTCGGCAGCAGGCCAACGTTATCTTTCAGTTTGACCAGACCCTGCTTTTGCAGCAGCAGCAGAGAGCGACCAAGGTTGGTCGGATCGTTAGGCAGTGCAATTTGCGCCCCGTTTTGCAGCTCGTCTAATGATTTAATTTTTTTAGAGTAGCCAGCGATCGGGTAGACAAAGCTATTGCCGACAGCAACCAGTTTGTAGCCACGGTCTTTGATCTGTTGGTCCAGATAAGGTTTGTGCTGGAAGGCATTCAGGTCGATATCCCCTTTGCTCAGCGCTTCGTTCGGCAGCACATAATCGTTAAAGGACACCAGTTCCACGGTCAGGCCATATTTGTCTTTAGCCACTTTCTGTGCAACTTCAGCAATTTGTTGCTCAGCATCCACAATAACACCGACTTTGATGTGGTTTGGGTCTTTTTCTTCTTGTCCGCAGCCTGCCAGCGCCAGTGCACCCAGTAGCGTACCCAGTGCGGCGACGGTTTTAAATTTGATTGTCATTTCCTTAACCTCTGCATATTTAACGTGTTGCGGCTTGCCGACAGCGGCATAGTCCGACGTGTAGTAAAACTTATTTGTACTAGCTCAGACCTGATCTGACAGTTACCGATTATTTATACAGGTGTCTATCAGATTACATCTGGTTCAGATTCTTTTCTGCCCAGATCCGTTTTCCATCGAGTAAAGTGGCCATCGGCGTACGCCCGCAGCACATTTTTCCCTGATGAGTTCGCTCATTATTGTAATGCCACAACCAGTTGTCCAGATCTACCTGCAGGCTTTCCAGGTCTCCATATAACTTCTTGCGGAACGTAACCTGATAAAAATCCTGCAAAATGGTTTTATGGAAGCGTTCGCAGATGCCGTTCGTCTGCGGAGACATCGCCTTCGTTTTCGTATGCTCGATATCGTTGATAGCCAGATAAAGCTGATAATCATGCTGCTCCACTTTACCACAGTACTCCGTACCCCTGTCGGTCAGTATTCTCAGCACCGGCAGTCCCTGAGCCTCGTAGAACGGGAGTACGCGATCATTGAGCAGGTCGGCGGCGGTGAGCGGTGTTTTATTCGTATACAGCTTGCAGTGCGCCACTTTCGAGTACGTATCCACGAACGTCTGCTGGTAGATACGGCCCACCCCCTTCAGATTGCCCACGTAGAAGGTGTCCTGCGAGCCCAGATACCCGGGATGTGCCGTCTCGATTTCACCGCAGGCCTCATCATCGTGCGCCTTCTTCTCCAGGGCTGCGATTTGAGCGTCGGTAAGGACAATGCCTTCTCTGGCGACCTTTTCCTCAAGCGCCTTCAGGCGTTTACGGAAGTTCTCCAGGTCGTGTCGTTGCCAGATGGAGCGCACGCCGCTGCCGGAGATAAACACGCCTTTTTTACACAGCTCATTATTGGTCCGGTGCTGCCCATGGGGCGGGAACTCAATAGCATAATCAACAACCGCGCGTTCAGTGGCTTCGTCGGCGCGGTTCTTCAGGTTCGGAACCCGGCGGTTCTGGTTAACCAGCGCATCAATGGCGCCTTCAGCAGCCAGTTCCTGATAACGGTAAAATGTATCGCGTGACACGCCCATGCTCTTGCAGGCTTTTGATACGTTACCGAGTTCTTCGGCGAGATTGAGCAGGCCGGCTTTGTGTTTGATAATGGGATTGTTAGTATGAAGCATGAGAGTTACCTCTCGTTTTGTTTAAGGATTAGACACCCATATCAAAACCGGTAACTCTCAACCTTTCAAGGTCCAGTGTCAGATCTAGTCGCAACTAATACAACTTATTTATGAGTTACTGCCCGTACCGTGCGATCGCCTACGAATTGGATCAGGTAGACCAGAACAACCAGTAATATTAATACCGTATTCATGACTGTGGCGTTATAACCAATGTATCCATACTGATAACCAATTTGACCTAACCCACCGGCAGCGACTGCCCCCCCCATTGCAGAATAGCCTACCAGGGTGATAAGTGTGATGGTGGCGGCATTGATCAGACTGGGAAGTGCTTCTGGCAGCAGAATCTTACGAATAATTTGTAACGGCGTGGCTCCCATAGCGCGCGCGGCCTCGATCAATCCGCTGGAGATTTCCAGCAGGGCGTTTTCTACCATACGCGCGATAAACGGTGCTGCGCCTACGGTCAATGGCACAATGGCTGACTTCAACCCGATAGAGGTGCCGACGATGGCGCGTGTGAACGGAATCATCCACACCAGCAAAATAATGAACGGAATAGAACGGAAAATATTCACCAACGCTGACAGTGTGCGATACAGCGGCGGGTTGGCAACGATCTGACCTGGACGGGTAATATAAAGCATTAGGCCAACCGGCAATCCCAGCACAAAGCCAAAGAAGCCAGAAACAAACGTCATCACAACAGTTTCCCAAACGCCTTTCGCCATCAACCACATCATTGCTTCAGACATAGCCCAGCACCTCAACTTTCACATGGTGTTCCTGTAAAAACGCGATGGCGGCCACCGTGTCCTGTTCTTCGCCGTGCATCTCGGCCAACATGATGCCGAATTTGACGCCACCTGCGTAATCCATCTGCGCACCGATGATATTGTTATTGACGTTAAAGCGGCGCGCGATCGTTGAAAGTAACGGCGCATCGACGGATTGACCGGTAAATTCCAGCCGTAGCAGCGGGGTGTTCTGGTCGTTGTGCGGTGCGGCGATAAGACGGGATTGGTAATCCTCGGGGATATCCAAGTGTAGCGTAGACTGAATAAAGGTTTGTGCCAGAGGTGTTTTAGGGTGAGAGAACACTTCACTGACCGTGTCCTGCTCAATCAATTGACCGCCACTGATCACGGCTACCTGATCGCAGATGCGTTTTACCACATCCATTTCATGGGTGATCAACAGGATGGTTATCCCTAAACGGCGATTAATGTCTTTGAGAAATTCGAGAATGGAACGCGTAGAGGCCGGATCGAGCGCACTGGTTGCCTCGTCACACAGCAGTACCTTGGGATTGCTGGCCAGCGCGCGAGCAATCGCAACGCGCTGCTTTTGCCCGCCGGACAGATTTGCCGGGTAAGCATCGTGCTTGTCCGATAGCCCCACCAGTTCGAGCAGTTCGTTGACGCGGCGGGTAATTTCGTTTTTTGGCGTGGTGTCCAGCTCAAGAGGCAGGGCCACGTTACCAAACACGGTACGAGACGCCAAAAGATTAAAGTGCTGGAAGATCATGCCAATCTGGCGGCGTGCTTTGGTTAACTGCGCTTCGGACAGCGCCATCAAATCCTGGTCACCAACCAATACCTCACCGTGTGTCGGGCACTCCAGCAGATTTACACAGCGGATCAACGTACTTTTACCTGCGCCGGATGCGCCGATAACCCCATAGATCTGCCCAGCAGGGACATACAGACTGACATTGTCCAGTGCTGTGATGGTCCGGCCTTTCTGCTGGAAAATTTTTGTAATGTTAGAAAGTTTAATCATCTTTATTTATTGTAAGTGCCTATCGCGGGATAGATCAACGTCTGCTGTATGCAGAATATTGTACGGATGTTAGGGTGTCTAGACGTCTAAGTCAATTTACTTTGTCGTTATGACGCATTCTCGCAAAGTACAAAAACATGCGATACTAACGCGCAAATAACGCCATCAGGAGCACATAGCAGTGGCACAACCGATTCCAGCCGTTTTTCTTGATCGCGACGGCACGATTAATGTCGATCATGCTTACGTTCATGAGATCGATCAGTTTGAGTTTATTGATGGCGTTATCGACGCGATGAGTGAGCTGAAGAAGAAAGGATTTGCGCTGGTGCTGGTGACTAACCAATCCGGTATTGCGCGCGGCATGTTCAGTGAAGACGATTTCATGCACCTGACCGAGTGGATGGATTGGTCGCTGGCCGATCGCGGAGTCGATTTGGACGGCATCTATTTCTGTCCCCACCACGCAGAACAGGGGCAAGGGGAATATCATCAGGAGTGTGACTGCCGTAAACCCAAGCCGGGCATGTTTCTCTCAGCGCAGAGCTTCCTCAATATTGATATGGCCGCTTCTTATATGGTCGGTGATAAAGAAGAAGACATGCAGGCTGCCATTGCGGCGGGTGTCGGGACAAAAGTGCTGGTGCGTACGGGCAAGCCGATTACCGAGCAAGGCGAAGCGCTGGCTGATATTGTGATTGATAGTCTGGCCGATTTGCCGCGCGTTATCGAACAGCGTAAATGAGTAAAATCGGGCTTATCGGGCGGAATTTGAACAAACGGAAAAAAAGATGAAAAAAGGGGTTGTGTAAATTATTGGGATCCCTATAATGCGCCTCCGTTGACACGAAGCGATTCAAGGCGAGGTCAGCAAGAGAAAAACGATTCACTTTCAAATGAAAATAATCGTTGACTCTTAAAGAGGAAAGCGTACTATACGCCACCTCGCGACAGCAGGCTGCAAGCCGAGTCGCAACGCTCTTTAACAATTAATCAGACAATCTGTGTGGGCACTCACAGGACTTTATCGTAAAGCCTTCGGGCTTAAAAAAATAAAAGTCTTGAAGAGTGAACAACAGTTAATTCATTACGAACTGACAGTAATAATTCTTTGAGCATCGCTTCTCGAGTAGAAGCAAATCAAACTTTAAATTGAAGAGTTTGATCATGGCTCAGATTGAACGCTGGCGGCAGGCCTAACACATGCAAGTCGAGCGGTAGCACAAGAGAGCTTGCTCTCTGGGTGACGAGCGGCGGACGGGTGAGTAATGTCTGGGAAACTGCCTGATGGAGGGGGATAACTACTGGAAACGGTAGCTAATACCGCATAACGTCGCAAGACCAAAGTGGGGGACTTTCGGGCCTCACGCCATCAGATGTGCCCAGATGGGATTAGCTAGTAGGTGAGGTAATGGCTCACCTAGGCGACGATCCCTAGCTGGTCTGAGAGGATGACCAGCCACACTGGAACTGAGACACGGTCCAGACTCCTACGGGAGGCAGCAGTGGGGAATATTGCACAATGGGCGCAAGCCTGATGCAGCCATGCCGCGTGTGTGAAGAAGGCCTTCGGGTTGTAAAGCACTTTCAGCGAGGAGGAAGGCAGCAAGGTTAATAACCTTGCTGATTGACGTGACTCGCAGAAGAAGCACCGGCTAACTCCGTGCCAGCAGCCGCGGTAATACGGAGGGTGCAAGCGTTAATCGGAATGACTGGGCGTAAAGCGCACGCAGGCGGTTTGTTAAGTTGGATGTGAAATCCCCGGGCTTAACCTGGGAACTGCATTCAAAACTGGCAAGCTAGAGTCTCGTAGAGGGGGGTAGAATTCCAGGTGTAGCGGTGAAATGCGTAGAGATCTGGAGGAATACCGGTGGCGAAGGCGGCCCCCTGGACGAAGACTGACGCTCAGGTGCGAAAGCGTGGGGAGCAAACAGGATTAGATACCCTGGTAGTCCACGCTGTAAACGATGTCGATTTGGAGGTTGTGCCCTTGAGGCGTGGCTTCCGGAGCTAACGCGTTAAATCGACCGCCTGGGGAGTACGGCCGCAAGGTTAAAACTCAAATGAATTGACGGGGGCCCGCACAAGCGGTGGAGCATGTGGTTTAATTCGATGCAACGCGAAGAACCTTACCTACTCTTGACATCCAGAGAACTTTGTAGAGATACGAAGGTGCCTTCGGGAACTCTGAGACAGGTGCTGCATGGCTGTCGTCAGCTCGTGTTGTGAAATGTTGGGTTAAGTCCCGCAACGAGCGCAACCCTTATCCTTTGTTGCCAGCGATTCGGTCGGGAACTCAAAGGAGACTGCCAGTGATAAACTGGAGGAAGGTGGGGATGACGTCAAGTCATCATGGCCCTTACGAGTAGGGCTACACACGTGCTACAATGGCGTATACAAAGAGAAGCGACCTCGCGAGAGTAAGCGGACCTCATAAAGTACGTCGTAGTCCGGATTGGAGTCTGCAACTCGACTCCATGAAGTCGGAATCGCTAGTAATCGTAGATCAGAATGCTACGGTGAATACGTTCCCGGGCCTTGTACACACCGCCCGTCACACCATGGGAGTGGGTTGCAAAAGAAGTAGGTAGCTTAACCTTCGGGAGGGCGCTTACCACTTTGTGATTCATGACTGGGGTGAAGTCGTAACAAGGTAACCGTAGGGGAACCTGCGGTTGGATCACCTCCTTACCTGATGGTACTGATTCTGTGAAGTGTCCACACAGATTGTCTGATGAAAATGCTGAGCAAAAAGCACCTGTTGATGAATGAGTCTCTGATTCATGCTGATACGAACCGATTAGAGCAGTTGAGTTAATCGGGTTTTCGTGTCCCCATCGTCTAGAGGCCTAGGACACTGCCCTTTCACGGCTGTAACAGGGGTTCGAATCCCCTTGGGGACGCCAACCGATAATGAGTGAAAGACATTATCACCGGTTCTGCGCAACCGACAATAACGTAAAGATGACTTACGAGTCGTGTTTACGATATTTGCTCTTTAACAATCTGGAACAAGCTGAAAATTGAAACGAGCAATATTGGCTCACTACCAATATTGTGATTCTCTCAAGCTTTCACACCCGAGACATTTTCGGGTTGTGAGGTTAAGTGAATAAGCGTACACGGTGGATGCCTAGGCAGTCAGAGGCGATGAAGGGCGTGCTAATCTGCGAAAAGCGTCGGCAAGCTGATATGAAGCGTTATAACCGACGATACCCGAATGGGGAAACCCAGTGCAATTCGTTGCACTATCATGTCATGAATACATAGTGGCATGAGGCGAACCGGGGGAACTGAAACATCTTAGTACCCCGAGGAAAAGAAATCAACCGAGATTCCCCCAGTAGCGGCGAGCGAACGGGGAAGAGCCCAGAGTCTGAATCAGCTTGTGTGTCAGTGGAAGCGTCTGGAAAGTCGCACAGTAAAGGGTGATAGTCCCGTACACGAAGACGCACAGGTTGTGAGCTCGATGAGTAGGGCGGGACACGTGTTATCCTGTCTGAATATGGGGGGACCATCCTCCAAGGCTAAATACTCCTGACTGACCGATAGTGAACCAGTACCGTGAGGGAAAGGCGAAAAGAACCCCGGCGAGGGGAGTGAAACAGAACCTGAAACTGTGTACGTACAAGCAGTGGGAGCATCCTTCGGGGTGTGACTGCGTACCTTTTGTATAATGGGTCAGCGACTTATATTCTGTAGCAAGGTTAACCGCATAGGGGAGCCGCAGGGAAACCGAGTCTTAACTGGGCGTTAAGTTGCAGGGTATAGACCCGAAACCCGGTGATCTAGCCATGGGCAGGTTGAAGGTTGGGTAACACTAACTGGAGGACCGAACCGACTAATGTTGAAAAATTAGCGGATGACTTGTGGCTGGGGGTGAAAGGCCAATCAAACCGGGAGATAGCTGGTTCTCCCCGAAAGCTATTTAGGTAGCGCCTCGTGAATTCATCTTCGGGGGTAGAGCACTGTTTCGGCTAGGGGGTCATCCCGACTTACCAACCCGATGCAAACTACGAATACCGAAGAATGTTATCACGGGAGACACACGGCGGGTGCTAACGTTCGTCGTGAAGAGGGAAACAACCCAGACCGCCAGCTAAGGTCCCAAAGTCATGGTTAAGTGGGAAACGATGTGGGAAGGCATAGACAGCCAGGATGTTGGCTTAGAAGCAGCCATCATTTAAAGAAAGCGTAATAGCTCACTGGTCGAGTCGGCCTGCGCGGAAGATGTAACGGGGCTAAACCATGCACCGAAGCTGCGGCAGCGACACTTAGTGTTGTTGGGTAGGGGAGCGTTCTGTAAGCCGTTGAAGGTGAACTGTGAGGTTTGCTGAAGGTATCAGAAGTGCGAATGCTGACATAAGTAACGATAAAGCGGGTGAAAAGCCCGCTCGCCGGAAGACCAAGGGTTCCTGTCCAACGTTAATCGGGGCAGGGTGAGTCGACCCCTAAGGCGAGGCCGAAAGGCGTAGTCGATGGGAAACAGGTTAATATTCCTGTACTTGGTGTTACTGCGAAGGGGGGACGGAGAAGGCTATGTCATCCGGGCGACGGTTGTCCCGGTTTAAGCGTGTAGGTGGGTGACTTTGGTAAATCCGGGTTGCTATTAAACACTGAGGCGTGATGACGAGGTACTACGGTACTGAAGTGACAGATGCCCAGCTTCCAGGAAAAGCCTCTAAGCATCAGGTAACATTGGATCGTACCCCAAACCGACACAGGTGGTCAGGTAGAGAATACCAAGGCGCTTGAGAGAACTCGGGTGAAGGAACTAGGCAAAATGGTGCCGTAACTTCGGGAGAAGGCACGCTGTGCGAGGTGTAGGGACTTGCTCCTGAAGCTTTGCGCAGTCGCAGATACCAGCTGGCTGCAACTGTTTAATAAAAACACAGCACTGTGCAAACACGAAAGTGGACGTATACGGTGTGACGCCTGCCCGGTGCTGGAAGGTTAATTGATGGGGTTATCCGCAAGGAGAAGCTCTTGATCGAAGCCCCAGTAAACGGCGGCCGTAACTATAACGGTCCTAAGGTAGCGAAATTCCTTGTCGGGTAAGTTCCGACCTGCACGAATGGCGTAATGATGGCCAGGCTGTCTCCACCCGAGACTCAGTGAAATTGAACTCGCTGTGAAGATGCAGTGTACCCGCGGCAAGACGGAAAGACCCCGTGAACCTTTACTATAGCTTGACACTGAACCTTGAGCCTTGATGTGTAGGATAGGTGGGAGGCTTTGAAGTGTGGACGCCAGTCTGCATGGAGCCAACCTTGAAATACCACCCTTTAATGTTTGATGTTCTAACCTGGGTCCGTAATCCGGACTGGGGACAGTGTCTGGTGGGTAGTTTGACTGGGGCGGTCTCCTCCCAAAGAGTAACGGAGGAGCACGAAGGTTAGCTAATCCTGGTCGGACATCAGGAGGTTAGTGCAAAGGCATAAGCTAGCTTGACTGCGAGAGTGACGGCTCGAGCAGGTACGAAAGTAGGTCTTAGTGATCCGGTGGTTCTGAATGGAAGGGCCATCGCTCAACGGATAAAAGGTACTCCGGGGATAACAGGCTGATACCGCCCAAGAGTTCATATCGACGGCGGTGTTTGGCACCTCGATGTCGGCTCATCACATCCTGGGGCTGAAGTAGGTCCCAAGGGTATGGCTGTTCGCCATTTAAAGTGGTACGCGAGCTGGGTTTAGAACGTCGTGAGACAGTTCGGTCCCTATCTGCCGTGGGCGTTGGAGAATTGGGGGGGGTTGCTCCTAGTACGAGAGGACCGGAGTGAACGCACCACTGGTGTTCGGGTTGTCATGCCAATGGCATTGCCCGGTAGCTACGTGCGGAAGAGATAAGTGCTGAAAGCATCTAAGCACGAAACTTGCCCCGAGATGAGTTCTCCCTTGTCCCTAGAGGACGCTGAAAGGCCGTTGAAGACGACGACGTAGATAGGCTGGGTGTGTAAGTGCAGCGATGCATTGAGCTAACCAGTACTAATGACCTGTGAGGCTTAACCTTACAACGCCGAAGGTGTTTTGGTGTTGGTGTAGAGAATCAGAACTCGTGAAGTTCAGCTTGTAGACAGATTGGTCTTGCTGGTCCGTGAGGACGGGTAAGATAAAACAGAATATGCCTGGCGGCGATAGCGCGGTGGTCCCACCTGACCCCATGCCGAACTCAGAAGTGAAACGCCGTAGCGCCGATGGTAGTGTGGGGCTTCCCCATGTGAGAGTAGGGAACTGCCAGGCTTTAAATATAGCGAAGGGGCTGTCCGAGAGGACAGCCCTTTTTGCTGTGCGTGGAGAGCCTGTACACGATATTGTGTAATTGCCTGATTTTGATATAGCCAACCGACTTAAAAATGATTACAGCCAATGCCCTGATATGTGGTAAAAAAATACAGCTAATTGTTATCAAAATAATGTCGCTTGGCTATATCGCCTCATTCTGCTGGCGTTTCTCCATTTTGCATGCTGTCAGCAGATTATTGAGGTTATCAATGGTGGGTTGGTAGTCGCGCGCAGCCAAGCACCCGCGCCAACGATGGCCGCCAGCGCTAACAGGAAAACAATAAGTCGCGTAGTAGTGTTCATTTATGGGTCTTCCCCGATCATGGGCCATAGGTATCTACACATCATAAAGGGTTAAAAACCACCATAGCGAAGTGGGCAAGTTCTTCCGGGGTATAGTCTGCTAATAACGTCAAGGTATTTAGCAGGATGGATAGTCCGGCAAGCAGCGCTGGGGCGCTTTCTTTACGCCCTCGTTTTTGTTGTCGTCCGGATAATCGGCAAATTAACTGATGGGCTGCCGCATTGTCGTCTCCTTCAGCGCGTTGCAGCCGCCATACCAGCACACATGCCATGCTAGCGTAGCAGGGCACCAGCACTGCGCTGAAGCCATTTTTCTACATCATGACCGGCACCTTTCAGCAGCTTAAAAAAGGATTCAATACCCCAGCGCCAGTAATACCAGCGAGCGACTTCCTCGCTGGTGATCTCGTTGCTAACGTTTGTGAGCAGCGTCCAGCGTCCGATAAATTTACCGTGAGTATCGGTAAGGCGAACCACAACTATAGCCAACCGACTTAAAAATGATTACAGCCAATGCCCTGATATGTAGCAAAAAAATACAGCTAATTGTTATCAAAATAATGTCGCTTGGCTATAATCTGAGTGTCAGAGCTACGCCTGGCTGAACTTTCACTCGCCGTCCGGTGTTCTTGTCTTTCCGCTTCGCTTTTGCTGTTCGCGTTATGATCACGGATGTTTCCCCGATCTCCATATTGGCTTTTTTCCCTTTCCAGCCAACCTGTCCGTTTGCGATAAATGGCAGATCGTCTGCAATTTCACCAATTTTACGGGTGTCACCGCCCCACTCGGCCCGATGCCCTTCCTTTCCCCGGATAAGCCAACATATTCCCTGGGAGCTTAATGTGCGCATATGCCCGATAGAGTCACCTTCACGGTCAATGAGATGAACTAACTTCTTCCCGCTATCAAGAGACTCAACGCGGGCGATATCAGCCGTCAAAGCATCCATATGAGTCAGACTCTCAGACAAGCCCTCGGTTAGCGTTGAACGACGACCCGCCCTATCGGTTAGAGTTTGAGACAGGGGCGCTATTGGTAAACCATTTGCAGCATCAAGCAGTAGGCGGGTTTGTAGTTCATAACCGACGTCGCCACCATGCGTCATTTTCAAACGTTCTTCTTTCCCATTGTGGGTACGAAACTGTAAATGAGACCAGTCGTGAACGACGGGAGCGTATGGATGCGGGCTAAGTGCAACCTGCCGGAGAGCCAGCGAAATAATCGGTTCATTGAGCTGACTGAAGCTAATACGTTCATTATTAAAAAAACGCCAACCGGCCTGAGTAGTGGCGAATGTTGTTTTCTGCGCGCAGGCAAGGTCTTTAACGGCTGACGCCAATGGTGCTGCGGGAGTCATGTGTTGGTTAACCAGACGCTGATAACGCCGGTTAAGGCGGGCATCAATCCCGCCGATGGATAAGTTGAGATCATGCAGCAACGTAATAGCAGATATTGCAAAAGATGTGTAGATACCTATGATCATGGTGGCAGGAAACTATACCTGATACCACATCAGTGTTCGCAACGCTCATGCATCCGAATCACTATAGCCAAGCGACATTATTTTGATAACAATTAGCTGTATTTTTTTACCACATATCAGGGCATTGGCTGTAATCATTTTTAAGTCTGTTGGCTATAACTGAGTAATTTCATCAGGATTTACTCACTTTTCTTCTTTATGCTACTCAACAATATGATACTGTCGGTATGTGTTCACTAGGGCGGGATTCCACTTTGCTTAAAAATTGCACAGCAATCGATTTTTGAAAGATATACCCAATGAATAATCCTTACAAAAGAAGGTGTCACCAATATAAAGATTGCTTTTTATCCTCATTTTGTGTGTTTTTTATCCATAATAACCATACAAAAGCAGTTATACTCAATAAACGTCAAGATACACGGCAAGGCAGCGAGAAAGACTCACTGCCCACCCCTTCTACTGGATAGGCAGATGCATCTTGAAGTACGTTGAGTATAGATCTCGCCCTGATGTGTTCACAATTCTTATTGAGGAGGCAACTAGTTGAAAATCATACCGAGAAAAACATCCTTTGATGACCTTTATATTAGGAAAGGAACATCTAATAGTGAACATCAGGATTTTTGGCAAAAAATTCTTTCTTTTGATGCTTATCCTGAATATGGAATACGATTATCATCGTCTATTGACGATTATGTCACATCAAATCATTGTATTTCCAATGAGGAGGGTGATGCACTTGATTCTTACGTTGCAGACTCCTGGGAGTATATAAATAAATTTCTAGCAGAAAATAATCCCTCTTGTTCTATTCATCATTTGGAACGGAAAAAAATCTTGACTAATGTAGTAAATAAAATGCCGCTTTCAGAGATTGATTTCTACAGGGCCGTTAGAACAGATGGCAGATGTTTTTTTGAACCTCTTATTTACAAACTGAAAGAAGGGTTAATAGATACGGGTACAATAATGATAAATAATACATTTTTATCATTCACCAACAACCCTTACTCTTTAAGGGCTTTTGCTGGTGATACTATTCAGGGAGATGTTGAGAATAACTGCATTGTGTATAAGTTAGCAGGTGGCGTTAAATCAATATCAAAAATATCTTCCGTTGATGAATTCGAAGGGATAATTCCCCCAGACAGCCTGCTTGAAGTGAAGCATGCAAGAAAATTAAATATAAAAATAAAGTCAGGTCAGGAGAGAAACGTATGGTTTATCGAAATGGAGAAGGCTCCATTATCATCAACACCTCACTGTGACTTCTACGGAAATCCTGTATGATTGATGGTTACATTAGGGCACCTCGAAAAACCTAGACGCCTTCATTTTTTATTTTTAAAAACTCTTTTTTATTGCTAAATTTGGGTGTTTTTTGAGCACATAAAGGGCTTTGCAGCATAAAATCTATTTATTCAACAAAGCCACATTTTCAACCAAAACTGGCATGGAAAAACAGCATGATTACCTATTATTCAACAAAGCCCACATAAAGTACAAAAAAACAACCAAACTCTTTTGGTTTTGCTCTAATTTGTATTAGTCGCGACTAGATCTGACACTGGACCTTGAAAGGTTGAGAGTTACCGGTTTTGATATGGGTGTCTAATCCTTAAACAAAACGAGAGGTAACTCTCATGCTTCATACTAACAATCCCATTATCAAACACAAAGCCGGCCTGCTCAATCTCGCCGAAGAACTCGGTAACGTATCAAAAGCCTGCAAGAGCATGGGCGTGTCACGCGATAGATTTTACCGTTATCAGGAACTGGCTGCTGAAGGCGCCATTGATGCGCTGGTTAACCAGAACCGCCGGGTTCCGAACCTGAAGAACCGCGCCGACGAAGCCACTGAACGCACGGTTGTTGATTATGCTATTGAGTTCCCGCCCCATGGGCAGCACCGGACCAATAATGAGCTGTGTAAAAAAGGCGTGTTTATCTCCGGCAGCGGCGTGCGCTCCATCTGGCAACGACACGACCTGGAGAACTTCCGTAAACGCCTGAAGGCGCTTGAGGAAAAGGTCGCCAGAGAAGGCATTGTCCTTACCGACGCTCAAATCGCAGCCCTGGAGAAGAAGGCGCACGATGATGAGGCCTGCGGTGAAATCGAGACGGCACATCCCGGGTATCTGGGCTCGCAGGACACCTTCTACGTGGGCAATCTGAAGGGGGTGGGCCGTATCTACCAGCAGACGTTCGTGGATACGTACTCGAAAGTGGCGCACTGCAAGCTGTATACGAATAAAACACCGCTCACCGCCGCCGACCTGCTCAATGATCGCGTACTCCCGTTCTACGAGGCTCAGGGACTGCCGGTGCTGAGAATACTGACCGACAGGGGTACGGAGTACTGTGGTAAAGTGGAGCAGCATGATTATCAGCTTTATCTGGCTATCAACGATATCGAGCATACGAAAACGAAGGCGATGTCTCCGCAGACGAACGGCATCTGCGAACGCTTCCATAAAACCATTTTGCAGGATTTTTATCAGGTTACGTTCGGCAAGAAGTTATATGGAGACCTGGAAAGCCTGCAGGTAGATCTGGACAACTGGTTGTGGCATTACAATAATGAGCGAACTCATCAGGGAAAAATGTGCTGCGGGCGTACGCCGATGGCCACTTTACTCGATGGAAAACGGATCTGGGCAGAAAAGAATCTGAAGCAGATGTAATCTGACAGACACCTGTATAAATAATCGGTAACTGTCAGATCTGGTCTGAGCTAGTACATCTAATTTATCGCCGAGATTTCCCTAGGCTGTGTCCCTTAATTGCTTGAGCTATAGTATCCATCTGTTTCTACGACACTTTTTATTATGGCTCGCTACGATCTTTCTGATGAAGCATGGGCAATCATTGAGCCCTTGTTGCCAACCGTTTTGAGATCTCCGCGGGCCGGCCGGCCGTGGGCAGAACATCGAAAAATCTTCAACGGCATGTTCTGGATACTGTGTTCAGGCGCACCATGGCGTGATTTACCTGAACGTTACGGCCCATGGAAAACCGTTTATATAGCTAAACGAGTTGAAAAAAGAGGGATAAAAACGGTTATTCCCCGAAAATCAAATGAAAAACTGGTTTCAGATGGACGCTCGCAACTTGATCGTGATGCTTATCGCCGTCGCAACGTTGTGGAAAGGTGTTTTGGCCGTTTAAAGGAATATCGACGGATCGCCACACGTTATGAAAAAATGGCAAGAAACTATCTAGCAATGGTGAAACTGGGCTGCATCCGCTTGTTTTACCGCCGGTTACGCAATTAAGGGACACAGCCTAGCATGAGGTTTTTCGAAGTGCCCTTTTATGCATCTCCTTATACACATCTTTTTACGCACTTATTAATCAAATAGTTGCAGGTTGAGTCTAGAATGACATTTTTGACTTCAAAAAGCTAACGGGATGCCTTTTATGGGTTCAGTCGTTTCACTGGGCTGGCAGTATAAAATCTGTTTATTCAACAAAGCCGGGGAGATATTGTAGCAACGGTAAGGGGCTTTGTTGAATAAATAGAACTTTTGGGTAATCATCGGAGCAGATCAACACAGTTGTTTCAAAATCAGGTCTCCATGGCAAAACAAAATTTTAAAATCACCAGCTGGCCCTCTTATAACAAGGCCCTCAAGCAGCGCGGTTCTCTAACCGTATGGCTAGATGAATCAGCCATTGCTGCATGGACGGAAAAAAACACTACTGAACGGCGTGGACGACCGCTCCACTACTCAAATATGGCCATCACCACAGTCCTGATGATGAAACGCGTGTTTGGCCTTTCATTGAGGGCTTTACAGGGTTTTGGTGACTCGATTTTTAAACTGATTAAATTGTCGCTCCATTGTCCAGACTATTCGCTGCTCAGCAAGCGAGCAAAGACAGTGAACATCAGCATAAAAACGCCAACCCGTGGTGAAATCTCACATCTGGTCATTGATGGAACCGGCCTGAAGGTCTTTGGCGAAGGCGAATGGAAAGTCCGGCAGCATGGTGCCGACAGACGCAGGGTATGGCGTAAGCTGCACCTGGCAGTAGACAGTGTGACGCATGAGATTATCTGTGTGGATTTGTCGCTCAGTGGTACGACCGATGCCCAAGCTCTACCGGCGCTGATAAACCAGACCCACCGGAAAATCAGAGAGGCATCGGCTGACGGCGCTTAGGATACAGTTTACTGCTATGATGCTCTGCTGAGGAAGAAAATAAGACCGCTTATCCCGCCACGAAGGGGGTCGCAATATTGGCAAGATCGCTACCACGAGCGTAACCCCGCTGTTTCAAATCAGCGCATTAGCGGTAGTAACGATATCTGGAAAAAGAAAGTGGGCTATCACCGGCGCTCAGTGGCTGAAACGGCCATGTTCCGGTTCAAAAGGCTTCTGGGTGGTCATCTAAGTCTGAGAGACTACGATGGTCAGGTGGGTGAAGCCATGGTCATGGTCAAAGCGCTTAACCTGATCACGCTATTAGGAATGCCGAACAGTATTCGCATCACGTAACAATCGACCCGTATGGGGCGCAGTCGTTACAAGTTCTGATTTATTCAACAAAGCCACGGTAAGGTTGAAGCCAGCCAGAGCAACGCTTTCATACTCACCGATACGCTGACCCGCTGGCATAAGTCAGAACTCGAGCAGTTCGCGCAGAGGCACTAACAGACGCCCCAGCTCGTTGAGCATAGGTATACACATCTTTTGCAATATCTGCTATTACGTTGCTGCATGATCTCAACTTATCCATCGGCGGGATTGATGCCCGCCTTAACCGGCGTTATCAGCGTCTGGTTAAGCAACACATGACTCCCCCAGCACTATTGGCGTCAGCCGTTAAAGACCTTGCCTGTGCGCAGAAAACAACATTCGCCACTACTCAGGCCGTTTGGCGTTTTTTTAATAATGAACGTATTAGCTTCAGTCAGCTCAATGAACCGATTATTTCGCTGGCTCTCCGGCAGGTTGCACTTAGCCCGCATCCATACGCTCCCGTCGTTCACGACTGGTCTCATTTACAGTTTCGTACCCACAATGGGAAAGAAGAACGTTTGAAAATGACGCATGGTGGCGACGTCGGTTATGAACTACAAACCAGCCTACTGCTTGATGCTGCAAATGGTTTACCAATATAGCCAACCGACTTAAAAATGATTACATCCAATGCCCTGATATGTGGCAAAAAATACAGCTAATTGTTATCAAAATAACGTCGCTTGGCTATAACGGTGTCAGCAAGGCAATAAGCACTCTGCTTTTTCTTCACACCCTGTATAATGCGCGCGACCAAAAAAGCGCGATGAATACCCAGGAGACACCATGAATGACACCCTTGATGGCCATGACACGTCTGATGAATATTGGATGCGTCATGCCCTGACTCTGGCCCAACGGGCGCAGGAGGAGGTGCCCGTCGGTGCCGTTCTGGTTCTGGATAATCAGGTGATTGGTGAGGGCTGGAATCGCCCCATCGGTCATCATGATCCGACGGCGCATGCCGAAATCATGGCGCTGCGTCAGGGGGGAAAAGTCTTGCAGAACTATCGCTTAATCAATGCGACGCTGTATGTAACGCTTGAGCCTTGCGTGATGTGCGCCGGGGCGATGGTTCACAGCCGTATTGGTCGACTGGTGTATGGTGCCAACGATGAAAAAACCGGAGCAGCAGGATCATTGGTCGACATCCTGCGCCATCCTAGCATGAATCATCAGATAACGATCACGTCTGGCGTGCTGGCTGCCGAATGCGCTCATACCCTCAGCGATTTTTTCCGTATACGCCGCGCGCAGCATAAAGCACGACGTGCTCAGGAAAAGGCTGACGGGGCTGCCTGATACCTTATTTGCCGAGTTTTTCTGGCGGTACGGCAGGGTAAGCGCTTGCTAACAGTTCCTGCTGCTGGATTTTATTGGCTTTCTCGGTCAGATATCCTTCCAGACTCAGCATATAGCGGCGGATATTTTCAACGTAGTTATAGGCTTCGTGGCCGCGTGCATAGCCGTAGGTGGTCTGGGTATAGTAGCGTTTCTGGCTGAGCATCGGCAGGCGAACCTTCACATCCGCCCAGCTATCGGGGTTACCCTTCTGTTTTTCCGTCAGTTTGCGCGCATCCAGCAGATGGGCATAGCCCATATTGTAGGAGGCCAGTGCAAACCAAATCTTCTCATCTTCGGGAATGCTTTCCGGCATTTTTTCCATCATGTGCGCCAGATAGCGCGCACCACCGCGAATGCTCTGTTCCGGATCGAGTCTGTCGGTCACATCCAGGCTCTCTGCGGTATTGCGCGTCAGCATCATCAACCCGCGCACGCCGGTCGCTGAGGTCGCCAATGGGTTCCAGTGTGATTCCTGATAAGAAATAGCCGCCAGCAATTTCCAGTCAATGTCGCTGGCATATTTGGTAAACAACGGTTGCAGATCGGGCAAGGTGTTATCGATGGCGCTCAGGAAGGTGCGGGTATCGACATAATCAAATTCACCCACATGGCCGAGGTATTTCTCTTCCTGGCGCGCCAGCGTGCCGTCTTCCACAGTTTGACTGAAAAAGTCCAACAGGGCGGCGTACAGGCTGTCGTCTTGGGTACGGCGCATATACCAGGTGACCGGCTCTTCGTCGCTCAGATCGAACGCCACGGAAAGCTGTGGGTGAATGCGCTGCATCAAAGCGATGGTGACGGAATCTGCCAGCGTGTAATCCAACGCGCCTTGCGCCACCTGTTTAAGCAAATCCTGCGTGCTCAGGTCTGAAGCGGCTTCCCAGCTTAACGCTGGATATTTATTGTTTTTCAAATCGCGTAACGTGGCGATATGGGCTGAGCCCGATGTGACCGCTAACCGACCACTCAGTTTCTCCAGATTTTTAGGGCGCGTGGCACTCATGCGGTAAACCAGTTGCTGCGAGACGGAATAGTAGGTTGGCCCAGCGCGAAAGCGATCCAATCGCTCATGGTTGTAGATCAGCCCGGCGGTAAGCAGATCGGCATTATCACTGTCCAGATCATCGAACAAGGCGTCAAGATTTGGGCGTGCCGATACCACCAGCTTCACGCCAAGGTAATCGGCGAATCGTTTAGCCAGTTCATGATCGAGCCCTGAGGGGGTTCCGTTACTGAGGGTATAGGTCAGCGGCGAATTGAGCGTGCTGATACGCAGCTCGCCCCGAGAAAGGATCTGATTGAGCTGTGTATCCTAGCCACTGCGCCAAGGGATGTTGGGCCAGAGCGCCAACATCAGCAGTAACGTAATAACCCCGATGAAAAAATAGTTTAATGTTAAACGCTTCAAATAGTTATCTCTCGGTGCCCGTGTGGCCTTTCTGTCTGTAACGGCAGTTTTTTTGTCTACACTCTCCCAGAGTGGGGGCATTTTGCTTAACAAACAGCCAGTGTGCAACAGTTATCCATCAGGTTAAAGTTTGACCATGACGAAAATAAGATGTGCAACAAACTCTGCGCAAACGGTTTCGTCTGGCGTCACAATTCTCTATAATGACGCGCGTTCCTCCCCTTGGCTGCGCGACGAAGTAGCGCCCACTGACGTACTGAAACTCAGTACATCGAAGACGAGAGATTTTTTAGATGATGGAAATACTGCGTGGTTCACCTGCCCTATCGGCCTTCCGTGTAAATAAGTTGCTGACGCGTTGCAAAGAGCACTTTTTGCCAATTAGTGACATCTATGCGGAGTACGTTCACTTCGCTGCCGTGCGTGCACCACTGAACAGCGATGAGCAGGTCAAACTGACACGACTGTTAAAATATGGCCCCTCTCTCGCGGAGCATGAGCCAAGTGGGCGCTTACTGTTGGTCACACAGCGTCCCGGCACCATTTCTCCCTGGTCTTCCAAAGCTACCGATATTGCGCGCAACTGCGCCTTGGATAAGGTGATTCGTCTGGAGCGCGGATTAGCCTTCTATATTCATGCGCCGACGCTGAGCGATGAACAGTGGCAGCAACTGGGCGCGTTGCTGCATGACCGCATGATGGAAACGGTATTCACCGAGATGGCGCAGGCGGAACAGCTGTTTGCCGAGCATCAGCCCGCCCCGTTGAAACGGGTAGACGCTCTGCTGGAAGGGCGTAAGGCGTTGGAACAGGCCAACGTGCGTCTGGGACTGGCGCTGGCGGAAGATGAAATCGACTACCTGTTGGATGCCTTTACCCATTTGGGCCGCAATCCGACCGACATTGAACTCTATATGTTTGCTCAGGCCAACTCTGAGCACTGCCGGCACAAAATTTTTAACGCCGACTGGGTGATTGACGGTGAAGCACAGCCCAAGTCGCTGTTCAAAATGATCAAGAACACCTTCGAGCACACGCCAGAACACGTGTTGTCTGCTTATAAAGATAACGCGGCGGTGATGGAAGGCTCCGAAGCGGGGCGTTTCTTTGCCGATCCGCAAGGGCACTATGCCTACCATCAGGAGCCGACACACATTCTGATGAAAGTGGAAACCCATAACCATCCGACGGCCATTTCTCCCTGGCAGGGTGCGGCGACCGGTTCCGGTGGCGAAATTCGCGATGAAGGGGCGACGGGGCGCGGTGCCAAACCTAAAGCGGGTCTGGTCGGGTTCTCGGTCTCTAACCTGCGTATTCCTAACTTTGAACAGCCGTGGGAAGAAGATTTCGGTAAGCCGGATCGCATCGTCAGCGCGTTGGACATTATGATTGATGGCCCGCTGGGCGGCGCGGCCTTTAATAACGAGTTTGGTCGCCCTGCGCTGACCGGTTACTTCCGTACCTATGAGGAGCAGGTTGACAGCCATAACGGCAGCGAGTTGCGCGGTTATCACAAGCCGGTGATGCTGGCGGGCGGTATTGGTAACATCCGTGCCGATCACGTGAAAAAAGGCGAGATCACGGTAGGTGCCAAGCTGATTGTATTGGGTGGCCCCTCCATGAATATCGGTCTGGGCGGCAGTGCAGCCTCCTCCATGGCCTCAGGCCAATCAGACGCCGATCTGGATTTCGCCTCCGTACAGCGCGATAACCCGGAAATGGAGCGTCGTTGTCAGGAAGTGATCGACCGCTGCTGGCAACTGGGTGAAGAGAACCCGATCCTGTTTATCCACGACCTGGGGGCGGGCGGTCTGTCCAACGCCATGCCGGAGCTGGTAAGTGATGGCGGGCGCGGCGGCCGCTTTGAACTGCGCGACATTCTCAACGATGAGCCAGGCATGAGCCCGCTGGAAGTGTGGTGTAACGAATCACAAGAGCGCTATGTACTGGCGGTTGCACCGGAAAAACTGGCGCTGTTTGATGAACTGTGCCGCCGTGAGCGCGCCCCTTACGCCGTGATTGGTGAAGCGACGGAAGAGCAGCATTTAACCTTGAACGATCGCCACTTCAATAATCAGCCGATCGATCTGCCGCTCGACGTGCTGCTCGGCAAAACACCGAAAATGCTGCGCGACGTCAAACGCCTGGTTAGCGAGGGCACCTTGCTGAACCGCGAAGGCATCTTCTTGGCCGAAGCGGTAGAGCGTGTGATGCACCTGCCGGTGGTGGCAGAGAAAACTTTCCTGATCACCATTGGTGATCGTTCCGTGACCGGTATGGTGGCTCGCGATCAGATGGTCGGACCGTGGCAGATCCCGGTGGCAAACTGTGCCGTCACTACTGCAAGCCTCGACAGCTACCACGGTGAAGCGATGTCTATTGGCGAACGTGCACCTGTGGCGTTGCGTGACTTTGGTGCCTCCGCGCGTCTGGCGGTAGGGGAAGCATTAACCAACATTGCCGCGACCCAGATTGGCGCGTTAACGCGCGTGAAGCTCTCCGCAAATTGGATGTCGGCAGCAGGACACCCCGGTGAAGACGCAGGACTTTACGAAGCGGTAAAAGCCATCGGCGAAGAACTCTGTCCGGCATTGGGGTTGACCATTCCGGTGGGTAAAGACTCCATGTCGATGAAAACCCGCTGGCAAGATGGCGATCAAGAGCGCAGCGTCACCTCTCCGCTTTCACTGGTAATCACAGCATTCGCCCGCGTAGAAGATGTGCGTAAAACCGTCACGCCGCAGCTGCGCACCGATCGTGATAACGTGCTGCTGCTTATCGACTTGGGTGCCGGGCACCATACGCTGGGCGCTACAGCGTTAGCACAGGTCTACCGTCAGCTGGGCCGCCATACTGCGGATGTGCGTAATCCGCAACAGTTGGCTGGCTTCTTTAATGCTATCCAAACGCTGGTGGCGGATGATGCGCTGCTGGCCTATCACGACCGTTCTGATGGAGGCCTGTTGGTGACGCTGGCCGAAATGGCGTTTACCGGTCACTGCGGCATCGAGGTTGATATCGCGGCCTTGGGTAACGATCCGCTGGCCTCATTGTTTACTGAAGAACTGGGTGCTGTGATTCAAGTGTCCGCCGATCGTCTGGCGTACGTTGAGCAGGTAATGGCCGATCACGGTTTGGGTGATATTGTTCATCGTTTGGGTCATGCCGCTCAGGGCAACCGCTTTGTGATTACGCATGGCAACGATGTGGTGTATCAGGAGAGCCGTACCACGCTACGCACCTGGTGGGCGGAAACCACCTGGCAAATGCAGCGCCTGCGTGACAACCCGCACTGTGCCGATCAGGAACATGCTGCTAAACAGGATGAGACCGATCCGGGCCTGAATGTCTCACTGACGTTCGATCCAGCACAGGATATTGCAGCGCCCTTTATCGCCAAAGGTGTTCGTCCTAAAGTGGCGGTGTTGCGTGAGCAGGGTGTTAACTCTCACGTTGAAATGGCGGCTGCGTTCCATCGCGCCGGTTTTGATGCCATCGATGTGCACATGAGTGATTTGCTGGCAGGCCGTCGCAATCTGCAAGACATCCAGGCGCTGGTCGCATGCGGTGGCTTCTCTTACGGCGATGTGTTGGGTGCCGGTGAGGGCTGGGCGAAATCCATTCTGTTTAACCCGCGGGTGCGCGATGAGTTTGCCGCTTTCTTCCAACGTCCGCAAACGCTGGCACTCGGCGTGTGCAACGGTTGCCAGATGATGTCCAATCTGCGCGAACTGATCCCGGGCGCAGACCACTGGCCGCGCTTTGTGCGCAACCTGTCTGACCGCTTTGAAGCGCGCTTCAGCCTGGTTGAAGTCACCAAAAGCCCGTCATTGTTTATGAATGACATGCTGGGATCGCGTATGCCAATCGCTGTTTCTCACGGTGAAGGGTACGTTGAAGTGCGCGATGCTGCCCACTTGGCGGCGTTGGAGCATGAGCATCTGGTCGCACTGCGCTTCGTGAACAACTTTGGACAGGTAACCGAGAACTATCCGGCGAACCCGAACGGTTCTCCGAACGGTATCACGGCAGTCACCAGCACCAACGGTCGCGCTACAGTGATGATGCCGCACCCGGAACGCGTTTTCCGTACCGTGAGCAATCCTTGGCATCCGGAAACCTGGGGTGAAGACAGCCCGTGGATGCGCATGTTCCGCAACGCGCGTCATCAGCTTGGCTAAGGGGTAGCTGGACATTGACTATAAAAGGGGCGAATAGCCTCTTTTTAATCTGATGACAACGCAACGTTACCTACTAGTCATCCTCGGCGAAAGCTGGGATCTCTGTAAGAAGAAACGCGTCTCTTCTGCAACAGATTCTCGCCTTCTCAGGAATGACGGAGGGAGGAATGACGGCTTTAGGTAGTCTGTCGCAATACAGCGACAATTTGCTCTATTGATGTCTCTTTTTGGAGACATTTAATTAATTGATTTTATTGAGTCTATACATTAAGTGATATAAATCGTCTTTTTTTGACGACAGATTTTAGCCATTGGCGGCGTAGTATGACGTGAATCAAGGCACCTTACCGTCCTTTAACCGACTGGTGTAAATTTAAGTTATTATTTATCAGTTAGTTAAAGTAAATATTGTGAACTGGCATGAATACTGCATAATATCACGCGTTGCTCATTCACCTCGCTATGATTGCGCTGTTGATGACGTCGCTTTGCGCTCATAACACTCCGAATGACGCCACAAGAAAGGGTGCCTATCGTCCACTACACCGATAACAGTCTGCTATGCAGCTTTATCAAACATCGGGCGACACGTTGAGTGAGGCACCACCTATTCAGTTGCCCAGTTAGCGCATACGCAACCGGGCAGCGACTGACTCTCTTTTCTGTACCTCTTGATGGGTTTATCACCCCCGCTTACTCAAGGGAAAAACATTGCGCTTTTATGCCACTTCGTTAGCATCATGACGGATGAATAAATAACGAGATGATTTCCTTGAAACGTTGGCGTCTGTTTCCGCGCTCTTTGCGCCAATTAGTGATTATGGCGTTCCTGCTGGTCCTTTTGCCGCTGTTGGTACTCGCCTATCAGGCGTATGACAGTCTGGATACGCTGAGCGAACAAGCGGCGGACATTAACAAATCCATGCTGGTGGACGCGCGCCGCAGTGAAGCCATGAGTGGCACCGCATTGGCGATGGAGCGAAGCTATCGCCAATACTGCGTGCTGGATGACAGCACGCTGGCTACCCTCTACCAAAGCCAACACAAACAGTATGCGCAGATGCTGGAAGCGCACAGAAATGTCCTGCCCGATCCCCGCACTTATCAACAGCTAAGCCAGCACCTTGCCGCGCTGGCGACCTTGGATTGTTCCAATAGCACGCCGACTAACGCGGCCCAGGAGCAGCTGACGCAGTTTGCTCAGGCCAATGCGCAACTGCTGCAAATGACGCGTGAAGTGGTGTTTTCTCGCGGGCAGCAATTGCAACAGGGCATCGCCGAGCGCGGCAAGTTTTTCGGCTGGCAGTCGCTGGTACTGTTTATGGTCAGTTTGCTGTTAGTGATGCTGTTTACCCGTATGATCATCGGACCGGTTAAGGGTGTGGAGCGTATGATCAAACGCTTGGGAGAAGGGCGATCGCTCGGTAATACCAGCACCTTTAAGGGGCCAAGAGAGATTCGTACGCTGGCACAACGTATTATCTGGCTGAGTGAGCGACTTTCCTGGTTGGAATCGCAGCGGCATGAATTTCTGCGTCATATCTCCCATGAGCTGAAAACCCCGTTGGCGAGCCTGCGCGAAGGCACCTCGCTATTGGCCGACGAAGTTGTCGGACCATTGACGTCGGATCAAAAAGACGTGGTGGCTATTCTGGATAACACCAGCCGGCACCTGTTGGAACTTATCGATCAGTTGCTGGATTACAACCGCAAGCTGGCGGATACCCCAACGGAGATGGAGCCTGTCGACATTGATGAGGTGGTGGATATCGTGATGTCTTCGCACAGTTTGCCTGCGCGCACCAAGGCGATCCACACCGAAACGCGACTTGATATTACCCAGTGCTGGGCCGAGACCACATTACTGATGCGCGTTATCGATAATCTCTATTCCAATGCGGTGCACTACGGCAAGGAATCCGGTAACATTTGGATTCGGAGTCGCCAGCATGGGCACCGGGTTCAAATCGACGTCGCCAACGATGGCGCACCGATCCCTGAAGCAGAACAAGGCATGATTTTTGAGCCCTTTTATCAGGGAAGCCACCAGCGTAAAGGTGCGCTGAAAGGCAGCGGTCTTGGGTTGAGCATCGCGCGCGATTGTATTCGTCGTATGCGGGGGGAACTGAGCCTGATACCGGTGGATTATGCTGACGTCTGTTTTCGTATTGAATTGCCCTTAACCGCTGAGAATGAATAACAAATGAAAGCAAGGTGCTCTGACGGCAGGGTTCGCGGTGCGGTATTGGCGCTCCTGGCGCTCCTGGCGCTGCTCGCGGGCTGCGTTGACACTACCCATCACCGTATTGCGATACGTGATGTTGAAAATGTCACGCCGAGGGAACAAGTGAGCGACTACCGTCTGACGCAGTGCGATAGCCTGTGGCATATTGACGATCGCGACGCGGTGAATAACGCCCTTTATTGGTTGCGGGCGATGGATTGTGCTGAGCGATTAACCCCGCAACAGGCACGTGAGGTGGCGCAAACGCTGGGGAGCACGACCTGGGATCAGGCATTCAAGCAGAGCATTTTACTCGATCAAGTCAAAATCACCCCGGCGGAACGACGTCAGGCGCTCGATCGGCTGAATGGGTTTCAAACGGACTTTCCCGCGGCGCTGCGTCCGCTGCTGCAAACCTGGCAGGACAAGCAAACGTTCTGGCTGGCGTTGACGGATGAGCGCATACGCACTCAGCGTTTGCAAGAGGCCAACGACAAACAGCTCGAAGCGATGCGGGGTCAACAGAGCAATTTGCAATATCAACTGGATGTGACGACGCGCAAACTGGAAAACCTGACGGATATTGAGCGTCAACTTTCTACCCGCAAGGCGATGAGCAGTGAACTTCCGGAGCCTGCGGCTTCGCATGAGTCTGGCGCGGTTGAACGCCACGGTGCGCCTGCGGCGTCAAAATAGGAGCCTACACGCCCATGACAATTCCAAAAACGGCTGATTTGCTGCTGGTCGATGACGATCCCAGTTTGCTAAAACTGCTGGGAATGCGTTTGACCAGCGAAGGGTTTCATGTCGTGACGGCTGAAAGCGGAGCGGAAGCGCTGCGCGTGCTGTCACGCGATAGCATTGACTTGGTCATCAGCGATTTGCGCATGGATGAAATGGATGGCTTGGCGCTATTTTCTGAAATACAGAAGCAGCAACCAGGACTGCCGGTGATTATTCTTACCGCTCACGGATCGATTCCGGACGCTGTGGCCGCGACGCAGCAAGGGGTATTTGGCTTTTTGACCAAACCGGTGGATCGCGATGCGCTCTATAAGGCGATCGATGATGCGCTGGCGCTCAGCGCCCCAGCCGGAGAACCTCACTGGCGAGAAACCATCGTGACGCGTAGCCCGGTGATGCTGCGTTTGCTGGAACAAGCTAAACTGGTGGCGCAATCTGACGTTAGCGTGCTGATTAACGGCCAGAGCGGAACCGGTAAAGAAGTGCTGGCGCGGGCAATCCACAGTGCCAGTCCACGCGCAAAAAACGCGTTTATCGCTATTAACTGTGGCGCACTGCCGGAACCGTTGCTGGAGTCTGAACTGTTTGGTCATGCCAAAGGCGCGTTTACCGGTGCGGTCAGCAGCCGCGAGGGGTTGTTTCAGGCGGCTGAAGGGGGCACGTTGTTTCTTGACGAAATCGGCGATATGCCGCTGTCTTTACAGGTCAAACTGCTGCGTGTATTGCAGGAACGTAAGGTGCGTCCATTGGGCAGCAATCGGGATATCGATATCAATGTGCGCATTCTTTCCGCCACGCACCGCGATTTGCCGGTCGCCATGGAAAAAGGCGAATTTCGTGAAGATCTCTACTATCGTTTAAATGTCGTGACCATGAAATTGCCCGCACTGCATGAACGGGCCGAGGATATTCCGCTGCTGGCAAATCATCTGCTGCGTGAAGCGGCCAATCGGCATAATCCGTTCGTTCGCAGTTTTTCCAGTGATGCAATGAAACGCTTGATGACGGCGAGTTGGCCCGGTAATGTGCGTCAATTGGCGAATGTGATTGAACGCTGCGTGGCGTTGACCAGTGCGCCAGTGATTAACGATGCGCTGGTAGAACAAGCGTTAGAAGGCGAGAATACCGCGTTGCCGACCTTTGTGGAGGCACGTCACCAGTTTGAGCTGAACTATTTACGTAAGTTGCTGCAAATTGCCAGAGGCAACGTGACGCAGGCGGCCAGAATGGCGGGGCGTAATCGCACCGAATTCTATAAATTGCTTGGACGTCACGCATTGGATGCCAACGATTTTAAAGAGTGACAACGCGTTTGACGTTGTTACACCTGACGTTATCATTTCACTGAATGTTTGTTACTGATGCCCGACTGCGGTCGAAGAGAAACAGGTTCACAAAGGTTATTTCATGAAAAAAATAGATGCGATTATCAAACCGTTCAAATTGGACGACGTACGTGAAGCGTTAGCCGAAGTGGGTATCACCGGCATGACTGTCACGGAAGTAAAAGGATTCGGGCGCCAGAAGGGCCATACCGAACTGTATCGCGGTGCAGAATATATGGTCGATTTTCTGCCCAAGGTAAAAATCGAGTTGGTGGTTGCCGATGACATCGTCGATACCTGTGTCGAAACCATCATTCAGACTGCCCAGACCGGCAAAATTGGTGACGGCAAGATTTTCGTGTTTGATGTGGCACGCGTGGTGCGTATCCGTACTGGCGAAGAAGACGAAGCGGCTATCTGATGCTTTAGCCACACTCCTCGCCGAGCGAGGAGTGTGGAATGTCCTGTCAAGGTGCGGTGAGTGTCCAGCCCGCTAGAACCTTGTCCTTAGTGTATTCTGCGGTCTGCTCTACGGTGAGCTGACGCCGTCCGTCATTTTTTTCTGCACCCGCACCGGTTGAGTGGTATTCGAAGAAACGCGAATCTTGCGGCTGGAACCAGATTTTCTCGCCTTTGATATCTTTGCCGGACATTTTGTCCCAGCCGTATAGCCAACCGACATTATTTTGATAACAGCCAGCTATGCTTTTTTGCCGCATATCAGGGCATCTGTTGTAATCATTTTTAAGTCGGTTGGTTATATCGGTATTCACGTAGTGATCCTCCAGCCCGAGATAGCGAGCATTGGCGCGATCGTCCAGATAGCCGAGACGTGAGGATTCATCAAACAGTTGCAGATACCAGTTGGCATCGAAATTAAGCAGGCGACCGCCGGGGGCCAGCAGACGGCGCCACTCCCTGTAGGCGCGCAGCGGTTCAGCCAGATTCCAGGTCACGTTGCGCGTGACGATCAGGTCGAACTGGTTGTCCGCCAGTGGCATCGCATGTACATCAGCGGAGACAAAATCGACGTGAACAGCGTAATGTGCGGCATTGGCTCGAGCCTCGGTGAGCATCGCTTCCGTCATATCCACAGCGGTAACCCGATGCCCGGCCAGCGCCACGGCAAAAAAGCCGGGACCGGTGCCAATATCCAACACGCGCAGCAAAGGTGCATCAGGGGCATACTCCATGATTTTTTTCAGCCAACGGGCACGCTTGGCATTCGCCAGTTCGGTGGCATTGATATGGCTATACTCTGCGGCGCGGTGCGTCCAATAGCGCTGGACGTCCTGATTTAATGCGGTGTTTTCATTAACGACAAGGTCATTATTTTCAGCAAGTATCGAGCTCACTCGGTGATTCCTGTTCAATGCCATTCAAGCAGAATGCGGCAACACGATGTCGACTAGGCTGTGTCCCTTAATTGCGTAACCGGCGGTAAAACAAGCGGATGCAATCCAGTTTCACCATTGCTATAGCCAAGCAACATTATTTTGATAACAATTAGCTGTATTTTTTTCCACATATCAGGGCATTGGCTGTAATCATTTTAAGTCGGTTGGCTATAGTTTCTTGCCATTTTTTCATAACGTGTGGCGATCCGTCGATATTCCTTTAAACGGCCAAAACACCTTTCCACAACGTTGCGGCGGCGATAAGCATCACGATCAAGTTGCGAGCGTCCATCTGAAGCCAGTTTTTCATTTGATTTCCGGGGAATAACCGTTTTTATCCCTCTTTTTTTCAACTCGTTACGTAGTGCATTCCCAGAGTAGGCTTTGTCAGCCAGTACTGCATGGCCACGACGCTTCATGCTGCCGTTCTGGCGTTGCACGCCAATTCCGTCCAGGAGTCGTAACGCAAACAGGCTTTCGTGACCCTGCCCAGCACTCAGTACGATGTTTAGCGGGATGCCGCTTCCGTCAGTCGCCATGTGGATTTTGTGCCATAACCACCTCGTGAGCGACCCAAGCTATTATCGTTGGTAATATCGAGATGTTTTTTTGAGCGCCAGCCGCACATTTGAGCGCACGGATATAGATAAACGACTTAATTTTGATTACATTATTTAAATGAGCTATTCAATTGATTTTAGACGTAAAGTGATATCTACACGGGAAGAAGAAGGGTTGAGTATCCGAGAAACAGCGAAGCAATTTCGGATTGGCCCTGCCTCTGTATCGCGTTGGATTAATCAAATAGCGTCAAAAGCATCGACCACGCGTCAGCGAAAGAGCGATAAATCCGAGTTGATAAAAGATGTTGAACCATATCCAGATGCTTACCAAAAAGAACGTGCAGAGCGTTTTGGCGTTTGTCAGAAGGCCATTTGGCAAGCTCTTAAAAAGCTGGGATTGACCTATAAAAAAACGCTACGTCATCCGAAAGCCGACGAAAGCGCCCGGTAAGCATTTCAACAAAAAATACAACAGTATGAAAAAGAAGGTAAACCCATTGTTTTTATTGATGAAAGTGCTTTTCCACACGATACCCCACAGACTCACGGCTATTCCCCAAAAGGTCAACGGTGTTTTGGCCTGAAGAACGGGGGAGCCAAGGGAAGAACAAATGTTATCGGCGCGTTATTAGGCACAACGCTGTTTGCTATCGGATTATTTGATATCAATATTAACAGCAATGTTTTCTATTCCTGGGTCACACAAGTCCTTATCCCAGTACTCCCTAAAAACAGGGTAATCGTGATGGACAATGCAACTTTTCACAAAAAACATAATATTCAACAAGTCATCATCGATGCAGGGTATATGGTGGAGTATTTGCCTACATATTCGCCAGATCTTAACCCCATTGAGCATAAATGGGCACAAGCAAAAAGCAAAAAAAGAGAGAGTGGTTGCGATACAGAGATTTTGTTCTCAGTCCATATGGTGTAATCAAAATTAAGTCGCTTGGCTATATTACTGCCATCCAGCGCAGTGGCTGACCAGTCAACAAGTCTATGAGCATCAAGAAATGAAAGTAACTTATTGAAAACAATGTTAATGATTCAAGACCTTGACCATCTATTGAAACGGTTATAAACGGTTTTCCATGGGCCGTAACGTTCAGGTAAATCACGCCATGGTGCGCCTGAACACAGTATCCAGAACATGCCGTTGAAGATTTTTCGATGTTCTGCCCACGGCCGGCCCGCGGAGATGTCAAAACGGTTGGCAACAAGGGCTCAATGATTGCCCATGCTTCATCAGAAAGATCGTAGAGAGCCATAATAAAAAGTGTCGTAGAAACAGATGGATACTATAGCTCAAGCAATCAAGCAATCAAGCAATTAAGGGACACAGCCTAGCGTGCTTGGAGCACCGAGCCCAAAGGGGAAGAGGCTATTATTGTGAGGCGATTTATAGCAGATTGATGCAGGCAGTTTAACCGCAGAGTATGAGGTTTTTAAAAAAAATCATACTTCTTTGATCTTACTTAATTCCTGCCCACATTAGCGAACGAATATCAGCACGGTATCAGGTTGAGTCGTCCGTGTCTCACGCCCGTTTGCGCCATCACCGATTCGGCAAACACTTCTATCTGAGCCGTGGTGCCACGCAGAATCAAGGTTTCCACGCACTCATCATGGCTGAGGTGAGCATGCATGGTTGACACGGTCAACCCGTGGTGGTCGTGCTGCATCTCCGCCAGACGGCTGGAAAGCTGACGTTCATGATGGTCGTAAATATATAGCCAACCGACTTAAAAATGATTACAGCCAATGCCCTGATATGTGGCAAAAAAATACAGCTAATTGTTATCAAAATAATGTCGCTTGGCTATAGCTCAATATCGCCACGCACGGGCCTTGCTTATCCTGTTCCAGCGTCATTTCGCCGAGCTCACGCCGCAACATATCGCGAAACGCCTCAGAGCGGTTGGCATACCCTTTGCGACGCATCAGCTCGTCAAGGTCCTGTGCCAGTTCGTTATCCATAGGGCTTTGTTGAATAATAGTGAGTCATGCTGTTTTGCCAGCCAGTTTTGGTAGAAAATGCTTGTAACCTCAGGTTTACAGTTTTCTTATGAGGCCTGACTGCATGATTTTGCGTTGCGAGGATCTGTCGTTTCACCGGGGGTGCAGCATAAAATATGTTTATTCAACAAAGCCCATCCATAGAGATGGTCAGTCGTTGCATGTTGCTCTCGTTTCGAAAAACCCATTTTGGGACTAATAATGAAAGCATTATAATAGGATGTTGACTTAAGTGATATCTTTCTTCTTCAGTTGCAGAGAGAAACGTGTGAATTTCATATTTGTTGAACATACGCACCCATTGAATAACATCACCACGTCGAATATATTTAATGTAGAAAATCAATAAATTCGCTAAAGTAGCATAGTAACAACCGAAGTAATAATAAGACTGAAACCCCATCCTGCCGTTACCATCGACTATTTTCTTTTCACCTGACGTTTATTTTCTATTGATGTACAAGCTTTATACTCCGTATCATCAAGCGTTGCGCTTTTACTTACTGCCATTCACAGAGATTACAACTTGTGGCTTTTATAAATAAAAAGATAAAAAAACAGCACCTGATAAAAAATCATTCCACATGGTTATTTCATATATTTAACACATCCGGGACCGTAATTATTGACAGAACCTCACGGACAGGAGATGAACATGCAATTTGATGAAATTTTTCTTAAGGCGATGTCCAGCATGGGTTTAAAAAAATGTTTCGGCATTATTGGCGGTGAAGCGGAAGCGATAAACTTTGATAAAGCATTTGGTATTCATTTTTATTTAACGAGACATGAATTTGCGGCAGGCATTATGGCAGGCGTCGTGGGACGGCTCACCGGAATGCCCCATATGTGTTGGGCCACGGTTGGCCCTGGGTTAACCAATATGGCTACGGGCGTGTGTTCCGCCATGTTGGACCGCTCGCCCATGCTCGCCTGCTCCGCGCAAATTCCACGATCACAGATCAGGTTTAACCTGACGCACCAATGTATTGATAACGTCGGATTGATGGCAAGCATCACTAAATCCAGCCTGCAACTCGAAAAAGTGGAAGAGCTGGTTTCTCACGTCCAGACCGCATTGCAGCGCCCGCTGGATGGCTTGCCCGGCCCCGCCTATCTCAGTATCCCGCTGGATCTGCTGAAAACCGAGGTGCCGGATAGGGAGGCTCTGGACATCTTGCAAGCCGTGCAGCCACTCACCCGGAGGAAGAAAATCAAGCCAGCGCGCGCCGATATTATCCGCGCTGCCCAGTGCATTACCAATGCAACGCACCCGATGATTGTCATTGGTAATCAGGTTATCCGCGACAACGCACAGGCGAGCGTGTGCCGCTTCGCCCAACAGATCAATGCGCCAATTATCTGCTCCCTTGCGGCCAAGGGTGCTGTACCCGACGATCACCCACAGTTTCTCACTGCCGCCAACAAATATCTGGATAGCGTATACCACACTCCCGTACTGCATTCGCTGTTTGAAGGCGTCGATTTGATGATTTTGATCGGCTACGATTTCGGTGAAGATCTGAAACCGGCATTGTGGGGTAACGATAAACCCACACTCGTGATAAACAGCGTAGATGTCCACATGGGTGATATTTTCCAGCCCGATATTCTCTGCCTGGGCAATATCACACGCAGTCTTGACCAACTTTCCCACCACGCATTGCCCCAGCAAGAATGGCTGGCGGCTCACCAGCGATTGAAGCGTTTTTTTGACCAGCGCCAGCCCGAAGCACATCCTGACGCCGTCACCGATATTCCACGCATTGTGGCTGCCGTGAGTACTGCGCTGGGGCGTGACGGTATATTCTGTAGCGACGTCGGGCTGCATAAACAGTATGCCGGACTGCTGGCCACCACGTACCGCTCAAACCACTTTTTATGTTTCAACATCTGCGGCAGTTTCGGCTTTGCGCTTCCCGCAGCGATGGCGGCACAGATATGCCATGCCGAAACGCGCGTTATTGCCTTTTGCGGCGACGGCGGATTTCACTCCACCAGCCAGGAGCTGGAAACCCTTGTCCGGTATTCGCTACCGGTGGTTATCGTTGTTCTGTCGGATTCCGCGTTTGGCCTTATCAAGTATTACCAGAATCGCAATAGTTCTGAACCACAACGTCATCTGACCGAAGTCGGCCCGGTCGATTTCACCCTGCTGGCTAACGCCAATGGTGTATCAGCGACAAAAATTTTGGATATCGCTGATTTTCCTGATGCGCTCGAAAAAGCATTTCAGACACACCAGCCCCATTTAATAGAGATACCCGAAAAATATGATTACAACCTTTTACAGTACGTCGCATGAACAGCCATTTATTGTCATCACTGAAGCATACATCCACTTATTTTATAAAAAAACGACACTCAACGATTCAAGCTAATTACCATAAAAACCATTTTTTTGAAATACACAGAAGACCATCAGAACGTTCTGACATCAATTATTATTGAGACGCAAAATTGAAAACAGGATTAAGCATGTATTTACTGAGAATGAAAAACATCGTTGAGGTAAATACTGCACTCCTCTTTTTAGTCAATAACATAAAACACATGGATCTATAGTCATCATGAATAAAAAAACAGATGCCCGTACACAGCATTTTTGCACCACTGCCAAATATCTGTTAGGCGATAACCTGTCCGGCATTGCAGAAACAGACGCCTTTTTACGACAGCCTGATTATTCATCACGTGCTGTCGGTCATTATTATTTGATCGTGCACGAAGACGGTGGGGAAAAAATGGCATTTGCAGCACAGTATCTGCACGCTGAGTTTCCCGAGCTGTCACTGAATTACCTTACAGAAAGAGAATTGGCCGACTATCCTGCTCATGGCCGCTGGCCGTTCCATACCTGTCCCTGGCCCTACCGTAGCGCATCGACAGAACGCGCACTCTCCGCATGCGAACCCGATTACCCGGACGCACTGCGGCAGGCGACTTTCGCCACAACCCATATTGCTCGCCTCTATTATTTGCGTGATTTACCCGCAAAGACCCATACCTGGGGCGTGCGCCAATTGGGCTGGGCGATGCGCTATGCAGAGCAGGGACTCAGCAAATTGCTGGGGCAGTTGGAAACACGTCACCATAGCCCGCTGTCAGTCGCGGGAATGAATAAAGAAGACCTACGCTGGTTAACCTACACCAACAACCATTGGCAGCCCTTTGAACGCTCACTGTTGGAAAACGCGAATACTTTTCGCGCCGCCGCCGCACGGCTGAGCGCCATCGTAGAGTGCTATGTCCAACACATTGCCGCAGGCTACCCAGACACACAGCACGTGATCGCCCAACGTGCTGAAACCGCGCCTGCAACGATTCACGCCATGACGGCACCGATCGTCGGTGCACTCAACGCCGCCTTCGCTGACCGTCTGCTATCGCTTTATCTCTATGGCAGCGCTGCACACGGCGATATGAGACCGGATTCGGATATTAACCTTATGGCGGTGTTCGACAATGTCGACCATCCCACGTTGGAGCAGGTGCGACGCACACAGCACCGCTTCGAAAAACTCTCGCTCTCCGTCTATAGCCTCAACAATATCCGACAATACCCCACATTTCGCCGCTATGGTTTGCTCAACGGCACTCGCCACCTCGCTGGACCCTCCTGTTTTGCACAGACTGGCGGCCCGTCAGACAACGTGAACGCCATTTTGAATAATCTCTATACCATCCGCCAGGTTGCACGCGGCTATCTGGTGAGCGGATGCTATGGTCAGCGCGCACATTACCAATTAAGCCTTATGGTAAAGCTGGCCGATCACGGCTGTCTCCGCCCCTTGCAGCAATGGCAAAGCCTCCATTATCCCGCTAACCGGAACGAGACGATCGCTTATTTTTCCGACTGTGGCTTCGCCTCCTCCCTGCTTGAACATGCCTCCCGGCTGACACAAGAAGAAGAGGCACTACGCATACAGCTCATGGCAGGAAATCGCCAGGCGCTCACACGACAGTGGCTGACACTAAATACCTTTGCCCAACGTATCGAAAACCTGCTCAGGGAAAATGTCACTGAAAAGATCAACGGTATTGATGCTGCATGCCGTTAAAAAGGTAGAGAGCATGGCAAGCGATAGTAGAACAAAGAAAGCAACGGCAGGAAGTGAGAGAGAACATGCCCTGCATAACGCGGGGCATTCAATCCAGAGGGGACTACAGCAGGATGCGCAGCATACGGCGCAGCGGTTCTGCCGCGCCCCACAACAGTTGGTCACCCACTGTAAAGGCGGAGAGATACTGCGGCCCCATGTTCAGTTTACGCAGACGCCCCACTGGTGTGGAAAGCGTGCCGGTTACCGCAGCTGGCGTCAATTCACGCATGGAGAGCTCGCGATCGTTTGGCACCACTTTCACCCAATCGTTATGGGTTGCCAGCAGTTGTTCGATTTCAGACACCGGAACATCTTTCTTCAGTTTCAGAGTGAACGCCTGGCTGTGGCAACGCAGCGCCCCGATGCGGACGCACAAACCATCCACCGGGATTACGGACTGGGTGCCGAGAATTTTGTTGGTTTCTGCCTGACCTTTCCACTCTTCGCGGCTCTGGCCATTATCCAGCTGTTTGTCGATCCACGGGATCAGGCTGCCTGCCAACGGTACACCGAAATTGTCGGTCGGCAACGTGCCACTGCGCGTCAGCGCGGTGACTTTGCGTTCGATATCCAAGATGGCAGAGGCAGGGTCCTGCAACTCTTTCGCCACATCATTGTGTAGCAGACCCATCTGAACCAGCAATTCGCGCATATGGCGCGCACCGCCGCCAGATGCCGCCTGATAGGTCGCCACAGAGGCCCATTCCACCAGATCGTGCGCAAACAGGCCACCCAGCGACATCAGCATCAGGCTGACGGTACAGTTGCCGCCAACAAACGTTTTAATGCTGTTGTCCAGACCCTGTTTGATCACAGCATGGTTGACCGGATCGATGATGATGATGGCGTCATCGCGCATACGCAGCGAGGAGGCCGCATCGATCCAATACCCCTGCCAGCCGCTTTCACGCAGCTTGGGGTAAACCTCATTGGTGTAATCACCGCCTTGGCAGGTGATGATGATATCCAGCGCGCGCAGTGCATCCAGATTGTAGGCGTCTTGCAACATGCCCTGCTGTCCACCCAGTACCGGAGCAGCCTGACCGTGTTGTGACGTGGAAAAGAACACCGGACGAATCAGGTCAAAATCACGCTCTTCCTGCATACGCTGCATCAGAACGGAACCCACCATACCGCGCCAGCCGATAAAACCAACATTTTTCATGGTAACAATCCTGCCTTGGGATGACACAAAGAATTTGGACTGCCACACAGGCAGTACTGACGGCCGACACACACTCTGTTACCCTGTTCTCGTCAGGTGAATGTCTTGCAGAACAATAGGTTTACCACACGCAAATGCGCGCAAACCGTGGCGGCAGGACTATCATGACGGCAGAGCGAGGGGTAATAAAAATCGGTTTATCACCAAACTCAGCAAATATTACATAAAGTGATGACTATACCCTAAATAATTCGAGTTACGGGAAGGCGGCAAGAGAAGGAGTCCCGATGAGCTTACTCAGGTAAGTGATTCGGGTGACTGAACGCAGCCAACGCACATGCAACTTGAAGTATGACGGATATATCAACCTTACAAAATGTACCAGAAGCCACAAGTGAATTTATTCGATGACACCGGCTTTTTCAGCAATGTGGCTAATGCGGTGCCATCATTAAAGGGATAACAGGAGTCCACCACCATGAGCGAAATGATCTCAGCAACCATTCTGTTGCTGTTAATTATGGATCCGTTGGGCAATTTGCCCATTTTTATGTCGGTACTAAAACATCTGGACCCGAAACGCCGACGGGTGGTGCTGATTCGTGAGATGGTGATCGCCCTTGGGCTGATGCTGATTTTTCTGTTTGCGGGCGAACGTATTCTGGCGTTTCTCAATCTGCGTACCGAAACCGTGTCTATTTCGGGCGGCATTGTGCTGTTTTTAATCGCTATCCGCATGATATTCCCGTCGCAGGAAAGCAACAGCAGCGGGTTGCCCACTGGGGAAGAACCCTTTCTGGTACCGATGGCAATTCCACTGGTCGCCGGACCGTCTATTCTGGCCGCGCTGATGCTGTTATCACATCAATATCCAGATCAGTTGCCGCATTTAACGCTCGCACTCTGCATCGCTTGGGGGATTTCATTTATCATCCTGTTGATGTCCGATCTCTTTTTGCGCTTACTGGGTGAGAAAGGCGTTGCCGCGCTGGAGCGACTGATGGGGCTGATTCTGGTCATGCTTTCGACCCAGATGTTCCTCGATGGCATCCGTACTTACTTGATGAAATGAGATGGTTACTGACCGGTTTCGCCCAGCGTGGGCATGAAAGGGATAATCACCGCTATGTTTTTGCTTACCAACGCTCGGCGCATCATCGCCGCCCTGCTGTTTTACAGCGGTACGACGATAGCCGCCTGTCAGAGTGCAGCGGTTTCGAATCCCACGGGTTTGAGTCTGGTGCCGCTGCAACCGGGTGTGAATAATCTGGCGCTGGCACACTCGACCTCAGAGGATTTCGCGGTGCTTGCCACCTTCAAAAACAACACCTCACACCCTCACCGAGGCTTGAGCTTTTACATCAAAACCCCGGATGGTTATTCACTCGTCCCCAACAGCGATGCGTTTATCTGGTTTGATTATCGTATAGCTAAACGACTTAATTTTGATTACATTATTTAAATGAGCTATTCAATTGATTTTAGACGTAAAGTGATATCTACACGGGAAGAAGAAGGGTTGAGTATCCGAGAAACAGCGAAGCAATTTCGGATTGGCCCTGCCTCTGTATCGCGTTGGATTAATCAAATAGCGTCAAAAGCATCGACCACGCGTCAGCGAAAGAGCGATAAATCCGAGTTGATAAAAGATGTTGAACCATATCCAGATGCTCACCAAAAAGAACGTGCAGAGCGTTTTGGCGTTTGTCAGAAGGCTATTTGGCAAGCTCTTAAAAAGCTGGGATTGACCTATAAAAAAACTCTATGTCATCCGAAAGTCGACGGAAGCGCCCGGCAAGCATTTCAACAAAAAATACAACAGTATGAAAAAGAAGGTAAACCTATTGTTTTTATTGATGAAAGTGGTTTTCCAGATGATACCCCACGGACTCACGGCTATTCCCCAAAAGGTCAACGGTGTTTTGGGCTGAAGAACTGGGGAGCCAAGGGAAGAACAAATGTTATCGGCGCGTTATTAGGCACAACGCTGTTTGCTATCGGATTATTTGATATCAATATTAACAGCGATGTTTTCTATTCCTGGGTCACACAAGTCCTTATCCCAGTACTCCCTAAAAACAGGGTAATCGTGATGGACAATGCAACTTTTCACAAAAAACATAATATTCAACAAGTCATCATCGATGCAGGGTATATGGTGGAGTATTTGCCTACATATTCGCCAGATCTTAACCCCATTGAGCATAAATGGGCACAAGCAAAAAGCAAAAAAAGAGAGAGTGGTTGCGATACAGAGATTTTGTTCTCAGTCCATATGGTGTAATCAAAATTAAGTCGCTTGGCTATATCAGGTTTCTGTTAGTCAGGTCATGGCTTTGCTCCGCGCTTCCTTCAGACCCCACCTCGCGATGACGCCCTTGCACTTCGCTAGTCCTTCGCCACCATCAGGCTGTACAGGGGACTTTCACCCCCAAGCTGTCGGGCATGCCCGGCACACATAAAAAGGGAAGCCATCTGGCTTCCCTTTTTTTCACTCTGGCGCTGTGTTATCAGGCAGGCATGGCGTCTTGCGGGATGATGGCGCCACGGTACTGAATCACCGTGCTGGCAGTCAGGTGGCCGCGCTTGGCCGCCGCTTCCGTCGAGCCGCCGCACAGGCGCACTGACAGATAGCCTGCGCTGAAGGAGTCACCCGCCGCAGTGGTATCCACTACGCGCTCTTTCGGCAATTTCACCGCCGGAACATCCACTAACGGCTGACCGTTTTCAGAAATCAGGCAGGAGTTTGCGCCGCGTTTAATTACCACTTCAGACACACCGAAACCGTGTGTGCGTGCCAGCACGGCATCCACCGGCTGTTCGCCCCACAGTATGTCTTCGTCATCCAGTGTCAGGAAGGCGATATCGGTGCACGCTAGGATGTCACTGTAGGCTTGCTGTGTCTCTTCTTTGCTTTGCCACAGGCGTGGACGGTAGTTGTTGTCAAAAATAACCTTGCCACCGTTAGCACGGCAGGCACGCAGCAACGTTAGCAAACGCTGGCGGCTGGCAGGGTTAAGGATCGCCACGCTGATACCGCTCAGATAGAGATAGTCAAAGGTGGCCAAACGCGCGCAGATCGCATCGGCATCTTTGCCGTCCAGCCAGAAACGCGCGGCGGCATCATTACGCCAGTAGTAGAAGGTACGCTCACCGGTATCGTCGGTTTCAATGAAGTACAGGCCTGGCAGCTTGTTGTCCAGACGCTGGATCAGCGAGGTGCCAACCTTCTCTTTTTCCCAGGCCGTCATCATTTCCGTGCTGAAGCTGTCCGTGCCCAGTGCGGTCACGTAGTGGACGCCCAGAGCGTCGGTATTCACCTGGCGAGCGACATACATGGCGGTGTTCAGGGTATCGCCACCAAAGCCGCGGTTCAGGTCCTCACCCTTTTGCGACAGTTCAATCATGCATTCGCCAATCACGGCAATGTTTTTAGTGGTCATCAGAAGCTGGCCCGTTCGAAAAAGTGAAGAAAAAGGTCATCAAAAAAGAGAGCAATGGGGTCCAGTCTCAACGTTCGCAGGCATTGAGTCAATAGTCTTAAAACGATGTTTTATTTTTTCATGACCTATATCGGGAAAATTGACCACTCCCGATCCTTATGGCGCTCAGCGCACGAAATATAGCCAACCGACATTATTTTGATAACAGCCAGCTATGCTTTTTTGCCGCATATCAGGGCATTGGCTGTAATCATTTTTAAGTCGGTTTGCTATATCAGGACTTCGGCTTGCGCAATTCGGTGACGCTTTCACCGCCCAACCCCCAGTTGTCGGTATCCACTTCATCAATGATAACGGTAGTGGTGGCCGGATTTTTACCCATGACGTCGACCAGCAATTGGGTAACGCCCGCAATCAACTGGTGTTTTTGCTCTGTGGTGGCGCCATCGCGCGTAATTTTGATGTTATAACAAAACGACTTAAAAATGATTACAGCCAATGCCCTGATATGTGGAAAAAAATACAGCTAATTGTTATCAAAATAATGTCGCTTGGCTATAACAAATGACATAGGATCTCCCGTTATTGGTTAGCGTGATGTGTCATCTGTTGATTTATCGCCTTTATAGTTCGCCGTTGCAATCCATGCCGCACGAAACAGCGTAAGGCGAGCAAAAAAGTAGAAGAAGGCCATTAAGCCAATCACCGAGCCAAAAGCGGCACCGGACGAGGTGCTGGCGAGTTTTGGCAACGCGACCGTCATGGCGAATTTGATGGCCTCAAACCCCACGGCGGCAAGCAGCGTGCCGCGCAGCAGCGCTTTGTGCTTCGGCTTATGGCCATAGGTATCTACACATCTTTTGCAATATCTGCTATTACGTTGCTGCATAATCTCAACTTATCCATCGGCGGGATTGATGCCCGCCTTAACCGGCGTTATCAGCGTCTGGTTAAGCAACACATGACTCCCCCAGCACCATTGGCGTCAGCCGTTAAAGACCTTGCCTGCGCGCAGAAAACAACATTCGCCACTACTCAGGCCGTTTGGCGTTTTTTTAATAATGAACGTATTAGCTTCAGTCAGCTCAATGAACCGATTATTTCGCTGGCTCTCCGGCAGGTTGCACTTAGCCCGCATCCATACGCTCCCGTCGTTCACGACTGGTCTCATTTACAGTTTCGTACCCACAATGGGAAAGAAGAACGTTTGAAAATGACGCATGGTGGCGACGTCGGTTATGAACTACAAACCAGACTACTGCTTGATGCTGCAAATGGTTTACCAATAGCGCCCCTGTCTCAAACTCTAACCGATAGGGCGGGTTGTCGTTCAACGCTAACCGAGGGCTTGTCTGAGAGTCTGACTCATATGGATGCTTTGACGGCTGATATCGCCCGCGTTGAGTCTCTTGATACCGGGAAGAAGTTAGTTCATCTCATTGACCGTGAAGGTGACTCTATCGGGCATATGCGCACATTAAGCTCCCAGGGAATATGTTGGCTTATCCGGGGAAAGGAAGGGCATCGGGCCGAGTGGGGCGGTGACACCCGTAAAATTGGTGAAATTACAGACGATCTGCCATTTATCGCAAACGGACAGGTTGGCTGGAAAGGGAAAAAAGCCAATATGGAGATCGGGGAAACATCCGTGATCATAACGCGAACAGCAAAAGCGAAGCGGAAAGACAAGAACACCGGACGGCGAGTGAAAGTTCAGCCAGGCGTAGCTCTGACACTCAGATTAGTTGTGGTTCGCCTTACCGATACTCACGGTAAATTTATCGGACGCTGGACGCTGCTCACAAACGTTAGCAACGAGATCACCAGCGCGGAAGTCGCTCGCTGGTATTACTGGCGCTGGGGTATTGAATCCTTTTTTAAGCTGCTGAAAGGTGCCGGTCATGATGTAGAAAAATGGCTTCAGCGCAGTGCTGGTGCCCTGCTACGCAGGTTATTGATAGCTAGCATGGCATGTGTGCTGGTATGGCGGCTGCAACGCGCTGAAGGAGACGACAATGCGGCAGCCCGTCAGTTAATTTGCCGATTATCCGGACGACAACAAAAACGAGGGCGTAAAGAAAGCGCCCCAGCGCTGCTTGCCGGACTATCCATCCTGCTAAATACCTTGACGTTATTAGCAGACTATACCCCGGAAGAACTTGCCCACTTCGCTATGGTGGTTTTTAACCCTTTATGATGTGTAGATACCTATGGCTTATGGTGCGGCAATATCATAAAAATCCAAAGAAAAACCAAATGGTTAGCGGAAATGGAGATGGTGAGTGTTATCACGCGGAGCAGGGGCCGCAGCCATTCGATACCCTCTAGCCCGAGAGCAGAAACGATAGCGCTTTGTGCCGTACCCGCCGCCGAAGTGAGAAACATCGTAATGGTCAGCGCGATCAACAGCCCTATCAGGGAGAGGAAATCCCGCACGTACTGAAAATAGATTTTTTCTTCTTCGTGCGGCTTGTGTTCCCATACGTCACGGGATTGGGCGCGGATCGCTTCACGTAAATTGCCCATCCAACTAATACCGGAATAGAGCGCGATCAGCAGTCCGGTGACACCGACGGTGGTGCGCTGTTCAACGGCGGTCTTTAGCGTATTTTTTAACGTCAGCGCCAGATTGGGGTCGCTGATGCTGTTGACGATGCGGTCAATCAACTGCGTCAGCATATCGGGGTTGGAGGCAAGTACGAAACCGACGGTAGCGAAGGAGACCATCAAAATCGGGATCAACGACAGAAAGGAAAAATAGGTGATGGCTGCGCCAAACTGGTTTCCCATGCGATCGTTGAAACGCTCCCCGGCACGGATCAGGTGTGCAATGCTGGGAATAGCCTGAACACGTTGTGCAATACGCTTACATCGGGAAAGCCATGAAGATGCTGCCTTCTGTGCTGATGAAGCGGTGGATGTTGAACGATGAGGATCGACCGGTGCGGGCATCCGTTTCCTCCTGTTCAATGAAAAGCCGACGCCTGCAATCAACGGGTTATATAAATAAATTTAACCGCAAACGTCGTACAGCGATGGATTGATTATAACCAACAATCGGCAGAGGAAGGCGTTCTTTGTGTCTTTGGCATGTCTGATGTGCAAGCTGGAGGATAAACGCGCGCAAAGAAAAAAATCAGGATGACCTGTGCCATAATTGAGTCTGTAAAAGATTTTTCACTAAATAATAACTTAGGTGATTATATGGCGCACATTTACGATGAAAGAGTGTTGACGCTTGTTTATACTCGTTAAAGACCGCTTGAGGTCTGTTTGGTTGGCGCTATAGCCAAGCGACTTAATTTTGATTACACCATATGGACTGAGAACAAAATCTCTGTATCGCAACCACTCTCTCTTTTTTTGCTTTTTGCTTGTGCCCATTTATGCTCAATGGGGTTAAGATCTGGCGAATATGTAGGCAAATACTCCACCATATACCCTGCATCGATGATGACTTGTTGAATATTATGTTTTTTGTGAAAAGTTGCATTGTCCATCACGATTACCCTGTTTTTAGGGAGTACTGGGATAAGGACTTGTGTGACCCAGGAATAGAAAACATCGCTGTTAATATTGATATCAAATAATCCGATAGCAAACAGCGTTGTGCCTAATAACGCGCCGATAACATTTGTTCTTCCCTTGGCTCCCCCGTTCTTCAGGCCAAAACACCGTTGACCTTTTGGGGAATAGCCGTGAGTCCGTGGGGTATCGTGTGGAAAACCACTTTCATCAATAAAAACAATAGGCTTACCTTCTTTTTCATACTGTTGTATTTTTTGTTGAAATGCTTGCCGGGCGCTTTCGTCGGCTTTCGGATGACGTAGAGTTTTTTTATAGGTTAATCCCAGCTTTTTAAGAGCTTGCCAAATGGCCTTCTGACAAACGCCAAAACGCTCTGCACGTTCTTTTTGGTAAGCATCTGGATATGGTTCAACATCTTTTATCAACTCGGATTTATCGCTCTTTCGCTGACGCGTGGTCGATGCTTTTGACGCTATTTGATTAATCCAACACGATACAGAGGCAGGGCCAATCCGAAATTGCTTCGCTGTTTCTCGGATACTCAACCCTTCTTCTCCCCGTGTAGATATCACTTTACGTCTAAAATCAATTGAATAGCTCATTTAAATAATGTAATCAAAATTAAGTCGTTTATCTATAATGCCAAAGCGGATGTGCTGATTATCGAGAAAATGCCGCTGTTTGGCGGAAACTCGATACTCAACGGTGGCGATCTGTCAGCGGCAGGCTCCAGCATGCAGCATGCAGCAGGCACTAGGCATCAAGGACTCCCCAGAACTGATGTATCAGGACATGATGAAAGCGGGCAACTGGCTGAACTACCCCGAACTGGCGCGCACCGTTGCCGATCATTCGGTGGAGGCGCTGGAGTGGGCCAAAAGCCTCGGGGCTGAGTTTGACCGGGTGAATTATAGCCAACCGACTTAAAAATGATTACAGCCAATGCCCTGATATGTGGCAAAAAAATACAGCTAATTGTTATCAAAATAATATCGCTTGGCTATATCATGGCGGCCATGCAGTGAAACGCGCTCACCAGCTAAAGCAGCGCTCCGGTTCCGGACTGGTGGTGAAACAGTACCAGAAGGCCAAAGCGTTGGGTGTGGTCATTGAGCAGTGTACCAAGCTGGAGCGGTTGATTATTGACAGCCAGGGACGGGTGCTCGGGGCGGAAGTGCGGCGTGGCTATAAGTTCCCAGACGATGCTTCCGGCTCCATCGCGTTTATCCGTGCAACAAAAGGGGTGGTGCTGGCATCCGGCGGCTTCTCTCAAGGGGTGGCGTTACGGCAAATGTACGACCCACGCCTGACGGATGCGTTCACCTCCACCAACCAACCGGGTGCGACAGGAGAAGCGCTGATGGCAGCCAGCATGATTGGTGCTTTGGCGACGCAGATGGATTGGATCCAATTCGGCCCCTGGAGCAGCCAGGATGAGCAGGGTTTCGGCTATATCCCGCAGTTTGTTGAACGAGTGGTGGGTTATGGCCTGATGGTCGACCCTGCCAACGGCAAGCGCTTCTTTAAAGAAACTGGCAACCGTAAAGAGCGTGCTGATGCCATTATTCAACTGGGGCATCCGGCGTTGATTATCGCGGACAAAACCAACACGCTGGAAGAAGTGGCGCAGGCTTACGGCATGCAGGCGGCGGCTTTTGTTGAACAGGTGAAACGCTGGAACGGCTACGTGGAGCAGCATCAGGAAAACGACCCTTACCTAGGCTGTATAGCCAACCGACTTAAAAATGATTACAACCAATGCCCTGATATGTGGCAAAAAAATACAGCTAATTATTATCAAAATAATGTCGCTTGGCTATATGATTTTCAAAGATGCTTCGCCCAATATCACGCCGCCTTACTATGTGGCGCGCCTCTGGCCGCGCGTTCACCACACCATGGGGGACTGGCGATCAATAAAGATGCACAGGTGATTGGTTTTGATTTGAAGCCGATTGTGGGGCTGTATGCCGCCGGGGAAGCCGCAGGCGGGGTGCACGGCGCGGTGCGTCTGGGGAGTGTTGCCATGACGGATTGCACCGTGTTTGGGCGTATTGCCGGGAAAAACGTGGTAAAGGCGAGCTGAGAGTAGAGAGGCCGCGTCAGCGACCTCATTATGATTACTTCAACGTCAGCGTGCGAATGATGCTTTCTGCTTCGGTTTGCGCCGCTTGTTGATTATCGGCAGGCAGCGTGATTTGCAGCGTCAACAGCTGGTTCGCCACGTTCCCCAGCAGCACGGAAGAGTAAACCTGCTTGCCGCTGCCACTGTTGGAGATGCTGTCGAGCTGTTGCAGCGCATGGCCGTTAACCTCAATGGCTTTATTGGTCACAACCTGCAAGTTGGCATCGCGGGCGCGTTGCTGATCTTCAAGGCGCTGCGTTAATACTGGCAGGGTTTCGTTGCTGCTATCGCCCAGGATGACAATCACTGCGCGCTGGCCATTATCGTTGGCGTAGACATGCATGTTGTTGGACTGCGAACCCACTTTTCCACTTTGATCATGCATATCCTCAGGCAGCGTGAACGTGATGTTGCCAGACAGCAGCGAGATGGTTTGACTGGCGGCCTGCGCGGCCGGGACATCGTGTCCTGCGTGGCTCGTATTGTCGTCTTTCTTATCGTTGCAGGCGGCCAATAGTGCGGCAAGCAACGTAATTCCAAGATATTTCACTAGATTCGGCATAAGCGTCCTTCTCTTTTATCAGGCATGCACGGGTAAACCACTATATCGCACCCTATTCACCGGGGAAACTCAAGCGTTTTGTTGTCACAAAACCTATTTAGGACGGTTCCTGAGACACCGCCACTTTACTCTTTGTCATCCTCGGCGAAAGCCGGGGATTTCTGCCAGAAAGAATGCGTTTCTCCTGTGCGAGATTCCCGCCTTCGCGGGAATGACGGAGGCGGGCGAGAATGACAGCGGTGGGTGTCGCTGTTTTAAGTAGGTTTGTCAGTCATCAGCGCAATTGTTCAGCCGACGGCGGCTCGCGCAATGCGGGATGACTGTGGGATTCGCTCAAACGCTTGAGAAGCATATTGAGCATCACTCCGTACATCGGTAAGAAGAACAACAAACTAATCAGCAATTTGAAGGTGTAATCGACCAACGCGATTTCCACCCAGTTTGCCGCCATAAAAGCATCGGTGCTGCGATAGAAAGCGATGAAGAAGAAGGCCAGCGTATCGCTTAAATTACCAAACAACGTGGAGACCGTGGGGGCGACCCACCACGCCTTGCGTTGGCGCAGGCGGTTAAACACATGCACATCCAGAATTTGCCCCAGCACGTAGGCCATAAAGCTGGCGCACGCGATACGTGCAACCACGATATTGACGCTAGCCAGCGCACTGACCCCTTGCCACTCTCCCTGATAAAACAGCGCGGATACCACATAGGAAATCACCAGCGCTGGCACCATCACCGTCAGAATAATCCGGTGCGCCAACGGTGCGCCAAAGATACGTACGGTCAGATCGGTAGCCAGAAAGATAAACGGGAAGGTGAATGCGCCCCAGGTGGTATGGAACCCGAAGATGGAGATCGGCAGCTGCACCAGATAATTACTGGAGGTAATGATCAGAATGTGAAACAACGACAGCCAGACAAGCGGGCTAAGCCGCTGCTGGGCGGTAAAATGAAACATGTCAATGTGACCTTTTTAGTGATTGGGGTGAGGGAACCCAAGTGGTACCGTTAACAATGATATTATGGCACGTAATTCATGCTGCTTATTCAATGCGACTGACACAAGGAGCAGCGCGCGGCATGATACGCTGTTATAGCCAAGCGACATTATTTTGATAACAATTAGCTGTATTTTTTGCCACATATCAGGGCATTGGCTGTAATCATTTTTAAGTCGGTTGGCTATAGGTGGGGATTGTAATGGTGAGTTTATGCGCAATCGATATCGTAGGTTGCGCAGGAAAATCTGCGGCGTAAACTAGGGCGGTTTTGATGGCTGCCACACTGGGCGGTCGTTATCTATGCCCTTATGCCATTACCGAGAATAATGATGACCGACACCTTCACCAACCCGGATAAAACCCTCGATGCACAGGGGCTGCGCTGCCCGGAACCGGTGATGATGGTGCGTAAAACCGTGCGTCAGATGGAGACGGGGCAGACGCTACTTATTCTGGCGGATGACCCGGCAACCACGCGCGATATACCGGGCTTTTGTGTCTATATGGAGCACGAGCTTCTGGCACAGGAGATGGCATCACTGCCCTATCGCTATCTCCTGCGCAAGAAGTAGCTTTTTACCGTTATCCGGCGTCTTATCGTTTTTCGCGGCGCAATAAGCGCAGTGCATTGGCGGTTACCAGCGCCGTGGCACCGGAATCAGCCAGCACGGCGAGCCACAATCCGGTGATCCCCAACAGGCTGGTCACCAGAAAGATGGCTTTCAGCCCCAGCGCCAGCGTGATATTTTGCCGGATATTGTTGCGCGTGGCGCGCGAAAGCCGAATCATGCCCGCCAGTTCGCTTAGCCGATTATGCGTGAGCGCCGCATCGGCGGTTTCCAGCGCAACGTCGCTGCCCCCACCCATGGCAATGCCGATAGCTGCCGATTTCATCGCTGGCGCATCGTTAATGCCATCGCCCACCATCGCCGTCGGATGGATCTGGTTCATTTCGCGCACGGCATCGACTTTGTCGGCGGGCAGTAGACCCGCTTTATAGTCAATGCCCAGCGTCGCCGCGATGGCTGCCGCCGAACGCGGATTATCACCGGTGAGCATGGTGCAGCGAATTCCCAACGTGCGTAGTGCTTCAATCGCTTGCGGCGTATCCGCCCTCAATGTGTCACGCAGCGCCAGCAAGCCAATGATGTGCGTTTCTTCCTGTACCACCACCACGGTTTTTCCGTCGCTTTCCAGGGGGTGAATCTGATTGCGCCAGTCTGCGTCGAGTGCCTCGGGTGCGATTTTAGCGGGTGCTTTGATGCTGATGGTTTTGCCTGCGATAAGGCCCTCAACCCCCACGCCAGCCAGCGCACGCTGTGCCGTTGCCACCGGCAGCATCGGGGCAACCGTGCGGGCATGCTGGACAATTGCTTTCGCCAGCGGGTGGTGTGAACCCGCCTCGATCGCCGCCGCGCGTGCCAGCAACGCAGCCTTGCTCACGCCCTGCGCGGGTATCGCATCTGTCACCTGGGGTTTGCCCTGTGTCAGGGTGCCGGTTTTGTCGAAAGCGATGGTATTGATGGTGCCCAGAATCTCCAGCGCCGCGCCGCCTTTGATTAGCGCGCCGCGCCGGGCAGCGGCTGCTAAGCCGGATGTGATGGCCGCCGGGGTGGAAATCACCAATGCACAGGGGCAGCCAATCAGCAACAGCGTCAGACCGCGATAAATCCACTCCTGCCACGGCGCACCAAATAGCAGTGGCGGCACCACGATGGTCGCCGCGGCAAGCAGCATGATGGCCGGGGTGTAATAGCGGCTAAAGCGATCGAGAAAACGCTCTATCGGCGCACGGTGGCTCTCGGCTTCTTCAATCAAATGCAAAATACGGTCGATGGCACTGTTGCCCAGTTCGGATATCACGCGCAACTGTATCAGGCGATCGACGCTCAGGCTGCCTGCTGAGACCTTGTCACCCTGCTCACGCTCTACCGGCAGGGATTCCCCGGTCAATGCGCTTTCATCAAAGCTGGCATGGGAAACCAGCAGTTCGCCATCGGCGGGCAATCGGCTGCCCGGTGCCACTTCGATCACATCGCTGGGTTGCACTGCGGCAATGCTGACCTGAGTACGCTGACCAGCACGGATCACCGTTGCGGTTTCTGGCATCAACGCCATCAACGCGCTGACACCGCGACGGGCGCGCTGTGCGGCGTAGGCTTCCAAGAGCTCTCCCAGCATAAACAGCAAAATCACCATGGTGGCTTCGCTGGTAGCATCAATCAACAAGGCACCCAGCGCGGCGACGCTCATCAGCGTTTCGATGGCAAAGGGCGTGCCGCTGCGAATCAGTTTAATCGCCTGTGAGAGCAGCGGCATCAGCCCCAGCAGTGTGGTGGCGATAAAGGCTATCTCTGAAGCGCTGGGCGAAAACAGCGAAAGTATCCCGCTGGCTGCGGTCAACACCGCAAACAGAATGAGAAAACCGTGTTCACGCAGGATACGGCGTAAAGGCGTTTCGGCAGGGGTGGATGATGTTGGGACTGTTGCGCCAGGGGACGTATCTTGCCAGGTAAACCCAGCGAGCGCTATGGCGCGTTGAATCTGTGTACGAATATCGGATTGTGCATCAACAATGAGTTTTTCAGTGGCGAAGCGAACGCTTGCTTGAATAACGCCGGGAAGCGGGGTGATAGCGTTTTCGATCTTTTTGGCGCAACTGGGACAATCCATCCCACGGATGATCCAGCTGAAGCGCACGCCGAAAGCGGGTGGGGTGTCACTGTCGCTGCCGTCGGGGTCGCTGCTCTCTCCGCCGTCAGACGCGCTGTGTTCCGCACCTAGTGTGGTGCCGCATGCAGAGTGGGTTGTGGTGTTGTGTTTCACCGCGCAGCAGCTGCGATCGGCATGGCTGCCGTGCTGCGCATGGCGCTGGCAGCAAGCGTTGGCACCATGATCGTGGTGAGTGTGGTGATGAGAATGCATCATGCTCTCCTGTTTGATGATATAGCCAAGCGACATTATTTTGATAACAATTAGCTGTATTTTTTGCCACATATCAGGGCATTGGCTGTAATCATTTTTAAGTCGTTTTGTTATGTTGGTTATCATCCACGACTTTATCACTGCTGCCAGTAGCTGCACAGCGCTTTTGATATTCAGCACTGATTAAAAATAGAGCGCTCTTACGATTAAAAAATGGCCCGCGAAATAGCTGGCAGCCACCATCGCCTGATGGGCACGAAACGGAAAGCGATAATGGTGAATCAGCCAGACGCCGTGGGCGGTAAACAGCAGCACGCTGCCCGTAAAACAGGAGAGATTATTACTGCTGCCAAGCGCAAAGTACTGTTCCCCGGCAACCCACACCATGACTGCATTCATTGCGATAAATGCCACGACCGGCCAGCACAGGGTGTCGAGTCGTGACCACAGGATGGCAAGCAGAACCGCAATAATCACCAGCAGCAACAGTGGCAGCGGCCAGAAAAACGTGAGTGACGCTTTCGCCACCAGAAACCCGATGGTGTAGAGCAGATGGCAGGCGGAATAGGCACCTATGGCGAACAGCATGCGCTGTATTGGCAGCAACAGCAGGATATCCGCGGCTAACGTTGCCAACAGGCCGAGCACGATAAAGTAACCGGTGACGCTCATCAGCGGCGTTTGCCAAGCCAGCGCTAGCTGCAGCGCGATGGTAATGGGTTTGAACAGCCAGCGTTGCCAGCTAGGCCCACGATAGCTGGCATCGACGTAGAGCCAGCCTGAAAAGAGAACGGCAATAAACGACCAGAGCATAGGGTATCCTTATCACCTTATTGGATTTTTCATCATTGAGTGTAGGAGATCGCTCGCGGGATGAACAACACGCAGTGTGACAAGTGCGAAGTCACGCGCTTCATGTTATGTTGGCGGCAATAATGATCGTTTTTTTGTATATATATCTTCGCGATACCACTGAAGGGGGACGGTTTTTGCATGAGCAATGAGTCAGCGCTCTACCGGATTCAATTTATGAATAACGGCAAAAATTATCAGCTTTACGTACGAGAGTTGGTGCAAAGCAGTCTTTTTGGGTTTATCGAGATTGCGGATTTCGTTTTTGACGGTCCCTCTACCCTGCTGGTGGACCCTTCTACCGAGAAGCTGAAAACGGAATTTTCCGGCGTAAATCGCAGCTTTATTCCGCTGCAAGCGGTGATCCGCATTGATGCCGTGACGGAGAAAGGGGCGGCCCGTATTTCCGAACTGGGCGACAATGTCACCGCGTTCCCTTTTCTTTCTGGGAAAAAGCCCTGATGTCGTGGGAAATGTCCCATTGGTGGTCTTTGATTGTCAGCCTGATCCTGTTTCTGGGGTGGCGACAGTTTCTGCGGCAACGACGCCAGCGCGTGGAGGACGATGCTGCACCGCTACGCACGGTAGAGGCCGAGATCGCCGCGCTGCGCGCCATACCGTTGGCGCGCCCCACGCGCGCGCAACCGATGAATCCCGATCTTCCCGAGCGCTATGAGGCGACGTTTATGCTATTGCCCGCAGGGGAAAAACCTCACCTGCCACCTGAGCGAGACCCAATATCGGGCGCTGGCGTTGGGTATGACGGGCAGATTGCAGGTCTAGGGCTCACGTTTTGTGTCCTTCGAATCGGCATAGGGCTATTTTTTTGTCCCGATAGTGGGTTGAACACCCTTCATCTTTTTCTGCCACGCCAGCAGTTCAAACACCCCGAACAGGAAAATACGTGCTTCCAGCGCGCGGCTCAATGGCCCCTGTTCTTTACCATGGCTGGCACGTAACAACAGCACCTGAAAACCGTGCATCAACAGCGTAAACCCCATTGCGACCATCATGAAGATGTTCAGTGGGCGGGGAAAGGGCGCAATCGTGTTGGTAATCAAAAAGCCCCACACACCGATCATCAATATCCGACCCAAGTTAATCCAAATCATCGTCTGCCTCGTCATGCTGTGTGGGCGTAGCCTAGCGGATATACAGCCGGTATGCCACTTGTCCTGCCACTTTTTCGCGGTGTAGCGACCAAGTAACCGGAATCTCTAGCTCTCCATTCTCGGCCTCGGTTTCCAAATAAATCCACGCCTCGGGTGCCAGCCAGCCCTGCTGTTCCAGCAAACGGAGCGCCTGGTTTAATAAGTCCCGGCGAAAGGGGGGATCGAGAAACACCACGTCATAGGGCTCACCGGCCTGCGCCAGCCAGTTCAACGTATTGGTATTGATGATGCGGGCGTTGTTCGCCTTCAACAGTACCGCATTCTGTTCCAGTTGCCGGGCGATGCTGCGTTCGTTTTCCAGCAGGGTGACATGTGCCGCATAGCGTGACAGCGCTTCAAACCCCAGTGCTCCACTGCCTGCGAAGCCATCTAGGCAACGGGCCTGCTGAATGACCGGCGCCAGCCAGTTAAACAGCGTTTCACGAACGCGATCGGTGGTGGGGCGCAACCCCGGGCTTTCTGGCACGGGAAGTTTTCGCCCACGCCACTGGCCGCCGATAATGCGGATTTGGCCTGCCTGTGCAGGTGCATTTTTTTTTGCCATCGTCTGTTTACTGTAGAACTCCGGGTTGCCGGGTGCTGAGATTCGCTATCGGTAATTAGGTAGGGGCTATTTTAGCGAGGGTTAGGAGGGGAAGGAATGTTAATATCATGTTTCTCTGCGGTGACGCGTGGTTTTGGCCTACCCGGTTATCGAGATGACATACTTCGTTACCGAGATTGTCTCCACCTGCCCTGCCCTGCCATGGTGCGTGTTGCTGGCGGGCGGAAAGTGATAGACTCTGGGCTCGACTCTGACCGGGCTATTGACTTCAATTATTTAAGCGCTGCTGTGAGCAGCAGCATGGGGCGCGATTGCGATATGACAAAAGAGAAAAAACGCGGTTTCTTTTCCTGGCTGGGATTAGGGTGTCAGGAAGAGGAACAGACTGGGCAACCGCAAGCAGCAGAACAGCAGCAGGATATGGCACAGTCTCAGGACAATGATGTGCCTGTGGTATTGGAGGTTCACGCCGAAACGCCAAACGATGAGCCTGAGGTGCAGACTGAGGTTCACAGTGCACAGGTGCCTGAAGAACCGGCCGCCGCGCAGCCAGAGTCGCCGCGCGTTGTTGATGTCATTGAAACCGCTGAGACGGTAGATCGTGCAGAAGCGCAGGCGAGTCCTGAAGCGCAGGATACTTTGCTATCACAAGATGTTCTGCCATCACAGGACAGTGCCGATGAGCAAGCGATAACGGAAGTTGCAGAACACGTTGTTGAGCCTGTGCCTGTGGCACAGGAGCAGGAAAGGCCGACCAAAGAGGGTTTTTTCGCCCGGCTAAAACACAGTCTGGTAAAAACCCGAGAAAACCTCGGTTCCGGATTTATCGGATTGCTTCGCGGTAAGAAAATCGACGACGATCTGTTTGAGGAACTGGAAGAGCAATTATTGATTGCTGATGTCGGTGTGGAAACCACGTGCAAGATTATTGCCGACCTGACAGAGCACGCCAGCCGTAAACAACTGAAAGATGCCGATGCGCTGTTGGTGAAACTGAAAGAAGAGATGGGCGCTATCCTTAATAAGGTGGACGAGCCGCTTAACATCGACGGAAAAACCCCTTACGTAATCCTAATGGTGGGCGTTAACGGCGTCGGGAAAACCACCACCATCGGTAAATTGGCGCGCCAGTTCCAGGCGCAGGGTAAATCGGTGATGCTGGCTGCCGGGGATACCTTCCGTGCCGCCGCCGTAGAGCAGTTGCAAGTATGGGGCCAGCGCAACAACGTGGCCGTAGTCGCGCAGCACACGGGGGCGGATTCTGCCTCGGTGATTTTTGATGCCATTCAGGCGGCAAAAGCGCGCGGTGCTGATGTGCTGATCGCTGATACCGCAGGACGCTTGCAGAACAAAGCGCACCTGATGGAAGAATTGAAGAAAATTGTCCGCGTGATGAAAAAACTCGATGAGTCTGCGCCGCATGAAATCATGCTGACGTTGGACGCCAGCACCGGACAAAACGCCGTCAGCCAGGCGAAACTGTTTAACGATGCCGTCGGCTTGACCGGCATTACCCTGACCAAGCTGGACGGCACCGCGAAAGGCGGGGTGATCTTCGCCATCGCCGATCAGTTTGGGATTCCTATCCGCTATATTGGGGTAGGGGAAGGTATTGATGATTTGCGTCCCTTTAAGGCTGACGATTTTATTGAGGCGCTTTTTGCCCGCGAAGATTGATGTCTCGTGAGGATAAACAGCTTTCCCGAGAGGATGAAAACGGATGATTCGCTTTGAACAAGTCAGTAAGGCTTATCTCGGTGGACGTCAGGCGTTGCAGGGGGTGGATTTCCATCTGCTTCCTAGGGAGATGGCGTTTCTGACGGGCCATTCTGGTGCCGGGAAAAGTACCCTGCTGAAACTGATTTGTGGCATAGAGCGCCCGAGCGCGGGCCAGATTTTGTTCAGCGGGCACAATATCAGCCGCTTGAAAAAGCGTGAGGTGCCCTTCTTGCGCCGCCAGATCGGCATGATCTTTCAGGATCACCATCTGCTAATGGATCGTACTGTCTACGATAACGTGGCGATGCCGCTGATTATTGCCGGGGCGAGCAGTGAAGATATCCGCCGCCGTGTTTCGGCCGCTCTCGATAAAGTGGGCTTGCTGGACAAAGCCAAGAGCTACCCGATTCAATTGTCTGGCGGTGAACAGCAGCGTGTGGGCATTGCCCGCGCGGTGGTGAACAAACCGACGGTACTGCTGGCAGATGAGCCGACCGGTAACTTGGATAACGCGCTGTCTCAGGATATTTTGCGTTTGTTCGAAGAATTTAACCGCGTTGGCGTCACGGTGTTGATGGCAACGCACGACACGACGCTGATTGCCAGCCGTCAGTATCGCGTACTGACGCTGTCGCAAGGACGTATGCTGGGAGGCGTTTATGGCGACTAATTCCCGTAACCCGAAACCCCGCGTAAATAAGGAAAAGGCACTGCGCGGTGGTTGGCAAGAACAGTGGCGTTATGCCTGGGACAATACGCTGGCGGATATGTTGCGCCAGCCGCTGGCGACGCTGCTGACCGTGATGGTGATTGCCATCTCGCTGACCTTGCCAAGTATCTGTTATCTGGTGTGGAAAAACGTCAGTCAGGCAGCCGCGCAGTGGTATCCCACGCCGCAGCTGACGGTCTATCTGGATAAGGCGTTGGACAATGATGCGGCGCAGGGCGTGATTAACACGCTTCAGGCAGAGGACGGGGTGGAGAAGGTCAACTACCTGTCCCGTGATGAAGCGATGGATGAGTTTCGCAACTGGTCCGGTTTCAGTGGGGCGCTGGACATGCTGGAAGAGAATCCGCTGCCTGCCGTTGCCATCATTACGCCAAAGCTGAACTTCCAAAGCTCACAGACGCTGACCTCGCTGCGCGATCGCGTGGCGGCGGTGTACGGTGTGAGTGAAGTCCGTATGGACGATAGCTGGTTTGCGCGCCTGGTGGCGCTGACCTCACTGGTGGGTCAGGTGGCCACTACCATCGGTATCCTGATGATTGTTGCCGTGTTCCTGGTCATCGGTAATAGCGTGCGTCTGAGTATTTTCAGCCGCCGTGAAACCATCAATGTCATGGAGCTGATTGGGGCGACGGACGGCTTTATTTTACGTCCCTTCCTCAACGGTGGTGCATTGTTGGGCGGTGGTGGCGCGTTGCTGTCGTTGATTCTGTCGCAGGCGTTGGTCTGGAAGCTCTCTGCCGTGGTCGATCAGGTTGCTACGGTATTTGGTACGCGCTTTGCCGTGACCGGACTCACCTGGGATGAATCACTGCTGCTGCTGTTGATTGCTGGGATGATTGGCTGGCTGGCAGCATGGCTGGCAACCGTGCAACATTTACGTCGCTTTACACCAGAATGAGTTTTTTCTGGTAGGATTTTCTGGTGCCTTGGCGCGCTGAGGGTGGGGTAAAATCATCGACAGGTTCGCCTTGATCTGTCGCCGTCAGGCGATAAAATAGGGTCAGTCGATGAATAGAATGAACTCTTGGCATACGACATAATCAAAGGTTCTGTGCCGGAGCGGCAGTAAGGTGCATCGGTTTTGTTGTACATAATGTGAGGCTTAACGTTGTATTTTATTCACTCACGCTAATTGAAGAGGGGTCGAATGACCAAAGATATGCAAACTTTCACCTTAGTTCCCCAGGGCAGTCTGGAAGGGTATATTCGTGCCGCCAACGCCTATCCGATGCTGACTGCGGAGGAAGAGCGGGCACTGGCTGAACGGCTGCATTACGAGGGCGATCTGGAATCGGCGAAAGCGTTGATCCTGTCGCATCTGCGCTTTGTGATTCACGTAGCCCGTACTTATGCTGGTTACGGATTGCCCCAAGCAGACCTGATTCAAGAAGGCAATATCGGCCTGATGAAAGCGGTGCGCCGCTTCAACCCGGAAATGGGTGTGCGTCTGGTGTCCTTTGCTGTGCACTGGATCAAAGCCGAAATTCACGAATATGTGTTGCGTAACTGGCGTATCGTCAAGGTTGCGACCACCAAAGCGCAGCGCAAGCTGTTCTTTAACCTGCGTAAGACTAAACAGCGTCTGGGCTGGTTTAATCAGGACGAAGTAGAACTGGTGGCCTGTGAATTGGGTGTCACCAGCAAAGATGTGCGCGAGATGGAATCGCGTATGGCCGCGCAAGATATGACGTTCGATCCCACGCCGGATGACGAATCGCACGATGGCCAAGCGATGGCACCCATGCTCTATCTTCAGGATAAATCTTCTGATTTTTCCGCTGGCATCGAAGAAGATAACTGGGATAACCACGCAGCGGACAAGCTTGCTTACGCGTTGGAAGGGCTGGATGAACGCAGCCAGCATATTATCCGGGCGCGCTGGTTGGATGACGATAACAAATCCACCTTGCAGGAACTGGCCGATCAATACGGCGTGTCCGCAGAACGTGTGCGTCAGTTAGAGAAAAATGCCATGAAAAAACTGCGGGCGGCGATTGAGGCTTGATGCAATAGTATTTATTTCAGATAGTGAAAAGGCCAACGTATGTTGGCCTTTTTGTCGCGCATATTGAAGGATAAGTAGAGAGAATATTAGTCAGAGTAAGATGTGATTTCATCCTTTATTTGTACTAGCTCAGACCTGAGCTGACAGTTACCGATTATTTATACAGGTGTCTGTCAGATTACATCTGGTTCAGATTCTTTTCTGCCCAGCTCCGTTTTCCATCGAGTAAAGTGGCCATCGGCGTACGCCTGCAGCACATTTTTCCCTGATGAGTTCGCTCATTATTGTAATGCCACAACCAGTTGTCCAGATCTACCTGCAGGCTTTCCAGGTCTCCATATAACTTCTTGCCGAACGTAACCTGATAAAAATCCTGCAAAATGGTTTTATGGAAGCGCTCACAGGTGCCGTTCGTCTGCGGAGACATCGCCTTCGTTTTCGTATGCTCGATATCGTTGATAGCCAGATAAAGCTGATAATCATGCTGCTCCACTTTACCACAGTACTCCGTACCCCTGTCGGTCAGTATTCTCAGCACCGGCAGTCCCTGAGCCTCGTAGAACGGGAGTACGCGATCATTGAGCAGGTCGGCAGCGGTGAGCGGTGTTTTATTCGTATACAGCTTGCAGTGCGCCACTTTCGAGTACGTATCCACGAACATCTGCTGGTAGATACGGCCCACCCCCTTCAGATTGCCCACGTAGAAGGTGTCCTGCGAGCCCAGATACCCGGGATGTGCCGTCTCGATTTCACCGCAGGCCTCATCATCGTGCGCCTTCTTCTCCAGGGCTGCGATTTGAGCGTCGGTAAGGACAATGCCTTCTCTGGCGACCTTTTCCTCAAGCGCCTTCAGGCGTTTACGGAAGTTCTCCAGGTCGTGTCGTTGCCAGATGGAGCGCACGCCGCTGCCGGAGATAAACACGCCTTTTTTACACAGCTCATTATTGGTCCGGTGCTGCCCATGGGGCGGGAACTCAATAGCATAATCAACAACCGTGCGTTCAGTGGCTTCGTCGGCGCGGTTCTTCAGGTTCGGAACCCGGCGGTTCTGGTTAACCAGCGCATCAATGGCGCCTTCAGCAGCCAGTTCCTGATAACGGTAAAATCTATCGCGTGACACGCCCATGCTCTTGCAGGCTTTTGATACGTTACCGAGTTCTTCGGCGAGATTGAGCAGGCCGGCTTTGTGTTTGATAATGGGATTGTTAGTATGAAGCATGAGAGTTACCTCTCGTTTTGTTTAAGGATTAGACACCCATATCAAAACCGGTAACTCTCAACCTTTCAAGGTCCAGTGTCAGATCTAGTCGCGACTAATACACTTTATTTCCTGAGGTATAAATAATACGGTTTCTGTTGTTATTGAATGTTATTCTTGCTTTAAATGAAAATACTCACCATGCGTTTTTGACATCATATACGGCTTTGTTGAATAAATAGAACTTTTGGGTAATCATCGGAGCAGATCAACACAGTTGTTTCAAAATCAGGTCTCCATGGCAAAACAAAATTTTAAAATCACCAACTGGCCCTCTTATAACAAGGCCCTCAAGCAGCGCGGTTCTCTAACCGTATGGCTAGATGAATCAGCCATTGCTGCATGGACGGAAAAAAACACTACTGAACGGCGTGGACGACCGCTCCACTACTCAAATATGGCCATCACCACAGTCCTGATGATGAAACGCGTGTTTGGCCTTTCATTGAGGGCTTTACAGGGCTTTGGTGACTCGATTTTTAAACTGATTAAATTGTCGCTCCATTGTCCAGACTATTCGCTGCTCAGCAAGCGAGCAAAGACAGTGAACATCAGCATAAAAACGCCAACCCGTGGTGAAATCTCACATCTGGTCATTGATGGAACCGGCCTGAAGGTCTTTGGCGAAGGCGAATGGAAAGTCCGGCAGCATGGTGCCGACAGACGCAGGGTATGGCGTAAGCTGCACCTGGCAGTAGACAGTGTGACGCATGAGATTATCTGTGCGGATTTGTCGCTCAGTGGTACGACTGATGCCCAAGCTCTACCGGTGCTGATAAACCAGACCCACCGGAAAATCAGAGAGGCATCGGCTGACGGCGCTTAGGATACAGTTTACTGCTATGATGCTCTGGTGAGGAAGAAAATAAGGCCGCTTATCCCGCCACGAAGGGGGGCGCAATATTGGCAAGATCACTACCACGAGCGTAACCACGCTGTTGCAAATCAGCGCATTAGCGGTAGTAACGCTATCTGGAAAAAGAAAGTGGGCTATCACCGGCGCTCAGTGGCTGAAACGGCCATGTTCCGGTTCAAAAGGCTTCTGGGTGGTCATCTAAGTCTGAGAGACTACGATGGTCAGGTGGGTGAAGCCATGGTCAAAGCGCTTAACCTGATCACGCTATTAGGAATGCCGAACAGTATTCGCATCACGTAACAATCGACCCGTATGGGGCGCAGTCGTTACAAGTTCTGATTTATTCAACAAAGCCATCATATACATGAAATAAAAGTCGTTTAATTTTTTATATGAGTTATTAGCAAATCTGGTGTATGGCGATCAGGCTACGTTCCGCTCTGATGCTTCGTGAATCTGTTCTCCATCCTTAAATTGGACGTTGCTTACAACCAGGGTCAGCAGGTCAAATCCTCTTAGTCGGTTCCAGCTTTTCTGTGCAGACTGGAGCAGCTTAAATACCATTGACAGGGTTGTTTCTCTCGAACCACTGTTCTTCGCGCGTCTGCTTCGTAGCCTCACAGTCGCAAAAGCCGATTCAATCGGATTTGTCGTTCTTATTGACGCCCAGTGCTCTGACGGGAAGTCGTAGAATGCCAGCAGTTCTTCTCGAGCTTTCTCCAGCTTCTTCATCGCTGCAGGATACTTCGCTGAAAACCTTGCCAACAAAACATCAAAGGCTTCATTAGCGGCATCGCGGCTCTCTGCTAGCCAAACCTCCCGCAGCTCAGCCTTAACTTTCGGTTGCATGGTTTTGGGGTGTGAAGCCAACACATTATAGCTAAACGACTTAATTTTGATTACGTTATTTAAATGAGTTATTCAATTGATTTTAGACGTAAAGTGATATCTACACGGGAAGAAGAAGGGTTGAGTATCCGAGAAACAGCGAAGCAATTTCGGATTGGCCCTGCCTCTGTATCGCGTTGGATTAATCAAATAGCGTCAAAAGCATCGACCACGCGTCAGCGAAAGAGCGATAAATCCGAGTTGATAAAAGATGTTGAACCATATCCAGATGCTTACCAAAAAGAACGTGCAGAGCGTTTTGGCGTTTGTCAGAAGGCCATTTGGCAAGCTCTTAAAAAGCTGGGATTGACCTATAAAAAAACTCTACGTCATCCGAAAGCGCCCGGCAAGCATTTCAACAAAAAAACAACAGTATGAAAAAGAAGGAAAACCTATTGTTTTTATTGATGAAAGTGGTTTTCCACATGATACCCCACGGACTCACGGCTATTCCCCAAAAGGTCAACGGTGTTTTGGCCTGAAGAACGGGGGAGCCAAGGGAAGAACAAATGTTATCGGCGCTTTATTAGGCACAACGCTGTTTGCTATCGGATTATTTGATATCAATATTAACAGCGATGTTTTCTATTCCTGGGTCACACAAGTCCTTATCCCAGTACTCCCTAAAAACAGGGTAATCGTGATGGACAATGCAACTTTTCACAAAAAACATAATATTCAACAAGTCATCATCGATGCAGGGTATATGGTGAAGTATTTGCCTACATATTCGCCAGATCTTAACCCCATTGAGCATAAATGGGCACAAGCAAAAAGCAAAAAAAGAGAGAGTGGTTGCGATACAGAGATTTTGTTCTCAGTCCATATGGTGTAATCAAAATTAAGTCGCTTGGCTATATTACGATCACTGGCGTGTACCGGCCTAAAAAACCGATAGCCCGGCTATCGTGAACGAGGGCGGGCATTTCACCGATTCATATCTTCACCGAAACGATCGCGATACTCTTTCGGCGTCAAATCATACTCTTTCCTGAACACCGCATAAAAATAGGGCAGCGACGGGTAACCACACATCACCGAGATCTCGTTGATCGACAGTGAAGTTGACACCAGTAGATTGCGCGCGCGCTCCAGTTTTTCTGCGTGAATGACACCGTGAATGGTCTGCCCCATTTCATCTTTAAAGCGCTTTTCCAGATTGGAGCGCGACATGCCGACGGCATCCAGCACCTGCTCGACTTTAATACCTTTACAGGCATAGCAGCGAATATAGTGCATGGCCTGAATCACTGCCGGGTCGTGCACCGAACGGTAATCGGTGGAACTGCGTCGTATCACCCGCACGGGAGGAACCAAAATGCGCTGAAGCGGTAGTGCTACCGGATGGTGTAACAACTGATGCAGCAATTTGGCGGCGCGATAGCCCATCTGCCGTGTACCCTGCGCAACAGATGAGAGCGCCACCCGAGACAGATAACGTGTCAGCTCTTCATTATCGATACCGATGACACAGAGTTTTTCCGGTACCGCGATGTTCAAATATTCGCACACCTGCAACAAATGGCGGGCTCGAGCATCCGTAACGGCGATAATGCCGGTTTGTGGCGGTAAGGTTTGCACCCAGTCTGCAAGGCGATTTTGTGCGTATTGCCAGTTGTCCGGCGCGGTTTCCATCCCCTGATACACCACGCCCTGATATTGCTCCGATGCGACCAGTTGACGAAAAGCGTACTCGCGCTCCTGCGCCCACCCTTTGCCACCCGAAGGCGGTAATCCATAAAAGGCAAAGCGATTAAGCCCTTTCTCTTTCAGATGCATAAACGCACATTGCACCAAGGCATGATTATCGGTCGCGATGTAATGCACAGGAGGATAGTCATCAGGATCGTGATAAGAGCCGCCAACGCCCACCAATGGCACGCCCACATTATGCAACGACTGAACAATTTCCCGATCGTCAAAATCAGCAATCACGCCATCGCCCAGCCAGTCTTTCACATTATCAATACGGCAGCGGAAATCCTCTTCAATAAAAATATCCCAACCGCATTGAGAGGCCTGCAAGTACTCGCCCACGCCCTCCACCACTTGTCGGTCGTAGACTTTATTGGCATTAAACAACAGCGTAATACGATAGCGTTTTTCAAACATATTCACTGCTCCAGCCGTGGAGATGCTCTTCTCAATAGCACACCTCCACGGTGAGCAAAAATATTTTGCTGATTAATGCGAGCCGCAGCCTGTTTCCTGAAACCCGCTGACATCATGTCATCAGAGACGGTCAGCCTTTGCGCTTGGTGGCCGTATCCATCCACACCGCCAACAGCAAAATGCCGCCTTTGACGATGTACTGCCAAAAAGTCGGAACATCCAACATGCTCATTCCATTATCTAACGAGGCCATGATAAACGCCCCCATGACCGCCCCAGCTACGCTGCCAACACCACCGGCCAAACTGGTGCCACCGATTACGCACGCGGCGATGCCATCCAACTCGGCAATGTTGCCCGCAGAAGGTGAACCTGCCCCCAAACGCGAACTTAAAATCAACCCTGCAACCGCCACCATCAGCCCGTTAATGGCAAAAACCGCCAACTTGCTGCGTGCAACGTTGATACCCGACAAGCGGGCCGCCTCGATATTGCCACCAATGGCATAAATGCGACGCCCAAACGCCGTGCGCGTTGCCATAAAAATCCCGCCCAGCATTAGCAGCGTCAAAATCAGCACAGGCGTAGGCACACCACGATAGTCATTCAGCAGGTAAATCGCGCCCAGCACCAACACCGCCATAACGGCCTGCCGCCCAATGTCACTGACCGGACGTGTTACGCTGAGCCCCAGACTGGCCCGTTTTTGCCGCCGACGCCATTGCCAGGCAATAAATGTCAGTAACCCCGCCACCCCAAGCGTAAATCCGACACCCGCAGGCAGATAGCTTTGGCCGATCTGTGCCATGGCGCTACTGGTCGGAGAGACGGTGGTACCGTTAGTAATGCCGATGAGAATACCGCGAAAAGCCAGCATTCCCGACAAGGTAACAATAAATGAGGGCACTTTACGGTACGCTACCCACCAGCCGTTCCAGGCACCCAATAACAGCCCCAGAAGCAGCGTCACCACGATTGTCAACGGCAGCGGCCACCCTAACCACACGTCAAAGATGGCGGCCAATCCGCCCAGTAACCCCATCATGGAGCCTACCGAGAGATCAATTTCGGCAGAGACGATGACAAACACCATCCCCACCGCCAAAATGCCGGTGATGGCCGTCTGGCGCAGCAGGTTAGACACATTACGCGCGCTGAGATAGGAGCCATCGGTCATCAAGGTGAAAAACAGCATAATCGCGATAATGGCGGCAATCATGACAAACACCTGAAGATTTACCTGCCTGAACCAGCGCACGGCCTCGCCCGCGGGTGCCGGTTGTTTGGGTGCCAGGGTATCGGCAGAGGCATTAGACGGTGGCGTTTTCAACATGTTGTTCACTCCTCAGCGCGGCTTCCATAACCTGCTCTTGTGTCAAATCGTGATTAACCAAATCCGCTTTTACACGCCCTTCATGCATCACCAGGACACGATCGCTCAGTCCCAGCACCTCCGGCAGCTCGGATGAAATGACGATGATCGCCATCCCTTCTTTGGCTAACTGATTAATAAGTTTATATATTTCATATTTTGCGCCGATATCGATGCCGCGCGTAGGCTCATCGAGGATCAAAATATCGGGGTTTAACAACAGGCATTTTGCCAACACCACTTTTTGCTGGTTCCCGCCGCTCAGGCGGGCAATGGCTAAATCCTGACTGGCCGTTTTCACCTTAAGATGGGCAATCGACTGGCGAATCACATCCTGTTCGCGCGCGTCATCCAGCGAAGAAAACAGCCCGGAAAAGCGGTCGAGTGCCGCCAGCGTAATGTTTTGCGCCACGCTCATCACCGGAACAATGCCATCCTTTTTGCGGTCTTCCGGCACCATCGCGATACCCAGCGCCATCGCCTGCTGGCAATCGTTAATCGCTACAGGCTGCCCCTTGAGCACAATATTGCCCTGCCAGCGTCCACGGTAAGCACCAAACAGACATTGCACCGTTTCGGTCCGGCCGGAGCCAACCAGCCCCGCGACGCCCAGAATTTCCCCCCGACGCAGCGCGAAGGAAACATCATTGACGCGACGAATATGGCGGTTAACCGGATGCCACGCCGTCAGGTGTTCGACGCGCAGGATCTCCTCGCCAATGTCATGCGCTTCAGAGGGGTAAAGCTCGGTTAGCTCCCGCCCCACCATCATGGCGATGATCTGCTCTTCACTAAGCGAGTCGGCAGGATGGGTACCGATATGCTTGCCATCGCGAATCACACAGATGACGTCCGAAATGGCTTTGACTTCATTTAGCTTGTGGGAAATGTAGATACAGGCGATACCGTGATTGCGCAAATCACGAATGATATCCAGCAAAATCGCGGTTTCCCGCTCAGTCAGTGAGGCAGTCGGTTCGTCCAATACCAACAGCCGCACCTGCTTGTTAAGTGCCTTGGCAATCTCCACCAGTTGCTGTTGGCCCAGACCCAGTTCACCAACTCGGGTATGAGGATCGACCTCAAGCTTGACGCGCGCCAGCATGGTCTGGCAGCGCAAATACATCGAATCACTGTCCAATATGCCGCGTGCCATCCACTCATTACCTAGGAAAATGTTCTCCAATACGCTCATCTCTTTGACCAGCGCCAGTTCCTGATGAATGATGGCGATACCCTTCTGCTCAGTATCACGAATATGGCTGGTGTGCAGCGGATTGCCAGTGAAGAGGATATCCCCGCCATAGCTGCCGAAAGGATAAATGGCGCAAAGCACTTTCATCAGCGTCGATTTACCCGAACCATTCTCACCGCACAGCGATAATACTTGTCCGGCTTCCAGCGCCAGGCTGACATTATCCACCGCCTTTACGCTGCCAAACACCTTGGTGATGTTTTTCATTTCCAACAAGAACGGCATTCTCGCCTCCATCGTTCATCCGCCGCACACCCGGTAACGCAGACAACCTAAGCCCCGGTGTCAGAGGACACTCGGGGCCAGTTACTCACTTGAGATCGGCGGCTTTATGGAAGCCATCGGCAATCACGGTGGTTTCAATGTTGGATTTATCAACTGGCACCGGCGCTAACAGATACGATGGTACCGCTTTTAATCCATTCTCCAGCGAGGCGTTGGACTTGGGGGCTTTTCCCGCCCCTAACGCAACGGCAATATCAGCAGCTTCCGTTGCCAGCTTGCTGATCGGTTTGTACACCGTCATAGTTTGCGTGCCAGCGATAATGCGTTTTATCGCCGCCAAATCCGCATCCTGCCCGGAAATCGCCACCTTGCCCGCCAAGCCTTGCGCGGCCAAAGCCTGAATCGCACCGCCCGCTGTGGCATCATTGGAGGCGACGACAGCCTGAATATTGTTATTGTTTGCCGTTAGTGCATTCTCCATAATTTTCAAGGCATTTTCTGGCAACCACGCATCGACCCATTGATCGCCAACAACTTTTATTTTTCCAAAGTCAATCAAGGGTTTTAATACGTTCATCTGGCCCTTACGGAACAGTTTTGCATTATTGTCCACCGGCGAACCACCCATCAGGAAATAATTACCTTGTGGCACTTTGTCAATCAAATATTTCGCTTGTAGCTCTCCCACCTTTTCATTATCAAACGAGATATAAAAATCCACATCCGCGTTATTGATCATGCGGTCATAGGCTAACACCTTGATACCTTCGCGTTTTGCTTCTGCAATCACATTGCTAAGCACCTGGCCGTTATAAGGAATAATAACCAGGACATCGACGCCGCGATTTATCATGTTTTCTATTTGAGAAATCTGGTTTTCCTCATTGCCGTTCGAAGACTGAACGAACACCGTCGCCCCCTGCGCTTGCGCCTTGGCAACAAAGAGATCGCTATCTTTCTGCCAGCGTTCCAAACGCAAGTCATCGATTGCCATACCAATTTTTACCTCTTTGGCAAATCCAGCATGGCTTATTAACGCAAGTACGGCACAGGCTGACAGTAAAAAGTGTTTAACTTTCATCATGAGTACCTTTCTTTTTAAACGTTTAACGTGCAGGAAAGAAACGCTACCAAGCAGAAAAAGTGTTGCCGGTAACTGGAGCGGCTTCAATTACAGATTTTCACCAAGCAATTATGTTTTTTGGTTTAATAGTAATTTCATGAAGTAGGTCATATTTTATTGTTATCGCCCTCAACCATCCCTCATTATTCATGAATGTGCATTCAGAATATTTCTCTCCGTTATTTTTTGCGATCGGCTGCACACTTAATAATTATCTGAACACAAGTGTGAAATAACATAATTGAGCAAACGTCGATCCCCTCCGAAGATGAATAACAATGACCGCTTACCCGCTTTTCTTAAGGAGTTCTCCATGCCAACCTATTTTGAACAAATTGAACGTGTTCGTTATGAAGGCCGCGGCACCACAAATCCCTTCGCTTTCCGCCATTACAATCCCGAACAGGAAATTTTGGGGAAACGGATGTCAGAGCATTTGCGTTTCGCCGTCGCATACTGGCACACCTTCTGTTGGAACGGTGCCGATATGTTTGGCGTTGGCTCCTTTGAACGACCCTGGCAAGCGGCAGGGGAGCCCTTGGAATTGGCAAAACAAAAAGCCGATATTGCCTTTGAGTTTTTCCAAAAATTGAACGTGCCTTACTACTGCTTCCACGACGTGGATATCGCACCGGAAGGCAGTTCATTGAATGACTATATGTATAATTTCCAAACCATTGTCGACAAATTTGCCGAAAAGCAGCAGCAAACAGGGGTAAAACTGCTCTGGGGAACCGCCAACTGCTTTACACACCCTCGTTATGCTGCCGGTGCTGCCACCAACCCAGATCCGGAAATTTTTGCCTGGGCAGCGACACAGGTCTTTTCTGCCATGAACGCCACTCAGAAGCTCGGAGGAGAAAACTACGTACTGTGGGGCGGGCGCGAAGGCTATGAAACCTTGCTAAATACCGATTTGCGTCAGGAACTGGAACAGATTGGCCGCTTTATGCAGATGGTGGTAGAGCATAAGCATAAAATCGGTTTTCAGGGCACGCTGCTTATCGAACCGAAACCGCAGGAGCCGACCAAGCATCAGTACGATTACGATGTGGCAACCGTTTATGGTTTCCTGAAACAGTTCGGTTTAGAAAAAGAGATCAAGGTTAATATTGAAGCAAACCACGCTACGCTGGCAGGACACACGTTCCACCATGAAATCGCCACTGCCATCGCGCTGGGGATTTTTGGTTCGGTTGATGCCAACCGTGGCGACCCGCAGTTGGGCTGGGATACCGATCAGTTCCCGAACAGCGTGGAAGAGAATGCCTTAATCATGTATGAGATCCTCAAAGCAGGTGGCTTCACAACCGGTGGACTAAATTTTGACGCCAAAGTGCGTCGCCAAAGCACCGATCGCTACGATCTGTTCCATGCCCATATAGGTGCCATGGATACGCTGGCGTTGTCGCTAAAAGTCGCAGCCCGGATGCTGGAAGATGACAAGTTGAACCAATGGGTTGCTAAACGCTATGCGGGCTGGAACGGCGAACTTGGGCAGCAAATCCTGCAAGGTAAACTTTCCCTCGAACAGTTGGCAAAATACGTCCACGCAAAACAACTCGCACCGAAACACCAAAGCGGGCATCAGGAAATGTTGGAGAATTTGATCAACAACTACCTATATAGCCAAACAACTTAATTTTGATTACATTATTTAAATGAGCTATTCAATTGATTTTAGACGTAAAGTGATATCTACACAGGAAGAAGAAAGGGTTGAGTATCCGGGAAACAGCGAAGCAATTTCGGATTGGCCCTGCCTCTGTATCGCGTTGGATTAATCAAATAGCGTCAAAAGCATCGACCACGCGTCAGCGAAAGAGCGATAAATCCGAGTTGATAAAAGATGTTGAACCATATCCAGATGCTTACCAAAAAGAACGTGCAGAGCGTTTTGGCGTTTGTCAGAAGGCCATTTGGCAAGCTCTTAAAAAGCTGGGATTGACCTATAAAAAACTCTACGTCATCCGAAAGCCGACGAAATCGCCCGGCAAGCATTTCAACAAAAAATACAACAGTATGAAAAAGAAGGTAAACCTATTGTTTTTATTGATGAAAGTGGTTTTCCACACGATACCCCACGGACTCACGGCTATTCCCCAAAAGGTCAACGGTGTTTTGGCCTGAAGAACGGGGGAGCCAAGGGAAGAACAAATGTTATCGGCGCTTTATTAGGCACAACGCTGTTTGCTATCGGATTATTTGATATCAATATTAACAGCGATGTTTTCTATTCCTGGGTCACACAAGTCCTTATCCCAGTACTCCCTAAAAACAGGGTAATCGTGATGGACAATGCAACTTTTCACAAAAAACATAATATTCAACAAGTCATCATCGATGCAGGGTATATGGTGGAGTATTTGCCTACATATTCGCCAGATCTTAACCCCATTGAGCATAAATGGGCACAAGCAAAAAGCAAAAAAAGAGAGAGTGGTTGCGATACAGAGATTTTGTTCTCAGTCCATATGGTGTAATCAAAATTAAGTCTCTTGGCTATATCAGTAAGGGTTAAAAGTCGCCTATTCTCACGGATGTTGCGACTTATCCGTGGGAATAACGCGGTGGGAATTACAGCGGTATCGGCAGGTCTAAACAAGGATCTCACATTATGTATATGGGTATCGATCTCGGCACGTCGGGCGTAAAGACCCTTCTGTTGAATGAGGAAGGCTGCCTCATTGCCGCACAAAGCGCACCGTTAACGGTATCCCGCCCCCATCCACTCTGGTCTGAGCAATCTCCCGAGGCGTGGTGGATAGCAACCGATGCCACGGTACAAGCGCTGGCAACACAGCACGATTTACATGCCGTTAAGGCTATCGGCCTGACAGGGCAAATGCATGGTGCTACCTTGCTCGACAAACAGCATCGGGTGTTACGCCCCGCGATGCTGTGGAACGATGGCCGTAGTGCCGCCCAATGCCACACGTTGGAACAACAGGTGCCGGATTCTCGCCAGATTACGGGTAATCTGATGATGCCGGGCTTCACGGCTCCTAAACTGAAATGGGTTCAGGAACATGAGCCCACATGCTTTCGGCAGATTGATAAGGTTCTGTTACCCAAAGACTACCTGCGCTGGTGTATGACGGGCGAATTTGCCAGCGACATGTCGGATGCCGCCGGTACGATGTGGTTGGATGTCGGTAAACGGGACTGGAGTGATACTCTGCTCGCTGCCTGTTCGCTCGATCGCGAGGCAATGCCTGACTTGTTTGAAGGCAATCAGATAACCGGTTACCTTTCTGATGCACTGGCACAGCACTGGAACATGAATAGCGTCCTAGTGGTCGCCGGTGGCGGCGATAATTCAGCGGGTGCCGTTGGGGTAGGCCTGTGGCAAGCGGGGCAAGCCATGCTGTCACTGGGAACATCCGGCGTCTACTTTGCGGTCAGCGATGGTTTTCTCAGCAACCCGCAGCATGCGGTGCACAGCTTCTGCCATGCCTTACCGGGCACTTGGCATTTGATGTCGGTGATGTTGAGCGCGGCATCGTGTCTGGAGTGGGTAGCTCGATTGACCCATGCCGAAAGCGTATCGCAATTACTGGAAGAAGTGGCACAGGCCACTTTCAGCACCAGCGTACCGCCGGTCTGCTTCCTCCCCTACCTTTCAGGCGAGCGTACCCCGCACAATAATCCGCAGGCAAAAGGAGCTTTTTGGGGATTAACCTACCAGCACGGCCGGGCAGAACTGGCTCGCGCCGTGTTGGAAGGCGTTGGGTTCGCGCTTGCCGATGGCATGGACGTGCTGCACATGACCGGGCTGCGCCCCTCCAGTATCACGTTGATTGGCGGTGGTGCACGCAGCGCGTACTGGCGTCAAATGCTGGCGGATATCAGCGGACAGACGCTGGAGTACCGCACTGGCGGCGATGTCGGCCCCGCTCTGGGGGCGGCGCGGCTGGCACAAAGCGCCGTGAATCCCGCTATCTCTCTGGCCGACCTGTTGCCACCGCTGCCTCTGGAACAGATTCACCAGCCCGATGCCGCACAGCACGCCCGCTATGCGCAGCAACGAGAAACGTTTCGTATGCTCTACCAGCAGTTGCGCCCATTGATGAACGATATCCATTAACTAACTCAACGCCGGATGTCGCATCGCTGCACCAACAGGGAAAGCAGTATGCTGCATATCACCGCGCAGAAAAAAACGTAAAAGATATCCAGTATCGGCCACCCTTTCAGGGCCAGATCGCGAGTACGAATAAAATGAATAATCAGGGCATGGAAGCCATAAATAGCCAGAGAATGGCGGGAGATAAACGAAAATCCGGGCAAAGGTGCGCTCAGTGCTGCCGCTTTGAACAGGATCATCAGGCATACTGCCGCAATAAACACCAACGGGTTGGTATATAGCTAAACGACTTAATTTTGATTACATTATTTAAATGAGCTATTCAATTGATTTTAGACGTAAAGTGATATCTACACGGGAAGAAGGAGGGTTGAGTATCCGAGAAACAGCGAAGCAATTTCGGATTGGCCCTGCCTCTGTATCGCGTTGGATTAATCAAATATAGCCAACCGACTTAAAAATGATTATAGCCAATGCCCTGATATGTGGCAAAAAAATACAGATAATTGTTATCAAAATAATGTCGCTTGGCTATAGAGTCAAAAGCATCGACCACGCGTCCGCGAAAGATCGATGAATCCGAGTTGATAAAAGATGTTGAACAATATTCAGATGCTGGCTTTGTTGAATAAACATATTTTATGCTGCACCCCCGGTGAAACGACAGATCCTCGCAACGAAAAATCATGCAGTTAGGCCTCATAAGAAAACTGTAAACCTGATGTTGCAAGCATTTTCTACCAAAACTGGCTGGCAAAACAGCATGACTCACTATTATTCAACAAAGCCCCAGATGCTTACCAAAAAGAACGTGCAGAGCGTTTTGGCGTTTGTCAGAAGGCCATTTGGCAAGCTCTTAAAAAGCTGGGATTGACCTATAAAAAAACGCTACCTCATCCGAAAGCCGACGAAAGCGCCCGGCAAGCATTTCAACAAAAAAACAACAGTATGAAAAAGAAGGTAAACCTATTGTTTTTAAGGGAAGAACAAATGTTATCGGCGCTTTATTAGGCACAACGCTGTTTGCTATCGGATTATTTGATATCAATATTAACAGCGATGTTTTCTATTCCTGGGTCACACAAGTCCTTATCCCAGTACTCCCTAAAAACAGGGTAATCGTGATGGACAATGCAACTTTTCACAAAAAACATAATATTCAACAAGTCATCATCGATGCAGGGTATATGGTGGAGTATTTGCCTACATATTCGCCAGATCTTAACCCCATTGAGCATAAATGGGCACAAGCAAAAAAAGAGAGAGTGGTTGCGATACAGAGATTTTGTTCTCAGTCCATATGGTGTAATCAAAATTAAGTCGCTTGGCTATAGCATCACCGGTGATTATTTATAGAAAATACTTCTTTATTGAGTATTGATTGAAATACGAAAAAGGGGAGAAGACGGTATGGAGATACCAAGACCAAACCGATGACAATGCGCGCATCAAATAGAAAGAACATGATGGTATAGCCAACCGACATTATTTTGATAACAGCCAGCTATGCTTTTTTTGCCGCATATCATGGCATTAGATGTAATCATTTTTAAGTCGTTTGGCTATAACAACATCGCGCTATCGCCTATACGATAGCGCGAGGAGAGAAACAGCATACTACTCGCAATACTGGCGCAGTGCGTCTTGTTTCTCGGGTAGCAGGCGGTAAAGGTACACAGGGCGACCAGTCGATCCGTAAAGGATATTGGTGGCAAGAATATTAGTATCAGCGAGATATGTCAGATACTTACGGCAAGATACGCGAGAGATGCCAATCGCGTTTGCCAGCATTTCCGTGGAAAACTCAGCCCCTTGGTTGCCTTCAATCCATTCACAGACGGTGCGTAGCGTCAGACTGGTCAGCCCTTTCGGCAGTTTTTTACGCTCACCGGCCACACCGCCGCTGGTGCGACGAATCAGGCTATCAATGTCCGACTGAGCAACAAATTCTCGATGTTTCAGCAGGTTCGCTTCTTCGCGATAGGCGGTCAGCGCCTGTTCAAAGCGAGAGAACTGGAACGGTTTGATCAGGTAATCGACCACGCCGTAATGCAGTGCTTTCTTAATGGTATACACATCACTGGCGGAGGAGATGATAATCACATCCGTTTGTTCGCTGAACTCACGAATGGTCGGCAGCAGATCCAACCCGTTATCCTGCTGCATATAGATATCGAGCAGCACCAGATCGATCTCGGAATCGGGTTGCATCAGTAAATTTCGCGCCTGCTGTAAGGTTGGCACCGTTGCATAACAGTTGAAACCGGGCACCTGGCTCAGATAGGAACGGTTAAGTTCTGCAACCATGGCATCGTCATCAACAATCAGTACATTTATCATGGTTAAACAGCCTTGGCTTGATAAGGGATATTCACGAAAAACAGGGTATACACCTCAGGTTCCGACTCAAAATCGATACTACCGCCCACTTTTTCCATGCTCTGCTTGGTCAGGTAAAGACCGATTCCGCGCCCGGACCCCTTGGTGGAGAATCCTTGTTCATAAATACGGTGCTGATTTTCCAGCGTAATACCGGGGCCATCATCGCCCACGATGCAGTGCAAGCGCCCATCCTGATGATGGAAACTCACGCTGATTTCTCCGTTTTCCATGTTACTCATTGCATCCATGGCATTCTCAATCAGGTTACCCAAAACGGTGATCAACTCATTGGTGGCATCCATATCGTCGGTTTCGGGCAACAAGCTCTCTTCGGTTATCGACAGTTGTATGCCAAGATCGCGCGCCCGGTTGATTTTACCCAGTAAGAACCCGGCAATCACCGGTGATTTCACCTTGCGAATAATCGAGCCAATTTCTGCCTGATAGTTGTTCGCCGTTTTTAAAATATAGTCTTCCAGCTGCGAGTAGTATTTCAAATGGAGCATGCCCAAAATCACATGCAGCTTGTTCATAAACTCGTGGGACTGTGCCCGTAGCGCATCGGCGTAATAGGACATCCCCGTCAAGCGCTGCAACAACAGGCCAATTTCAGTCTTGTCGCGGAACGTGGCGATAGCACCAATCACGTTACCTTTCACCGTCACTGGCACGGTATTGGTCAGCAGCAAATTGCCGTTGATATTGATCTCTTCATCACGATGAGCGATACCACTTTCCAGCACTTGTCTGAGTCGAAGGTGCTCCATCCACTGCTCGCTGATGGTTTCTGCCGACGCATTGGCCGCCATATTGCCTTGTCGGAACAGCCTGCGCGCTTCATCGTTAATCACCGTAATACGGCCGCTGTCATCCACGGCAATCACCCCTTCCTTGATCTGTTTCAGCATGGCGTTGCGCTGCTCAAACAGATTGGAAATCTCATAGGGTTCAAACCCAAGCATGATGCGCTCGTGGATTTTCACCAGCACCAGCGTGCCGAGTCCGCCAACCAACGCCCCGGCCAGCAGCGCCCAAGGGATCATCCAGCGGTTTTCACTGATCACTTTCTGCACGCTGGTCAGCGCAATGCCTAGCGCCACAACGCCGACCTGCTTGCCATCATTATTAAAAACCGGTGTAAACACCCGCAGCGCCGGGTCCAGCGTACCACGGTTAATCGAGGTATTTTCTAGCCCAAACAGCGCAGGATAAATGTCGCGCCCGGCAAAATGTTCACCAATACGCTCCCGTTCCGGGTGGGTATGTCGCACCGTGTCCATGTCGGTCACGGTGACAAACAGCAGCTGATTGCGGTGCGTGATGGTCTCGGCGGCACGCTGCAGCGCTTCGGGGTTACCCAATCCTTGCAGCTCATCAATCACTACCGGGGAAGCGGCAAAGGTGCGCGCAATGGCAAACGCCTTGTCGCGCAGGCTGTCTTCGGAGAGTTGGTTAATGCGGAAAAACAGCAGAGCATAGACCACCAGCAACACTGCGCCCAGCACGACAGAGACCATCAGAAAAACGGATGTTCCCAGCTTCATCGGTGCTTTTGTCCTGCTCATGTCTTGCTCCGGAATCACCTTGGATATCGTTATCTTAACCTGTTTTTCCGTATTTATCGTCCTGCGTTATTGCCCCGCGTTACGGGGCAACAAAAATCGCAGTCTGATGGGGATTACCAGAATCCCAATACCTTCCACCACATGCCGCCAATACCCAACCAGATAGGAATCACGACCGATAAAGAAGCCAATTTTCCACCAAGTTGACAGCGGCATATAACCACATCCAAACAGGATCGGTGCCGGACCGCTTGAGTAGTGTGTGGTGGACATGAACAGGTTACTGAAGATACCAAACGCCAGCACGGTCAGCATCGGCGGTACGCTTGCCGCCAAAGCAATGGAAACAAAGATGGCATACATGGCGCTGATATAGCCAAGCGACTTAATTTTGATTACACCATATGGACTGAGAACAAAATCTCTGTATCGCAACCACTCTCTCTTTTTTTGCTTGTGCCCATTTATGCTCAATGGGGTTAAGATCTGGCGAATATGTAGGCAAATACTCCACCATATACCCTGCATCGATGATGACTTGTTGAATATTATGTTTTTTGTGAAAAGTTGCATTGTCCATCACGATTACCCTGTTTTTAGGGAGTACTGCGATAAGGACTTGTGTGACCCAGGAATAGAAAACATCGCTGTTAATATTGATATCAAATAATCCGATAGCAAACAGCATTGTGCCTAATAACGCGCCGATAACATTTGTTCTTCCCTTGGCTCCCCCGTTCTTCAGGCCAAAACACCGTTGACCTTTTGGGGAATAGCCGTGAGTCCGTGGGGTATCGTGTGGAAAACCACTTTCATCAATAAAAACAATAGGTTTGCTTTTTTTCATACTGTTGCATTTTTTGTTGAAATGCTTGCCGGGCGCTTTCGTCGGCTTTCGGATGACATAGAGTTTTTTTTATAGGTCAATCCCAGCTTTTTAAGAGCTTGCCAAATGGCCTTCTGACAAACGCCAAAACGCTCTGCACGTTCTTTTTGGTAAGCATCTGGGGCTTTGTTAAATAATAGTGAGTCATGCTGTTTTGCCAGCCAGTTTTGGTAGAAAATTCTTGTCACCTCAGGTTTACAGTTTTCTTATGAGGCCTAACTGCATGATTTTGCGTTGCGAGGATCTGTCGTTCCACCGGGGGTGCAGCATAAAATATGTTTATTCAACAAAGCCAGCATCTGGATATTGTTCAACATCTTTTATCAACTCGGATTCATCGATCTTTCGCTGACGCGTGGTCGATGCTTTTGACTCTATAGCCAAGCGACATTATTTTGATAACAATTATCTGTATTTTTTTGCCACATATCAGGGCATTGGCTATAATCATTTTTAAGTCGGTTGGCTATATTTGATTAATCCAACGCGATACAGAGGCAGGGCCAATCCGAAATTGCTTCGCTGTTTCTCGGATACTCAACCCTCCTTCTTCCCGTGTAGATATCACTTTACGTCTAAAATCAATTGAATAGCTCATTTAAATAATGTAATCAAAATTAAGTCGTTTAGCTATACTGATAATGATGAGGAGCTTAACTAACCTGCTATTGTTTGCAGATACAAAAACACCACGCTAGAAGATTAAAACGGAATTCGTTTTTTCCACCCAATGCAGTGCGGAGGAGCGGTGTTTCGTTATTCTTCCTTCATCACCCCGACTACCAATATCTTATTCTCTTGATTGTCATTCTAATTCGGTAATAAGGATATTTTGTAAAGCGGATACATCAGCAGCAGAAAAAAAGGCGAGAAAACAATTGGTCAGGGTATTTTTCTCGCCCCATCAAATCGTATGATTAACCTAGAACAAATAGAGTAAACGGCAGTTGAATGATCGTTATTTTACTTACTAAATCGATTTAATAGTTTAAATATACCCGTGATCATTGAAGATGCTTGATTTTACGCGGTAAGAAGATCATGCTCATCCACTATGAAGATATTTATTACCGACAACCAAAAAGCCGAACTCGAACACCTTCATGACACCAGTCGTGATAAGCGTGTTTGTGATCGCATCAAAGCCGTCCTGCTGGCCTCCGAAGGCTGGAGCTCTGCGATGATTGCGCAAGCTCTGCGTCTGCACGAAACGACGGTAAACCAACATATCAACGATTACGTCAACACTCGCAAACTTAAACCTGAAAACGGTGGGTCTGCAAGTCGGCTTTGTGCTGAAAAAACTGCGCTCTTAATCAGCTATTTATCTCAACATCTCTTCCATCATACCCACGACATCGTGGCTTATGTCGAACATCGCTGGGCTATCCGATTCAGTATTCCCGGCATGAACAAGTGGTTGCACCGTCATGGTTTCTCCTACAAAAAACCGGCGGGCGTCCCCCATAAATTCAGTGAAGAAAATCAGAAGCATTTCATTGAATATTATGAGAATTTAAAGAAAACAGCCGGCAATGAGCCGATTCTGTTTATCGATGCGGTTCATCCGACACAAGCCACAAAGCTCAGTTATGGATGGATACGAAAAGGGCATAAAAAGTCAGTTAAAACAACGGGAAGTCGAACCCGTCTGAATATACTGGGTGCGCTGAATCTGAGCGATATCGGCGGTACGGTTATTCACGATTACAAAACAATTAATGACTACAACATTGCTCGTTTTTTCATTGAGATACGCAAACGTTACCCTGATTACCGACAGAGAATCCATGTAATACTGGACGGTGCGGGTTATCACCGAGCCCAATTGATTAAGGATTGGGCCTTTGTCGTGAACATAGAGCTTCACTATTTACCGCCTTACAGTCCGAATCTGAACGCGATAGAACGCCTGTGGAAAGTGATGAATGAGCATACACGGAATAATCGCTATTTTGAAAACACCCGCGATTTTCGGGATGCAATATTCAATTTTTTCACCAATACGCTACCAGAAATAGCGGACTCGCTGACGTCCAGAATTCACGATTGTTTTCAGGTGCTCAAACCTGCATCTTGAGGTTTATTGGGTATACAAAGGTGAAGTAAACTGCTGGAAATTAAAAATACGCATTCTACTTACTCGTTCATTTAATATCGTACGGATACACTATCAAGCCTCAGTTCCTTAATAAGGAAAATACATGAAGATTGATAACCTCACTTTTATTTTTTTCTTATTTTTTATGGGGTTTTTATCTCAAGCCAACGCATTGGAAATGGGATGCCATGATGATAAGGACACCGATTTAACGCGGGTCATCTCGTGTTATCGTGAAGATTTGGCGGCTATGCCGATGGATTATCATTACGAGGGTGATGATATTCAGGCTGACGTCAGAGTGAAGAAATACCGCATGATTTCTCAATCTTGGTCACCCGGCGGATTGGTGCAACCTGCGCAATGGCAACACAACGTTGATATCTATCTCCCTGCCCACCCGATTAAATCACAGCATGCGCTGATGGTTGTTAACAACGACATCAATTACCCAAACGGTATTATCAAAGCCAATGTGCATAACGAATTCAGCCCGGATATGCTGGCCTCTATTGCCCGCACAACCAAAGCGGTTGTTATCTCTGTAAGCAATATACCGAATCAATATCTTACTTACGGTGCGGATAATAAGCCGTTGAAAGAGGATGATAATGTTGCACGCAGTTGGTCATTATTCATGGATAATCCGTCGCTAAGAACGCGGGCTTCCGTGCATATTCCTATGGCGACTGCGGTGTCACAGGCGATTAGAGTGGCGAAGCAAGAATTAAAAGCACAGGGTATTACTCGGTTTATTGTGACTGGCGCATCCAAACGGGGTTGGACATCCTGGTTGACCTTTATTACTGATCCTGATGTTGATGCTGTCGTGCCGTTTGTTATCGACCTGCTGGATACGCGCACTGCGCTAACGCATATGTATCGCTCTTACGGTGGCAATTGGCCCATCGCTTTTTATCCCTACTATCAGCAGGGCGTAGACAAAACCATCAATACCCCGGAATTTCAGGCGTTGATGAAAATTGAAGATCCAATGCAATATTTAGCAGCGGGCCAGTCTGCACAATTCAATAAAGCAAAATATATCGTCAATGCCAGCGGTGATGATTTTTATGCCACTGATAACGCACGCTTTTATTATGACGCGCTGCCGGGAGAGAAATCTCTGCGTGTGGTTCCCAATACCAACCATAACGGTATTTTAAAATACGTTGAGCGCACCTTGATTACCTTTGTAAATCGGTTTCTGAAAAATAAGCCGTTGCCGCAACTCACTGCCACACTCAAAGACGATGCGCTGAGTGTCACTTTTTCTGAAAAACCTGTCACAGTGAAACGCTGGACGGCAAATAACCCTGAAGCACGGGATTTCCGCTATGCCTGTGATGTTCACTACCAGGGCACCACGGTGACGCTTCCCAGTAACGGGCCGGTAAACCTGGCGTTGAATTCACAGCATACTGGCTGGCAGGCGACCTTTGTGGAAGCGACGTTCAAGGACGGCTTTGTCGCGACCAGCCGGGTATACGTGACGCCTGATGATGTTTTCCCGACGGCGGCACCGCCAGTCAACGGTAACTTTTGCAAGACACTGCCGGGCCGTGGGCTCGGTGAAACAGTACCTTAAAGGGTAATAAGCGCGCCAACAGAACTGGGTTGGCGCGTAACAGGCTATTTAAGCACCTGCGGATTGACGCAGTTTTCTTTAACGTCGCCAGTGAGCGCTGCGATCAGATTATCAACCGCGCAGGCGGCCATGCCGTAACGAGTTTCGTGAGTGGCAGAACCGATATGCGGCAACGCAACGACATTGGGTAGCTTCAGCAGTGGGGAGTCAACCGGCAACGGTTCCTGAACAAACACATCTAGGCCGGCAGCATGGATAGTACCGTTGCTGAGGGCCTCGACTAATGCGGCCTCATCCACCCCGCACCGCGACCGATGTTGATCAGAATGGCGCTGGATTTCATTTTCGCCAGTTCTTCAGGCAAAAACACCGTTGACCTTTTGGGGAATAGCCGTGAGTCCGTGGGGTATCGTGTGGAAAACCACTTTCATCAATAAAAACAATAGGTTTACCTTCTTTTTCATACTGTTGTATTTTTTGTTGAAATGCTTGCCGGGCGCTTTCGTCGACTTTCGGATGACGTAGCGTTTTTTTATAGGTCAATCCCAGCTTTTTAAGAGCTTGCCAAATGGCCTTCTGACAAACGCCAAAACGCTCTGCACGTTCTTTTTGGTGAGCATCTGGATATGGTTCAACATCTTTTATCAACTCGGATTTATCGCTCTTTCGCTGACGCGTGGTCGATGCTTTTGACTCTATTTGGCTTTGTTGAATAAATAGATTTTATGCTGGCAGCCCAGCGAAACGACGGATCCTCGCAACGTAAAATCATGCAGTTAGGCCTCATGAGAAAAGTGTACACCTGAGATGACAAGCATTTTCAACCAAAACTGGCATGGAAAAACAGCATGATTACCTATTATTCAACAAAGCCACTCTATTTGATTAATCCAACGCGATACAGAGGCAGGGCCAATCCGAAATTGCTTCGCTGTTTCTCGGATACTCAACCCTTCTTCTTCCCGTGTAGATATCACTTTACGTCTAAAATCAATTGAATAGCTCATTTAAATAATATAATCAAAATTAAGTCGTTTAGCTATATCATCTCTCTCTTGTTGAAATCATCCACGAAATCAATCAGCAGGATACGCCAGCCTCCCCGAAACCCCGTACACCAGAAATGAGCATAACTCCTCACGAGGTGGTTATGGCACCAAAATCCACATGGCGACTGACGGAAGCGGCATCCCGCTAAACATCGTACTGAGTGCTGGGCAGGGTCACGAAAGCCTGTTTGCGTTACGACTCCTGGACGGAATTGGCGTGCAACGCCAGAACGGCAGCATGAAGCGTCGTGGCCATGCAGTACTGGCTGACAAAGCCTACTCTGGGAATGCACTACGTAACAACTTGAAAAAAGAGGGATAAAAATGGTTATTCCCCGAAAATCAAATGAAAAACGGGCTTCAGATGGACGCTCGCAACTTGATCGTGATGCTTATCGCCGTCGCAACGTTGTGGAAAGGTGTTTTGGCCGTTTAAAGGAATATCGACGGATTGCCACACGTTATGAAAAAATGGCAAGAAACTATCTAGCAATGGTGAAACTGGGCTGCATCCGCTTGTTTTACCGCCGGTTACGCAATTAAGGGACACAGCCTAGCCCTATTATCAATGAGTGACTCAGTTTCGATTTTAAAACATTCACGCTTGCCTTATATTACCTTTCACTGCCCTTTTTTTGTCACAGGCCATTTACTTTCATGAAAGATATTGAAACGCTCATCGCCAACAACCAGCGTTGGTCCAACACCATGGTTGAAGAAGATCCGGGTTACTTTGAACGTCTGGCGTTGGCACAAAAACCCCGTTTTTTGTGGATTGGCTGCTCTGACAGTCGCGTACCTGCTGAAAGCCTGACCAGCCTTGCGCCCGGCAAAGTGTTCGTTCACCGCAATGTGGCAAACCTGGTTATCCATACCGATTTAAACTGCCTTTCCGTAGTGCAGTATGCCGTTGAAGTGCTCGAAGTCGAACACATCATCATTTGTGGGCATTACGGTTGCGGCGGCGTGCAGGCGGCGGTAGAAAACCCTGAATTGGGGCTTATCAACAACTGGCTGCTGCACATCCGTGATTTGTGGTACAAGCATAGCTCGCTGTTGGGAGAATTGCCGCCCGAAGAACGCTTTAACAAACTGTGTGAAATCAATGTGGTAGAACAAGTCTACAACCTAGGCCATTCCACCATCATGCAATCCGCCTGGAAGCGAGGCCAAAAGGTCACGATTCACGGCTGGGTGTATGGCATCAAGGACGGTTTGTTAAGCGATCTGGAAGTTACCGCTACTAGCCGCGAAACGCTGGAACAGCGCTATCGCCGCGCCATCTCTTCCCTGATCTAATTTTACAGGGGCACCTTATGTGCCCCTCTATCTGGCGCGACCACGTAGAGCCTATCCCAGTAGGCGAAATTGGCGCAGCCAGTTTAGTCACGGACAGCGTGCAGAAACCGGAGCGTACACGGAGTACGTGAGGATTTCGAGCACTGCCTAGGACCAAAATGGCAAGTAAAATAGCCCTAATGGGATAGGATCTTATTCCTGCGGAATCACCTTGCCAATATAAGGCAAATGCCGATAGTGCTGTGCGTAGTCGATGCCGTATCCCACCACAAATTCGTCAGGAATAGAAAAACCGACCCACTCCACTTTCACGTCAACTTCCCGGCGCTCCGGCTTATCCAGCAGCGTACAGATAGCCAGCGACGCAGGCTCACGCAGATGCAGAATTTCGCGTACTTTGCTCAGGGTGTTTCCGGAATCGATGATGTCTTCCACGATCAGCACGTGTTTACCACGGATGTCTTCATCCAGATCTTTGAGGATCTTGACGTCTCGCGTAGAACTGGTACCGCTGCCGTAACTGGATGCCGTCATAAAGTCCACTTCGTGGGAGACATCGATAGCCCGGCATAAATCGGCCATGAAAATAAACGAACCGCACAGCAGCCCGACTAACACCAGATCGCTGTCACTGCCACGATAGTGCTGGCTGATTTCCTGACCTAATGCGCTCACGCGCGCGCGAACGTTCGCTTCGGCAATCATGACGTCCACAGTATGTTTCATCATACACATCACTCGTTTTAAAAAAGGGCGACACCACAGCGCTACGCGGCTTATTCGCAGCCTGTTCACGGCTTCTTTGAGGCGCGCAGTATAACGCCACAGCACAGGGTTCTCAATGACACAGGAAAAGGCTCAGGAAAAGGCTCGGGAAAAGGCTTATGCGCCTCTCATTGCCAGACGATCGCAAAATGACAGGAGTGTAAGTGAAGTGTTATCGCAGCATAAAACTGGGTAAAACACATTGCGCGCCTCCAGCAAGAGCAGCTTTGATAGGGCTTACACTCAGTCAGCGAGAAAGGTATTTTATGAATATGACGCGCCCGCACCCTACTCTTTTGCTTGCCCTGTTGTTAGGGAGCTCTTGGATAGCGCAGGCCGCACCAGACACACCACGGCCACTGCCTATAGGTGCCCCTCACTTTGCCAAAGGCGAACTCTCGCCCCCGCCCCCTGTATAGCTAAACGACTTAATTTTGATTACATTATTTAAATGAGCTATTCAATTGATTTTAGACGTAAAGTGATATCTACACGGGAAGAAGAAGGGTTGAGTATCCGAGACACAGCGAAGCAATTTCGGATTGGCCCTGCCTCTGTATCGCGTTGGATTAATCAAATAGAGTGGCTTTGTTGAATAATAGGTAATCATGCTGTTTTTCCATGCCAGTTTTGGTTGAAAATGCTTGTCATTTCAGGTGTACACTTTTCTCATGAGGCCTAACTGCATGATTTTACGTTGCGAGGATCCGTCGTTTCGCTGGGCTGCCAGCATAAAATCTATTTATTCAACAAAGCCAAATAGAGTCAAAAGCATCGACCACGCGTCAGCGAAAGAGCGATAAATCCGAGTTGATAAAAGATGTTGAACCATATCCAGATGCTCACCAAAAAGAACGTGCAGAGCGTTTTGGCGTTTGTCAGAAGGCCATTTGGCAAGCTCTTAAAAAGTTGGGATTGACCTATAAAAAAACGCTACGTCATCCGAAAGCCGACGAAAGCGCCCGGCAAGCATTTCAACAAAAAATACAACAGTATGAAAAAGAAGGTAAACCTATTGTTTTTATTGATGAAAGTGGTTTTCCACACGATACCCCACGGACTCACGGCTATTCCCCAAAAGGTCAACGGTGTTTTGGGCTGAAGAACGGGGGAGCCAAGGGAAGAACAAATGTTATCGGCGCTTTATTAGGCACAACGCTGTTTGCTATCGGATTATTTGATATCAATATTAACAGCGATGTTTTCTATTCCTGGGTCACACAAGTCCTTATCCCAGTACCCCCTAAAAACAGGGTAATCGTGATGGACAATGCAACTTTTCACAAAAAACATAATATTCAACAAGTCATCATCGATGCAGGGCATATGCTGAAGTATTTGCCTACATATTCGCCAGATCTTAACCCCATTGAGCATAAATGGGCACAAGCAAAAAGCAAAAAAAGAGAGAGTGGTTGCGATACAGAGATTTTGTTCTCAGTCCATATGGTGTAATCAAAATTAAGTCGCTTAGCTATACCGCTCAGCGTAAAGACCGAGCCGGAGACGCCGTCTAAATCAAACACCTTGCGGGCAACGATACGGCCAATCACGAACACGATCAGGCAACTGCCGAAAAACGTGATCAGCAATCGGGCATCCACCGGGGGTCGTTTGGAGAAATCACTCATCATGCGGAACAGCATGGCAGGCAGGGCGACAGAGAAGACAAAGCGGCTGACGCCATCGGTGAACGCGGTAGGCCATTTGGCAAACCGGATCAGGCTGTAGCCAAGAATAATCAATACAAACAGCGGTAGTGAAATCACCACCTAGTGCCAAAAGGAGAGTACAAAGGGGGCATAGGGTAATCCTTCAATGCCTCACTCAGCAGCGCTAGATAGCCTGAATAATGTAAGCGCCCACTAACAAGTCTGAACACATCAGGCAATCTCGCACATACGGAAAGGCGCGCAATCACCGGCTTGTTAGACGAATTATTATTTCCCCTGAGCATCGCTCAGGGGATATGGGCGGATTTAGCCGGCGAAAAACTCCGCGCCGATTAAATCTATCCGGTCTGTACAGATGCAGTCAACGCCCCAGGCCAGCAAATCACGCGCACGCGCTGGTGCGTTCACGGTATAAACCAAAATGCGTAGCCCAGACGCTTTCAGCAGCGCCACCCGTTGCGCATCCAGCAGTTCATGGTTGAGGTGAATGGAGACGCAGCCGAGATCGCGCGTCAGACGCAGCCAGTCCTCTTCCCACTCATCCAGCAACAGCCCGCGCGGCAGCGCTGGCACCGCCTGCTGTGCGGCAGCCAGTGCTTCAACAGAGAAAGAAGAGAGCAGCGGCTCAATCGGGTGATCGCGCCAAAGCTGTGCCACCGCCTGCGCGACGATGCGACCGGTGAGGGTTTCTTGTCCGGTACTCGGTTTGATCTCGATGTTGGCCGCTAAGTCATACTGCTTGCAGCGCGCCGCCACGTCAGATAACAGGGGTAAGCGCTCACCAACAAATTGTTGGTTGTACCACCCACCCGCATCCAAACCCACCAGTTTATCCCAGGGCAAATCACCCGCCACGCCCCAGCCGTTCGTGGTTCTCTCCAGCGTATAATCATGTAGCAAAAAGATTTCGCCATCCTGAGAGAGCTTGGCATCAAACTCGATCATTTTATGCCCGTGCTGCGCCCCCACATCAATGGCGGCCAGCGTATTTTCCGGTGCCAATGAGCCGCCGCCGCGATGGGCGACAATTGCCGGATAAGGCCACTGTTTTTCCATTATTCCACCCGCAATCCGCTTTCAGTATCAAAGAAATGCCACGCCTGCGCTGGCAGAGTCAGCCACAAGGTGTCGCCGCGTTCCGGACACTGTTCGTGGGAAAGGCGCACCACTACCCGCTGTTCCCTCCATGCACCGTGCGCCAGGTTATCCGCGCCCAGCAGTTCAAGGGTGGTCAGCAATAGCGGTATGCCACCCGCCTCACGCGTGGTCAACTGAATATGCTCCGGTCTGACGCCCAACGTCAATGCCCGACCGCCCCATGCGGGTTTTGCCACTGGTAGCGGTAAGACGAACTCCGCGCTGAACATAAACTGTGTGCCGTCATCGCTGATGCGCCCGGCCCACAGATTCATGGCAGGGGAGCCGATGAAACTGGCGACGAACAGCGAGGCAGGACGGCGATAAATTTCCGTCGGCGGCCCAATCTGTTCGGCAATCCCTTTGTTCATCACAATCACGCGCTCTGCCAGCGTCATGGCTTCCACCTGATCGTGCGTGACATACAGGCTGGTGGTGCGTAACCGCTGATGCAGTTGCTGGAGCTCAAGACGCATCTGCACACGCAGTTTAGCATCCAGGTTGGAGAGCGGCTCATCGAACAAAAATACCGCGGGCTCGCGCACGATAGCACGGCCCATGGCGACACGCTGACGCTGCCCGCCGGAAAGCTCGCGCGGTTTACGCTGCAACAGCGGCAGAAGTTCGAGAATACGCGCAGCATCTTCAACACGCTGGCGGATTTGCGCTTTACCAAAGCCGCGGATTTTCAGTCCATAAGCCATGTTTTCATAGACGCTCATGTGCGGGTACAGCGCATAGTTCTGGAACACCATGGCGATACCACGATCTTTCGGTTCCCGCTCGGTCACCCGTTCGCCATCGATATAAATATCCCCGCTGGTAGTGCGTTCCAATCCGGCCACCATGCGCAGCAGGGTAGATTTACCACAGCCAGAAGGCCCCACCATTACCACAAACTCACCGTCCGCCACATCCAGATCGATGGGCTGAATTACCTGTGTTTTACCGTCATAGGATTTGGTGACGGCCTGAAGTTTTAAACCTGCCATATCGTCTTATTTCTCACTATCCACCAGACCACGCACAAACCAGCGCTGCATCAACAGCACCACCAACAGCGGCGGCAACAACGTCATCAACATCGCCGCCATCACGTGGTTCCACTTGGTGGCGACATCGCCAGAGGCGATCATGCTTTTCAACCCAGCCACCGCGGTGCCAAGGTTGACGTCGTTGACGATCAGCAGCGGCCAGAGATACTGGTTCCAGCCGTAAATAAAGGTAATCACAAACAGCGCCGCCAGATTGGTACGCGAGAGCGGCAACACCATATCGAAAAAGAAACGCATCGGGCTGGCACCATCAATGCGCGCTGCCTCCATCAGTTCATCCGGCAGCGTCATAAAAAACTGCCGAAACAGAAAGGTGGCGGTAGCCGAGGCCATCAGCGGCAGCGTCAAACCGGTCATGCTGTCCGTCATGTTCAAATGGGCAATCACTTCCACCGTCGGGAAGATACGCACTTCCACGGGCAGCATCAGCGTCAAAAAAATCATCCAGAAGAACAGCGAGCGGCACGGGAAACGAAAGTAGACAATGGCGTAAGCAGAGAGAATGGATACGGTAATTTTGCCGAAGGTAATGGCTAACGCCATCACGGCGCTATTGAACAGCATCTTGCCGAACGGCGCGTTGTTCGAACCAGCACCGTGGTGCCAGACATACACCAAGTTATCCCACAGTTGGGTACCGGGGAGCAGCGTCATCGGCGTTTGAAATACCGCCTGATTGTCTAGCGTTGCAGCCACCACGGCGACATAGAGCGGAAACAGAATGGCGAGTACGCCGACTATCAGCATCAAATGGCTGAAGATATCCAGCCCGCGACGATTTTCGATCATCGGTGCGCCCCTTAGTAATTGACCTTGCGTTCCACAAAGCGGAACTGAAGGACCGTCAAGCCAACCACCAGCAGCATCAACACCACCGACTGCGCCGCAGAGCTGGAAAGATCCAGACCGGCAAACCCTTCACGGTAAATTTTGAAGATCAGGGTGGTCGTAGCCTGCATCGGCCCGCCCGCCGTGGCGGCATCGATAATGGGAAAGGTGTCGAAAAAGGCATAAACCAGATTGACTACCAGCAGAAAGAAGCTAACCGGAGAAATCAGCGGCAGCACCAAATTGAAGAAACGGCGCACTGGACCTGCACCGTCAATGGCCGCGGCCTCCACCAGAGAGCGAGAAATGGACTGCAACGCGGCCAAGAAAAACAGAAAGTTATAGCTTATCTGCTTCCAGATGGACGCCAGCACCACCAGAAACATCGCCTGGCCACTGTGGGTGGCGTGATTCCAGTCATAACCCCACAGGCTTAAGCCATACGTGATTAATCCGCCGGGGCTGAATAAAAACATCCACAGAGCTGCTGCCACCACCGGAGCCACCGCGTAAGGCAGAATAAACAGGGTTTGGTAAAGGCGGCGGCAGCGCAACACATAATCCACCAACGCCGCCAGCAGTAACGACACGCCCATACCGCACACGGTTACCAACGAACTGAACACCATGGTGGTATAGAACGCGTCCAGATAGTAACTGTCGCTCATCAGATGGCGGAAGTTTTCCAGACCGACAAACTCGCTGGAGAGACCAAAGGGATCAATACGCTGCGTGGAATACAACAATGCCTGACCAGCGGGCCAGATAAAGAAAATCACCGTGATAGCCAGTTGGGGAAACACTAACGCATAAGGTAACCAGCTACGGCCAAAGACAGGGCGGGATGAGGTCATGCCACATACTCAATCAAAGAAGGGGAAAACAAAGCGACATCTGTCGCCCTCCGTCATTCCCGCGCAGGCTGGAATGACAAGAAAGTGCCTGTAACCTTACTTAGTGGACTGCTCGAAGCGACGCAACAACACGTTGCCGCGCTCAACCGCCGTATCCAACGCTTGCTGCGGCGTTTTCTTACCGGTCCAGACACTTTCCAGCTCTTCATCCACGACGGTACGGATCTGCGGCATATTGCCTAAACGCAGCCCTTTGGTGAAAGCCAACGGCGGCTTGTTCAGCATCTGACGCGTCGCAATGTCCGCAGCGGGGTTCTTCTCATAGAAACCCTGCTGCTTGGTCAACTCATACGCGGCGGTGGTGATCGGCAGATAGCCGGTTTTCTGGTGCCATTCGGCGGCCATTTCCGGCTGCGTCAGGAATTGCATAAACTGTGCAACGCCTTTGTAAGTGGCATCGTCTTTACCGCCCATCACCCACAGGCTGGCACCGCCGATAATGGCGTTCTGTGGCGCATTCGGCACCTCAGCGTCATGCGGCATCATTCCTACGCCATAGTTGAAGTTGGCGTGAGCGTGGATGTTAGCCAACGAACCGGAAGACGCGGTGGTAATGGCACAATCGCCGTTGTAGAACTTCTCGGTCGACTCATCCTTGCGGCCGTAGTAAGTGAAGTCCCCTTTTTTGTTCATGTCCTGCAACAGTTGGATATGCTTGATTTGCGTCGGCTTGTTGAATTCCAGTACCGCATCCGTGCCGTCGAAGCCGTTATTTTTGCTGGCAATCGACAAAGCATGCCAAGCGCTGAAGTTTTCAATCTGGATCCAACCCTGCCAACCGCTGGCGTAGCCGCACTTCATGCCTGCCGCGCGCAGCTTGGCCGTATACTCTGCCATTTGCTGCCAGGTTTTCGGTGATTGTTCAGGGTCCAGCCCGGCTTTTTTGAAGGCATCTTTGTTGTAGTAAAGCAGCGGGGTTGAGCTGTTGAACGGTTGTGATAGCGGGTGTCCCGTTTTCGCGTCGGCGTAGTAACCGGAGATGGTCGGCACAAACACGCTCTCATCAAAGTCGATCCCAGCATCTTTAAATACCTGATACACCGGTTTTATCGCCTTGCTCGCCATCATCGTGGCGGTACCCACTTCATACACCTGAAGGATGGCGGGCGCGTTACCGGTGCGGTAAGCCGCAATCCCTGCCGCTAGGCTCTGCTCATAGTTGCCTTTGTAAACCGGCACAATTTTGAGATCGGGGTGCGATTGGTTAAAACGCGTTGCCAGTGAATCCACCGTTTTTCCCAGTTCGCCTTCCATCGAATGCCAGAAAGGGATCTCGGTCACCGCGTTGGCGTTAGCCTGATACGCCAACGTCAGCGCCACCAGAACTGCCGCATTACGCAGCGTCCGTGTTTTAAGCGCGTTCAACATGCCTATCTCCTGCCATAAAGTGTACTAGCTCAGACCAGATCCGACAGTTACCGATTATTTATACAGGTGGGTGTCTGTCAGATTACATCTGGTTCAGATTCTTTTCTGCCCAGATCCGTTTTCCATCGAGTAAAGTGGCCATCGGCGTACGCCCGCAGCACATTTTTCCCTGATGAGTTCGCTCATTATTGTAATGCCACAACCAGTTGTCCAGATCTACATTGTAATGCCACAACCAGTTGTCCAGATCTACCTGCAGGCTTTCCAGGTCTCCATATAACTTCTTGCGGAACGTAACCTGATAAAAATCCTGCAAAATGGTTTTATGGAAGCGCTCGCAGATGCCGTTCGTCTGCGGAGACATCGCCTTCGTTTTCGTATGCTCGATATCGTTGATAGCCAGATAAAGCTGATAATCATGCTGCTCCACTTTACCACAGTACTCCGTATCCCTGTCGGTCAGTATTCTCAGCACCGGCAGTCCCTGAGCCTCGTAGAACGGGAGTACGCGATCATTGAGCAGGTCGGCGGCGGTGAGCGGTGTTTTATTCGTATACAGCTTGCAGTGTGCCACTTTCGAGTACGTATCCACGAACGTCTGCTGGTAGATACGGCCCACCCCCTTCAGATTGCCCACGTAGAAGGTGTCCTGTGAGCCCAGATACCCGGGATGTGCCGTCTCGATTTCACCGCAGGCCTCATCATCGTGCGCCTTCTTCTCCAGGGCTGCGATTTGAGCGTCGGTAAGGACAATGCCTTCTCTGGCGACCTTTTCCTCAAGCGCCTTCAGGCGTTTACGGAAGTTCTCCAGGTCGTGTCGTTGCCAGATGGAGCGCACGCCGCTGCCGGAGATAAACACGCCTTTTTTACACAGCTCATTACAGGTCCGGTGCTGCCCATGGGGCGGGAACTCAATAGCATAATCAACAACCGTGCGTTCAGTGGCTTCGTCGGCGCGGTTCTTCAGGTTCGGAACCCGGCGGTTCTGGTTAACCAGCGCATCAATGGCGCCTTCAGCAGCCAGTTCCTGATAACGGTAAAATGTATCGCGTGACACGCCCATGCTCTTGCAGGCTTTTGATACGTTACCGAGTTCTTCGGCGAGATTGAGCAGGCCGGCTTTGTGTTTGATAATGGGATTGTTAGTATGAAGCATGAGAGTTACCTCGCGTTTTGTTTAAGGATTAGACACCCATATCAAAACCGGTAACTCTCAACCTTTCAAGGTCCAGTGTCAGATCTAGTCGCGACTAATACAATTTATCGGACGCTGGACGCTGCTCACAAACGTTAGCAACGAGATCACCAGCGCGGAAGTCGCTCGCTGGTATTACTGGCGCTGGGGTATTGAATCCTTTTTTAAGCTGCTGAAAGGTGCCGGTCATGATGTAGAAAAATGGCTTCAGCGCAGTGCTGGTGCCCTGCTACGCAGGTTATTGATAGCTAGCATGGCATGTGTGCTGGTATGGCGGCTGCAACGCGCTGAAGGAGACGACAATGCGGCAGCCCGTCAGTTAATTTGCCGATTATCCGGACGACAACAAAAACGAGGGCGTAAAGAAAGCGCCCCAGCGCTGCTTGCCGGACTATCCATCCTGCTAAATACCTTGACGTTATTAGCAGACTATACCCCGGAAGAACTTGCCCACTTCGCTATGGTGGTTTTTAACCCTTTATGATGTGTAGATATAGCCAAGCGACTTAATTTTGATTACACCATATGGACTGAGAACAAAATCTCTGTATCGCAACCACTCTCTCTTTTTTTGCTTTTTGCTTGTGCCCATTTATGCTCAATGGGGTTAAAATCTGGCGAATATGTAGGCAAATACTCCTCCATATACCCTGCATCGATGATGACTTGTTGAATATTATGTTTTTTGTGAAAAGTTGCATTGTCCATCACGATTACCCTGTTTTTAGGGAGTACTGGGATAAGGACTTGTGTGACCCAGGAATAGAAAACATCGCTGTTAATATTGATATCAAATAATCCGATAGCAAACAGCGTTGTGCCTAATAAAGCGCCGATAACATTTGTTCTTCCCTTGGCTCCCCCGTTCTTCAGGCCAAAACACCGTTGACCTTTTGGGGAATAGCCGTGAGTCCGTGGGGTATCGTGTGGAAAACCACTTTCATCAATAAAAACAATAGGTTTGCCTTCTTTTTCATACTGTTGTATTTTTTGTTGAAATGCTTGCCGGGCGCTTTCGTCGGCTTTCGGATGACGTAGCGTTTTTTTATAGGTCAATCCCAGCTTTTTAAGAGCTTGCCAAATGGCCTTCTGACAAACGCCAAAACGCTCTGCACGTTCTTTTTGGTAAGCATCTGGATATGGTTCAACATCTTTTATCAACTCGGATTTATCGCTCTTTCGCTGACGCGTGGTCGATGCTTTTGACGCTATTTGATTAATCCAACGCGATACAGAGGCAGGGCCAATCCGAAATTGCTTCGCTGTTTCTCGGATACTCAACCCTTCTTCTTCCCGTGTAGATATCACTTTACGTCTAAAATCAATTGAATAGCTCATTTAAATAATGTGATCAAAATTAAGTCGTTTATCTATATGTCAGGCCGATGGTTTAGAACATCGCATTTCACACTACACTTGCAAACCGGACACTGAGGTGTCCTTTTTTTGTTTTTTATATAATACTTTGAAAAATAATAATAAAAAGTTATTCATTGCCTAAGCACCTACAAGCACAGTAGCCTACAGCATCTCTTTTTCGCGTAAGCTTGCCCCATGCTACTACTTATCGACAACTACGACTCCTTCACCTACAACCTCTACCAGTACTTTTGTGAGCTGGGCGCAGAGGTGTTGGTTAAACGCAACGACGCCCTGACGTTGGCGGACATTGAAGCGCTGGCCCCTACGCATCTGGTGATCTCCCCCGGTCCTTGCGCACCGGATGACGCGGGTATTTCTCTGGCAGCGATTCGCCATTTTGCAGGCAAACTGCCCATTCTGGGTGTGTGTCTCGGCCATCAGGCGATGGGGCAGGCATTTGGTGCGCGCGTGGTGCGGGCGCGCCAGGTGATGCATGGAAAAACCTCCGTAATACAGCACACCGGGAGCGGCGTTTTTAGCGGGTTGGCGCTGCCATTAACGGTGACGCGCTACCACTCTCTGGTGATCGATCCCGCTTCTTTGCCCGTCGAGTTTGACGTCACGGCCTGGACAGAGCGTGAAGGTGAGCGTGATGAAATCATGGGAATACGCCACCGTACCTTGCCGTTAGAAGGGGTGCAGTTTCATCCTGAGAGTATTCTGAGTGAGCAGGGGCATCAATTGTTGCAGAACTTCCTTAATACCTGAGGTTATAGCCAACCGACATTATTTTGATAACAGCCAGCTATGCTTTTTTGCCGCATATCAGGGCATTGGCTGTAATCATTTTTAAGTCGGTTGGCTATATCAGCATCGGTTGCGATAAAACGGACTGTCATAACGCGCTATTTTATAACCTTGTGTATTGATTTTTTATGCATATTTTATGATTGTGTTTTCACTTTAAGCAGTGTGGACGGAAGCAAATGACAACAGATTCAAAGGCGGTAACGCGGGCGACGCATGACAAAGTGATTCTACCCGTATACGCACCGGCGCAATTTGTGCCGGTTAAAGGCAAAGGTAGCCGCGTATGGGATCAGCAGGGGCGCGAGTATATCGACTTTGCCGGTGGGGTTGCGGTAACGGCATTGGGTCATTGCCACCCGGCGCTGGTGGCGGCGTTAAAGCAGCAGGGTGAAACGCTGTGGCACACCAGCAATATCTTCACCAATGAGCCAGCGTTGCGTCTGGCCAGCAAACTGATCGACGCCACCTTTGCCGAGCGCGTGTTCTTTGTTAACTCTGGTGCGGAAGCTAACGAAGCGGCTTTCAAGCTGGCTCGTCACTATGCGATTAAACGCCACAGCCCGTATAAAACCAAAATCATTGCGTTCTACAATGCGTTTCACGGCCGTACTTTGTTCACTGTTTCTGTAAGTGGGCAGGCGAAATACGCCGATGGCCTCGGACCAAAACCGGCCGATATCGTACACGTGCCGTTCAACGATCTGGCCGCAGTAAAAGCGGTGATGGATGACCACACCTGCGCCGTGGTGCTGGAGCCGATTCAGGGCGAGGGTGGCATTACACCGGCCACGCCGGAATTCCTCAAAGGCGTGCGTGAGCTGTGCGATCAGCATCACGCTCTGCTGGTGTTTGATGAAGTGCAAAGCGGCATGGGGCGTTCTGGCAAGTTGTTTACCTACATGCACTATGGCGTGGCGCCGGATATTCTCACTACGGCGAAAGCGTTGGGCGGCGGTTTTCCCATCAGCGCCATGCTGACCACTGAAGAAGTCGCCTCTGTGATGACCGTCGGTGTACACGGCACTACTTACGGCGGTAACCCGCTGGCTTGTGCGGTGGCTGAAGCAGCATTGGACACCATCAACACTCCGCAGGTGCTTTCCGGTGTACAAGCGCGCCACGAGCGTTTCGTTTCGATTCTTCAGGCAATTAATGAAGAGCACGGTATTTTTGAGCAGATTCGCGGTATGGGCCTGCTGATTGGTGCAGAACTGAAGCCAAAATGGCACGGTCAGGCGGGCAAGTTCCTTGCCGCTGCCGCAGAGCAAGGCGTGATGGTGCTGGTCGCGGGACCTAACGTGATGCGTTTTGTGCCGTCGCTGGTGATTGATCTGGAAGATATCGATCAGGGCATGGCGCGGTTCGCGCGGGCGGTGGAAGCGGTAGTAAAAGCGGCGTAGCTCGCCGGGTCAAAAAGCACGCTGCGCAACGTGCTTTTGTCTAAACGGCGCTGGTGATATCAGCGTGTGCCGTACACCACGATGGTTTTGCCGTGTGCAGAGATCAGATTCTGATCTTCCAGCATTTTCAGAATACGGCCTACCGTTTCGCGAGAACAGCCAACAATCTGACCAATTTCCTGACGCGTGATCTTGATTTGCATCCCATCTGGGTGCGTCATGGCATCGGGTTGCTTCGCCAGGTTCAACAGCGTCTGCGCAATGCGGCCCGTGACATCCAAGAAGGCCAGGTTGCCCACTTTCTGAGAGGTCACCTGGAGGCGACGCGCCATCTGTGAGGAAAGACGCATCAGAATATCCGGGTTGACTTGGATCAACTGACGGAATTTTTTATAGGAGATTTCAGCGACTTCACAGGCAGTTTTTGCCCGTACCCATGCACTGCGTTCTTGGCCCTCTTCGAACAGGCCCAGTTCCCCAATAAAATCCCCTTGGTTGAGGTAGGAGAGGATCATTTCCTTGCCTTCTTCATCCTTGATCAGCACAGCCACTGAGCCTTTCACGATGTAGTAAAGCGTTTCTGCCTTTTCACCTTGGTGAATCAGCGTGCTCTTTGATGGATACTTGTGAATATGACAATGAGAAAGGAACCATTCAAGAGTCAGGTCTGTCTGCGGTTTGCCGAGAACCATTCGCTGTTATCCTCTGTTGTAATTCACTGCGCAAATTACAGGGTTCAGAGTTCCCTGTACGGCGTATTAACGTGCTAGTAGTAAAAATTCCGTGTTGGCGGACTGACATCAGGGAATATACTGGCCTCTGTATGGTGACGTCACGAACCGTTCTTACCGTCAGTATAAAACTGAAGGAACGGATTCTATTCCTGTTTGTAACACAGCTTGACGAGCCTGTCTCGTGTTGTCTCGCTTCAGCATGATTAAGCTCTAGTTATCGGCGGTTTTTATATATAACAGTGAGTAATTTTCAAATATAGCCAACCGACTTAAAAATGATTACAGCCAATGCCCTGATATGCAGCAAAAAAAGCATAGCTGGCTGTTATCAAAATAATGTCGCTTAGCTATAAATTTGAGGAGTTGTGGATGCAAGCGCGCGTAAAATGGGTCAGAAGATCTGACCTTTCTCGGTGAGTCGTCATCCGGGCATCAGATCCTAATGGATGGCAATGCTGGTGATAAAGCTGCCAGTCCGATGGAGATGGTGTTGATGGCGGCAGGAGGCTGTAGCGCCATTGATGTGGTGTCCATTTTGCAAAAGGGTCGCAATACGATTACCGGGTGTGAAGTCAAATTATCCTCGACGCGTCGTGAAGAAGCGCCGCGTCTGTTTACCCATATTAACCTGCATTTTGTCGTCACGGGCGTGGGGTTGACGGATAAAGTGGTTGAACGGGCGGTATCGCTGTCGCATAGTTTTCTGGCGGGCTGTGTGTTTTATCTCAGCCCGCGCTACGCCCTTCTGCCAGCCGTTTTACCAACGGTGCCATGATCAGTTCCATGGCGAGTCCCATTTTCCCCCCGGTACCACCAGCGTATTGATGTGTGAAATAAACGAGCCTTGCAGCATGGCCAGTAGGTAGGGATAGTCAATATGCTCGACGCCCTGGAAATGGATCACCACAAAGCTCTCGTCCAACGAAGGGATCGCCTTGGCTGCAAAGGGGTTTGAGGTATCGATCGTCGGTACGCGCTGGAAGTTGATATGGGTGCGAGAAAACTGCGGCGTGATATAGGTGATGTAATCCTCCATGGAACGCACCACCGAATCCATCACGGCTTCACGTGAGTGACCGCGTTCATTGATATCGCGAACCAGCTTTTGAATCCATTCCAGATTGACGATGGGGACCACGCCGACCAGTAGGTCAACGTGCTGGGCAACATCGTACTGGTCGGTGACCACCGCGCCGTGCAGACCCTCATAAAACAGCATATCGGTAGGATGCTGCATCGGCTCCCACGGCGTAAAGGTGCCGGGCACTTGATTGTAGGGGATCGCCTCATCGTAAGTGTGCAGGTATTTGCGTGTTTTTCCGGTACCGTTGCGGCCATATTCGATAAACGCCTGTTCAAGCAGGCTGAAATCGTTGGCCTCTGGGCCGAAATAGCTGATATGGCGGCCCAAATCTTTCGCTTTGCGAATCGCCATGTCCATTTCTGGCCGGGTATAACGGTGAAAGCTATCGCCTTCCAGTGAAGCGGCTTTTATCTGCAACTGCTGGAAGATCTTCCTGAACTCGAGGCTGGTCGTGGTGGTGCCTGCTCCACTGGAGTCGGTAACGGCAATGATCGGGTGTTGTTGCGACATGCGGTTGCACTCCGTCGGATTAGGCGTTTGACTAACATTGCTCTCACTGTATAACAGACCCGGTGACGCAAGACGACCCCCCGCACGTCAGGAAACGACTATTTATCACGTTACGGCGTATTTTCGTTTAGCTGGGTGCGCGGCATGATATTCAGCGTTTCATGCAGCTCTGACCACACCAGCACCACGTCGCCCGAGGCAAGCTGGCGACGAATATCCCTGACTTTTTCCTCCAGTGAACGCTCCTGCTCGCCGTAATCAGTGCCTTCACGTAATACAAAAGATTCAATAATATTTTGCAGCGTATCGCTATCAAGCTGCTGCCAGGGAATCATCATGCTGTTGCCTCTGCGGTGTCCGCCGATAGAAAGCGCGTGAACTAGGTCGGAATGCGTTGTTCCAGCCACATTTCCGGTTTCAGTAATGTACCACCGACAAACCCGACGTGCCCGCCGTGCGCTGTCAGCTGGTATTCGATGGTGTCGGGCAGGTGGCTGATGTCCGGGATCACCTCGGGTGTCATAAAAGGATCGTCCTGCGCATGGATGATCAGCGTCGGCGTGCGAATGGTGGGCAGCAACGCCAGTGCACTGTACTGATGGTAGTAGTCGGCAGCATCCTGAAAACCATGAATACGGGCAGTGATCGCATCATCAAACTCACGCAATCCCTTTATACGTCGCAACTGTGCCGGGATAATCGGTAACGAACCCGGGTAGCATGCCAGCTTACGCAGGGCATTCTGCTTTAACTGTCCGACAAGATGGCGCTGATAAATAAGGGAAAATCCCTTTTCTATCCTGCGGCTACAGGCGTCGAGATGAAACGGTGAGGAGACTATCGCCGCAGCTGAGAGCAACCGGGCTTCTTCCCGTTTAGCCAGCAGGCAAGCCAGCATATTGCCGCCCAGAGAAATGCCGATGGCAGCAGTCGGTGCTTCGCCTAGAGTATCCTGCATCCAGCGCAGCAGATAGCTGCCATCATCGGTTTCACCAGAATGGTATAGCAAAGCGACATTATTTTGATAACAATTAGCTGTATTTTTTTTCCACATATCAGGGCATTGGTTGTAATCATTTTTAAGTCGTTTGGCTATAGATACGATTCAGACGGTTGGGGCGGCCGCTACAGCCGCGAAAATGCATGATCACCGTCAGCCAGCCTTGCTCACGGCACGCTTGTAACAAACCGTGCGCATAGGGACTGTGAAAGCTGTCTTCCCGACCGTGAAATAGCACCACGCGGGGTTTATAGCGCGCGCCTTGAGGCGCTTCGCTCCAGGCCAGATCAACAAAATCGCCGTCAGGCAGATCGAGTTGTTGCCACACCGGCTGCAAACGGGCACGGCGGCGAATCAAGCGCGGCAACAGCGTTTGTATATGCGGGTTATCAGCCCCGCGTAACGGGCGAAATGTTGAGGACAACATGGGAATCGAAACGACCTCGGGAAATAATTGTGCGATATTCATCACACTGCGCTAACCTGCTTGCGCCGCTCGGCGAGCATTGCAGTGTAACAGGCAGGCTAACGTTCAGTCAGGTCAATAAATCATACCGTAACGGTGGGGACAAGGGGCAGTCAAAACGTGGAACAGGGCTTATTTTTATCGATGTTGACTTTTCTCTGGGTGGCGGTGATCACGCCTAGCCCGAATATAGCAAAACGACTTAAAAATGATTACAACCAATGCCCTGATATGTGGAAAAAAAATACAGCTAATTGTTATCAAAATAATGTCGCTTGGCTATAACATGCTGCTGACGACCTCCGGTGCCAACTTCGGCTTTATGCGATCGCTGTGGCTGATGGTGGGTATCATGCTCGGCATGCAGAGCATTTTACTGCTGGTGGCATTTGGCGTGGGCGGCATGATCCTGCTATATCACTCGTTGCACCTAATACTTAAAGTACTCGGCAGTCTCTACCTGCTGTGGCTGGCGTGGAAAATTGCCACGGCGGCCTACGAACGGCTGGAGGCCAGTGCACCGCCGCCGCAGCAGCCGCTGCGACTGTATCAAGGCTGGCTGCTTCAGTTTCTAAATCCCAAAGCCTGGCTAATGGCGCTGTGTTCAGTCGCAAGTTTCAGTCTGGCGGGCAGCGGCTATAACCATTCGGTGCTGCTGATAAGTTTTGGCATTGTGTTGGTTAATCTGGTTTCAGGCGTTATCTGGCTGGGTTTCGGCACGGCGATTGGCCGTTTATTGCGTAGCCGCAAAGCATGGGTGATTTTTAACGTCTCGATGGGCGTGCTTACCGCGGCCTGTGTACTGCTGATCTGGCACTGATGATCTGATTTTGTCTTTTAGTTTTTGTCGTTAATCGCGTAAAAAATCGCGCTGAGGTGGGCGTGTCCGCCGGATGAGCGGCATGGATGCTGCGAAAACCAGCGCCGCGCCGGGAGCGCGTCGCTGGTGGTCCGAGATGCGGATACGAACGCCGAAGAGACCGCGTAGCGGCGTGATTCCTCGCGTAAAGCCTGGAGCCACGAGGTGGCGGCGATTGAGCGCCTCGTGTCGGGCGCGGTTACAGAGGTAGCAGGAATCAGAGCCTGTTAACGCGCACGAAATATGCACTGTGCTAACAGATATCCCCTTTCAGGGGCCTGACTACCCCTCATTCAGCATCTGTTCTAGCTGCTCTTGCGCGTCCAGCCAAGCCATCTCTGCCTCTTCCTGTTCGCTTTTGAGTTTGGCCTGCTGTTGCAGGCATTCCGTCAGTTCGGCTTTGCGACTTTGGTCGTACAGTTCGCTGTCCGATAAACGCGCTTCGACTTTTGCCAACGCATCGGAGAGTTTCTCCATCTGCTGCTCATACTGAGTAATCTTTTTACGCAGCGGTTGGGTTTGGGTGCGCAGCTCCGCTTCGCGCCGCTTTTGATCTTTACGTGCCTGTGCGTTGTTGGTTGAGGCGGGTTTCTCGACGGATTCAGCGGCGCTGTTTTGGCGCTGCACGTCCGTTAGCCATTGCTGGTAATCCTCTAGGTCGCCATCAAACGGCTCCACTTTGCGATCGTGTACCAGATAGAGATCGTCCGTGGTGGATCGGATCAGATGTCGATAGTGGGAGATCACCACCAGCGCGCCTTCGAAATCGATCAACGCTTCTGTCAGTGCCTGACGCATGTCCAGATCGAGATGGTTGGTCGGTTCATCGAGCAACAGCAGGTTAGGGCGCTCCCACACGATCAATGCCAGCACCAAACGGGCTTTTTCACCGCCTGAGAAACGCTCGGTCACTTCCGTCACTTTGTCGCCCTGAAAACCGAAGCCGCCTAGGTAATCGCGCAGCTGCTGCTCGGTTTCCCGCTCCGCCAAACGGACCAGATGTTGCAGCGGGGATTCATCAGCACGCAGAAACTCAAGCTGATGCTGGGCGAAATAGCCGAGCTTAACGCCCTTCGCCAGCCCGATTTCGCCGTGCAACGGGGCCAGTTCGCCCGTTAGCAACTTGATCAGCGTCGATTTACCGGCACCATTGTGCCCCAGCAGGCCAATGCGTGAACCCGGCACCAGATTGAGCTTGATGGATTCCAGAATCAGTTTGTCACCGTAGCCTGCGCTCACCTTCTCCATGCGTAGCAACGGGTTCGGCAGCGACTCTGGCGCACGGAAACTGAAACGGAACGGGTTATCGACGTGTGCCGGGGCAATAAGCTCCATGCGCTCCAGCATTTTAATCCGGCTTTGAGCCTGCTTGGCTTTGGTAGCCTGTGCGCGAAAGCGATCGATATAGTGTTGCAAGTGCGCCACGCGCTCTTGCTGATGCTCATACAACGCCTGCTGCTGCGCTAAACACGTAGCGCGCTGGCGTTCGAACGAGGAGTAGTTCCCGGTGTATTCGAACAGCGTCTCCTGCTCGATGTGCAGGATCTTGTTGACGATAGGATCGAGGAAGTCGCGATCGTGGGAGATCAGCACCAGTGTTCCCGGATAGCTTTTCAGCCATTTCTCCAGCCAGATCACCGCGTCCAGATCGAGGTGGTTGGTCGGTTCGTCGAGCAGTAACAGGTCGGAGCGGCAAATCAGCGCCTGGGCCAGATTAAGGCGCATACGCCATCCGCCGGAAAAATCACGTACTGGCTGCTGCAATTGGGCCTGGGTAAAGCCAAGGCCATCGAGCAGGCTGGCGGCGCGCGCCGGAATACTCCAAGCTTGAATCGCATCCAGTTTGCCGTGTGCACGGGCGATGGCGTTACCATCTTTAATGTCGTTGGCGTGTTGAAGTTCAGCTTCTAACTGGCGAAATTCACGATCGCCGTCAATAACATAGTCAATGGTGGGCACATCCAGCGCGGGCGTTTCCTGATTGACCCAAGCCAGTGCCCAGTTACTCGGAAACGTGGCGCTGCCGCCATCGGCACCGATCTCGCCTTTTAGCAACGAGAGTAGCGTGGACTTGCCGCAGCCGTTTTTACCGACCAATCCAACCTTCTGGCCTGGATTGATGGTGGCGGTGGCGTTATCAAGCAAGACACGCACGCCGCGCCGAATTTGCAAAGTGGAGAAAACAATCATAAAGCGTCACATGTTCAGAGTATGTTAAATTATCACGGTTATCTTGGGACCGCGAACGTCCTGTTTGTCGTATCGTTATCGCGCAGCATGGTAGCGGAAAACCGCGCTCATGACGACGCTTTGGAGGGGAATGATGTCGCAGCCACCGAAGATTTTGCTGCTGTATGCCCATCCAGAATCGCAAGACTCGATAGCCAACCGGGTTTTGCTACAACCGGCGCACCAGTTAGCCCATGTTACCGTACACGATCTGTACGCTCACTATCCGGACTTTTTTGTTGATATTCACTACGAGCAACAGCTGCTACGCGAACATCAGGTGATTGTGTTTCAGCACCCACTCTATACTTACAGTTGCCCGGCGCTGCTAAAGGAGTGGTTTGACCGCGTGCTGTCGCGTGGGTTTGCCAATGGTATCGGTGGTAATGCATTGGCGGGCAAATATTGGCGTTCGGTAATCACCACGGGTGAGTCGGAAGAGAGCTATCACTTGGAAGGTAATAACCGCTTCAGTATGGAAGAGGTGCTGCGTCCGTTTGAAATGACGGCGGCCATGTGTCGTATGCATTGGCTACCGCCGCTGATGGTTTATTGGGCGCGCAGGTTGCCCGTCGATGTGCTGGCAAGCTACGCCGAGGCGTATAGCGAATGGCTGGCTTCCCCGTTACCCAAAATGGAGGGTGAGTGATGGAGAGTTCCCCCCTGCTGAGTGCGGGCATTCTGTTTCTGTTTGTCGCTGTACTGATGGTACCTATCGCTAGCCGATTGGGCATTGGTGCGGTATTGGGGTATTTGATTGCAGGTATCGCCATTGGTCCTTGGGGGCTGGGCTTTATCCGCGACGTTGACGCTATCCTGCATTTCTCTGAGCTTGGCGTGGTGTTCCTGATGTTTATCATTGGGCTGGAGCTGAATCCGCAAAAGTTATGGACATTACGGCGATCCATCTTCGGGATTGGTGCCGCTCAGGTTGGGTTCAGCGCGGCGGTCCTTGGCGGCTTACTTTACCTGACCTGCTTTTCCTGGCAATCAGCGCTGATTGGTGGCGTTGGGTTGGCGATGTCTTCCACCGCGATGGCGCTGCAGCTGATGCGCGAGAAGGGAATGAACCGCAGCGAATCCGGCCAGTTGGGGTTCGCGGTACTGCTGTTTCAGGACTTGGCGGTCATCCCCGCTCTGGCGTTGGTGCCAGTGCTGGCCGGAGTGCAGGGCGAAGTGACCGACTGGAAAGACGTTGCCATCAAGGTCGCGGCCTTTATCGGCATGTTGATAGGTGGACGCTATCTGGTGCGTCCGCTATTCCGGTTTATAGCCGCCTCCGGCGTGCGTGAAGTGTTTACCGCCGCGGCGCTGCTGCTGGTGCTTGGATCTGCGGTCTTTATGGATGCGTTGGGTTTCTCCATGGCGTTGGGCACCTTTATCGCAGGCGTGTTGTTGGCGGAAAGTGAGTATCGCCACGAGCTGGAAATTTCCATCGAGCCTTTTAAGGGATTGCTGCTCGGACTGTTTTTTATCTCCGTGGGCATGGCACTCGATCTGGGGGTGTTGTTTACCCACATCGACGAAGTGTTGCTGGGCGTATTCCTTCTGGTCACGGTGAAGGGCATCGTGCTGTACGTATTGGCGCGCGTGAACCGGATGCGGCGCTCTGAACGGCTTCAGTTCGCCGGGGTGCTGAGTCAGGGCGGGGAGTTTGCGTTTGTGCTGTTTTCTGCGGCAGCGGCGCACAAGGTGCTACAGGGTGAACAGCTTCCGTTGCTACTGGTCACGGTAACCCTCTCCATGATGACCAAGCCGCTGCTGATGCAGGGGATAGACCGCATTCTGGCGCATCGTTATAACGCTACGAAGGAGCATGACGAAAAGCATTATGTGCAAGATGACGAGCCGCAGGTGATCATTGTCGGGTTTGGGCGTTTTGGGCAGGTGATCGGGCGTTTGCTGATGGCGAACAAAATGCGCATCACGGTATTGGAACGTGATATCAGCGCCGTCAGCCTGATGCGCAGCTATGGTTACAAAGTGTACTACGGTGATGCCACTGAATTGGAACTGCTGCGGGCGGCCGGTGCTGAACAGGCGAGCGCGATTGTGATCACCTGTAATGAGCCGGAAGACACCATGGCCATCGTGCACCTGTGCCAAAAGCATTTTCCCAATCTGGAAATTCTGGCGCGCGCGCGCGGACGTGTTGAAGCCCATGAATTATTGCAGTCTGGTGTCAAACATTTCGCGCGTGAAACCTTTTCGAGTGCGCTGGAACTGGGGCGTAAAACGTTGACGTCGGTGGGGATGCATCCTCATCAGGCTTATCGGGCACAGCAGCATTTTCGGCGCTTGGATATGCGCATGCTGCGTGAATTGATGCCGATACGTCAGGGGGATGCCGATGTGGCGCAGGTTTCGCGCGTCAAAGAAGCGCGGCGGGAGTTGGAAGACATTTTCCAACGCGAAATGCAGCACGAGCGCCGTCGTCTGGATGACTGGGATGAGTACGAATAGCATGTGTCGCATGCAGCGAGGAAGGCAAGATGCAACGTAAACGGTTTATCGCGGGTGCCGTGTGTCCTCAGTGTCAGGCACAGGATACGCTGGCCGTAGGGCAGGAAGATCATGTAGATGTGGTCACCTGCGTCAAGTGTGGCTATCGTCAGAGCCAGTCAGATCCGCCTCCAGCTGCGCCAGAGCGGCAGGGCGAGCATATCATCGGCATTTTTCATCCTGATTGATTGGTGGGTCATTTTTTTATCCCAGACGGTACATGGGGATTTTTTTCAGCTACAATTTGCGCCAGTTTTGATTTCCAACGGTAGGAGATGTCATGAAAGTTGCAAAAAATCTGGTGGTCAGCTTGGCCTACCAGGTACGTACAGAAGATGGTGTATTGGTTGATGAGTCTCCGGTGAGCGCGACGTTGGACTACCTGCACGGTCACGGTTCCCTGATTTCTGGCCTAGAAAAAGCGCTTGAAGGCCGCGAAGTGGGTGACAAGTTTGACGTTGCTGTCGGCTCTAACGACTCCTACGGCGAATACGATGAAAACCTGGTGCAGCGCGTACTGAAAGACGTCTTCATGGGTGTTGATGAGCTGCAAGTGGGCATGCGTTTCCTGGCTGATACCGATCAGGGTCAGGTACCGGTTGAAATCACTGAAGTGGAAGATGACCACGTAGTGGTTGACGGTAACCACATGCTGGCAGGTCAAAACCTGAAGTTCAACGTCGAAGTGGTTGCTATCCGTGAAGCCACGGAAGAAGAGATCGCACACGGTCACGTACACGGCGAGCACGATCATCATCATGAGCACGGTGAAGGTTGCTGTGGTGGTCACGAACACGGACACGGTAAAGGCGGCTGCGGTGGTCATGGCGGCTGCGGTTGCCATTGATTTTCGGCGTATGCCCGTGAGGCGTGTCCTCACCGTTACAAACCCGGAGCGCTAGGCGCGGCCGGGTTTTTTTCGTGTTGCAACCTGCGCCATTAGCACTGAACGTGTTGATTTTACCCATCTTTCATCGTGTTATTTTCGCATTACGCTTTCCTGCTTTTCTGCCCAACTAGGGATGTTCATCACATAACCGGTTAAAAGCCTCGGAGGGCTTATTGACACTTATCGGTGCTTTGGCGAACAATCTGCAAACGTTCCCGAGAATGTTATATAGCCAACCGACTTAATTTTGATTACACCATATGGACTGAGAACAAAATCTCTGTATCGCAACCACTCTCTCTTTTTTTGCTTTTTGCTTGTGCCCATTTATGCTCAATTGGGTTAAGATCTGGCGAATATGTAGGCAAATACTCCACCATATACCCTGCATCGATGATGACTTGTTGAATATTATGTTTTTTGTGAAAAGTTGCATTGTCCATCACGATTACCCTGTTTTTAGGGAGTACTGGGATAAGGACTTGTGTGACCCAGGAATAGAAAACATCGCTGTTAATATTGATATCAAATAATCCGATAGCAAACAGCGTTGTGCCTAATAACGCGCCGATAACATTTGTTTTTCCCTTGGCTCCCCAGTTCTTCAGGCCAAAACACCGTTGACCTTTTGGGGAATAGCCGTGAGTCCGTGGGGTATCGTGTGGAAAACCACTTTCATCAATAAAAACAATGGGTTTACCTTCTTTTTCATACTGTTGTATTTTTTGTTGAAATGCTTGCCGGGCGCTTTCGTCGGTTTTCGGATGATGTAGAGTTTTTTTATAGCCAAGCGACATTATTTTGATAACAATTAGCTGTATTTTTTTGCCACATATCAGGGCATTGGCTGTAATCATTTTTAAGTCGGTTGGCTATATAGGTCAATTCCAGCTTTTTAAGAGCTTGCCAAATGGCCTTCTGACAAACGCCAAAACGCTCTGCACGTTCTTTTTGGTAAGCATCTGGATATGGTTCAACATCTTTTATCAACTCGGATTTATCGCTCTTTCGCTGACGCGTGGTCGATGCTTTTGACGCTATTTGATTAATCCAACGCGATACAGAGGCAGGGCTAATCCGAAATTGCTTCGCTGTTTCTCGGATACTCAACCCTTCTTCTTCCCGTGTAGATATCACTTTACGTCTAAAATCAATTGAATAGCTCATTTAAATAATGTAATCAAAATTAAGTCGTTTAGCTATAAGCAGAACGGTGACATCAATATTCAGCGATCGTCACCTAGAACGTTTGATTCGCGATCTCGATCTACGACGTGGTTTGGCGTTGCCGCCTGAAACGGCGAGTGGAGCCAGTGAGCGTTGATGGGTTGAGGTTTGCTCCCCACGGGGACGTGGGGAGTATGGCGATCAGTGGATCAATAGTATGAATGTTCGCCGCGCTGGTGCTCTGTCAAATCGCGCACGCCTTTCAGCTCAGGGAATTTCTCTAGCAGCTCTTTCTCTATCCCTTCTTTCAGCGTGTAATCGACCATTGAACAGCCGTTGCAACCGCCGCCGAATTGCAGGATAGCCAAGCCATCATCGGTGATTTCCATCAGCGTTATACTACCACCGTGCCCGGCCAACTGAGGGTTGATCTGGGATTGCAGCACATACTCCACGCGTTCCATCAACGGCGCATCGTCACCCACTTTGCGCATTTTTGCGTTAGGCGCTTTCAGCGTCAGTTGAGAGCCCAACTGATCGGTAACGAAGTCGATTTCAGCATCTTCCAAGTAAGGTGCACTCAGTTCATCCACGTAGGCGGAAAGTTTCTCGAACTTCAGTTCAGTGTCGGAAGCTTCCACCGCATCCGGCGGACAATAGGAAACGCCACACTCAGCGTTAGGCGTGCCCGGATTGATAACGAAGACGCGAATTTGTGTGCCTTCTTCTTGTTTTACCAGCAGTTTGACAAAGTGGTCTTGTGCAGAGTCGGTAATACGGATCATAGTGGGTTAACTCAATAGTTGACTACGCTTATCGGTCATAATACGCCCATCGTGGCGTTATAGCCAACCGACATTATTTTGATAACAGCCAGCTATGCTTTTTTGCCGCATATCAGGGTATCTGTTGTAATCATTTTTAAGTCGGTTTGCTATAACTCCAATTCATTCACGGTAAATGCCATTTATGGCAACAAAGGCGCTCACGCATCGAGCAGCGTGCGGTACAGGCACCACACCTGAATATGCGCGACCCCCTGTGCCTGTAAAACGCGGCAGATCTCTGTCACCGTATTGCCGGTGGTCACCACGTTATCCACCAGCGCCACCCGCAGCCCAGAGAGATCCTGGTCGCAAGCAAACACATGACGCAGGTTGTAGCGCCGCTCAGAGGCGCACAGGTGCTGTTGCAGGGGTGTATGACGCACACGCCTGAGCGCATGTGGATGATATAGCAAAGCGACTTAATTTTGATTACACCATATGGACTGAGAACAAAATCTCTGTATCGCAACCACTCTCTCTTTTTTTGCTTTTTGCTTGTGCCCATTTATGCTCAATGGGGTTAAGATCTGGCGAATATGTAGGCAAATACTCCAGCATATACCCTGCATCGATGATGACTTGTTGAATATTATGTTTTTTGTGAAAAGTTGCATTGTCCATCACGATTACCCTGTTTTTAGGGAGTACTGGGATAAGGACTTGTGTGACCTAGGAATAGAAAGAGTTATTAGCAAATCTGGTGTATGGCGATCAGGCTACGTTCCGCTCCGATGCTTCGTGAATCTGTTCTCCATCCTTAAATTGGACGTTGCTTACAACTAGGGTCAGCAGGTCAAATCCTCTTAGTCGGTTCCAGCTTTTCTGAGCAGACTGGAGCAGCTTAAATATAGCCAAGCGACATTATTTTGATAACAATTAGCTGTATTTTTTTGCCACATATTAGGGCATTGGCTGTAATCATTTTTAAGTCGGTTGGCTATATATGGTGGAGTATTTGCCTACATATTCGCCAGATCTTAACCCCATTGAGCATAAATGGGCACAAGCAAAAAGCAAAAAAAGAGAGAGTGGTTGCGATACAGAGATTTTGTTCTCAGTCCATATGGTGTAATCAAAATTAAGTCGCTTGGCTATAGCGCAGCGGAAGAAGACCTTCTATTTTGCACACCTGTGCCCCCAAACAAACCTTTCGATGCAGGCGATTGTCCGGGGTAATGATGTCAACGACGTGTTAACGCCATGACATTTCAGTGACAAGTAAAGCACCTCAGCGGAGAGGGCCACTGAGGTATAGACAACCGACTTAAAAATGATTACAGCCAATGCCCTAATATGTGGCAAAAAAATACAGCTAATTGTTATCAAAATAATGTCGCTTGGCTATAGCTAATAAACATATCTAAAACGGTCATTTCCGCGCAGACAGGAATCTCTTGCAGGTGAAACGCGTTTCTTCTCACAGAGATCCCCGGCTTTCGCCGAGGATGATGAGGGGCAACATGGTTTTGTCATCAATCTGAGCGGCCAAAGGCCGCCCTGTTTCAGAGGCGTTTACTACAGCAATTGCGCCAATCGGTTGAGATCCGACTGAATCGCCCCGGCCGTTACATCGCGCCCGGCACCCGGCCCGCGAATCACCAGCGGGTTGTCGCGATACCATCGGCTTTCGATCGCGAAGACGTTGTCACACGGCAGCAGGGAAGCCAGCGGATGATCCGGTCGCACCGCTTCCACGCCCACACGCGCTTTGCCGCTAACATCGAAACGCGCTACGTGACGCAGCACCAACCCCATTTCCTGCGCCGCTTCCAGACGCTGTACCATCTGCTCGTTGAGCGAATCGCCATTTTCAAAAAACTGATCGATCGACCCCGCTTCACTGCCCGCAGGCGCCAGTGATTCCACCCGCACCTGATTGGGTTCGATGTCATAACCCGCTTCGCGCACTAAAATCACCAGTTTGCGCATTACGTCCTGCCCGGAAAGATCGACGCGCGGGTCCGGCTCCGTCAGCCCCTGTTGCCAGGCCTGATCCACCAGTTCGGTGAACGGTACGCTGCCATCAAATTGCAGGAACAGCCACGACAAAGTGCCGGAGAAGATGCCGCTGATGGCTAAAATGCTGTCACCGCTGTCGCGCAGATCGTGCACCGCATAGTTCACCGGCAGCCCTGCACCCACCGTAGCGTTATACAGCCAGTGACGTCCGGTTTTGGCAAAGGCATCGCGGATCTGGCGATAACGATCGCCACTGGATGCCCCCACAATCTTATTGGCGCTGATCACGTGAAAACCGTAGCTGGCGAAATCGAGATAGAGATCTGATACCGCTTCACTGGCGGTCACATCCAACACCACTAGGTCATCGTAGGGATGAGCACGCATCCACAGGAAGAGATCTTCCCCATCACGCTCCTGCGCTTCATCATCAAAGAAGGCCAGCACGCGAGTGGCTTCCAGACCGTCGTAGTTCAGCAGGCTACGCGTGCTGTCTACTACGCCCGCCAGCACAAACTCAAAGCCGGTACGCGCCGAAATCAGCGCCTGCTCGTGCGCAAACAGCTCCAGCCAGCGGGAGCCAATATTGCCCTTGCCGAACAGTACCAACCCGATTCGTTTTTCTGCACGGAATAACGACTGATGCAAACCACGAATCAAATGCTCCGTCGGGCCCACGCGCAGTACCGCTACCAGGCTAATGCCATCGTCGGACTGCCAAAAAAACTCGATGGGCTGATCTTTTAACTGCTGATAAAAACGGTGGCTGTGCAGCGGGTTACGGCACACGCCGGCCCCAACCATGGCCACCAGCGCTGATCCTTCACGCAGCGTGAACGTCACGGGCAATCCGGCCTGTTCCAATGCATGCCAGGCGCTGTCCACCACTTCCGAGGTGTAACACAACTGCACCAGATTGCGATCGGCGTGCACGCCAATCGCTAGAGGACGCACTTGCGCACGGCTAACGTATTGTTCGATCTCTTTGTGCACGCGCGCAAAATCATGCTGTGTAGGTATCTGCACGTCGATCAGACAAACGTCATCGTGGCTGGTGACAATCTTCGCCCCCGTGCCCGACGCTAACACGCGTTCAATGCGCGTAGAGCCTTGTTCCGGGTTGTAACTGCAACGTAATTGCAGATCGATATCGCTTGCTGACACTGGCTGCAAGGTGCGTGCATGCAGCACCGGCGCTGCCAGACGCGCCAGTTCGCTGGCCTCATCAAGGCGCAGCAGAGGCAGCAAACAGGCATCTTTCACCTTACGGGGATCGGCACTGTAAACACCGGCCACATCGCTCCAAATGGTCACACGCTCCACGCCCGCCAGCGCACCAATTTGCGTCGCCGAATAGTCACTGCCGTTGCGCCCCAGCAAGACCGTTTCACCGGCTTCGTTGCGGCTGATAAAACCGGTCACCACCAGCCTTTGCCCCGCATGCTGCGTCAACAACTGTTGCAGCAGCGGCCAGGAGCGACCTTCGTCCACCTGCGGCTGTGCAGCCCGTTCAGCGCGTAAAAAGTCGCGGGCGTCCAGCCAGTTGGCATCGATGTTGCTCAAGTTCAGTACCGCCGCCATCAGGTGCGCAGACCAAATTTCACCGTGCCCCACTACTTCGGCATAAACCGCATCGGTCACGCCACCATCTAGCAGCGCCGACAGACGCTCCAGATCGCGGATAAAAAGAGTGGTCAACCGCTCTGCGGCATCCGCAGGCAGCAAACCGGCAATCAAATCGCTTTGGTAACGACGCAGCGCCTGCTGCACCTGATGGGCAGACAGACGATCACTCTGGCTCAGTTTCAACCAGCTAATCAGTTGGTTGGTTGTGCCGCCAGCGGCTGACACCACCATCAAATCGCCGGGGCTGCTATACTCGGCCATAATCCCCGCGACACGTTGATAACACTTCACATCTGCCAGACTGCTGCCGCCAAATTTATGCAGTTGGCGGCCAGAAACCGCAGCTGATACGCCTAACGCACTCATGCTGCTCCCTCAGTTGCCACCCGAAATGCTCGATCCAGATCTGCAACCAGATCGTCACCGTCTTCAATGCCGACCGAAATACGCAGCAGAGTTTCGGAGATACCTGCTGCCGCACGCGCTTCCGGTGCCATGCACGCATGGGTCATGGTGGCTGCATGAGAAATCAGGCTTTCCATGCCGCCCAGCGATTCTGCCAGTGTAAACAGTTCCAACTCCCCTAGGAAACGGCGCAGGGTGTCTTCATCACCGTTCAGTTCAAAGCTCAACATGGTACCGAAACCGGACTGCTGACGACGTGCAATCTCATGACCGGGATTGTTCGGCAGCGAAGGGTGATAAAGCTTTTTCACCAGCGGCTGCGTTTTCAGGTAATCAATCAGTTGCAGCGCATTTTTCTGCGCAGCGGCCATACGAGGGCCCAAGGTATGCAATCCGCACAGCAGCAGATATAGCCAAGCGACGTTATTTTGATAACAATTAGCTGTATTTTTTTGCCACATATCAGGGCATTGGCTGTAATCATTTTTAAGTCGGTTGGCTATAACTGTCAAACGCCGCCCCCGTCACACCAATATTGTTCGCCCACCAAGCAAGTTCCGTCACCACCGCCGGATCGTTGGCAATCACCGTGCCAGCCACCACATCGGAGTGGCCATTGAGATATAGCCAACCGACTTAAAAATGATTACAGCCAATGCCCTGATATGTGGCAAAAAAATACAGCTAATTGTTATCAAAATAACGTCGCTTGGCTATACTTGGTGCAGGAGTGAACCAGCAAATCCGCCCCCAATGCCAACGGACATTGCAACGCCGGGCTCAGGAAGGTGTTGTCCACCACGCTGACCGCACCCGCATCACGCGCTGCCTGACAAATGGTGGCGATATCCACCACACGCAGCAACGGGTTGCTGGGGCTTTCCACCAGCACCAGTTTGGGTTTCTCTTCCAGTGCCGCTGCCAGCGCGGCCGAATCCCCCTGATCGACAAATTTTACGCGAAATGCACCGCGCTTACTGAGGCTGTCAAACAAACGGTAGCTACCGCCATAACAATCATGAGGCGCAACCAACAAATCACCCGGACGCAGAAACACAGTGCACACCAGCAAAATGGCTGACATGCCGCTGCTGGTCATTACTGATCCAGCCCCGCCTTCCAATTCCGTCAACGCACGCTGCACCACATCATGCGTCGGGTTATCGCGACGCGAGTAATCATGGGCTCTTGGCTGGTTGAAACCGGTGAGGTTGTAGGTGCTGGAGAGATGAATCGGCGGAACTACACAGCCGTATTGTTCATCATCATTAAGTCCGCTACGAACAGCGATCGTTGCTTGTTTACGCGTCATGGTCATTTTCCTAACTGGCGGCAGGGTATAGGCTCTCAAGAGTATAGCTAAACAACTTAATTTTGATTACATTATTTAAATGAGCTATTCAATTGATTTTAGACGTAAAGTGATATCTACACGGGAAGAAGAAGGGTTGAGTATCCGAGAAACAGCGAAGCAATTTCGGATTGGCCCTGCCTCTGTATCGCGTTGGATTAATCAAATAGCGTCAAAAGCATCGACCACGCGTCAGCGAAAGAGCGATAAATCCGAGTTGATAAAAGATGTTGAACCATATCCAGATGCTTACCAAAAAGAACGTGCAGAGCGTTTTGGCGTTTGTCAGAAGGCCATTTGGCAAGCTCTTAAAAAGCTGGGATTGACCTATAAAAAAACGCTACGTCATCCGAAAGCCGACGAAAGCGCCCGGCAAGCATTTCAACAAAAAATACAACAGTATGAAAAAGAAGGTAAACCCATTGTTTTTATTGATGAAAGTGGTTTTCCACACGATACCCCACGGACTCACGGCTATTCCCCAAAAGGTCAACGGTGTTTTGGCCTGAAGAACGGGGGAGCCAAGGGAAGAACAAATGTTATCGGCGCTTTATTAGGCACAACGCTGTTTGCTATCGGATTATTTGATATCAATATTAACAGCGATGTTTTCTATTCCTGGGTCACACAAGTCCTTATCCCAGTACTCCCTAAAAACAGGGTAATCGTGATGGACAATGCAACTTTTCACAAAAAACATAATATTCAACAAGTCATCATCGATGCAGGGTATATGGTGGAGTATTTGCCTACATATTCGCCAGATCTTAACCCCATTGAGCATAAATGGGCACAAGCAAAAAGCAAAAAAAGAGAGAGTGGTTGCGATAGGCTTTGTTGAATAAACATATTTTATGCTGCACCCCCGGTGAAACGACAGATCCTCGCAACGCAAAATCATGCAGTTAGGCCTCATAAGAAAACTGTAAACCTGAGGTTGCAAGCATTTTCTACCAAAACTGGCTGGCAAAACAGCATGACTCACTATTATTAAAAAAGCCGTTGCGATACAGAGATTTTGTTCTCAGTCCATATGGTGTAATCAAAATTAAGTCGCTTGGCTATAATCCCAAGCTCAACGGACGTCAATACATCTAGACTTCTTTGCGTATAGATTGAGCATTGACGAAAATCCCGTTAGAATTACCCTCATATCATGACGGTTTTATCTTCCTGACGACTATATTTTTAAGGTATTCCATGGCTGAGTGGAACGGCGAGTATGTCAGCCCTTACGCTGAACACGGTAAAAAGAGCGAGCAAGTTAAAAAGATCACGGTCTCGATTCCGCTTAACGTGCTGAAAATCCTGACTGATGAGCGCACCCGACGTCAGGTCAATAACCTGCGCCATGCAACCAACAGTGAATTATTGTGCGAAGCGTTTCTGCACGCATTTACCGGCCAGCCACTACCGGATGACCACGATTTGCGTAAAGAGCGCAGCGATGAAATCCCTGAGGTGGCCAAGGCGATCATGCGTGAGATGGGGATTGACCCGGATACGTGGGAATATTGATCTGTTGATCGGGTGGTATACCGCTCTGGCGATAGAAACAATAAAGGCACCCGAGGGTGCCTTTGTTGTTTACGCACAGACGCTTATTTTTTGCTGCCCGGCACGCTGAAACGCTTGTTGAAGCGCTCAACACGACCACCGGTGTCAACAACGCGTTGTTTACCGGTATAGAACGGGTGGCATTCGCCACAAACGTCCAGGTTCAGATCGTGACCCACGGTAGAATGGGTTTTGATAACGTTACCGCAAGAACACGTTGCAGTAATCGCTACATAATTCGGGTGAATACCTTTTTTCATGGCAAACCTCTGTTAAGGCCGTGTCGCTATCCAGCCCTGTTTCGCCAGACACCACACGAAGTTAAGCACTGTAAGCACAGTACTGTACATTGACTTTCTACGATCAGTATACGCTTCGCCATCGCGCCGGTCATTACACCACGCATAGCAAAGTCGTATATAAGGTGGCGAATCATACAGAAATTAGCAAGCCGATGCAATCAGGTAACACATTTTAGTCTGCAACCTGTACACTGGCGGCGCAAGCCCCCATGACGTCCGCGGAGCGGTAACACATCGTACCGTCGGGCTGCGCTGTGCAGGGAAAACAGCAGAGCGCCAGAGTTATCAGCCGGAGAAAGCATGCCCATCGTTCAGGTCGCATTGCCCGTGCCGCTGGCACGCACATTCGATTACCTGCTGCCCGCAGGCATGACGCCATTGCCGGGCGTGCGCGTCAGCGTGCCTTTTGGCAACCGCAAGGCAATTGGTATTGTCGTTGCGTGCAGCGATCGCAGCGAACTTCCGGTAGAACAGCTCAAATCCATTCACGACGTGCTCGATGCGCAGCCTCTTTTCCCTGACAGCCTGTGGCGCATTCTTCTCTGGGCCGTGGGCTACTATCACTATCCTATAGGTGAGGTACTGTTCCACGCCTTACCGATTTTGCTGCGACAGGGCAAACCGGCCCATCGCGCTCCGCTCTGGCAATGGTTCGCCACCGAACAAGGTAAAGCCACACCGCTCGCCACGCTGGCGCGAGCCCGCAAACAGCAGCAGGCGCTGGCAGCCCTGATACAAGGTGCGCTGTACCGCCATCAGGTGAATGAATCCGGTCTGACGGAGACCGCATTGCAGGCACTGCGCACCAAAGGGTTGTGCGATCTCAAGGCCATCGACGCTGAGGTGCAAGACTGGCATCATCAGCCCATCACCCATGATGAACGACTGCGCCTCAATACCGAGCAGGCGACCGCAGTGGGCGCTATTCGCAGCGAAGACAGCCATTTTACCGCCTGGCTACTGGCCGGGATCACTGGCTCCGGAAAAACCGAGGTGTACCTGAGCGCGCTGGAAAACGTGTTATCACAAGGCAATCAGGCACTGATGCTGGTGCCCGAGATCGGCTTGACGCCACAGACCATTGCCCGTTTCCGCGCACGCTTCATCGCGCCAGTGGATGTTCTGCACTCGGGACTGAACGACAGCGAACGTCTGGCGGTTTGGCTGCGCGCACGCAGCGGAGAATCCGCGATTGTTATCGGCACCCGCTCTGCGCTGTTTACCCCGTTTGCTCGCCTGGGAATGATCATCATCGATGAAGAGCACGACGGCTCATATAAACAGCACGAAGGATGGCGCTATCACGCGCGTGATTTGGCGGTGTTCCGCGCCAGAGAGGAAAATATTCCCATCGTGCTCGGCTCCGCCACGCCGGCGCTGGAAACGCTCTATAACGTGCAGAACGGCAAATACCGTCAGCTCACGCTACGCAAGCGTGCGGGCAATGCACAATCTGCGCGCCAGCATATCCTCGATGTCAAAGGATTACCGCTCACCAGCGGCCTGTCACAGCCGCTGATTACCCGCATTCGCCACCATTTGGAACACAACAATCAGGTTATCCTGTTTCTTAATCGCCGGGGTTTTTCGCCGGTGCTGATGTGCCACGAATGCGGTTGGATCGCGGAATGCCAGCGCTGCGAGCACTATTACACCTATCACCAGCAGCAGCGTCAGCTCCGTTGCCACCATTGTGACAGCCAGCGTCCGGTGCCGCAGCAGTGTCTGCACTGCGGTTCAACGCATCTGGTGCCAGTTGGTTTGGGCACCGAGCAGCTGGAGGCATCGCTGACCTCCCTGTTCACCGATGTGCCAATTACCCGTATCGATCGCGACACCACCAGCCGCAAAGGCATGCTGGAACAGCAGCTGGCGCAGGTGCGTCAAGGAGATGCGCGCATTCTTATCGGAACGCAGATGCTGGCAAAAGGGCACCATTTCCCGGATGTCACGCTGGTGGCGCTGCTGGATGTCGATAGCTCGCTGTTTTCTGCCGATTTTCGTGCAACAGAACGTTTTGCCCAGCTCTATACGCAGGTTTCCGGACGTGCCGGACGCGCTGGGAAGAGCGGTGAAGTGGTGCTGCAAACCCATCACCCTGACCATCCGTTACTGCAATTGCTGCTACAAAAGGGCTACGACGCCTTCGCCAGTCAGACGCTGAAAGAACGCCAGAGCGTGTTTCTACCCCCCTACACCAGCCACATTCTGTTCCGCGCCGACGATCACGATAATCAGCATGCGCCGCTTTTCCTCCAGCAACTGCGCAACCTGTTGGAAAGCAGCCCGCTCAAGGATGACGCGCTCTGGCTGCTCGGCCCGTTTCCCGCATTGCAACCCAAACGCGCCGGGCGCTTTCGCTGGCAATTGCTGTTGCAGCACCCTTCCCGCGCCACGCTTCAGCGTGTTGTTAAAGCCTCACTGCCGCTTATCCCGCTACTGCCCGAAGCGCGAAAAGTGAAATGGGTGTTGGATGTCGACCCCACCGATAACTGATCGCCGTCGTTAACGCACCGCGAAAAAATGCGAACGGTGCCGAAAAAACGACATCCGTCACATCTTTTATGCAATCTGAGCAGCAAAACTTGCGCGCCATCTGTTAAGCGTAGGCAGAGAAACAGTATCCTTAGCAAAATGGGTGGTATAAGCCTGTCGGGCAAAAAAATCGGGCGGCGAGCGTGCCGCCGTCCTGTTTGCCAATCGCATACGATGCAAGGAGAACCGCGTTGGACTATAAAAATGACACCACGCCGGCGACGATGAAAGACGTGGCAGAGGTCGCGGGTGTATCGACCGCCACGGTTTCCCGAACGTTAATGAACCCGGAGAAGGTCTCGAGCCAAACGCGTAAGCGGGTTGAACAAGCCGTGCTCACCGCTGGTTACGCGCCGCATGCGCTTGCCCGTCACGTAAAACGCAGCGAGTCACGCACGCTGCTCGCGATTGTGCCAGATATTTCCGATCCCTTTTTTACCGATGTCCCGCGTGGTATCGAAGAAACCGCCGCAAAACAAGGTTATCTGGTACTGATTGGCGATTGCGCTCACCAGCATCACAAAGAAAAGTCCTTCGTGGATTTGATTATCACCAAGCAGATTGATGGCATGTTGCTGCTCGGGGCCAATCTGCCGTTTAGCGCCAGCAAAGAGGAGCAGCACAACCTGCCGCCGATGGTGATGGTCAACGAGTTCTCACCCGATCTGGAATTGCCGACAGTGCACTTTGATGCCGTTTATTATAGCCAAGCGACTTAATTTTGATTACACCATATGGACTGAGAACAAAATCTCTGTATCGCAACCACTCTCTTTTTTTGCTTTTTGCTTGTGCCCATTTATGCTCAATTGGGTTAAGATCTGGCGAATATAGCCAAGCGACATTATTTTGATAACAATTAACTATATTTTTTGCCACATATCAGGGCATTGGCTGTAATCATTTTTAAGTCGGTTGGCTATATGTAGGCAAATACTCCACCATATACCCTGCATCGATGATGACTTGTTGAATATTATGTTTTTTGTGAAAAGTTGCATTGTCCATCACGATTACCCTGTTTTTAGGGAGTACTGGGATAAGGACTTGTGTGACCCAAGAATAGAAAACATCGCGAGCCTGTTTAAGATTTTGTGTAAATGCCTTTCCTCAGAAGTGACCGTCAAGGCGGTCACCGAACTCGATAATAAAGCGACTCATTGCCTACGGCAGTCCTGTAAGGGCATCGTCCATTTCTGTGATGCCGCCTGGATTGCCAGCCATACGACCTTCTTCACCGAGTCATCAGTCGGGAACACCTTGCGTTTCTTGATTGCATGCCGGAGCACGCTGTTCAGTGATTCTATAGCGTTCGTCGTGTAGATTACCTTGCGAAGTTCTTGGGGGTACGAGAAGAATGTCGACAGGTTGGCCCAGTTTGACTGCCAGCTCCGGCTTATCTGCGGATAGTGGTGATCCCATGTCCCACCGAACGTCTCCAGCGCCTGAAGCCATAGGTATCTACACATCATAAAGGGTTAAAAACCACCATAGCTAAGTGGGCAAGTTCTTCCGGGGTATAGTCTGCTAATAACGTCAAGGTATTTAGCTGGATGGATAGTCCGGCAAGCAGCGCTGGGGCGCTTTCTTTACGCCCTCGTTTTTGTTGTTGTCCGGATAATCAGCAAATTAACTGACGGGCTGCCGCATTGTCGTCTCCTTCAGCGCGTTGCAGCCGCCATACCAGCACACATGCCATGCTAGCTATCAATAACCTGCGTAGCAGGGCACCAGCACTGCGCTCAAGCCATTTTTCTACATCATGACCGGCACCTTTCAGCAGCTTAAAAAAGGATTCAATACCCCAGCGCCAGTAATACCAGCGAGCGACTTCCGCGCTGGTGATCTCGTTGCTAACTTTTGTGAGCAGCGTCCAGCGTCCGATAAATTTACCGTGAGTATCGGTAAGGCGAACCACAACTAATCTGAGTGTCAGAGCTGCGCCTGGCTGAACTTTCACTCGCCGTCCGGTGCTCTTGTCTTTCCGCTTCGGTTTTGCTGTTCGCGTTACGATCACGGATGTTTCCCCGATCTCCATATTGGCTTTTTTCCCTTTCCAGCCAACCTGTCCGTTTGCGATAAATGGCAGATCGTCTGCAATTTCACCAATTTTACGGGTGTCACCGCCCCACTCGGCCCGATGCCCTTCCTTTCCCCGGATAAGCCAACATATTCCCTGGGAGCTTAATGTGCGCATATGCCCGATAGAGTCACCTTCACGGTCAATGAGATGAACTAACTTCTTCCCGGTATCAAGAGACTCAACGCGGGCGATATCAGCCGTCAAAGCATCCATATGAGTCAGACTCTCAGACAAGTCCTCGGTTAGCGTTGAACGACAACTCGCCCTATCGGTTAGAGTTTGAGACAGGGGCGCTATTGGTAAACCATTTGCAGCATCAAGCAGTAGGCGGGTTTGTAGTTCATAACCGACGTCGCCACCATGCGTCATTTTCAAACGTTCTTCTTTCCCATTGTGGGTACGAAACTGTAAATGAGACCAGTCGTGAACGACGGGAGCGTATGGATGCGGGCTAAGTGCAACCTGCCGGAGAGCCAGCGAAATAATCGGTTCATTGAGCTGACTGAAGCTAATACGTTCATTATTAAAAAAACGCCAACCGGCCTGAGTAGTGGCGAATGTTGTTTTCTGCGCGCAGGCAAGGTCTTTAACGGCTGACACCAATGGTGCTGCGGGAGTCATGTGTTGCTTAACCAGACGCTGATAACGCCGGTTAAGGCGGGCATCAATCCCGCCGATGGATAAGTTGAGATCATGCAGCAACGTAATAGCAGATATTGCAAAAGATGTGTAGATACCTATGGCCTGAAGCGCGGCCTCTTCGGTTGGAGTCTGATACACTGCTTTGAGGTCGCGTGTTTACCGCCTTATAGTCCTTCCAGGCAACGAAGCGCAGACTGTTGCGCACCATGTGCATGATGCACAACTGGATGCGGGCTTCCGGGTAGACCGTGTTGATGGCATCCGGGAACCCTTTCAGGCCGTCCACACAGGCAATGAGGATGTCGGTCAGGCCACGGTTTTTCAGTTCTGTCAGCACGTTCAGCCAGAACTTTGCGCCTTCATTTTCGGCCAGCCACATCCCCAGTAGCTCTTTCTGGCCTTCGATATTGATACCCAGCGCCAGGAACACAGACTTATTGATAACGCGGTTGTCCTGCCGGACTTTCAGAACGATACAGTCAAGGTAAACAATGGGATAAACCGCATACAGGGGGCGATTTTGCCATTCAACAACCTGCTCCATAACGGCATCGGTGACCTTCGATACCAGGGCGGGTGAGACATCCGTGTCATACAGTTCTTTGAACGCAGCGGCAATTTCGCGGGTGGTCATCCCTTTGGCATACAACGATAAAATCTGGTTATCCATCCCGGTGAGCCGGGTCTGGTTCTTCTTCACCAGCTGCGGTTCAAAGGAACCATCACGATCACGTGGTGTACGCAGTTCCAGCGGACCATCGCCGGTGGTAACAGTCTTTGTGGAGTAGCCATTGCGCGTGTTAGTTCCAGATTTGGACTGTGCTTCTCATGCCCGAGGTGATGGGTCATTTCAGCATTAAGGGCAGCTTCAACGCAGATCTTTTTCAGCAGGCGATCAAACTGGTTGAGAGCGTCAGGGGTTTTGAGATTTTTGGCCAGCTCGTTAGCCAGAGCCTGTAACTGTTTTTCGTCCATAAAGTAACCTGCTTTTGATGTTGGATTGAACATATCAAAATCAGGCAATTACACAATCTCGTGTACAGGCTCTAATAACGCCGATAACATTTGTTCTTCCCTTGGCTCCCCAGTTCTTCAGGTCAAAACACCGTTGACCTTTTGGGGAATAGTCATGAGTCCGTGGGGTATCGTGTGGAAAACCACTTTCATCAATAAAAACAATAGGTTTACCTTCTTTTTCATACTGTTGTATTTTTTGTTGAAATGCTTGCCGGGCGCTTTCGTCGGCTTTCGGATGACGTAGAGTTTTTTATAGCCAAGCGACATTATTTTGATAACAATTAGCTGTATTTTTTTGCCACATATCAGGGCATTGGCTGTAATCATTTTTAAGTCGGTTGGCTATACAGCGCTGCATCAATACGCTGACGCCTGAGCGATTACCCGTTGCCGGTTAATAAAAAAGGGCGCCGCTATCGCTGTGCCCTTGCAGTTTTCCCTACGGGAATTATTCGTGATCTTCCCACGCTTGAGCACGTGCCACGGCTTTCTTCCAGCCGCTGTAACGATAGTTACGCTCCACGGTTTCAATGCTGGGGCGGAATTCACGTTCAATCGTTGCCTTGCTCTCCACTTCATCCAAATCATTCCAGAACCCGGTAGCCAGACCTGCCAAGAACGCGGCACCCAGTGCGGTAGATTCGCGCACTTCAGGGCGTTCTACGCGGATGCCGAGGATATCTGACTGGAACTGCATCAGGAAGTTGTTGGCAACCGCACCGCCGTCAACGCACAGTGATTGCAGACGTGTGCCTGAATCCGCCTGCATGGCATCCAGTACGTCACGCGTTTGATACGCAATGGATTCCAGCGTAGCGCGGATGATGTGGTTGGAGTTCACGCCGCGCGTCAGGCCGAAGATGGCACCACGGGCGTACGGGTCCCAATACGGTGCGCCCAGCCCGGTAAAGGCAGGAACCACGTAGACGCCGTTGGAATCTTTCACCTTGGTGGCGAAGTATTCTGAGTCCATGGATTCACCGATCAGTTTCAGCTCATCACGCAGCCATTGAATAGAGGCTCCACCCACGAACACCGAACCTTCCAGCGCATAGTTCACTTCGCCACGTGGGCCACAGGCGATGGTGGTCAGCAGGCCATGCTGAGATTTCACCGGCTCTTTACCGGTGTTCATCAGCAGGAAGCAACCAGTACCGTAGGTGTTTTTCGCCATACCCGGCTGAACGCAAAGCTGGCCGTAAAGCGCTGCTTGCTGGTCGCCTGCAATACCGGCGATAGGAATACGCGTGCCGCCTTTACCGCCGATGTTGGTTTGACCGTAGACTTCGGAAGAAGGACGCACTTGCGGCAGCATAACGCGTGGAATATCCAGCGCTTCCAGCATGCGGTCGTCCCAGTCCAGCGTCTTGATATTGAACAGCATGGTACGCGAGGCGTTGGTGTAATCGGTGACTTGTACGCGGCCTTGTGTCATTTTCCAAATCAGCCAGGTATCAATCGTGCCGAACAGCAGTTCACCACGTTTGGCGCGCTCGCGAGCCCCTTCCACGTTGTCCAGAATCCACTTCACCTTGGTGCCGGAGAAGTAAGGGTCAACCACCAGACCGGTGTTGGTACGGATATAATCTTCCAGGCCTTGTTTTTTCAGGGTTTCACAAATATCAGCGGTACGGCGACACTGCCATACGATCGCGTTGTAAACCGGTTTGCCCGTCTCTTTTTCCCACACCACCGTGGTTTCACGCTGGTTGGTGATACCGATACCGGCGACTTCATCAGAGCTGATATCGGCTTTGGCCAGCACTTCAACCAGCGTGGCGCTTTGCGTTGCCCAGATTTCCATTGGGTCGTGTTCAACCCAGCCTGCTTTGGGGTAAATCTGGGGGAATTCGCGCTGGGAGATGGCGATGATGTTGGCATCATGATCGAGTATGACGGCGCGGGAGCTGGTAGTACCCTGATCCAGCGCGACAATGTATTTTTTTTCTGGTGTCATAGGTTCTAATCCTGTTGTGTAGTGGGTAAAAAAGCGTATGCCGTGGGCGTCGCTTAGCGTGCTTCAGTGCGCTGCGTTTCTTTGTCTTCTACTTCGCAGACATCGCAAGGCAAATTACGGCCAATCAGGGCGTGGTAGCCGAAAGCGCCCAAGCATGCCCCAATGATTGGTCCGAAAATCGGCACGAGGAAATACGGAATATCACGCGCGCCGGTGAAGGCCACTTGTCCCCAGCCTGCCAGATAGGCAAACAGCTTCGGACCGAAGTCACGTGCGGGGTTTAACGCAAACCCAGTCAACGGACCCATGGAGGCACCAATTACTGCGATCAGGATACCGATCAGCAGCGGCGCTAACGGACCGCGTGGCACGCCGTTGCCATCGTCGGTGAGCGCCAGAATCAAACACATCAGTACGGCGGTGATGACCATTTCCACCACAAAGGCCTGGAATACGGAAATCTGCGGGTGTGGATATGTCGAGAACGTGCCCGCCAGATTTAAACTTTCCACACTACCGCGCACGATGTTGTGAGTCTGTTCAAAATCTGCGAACAAATTGTGATAAAGACCGTACACCAACGCGGCGGCGCAGAAGGCACCTGCTACCTGCGCAATGATGTAAGGAATCACCTTGCGTGCGTCGAAGCAGGCAAACAGCCACAGGGCGATGGTAACTGCAGGGTTAAGGTGGGCACCGGAAATAGCAGCAGTCAGGTAGACCGCCATGGCGACGCCTAAACCCCAGACGGCGCTGATTTCCCATTGACCGAAGCTGGCACCGGCAAGTTTTAATGCTGCCACGCAACCTACTCCAAAGAAGATTAGCAGACCGGTGCCGAGAAACTCGGCGATACATTGCCCTTTTAAGGTTGGCACTCTCGATTGACTCATAATGGTTTCCTGTTTACGGGGCTACAGAGTAATGTTCAGGCCGCTGACATAGAGCGACCCTGTATAAATGTGTGGAGGATGTGAATTTATCGTTAGTATTCGAAAACGAGAAATATCGAAATCAAAATGTGTGTTGTTCGTCATAAAAATGAGCGTATTCGCCTATCAAAGCGCTGCTGTACGGTTACTTACGCCCGTTTTATGTTAATGACGGCGTTAACGTTGTTAACATGAGCGCGAGTGGACAGAAGGGTAGCGTGCAAATTATTACGCAAGAAAGCACGTAATTTCAGTTTGCATTGATTGTTGCGGTTAAAAAAACGATCAAGACTCCCATCAGAGTGGATGGCTGCTAGACAGCGCCCTGACAGCCCCATACAATTTACCGATACACTGAACGAAAGAGACGTGCTGGTGGAGTGCCATCCTCAACGCAAGCGTGATAGTGAGCGTATGTGAAGCGGGATTGGCATGGGAAGGGGAGATAGTACGCCTCATTGGTGCCTTGCAATTAAAAGGGGTTGAAGAATGTCATTTGAAGTGTTTGAGAAACTGGAAGCCAAAGTTCAGCAAGCGATTGATACCATTACATTATTGCAAATGGAAATCGAAGAGCTGAAGGAAAAGAACGGTCAGCTGAGCCAGGAAGTGCAACAGGCCGCTGAGTCCCGTGAAACGCTGGTGCGTGAAAACGAACACTTGAAAGAAGAACAGATTGTCTGGCAGGAACGCCTGCGCGCGCTGTTGGGCAAGATGGAAGAAGTCTAAGCGAGAAATGCAAAAGTCAAAAAAGGGCGCAGTGCGCCCTTTTTTATCAATATGTTACTGCCGAACTATTCGATATCCAGTGGATCTTCCGACAGGATAATGCCGGTATTGTCGGCATACAGATGATCGCCGGAGAAAAAGGTCACGCCGCCGAAATTGACGCGAATATCGCTTTCGCCAACTCCTTCGCTGGCGGCACCCACCGGAATAGCGGCCATGGCCTGAATGCCGATATCCAACTCTTCCAGATCGTCCACCTGGCGCACCGCACCGTAGACCACGATGCCTTCCCAAGCGTTTTGTGTCGCCAGACGGGCCAGTTCAGCATCGATTAACGCACGACGCACAGAACCGCCGCCATCCACCAGAAGTACACGACCTACGCCGCTCTCTTCCAGCACATCGTAGAGGATGCCGTTATCCTCAAAGCATTTCACCGTGGTGATTTTGCCACCAAAGGAAGTGCGCCCTCCAAAGTTGGAAAACAGAGGTTCAACAACGTTCACCTCTTCGTGATAGATATCGCACAGCTCGGAAGTATCGTATTTCATCGGATTTACGCCAGTTTGCCGCCGGGATCCTGAGTATATGCCTTAAAGGCAAGTGTTGGCAAAATCATCAAATGTTAACTTGATGCGTATCAGTAAATACTCGCCGCTTAGCTGAGCATCACACCCACGGCAAACAGCAAATTGGTCAGCAGCGCGCCCTTGACGGTTTTTTCCAGCATGGGGCGCATGCTGAACGGACTGATTTCACGGCGCACATAGGCTGCCTGCTTGAGCAGTAGCGGCAGGGTCAGGATAAACAGCCAGCCAGCCAGCGTGTGCAGATAAAACATGGCAAACAGGGCCAAGCACAGCGGCGCGGTCAGCAACAGCAGGGAATGGTAGCACCGGGCACGCTGCGCTCCGAGGCGAACGGCCAGCGTGTTTTTACCGCTGAGACGATCGTTGTCGATATCGCGCAAATTGTTGATGTTCAGCACCGCAGTAGCGAGCAGGCCACAGGCGGTGGCGGGCAGCATAACGATGCTGTCAAAATGGCCGGTTTGCAGGTAATAGGAGCCTGCGACGCTGAGCCAGCCAAAGAAAACCATGACAGATATGTCCCCCAGTCCCATATAACCGTAGGGTTTGTTGCCCACGGTATAGGTAATGGCGGCGACCATCGCCAGCACCCCGAGGATCAGAAAGCCGATGATATCCGACGGTTTTTCGCACGCCATGATGACCAGCGACAGCCCAGATACGATGGTCAGCGCCACGGTGACGATCAGTGCCATGCGCAGCTGCGACGGCGAGATAACGCCAGTTTGGATGCCGCGCAAAGGCCCAATACGGGTTTCGGTATCACTGCCTTTTACCGCATCACCGTAATCGTTCGCCAGATTGGAGAGGATTTGCAGCAGTCCGGCGGTCAGTAGCGCCAGCAGAGCGATACTAGGTTTAAAATTGTTATGCCAGCTGGTAATGGCGGAGCCCGTCACAATGGACGCAAACGCCAATGGAAGCGTTTTCGGACGCAAGCTGTCCAGCCAGGCTTTGGTTTTGCTGCTTTGGGTTGATAAGGTCATGATACGTTTCGTTTTTTCAATGCAATGTCTGTCGCATGCATGTGTTAATGAGAAGTCCAGTCCATGAGCGCTGGCCAGAAACGCAAATGGGAGGCATCAGCCTCCCATCATTTGCCAAACAGAGCGTTTGCGCAACAGGACAATCCGAATTGTAGGGATTATAAGATAAAACGGCTCAGATCTTCATCTGCTACGAGCTCGTCAAGATGACTACGCACGTATTCTGCGTCCACGGTAACAGTTTGTCCGCTCATCTCGCTGGCATCGTAAGAGATCTCTTCGATCAAACGCTCCAAAACAGTGTGCAGACGACGTGCGCCGATGTTCTCGGTGCGCTCGTTGACCTGCCAAGCCGCTTCGGCAATCCGGCGAATGCCGTCCGTCCTGAAGACGATATCCACACCTTCCGTCGCCAGCAACGCTTTGTACTGTTCCGTCAGTGATGCGCTTGGTTCCGTCAGGATACGTTCGAAATCTTCCGTGGTCAGCGCTTGCAGCTCAACGCGGATAGGTAAACGCCCTTGCAGCTCGGGGATCAGATCCGACGGGCTGGAGACCTGGAACGCACCGGAGGCGATAAACAGGATGTGATCGGTTTTCACCATGCCGTGTTTGGTGGAGACCGTACAGCCTTCCACCAGCGGCAGCAGATCGCGCTGTACCCCTTCACGAGAGACGTCCGGGCCGGAGGTTTCCCCGCGTTTGCAGATTTTATCGATCTCATCGATAAACACGATACCGTGTTGCTCAACGGACTCGATAGCCTGCTGTTTCAGCTCTTCTGGGTTTACCAGTTTGGCGGCTTCTTCTTCAATCAGCAGCTTGAAGGCATCTTTGATTTTCATCTTATGCGCTTTCTGCTTTTGACCCGCCAGATTCTGGAACATGGACTGCAACTGATTGGTCATCTCTTCCATGCCAGGAGGGGCCATGATTTCAACGCCCATCGGGGTTGCTGCCAGATTGATTTCAATTTCTTTGTCATATAACTGCCCTTCACGCAATTTTTTGCGGAAAGCCTGACGCGCCGCGGATGGTTCTTGCGGCTCTTCCGGTTGACCCCAGTTATTTTTTGCCGGGGGAATCAGCGCATCCAGAATGCGTTCTTCGGCCATCTCTTCAGCGCGGAAGCGGTTTTTTTCCAGCGATTGCTGGCGCATCATTTTGATGGCCGCATCCGTCAGATCGCGGATGATGGAGTCCACTTCTTTACCAACATAGCCGACTTCAGTGAATTTAGTGGCTTCCACTTTGATAAATGGGGCGTTGGCCAGTTTGGACAGACGACGGGCAATCTCAGTTTTACCGACGCCGGTCGGCCCGATCATCAGGATGTTCTTGGGGGTCACTTCATGGCGTAACGCGTCGGAAAGCTGCATACGGCGCCAGCGGTTACGCAATGCGATTGCCACCGCACGTTTGGCCTTGTGCTGACCGATGATGTAGCTGTCGAGCTCGCTAACGATTTCGCGCGGGGTCATTTCAGACATGATGTCATTCCTTACGCCTTGGAGGCTAATTCTTCAATCGTGTGGAACTGATTGGTGTAGATGCAGATATCGCCTGCGATACCCAGCGATTTTTCAACAATCTCGCGCGCGCTGAGCTCGGTGTTCTCCAGCAGCGCTCTGGCTGCGGCTTGCGCATACGGGCCGCCAGAACCGATAGCAATCAAATCGTTTTCCGGTTGAATTACATCGCCGTTACCGGTGATGATAAGCGACGCGTTTTCGTCTGCGACGGCCAGCAGTGCCTCCAGACGGCGTAGCATACGGTCGGTGCGCCAGTCTTTTGCCAATTCCACGGCGGCCTTGACCAGGTGGCCTTGATGCAGTTCCAGCTTGCGTTCAAACAGCTCGAACAGCGTAAAGGCGTCAGCGGTGCCGCCCGCAAAGCCCGCGATCACGTTGTCGTTGTACAGGCGACGTACTTTGAGCACGTTGCCCTTCATGACCGTGTTTCCCAATGTGGCTTGGCCGTCGCCGCCAATCACCACGTGGCCGTTGCGACGTACACTTACTATAGTTGTCACGCGTCGATCCCCGCTAGATAAGGAAAAAGAACCCCACAGTGCTGTGGGGCATATTAATGTTGTAGATGGGGGAGCGCTTAGGAGTTTTCAACCCCCGGCAGCGAGAGGAATGCAGTTTGCTGCGCCAGCGTCTTTCAGGCGCGATAACATTTTGTCGGCGGTGGCACGATCTTTATACGGCCCTAACGTGATGCGATTCCAGCCGCCACTGCTGGCGATGCGGCTTTCGATACCGGCAAAAGCCAACTGTGCGCGCACTGATTCTGCCGGTTCCAGCGTTTTAAACGAACCACACTGTACCATCCAGCGCTGTGCTTTTTCTGGTTTGGGCGCTTCCGGCTGCTTCGCAATTTCCACCTGTTTTGGCGTTTCCTGCTTAGGTGTAGCAGTTTGTGTCGCGGGGGCAGTGACGGGCGCACGTGTACTCACGGGCGTCTGCGTCACCGTCGGTGTGGTTGCTACCGGCGGTACCACCACGGTTTTAGGCGCAGTGATGGTGACCTGGGAGCGAGGCACCGGCGTTTGATCGTTATAAGGCACTTCTGACAGCTGCGTCGGCGCACGGCGCATATCCGCCTGCATCTGTTCTAGCAGTTGGCGTTGTTCTTGCGTGAGTTGGACCGGTGATTTGATTTCTCCACCGGAATTGGGTGCCGTTGGCTCAGGAACGCCCAGCTGACGATTCTCCAGTTCTTTAATATAACGCCAGCGCTCTTCCGGCTTCGGTGGCAGACCATTGCCGTTGTTGGTGGCGCTGCGCGGTAGCACGGGCGACTCAGCAGGCTTGTTGTTGGCGATAAAATAGAGTCCGCCCGCGAAGGTCACCAGAACGGCAACGGCCAGCATTATCATGAAGTTAGAGACGCCCGACGAAGAGCCACCTCTTCGAATGGTTGTCTTTTTTCGTCGTGCGCCTGAGCGCCCACGGCTGACGTAATCTCGTTGTGCCACTGTCGTTTCGCTACAAATGAAATGAAAGATTTAGGGAGCATGTTACTGAACCCTAAAAACTTTGACCAGCACCGGAATTCTTAAACCCGATATAGCTAAACGACTTAATTTTGATTGCATTATTTAAATGAGCTATTCAATTGATTTTAGACGTAAAGTGATATCTACACGTGAAGAAGAAGAAGGGTTGAGTATCCGAGAAACAGCGAAGCAATTTCGGATTGGCCCTGCCTCTGTATCGCGTTGGATTAATCAAATATAGCCAAGCGACATTATTTTGATAACAATTAGCTGTATTTTTTTGCCACATATCAGGGCATTGGCTGTAATCATTTTTAAGTCGGTTGGCTATAGCGTCAAAAGCATCGACCACGCCTCAGCGAAAGATCGATAAATCCGAGTTGATAAAAGATGTTGAACCATATCCAGATGCTTACCAAAAAGAACGTGCAGAGCATTTTGGCGTTTGTCAGAAGGCCATTTGGCAAGCTCTTAAAAAGCTGGGATTGACCTATAAAAAAAGCTCTACGTCATCCGAAAGCCGACGAAAGCGCCCGGCAAGCATTTCAACAAAAAATACAACAGTATGAAAAAGAAGGTAAACCTATTGTTTTTATTGATGAAAGTGGTTTTCCACACGATACCCCACGGACTCATGACTATTCCCCAAAAGGTCAACGGTGTTTTGACCTGAAGAACTGGGGAGCCAAGGGAAGAACAAATGTTATCGGCGTTATTAGAGCCTGTACACGAGATTGTGTAATGTAATTGCCTGATTTTGATATGTTCAATCCAACATCAAAAGCAGGTTACTTTATGGACGAAAAACAGTTACAGGCTCTGGCTAACGAGCTGGCCAAAAATCTCAAAACCCCTGACGCTCTCAACCAGTTTGATCGCCTGCTGAAAAAGATCTGCGTTGAAGCTGCCCTTAATGCTGAAATGACCCATCACCTCGGGCATGAGAAGCCCCAGTCCAAATCTGGAACTAACACGCGCAATGGCTACTCCACAAAGACTGTTACCACCGGCGATGGTCCGCTAGAACTGCGTACACCACGTGATCGTGATGGTTCCTTTGAACCGCAGCTGGTGAAGAAGAACCAGACCCGGCTCACCCGGATGGATAACCAGATTTTATCGTTGTATGCCAAAGGGATGACCACCCGCGAAATTGCCGCTGCGTTCAAAGAACTGTATGACGCGGATGTCTCACCCGCCCTGGTATCGAAGGTCACCGATGCCGTTATGGAGCAGGTTGTTGAATGGCAAAATCGCCCCCTGGATGCGGTTTATCCCATTGTTTACCTTGACTGTATCATTCTGAAAGTCCGGCAGGACAGCCGCGTTATCAATAAGTCTGTGTTCCTGGCGCTGGGTATCAATATCGAAGGCCAGAAAGAGCTACTGGGGATGTGGCTGGCCGAAAATGAAGGCGCAAAGTTCTGGCTGAACGTGCTGACAGAACTGAAAAACCGTGGCCTGACCGACATCCTCATTGCCTGTGTGGACGGCCTGAAAGGGTTCCCGGATGCCATTAACACGATCTACCCGGAAGCCCGCATCCAGCTGTGCATCGTGCACATGGTGCGCAACAGTCTGCGCTTCGTTTCCTGGAAGGACGATAAGGCGGTAAGACGCGACCTCAAAGCAGTGTATCAGGCTCCAAGCGAAGAGGCCTCGCTTCAGGCGCTGGAGACGTTCGGTGGGACATGGGATCACCGCTATCCGCAGATAAGCCGGAGCTGGCAGTCAAACTGGGCCAACCTGTCGACATTCTTCTCGTACCCGCAGGAACTTCGCAAGGTAATCTACACGACGAACGCTATAGAATCACTGAACAGCGTGCTCCGGCATGCAATCAAGAAACGCAAGGTGTTCCCGACTGATGACTCGGTGAAGAAGGTTGTATGGCTGGCAATCCAAGGGGCATCACAGAAATGGACGATGCCCTTACAGGACTGGCGTATGGCAATGAGTCGCGTTATTATCGAGTTCGGTGACCGCCTTGACGGTCACTTCTGAGGAAAGGCATTTACACAAAATCTTAAACAGGCTCCTTTATTAGGCACAACGCTGTTTGCTATCGGATTATTTGATATCAATATTAACAGCGATGTTTTCTATTCTTGGGTCACACAAGTCCTTATCCCAGTACTCCCTAAAAACAGGGTAATCGTGATGGACAATGCAACTTTTCACAAAAAACATAATATTCAACAAGTCATCATCGATGCAGGGTATATGGTGGAGTATTTGCCTACATATTCGCTAGATCTTAACCCAATTGAGCATAAATGGGCACAAGCAAAAAAAGAGAGAGTGGTTGCGATACAGAGATTTTGTTCTCAGTCCATATGGTGTAATCAAAATTAAGTCGCTTGGTTATATTGCAACATCGTCTGACGCCGCCAAAACATCATCAGGATGATGAACTGGGGGCGTTGGTGCGCAGCTATAACGGCTTTGTTGAATAAACATATTTTATGCTGCACCCCCGGTGAAACGACAGATCCTCGCAACGCAAAATCATGCAGTTAGGCCTCATAAGAAAACTGTAAACCTGAGGTGACAAGCATTTTCTACCAGAACTGGCTGGCAAAACAGCATGACTCACTATTATTCAACAAAGCCAGCTATAACCTCAATCAGCAGCGGTTAGCGCAGCAGATAGCGGATGACGCCACGCAATCTAACGCGGATGCTATGACACCGCCCCCCAAACCGTAGCGATAGTCGCGCTCATTCCTGTTACCATCTGATAACACTAAAAATTAACCTTATAAATTAAAGGTATTTTAATATTTCATTGTATCTTATTGGTTTTTTTCAATATTTACCCAGAATTGACTGATTGCATTATCGTTATATGTTTCAAAAAAATTGCTTGCATGTTTGTTTTTTGCATTCTAGTTGATGTGATTCAGCTCTTATTTTTAACCTGATGTTCACAAACTAAAGTTATAAAACATTTCCACTCTGTTACCGCGATGTTACTTTTCGCCGCAGTCACAGAGGCGTCGTTTGCGACCCTATGTGTTTCCCTACCATAGGATAAGTATATGAAAGTGTCTATTTTTAAAAACCTTTATTTTCAGGTTCTTACAGCGATTACGATAGGAATCCTACTAGCACATTTCTACCCAGATCTGGGTGCGCAAATGAAACCACTGGGCGATGGATTTGTTAAACTGATCAAGATGGTGATTGCCCCCGTCATCTTCTGTACCGTAGTGACCGGTATTGCCGGTATGGAAAGTATGAGGTCGGTAGGCCGTACTGGCGCTGTCGCGCTGCTTTACTTTGAAATTGTCAGCACTGTGGCACTGATTATCGGTCTGCTGGTGGTGAATATCATGCAACCGGGTGCGGGCATGAATGTCGATGCCTCCACACTGGATGCCTCTGCGGTGGCGGTCTACACCCAACAGGCGCAACAGCAGGGTGTGGTCGCGTTTCTGATGGATGTGATTCCTGCAAGCGTGGTGGGTGCTTTCGCCAGTGGTAACATTTTGCAGGTGTTGCTGTTTGCGGTGATGTTTGGCTTCGCACTGCATCGCTTGGGTGAGAAAGGACGCGTCATTTTCAACGTGATTGACAGCTTCTCACACACCATTTTTGGCGTGATCAATATGATCATGCGTTTGGCACCGATCGGCGCATTCGGCGCGATGGCGTTCACCATTGGTAAATACGGTGTTGGCTCACTGGTGCAGTTGGGACAGTTGATCATCTGCTTCTATATCACGTGCCTGCTGTTTGTTTTTCTAGTGCTGGGCAGCATCGCCCGCTCTACCGGATTCAGCATTTTCAAATTTATCCGCTACATCCGTGAAGAGCTGCTGATTGTGCTGGGGACCTCCTCGTCAGAATCCGTGCTGCCGCGCATGCTGAACAAGATAGAAAAAGTGGGGTGTAAAAAATCGGTGGTGGGTCTGGTGATTCCTACCGGCTACTCCTTCAACTTGGATGGCACCTCCATCTACTTGACCATGGCGGCGGTGTTTATTGCGCAGGCTACCAATAGTCATATGGATATCTGGCACCAGATTACGTTGCTGGTGGTGTTGTTGCTCTCCTCGAAAGGTGCCGCTGGCGTCACCGGTAGTGGGTTTATCGTGCTGGCAGCGACCATTTCTACGGTGGGGCATCTGCCGGTGGCTGGTTTGGCGTTGATCCTAGGTATTGACCGCTTTATGTCAGAAGCGCGTGCCCTGACCAACTTGGTCGGCAACGGTGTCGCGACGATCGTGGTTGCCAAGTGGGTGGGTGAGCTGGATGAGAAGCAGCTGGAAAGCGAGCTCTCTGGGCATAAAAAAGACGATACGTCTGCACCAACCGTACTTTCATAAATGGGTTTTACCCTGCGCCAACTCCCGTTGGCGCAGTGATAACGGGCTATCCCCGTCCTCGCTTCTCATGATTCCCCGTGATTGCGCCTTGCCATCACGGGGAATTTTTCATAAGGTTGCGGCTAGGCAATCGCGTTGTGCACGGTCTGTATCGGGGGAATAACGATCAAAAACCGCTTATTGGTCATCATTTCGTCTCTTTATTTCCAAAATTATTTCATCGTATTGAGTGACATAGGCAAAAGTGTGCGGTCTAACGTAAGGGTAAACAGATCGCTCTGATTTCCCCGTAATACCTCCGCTGGCGCATCCTGAAAGGGATAGGCGTATTGGGCGGTGAGAGAGTGTACAGGCCTTATTGTCACAATCATCTTTTACTGTGTTGGATAGTCAGTTAAGTCGGGGTTCACATGCAGGGCACCAAAATAGGGTTCTTAGTTGGTGGAGTGTTGCTGGCGTTGGCTGGTGGCAGCGTGCAAGCTGAAACACTACAACCCGATCCTGCTTGGCAGCAGGGAAAGCTGGATAATGGTTTTACGTGGCAGTTACTGACCACACCGCAGCGTCCTGGGGATCGGATTGAATTACGTTTAGTGGTTAACGCAGGTTCTCTCGCTGAGAGTGCTCAGCAGCCGGGCTTTGCGCACCTTATTTCTCGTTTGGCGCTGACGCCGGGCGATAATTTACCTGTCGTACAGCTTCCCTCGTTGCTGATACCGGAGACTAACGGCGCGAAGCCGCTGCCGCCCGCGTTTGTCTCGTATGACTACACCTCCTACAACCTCAGTTTGCCCAATAATCGGCCTGAATTGCTTAAAGATGCACTGAATTGGCTGGCAGAAACGGCAGGGAGCATCAAGATTGATGATGGCAGTATCGCTAACGCGTTACGCATCCCCGATCAGGTGGTGAGTGTTCCCGCCGATCAGCAGGATCCCACGTGGCGTTATCGCTTGAAAGGATCGTCTCTGCTGGCACACGATCCGGCACAGAATGTCAAAGCGCGTCCAACGGCTGAAATGATGTCGCAGTTTTACAAAGCTTGGTATACCCCTGATGCGATGACGCTGTACGTGGTGGGGCATGTAGAAACTCGCCAGATAAACGAGCTTATCAGTAAAGCGTTTGTCTCGCTGGAAGGTAAACGCGCCGCGCCGGCTCCGATGCCGACGCTCTCGCCGCTGCCTGCGGAGCCGATTGGTTTTATGCTTGATAAGGCGAAGCGCGATACGCTCTCGCTGATCTGGGATATGTCTTGGCATCCTATCCACGAATCGCAGGCGCTTACCCACTACTGGCACAGTGATTTAGCGCGCGAAGCGCTGTTCTGGCATGTGCAGCAGGCATTGGAAAAGAGTGGGCTTAAAGAAACCAGCGTGCGCGTTAACTGCGATGTATACTATACCCGTGCGCAGTGTGGCATCCATCTGGACAGTCCCAACAGCGAGAACGCCGAGGCCACGTTGACCTTCCTGGCAAAAGAGCTGATGAGCTTGCGTGACAAGGGGTTAACGCAGCAAGAGTTTGATGCGCTGATCGCGCGTAAGAGCGACGAGCTCAGCAAACTGTTTGCGACCTACGCCCGCACCAGTACCGATGTGTTGATGCAGCAGCGCTTGCGCTCACAGCGTAACGGCGTGGTGGATATTGCACCGGAACAATATCAGAAGTTGCGTCAGGTCTATCTCTCTGAACTGACGCTACCTTTGCTGAATCAGGAACTGCACCAGCAGCTTTCTCAGGAAACCACGCTGATGCTCAAACAGCAAAAGGGTGAGCCGGAAGTAAACACCAAGGCGTTATATGAGGTGTACAGTAAAATCATGACACCTCCTGTCGCGGTGGAGGCTGCTTGAGCCGCGCCATCGGAGGAGGCGGCACAGGCAACACCGGCACAGTAATGTGCCTGGTTGTTACTTCTCCGAATAGGGATAGGAGCGAGCCTGTTTAAGATTTTGTGTAAATGCCTTTCCTCAGAAGTGACCGTCAAGGCGGTCACCGAACTCGATAATAAAGCGACTCATTGCCTACGGCAGTCCTGTAAGGGCATCGTCCATTTCTGTGATGCCGCCTGGATTGCCAGCCATACGACCTTCTTCACCGAGTCATCAGTCGGGAACACCTTGCGTTTCTTGATTGCATGCCGGAGCACGCTGTTCAGTGATTCTATAGCGTTCGTCGTGTAGATTACCTTGCGAAGTTCCTGCGGGTACGAGAAGAATGTCGACAGGTTGGCCCAGTTTGACTGCCAGCTCCGGCTTATCTGCGGATAGCGGTGATCCCATGTCCCACCGAACGTCTCCAGCGCCTGAAGCCATAGGTATCTACACATCATAAAGGGTTAAAAACCACCATAGCGAAGTGGGCAAGTTCTTCCGGGGTATATACCCGTGATCATTGAAGATGCTTGATTTTACGCGGTAAGAAGATCATGCTCACCCACTATGAAGATATTTATTACCGACAAGCAAAAAGCCGAACTCGAACACCTTCATAACACCAGTCGTGATAAGCGTGTTTGTGATCGCATCAAAGCCGTCCTGCTGGCCTCCGAAGGCTGGAGCTCTGCGATGATTGCGCAAGCTCTGCGTCTGCACGAAACGACGGTAAACCAACATATCAACGATTACGTCAACACTCGCAAACTTAAACCTGAAAACGGTGGGTCTGCAAGTCGGCTTTGTGCTGAAAAGACTGCGCTCTTAATCAGCTAGTTATCTCAACATCTCTTCCATCATACCCACGACATCGTGGCTTATGTCGAACATCGCTGGGCTATCCGATTCAGTATTCCCGGCATGAACAAGTGGTTGCACCGTCATGGTTTCTCCTACAAAAAACCGGCGGGCGTACCCCATAAATTCAGTGAAGAAAATCAGAAGCATTTCATTGAATATTATGAGAATTTAAAGAAAACAGCCGGCAATGAGGCGATTCTGTTTATCGATGCGGTTCATCCGACACAAGCCACAAAGCTCAGTTATGGATGGATACGAAAAGGGCATAAAAAGTCAGTTAAAACAACGGGAAGTCGAACCCGTCTGAATATACTGGGTGCGCTGAATCTGAGCGATATCGGCGGTACGGTTATTCACGATTACAAAACAATTAATGACTACAACATTGCTCGTTTTTTCATTGAGATACGCAAACGTTACCCTGATTACCGACAGAGAATCCATGTAATACTGGACGGTGCGGGTTATCACCGAACCCAATTGATTAAGGATTGGGCCTTTGTCGTGAACATAGAGCTTCACTATTTACCGCCTTACAGTCCGAATCTGAACGCGATAGAACGCCTGTGGAAAGTGATGAATGAGCATACACGGAATAATCGCTATTTTGAAAACACCCGCGATTTTCGGGATGCAATATTCAATTTTTTCACCAATACGCTACCAGAAATAGCGGACTCGCTGACGTCCAGAATTCACGATTGTTTTCAGGTGCTCAAACCTGCATCTTGAGGTTTATTGGGTATAGTCTGCTAATAACGTCAAGGTATTTAGCAGGATGGATAGTCCGGCAAGCAGCGCTGGGGCGCTTTCTTTACGCCCTCGTTTTTGTTGTTGTCCGGATAATCGGCAAATTAACTGACGGGCTGCCGCATTGTCGTCTCCTTCAGCGCGTTGCAGCCGCCATACCAGCACACATGCCATGCTAGCTATCAATAACCTGCGTAGCAGGGCACCAGCACTGCGCTGAAGCCATTTTTCTACATCATGACCGGCACCTTTCAGCAGCTTAAAAAAGGATTCAATACCCCAGCGCCAGTAATACCAGCGAGCGACTTCCGCGCTGGTGATCTCGTTGCTAACGTTTGTGAGCAGCGTCCAGCGTCCGATAAATTTACCGTGAGTATCGGTAAGGCGAACCACAACTAATCTGAGTGTCAGAGCTACGCCTGGCTGAACTTTCACTCGCCGTCCGGTGTTCTTGTCTTTCCGCTTCGGTTTTGTTGTTCGCGTTATGATCACGGATGTTTCCCCGATCTCCATATTGGCTTTTTTCCCTTTCCAGCCAACCTGTCCGTTTGCGATAAATGGCAGATCTTCTGCAATTTCACCAATTTTACGGGTGTCACCGCCCCACTCGGCCCGATGCCCTTCCTTTCCCCGGATAATCCAACATATTCCCTGGGAGCTTAATGTGCGCATATGCCCGATAGAGTCACCTTCACGGTCAATGAGATGAACTAACTTCTTCCCGGTAGCAAGAGACTCAACGCGGGCGATATCAGCCGTCAAAGCATCCATATGAGTCAGACTCTCAGACAAGCCCTCGGTTAGCGTTGAACGACAACCCGCCCTATCGGTTATAGCCAACCGACTTAAAAATGATTACAGCCAATGCCCTGATATGTGGCAAAAAAATACAGCTAATTATTATCAAAATAATGTCGCTTGGCTATAGAGTTTGGGACAGGGGCGCTATTGGTAAACCATTTGCAGCATCAAGCAGTAGGCGGGTTTGTAGTTCATAACCGACGTCGCCACCATGCGTCATTTTCAAACGTTCTTCTTTCCTATTGTGGGTACGAAACTGTAAATGAGACCAGTCGTGAACGACGAGAGCGTATGGATGCGGGCTAAGTGCAACCTGCCGGAGAGCCAGCGAAATAATCGGTTCATTGAGCTGAGTGAAGCTAATACGTTCATTATTAAAAAAACGCCAACCGGCCTGAGTAGTGGCGAATGTTGTTTTCTGCGCGCAGGCAAGGTCTTTAACGGCTGACGCCAATGGTGCTGGGGGAGTCATGTGTTGCTTAACCAGACGCTGATAACGCCGGTTAAGGCGGGCATCAATCCCGCCAATGGATAAGTTGAGATCATGCAGCAACGTAATAGCAGATATTGCAAAAGATGTGTAGATACCTATGACCTTAGGCACTTTAATTTCAACATCCCCAATACCCGTCTGTATGGTTCGTTGTGGCAAATAGCCGTTACGAACGACAGCATGACGCCCGTCGTCCATGTCCATGTTGTTGCAGCATGGCTTCGAGCTCAACCTCAACGGCGGCAGCTATCAGTTGCCTAGCACCATTACGAATGAGTTCATGCAAGGGATCACCGGCAATATCTGGTTCTGCGAAGACCTGTAGGGTAGACTTTTTCATGGGGTATCATCTTTCTGTTGTTGAAATCATCCACGAAATCAATCAGCAGGATAGGCCACCCTCCCCGAAACCCCGTACACCAGAAATGAGCATAACTCGCCCGGCAAGCATTTCAACAAAAAAAACAACAGTATGAAAAAGAAGGTAAACCTATTGTTTTTATTGATGAAAGTGGTTTTCCAGATGATACCCCACGGACTCACGGCTATTCCCCAAAAGGTCAACGGTGTTTTGGGCTGAAGAACTGGGGAGCCAAGGGAAGAACAAATGTTATCGGCGCGTTATTAGGCACAACGCTGTTTGCTATCGGATTATTTGATATCAATATTAACAGCGATGTTTTCTATTCCTGGGTCACACAAGTCCTTATCCCAGTACTCCCTAAAAACAGGGTAATCGTGATGGACAATGCAACTTTTCACAAAAAACATAATATTCAACAAGTCATCATCGATGCAGGGTATATGGTGGAGTATTTGCCTACATATTCGCCAGATCTTAACCCCATTGAGCATAAATGGGCACAAGCAAAAAAAGAGAGTGGTTGCGATACAGAGATTTTGTTCTCAGTCCATATGGTGTAATCAAAATTAAGTCGCTTGGCTATAGGCAAGGGAAACCATAGTTCGCCGAGAATAACAAAGAGTTGTCCTTTAAATGAAACACTATTTTATTATTTTTTCCCCGTCGCGTAAATCGATTTTAGCCGCTGGATTGACAGTGAAATGGAGGTATAATTGCCTGCTGAGTTTGTTTCCTCTCTGAGCTGTTCTTCATTGCATATTCTCTGTGCTAGAAATCCATAGATACCGTTACACCCAAAGGTGCCTTAGCGACATTGACGGTTTTTTGGGCTTTGTTGAATAATAGTGAGTCATGCTGTTTTGCCAGCCAGTTTTGATAGAAAATGCTTGTCACCTCAGGTTTACAGTTTTCTTATGAGGCCTAACTGCATGATTTTGCGTTGCGAGGATCTGTCATTTCACCGGGGGTGCAGCATAAAATATGTTTATTCAACAAAGCCGGTTTTTTGCAGAAATCATCACTGGGCTCTTCCTGTCGCGGCAAAAAGATGCTTAAATTATAACTCATTTATTTTGCATAAATATTCACATGTTGGGTGGCAAACAGTATCGGTACATGCTCGTGCCGCCACGCGTATAACGATCTGATTTTTTCTCATCAATGCATGGCGTAACATATCGTGGTGTGGCTGTTAAGCTTCTCTCCATAAGTCTATCGAGCAGGGATTTATTTTATGACGACGATTCTCAAGCACCTTCCGGCAGGTCAGCGTATTGGCATTGCGTTCTCCGGAGGCCTGGATACCAGTGCAGCGTTGCTGTGGATGCGTAAAAAAGGGGCGGTTCCTTATGCTTACACCGCAAACCTGGGACAACCGGATGAGGATGACTATGAAGAGATCCCTCGTCGCGCAATGGAGTATGGCGCAGAAAATGCCCGTCTTATTGACTGCCGCAAGCAGCTGGTTGCGGAAGGCATTGCCGCGATTCAGTGCGGTGCTTTCCATAACACCACGGGTGGCCTGACCTACTTTAACACTACCCCTCTGGGCCGTGCGGTAACCGGCACCATGCTGGTCGCGGCCATGAAAGAAGATGGCGTGAATATCTGGGGTGACGGCAGTACTTATAAAGGTAACGATATCGAGCGTTTCTACCGCTACGGTCTGCTGACCAATGCTGAACTGAAAATCTATAAGCCGTGGCTGGATACGGATTTTATTGATGAACTGGGCGGCCGTCAGGAGATGTCCGAGTTTATGGTGCAGTCTGGCTTCAACTATAAGATGTCCGCAGAAAAGGCCTACTCGACCGACTCCAACATGCTGGGCGCAACGCACGAAGCGAAAGATTTGGAATTCCTGAACTCCAGCGTGAAGATCGTTAACCCGATCATAGGCGTCAAGTTCTGGGATGAGAACGTCAAGATTGCGGCAGAAGAAATCACGGTACGTTTTGAACGCGGCTATCCGGTGGCGCTGAATGGCAAAACTTTTGCCGATGATGTGGAACTGATGCTGGAAGCCAACCGCATTGGTGGTCGTCACGGTTTAGGCATGAGCGATCAGATTGAAAACCGTATTATCGAAGCGAAGAGCCGTGGCATCTATGAAGCCCCCGGCATGGCGCTGCTGCACATTGCCTACGAGCGTTTGGTTACCGGTATTCATAATGAAGATACCATTGAGCAATACCATGCGCACGGTCGTCAGCTGGGCCGTCTGCTGTATCAGGGGCGTTGGTTCGATCCGCAAGCACTGATGCTGCGTGATGGGTTGCAACGCTGGGTGGCCAGTGCGGTTACCGGTGAAGTGACGCTGGAACTGCGTCGCGGTAATGACTATTCCATCCTGAATACAGTGTCGGATAACCTGACCTACAAGCCGGAACGTCTGACGATGGAAAAAGGCGACTCGGTGTTCTCACCGGATGACCGTATTGGTCAGTTGACGATGCGTAACCTAGATCTCATTGATACGCGAGAAAAACTGTTCAACTACGTCGAAACAGGGTTGCTGTCCTCCTCTGCGACGACAGGCTTGCCGCAAATGGAAAGCGTGGAACAGTTGCAGGACAAGAGCAGCAAATAACGCGCTGCTGGTTGCATTCCTTTTCAAGAGGGCACCTACGGGTGCCCTTTTTTGTGTGTGCCGGGCATGCCCGACAGCTTGGGGGTGAAAGTCCCCTGTACAGCCTGATGGTGGCGAAGGACTAGCGAAGTGCAAGGGCGTCATCGCGAGGTGGGGTCTGAAGGAAGCGTGGAGCAAAGCCATGACCTGACGAACAGAAACCTGATACAAGGCTCATCCGATCGGCAGAGCGAGCATATGATCGCGAAGGCCATAACCATCAAGGGTCGAGTGAGTAAATCAGGCAGGTGTGTGGTGAAGGGGGTCGGGCTTACCCCGGGAGGTCTGCATAGCGTCCTGCATTCAGGACTGAGCTCATCGTGAGGTGCGCTGATCGCTATGCAGAAGTCAGCAGAGGGCGTAGGGGAAACCTGAAGGCCCGAACAGTGATGAGTGGCGAGTATCGCCGGAGGTTCTGAACGGTCATGCAGCAGAAAACGCAATGCGACCCCGATGAGAGCAGAAGGGGTGAAGCCCCGACTCCTGCCCCATCAGGGGCTGAAACCGTCCAGACATAACCGGAGCGGGAAAGCCCGTCGTCCGGGGATAGTCTCATGGAGGTTATCCTCAACCAAGAAAATCTGAAGCAGGCGCTGAAAAGAGTAAAAGCCAACAAAGGCGCGCCGGGTGTGGACGGAATAAGCGTGAGCGAACTCCCCGACCATCTGAAACGCCAGTGGCCGGAACTGCGGAGTAACCTGCTGGCTGGCAGATACAAACCTCAGCCCGTCCGCAGGGTGGACATACCGAAACCCGGGGGAGGAACCCGACAACTGGGAATCCCGACGGTAATGGACAGGTTCATCCAGCAGGCAGTGATGCAGGTGCTGCAAAGCCAGTGGGATCCGACCTTCAGTGAAAGCAGCTATAGCCAACCGACTTAAAAATGATTACAGCCAATGCCCTGATATGTGGCAAAAAAATACAGCTAATTGTTATCAAAATAATGTCGCTTGGCTATAAAAATGCGGGACATTGCTCATCCCGCCCCCAACACCACGACGTCCGGATCCACTAAATTGATCACGTGTGCGATGGATTTGGCCAGACGTTACTCATAGCGTTGCAGTGCTTGTTCTGCGGCGCTATCTCCCTGACGTGCCAATGAAACAATGGTTTCCCCGTTACAGGCATGGCTCGTGACATGGCGATAGTCGGCAGCGAAACCGGTGCCGGAAATAAAGGTTTCAATGCATCCGCGTTGACCACAATAGCAAGGCACAGCCTGCGCAAACTGGCGTTCTTGCTCATTTTGCCAAGGCAATGGGTTATGCCCCCATTCGCCAGCGATGCCGTTGCGTCCGGCATGCGCTCGTCCGTTGAGCGCAATGCCCGCACCACAGCCGGTACCGATAATAATGGCAAACACGACATCAAGTCCGGCACCGTCCACCGCTTCAGACACCGCCAGACAGTTGGCGTCATTGGCGAGGCGCACCGGACGCTGCAACAGTGCGGAGAGATCGTTATCCAACGGCTGATCGTTCAACCACACCGAATTGGCGTTTTTTACGTGGTGGGACAGCGGTGACAGGGTGCCTAGAATCCCCACGCCGACGCTCCCAGTCATGCCCGTTGCCTTTTCGGCTTCGTTAACCAGCGTAGCAATGATGTTCAACGTTCCCTGAAGTCATCACGGGGCGTCGGCAGACGATGGCGGAACAGCGTTTCGCCGCGATCCCCCAGTGCGATGACCTCCGTTTTGGTTCCACCCAAATCAATTCCAATACGCGCAGCGCCTCCTCAGAAAATTCCCATAATGCATGAATAAATATCAAAATTTTCACTCACCTAGCACAAGGTATAGCCAAGCGACATTATTTTGATAACAATTAGCTGTATTTTTTTGCCACATATCAGGGCATTGGCTGTAATCATTTTTAAGTCGGTTGGCTATAACTTTATTCCAGTGTATACGTAACCACCATTACGCGCTGCACTTGCACGCCAAATCCGCTATGATGCGTCCCTCCCCTTTTCATCCGCGTGCCGCGCACGCACCGCCAAGGATAACACCATGTTGTGGTTTAAAAATGTTATTATTTATCGCCTGAACCGCGATATCACCCTTTCTACTGATGCGTTAGAAAAACAGTTAGGTGAGTTCGCCTTTACCCCCTGTGGGAGCCAGGATCTCTCTCGCACCGGTTGGGTATCCCCGATGGGCGCACACAGTGATGCACTGACCCACAGAGTTAACGGCCAATTGCTGCTCTGCGCACGCAAAGAAGAAAAGATGTTGCCGTCTCCGGTGATCAAGCAGGCGTTCCAGGCCAAAATCGACAAACTGGAAGCCGAACAACACCGCAAACTGAAAAAAACCGAAAAAGACACCCTGAAGGATGAAGTGCTGCATACGCTGCTGCCGCGCGCCTTCAGCCGTTTCAGCCAGGTGTGGCTATGGATTGATACCGTTAATCAGTTGATTATGCTTGATGCTGCCAGCGCTAAGAAAGCCGAAGATACGCTGGCACTGTTGCGCAAAACCTTGGGCTCACTGCCCGTGGTGCCCTTGGCGCTGGAAAACCCTATTGAACTTACCCTGACCGAATGGGTGCGCTCTGGCGATGTGCCAGCCGGTTTCACCCTGCAAGACGAAGCCGAATTGAAAGCGATTTTGGAAGACAGCGGTGTGATCCGCTGTAAGAAGCAAGATCTGGTAAGTGATGAAATCGCCGTGCATATCGAAAAAGGTAAAGTAGTAACCAAACTTGCCCTCGACTGGCAGGAGCGCATCCAACTGATACTGGCAGAAGATGGCACGCTGAAACGGCTGAAGTTCGCCGACACGCTGCGTGAGCAGAACGACGATATCGACAGGGACGATGTGGCTCAACGCTTTGATGCCGATTTTATTCTGATGACCAGCGAGCTTTCCGCGCTAACGACCAATCTGGTTGAGGCGTTGGGCGGCGAAGCGCAGCGCTAAACAAAACAGGGAAGAGAGTGCGTTATGCGACATGAGATTCCGATCCGCTGCTTTTCCATAGCGCTTTATGTACTGCGCCCGGCGCAGGCTGGCTATCAAGTCCTGCTGCTGCGCCGCAACGGCCACACCCAGCTAGGGCAGTGGTGCCAAATAGCTGGTGGTATTGAAGCCGGTGAGAGCACGTGGCAAACGGCGCGACGTGAAGCGAAAGAAGAGACGGGATTGCAGTTAGCCGATCTCTACTCAGCGGATCGCTGCAAGCAGTTTTACGAAGCGGATAACAATGGCCTGACGCTGGTACTGGTGTTCGTGGCTTATAGCTAAACGACTTAAAAATGATTACAGCCAATGCCCTGATATGTGGCAAAAAAATACAGCTAATTGTTATCAAAATAATGTCGCTTGGCTATAACGAGTCCGCCCTTTCTTCCACTGTTTCCACAGCAGACTGTGCAACCTCCTTCTTACCCACACCAGCAGGTTGCGCGTCATAGCCAAGCGACTTAATTTTGATTACACCATATGGACTGAGAACAAAATCTCTGTATCGCAACCACTCTCTCTTTTTTTGCTTTTTGCTTGTGCCCATTTATGCTCAATGGGGTTAAGATCTGGCGAATATGTAGGCAAATACTCCACCATATACCCTGCATCGATGATGACTTGTTGAATATTATGTTTTTTGTGAAAAGTTGCATTGTCCATCACGATTACCCTGTTTTTAGGGAGTACTGGGATAAGGACTTGTGTGACCCAGGAATAGAAAACATCGCTGTTAATATTGATATCAAATAATCCGATAGCAAACAGCGTGGTGCCTAATAAAGCGCCGATAACATTTGTTCTTCCCTTGGCTCACCCGTTCTTCAGGCCAAAACACCGTTGACCTTTTGGGGAATAGGCGTGAGTCCGTGGGGTATCGTGTGGAAAACCACTTTCATCAATAAAAACAATAGGTTTGCCTTTTTTTTCATACTGTTGTATTTTTTGTTGAAATGCTTGCCGGGCGCTTTCGTCGGCTTTCGGATGACGTAGCGTTTTTTTATAGGTCAATCCCAGCTTTTTAAGAGCTGGCCAAATGGCCTTCTGACAAACGCCAAAACGCTCTGCACGTTCTTTTTGGTAAGCATCTGGATATGGTTCAACATCTTTTATCAACTCGGATTTATCGATCTTTCGCTGACGCGTGGTCGATGCTTTTGACGCTATTTGATTAATCCAACGCGATATAGCCAACCGACTTAAAAATGATTACAGCCAATGCCCTGATATGTGGCAAAAAATACAGCTAATTGTTATCAAAATAATGTCGCTTGGCTATACAGAGGCAGGGCCAATCCGAAATTGCTTCGCTGTTTCTCGGATACTCAACCCTTCTTCTTCCCGTGTAGATATCACTTTACGTCTAAAATCAATTGAATAGCTCATTTAAATAATGTAATCAAAATTAAGTCGTTTAGCTATATTGATGCGCGCCGGATTTACACCGCATCAGGCTTTTGTGTTGATCACCATGGCCGCGGTACTGTTGGCGGGTATCGGCATGGCCGGAGAGTATTTCTCTTTCATTCCTGAATGGGCCATGTTGGTGCTGTTTTTACTGGCCTTTGGGCTTTGTGACTATTGCCTGAAACGGGCATGGCGCGTGGCGCGCTTTCTGAAACGCATCAAGCGTCGAGCGCACCGTAACGACAATCATCGACACTCAACTTGAAACCACACCACTTTGGGGAAGTAATGAAACACGAAAACCCTACTAACGGAACCTCTGGCGAAGCACATTACCGCGTGACGACGGGGAGGGCAGGTATTGAGAATGAACTGGACATTCGTGGCCTGTGTGGTGCGTTGTGGAGAGGAAAATTCTGGATTGCCGGCGTAGCGCTGGCTTTCGCGCTGGTGGCGTTAGGGTATTCCTATCTTGCTCGCCAAGAGTGGAGCGCCATGGCAATAACGGACCGGCCTGGCGTTACGCGGCTGGGCGGTTATTATCCGCAACAGCAGTTCTTACGTAATCTGGATGCCAAAGCGTTTGCGTCGCTGCCGCCCGAAGCGCTGTCGGTGTCAGCCAAGGTTTACGACGAGTTTGTCATGCAGGTTGCCGCGTATGATACCCGGCGCGATTTCTGGCTACAGAGCGACTACTATAAATCGCATCAGGAAGGTGATGCCAAAGCGGATGCGGCCTTGCTGGACGATCTGATCGCCGACATCCAGTTTACCCCGCGTGATGACGGTAAAAAGACCTTCGACAGCGTGCGCTTGACGGTGGACAACGCGCCTGCCGCCAATCGCCTGTTGCGCGACTATATCGAATTTGCCAGTCTGCGCGCCGCACTGCACCTTAACGGTGAGCTGAAAGGCGCCTGGGCGGCACGTAAGGTCTTTTTACAGTCGCAGATTCAGCGTCAGGAAGCGGTCGCGCAGGCGATTTTCGATCGCGACCTGAATAGCGTGAAGATGGCGCTAAAAATTGCGCAACAGCAGGGGATAAGCCGCAGCCAGACCGATACCCCCGAGGAAGAATTGCCGCCTTCAGAACTTTTCCTGTTGGGGAGTCCGATGTTGCAGGCGCAATTGGAATCCTTGCAGGCCAGTGGGCCGCGCTTCGACATCGATTATAACCAAAATCGCGCCATGTTGGCGACGTTAAGCGTTGAGCCAACACTTGATGCGGCATTGCAGACCTACCGTTATCTGCGCACGCCGGAGGAGCCGGTGAAGCGAGACAGTCCGCGTCGCCTGTTCTTGATGGTGATGTGGGGCGCTATCGGTGCATTAACCGGGGTGGGCATTGCATTGGTTCGCTGTAAACCTCAGCGGCGGATGGATTGACCGTTTATGCCGCCTGAAAGGGCAGCCCCTAACCTGATGAAAGAGATTCATAGTGAAAGTGTTGACTATTTTCGGCACCCGTCCAGAAGCTATCAAAATGGCCCCTCTGGTTTATGCCCTGGCTCAAGATGAAGCCTTTGAATCGAAAATATGCGTAACAGCCCAGCACCGGGAGATGCTGGATCAAGTGCTGCGTTTATTTGCTATTACGCCGGATTATGATTTGAACATTATGCAGCCGGGCCAGGGGCTGAGTGAGGTCACTTACCGCATTCTGGAAGGACTGGAACCGGTATTGATGGCGTTCAAACCCGATCTGGTGCTGGTGCATGGTGATACTACCACCACGCTGGCCGCCAGCCTTGCGGCGCTGTATCAGCGTATTCCCGTCGCTCATGTGGAGGCCGGGTTGCGCACGGGTAATCTCTATTCGCCATGGCCTGAAGAGGCCAATCGTAAGCTGACCGGCCATTTGGCGATGTATCACTTTGCGCCAACCGAGCGGGCGCGTGATAACCTGCTGCGGGAAAACCTCGGCGACCGACAGATCCTGGTGACGGGAAATACGGTTATCGATGCGCTGTTCTGGATGCGCGATCGTATTCTTGGCGATGAAACATTGCGCCACTCCCTAGATACCCACTACGGTTTTCTGGATGCGAATAAAAAACTGATTCTGGTCACTGGGCATCGCCGTGAAAACTTTGGCGGTGGTTTCGAGCGTATTTGCACGGCGTTGGCGAGCATTGCCCGTCGCCACCCGGAGGCGCAGATTCTGTATCCCGTGCACCTGAACCCGAATGTGCGTGAGCCGGTAAATCGTATTTTAAGCGGCATTGATAACGTGTTTCTGATCGCGCCGCAGGAGTACTTGCCGTTTGTTTACCTGATGAACCGGTCGTACCTGATTTTAACCGATTCTGGCGGTATTCAGGAGGAGGCCCCTTCGCTGGGCGTGCCCGTGCTGGTGATGCGTGAGACAACAGAGCGGCCAGAGGCCGTGGACGCGGGAACGGTGCGGTTGGTTGGCACAGAGGTGGTGACGATTCTGGACGCGGTGTCGCAACTGCTGACCGACAATGCAGCGTATCAGGCCATGAGCCGGGCGCATAACCCGTTCGGTGACGGCACCGCCTGTCAGCGTATTATTGCTGCACTGAAGAACCCTTTAGTTACACGACAATGAGCAACACCATGACAACTAACGCAATGACAATCAATAAAATAGTGGTGGTTGGGCTGGGCTATATCGGTCTTCCGACCGCCGCCGCGTTTGCTTCACGGAAAAAACAGGTGATTGGCGTGGACGTTAATCGCCACGCGGTGGAAACCATCAATCGTGGTGAGATTCATATCGTTGAACCCGATCTGGGGGCCATGGTTAAGGCCGCTATGGAAAACGGTTATTTGACGGCAACGCACAAACCCGAGGCGGCCGATGCCTTTCTGATCGCTGTGCCGACGCCGTTTAAAGAGGGGCACGAACCGGATTTGAGCTATGTACAGGCTGCGGCAGCGGCGATTGCACCGGTGCTGCAACCCGGCGCGCTGGTGGTGCTTGAATCCACCTGTCCCGTTGGCGCGACGGAGCAGATGGCGGCGTGGCTGGCTGACACCCGGCCCGATCTGACCTTCCCTCAGCACGCCGGGGACGATGCCGATATTCACATCGCTTACTGCCCGGAGCGGGTATTGCCTGGGCAGGTCGTGATGGAACTTGTGAAAAATGACCGGGTGATTGGCGGCATGACGCCAGCCTGTGCCGTGCACGCCAGCGCGTTGTACAAGATTTTTCTCGAAGGTGAGTGCGTTGAAACCGACGCGCGCACGGCTGAGATGTGTAAACTGACGGAAAACAGCTTCCGTGACGTGAATATCGCCTTTGCCAACGAGCTGTCACTGATTTGCGCTGAACAGGGTATCAACGTATGGGAATTGATTCGTCTGGCGAATCGTCACCCGCGTGTGAATATCCTTCAGCCCGGCCCCGGCGTTGGCGGTCATTGCATCGCGGTAGATCCGTGGTTTATCGTGGCGCAAAATCCGCAGCAGGCGCGTTTGATACACACGGCGCGGTTGGTGAACGACGGTAAGCCGTTGTGGGTGGTCGATCGCGTTAAAATGGCAGTAGCGGATTGTCTGGTGCAGAGCGGCAAACGCGCCAGTGACGTGACCATCGCCTGTTTTGGGCTGGCGTTTAAGCAGGATATTGACGATTTGCGCGAAAGCCCGGCGGTCGGGATTACCGAAATGATTGCGCAGTGGCACAGCGGCACGACACTTGCCGTGGAGCCGAATGTGACTGCGTTGCCGCCACGTTTGACCGGGTTGGTTACGTTGACGGAATTGCCGACGGCGTTGCGTGAGGCGGATGTGGTGGTGATGCTGGTCGATCACCGTGCATTCCGCGCGATAGAACCTGAAAAGATAAAACAACAGTGGATTGTAGACACGAAAGGAGTATGGTGTTGAAACGTATTTTGGTGACAGGCGGTGCAGGGTTTATTGGCTCCGCGCTGGTACGCTATCTGGTAACGGAAACGCAAGACAGCGTCGTGGTGGTCGATAAGCTGACATATGCCGGTAATCTGGCATCATTGGCGCCGGTGGCAGCCAGCGATCGTTTTGCGTTCGAGCAGGTTGATATCTGTGATCGTCCCGCGTTGGATCAGGTATTTGCCACGTATCAGCCGGATTTGGTGATGCATCTGGCGGCGGAAAGTCACGTTGACCGCTCGATTGATGGTCCGGCGGCGTTTATTGAAACCAATATCGTCGGTACCTATCAGATGCTGGAAGCGGCGCGCCACTACTGGAACGCGCTGGATGGTGAGAAAAAAGCGGCTTTCCGTTTCCATCATATTTCCACCGATGAGGTGTTTGGCGATCTGCATGGTACGGACGATCTGTTTACTGAAACAACGCCGTATGCGCCCAGCAGCCCTTATTCCGCATCCAAAGCCTCCAGCGACCATCTGGTGAGTGCTTGGATGCGCACCTATGGGCTGCCGACGATCATCACCAACTGCTCCAATAACTACGGTCCTTACCACTTCCCGGAAAAATTGATTCCGCTGATGATCCTCAACGCAGTATCCGGTAAGCCGCTGCCCGTGTATGGCAACGGTGCGCAGATCCGTGACTGGCTGTTTGTTGAAGATCATGCGCGTGCGCTTTACCGCGTGGTGACGGCGGGTGAAATCGGGGAAACCTACAATATCGGCGGCCATAACGAGCGTAAAAACCTCGACGTGGTGCATACCCTGTGCGATCTGCTGGAAGAACTGGCACCGCAAAAACCGGCGGGTGTAACCCATTATCGCGATTTAATTACTTACGTGACTGATCGACCCGGACATGACATGCGTTATGCCATCGATGCCAGCAAAATGGCGCGGGAGCTGGGGTGGAAACCACAGGAAACGTTTGAAACCGGCATGCGTAAAACGGTGTTGTGGTATCTGAATAACGAAGCCTGGTGGCGCAGTGTGCAGGATGGATCCTATACCGGAGAACGGTTGGGGCTGGACGCATAATCGACACGTTTGTCGTGCCCGTGTGTCAGTAACAGCTGCGTGCAGGCCATTATAGGAGAGGCGATGACAGCCACGATCCGCGCGCATCTGATGCCGTTAGTGTGGGAAAGCGATTTTTTCGCCCTCCCCAGCGCGCGCCTGTCGTTCAGTGATGATGCGCCAGTGCTAACATCTGAGGCGTTGACCGCGTATGCCGTGGTGCAAGCCAAGGTCGCTGCCAGCGATCTGGCGACGATCGATGCGCTCTCTGTCGGAGGTTTCCAACTGGCAGAGAGCGAAGTGGATTTTTGCCTGCCCATCGATTCTGTCGAGGTGGTGCTTCCGGCCTGGCGCGTGGCGGATACCGCAGATATTGCGCTGCTGCGTGATGCCGCTTCGCGCGTTTTTTCGCAGAATCGGTTTCGCACACCTTGGTATCACGCTGCAGACAGCGGGCGTTTTTATGCGCAATGGGTGGAAAACGCGGTACGTGGCACCTTTGACGATGTTTGCCTGATTGCACACGACGCGCAGGGCGCGCCGCTTGGTTGGGTGACACTGCGCCAAACGCAGACGGACCAGGCGCGCATCGGCCTTCTGGCCGCGTGGCCGGGCACTTCTGGTGGGGTGGGCGTGCTGCTTATGGCACTGGCAAGGCACTGGTGCCAACAGCAGCACGTGGCGCACTTGTGGGTGGCTACGCAGTTGGGTAATACGTGCGCGCTGCGCCTTTATCAACACGCTGGCGCGCAGATTCATGACACGGCGCATTGGTTTTACAGGAGACCGCATGATTCCCTTTAATGCTCCCCCGGTTGTGGGTACCGAACTGGACTATATGCAGGCCACCATGAGCAGCGGCAAGCTGTGTGGTGACGGCGGTTTTACTCGCCGCTGCCAGAAATGGCTGGAGCACTATTCTGGCAGCAAGAAGGTGTTATTGACCCCCTCCTGTACCGCATCGCTGGAAATGGCGGCCATCCTGCTGGATATTCAGCCGGGGGATGAAGTGATCATGCCCAGTTACACTTTCGTTTCTACCGCCAATGCCTTTGTGTTGCGTGGAGCAACCATCGTGTATGTCGATGTACGCCCGGATACGCTGAACATCGATGAAAGCAAAATTGAAGCGGCGATTACCGACAAAACCCGTGCCATCGTGCCAGTGCACTATGCCGGTGTGGCGTGCGAGATGGACGCCATTATGGCGCTGGCGGAAAAGTACGATCTATGGGTGGTGGAGGATGCCGCGCAAGGGGTGATGGCGCGCTACAAAGGGCGTCCGTTGGGGGCGATGGGTCATATTGGCTGCTTCAGTTTTCACGAAACCAAAAACTACACGTCCGGCGGAGAAGGCGGTGCCACACTGATCAACGACCCCGCGTTGGTTGAGCGTGCGGAAATCATCCGCGAGAAAGGCACCAACCGCAGCCAGTTCTTTCGCGGTCAGGCCGATAAATATACCTGGCGCGATATTGGTTCTAGCTACCTGATGGCAGATATTCAGGCTGCCTACCTGTGGGGGCAGTTGGAAGCAGCCGGGCGCATCAACGAACGACGTTTGCGCCTGTGGCATAACTATTATGATGCCTTCCGCCCGTTGGCAGAGGCCGGGCGCGTCACGCTGCCCATGCTGCCGGCACACTGCCAGCACAATGCGCACCTGTTTTACCTCAAGCTGCGCGATATTGACGATCGCGCCACGTTTATTCACGACATGAAGGATGCAGACATCCTGACAGTGTTTCACTATATTCCGCTGCATACTTCGCCTGCGGGGCTGCGCTTCGGGCGTTTTTCCGGTGAAGATCGTTATACCACACGGGAAAGCGAGCGACTCGTCCGGTTGCCGCTGTTTTATAATCTCTCAGATGTGAATCAGCGTACGGTGATCAACACCATCCTGAGCTTCTTTTCCTGATATAGCCAACCGACTTAAAAATGATTACAGCCAATGCCATGATATGTGGCAAAAAAATACAGCTAATTGTTATCAAAATAATGTCGCTTGGCTATATGTCATTGGCAAAAGCGTCCTTATGGACGGCGGGTTCGACGCTGGTCAAAATCGCCATTGGCCTGGTGGTTATCAAATTGCTGGCAGTGGCCTTCGGCCCGAGCGGCGTGGGGCTGGCGGGGAATTACCGCCAACTGATCACAGTGTTGGGCGTGCTGTCAGGCGCGGGAATATTTAATGGTGTGATCATGCTGGTGGCGCACCAGCAGCAGCCTGAGCCGTTGCAACAGGTGTTGGGGACGTCAGCGACACTTATTGCGCTCTTTTCATCGGCGTTAGCGCTCCTCTTTGTGCTGGCAGCCGGGCCGATAGCCACGGTGTTGTTTGGCGACGATCGCTATCGTGACGTGATTCGTCTGCTGGCGTTGCTGCAAATGGGCATTGCCTGTGCCAACTTCTTTTTGGCTATCCTGAAAGGGTATCGGGACGCACAGGGCAATGCGCTGGCGATTGTCGGGGGCAGCCTGATTGGGTTGGTGGCGTTTGTTGCCTGCTTTTTGCTGGGGGGCTACGCCGGTGCGCTGGTGGGGTTGGCGCTGGTACCGGCATTGATCGCGCTGCCCGCCGGTGTGTTGCTGTGGCGGCGTACCCCTTTGCGTTGGCAGCATTTGCGTCCGGTATGGGATCGTGCGTTCGCCACGCAGTTAGGGAAATTTACCCTGATGGCGGTGATGACGGCGGTAATGGTACCCGTTGCCTATATCATGATGCGTAACGTGCTCGCGGCGCATGCCGGGTGGGATGCGGTCGGCTTGTGGCAGGGAGTGAGCTCGATATCCGATGCTTACCTGCAATTTATCACCGCCGCGTTTTCGGTTTATTTGCTGCCGACGCTGGCGCGATTGCAGGAAAAACCGGCGATTGCGCGAGAGATCGGCCGTGCGTTGCGGTTTGTTATCCCTGCGGTGGCTGCTGTCAGTCTCGCTATTTGGTCACTGCGCGATGTGGCTATCTGGCTGCTGTTTTCCCCGCAGTTTGTGCCGATGCGCGATCTCTTCGCCTGGCAACTGGTGGGCGATGTGATGAAAGTGGGGGCCTATGTCTTTGGTTATCTGGTGATTGCCAAAGCGGCGCTGCGCTTTTATCTGCTGGCGGAATTGAGCCAGTTTCTGTTGCTGAGTGGTTTCTCCCAGTGCTTGATTCCGCGCCACGGCGCATTGGGGGCCACGCAAGCCTATATGTTGACCTATGTGGTTTACTTTTTCCTGTGCTGTTGTGTTTTTCTTATTTACCGTAGGCGACCATGACGACACTGATTCACGTGCTGGGATCGGATATCCCACATCATAACCAGACGCTGCTGCGCTTCTTCCATGACGTGCTGGCAACACAACTCCCTGTGCCCGTGGTCACGCATTTTATGGTGGTATCTGGTGATGAGGGCTTGCAGCAGGCTTTTCCTGGGTTGACGTTAACCTGCTATGCCGATAAACGTGCGCTGGCGCAGGCGGTGGTGACGCGGGCGCGGGCCGACCGACAGACGCGGTTCTTTTTCCACGGACAGTTTAATCCGTGGATTTGGCTGGCGCTGTTGGGTCGGCGTATCAAACCGGCACAGGCCTATTGGCACGTGTGGGGCGCGGATTTGTATGAAGAGGCCACGCAGTGGAAGCATCGCCTGTTTTACCTGCTGCGTCGCATGGCACAGGGGCGTATCGGTCATGTCTTTGCTACGCGTGGCGATCTGGATTTTTATCGGCAGCGGCATGCGGATGTACCTGCCTCCTTACTTTATTTCCCCACCAAAATGAACCCGGCGCTGACGGAAGAGACCGTGACCAAACCGCTGGCTGGACCGATGACGGTGCTGGTGGGTAATTCCGGTGATAAGAGCAATCGGCATATCGAAATGCTGCGTGCTATTCATCAGCAACTGGGGCCGCAGGTGCGGGTGATTGTCCCCATGGGATATCCCGCAAACAATGAAGACTACATCAATCAGGTGGCGCAGGAAGGTGAAACGCTGTTTGGCACGAAGCAGTTTCAGTTGCTGCGTGAACAGCTGGCGTTCGATGATTACCTGAACCTGTTGCGCAGTTGCGATCTCGGCGTATTTATCTTCCCGCGCCAGCAAGGCATAGGTACGCTTTGCCTGCTGATTCAGTGCGGGGTGCCCTTTGTCATCAGCCGGAAGAATCCCTTCTGGCAGGATCTGGCCGAGCAGCATTTACCTGTGCTGTTTTACGGCGATACGTTGACGGAAGCTGTGGTGCGTGAAGTGCAACGTCAGATCTCCAGCGTGGATCAGCGCCGCATCGCGTTCTTCCAGCCTAACTACCAGCGAGGATGGCTCGATGCCTTGACGTTGGCGGCGGAGACGAAACCATGACACAGGGTGAGTTCGGCGGCTTGGTCGTGGTGTATCTGTTTGCCGTCAGTTTTATTATTTTTTTGACCTGGCAGGAGTTTCGCCGAGTACGATTTAACTTTAACGTACTGTTCTCAATACTGTTTCTGCTGACATTCTATTTCGGTTTTCCCTTTACATGCCTGCTGGCGTTCAGATTCAATGTAGCAGTGGTGCCCGCGACCTATTTACTTCAGGCGCTGCTGTCGGCAACCGCGTTTTACGCCATCTATTACGTGGCTTATAAAACCCGTCTGCGGGCGCAACGCCGACCGCCCGGCGAACCCTGGCTCATGATGAATCGTGTCGAAACGCACCTGACATGGCTATTGCTGGCGCTGGTGGCCGTGGTGACAGTGGCTATCTTCTTTATCAATAATGGTTTTTTGCTATTCAAACTGCGCACCTATAGTCAGATTTTTTCCAGTGAGGTCTCGGGCGTTGCCCTGAAGCGCTTCTTCTATTTTTTTATCCCCGCCATGCTGGTGGTCTATTTTCTGCACCAAACGCGCCGTGCCTGGCTGCTGTTTCTGGTGGGCACCGTCGGGTTCGGAATACTGACCTACCTGATTGTCGGTGGTACGCGGGCGAATATCATTATCGCTTTTGCCTTGTTCTTGTTTATCGGCATCCAGCGCGGTTGGATCACTCTATGGATGCTGGTCGCGGCGGGGGCGGTGGGCGTGACCGCCATGTTCTGGCTGGCATTAAAACGCTACAGTCTGGACGTAAGTGGTGCGGAAGCGTTTTACACCTTCCTTTATCTGACACGCGATACCTTCTCGCCGTGGGAAAATTTGGCGCTGCTGTGGCAACACTATGGTGACATCGAATTTCAGGGGCTAGCTCCCATCGTGCGTGATTTTTATGTCTTTATTCCGTCCTGGCTGTGGCCCGCTCGTCCCAATCTGGTGCTTAATAGCGCTAATTACTTCACTTGGGAAGTGCTCAATAATCACTCCGGGTTGGCGATTTCGCCTACGTTGCTGGGATCGCTGGTGGTGATGGGTGGCGTATTGTTTATTCCGCTCGGTGCCATAGTGGTCGGCCTCATCGTCAAGCGGTTTGATGCCCTGTATGAATCGGGTCGTCTCAGCCAGAATCGCTACAGCGCAGCGGTGCTGCAAAGTTTCTGCTTTGGGGCCATCTTTAACCTGATAGTGTTGGTGCGAGAAGGCGGCGATGCTTTTGTGTCGCGCGTGGTGTTTTTTATCCTGGTGTTTGGGCTGTGCGTGCTGGTGTCGAAGCTGCTGTATTGGCTGTTTGAACGTGCGGGCCTGATTCGTCAGCGTTGGACGCGTTCGCATACGGCATCAGTGACCTTGCCCCCCCACACTCCGGATACGCCATAAGGAACCCTCATGGAAAATCCCGCTTCTGTCCCGCTTTATCGCATTCGCAATATCCCGCTGCACGGATTTTCGGACCATGCTGCCTGTCTGGCGTACCTTTTCGCTGAGGGAGAGGTAAAAACTGGCACGTTAGTGGCAATCAACGCCGAGAAAGTGTTGGCGGCCGAGCAGGATAAGCCGCTGTGGGATTTGATTGCCGAGGCCGAATACAAGTATGCCGATGGCATCAGTATTGTGCGCGCCATCAGGCGTAAATATCCTCAGGCGCAGGTGACGCGTGTCGCCGGTGCTGATTTGTGGGAAGCGCTGATGCAAAAAGCCGGTGCGGAAGGCACCCCGGTTTTTTTGTTGGGCGGAAAACCGGCGATACTGCATCAAACGGAAGAGAAACTGCGGACCCAATGGCAGGTGAATATTGTTGGCAGTCAGGATGGTTATTTCCCACCGGAACAGCGCGATGAGGTGTTTGAACGGGTGCGCGCCAGCGGGGCGCGCATCGTTACGGTGGCGATGGGTTCCCCTCGCCAGGAGATATTGATGCGTGATTGCCGCCGTTGCCATCCGCAGGCGCTTTATATGGGCGTGGGTGGCACTTATGACGTCTTCACCGGGCACGTAAAACGCGCGCCTCTGGCGTGGCAGCATATGGGGTTGGAGTGGCTCTACCGGTTGTTGAGCCAACCCAGCCGGATTACGCGTCAGATTAAGCTATTAAAATTCCTCGCTTACTACTTCAGCGGGCGCCTGTAACGGTGTGACCCTCTGCTGAGCCATCGGTATTGGTTATGACGATTGGCTCTTAAAACAAAATTGTTATTCTCATTTGATTTTAAATGACTATTTGCTAATCAGGTAAAAATGCAGAAGGATATGCTGCCTAAAATGTGCGAACCCGCTCAATAGCGGGATGGGCACGATAAAACCCGGTATGAAACCGGGAGCAAAACACAACATTTAAGACTGAGGATCTATGGCAAACGAGGAAACGCAAGGCAAGCTCCACCGTGGGCTTGAGGCGCGACATATTGAGTTGATCGCGCTTGGTGGAACGATTGGTGTTGGGTTGTTTATGGGCGCGGCGAGAGCATTGAAGTGGGCTGGCCCTTCTGTGCTGCTGGCCTATATCGTCGCCGGGATATTCGTTTTCTTTATCATGCGCTCAATTGGTGAAATGCTCTATATGTAACCGGTCACCGGCTCCTTTGCCGTCTATGCGCATAAATATAGCCAACCGACTTAAAAATGATTACAGCTAATGCCCTGATATGTGGCAAAAAAATACAGCTAATTGTTATCAAAATAATGTCGCTTGGCTATACCTATGCCTTAGACGACTGGCAAAGTCACTTTCCCCCTCGTCATCCTCGGCGAAAGCCGGGGATCTCTGTGAGAAGAAACGTGTTTCGTCTGCGCGGGAATGACGGTGAGCATTGGGCTGTTTGTCAGCAACCGCAGGGGTCTACGCCCCCTTATAGTGCCATTTTACTGCACCACCAACTGTCCGGTGGAACCACGATCCGCCATCTCCAGCGTGTGGCTGTAGTAGAGGAACGGGAATGATGCCGATGACGATTGGGTGAAATAAACCAACAGTTCAGCATCGCCGTCCACCCACACCGTGTCTTTCCAGCCACTTTGATCGGCAGCAGGAGCCGCCCCGTTGATGCTGCGCACCAAAAACATCGCGCCCTGAATGTGGAACGGCTGTGGTGAACCGGCGTGAACGATCCAGCGTTCACAGCCTCCTTCCTGCGTTTGAACATCCGTGTGCGTCATATCCCACATCGCACCGTTAATCCCCGGCAGGCTATCACCCAGACGGAACTCCTGCGTCCGACTAATATTGGCAGGCAGCACAATATCCGTCAGCAAACGGGCGGGAAGATTGTTCGTCACCAGTGGCAGCAAACCGGTGGGTTTTAACGTCAGTATCTGCGTTGACACCAGGATGCTGGAGGGCTCAAACAAGCCACGCAGTCGTTCCATCAACGTTGCCGCATCGCCTGCCGTCAAGGTCACTTCACCGCCCTGGGACATATCAATCAGAATTTCACGACGTTCACCCGGCGCAAGGGAAACCTGATTCAGCGCCAACGGCAGCGGTAAAAAACCCAAATCGCTGGCGATAAGGTACATCGGACGGCCGTCGCTCAGTCGCATCACGTAACGGCGCGCATTCGACGCATTCAGCAAACGCAGACGCACCCAACCGCGTGAGACTTCGACAAACGGTTCTTGCACACCGTTTACCAGCAACGTATCACCAACGAAGCCTCCGCTACTGGGCGGGTTGTAGACCGGAACGCCAAAGTTATCCAAGCGTTTATCCTGAATAATCAGAGGAAAATCATCCACGCCGTAGTGATTCGGAATAGGCAGGCTCTTGCTGGTGCTGTCTTCTACCAGCCAAAGTCCGGCCAGTCCCTGATAAACGTGCGGTGCCATACGATTCGGCGTATTGGCGTGATACCAGCAGGTAGCCGCTGCCTGCCAAATCGGCAGCACGGGAGCCCAGTCGGTCGCCGGGGAGATCATTCGCCCAGCGCCGCCCATCAACGGGCCTGGCACCTGCAAGCCGCTGACGGTTATGGAGACCGGTTCATTCAGGCGGTTGCCGTAGATCAGTTTGACATCATCGCCGCTGAACACTTTTACCGTCGGGCCGAGGTAGCGTCCGTTAACGCCCCACACCGAGGTTTTACGGTCACCGGAAAACGCCCAGTGCGCGCGTTGCATGGTCAAAAAAAGCGGCTGCCCACGGCGAGATTCCAACAGCGGCGGGATGGGTAGCGCATTTTGCTTACCCTTTGTCTGCGCCGTCGCAGGTAGTCCGCTTGCACACGCCATAAGCCCCGATGCCTGAATAAACTGACGGCGGCTAAGTGACATAAAAACTCCGTAATCTTGCTAACCAACCGTGTACGCCCGCCAACGCAGAGGGCGTAAAAAACATTAACGCTTCGCCGCTTTCTCCCGCTCAGCCACTTCAGCATTCAGTTCAACCAAACGCGCTGCCATCACATCATGACAATGCGCGGCCAGCTCTCGCACCTGCTCTTTACCGTATGCAGAGGCATCAATCGGTGGGAGCATTTCAACGATAACATGACCGTTATTCCACCGGTTCAGTTTGACTTTATTATGCGTATCGGTCACACAAATCGGCACAATCGGTACGCCTGCACTAATCGCGGCATGGAACGCTCCGGTCTTGAACGGCATTAGCCCACGACCACGGCTGCGCGTGCCTTCTGGAAACATCCAGACAGAAATATTGCGCTCTTTGATGTGTTGAACGACTTGCGCAATAGTGCCGTGCGCCTTGGCACAGTTTTCTCTGTCAATCAGCAAGTTACCTGCCAGCCAGTAGAGCGGACCAAAGAACGGGATCCACACCAGGCTTTTTTTACCGACCGTAACCGTGCCAGGCTGCACCGCATTTGCCGCCGTCACCATATCGTAGTTGTTCTGATGGTTGGCAATGTAAATGCAGTTGCCATAGTTTCCCACATCCGCAGGCACTCTGACTTCTACTTTTAGACCAAACAGGGTAGAGAGCCGCCCAAATGCATGACCAAAGGTCGCCACGTGGCGCGGATTCTTCGGGCTAAACAGGCAGTAAATTGTACCGAACAGGCAAATCAGAATGGAAAAAATCACCACTACCACAAAACGGATAATGAATAACATAACGACCTCATAAGCCAACCGCCGCCGCTAGTATAGCGACTTCGGCATAAAACACACGGGTAATCCTTTGCCGTGGTACCCGCACCATCGGCTAGGTAACAAAGGGGGAGATGCCTGATACCGCCATCGGGTGATATCAGGCAACGCATTACTCCTCGCTGTCATCCTTTGGCGCTGGAGGCGCATCAACCTCAATGCGGTCAATGTGTTGCAGCCCACGCAACAAGGTGCCCTTACGGCCCCGCTCACCGTGATGTTCGCTTGCACGCACCACAATTTTGCGCTTACCGGAATACAGTTTCACCGTCGCTTGCGGCCACACCACCAACAGGAGAGCCAAGCGATCCTTGCCTTCCGCGAAATCCGCCGAGGAGATGGAGATGATCTTGTTGCCTTTGCCTTTCGACAGCTGGGGCAGATCGGACAGCGGGAACACCAACACGCGACCCGCAGCAGTGACCGCCATCAGCAGGTCATCTTCACGCTCTATCACGATCGGTACCAGCGCTTTGGCGTTGTCCGGCAGCGTGATCATCGCCTTACCGGCACGGTTGCGCGCCACCAGATCGTTGAACGTACAAACAAACCCGTAGCCAGCATCGGACGCCATCAACAGGCGTTGTTCATCCGCGGCCATCAGCACATGCTCAATACTGGCACCCGGCGGCGGTGTCAGTTTGCCCGTCAGCGGTTCACCCTGACCGCGCGCCGACGGCAACGTGATCGGATCGAGCGCATAGCTACGTCCCGTGGAGTCGATAAACACCACCGGCTGGTTACTCTTGCCGCGCGCGGCGGCGCGGAAGCTATCGCCCGCTTTAAAGCTCAACCCGGAAGGATCGATATCATGCCCTTTCGCGCTACGCACCCAGCCCATTTCTGACAATACGATTGTGACCGGTTCAGACGGTACGAAATCGTGCTCACTCATGGCCTTGGCTTCCGCACGCTCATGCAGCGGCGAACAGCGATCGTCGCCATACAATTCAGCATCCGACTGAATCTCTTTTTTCAGCAGATTGTTAAGGTTACGTTCTGATGCCAGCAGCGCCTGAAGCTGATCGCGCTCTTTTTCCAAATCGTGTTGCTCGCCACGGATTTTCATCTCTTCCAGGCGCGCCAAATGCCGCAATTTTAATTCCAGAATGGCTTCAGCCTGGGTATCACTCAGGCCATAGCGGCACATCAGTTCCGCTTTGGGCTCATCCTCGGTGCGGATGATATGGATAACGTCATCAATGTTCAGGAACGCAATCAACAAACCTTCCAGAATGTGCAAACGCTTGAGCACTTTTTCAAGACGGTAGTTCAGGCGGCGGCGCACCGTATCACGGCGGAACACCAGCCATTTGCTCAGGATCTCCACCAGCCCTTTCACAGCGGGACGGTTATCCAGACCGATCATGTTCATGTTGATGCGGTAGCTTTTTTCCAGATCGGTGGTGGCAAACAGGTGATTCATTACCTGATCGAGGTCGATCCGATTAGATCGCGGCACCAGCACCAGACGCGTCAGATTTTCATGATCCGATTCATCGCGTAAATCATCGATCATCGGCAGCTTTTTCGCCCGCATTTGGCTGGCGATCTGCTCTAACACTTTCGCCCCCGAGACCTGATGCGGCAGCGCGGTGATCACCACTTCGCCGTCTTCTTTCTTCCACAGAGCACGCATCCGCACGGAACCACGCCCCTGCTCATAGACGCGCCGCAGCTCATCACGCGGCGTGATGATTTCAGCTTCCGTAGGGAAATCCGGCCCCTGGACGAACAGCAACAGATCGTCGAGCGATGATTCCGGTTTTTCCAACAGCGCAACGGCGGCAGCCGCCACTTCACGCACGTTATGCGGTGGGATATCCGTCGCCATCCCGACCGCGATGCCAGTGGTGCCGTTAAGTAAAATGTTGGGCAAACGCGCAGGCAACATTTTCGGCTCCTGCAAGGTGCCGTCAAAGTTGGGCTGGTACTCGACAGTGCCTTGCCCCAACTCGCCCAGCAGCACTTCGGCGTATTTGGAAAGGCGCGATTCGGTATAACGCATCGCCGCAAAGGATTTCGGATCGTCCGGAGCCCCCCAGTTCCCTTGGCCGTCCACCAGCGGATAGCGGTAAGAGAAAGGCTGCGCCATTAGCACCATTGCTTCATAGCAGGCGCTGTCACCGTGCGGATGGTATTTCCCGAGCACGTCCCCCACGGTACGGGCGGATTTTTTAAACTTGGCGCTGGCGCTCAATCCCAGTTCCGACATCGCATACACGATGCGGCGTTGCACCGGCTTAAGGCCGTCACCAATAAAAGGCAGCGCCCTGTCCATGATGACGTACATGGAGTAGTTCAGGTACGCATTTTCTGTAAACGTGTGCAGCGCAAGACGTTCTGCGCCGTCATGAGTTATCTCACTCATCGATAATCCTTACGCGGTGACTCAATAATCATGCTAAAACAGGTCATCTAAAAAGGCTTAATTCCCGCAACGCACGCGGTAATGTATGCGCAGATAGTACAGCATCTTGCCAGCCACTGTCACAAACCTCAGGTGTCTTCCTCCCTTAACACTTCATCAATCGTCGTTGAGTTCCGGCATTAAGAAATCTTAATTCCGCAATCGTGATGATAATGATTATATTTGCTATCTGCTAATGATTGTCATTTAGCTATACACGGCATCCTACCGCACCGATGACAATATCGGCACCGCCATTTTTACGAACCCAAACCATCGCGAACCCAAGAGCTCTATCATGTTAAATCATAAGAATATGAATAACATTTTGCTGACCGGCGTCCTGTCCGGCTTGGCATTTGGTGCCAATGCGGCGCAAAGCGCGCAGGGCAAATCGGATACTGCCCAGAAAGAGTCCCAAGACACCATGACGGTACTTTCTCCCCGCGTGGAGCGAGAAGCGGGCACGAAAACCACCCTGACAGCCAACGACCTCTTGAAAGAAGGTGGTAATACCTTCAGCAATATCATGCGCTATCAGCCGCTAGTGAGCGCACCGGGCGTCAGCGCCGGGGCTACCGCAGGCAAAAGCAGCTACGATCGTGGTGGCTACAGCGGCTACAACATTCGCGGGCTGGAAAACAACCGCGTTTCTATCGATATCGATGGCGTTGAACTTCCCGCAGGAACCGATCGCGGTACTTCCACGCCGAGCGGTCGCGTGCAGGCAGGCAGCACCGGCATCGGCCGCGGTGATTACCTCGATCCCTACCTGTACGGCTCGGTTGATATCGCCTCCGGCGCTACCGACGTGTCTAACAGCAATAATGCCTTGGGCGGCTCGGTTTCATTTATGCCCAAATCGCCGGATAACTTCCTCAGCAGCGATAAACACAGCTATTTTGGCTATCAGGCCGGGTATGACTCCGCAGATCGCAGTTTCCACAACGGGATTACCGCCGCTGGCGGTGACGACACCCTGCGCGGCGTGGTGGTCTACAGCCGCCGCGACGGTAATGAAACCGAAAACCACCGTGATGCTACCATCGACAGCAATCCGGCCAACTGGCACTCCAACGCCGTGCTGGCCTCTGGAATCTGGCAGGCAACCGACCTGCACCAGCTAACCGGCACGGTGAAGTATTACGAGAAGTTTAATCACAGCAACTTTCCCACCTGGAATGTCAGCGCCTCTGGCAGTTCTTCTCGTGATGGCAGCACCTCATTTCAGGACAGCAAAACGCGCCGTTGGGGCGTGAGCGTTGCCGATCTGTATACGCCAGCTGACGGGTTGCTGTTCGACAGCCTGAACAGCAAACTGTTCTTTAGCAAAACCGAAGCCCACGACTACACCATCAGCAATGCTGCGTCACCGACTCAGGTGTGGAGCGGCTACGATACCAACACCCTTGGGCTGGAAAGCAAAGCGACCAAAGAGTCTCGTAATCATCGACTTAGCTATGGTGTAAACATTCGCCAGTCTGAATCCGAAAGACCGCTGACAGCACAAAACATTGTGGCAGATGGGCTACCTATTCAATTGGGCCGCCCTCAAGCAGACAGCAAAATCATTAATGCTGGTGCTTTTGTGCAGGATAAGATGACTTGGGATGTGGCTGGGCGCGATTTCTCAGTGATCCCTGCGGTGCGTTTCGCTTGGCAACACGCCAAGCCAGAAAATACCGATAACCTGTTTACCAATACTAATGGCAACGTAACGGCAAATAACACTGCCAATATGTACGGCACCAACCCTGACAGCCAGATCTTGCCTGCGCTGACCTTCCAGTACAATCTGAAACAGGATCTGCTGGCCTATGTTCAGTATAAGCGCGGCGCTCAGTTCCCGAACGCCGGGCAACTGTATGGTGCCTGGTCCTTGGGTTATATGGGCACCTCAAGCTATTATGCCACGATCGGCGATCCTAATCTGAAAACCGAAACTAGCGATAACTATGAGCTGGGGCTGAAAGGCCGTATTGTAGACGGGGTAACGCTTAGCGCAGCCGCGTTCTATAACGATTACAAAAACTTTATCGCCAATGGCTACTATCGCCGTGCAAGAAATCCCGACCTGTTTGTCAATCTGCCAAACACCATCAGTACCCTCTATCTCACCGAAAACCGCAATAAAGCCTATATCTACGGTGGCGAGCTGAGTGCACGTTTCGAACTGGGCACCTGGTTTGAACAGGCCAAAGGGTTCAGCGCCCGTCTGGCTTACGGCTATACCCAAGGTGCCTCGAAATCCGGCGCCTCCGGTGACCGCTACGTCAATCTCGATACCGTCACGCCACAAAAAGCCGTGGTTGGGCTGGCCTATGACGATCCGAGCAACACATATGGCGCTGCGTTGATCACCACCTTTACCAAAGGAAAAACCGCTGATTACGCCGCAGGCCGTAAACGCGTGGGCAACGGTAATGTGCTTGGCTCCGACAATTACACCTTTATGCGCGTGCCGGGCTATGGTTTGGTGGATTTGACCGCGTACTACCGTATTACCAAAAACGTGCGCGTCAACGGCGGTATTTACAACCTGACTGACCGTAAATATTGGGATTACCAAAACAGCCGCAACATTGAAGCCCCGACCAATGCCGACCCCAATAACGCACACTATTACGATCAGCAGCTGTCGATTGCACCGGGACGCACCTTCCAACTGGGCGTGAGCGTGGATTTCTAATCGTTACGTTTATTGCGTGAAATGAGATAAACATCGAACACGCCTCTTCAGGGCAGGAAAGCTGATACATTGGTTTTCCTGCCTTTTTTACTTATTGGTTGCTCGACCCTCGACGCATAAAACCCCTGTTTTATTGACTACCAGTCAAGAGTGTTGTGTCATTACCCCCGTTTTTCATCCTAAGCCTGCGCACTACACTGCCTTACTTTAAGCAATCAGGATCATCGTCACCATGCAAAACATTCTGCTGATCAACGCCAGCAAATCCTTTGGTCACTCCAAGGGCCAATTGAACAACACGCTCGCGGATTTTGCCGCCACCTTGCTCAGCGAACAGGGCCATAACGTACAGGTGACCAACGTCGATCAGGGCTACAACTTGGACGAAGAGGTACAGCGCTTTTTGTGGGCAGACACCGTCATTTATCAAATGCCGAGATGGTGGATGGACGTGCCGTGGATCCTGAAGAAATACGTCGATGAAGTGTTTACTCACGGTCACGGCTCGCTGTATGCCAGCGATGGCCGCACCCGCTCAGACGCCAGCAAAAAATACGGCTCCGGCGGTCTGCTGCAAGGGTGGAATTATATTCTGTCCCTGACCTGGAACGCGCCGTTGGAAGCCTTTACCGATCCCGATCAGTTCTTTCACGGTGTTGGTGTTGATGGCGTTTACCTGCCGTTCCACAAAGCCAACCAGTTTATCGGTCTGTCACCGCTGCCGACCTTTATCTGCAATGATGTGATCAAGCAACCAGAGGTGGATCGCTATCTGGCTGAATACCGCGAACATTTGACCCGCGTATTCGCCTGAACGCTACCTAAAGCAGCTGGTGCGCCATCTTCTCGCTGAGAAAATCGAGAAAACAGCTGATACGCGCCGTCAGCTTGGTGTTGCGGTAGTAAACCGCGTTCACCGGCATGCGCGTTTCAATCGTCTGTTGCGCCAACATCGGCGGAGAAATATTATCCTTTTTATTCAGTTCGTTACAATTAATCGATCGAAATTACTCGAAATTCGATCGAAATAATTACACCTCTGTCCACTCTGAGCCACGTACATCCCGGTACTTGTCGGTCATGGTTGCTGATTTATGCCCTAATAGTTTTTGTGCGTAGTCTTTCCCTTTCTCTTCAGTATATAAGCGAGCTGACAAACTTCTGATTTCATGAAAAGAGGGAGCAGTGCCTTCCCATTTCAAACCTGATCCACGACGCGCTTTCATAAATGCTTCAGATAATGTTCTCTTAGCGAGAACACTGTGTTTTTCATCCGCCACAATGTGAGATTTACCATTATTTAATATTCTTAATTGCTGAAGCACATCTAAAAGGGAAAGATTCAGACATTCAAGGCGGGTTGTTTCCGCGATGGCCAACATCATGCCTGTTTTTTCTTGTCTGACGTAAAGACGTCCATCCCGGTAATCACTCCAGCACATGCCCTGAACATCGCTTAGGCGTTGTCCTGTGAGTAGAGCCAGGTCAAGGCAGGGGCCAACCCATGCGGGTAATTTATCTGCTGCTTTACGGATAGCCTTCCAATCGTCCAACGTTATGCGCTCGCGTCGAATGTCTACACGCTGGTTGCGCGTAGCTTCGGCCGGATTGCTTTTGGTGACCCCTTCAGCAATGGCCTCACGAAACAAGTCAAGCAGCAATGTTCTGATGCGGTTTGCCATTGTCGGTTTTCCTGCGTTTACCCACTGATTAAGGAACGAGGCAATGTCTTTGGTTTCTACTTTCTGAAGAGCAAATTCCCCTAAATGGGCATTAACGGCCTTCAGGTATTTATGGTACTCGCTCATCGTTGTCGGCTTGAGTTTCCGTCCTTCGAGTATCGTCAGATAGCGTTCAGTCCATTCGCTAACTGTGGTCGCCTGTGTGCCGTTGATGCGGTCAACGAGCGGTGACGGTTTTGATGAGCCATAAATCGCCATATTAGCGGCGATGGCTTGTGTAATGGCCTCCTGTCGATGGCGGCCCAGGCCATATTCTTTTCCGGTGCGCGGGTCACGGTAGCAAAAATAGCCGCCATTGGGCGGTTGCAGGTTTGGCGGCAAATCGCGGTTCTTATGGTTTCTCCGGCGTGCCATGTCTTATCCTCGATAACAGGGTGGGGTGAAGGGCGCTGGATGGGCCAATGTTTTTGTTCTGGGTGAGCTTGCAGGCGTTTTCCTCAACCAGATACTCGCGCCCATCTCGTATCGGTGCGGGAAAAATCATTCCGCTCCTGACCAATCGCCTGACGGTTTCCATACAACGCGGGCGGGGTTGCCGCCGATTCCACTCGGATAAGGTGATGTATGCCATAATTGACCTCTGCTAAAATTAAGCCACTGCGCCGTTCGTCATGACGGCGGGCAGGCGGGGGAATGACCAATCGAAGAAATGCGGGGGTGAAGGGGATTTCAGGCTGTAACAGCCTTGATTAAGGTGCTGGGGCAGGTCGTAGAGGCTTGCCTTGCTGTTCGAGGATAGCGATAAGCTTTCGGTATCCGTTTCGCAGCCATTTAACCCATTTATCCAGGTGGGTTTCTTGCGGGTGATAGCTCCCCATGAGGGCAGCATGACCCGCGAATGCATAATTCATGGGGTGCTCCTGTTTTTATATTGCTATTTGGGTGTCGTATGTCGCGTGACTCATGGTTTTCCAACTCTGACCGTTATCTTTGGATAACATGCGCCAGTAGTGAGAAAGCCGCATTGATAAATAACCGGTTCGTCGTATGCGTCTTGCATGAATAAGTCCTTCACGGTATAAGCGTTTAAATAGCTTCTCCCGCTCCTTTATCCTGTTAGGTATTTTAGGTTTCATTCGTTGCTCCTCTCACGATGCAAGGCTGACGTGCTTCTGGTGGGTAAAATCGCCGTTCCAGTTGAGTTTCATGGGCACTTTGCCACGGCGGTAAAGGACGTAGAGGCGTTCAGCACCTTTATGCAGCAATACTGGCTGGTATTTAATGAAGTCGTTGGCACCGTGAACGCCAATCAGATGCTGGTGCTCAGTCAGGTATCTGTCGCGAGCGTAGGATGTTGCCCGCCAACGGGTACCGGATTGGCTTTCGTTGTAGAGCCAGTTACGGTCTGCTAACCAGTGGTTCACTTTCTGGGTGTTAACACCATTGAGCATTTTACAGAACTGGGTCGGGGTCATGCCCTCCTTGAACAGGCTCTTGAGGTCGTGGAGTTCTGCTTCCTGCTCTTTGTTGACCAATGCCAGTGCAGCTTCACTCCTTTTCGATTCCAGCAGGGCTTCCAGCGCAGAGATGTAGTTTTCCGGCAAGGCAGGTGTAGCCGCCAGTTTTTCTAGGTCATGCCAGCGTTTGATAACGCGCATACGGTGAACAGCGCTATAGCCGGTAAGCAGGCATTCGGTATGGTCGCGATCGAGTAAGAATTCCCGGTATTGTTGGCCGTTTTGGGGGTGTATCCAAAAATGGGCATACCCCTCCGGGTCTTCGCCCAGGTCAACGAGCATTGACTCGATGTCTCTCAATACGTGGAAATGTTTCTTATCGGTCAGCTCCGCAATCTCACGGCTGGACATGGTTACTGTTTGTGCAATGGTCAAATTTTGCATACAGATATACCTCGTTGGTTAAAACGATAATGGAACCCCGGCACGTTACCGGGGCGGGATTAGTGGTTAATGGGGCTTTGTTGAATAAATAGATTTTATGCTGGCAGTCCAGTGAAACGACGGATCCTCGCAACGCAAAATCATGCAGTTAGGCCTCATGAGAAAACTGTACACCTGAGGGGACAAGCATTTTCTACCAAAACTGGCGTGTCACAACAGCATTATTCCCTATTATTCAACAAAGCCGCCGTCATGATGAATGCCCCCCACTGGATCACGCTCTGAAGAGGTGGTTTATGGTGGGTTGTGCAGGATTCGAACCTGCGACCGAAATTTTTTATCTTATTGATTATAAATAATTTATTAAAAAGTGAATATACTGCGGCTCTTTTACGGCGCTTCCTCTGTCCGGGTGTAGTCGTCTAGCTCATAGCATTTTTAATGGCAGGTGCTTTTACCTTAGTTGGATCATCGGTTTTAAAGACCTTCAATCGTTTACTGAAGAACATCACTTCTGAGCCCTTATATCGATCTTGAGCACTGTAGTTTATTCCATACACTAATGATGATGCCTTATACATACCTTGGATCTCAGGAGTATTATCGTAAGAAACAATCCATGGTGTTTTAATATCATTCTGTACTACTTTTGCAACATTAACATGGTCACCATGTTCATAATGGTTGATATATAATCCCTTACCTTTTATGTAATATGGCGGGTCTAAATATGTTAATGATTTCTTCGGCAATTGAACAACTATTTTTTTATGAAATCAATTGCATCCATGTTATACAAGTCTATTCTTTCACGGTTTTTTGATATTTTCTTTATCCGGGAAATTAACTCACTTTTGTTATAGCGAGCATCAAGCTTCCATTGCCCTTCTTGATTTTTACCACCAATCACACCGCCTTTTAATATTCCAGAACGATTTGTTCTATTAAGAAAAAAGTAAGAAAAACCAATTGTTAGCATATCATGGCCTTTGGGATTATTAATTATTTCTTTCTGTTTGAACCACTCATTCATTGTGACTTCAGTTCCTTCAATTAAAGCACACAGGTGGTCTGCATTATTTAATACACTGTGCCAAAAGGCATAAACAGAAATATTAATATCATTAAGAATGATTTTTTCAGCTACATTTAAATGTAAAAGCTTCAGCGCTAAACCAGCCCCTCCAGCATATGGCTCTGCATAATGTATAGGCGAAAGCTTATTATCTTCAATAATCCGAAGCATGAAATTTGAAAGCTTGCCTTTGCCGCCAGGATAGCGAAGTGGGGTGTTAAAACGCATATGATACCTCAAATGGCTTTGTTGAATAAATAGATATTATGCTGCGTAGCCATAAAGGCTGCGGATTCCCTTGACGTAAAATCAGTATGTTAAATCCAGAGCGTGGTGATGCATCCCGGAGCGATCAGCATTTTAATCCCAAACAGGCGTGTCATAACAGCATGATCACCTATTATTCAATAATAGCTTTATTCATTCCAAACAAATTAATAACATTTTCAGAAATCCTGAAATCATCATCTGCTGGGCTTTTTTTCAATTTAATTCTTGATTCAAAATTAAGAACGGAACCTTCGGATAAATAACCCCGAGGTAAAGAACACAGGTCTTCAGCGTCAGTTTTTGAAAGACCAAGAATTTCAAGCAAACTCGCCTTTGTAAGCGTTGATGACTCAAAGAGCAGTTTTACACAACGAGGGAAAAGTCTCACAACTTCGGGTAATTTTAAATCATCCAATGGTTCCCCTTTTCTCCATCCACGTGCAGATATACTTTTATACAGACGCTGATACTCTAATGGAGAAATGACTTCCAAATCTCTTGCCCTTAATATCATTGCTTGAGCAGACATGCCCCATCGAGCCTTTAAGGAAACGAAGTTCTCAAGCGTCGGGAAAGGGGGTAATTCTGTTGAAAATGCTTCTTCTGGTAACATAAAATATGCAGCAAACTTATTTGCCTGTTCTTCGATAACTTTAAAATTAACAACATCCAACCGATTGATATAACGGTGCAATACAATATGACCTAGTTCATGCGCGGCATCAAATCGACTACGGTAATAATTATTTTTATCTGTCGCTAATATTATGTACGGTCTATTTTCTTTATTACTCCATTGAGAATAACCGTCCATCATGACACTGCCTTGCTCAAATCTAGAGCATATGACACCCGCATTTTCTATTACTAAAAGCAAGTCTGATACAGGAGCAATACCTAGCCCCCAAGCCTTGCGGCATTTTGATGCCATAATTTCAATAACTGAATCATCTATAGCCCGATAATCTGTCACATCCAAATGGGGGAGATTTACACTTGGAAAATCAAGATATTGTTGTAATTGCAATGAAATTTCCTGTAGCCATCCCATGTAAACTTCTGATGCACTGCATAAATCCTTGGCAGTATTGGCCAATGTTCTAAAAAAAACAGGAGTCTCTTCTTTTAGAATGGTCGGCTTAACAAACCAACTGATAGGGCAATTTAGTGCAGCCGCTAAAATAGACAAAGCTTCAGCATCAGGAGCATGGTTACCATTCTCCCACTTTGTTATTGTTGAAGGGGAACGCTCAACCAGGCGACCAAGGTTGATTTTTGATAACCCACGAGCTTCCCTGATTTGGGTAAGTCTCTCGGGTTGAAAGCCCGTAATTCCCACTCTCATATGACCACCCGTTAAGACCCTTCTTGCTCCTTCAACTGTTTTTTCAGCACAGGAATAACCAAGTCGGGTATAATTTGTTCATTAGCACTGTTATACATTCCCAAGAGATCAATTACTGACCAGTTAAAGGGGTTTCCTTTCAGATTTGTAAAGGCTTTGTTGAATAATAGGTAATCATGCGGTTTTTCCATGCCAGTTTTGGTTGAATATGCTTCATGGTGTTTACCTGTGTCGCTTTTCTCGGGTGACTATTGTACCGAAATATGTCAGTAAAAACCGTTGTAGAACCCCGGCGCGATCCCGGGGCGGGATTAGTGATTAGTGGCGTTGCAGGAACTGGTTAACGTTCGCCTGTTGCCATTTTTCGAGCGCATGGGTTCTCCTTGCGTCAATGGGATGGTTTATTGTGCTATTTACCACGTATCCCTGTTTTTCACCCTGACGCAGCGGAAATCCTCCAGTTTCACCTTATCGCCGAACGACTTACCTGCCTCCTTAGGCTTAAAGAGCAGTTTTTCGCATTCTGACATGGTGAGTTCCACCTCAGAGAACCGTAGCCACTGAACATCCATCCCGCCGGGCTTTTTGATCGTTGCCGTTATTTTGTACATTAAGTCTCTCCGAGGTTGTTTATGCCGCTACACCGTTCATCATGACGCCTAAGAGACGTGGAAACAGGCTGTCGTAGAAGTGTGGCTGTGTCTGGCGCGGGTTATTCGGGTCGGTCAGGTTCTTTCCGAACTGCAAGCCTTTCTCTGTTAGCGACCAGAACAGTTTCTCTTTGTCGGGATGCTTGCTGCTGGGACGTGACTTGCGCTCAGTGAGTCCGAGCAATTGCAGGCGCTTGAAACCAGACTGTGCGGTGTAGGGCTTGCCGTGCAGCATTAGCAATTCAGTCAAGGAATGCGTGACTTCACTTGACCCGGTTACGCTGCCCTCCGGGGCATCTACAGCGTAGGCAGGCAGGATATCCGGCATGCCGAGGGAAGATTGCAGCTTTTTCATTGCTCCCAGCATTGCGGAAGGCGCTATGCGCAGCTCTTGCTTGTAGAAAGCGAGCAAGGCCAATCCCGCTTGGACTTTTTCTACCAGTACGCCATTGCTGGACTTTACAGAATCACGGAATTGCTCATATACCTGAACCTCAAATTCAGGTTCTATCCATGCCGCATAGCGGATGGCCACTAATTCATCTGCCCATGTTCCTGACTCAAGGCCACCTTTAATGACATTAACCGAAGCTCTTTTTTGAGCATTGCTCAAAGATTGAACAAATGCCGCGATCCCTTCAGTACGTAAAAAATTTGAAGGTCGTTGCGATCCTGTCGCTTTACCTTGTGCAACGGCTGCGCGATGTAAATCATTCAGGCAGTAACGCCCGAAAGCATCCTGACGGACGACGGTATTTTCAATGACAACTAAGTTAGACATAACGATTTCTCCATAGTTAAACGGATGTGGTTATCAGAGGGCTAACGGGTAAAATTTTGCAGATTGGCGGTCAGATCGCTTACACTTGGCTTAGTACAGGAGGATCCGCTATGGGCTAGGTTGCATTTGATACATTGCAAGCATCAGAAGAGCTTCAAACCGCCGGGCTTACCAGTGAGCAGGCCAAGGCGATCTCGCTCGTCGTACGCAAGTCTCATGAGGTGGCAGATGTCGCTACTAAGGCTGATAAGGCTGATATTGCTGAGGTAAAGCGCGATATAGCTGACGTTCGTAAAGATATGGAGTTCCGCTTCGAGAAGACCGACGCGCAGATAGCCGATGTCCGTAAGGACCTGTCCGCAGAGATAGCCGATGTGCGTAAGGATATGCAATTAGTCCGCAAGGATTTACAGCTTGAGATGGCGGGTATCCGCTCTGAGCAGAAGTTAATTCGCTGGATGCTGAGTGCTGGAGTTTTGGGTATTCTCTCTCTGGTTGTGAAAGCTTTTCTCGTCACCGCCCTCTAATTAATTATACCACTACGGGTTGTTAGCTCAGTTGGTAGAGCAGTGGACTCTTAATCCATCGGTCGCAGGTTCGAATCCTGCACAACCCACCATGCTACCCCTTTTGTCAAGCGGAACCTGATTGCACGGCCGCCTGACGACGTGCATGCACTCATGCTGCCACCCTGGATAATTTCCTGATAGCCTCAAGTTCGTTTTCAAGTTCAGCCAGAAACTGCCTTAACGCCTCCTCTATTTCAGCAACCCGTTTATCGTCCTGATGAATTCTCAACTGGTAATAGGCAAGGTCTGGCGGTAGCCTGTCGTCATAGCTGACAAAATCACACCATTTCCTGCCCGTACACATCATTTGGGCGTGCATCTGTAGGAGGTATTGGTTTTTCGGCTTACCGGTCTTGATGGTCTCTAAATGCGTCCATGTGTTGGGGCATTTTATTTCTATCAGGCCATCATTTCCGACCAGGCCATCAGGCGACGCCCCAAATCCTACGATCTCTGGATGGGGAATAAATCCCACTTCTGTAACTTCTGCGTCAAACTGGTTAAGCAGGTACATCTCCCGCGCCACCGGTTCAAGTTCAGTGCCGTGCTGCATGGCCGAGTTTGCGTAACTTTCTTCCACCTTTCCTGTTAGGCGCTGGCAGATAAGCTCTGCCATGTAGTTCTGGCGGCTGGCGGAATAGCCCGATTTGGTTTTTGCCATTACGTCAGACAGGCGACTGGCGGTCACGTTGCCACAACGGGCGGAAAACCATTCATCACTGCGCTGTTGCATGATCCACCTCGCTATATTCTGCATCGACGGGAATGCTTTTTTTGATGCGCTCCTTCTCTGCATTGCCGATAATCTGGCGCTCTTCTTCCTGCAGCGCCACTAACCACTAATCCCGCCACGGGATCGCGCCGGGGTTCCATTATCGTTTTAACCAACGAGGTATATTTGTATGCAAAATTTAACCATTGCACAAACAGTAACCATGTCCAGCCGCGAAATTGTGGAGCTAACCGGAAAACAACATAAAGACGTTCTTGCTGATTGCCGCAAGATGTTCGAGGCGCTCAATATTCAATCGGCGGACTTTTCCGCCGATTACAAAGACAGCAAAGGATGCACCTATCATAAGAATTCCCGGTATTGTTGGCCGTTTTGGGGGTGTATCCAAAAATGGGCATACCCCTCCGGGTCTTCACCTAGGTCAACGAGCATTGACTCGATATCTCTCAATACGTGGAAATGTTTCTTATCGGTCAGCTCCGCAATCTCACGGCTGGACATGGTTACTGTTTGTGCAATGGTTAAATTTTGCATACAAATATACCTCGTTGGTTAAAACGATAATGGAACCCCGGCGCGATCCCGGGGCGGGATGACTGGGTTAGCTAAATATTATAGCTAAACGACTTAATTTTGATCACATTATTTAAATGAGCTATTCAATTGATTTTAGACGTAAAGTGATATCTACACGGGAAGAAGAAGGGTTGAGTATCCGAGAAACAGCGAAGCAATTTCGGATTGGCCCTGCCTCTGTATCGCGTTGGATTAATCAAATAGCGTCAAAAGCATCGACCACGCGTCAGCGAAAGAGCGATAAATCCGAGTTGATAAAAGATGTTGAACCATATCCAGATGCTTACCAAAAAGAACGTGCAGAGCGTTTTGGCGTTTGTCAGAAGGCCATTTGGCAAGCTCTTAAAAAGCTGGGATTGACCTATAAAAAAACGCTACGTCATCCGAAAGCCGACGAAAGCGCCCGGCAAGCATTTCAACAAAAAATACAACAGTATGAAAAAGAAGGTAAACCCATTGTTTTTATTGATGAAAGTGGTTTTCCACACGATACCCCAAGGACTCACGGCTATTCCCCAAAAGGTCAACGGTGTTTTGGCCTGAAGAACGGGGGAGCCAAGGGAAGAACAAATGTTATCGGCGCTTTATTAGGACAACGCTGTTTGCTATCGGATTATTTGATACCAATATTAACAGCGATGTTTTCTATTCCTGGGTCACACAAGTCCTTATCCCAGTACTCCCTAAAAACAGGGTAATCGTGATGGACAATGCAACTTTTCACAAAAAACATAATATTCAACAAGTCATCATCGATGCAGGGTATATGGTGGAGTATTTGCCTACATATTCGCCAGATCTTAACCCCATTGAGCATAAATGGGCACAAGCAAAAAGCAAAAAAAGAGAGAGTGGTTGCGATACAGAGATTTTGTTCTCAGTCCATATGGTGTAATCAAAATTAAGTCGCTTGGCTATAGAGTTGTTGTTTTCGATGAGTGAACGGCTTTGTTGAATAAATCAGAACTTGTAACGACTGCGCCCCATACGGGTCGATTGTTACGTGATGCGAATACTGTTCGGCATTTGTAACCTGCCAAAGGCAGCATCTCGATGAACTTCAATTCGTTATCGTGCTGGGAAATGTATTGCAGCGCCTGCATCATGGTGGCGGGTGAAATCAGGTTATGGCGCGACAGTCCAGAGCCGTCAACGACAATGCTGTTATCCAGATTAACGCCCGCTTTTTATCGCAGTACCTGACGCACCGCATCGGCTCCGGTGCGCCAGGTGCCTGGCACGCTGAAACGCTCATGTCCGATGGTGCGAAAAACGGTATCTGCAATCATGTTGTCGGATTTTTTCAGCATGATAGTGAGAAGGTCATGCAGCGGTGCGGATTGTGTCTGAGCCAGTACGGTACCCGCGGGGCTTGATAGTGTCTGATGGCGTAAGCTGCCTGTGATACGGATATCTGATTGTAAAAGCTCATATTTAACGATGGCACCAGCATAGCTGGCACCATCCTGAATAGCGAAAGCCAATGGTAACGGTTCGGCGCGTTGCATCAGACAGCCGGTCAGTGTGAAACGGTTTAATTCGCCCGGCACCACGTCCAGCTCGCAATATTGTCCATCAGATGAGCCTTTTGCTAGCGTACGCACTTCACTGAACATCTGACCGGGTAGTAAGAAGCAACGCGAATAAATGCATTGTCGCCCGCTTTAGGCGCTCTGTAGAGGGAGACGGAAAAGCAGCTGCGATCGACAATGGCTGCGCCCGGCGGTGCGCTAACGCACTGTGTCATATCGTTCCACGGCCAGTCCGGCGCTTTGTCATGACTGGCGAACACTGAGGTATCGATGATCACATCACCGGCGATACTCTGTACGCCGCATTTTTTCAATTCGGCGATCATATTACGGATCTGTTGGCGCTTCAGTGTAGGATCACCACTGAAACACACTACCAAATTACCGTTCAATTTTCCGCCACTTACTGCACCATGACTTTCCAGTGTGGTCACGAAACGGTAATCTGGGCCTAGCTGTAGCAAAGCGGCTAACGCCGTCAACACTTTCTGGGTACTGGCGGGTAATGCCATTTGTTCACTGTTGTAAGTCACTGCGGGACTACTGGCACCTATTTTCTATGCCAAGAACGCCAAATTAGCGCCATCCGGCAGGTATTGAATGTGATCGTTAATGCTTGCTGCGTGAGCGGGTAACACAGCGCTCTGTAGCACAACCGAGTAGGCAAGTCCGGAAAAAGTCGATAAAAAACGCATAATCTCAGATTACAACAGGGTAAGGTGGGGTCATACTACGGCGCAATGCGGTCTAAAGTAAACGATGACCCTTATGGAACTCTGGGTTAAAATACGTATCAAAATGCAAAATCGCTCCTGACCTGAAACCTTGTTCCGGGTCAGGTTACTTTCGTTTATCGCCAGGGAGCGCTGGCATACCGACCGTCTGTCGCATCGTTCGTTGAAGCGTCAGGATGATGATAATGAACATCTTACAAGTTTCTTAGAGGTTTGAAGATATGAAACAATTTCCGATGACATTGCGTGGTGCAGAAAAACTATGTGAAGAGCTAGAATTCTTGAAAGGCACTCGCCGTCCGGAAATCATTGCGGCGATTGCTGAGGCTCGTGAACACGGTGATTTGAAAGAGAACGCTGAGTACCATGCGGCGCGCGAACAGCAGGGTTTTTGCGAAGGCCGGATTCAGGAAATCGAAGCCAAGTTGTCCAATGCGCAAGTGATTGATGTGACAAAGATGCCCGCCAGTGGGCGCGTCATTTTTGGTGCAACGGTGTCTGTGATGAACTTGGATACAGAAGAAGAACAGACCTATCGCATCGTGGGTGATGATGAAGCGGATTTCAAACAAAACCTGATTTCTGTGAATTCGCCGATTGCCCGTGGGCTGATTGGCAAAGAGCAGGATGATATCGTGACCATCAGAACGCCTGGTGGTCTGGTTGAGTATGAGATCCTGAAGGTCCAATATCTGTAATTTCGCCGATTAAATCGGCAAATTGTGTAAAGAAAAGCAAAAGGCCGCATGCGGCCTTTTCTCTAACGAACGGGCATGGCACCTTTTCGTTAAATGTGAAACACGGTGATATAATTGGTTACTTGGGTAACACAATTTTACGTTCTTTCGACGGGCGATACAGAACCAGCGTATGGCCGATAACCTGAACGTTGCAGGCACTGGTTTCGCGGATAATGGCTTCAACAATCAATGCCTTAGTATCCCGATCTTCAGCTGCAATTTTAACTTTGATCAGCTCATGATGTTCTAGCGATTGTTCAATTTCGGCCAGAACACCTTCGGTAAGGCCATTGTTACCCAGCATAACCACTGGTTTTAGCGGGTGAGCCAAGCCTTTCAGGTGCTGTTTTTGTTTGTTGCTTAGATTCATGTGTCTTTTTTACTTAGGTTGGGATTGAAAACGGGTCATTCTACCGCCATCTCACCATTATAACCAATTTGGTGACGTTGATGGGCCGATCTTTGGCGGCGTCGTTGAGCAATACCGGTTGTAAATGGCACGTTGATGTTTTATAGCAAGTAGGTTGTACATGACAAATTGGTTGTACATAACAAAAAGTTGGAAAGCCGATGGCAAATAAAAAGCGTTCTGCAAGCTCCAGTCGCTGGTTGCAGGAACACTTTAGCGATAAATATGTACAGCAGGCGCAGAAAAAAGGGCTACGCTCCCGTGCTTGGTTTAAACTGGATGAAATACAGCGCACTGACAAACTATTTAAACCGGGCATGACTGTGGTGGATCTGGGCGCTGCGCCTGGTGGATGGTCTCAATACGTGGTGACGCAGATCGGCAATGCAGGCAGGATCATCGCGTGCGATATTTTACCAATGGATCCCATCGTTGGTGTCGATTTCCTTCAAGGCGATTTTCGTGATGAATTAGTGCTTAGCGCCTTGATGGAGCGGGTAGGGGATAATAAAGTTCAGGTTGTGATGTCAGACATGGCACCCAACATGAGCGGGACCCCCGCCGTGGATATTCCAAGAGCCATGTATCTGGTTGAGTTGGCGTTGGAAATGTGTCGGGATGTTCTGGCACCGGGCGGAAGTTTTCTGGTGAAGGTCTTTCAGGGAGATGGCTTTGATGAATACCTGCGACAAATTCGCTCTCTGTTCACAACAGTGAAGATTCGTAAGCCTGATGCTTCGCGTGCTCGTTCTCGTGAAGTGTACATTGTAGCGACAGGGCGTAAACTGTAGTACCCTAACGCTGTTTTTTAACACAGTTGTAATATGAGGTTAATCCATTGAGTGACATGGCTAAAAACCTGATTCTCTGGCTCGTCATCGCAGTGGTGCTGATGTCCGTATTTCAGAGCTTTGGGCCCAGCGAGTCAAATGGCCGCCGGGTGGACTATTCTACCTTCTTGACAGAGGTGAATCAGGAGCAGGTCCGTGAAACACGTATTAACGGGCGTGAGATTAACGTTACAAGAAAAGATGGCAACCGCTACACCACCTTCATTCCTGTTAACGATCCCAAGCTACTGGATAACCTGCTGACCAAGAATGTGAAAGTGGTTGGTGAACCGCCGGAAGAGCCGAGCCTGCTGGCATCGATCTTTATCTCTTGGTTCCCGATGCTGTTGCTGATTGGCGTCTGGATTTTCTTCATGCGTCAGATGCAAGGCGGTGGCGGTAAAGGCGCCATGTCCTTTGGCAAAAGCAAAGCGCGCATGCTGACCGAAGATCAAATTAAAACCACGTTTGCTGACGTCGCTGGCTGTGATGAAGCCAAAGAAGAAGTGAGCGAACTGGTGGAATACCTGCGTGAGCCTAGCCGCTTCCAGAAACTGGGCGGTAAAATTCCGAAAGGCATCCTGATGGTAGGGCCGCCGGGAACAGGTAAGACCCTGCTTGCCAAGGCGATTGCCGGTGAAGCGAAGGTGCCATTTTTCACCATTTCCGGTTCTGACTTTGTTGAGATGTTCGTGGGTGTCGGTGCATCTCGTGTGCGTGACATGTTCGAGCAGGCGAAAAAAGCCGCGCCTTGTATCATCTTCATTGATGAAATCGATGCCGTCGGTCGCCAACGTGGTGCGGGTCTGGGCGGTGGTCATGATGAACGTGAACAAACCCTGAACCAGATGCTGGTTGAGATGGATGGTTTTGAAGGCAATGAAGGCATTATCGTGATTGCCGCCACCAACCGTCCTGACGTGCTTGACCCTGCATTGCTGCGTCCGGGCCGTTTTGACCGTCAGGTAGTGGTTGGTCTGCCGGATGTTCGTGGTCGTGAGCAGATCCTGAAAGTGCATATGCGTCGCGTTCCCTTGGCGACGGATATGGATGCCTCACTGATTGCGCGCGGTACGCCAGGCTTTTCCGGTGCCGATCTGGCAAACCTAGTGAACGAAGCGGCACTGTTCGCTGCTCGCGGTAACAAACGCGTGGTTTCCATGGTGGAGTTCGAGAAAGCCAAAGACAAGATCATGATGGGTGCAGAACGCCGCTCTATGGTCATGACGGAAGCGCAGAAAGAATCTACCGCTTATCACGAAGCGGGCCATGCGATTATTGGTCGTCTGGTGCCGGAGCACGATCCGGTGCACAAAGTCACCATTATTCCGCGTGGTCGTGCGCTGGGTGTGACTTTCTTCTTGCCAGAAGGCGACGCGATCAGCGCCAGCCGTCAGAAGCTGGAGAGCCAAATTTCTACGTTGTACGGCGGTCGTCTGGCGGAAGAGATTATCTATGGTGCAGAAAAGGTATCCACCGGTGCCTCGAATGACATCAAAGTGGCAACGTCTATTGCGCGTAACATGGTAACGCAGTGGGGCTTCTCGGAAAAACTGGGGCCGTTGCTGTATGCAGAAGAAGATGGCGAAGTGTTTCTGGGCCGTTCTGTTGCCAAGGCCAAACACATGTCTGACGAAACGGCGCGCATTATCGATCAGGAAGTCAAATCGCTGATTGAGCGGAACTATGTGCGGGCACGTGAACTGTTGATGGCGAATATGGACGTGCTGCATTCGATGAAGGATGCGCTGATGAAGTACGAAACTATCGATGCGCCGCAAATTGATGATTTGATGTCACGCCGTGACGTGCGCCCGCCTGCGGGATGGGAAAGCGCACCGGCCAGCAACAATGAACCGGGCAACGGTGGCGCTACGCCGACCGCAGCACAGCCAAGCTGATAAGCGATAAGTGCAGCCCACAGCGTGCACAGTTATAGCAGCGTTATGTGATAGTGTTGTCCGGTCATAGCGCTGTTGACCCCCTCTTTTAAAACACCCTAGCTTGCCGGGGTTTTTCTTTATTGATAAACCGGCTGTTAAAGGAAGAAGGTGATGAAACTAATTGCCCGTGATGCCACTTTGGATCTCACTCATCCTCAAGTGATGGGGATTCTCAACGTTACGCCGGATTCATTTTCCGATGGCGGAAAATACACCGCTCTCGATGAGGCCATCCGCCATGCGCAAGAGATGGTCAACGCGGGGGCCACGCTGATTGATATCGGTGGCGAATCTACCCGTCCCGGTGCAGCGGATGTCAGCGTACAGGAAGAACTGGATCGCGTTATCCCAGTGGTTGAAGCCTTGGCGGCGCACTTTGATGCCTGGCTCTCGGTTGACACGTCCAAGCCCGAGGTGATTAGCGCAGCGGCGCAGGCTGGTGCGCATCTGATTAACGATATTCGTTCATTGCAGGAACCGAGCGCACTGGAAGCCGCAGCGGCAACCGGGCTACCTATTTGCCTGATGCATATGCAAGGCCAGCCGAAAACCATGCAACATAACCCGCACTATGACGATGTGGTGGCTGAGGTAAACGCCTATTTCCAACAGCAGATCGCCCGCTGCGCCGAGGTTGGCATTGAAAAAGATCGCCTGACGCTGGATCCCGGGTTCGGGTTCGGTAAGAATTTGTCGCATAATTACCGCCTCCTGGCACATTTGCAGGAGTTGCATCATTTTGGTTTACCGCTGCTGGTTGGGATGTCGAGAAAATCCATGGTGGGACAGCTACTTAATGTTCCTCCGCTCCAGCGCGTACATGGTAGCGTCGCCTGTGCGGTCATTGCTGCCATGCAGGGTGCGCATATTATTCGCGTACACGATGTAAAAGCGACGGTTGACGCGATGCGAGTTGTCGAAGCCACGTTGGCAGAGAAGGAATAATAACGAATGAGTAACCGCAAATATTTTGGTACGGATGGTGTGCGTGGCAAAGTGGGCGAGACGCCCATCACCCCGGATTTCGTGTTAAAACTTGGTTGGGCAGCCGGTAAGGTGCTGGCGAGCCACGGATCGCGCAAAATCATTATCGGAAAAGACACGCGTATTTCTGGCTATATGCTGGAATCCGCGCTGGAAGCCGGGCTTGCCGCCGCTGGGTTATCGGCTTCATTTACCGGCCCGATGCCGACACCCGCTGTGGCGTATCTGACGCGCACCTTCCGTGCTGAAGCGGGCATTGTTATCTCTGCATCACACAACCCCTACTACGACAATGGCATCAAATTTTTCTCTATTGATGGCACCAAACTGCCGGATGAAGTCGAAGAGGCCATCGAAGCGGAGCTGGATAAACCGCTGACCTGCGTGGAATCCGCTGAATTGGGAAAAGCGAATCGAATCGTGGATGCTGCCGGGCGCTACATTGAGTTTTGTAAGAGTACGTTCCCGAATGAACTGAGCCTGAGTGGGTTAAAAATTGTGGTGGATTGCGCCAATGGTGCTACTTACCACATCGCTCCGAGCGTGTTGCGTGAGCTGGGAGCAAAAGTGATTGCCATTGGCTGTGAGCCAGACGGCATGAATATCAACGAATCCTGCGGTGCAACAGATGTGCGTCAGCTTCAATCTCGCGTATTGGCGGAAAAGGCGGACGTTGGTCTGGCGTTTGATGGCGACGGCGATCGGTTGATCATAGTGGATCACGAAGGCAATAAGGTCGATGGCGATCAGATCCTCTACATCATTGCGCGTGAAGGGCTGCGCCAAGGGCAAATGCGCGGCGGTGCTGTGGGTACACTGATGAGCAACATGGGCCTGGAACTGGCATTGAAGCAACTGGGTATTCCGTTTGCTCGTGCCAAAGTGGGCGACCGCTATGTGCTGGAAAAAATGCAGGAGAAGGGCTGGCGCATCGGCGCAGAGAATTCCGGTCATGTCATTCTGCTGGATAAAACCACCACGGGTGACGGCATCATTGCTGGCCTTCAGGTGCTGACGGCGATGGTGCGCAACCATATGTCGCTGCACGATCTCTGTAGCGGCATGAAATTGTTCCCGCAGGTGTTGGTCAACGTGCGCTTCAACGGCAGCAGCGATCCGCTGGAAAGCGACGCGGTGAAAAACGTAGTGTCAGAGGTGGAGAAAACGCTGGCGGGACGCGGTCGCGTACTGTTGCGTAAGTCTGGTACGGAGCCTTTGATTCGCGTGATGGTCGAAGGGGAAGATGAAGCTCTGGTTGTCAGCCTTGCCAATCAGATTGCGGATATTGTGAAGGCTGCGCATTAATTTCTCTGGTATTGGGCTGTCTTTGTGGTCTATAACGAAGACAGCCTCTTTACCCATTGAGGAGTTTAGCCGTTTTTTCCGCAACCGCATTGATCTTTCTAAAATACACTTGCGTCACCCAGTGGGTTTAGTTAGTATTCAGACTCGCTCTACTAGGGACAAATGCTGTCCGCTGAGCGAGATGTGTGCGGTTTGCCGCGAGAATTTAGCCTCCTCATCGGATGATGGGGAAACAGTTACGGGTACTATCATGTACGAAGCTCTTTTAGTCATTTTCCTGTTGGTTGCACTAGGCCTAGTAGGTCTGATCATGCTGCAACAAGGTAAAGGTGCTGATATGGGTGCCTCGTTCGGAGCTGGGGCGTCTGCGACGCTGTTCGGTTCGAGCGGTTCCGGTAACTTTATGACACGTATGACCGCTGCATTGGCGACGTTGTTTTTCGTCCTCAGCCCGGTCTTAGGGAACATGAGTTCACATCAGAGCAAGGGCGGCAGTGAGTGGGATAATCTGGGCCAGCCAGCTCAGGTTGAACAGCCTGCTACGCCAGCAGCACCGGCTGCACCTTCTAGTGACATTCCCAAATAATTGACGGATTTCGGATGCCGAGGTGGTGGAATTGGTAGACACGCTACCTTGAGGTGGTAGTGCCCGATTGGGCTTACGGGTTCAAGTCCCGTACTCGGTACCAATAATAGGGATAGGAGCCGATCTCACGATCAGCTTCCTCCCACACCACCGTACATACGGATCCGTATACGGCAGTTCAGTTATGTTAATTGTCGCCCACCTTATATATCCGGCAGGCCCATTTCTCTGAACAGTCTATTTGGTAGGGCTATGCACAGCGCTGGTGACAGACTGATCCGCCATTGCTTGTGACAACTGCCCACTGTCTGGGCTGCAAGGTCCTTACCGACCCCTCTCACCCTGAGCTCGCTATAACGAGTCCGCCCTTTCTTCCACTGTTTCCACAGCAGACTGCGCAACCTCCTTCTTACCCACCCCAGCAGGTTGCGTGTCAGTGACGGTAACTCGTTCAGACTGTAGTATAGCCAACCGACTTAAAAATGATTACAACAGATGCCCTGATATGCGGCAAAAAAGCATAGCTGGCTGTTATCAAAATAATGTCGGTTGGCTATAACCCAGGAACTTACGTTCGCACGGTGGCGACACCGCGCTTTTCCGCTCATTAACCTTCAGTTTCAGTCTCTTCTCCAGCCAGTGGGTGATGCTTTCCTTCACACGTTTACCGACTCTTTCGCTTCTGACGTAGATATTGCTGTCGTCTGCGTAGCGGACGTGCTTCAGGGCGCACTTTTCAAGCTCGCGATCCAGTTCATCCAGCAACACATTCGACAACAGGGGCGACAACGGACCACCCTGCGGTGTGCCTTCCATCTGTGGGCTGACCAGCCCTGCCTGCATGATTACAGCATTCAGGAAGGCCCGGATAAGCTTTAACACCCGCTTATCCGTTATCCGCTTTGCCACCCGGCTCATCAGTACATCGTGGTTTACCCGGTCAAAGAATTTTTCGAGGTCGATGTCCACCACCCAGTGGTGGCCTTCTTCCACGTATCTCTTTGCTCGCTTCACCGCATGATGCGCTGACCTGCCAACGCGGAACCCATATAGCCAAGCGACTTAATTTTGATTACACCATATGGACTGAGAACAAAATCTCTGTATCGCAACCACTCTCTCTTTTTTTGCTTGTGCCCATTTATGCTCAATGGGGTTAAGATCTGGCGAATATGTAGGCAAATACTTCACCATATACCCTGCATCGATGATGACTTGTTGAATATTATGTTTTTTGTGAAAAGTTGCATTGTCCATCACGATTACCCTGTTTTTAGGGAGTACTGGGATAAGGACTTGTGTGACCCAGGAATAGAAAACATCGCTGTTAATATTGATATCAAATAATCCGATAGCAAACAGCGTTGTGCCTAATAACGCGCCGATAACATTTGTTCTTCCCTTGCCTCCCCCGTTCTTCAGGCCAAAACACCGTTGACCTTTTGGGGAATAGCAGTGAGCCCGTGGGGTATCGTGTGGAAAACCACTTTCATCAATAAAAACAATAGGTTTGCCTTCTTTTTCATACTGTTGTATTTTTTGTTGAAATGCTTGCCGGGCGCTTTCGTCGCCTTTCGGATGGCGTAGAGTTTTTTTTATAGGTCAATCCCAGCTTTTTAAGAGCTTGCCAAATGGCCTTCTGACAAACGCCAAAACGCTCTGCACGTTCTTTTTGGTAAGCATCTGGATATGGTTCAACATCTTTTATCAACTCGGATTTATCGCTCTTTCGCTGACGCGTGGTCGATGCTTTTGACGCTATTTGATTAATCCAACGCGATACAGAGGCAGGGCCAATCCGAAATTGCTTCGCTGTTTCTCGGATACTCAACCCTTCTTCTTCCCGTGTAGATATTACTTTACTTCTAAAATCAATTGAATAGCTCATTTAAATAATGTGATCAAAATTAAGTCGTTTAGCTATAGCTGCTTTCACTGAAGGTCGGATCCCACTGGCTTTGCAGCACCTGCATCACTGCCTGCTGGATGAACCTGTCCATTACCGTCGGGATTCCCAGTTGTCGGGTTCCTCCCTCGGGTTTCGGTATGTCCACCCTGCGGACGGGCTGAGGTTTGTATCTGCCAGCCAGCAGGTTACTCCGCAGTTCCGGCCACTGGTGTTTCAGATGGTCGGGGAGTTCGCTCACGCTTATTCCGTCCACACCCGGCGCGCCTTTGTTGGCTTTTACTCTTTTCAGCGCCTGCTTCAGATTTTCTTGGTTGAGGATAACCTCCATGAGACTATCCCCGGACGACGGGCTTTCCCGCTCCGGTTGTGTCTGGACGGTTTCAGCCCCTGATGGGGCAGGAGTCGGGGCTTCACCCCTTCTGCTCTCATCGGGGTCGCATTGCGTTTTTTGCTGCATGACCGTTCAGAACCTCCGGCGATACTCGCCACTCATCACTGTTCGGGCCTTCAGGTTTCCCCTACTATGCCCTCTGCTGACTTCTGCATAGCGATCAGCGCACCTCACGATGAGCTCAGTCCTGAATGCAGGACGCTATGCAGACCTCCCGGGGTAAGCACGACCCCCTTCACCACACACCTGCCTGATTTACTCACTCGACCGTTGATGGTTATGGCCTTCGCGATCATATGCTCGCTCTGCCGATCGGATGAGCCTTGTATCAGGTTTCTGTTCGTCAGGTCATGGCTTTGCTCCACGCTTCCTTCAGACCCCACCTCGCGATGACGCCATTGCACTTCGCTAGTCCTTCGCCACCATCAGGGAGGCTGTACACGAGATTGTATAATTGCCTGATTTTGATATGTTCAATCCAACATCAAAAGCAGGTTACTTTATGGACGAAAAACAGTTACAGGCTCTGGCTAACAAGCTGGCCAAAAATCTCAAAACCCCTGACGCTCTCAACCCGTTTGATCGCCTGCTGAAAAAGATCTGCGTTGAAGCTGCCCTTAATGCTGAAATGACCCATCACCTCGGGCATGAGAAGCACCAGTCCAAATCTGGAACTAACACGCGCAATAGCTACTCCACAAAGACTGTTATAGCCAACCGACTTAAAAATGATTACAGCCAATGCCCTGATATGCGGAAAAAAAGCATAGTTGGCTGTTATCAAAATAATGTCGCTTGGCTATACACATCATAAAGGGTTAAAAACCACCATAGCAAAGTGGGCAAGTTCTTCCGGGGTATAGTCTGCTAATAATGTCAAGGTATTTAGCAGGATGGATAGTCCGGCAAGCAGCGCTGGGGCGCTTTCTTTACGCCCTCGTTTTTGTTGTCGTCCGGATAATCGGCAAATTAACTGACGGGCTGCCGCATTGTCGTCTCCTTCAGCGCGTTGCAGCCGCCATACCAGCACACATGCCATGCTAGTGCGTAGCAGGGCACCAGCACTGCACTGAAGCCATTTTTCTACATCATGACCGGCACCTTTCAGCAGCTTAAAAAAGGATTCAATACCCCAGCGCCAGTAATACCAGCGAGCGACTTCCGCGCTGGTGAGCTCGTTGCTAACGTTTGTGAGCAGCGTCCAGCGTCCGATAAATTTACCGTGAGTATTGGTAAGGCGAACCACAACTAATCTGAGTGTCAGAGCTACGCCTGGCTGAACTTTCACTCGCCGTCCGGTGCTCTTGTCTTTCCGCTTCGGTTTTGCTGTTCGCGTTATGATCACGGATGTTTCCCCGATCTCCATATTGGCTTTTTTCCCTTTCCAGCCAACCTGTCCGTTTGCGATAAATGGCAGATCGTCTGCAATTTCACCAATTTTACGGGTGTCACCGCCCCACTCGGCCCGATGCCCTTCCTTTCCCCGGATAAGCCAACATATTCCCTGGGAGCTTAATGTGCGCATATGCCCGATAGAGTCACCTTCACGGTCAATGAGATGAACTAACTTCTTCCCGGTATCAAGAGACTCAACGCGGGTGATATCAGCCGTCAAAGCATCCATATGAGTCAGACTCTCAGACAAGCCCTCGGTTAGCGTTGAACGACAACCCGCCCTATCGGTTAGAGTTTGAGACAGGGGCGCTATTGGTAAACCATTTGCAGCATCAACCAGTAGGCTGGTTTGTAGTTCATAACCGACGTCGCCACCATGCGTCATTTTCAAACGTTCTTCTTTCCCATTGTGGGTACGAAACTGTAAATGAGACCAGTCGTGAACGACGGGAGCGTATGGATGCGGGCTAAGTGCAACTTGCCGGAGAGCCAGCGAAATAATCGGTTCATTGAGCTGACTGAAGCTAATACGTTCATTATTAAAAAAACGCCAAACGGCCTGAGTAGTGGCGAATGTTGTTTTCTGCGCGCAGGCAAGGTCTTTAACGGCTGACGCCAATGGTGCTGGGGGAGTCATGTGTTGGTTAACCAGACGCTGATAACGCCGGTTAAGGCGGGCATCAATCCCACCGATGGATAAGTTGAGATCATGCAGCAACGTAATAGAAGATATTGCAAAAGATGTGTAGATACCTATGCTTCGGAGGCCAGCAGGACGGCTTTGATGCGATCACAAACACGCTTATCACGACTGGTGTCATGAAGGTGTTCGAGTTCGGCTTTTTGCTTGTCGATAGGCTTTGTTGAATAAACATATTTTATGCTGCACCCCCGGTGAAACGACAGATCCTCGCAACGCAAAATCATGCAGTTAGGCCTCATAAGAAAACTGTAAACCTGAGGTGACAAGCATTTTCCACCAAAACTGGCTTGGCAAAACAGCATGACTCACTATTATTCAACAAAGCCTTGTCGATAATAAATATCTTCATAGTGGGTGAGCATGATCTTCTTATTACCGCGTAAAATCAAGCATCTTCAATGATCACGGGTATAAATCACCTTTATCACTGCAATGGCATAAGTAATTTCAAAAAAAATCACAACGTCATTCAAGCTCATTATTAACCACAACATACAGAAACGTAAAAACCATTTAAAATATCGAATTTCAAAAAAAATATGTAATTGATATTTAAATAAAAATTAATACAAAACATCAATAAATAATATAAAAATCAAACAGTAAAAAATAAAGAAAAAGGGTCTATCCAGCGACATGAAAATGAATATCCTCATAGCACTACTCGTGGCACAAAGGGTTGCCTCAAAATCTGAGTATGATAGGGTATGGCGTGTTTTCACCTTCATCAGGACAGAAATATAGAACGATAAATTACAGAGGAATTTTATCATTTCATGGCAATAAAACTCGAAGTAAAGCATCTCTATAAAATATTTGGCGAGCACCCTGACAGGGCATTCAAACTGATAGACAAAGGGCTAAACAAAGATCAGATCTTTGAAAAAACCGGGCTCACTGTCGGCGTGAAAGACGCCAATCTGGCCATTGAAGAAGGCGAGATATTCGTCATCATGGGATTATCCGGCTCGGGTAAATCCACACTGGTACGCCTTCTCAATCGTCTGATTGAACCGACTCGCGGTCAGGTACTGATCGACGGCGAAAACGTCGCCGAGGTATCAGACACAGAACTGCGCGCCCTGCGCCGCAAAAAAATCAGCATGGTGTTCCAGTCATTCGCCTTGATGCCGCACCTGAGCGTGTTGGCTAACACCGCGTTTGGCATGGAGTTGGCAGGTGTCGATAAAGCACAGCGTGAACAGAAAGCGCTCGAAGCACTGCAACAGGTAGGCCTCGAAGCTTATGCCAATACCTATCCGGATGAGCTTTCTGGCGGGATGCGCCAACGCGTCGGTCTGGCGCGTGCACTGGCAAACGATCCCGATATTCTGCTGATGGATGAAGCGTTTTCAGCGCTCGATCCGCTTATCCGTACTGAAATGCAAGATGAGTTGGTGAAACTGCAATCGCGCCACCAGCGTACCATCGTGTTTATTTCACACGATCTGGACGAAGCCATGCGCATCGGCGATCGCATCGCCATCATGCAAGGTGGTGAAGTGATCCAGGTCGGCACACCGGATGAAATTCTCAATAACCCGGCTAATGACTATGTGCGTACCTTCTTCCGTGGTGTGGATATCAGCCACGTGTTCAGTGCGAAAGACATTGCGCGTCGTCGCCCCGTTACCTTGATCCGCAAAGCGCCCGGCGTTGGGCCGCGCTCGGCGCTCAAGATCCTACAGGATGATAATCGTGAATATGGCTACGTGCTGGAAAAAGGGAAAAAATTTATCGGCGTCGTGTCTATCGATTCGCTGAAAAAAGCACTGCACGCGCAAGAACCGCTGGAACAGGCTTTGCTGCCAGACCCTGCCCCCGTGCCCGCAGATATGTCACTCAACGAACTGATTTTACAGGTTGCACAGGCCCCCTGCGCCGTACCGGTCATCGGTGAGAACAGTGAATATATCGGCATTATTTCCAAGGGCATGCTGTTACAGGCATTAGACAAGGAGGGCAGCAACAATGACTAACGCAACCAATCCGTGGGAAACCACGAAAACACCGGTCAATGCTGCCGAACAGGCAGCCACCAGCAGCAATGGCGATCCTTGGTCATCGGCAGCACAAAGTGCATTGGCTTCGGGTGACGCTGCAACTAACAGTGCAGATGCGTGGGGCGCACCCGCTCAGGATGCCGCCCAGTCTGGAGCTGATTGGCTGAACAGCGCCCCAGCACCGGCTCAGGAACACTTTTCGCTGTTAGATCCGTTCAAAGACACGTTGATTCCGTTGGATCATTGGGTCACCGGAGGGATCGACTGGCTGGTACTGCATTTCCGTCCGCTGTTTCAAGGCATTCGCGTGCCGGTTGACATCATTCTCAACGCTTTCCAGCAGGCGCTGCTAGGCATGCCAGCCCCGGTCGCCATCTTGGTGTTCTCCCTTATCGCCTGGCAGATGTCATCACTGGGTATGTGTGCGGCAACGCTGATATCGCTGGTCGCCATCGGTGCTATCGGTGCGTGGTCACAGGCTATGGTCACGCTGGCACTGGTATTAACCGCCCTGTTCTTTTGCATGCTGCTTGGTTTGCCGCTCGGCATCTGGCTGGCGCGCAGTGAGTGTGCGGCAAAAGTGGTGCGCCCGCTGCTCGACGCCATGCAAACCACACCGGCGTTTGTGTATCTGGTGCCGATTGTCATGCTGTTTGGCATCGGGAATGTGCCCGGCGTGGTGGTCACGATTATCTTTGCGCTGCCACCGATTGTACGTTTGACCATCCTCGGTATCCGGCAGGTGCCCGCCGATCTGGTAGAAGCCGCTGAGTCCTTTGGAGCCAGTCCGCGCCAGATGCTGTTCAAAGTACAGTTGCCGTTGGCAATGCCCACCATCATGGCGGGTGTTAACCAAACGCTGATGCTCGCACTCTCCATGGTGGTTATTGCTTCGATGATCGCAGTGGGAGGATTGGGGCAGATGGTGCTGCGCGGTATCGGGCGTCTGGATATGGGACTGGCTGCCGTAGGCGGCGTCGGGATCGTTATTCTTGCCATCATTTTGGACCGATTGACCCAGTCTCTGGGGCGTGACCGCCGTAGCCGTGGTAATCAATCCTGGTATCGCACCGGTCCGTTGGGGCAAATTTTACGCCCGTTCACGCGTTAATCACACGACAACATAAAAGAGGGATAAAACCATGATGCAGAAAATCGGATTCTGGGCTGTTGCCCTGATTGCCGCGCTGACAGGCTCGCCGCTCTATGCCGCCGATCAGCCAGGCAAAGGAGTCAGTGTTCAGCCCGTGCAGAGCACAATTTCGGAAGAAACCTTCCAGACGTTGCTGGTCAGCCGTGCACTGGAGAAACTGGGCTACGACGTGCAACCCATTCGCGAAGTGGATTACAATGTTGCCTATATGTCCATCGCATCCGGCGATGCCACCTTCACCGCCGTCAACTGGGATCCGCTTCAGGCAGACATGTACAAAGCGGCTGGCGGTGATACCAAATTTTACCGCGACGGGGTTTACGTTGCTGGTGCAGCGCAGGGCTATCTGATCGACAAAAAGACAGCGGAAAAGTACCAGATCACCAACGTTGAGCAATTTAAAGATCCTGAGATCGCCAAGCTGTTTGATACCAACGCTGATGGCAAAGCGGACCTGATCGGTTGTGCACCGGGTTGGGGTTGTGAAGCCGCCATCAACCATCACCTTCAGGCTTACGGATTGAGCAACACGGTCGAGCACAATCAGGGTAACTACGCCGCGATGATCGCAGATGCCATTACCCGCTATAAAGAAGGCAAACCTATCTTCTATTACACTTGGACACCGTACTGGGTCAGCGATGTGCTGGTACCGGGGCGCGACGTTGTCTGGTTACAGGTGCCTTTCTCTTCTCAACCGGGAGAAATGAAAGGCTCCAGCACCAAGCTGGCTAACGGCAACGACTACGGCTTCCCCGTGAATAATATTCGCATCGCAGCGAACAAAGCGTGGGCAGAGAAAAATCCGGCAGCTGTCAAACTGTTTGCCATCATGAAGCTGCCATTGGCCGACATCAACGCGCAAAACATGCAGATGCGCAGCGGAGAGAGCAGCCAGAAAGATATCGAACGCCATGTGGATGGCTGGATCAAGGCACATCAGGTACAGTTTGATGGTTGGATAAAAACCGCCGCTGAGGCGGCCAAGTAACTGGATAGCGTCACGTTGTTATTCACTCACAGGCCCACTTGGGCCTTAAACTGATGTCAAAGCTCGTCGTCCTCGGCGTAGGCCGGGGACCTTTGTCAGGAAGAATGTGTTTCGCCTGTGGGAGATTCCCACCTACGCGGGAATGACAGAGAGTGTATGGGAATGGCCGAGCCTGTTTAAGATTTTGTGTAAATGCCTTTCCTCAGAAGTGACCGTCAAGGCGGTCACCGAACTCGATAATAAAGCGACTCATTGCCATACGCCAGTCCTGTAAGGGCATCGTCCATTTCTGTGATGCCGCCTGGATTGCCAGCCATACGACCTTCTTCACCGAGTCATCAGTCGGGAACACCTTGCGTTTCTTGATTGCATGCCGGAGCACGCTGTTCAGTGATTCTATAGCGTTCGTCATGTAGATTACCTTGCGAAGTTCCTGGGGGTACGAGAAGAATGTCGACAGGTTGGCCCAGTTTGATTGCCAGCTCCGGCTTATCTGTGGATAGCGGTGATCCCATGTCCCACTGAACGTCTCCAGCGCCTGAAGCCATAGGTATCTACACATCTTTTGCAATATCTGCTATTACGTTGCTGCATGATCTCAACTTATCCATCGGTGGGATTGATGCCCGCCTTAACCAGCGTTATCAGCGTCTGGTTAAGCAACACATGACTCCCCCAGCACCATTGGCGTCAGCCGTTAAAGACCTTGCCTGCGCGCAGAAAACAACATTCGCCACTACTCAGGCCGGTTGGCGTTTTTTTAATAATGAACGTATTAGCTTCAGTCAGCTCAATGAACCGATTATTTCGCTGGCTCTCCGGCAAGTTGCACTTAGCCCGCATCCATACGCTCCCGTCGTTCACGACTGGTCTCATTTACAGTTTCGTACCCACAATGGGAAAGAAGAACGTTTGAAAATGACGCATGGTGGCGACGTCGGTTATGAACTACAAACCAGCCTACTGGTTGATGCTGCAAATGGTTTACCAATAGCGCCCCTGTCTCAAACTCTAACCGATAGGGCGGGTTGTCGTTCAACGCTAACCGAAGGCTTGTCTGAGAGTAGGACTCATATGGATGCTTTGACGGCTGATATCGCCCGTGTTGAGTCTCTTGATACCGGGAAGAAGTTAGTTCATCTCATTGACCGTGAAGGTGACTCTATCGGGCATATGCGCACATTAAGCTCCCAGGGAATATGTTGGCTTATCCGGGGAAAGGAAGGGCATCGGGCCGAGTGGGGCGGTGACACCCGTAAAATTGGTGAAATTGCAGACGATCTGCCATTTATCGCAAACGGACAGGTTGGCTGGAAAGGGAAAAAAGCCAATATGGAGATCGGGGAAACATCCGTGATCATAACGCGAACAGCAAAAGCGAAGTGGAAAGACAAGAACACCGGACGGCGAGTGAAAGTTCAGCCAGGCGTAGCTCTGACACTCAGATTAGTTGTGGTTCGCCTTACCGATACTCACGGTAAATTTATCGGACGCTGGAGGCTGCTCACAAAAGTTAGCAACGAGATCACCAGCGCGGAAGTCGCTCGCTGGTATTACTGGCGCTGGGGTATTGAATCCTTTTTTAAGCTGCTGAAAGGTGCCGGTCATGATGTAGAAAAATGGCTTCAGCGCAGTGCTGGTGCCCTGCTACGCACTAGCATGGCATGTGTGCTGGTATGGCGGCTGCAACGCGCTGAAGGAGACGACAATGCGGCAGCCCGTCAGTTAATTTGCCGATTATCCGGACGACAACAAAAACGAGGGCGTAAAGAAAGCGCCCCAGCGCTGCTTGCCGGACTATCCATCCTGCTAAATACCTTGACGTTATTAGCAGACTATACCCCGGAAGAACTTGCCCACTTAGCTATGGTGGTTTTTAACCCTTTATGATGTGTAGATACCTATGGATTCAGACTGGGGCCACCACCGTTGCAGTGGCCTATTGCCCCAGTTTTTGCAAATGTGCCCTGAACGCCTCGGCATTCATAAAACCCGTAATGCGTGAGTCGGGAATCTCCCGGCCATTACTGTCAAAAAAGAGTATGGTTGGTAACCCCATAACCTGAAATTTTTTCAGCAATGCATTTTGCTGCGCGTTGTTGGCGGTCACATCCGCCTGAAGAAGTTGAAACCTGGCCAGATCCCGTTTGACGTCCGTATCGCTGAAAGTGTATTTCTCAAACTCTTTGCAGGCTACACACCAGTCGGCATACAAATCCAGCATGGCAGGCTGCTGGCTGCTCGCCAGAGATTGGTTTACTTGCTCCAGATTATGCACCGGTGTAAATGGCAGAGAAATGGTATGAGCGGTGCTGGCCTGGCTTGATGACGGCATTAGCCACTCTTGCAGTGGACGAGCGGCGGTCACGGCACCAATCAAAAGCAGCAGTTGTATCAAACGCATACCGCGCCAATGGCTGCGCAAACCCAGCATGCTCAGCCAAGCCAGGAAGAAAATCACCACCAGGCTCCACAGACGCGCTCCCCAAGTATCGCCTACAACGCGTTCCAGCAGAAAAATAGGCAAGGCCAGAATGACAAACCCAAAAGCGGTTTTGATGTGCTGCATCCAGGGGCCGCTACGGGGTAAAAAGCGATTGCCAAACAGGGTTACTGCAATAAGCGGCAAGCCCATGCCAAGCGCGTAGAGATAAAGAATGCCGCCACTGGCGACGCTATTACCGCTTTGCGCAATATAGAGCAGGATGGCGCTGAGAGGGGCGGTGGTGCAGGGCGAGCAAATCAGCCCAGCCAATGCCCCCATGCAAAAGACTCCGCCAAGAGAGCCGCTTTGTTGCCGATTGCTCCACTGTGCCAGACGCGTTTGTATGGCGGAGGGCATCTGTAGGTTATAGAGACCAAACATCGACAGCGCGAGTGCGATAAACAGCAGTGACAAGCCGATCAACACGGCCGGATGCTGTAGCGCCGCCTGAAAACGCAGTCCTGCTGCCGCGATGATAATGCCCAGCAGCGTGTAGGTCAGAGCCATGCCTTGCACATAGGTGAACGCCAGCAGCAGGGTACGGCGGGCGGATAATTGCTGTTTCCGGCCAAGAATCAGCCCGGAAATCAGTGGGTACATTGGGAGTATGCAGGGGGTGAAGGCAACACCGATACCGATTAACAACGACCAAAGTGGAGAAAATGGAAGTTGTGCTGGTGCTACAGGTGCTGTGACGGTTGGCGCTGTATTGCTGGGCATTGGCTGGAGGCCTGCGGTCACTGTACTTAATGGAATTTCCCGCGTTTCATGTGGGTAGCAAAAACCCGCATCGGCGCAGCCCTGATAGGTAACACGCACCGTTGCGCCCGCCGTGCTCTGCGTAATAGGGACGGTTACTGTGAGACTATCGCGAAAGATTGCCACTTCTCCAAAAAAATCGTCTTTGTGCGGCAGGCCAGCGGGTACGGATATGTCGCCGAGCAAGGCTTGGCTGGGAGTAAGACTGATTTTGTCGCGATAGAGGTAATAGCCTGGTTGGATTTGCCAGCGTAGCGTCAGCGTCTCTTGCTGTTGCTGAAAATCGAAAGCAAATGCGCGATCTACCGTCAAAAAGCGGCTGTTTTGTACCGGAGATGACGGCGCAAACAGGGATGCGCCTGCCAGTTGAGGGCAGATCAGCGTGCTTAACAGCAGGATCAGCGTAAGGATGTGGTTAGCCATGTCAGGTAATCTTTGTCGCCATCCGTGATCGGAACCACCAGCAGTTCCGGCGTTTGATAAGGGTGTTGCTGTTTCAGGCGTTGCAGCAGCGCAAGTTGGTGCAAGGTATCGCTCTTGATCACTAGTTGCACTTCCTGTTGCAGCTCCAGCTTACCTTCCCAGACATAGAAAGAGTGCGCGCCCGGCAGTACTGTGACACAGGCTGCCAGCCCGGCATTGAGCACATCCGTCGCCAGCTGTTGTGCTATGGGTTCGTCAGGTGCAGTACACAGGACAACGATGGCGGTGCAGCTCGCAGAATTTTCCATGGTCACCCCAGTGAAAGAGGAACTGGGGGTACTATACCCTGCTTTGGGGGCCGAGGGGAATGGATGCCGCCCGGGGTGAATACCGAAGGGACGTTACAGCACCAGATTCCCGAGAACAAAGCCAAAGATGACGGATAGCGTAATCGCCAGAACGCTAGGTATAGTCAACCGACTTAAAAATGATTACAGCCAATGCCCTGATATGTGGCAAAAAAATACAGCTAATTGTTATCAAAATAATATCGCTTGGCTATATCGGCGCTTTATTAGGCACAACGCTGTTTGCTATGAGCCTGTTTAAGATTTTGTGTAAATGCCTTTCCTCAGAAGTGACCGTCAAGACGGTCACCGAACTCGATAATAAAGCGACTCATTGCCATACACAAGTCCTGTAAGGGCATCGTCCATTTCTGTGATGCCGCTTGGATTGCCAGGCATACGACCTTCTTAACCGAGTCATCAGTCGGGAACACCTTGCGTTTCTTGATTGCATGCTGGAGCACGCTGTTCAGTGATTCTATAGCCAAGCGACATTATTTTGATAACAATTAGCTGTATTTTTTTGCCACATATCAGGGCATTGGCTGTAATCATTTTCAAGTCGTTTTGCTATATCTAGCAATGGTGAAACTGGGCTGCATCCGCTTGTTTTACCGCCGGTTACGCAATTAAGGGACACTGCCTAGCATGAGGAATGCACGAAAACCCCACGATCGCAGAAAAACCCTACAAATTCTGGCTAATTGTCAGCATTGTAAACCACTTGTCATTAAATGATAATGATTGCTATTATCCTATAACGCGTTGACGCATAAGAAGCCGCCAGACAGGTTATTGCCTGTGTCAGAGTGGCTCAGATCCTATTGTTGTGGATCGGTAGCACGTCACTACGCGTGTTGTGGTGTAAGCAACCATCACTTTGACAGAGGGAGAACTATGCGCGTTTTAGTGGTTGATGACGACTCGGTGTTGTGCCATTGGCTTGGTGTAAAGCTGCACTCACATGGTTATGCCTGCAATATTGTTCATGATGGCGAACATGCGCTCAAAGCCATTAAAGATGAAATTTATGACGTGGTGCTGTTGGATCGGATGCTACCAACGTTAGACGGTTTTAGCGTACTGCGTGAGCTGCAAGGGTCGCGTCATCCGCCTATCATGCTGCTTTCAGCGTTGGATCGCGATGTGGATCGCGTGATGGGGCTGGAACTGGGTGCCGAAGATTATCTGGGTAAGCCTTTTAATTTCAATGAGTTGCTTTTGCGCTTAGAGATTATGGTGCGCAGAGGAAAACCGCAGGAGGCACCGTCATCGCTGTTGACGTTTGAAGATCTGCAACTTGATCGTCTGCAACGGGTTGCCTGGCGGAGCGGGCAACGCATCGATCTTACCGATAAAGAGATCAAGCTGCTGATCATTTTGATGGAAAACCCAGGGCAGGTGATCACACGTACGCTATTGTTGGAGCGCGTCTGGGGGTATCACTTCGATCCTCAGACCAACCTGATCGATGTTCATATGTCCAAACTGCGGGCCAAGATCGACAAAGGCTTTCCCCGGCCGCTGATCAAAACGTTAAGATCGATGGGCTATGCCCTAGGTGCAGTGGAAAAAACGGATGTCGCGTAGCGTACACAATGAACCTGCGCTGAGATGGCCGGGTAACGGATGGCGTGAGAAAATTCGCCATTTGTGCGTGCACGGTGCAAACCGTTATCCGGTGTTTCTGCGCACCTCGCAGTTTCGCCAATTTATTACGTTGGTTTTCCTGTTTTTGCTGATGGTGCTGTGCTGCATTGTCGGTTTCAGCGTGTTGAGTGAAACGCTGATCCGCACACACGTGCGCGACGTCATACTGGGCAATATCCATAACCATGCAACCCAATCACGGCTGACCGACACGTCTACGCTGATCGCCCAGCTCAAACGCGATAATCAGGCAAAAACCGACGAGTTGCCTCTGTTTCTGGTGATGAGCAAGCAGGGCGAGATTCTCTACCGCAATGCGGGTTGGATGCTGCCTGGGCCAAATCATACCGCGTGCAAAATGGATGTCCCTTGCCTGAAGGCGCTACTGCTTGAAAAGGGGGCGCTGAAGGCCAGCGACCAGCACCGCAGCGCACCCGAGAGCAACCTGGTCGGTATGTCGGTGGCGCTGGATGATGGTGGCGTGTTGTTCACCGCCTATAATCTGCGTCCGATGCTGGAACGTATTCGCACTATTCCACTGGTGGCGGGGGCAGGGCTGTTTGTTGTGCTGTTGTTTTCTCTGGTTGTCAGCAGACATTTCAGTTTACGCAGCCTGCGCAGCGTCGAGCGGATCCGTACCGCGCTGCACCGCTACAGCGCCGGTGAACAGTACGTTCGTATGCCGCTCTCAACGCGTGATGACGATTTCCATAGCCTGAGCAACGACATTAACCAGAATCTGGAGCGCATTGAACGCCTGATGGAGCAGGTGCGCAGCACCTCAAGTCACATTGCCCATGAATTACGTACGCCGCTGACGCACCTGCAAAACCGGTTGTACAACCTGACCGAGCGACAAGGTCTTGAGCATGAGATGCGTGAGGAGTTGCATCAGGCGGTGGAAGAGGTGCACAAGATTTTGGAGCTGTTTCGCACTGTCATGCGTATCGGAGAGATTGAAAGCGGGCGCTGTGTGCATCAATTTGCCCGCTTTGAGGTGCGCCCGTTATTGGAAGAGGTATCTGAATATTATCAACCGTTAGCAGATGCACACCAGTGCCAATTGCTGATTGATGCACCTGCTGGGACACAACTTTTTGGCGATCGGGCGTTGCTGTTTCAGGCGCTGGCGAATCTGATCGAAAACGCGCTGAAGTATGCTGCTCAAGGTAAAGCGATTACCCTGAGCGTCACCCTTTATCGCGGCTGGACAGCACTGCGTGTTTCCGATCGTGGCCCTAGTATTCCCGAAAACCTGCACGCCACGGCGTTGGAACGTTTTCAACGCCTTGAAGGGGCACAGCAGCAGCCCGGTTTCGGGCTTGGCCTGTCGCTGGTGAAAGCCATTGCCGAACTGCACGGTGGTCAACTCTGCATGGCATCGGCCAATCCCGGTTTACACGTTTATCTGTGCTTAAAACCTACCTGACATCGTACAGCGTTGAGACGACTGCGCCTAAAGGCATAGGTATCTACACATCTTTTGCAATATAGCCAAGCGACTTAATTTTGATTACACCATATGGATTGAGAACAAAATCTCTGTATCGCAACCACTCTCTTTTTTTGCTTTTTGCTTGTGCCCATTTATGCTCAATTGGGTTAAGATCTGGCGAATATGTAGGCAAATACTCCACCATATACCCTGCATCGATGATGACTTGTTGAATATTATGTTTTTTGTGAAAAGTTGCATTGTCCATCACGATTACACTATTTTTAGGGAGTACTGGGATAAGGACTTGTGTGACTCAGGAATAGAAAACATCGCTGTTAATATTGATATCAAATAATCCGATAGCAAACAGCGTTGTGCCTAATAAAGGAGCCTGTACACGAGATTGTGTAATTGCCTGGTTTTTATATGTTCAATCCAACATCAAAAGCAGGTTACTTTATGGACGAAAAACAGTTACAGGCTCTGGCTAACGAGCTGGCCAAAAATCTCAAAACCCCTGACGCTCTCAACCCGTTTGATCGCCTGCTGAAAAAGATCTGCGTTGAAGCTGCCCTTAATGCTGAAATGACCCATCACCTCGGGCATGAGAAGCACCAGTCCAAATCTGGAACTAACACGCGCAATGGCTACTCCACAAAGACTGTTAGCACCGGCGATGGTCCGCTGGAACTGCGTACACCACGTGATCGTGATGGTTCCTTTGAACCGCAACTGGTGAAGAAGGACCAGACCCAGCTCACCGGGATGGATAACCAGATTTTATCGTTGTATGCCAAAGGGATGACCACCCGCGAAATTGCCGCTGCGTTCAAAGAGCTGTATGACGCGGATGTCTCACCCACCCTGGTATCGAAGGTCACCGATGCCGTTATGGAGCAGGTTGTTGAATGGCAAAATCGCCCCCTGGATGCGGTTTATCCCATTGTTTACCTTGACTGTATCGTTCTGAAAGTCCGGCAGGACAGCCGCGTTATCAATAAGTCTGTGTTCCTAGCGCTGGGTATCAATATCGAAGGCCAGAAAGAGCTACTGGGGATGTGGCTGGCCGAAAATGAAGGCGCAAAGTTCTGGCTGAACGTGCTGACAGAACTGAAAAACCGTGGCCTGACCGACGTCCTCATTGCCTGTGTGGACGGCCTGAAAGGGTTCCCGGATGCCATCAACACGGTCTACCCGGAAGCCCGCATCCAGTTGTGCATCGTGCACATGGTGCGCAACAGTCTGCGCTTCGTTGCCTGGAAGGACTATAAGGTGGTAACACGCGACCTAAAAGCAGTGTATCAGGCTCCAATCGAAGAGGCCGCGCTTCAGGCACTGGAGACGTTCGGTTGGACATGGGATCACCGCTATCCGCAGATAAGCCGGAGCTGGCAGTCAAACTGGGCCAACCTGTCGACATTCTTTTCGTACCCTCAGGAACTTTGCAAGGTAATCTACACGACGAACGCTATAGAATCACTGAACAGCGTGCTCCGGCATGCAATCAAGAAACGCAAGGTGTTCCCGACTGATGACTCGGTGAAGAAGGTCGTATGGCTGGCAATCCAGGCGGCATCACAGAAATGGACGATGCCCTTACAGGACTGTTCGGTTACCTCGGCGGCTCCGTTGCAGCCAGCGCCATCGTCGGCTACACCGTTGACTTCTTCGGTTGGGATGGCGGCTTTATGGTGATGATCGGCGGCAGTGTCATGGCGGTAGTACTGCTGTTTATCACCATGATCAATGAGAAGAAACATAAGGCGGAAATGGAGAAACGCGCCTAATCGCAAGCTCCTTCTGTCTGCTGGCGGCCTTGGCCGCCAGCAACATCCTCACACCGCAGAGAGAAACTGACGACGCAACGCGTGCGCTACCGCATCGTCCGCATTGCTGCCAATGACTTCCAGTTGCGGCAGTAAATCTTTCAGGCGCTGATGCGCGTTGCGCATAATGCATCCTTTACCGGCCATCGACAGCATTTCAAAATCGTTCATGCCATCGCCAAACGCAATGCACGACGTCAGGGTATGCCCCATCAGTTTGGCGACTTGCTCCAACGCATGGCCCTTGGATACGCCGCCCGCCATTACTTCCAGACAGCTCAGCGTGGAAAAGCTCACGTTAACCCGATCGCCCCAGCGGGCATTGATCGCCTCTTCCAACGGCAGCAGCTTCTCATGGCTGTCACAGGTGAAGAACACTTTACTCACACCATCAGTGCCGAGCAGGCCCAGTTCAAACAGTTTGTATTTGAATACTGACTCCTGAAAAAAGCGTTCCTCTTCTGGACGAGAGCGGCTCATAAACCATTCATCGTCACGGTAGACGTGCGTCAGCATCTCCGGGTTCCGGTACACCATACCGTAGAGGTCGTGTGCAATATCCTGATCCAGATTGTGACTGAAGATCAGTTCCCCCTGGGTATTGTGCACGCGCGCGCCGTTAGAGGTGATCATAAAGGCGCTGATGCCCAGCCCGTCACGAATCTGCGCTACATCCAGATGATGCCGCCCGGTGGCAAACACAAAGTGAATGCCCTGTGCGGTCAGCAGTTTCAGGGTCTCTTTGGCGAATGGAGACAGCGTGTGGTCTGGCGACAGCAGCGTGCCATCTAAATCGGAAGCAACGATGTGATACATAACAGTGAACTCTCACCTCTAAGGGGAATGGCGCGGCGTTGGCCGCAACATTTACGGATATTGTGCAAAATGGTTGAGAATATGGGTAAACACCTGTGACCGAATCCCATCTTCTTCGAATAACAGTTCATGGCGGGCACCCGCAATCACCACCGGAGTACCACCAACACAGGGGTGTCCGGCTTCAGCCAACGCCTGACAAAACGCATCCTGACTGTGATTATCCACCACTATATCCTCCTGTGCCTGAAGCAGCAGCAAGGGGGGGGTAATGTGCGCAGCCAATGCCATCAGTTCACGCCCGGCAGCCATCGATTCCCGCATCCAGTGATAGGTCGGGCCGCCAACGCGCAGGCCGGGTTCATCGGCATAGGCACGCGCGCTGCGACGGTAACGCTCACGGCTGTGCGTTAGCACGTTGATCAAATAGGGCAGCGGACGCCATTGCCCAGTGCCGATAGCATAATAATCGCGAATGCGCGGGTGCAGTTCCGCCCAAGCAACAATGCGTGAAGCCAGCCAGCCCGGCATCGGCAATTTAATGCCACACATGGGCGCACACAGCGCCACGGCATCGAATGCATCCGGCCGACGTGCCAAAAAATGCCCCAAGATCGCACCGCCCATTGAGTGGGCGAGCGCAAAGCAGCGCTGGTAGCGCAAGGGCTCGGCCGTTTTCACCGCATCCACATGGTGCAACCAGAATTGCTCGACGTCGTCTACGTAGTCACCAAAGCATACCACATGGCCACGATTACCGTCTTCCAGCATCCGCCCGGAGCGCCCTTGGCCGCGGTGATCCATGATCAGCACATCATAACCCGCCTGGAACAAATCGTAGGCGACTTCACCATACGTTACATAGCTTTCTATGCGGCCGGGAAACACCACCACCAAACGCGTGTGCTCTGGAGCGGTAAAGCGTACAAAGCGGATCGGCACATCATCAACGCCGGGAAATTCCCCCTCTTCACGCTGACGCCAGAAATCCAACAGCGTCCCGGTGACGAAGGCAGAAAACTGTTTTTCTCTTAATAATAGGCCGGAAATTTCGAGTGACATCACGTTTCTCCTTGCTGCACGACACCGCGCTAGCCCCCTGCCACGCGGGGACTACCAGAGAGTTTTGTGATCGCTGGCACAACAATCAGCAATGGCGTATTGTGGCACATTCGGTCGTAATGTTTAACCACGTAACGCATCGGTAAACCCTTCAGTTTCCGTTGCGGCGATCGCAAACAATGCCAATGCAACAACATGCAATCAGGAAGCAGCTATGACCCTCGACTGGTGGTTAACCTATCTTCTCACAACGCTTATTCTCAGCCTTTCTCCGGGGTCCGGGGCTATCAATACCATGAGCACTGCCATCAGTCACGGCTATCGCGGTGCGGCGGCATCCATCGCTGGGCTGCAAGTCGGGCTGGCTATCCATATCGTATTGGTCGGTATCGGTCTTGGCGCGCTGCTATCGCAATCGCTGCTGGCTTTTGACATTCTGAAATGGCTCGGTGCAGCTTATCTGATCTGGCTCGGTATCCAGCAGTGGCGCGCGGCTGGTTCACTCGATCTGCATGCGCTGGCGGGCACCCTGCCACGCCGCCAGCTGTTTCGTCGTGCCGTTCTGGTCAACCTCACCAACCCGAAAAGCATCGTTTTTCTGGCGGCGCTGTTCCCACAGTTTATCGTGCCGCATCAGCCGCAGGTTGCTCAGTATCTGATTTTTGGGGTGATGATCGGTTACGCCACGCTCGCCACTCGCATTGCTGTATGGCTGAAAGGGCCGCGCCAAGTCCGCCTGCTCAACCGGCTGTTTGGCTCGTTGTTTATGCTGGTCGGCGCGCTACTGGCAACGGCGCGTAAGGTGTAATCCGTCACTCGCCGCCAACCGGCGGCGAGGATAAAACAGCTGGAGTGCTACGTCATGCTCGCTTAACGCGAAATAATCAGATGTAGCCCAAAGCCGGTAAACAGCCCCCCGCCAGACCATCAATCCATTTAGCCAAACGCTGATAGCCACGGCGCATTGTAGGCAAGGCAAACACCATTGCCACCAAGTTAAACCACAGCAGCGTTTCAAGAGAGATTAATGCAAACAGCCCCCAGCGCGCACTGGTGCCAACGCTGTCGCCCACAAACAGAGAGAATACGCTGCCGAAATAGATAAGCGCTTTCGGGTTAACGAGGTTGGTCAGCAAACCGTGTATAAAGGTTTTCCCTTTCGAAGGCAGTTCTACCGTTTCAACCGTTTGCAGCTCCCCTTTGCGACGCGCTGCGCGCAACATCTGCCATCCCATCCAGCACAGATACAATCCACCGCCGATAGTAATAGCATCGTGCAACCACGCCATTTTTTGCAGTAACAGGTGCAACCCCACCAACGCAATGGCCGCCCACACCATTACCCCCAGAGAAATCCCCAGAACGCCCATCATGGCTTCTTTGCGCGAGCGACTCGCCGCCGTCTGGGAAACAAAAAAGAAATCCGGTCCCGGGCTCATCAATGCCACGAAGTGCACCATCGCCACGGTCAAAAACGACATCATGATATTTTCCTTTTTTACCACAGAGTCTAGAAATTCAAGTCCGATCAGCGCACATCGTCGCCATCGTCCAGATGTTCACGGATCAGCGACATAAATTGCGTACCGAATCGCTCCAGTTTACGCTGCCCGACGCCGTTAATCGTCAGCAATTCGCTTGTCGTTACCGGCAAGCGATCGGCCATTTCCAGCAGCGTGGCATCACTGAACACCACATAAGGCGGGATATCGCCCTCATCAGCAATGGCTTTGCGTAGTTTGCGCAGCTTGGCAAACAGCTTGCGATCGTAAAGCCCGGTGTACGATTTTTGGTTCGCTTTCAGCTTCAGGTTAACCACGCGAGGCACCGCCAACTGCAAAGGTATCTCACCGCGCAGCACCGGACGGGCCGATTCGGTCAGCTGTACCGCTGAGTGTAATGCAATATTTTGCGTGAGGAACCCCATGTGAATCAGTTGGCGTAGCACGCTGACCCAATGCTCATGCGATTGCTCACGGCCAATGCCGTACACTGGCAGCTTGTCGTGTCCCCATTCGCGAATACGCTGGTTATTAGCCCCACGCAGCACTTCTACCACATAGCCCAGGCCAAAGCGCTGCCTCACCCGATATACGCAGGAGAGCGCCTTTTGCGCATCCACCAGGCCATCATAGCACTTAGGTGGATCGAGGCAGATATCACAGTTACCGCAAGGGGCATGCCGCCCTTCACCAAAATAGTTAAGCAACACCAGACGGCGGCAGGTTTGCGCCTCCGCGAACGCCCCCATCGCGTTCAACTTGTGCCGTTCAATTTCTTGCTGCGGGCCCGGCGGTTTTTCCTCAAGGCAGCGGCGCAACCACGCCATGTCAGCCGGATCGTAAAACAGCGCGGCTTCCGCAGGCAGGCCATCTCGCCCGGCACGCCCGGTCTCCTGATAGTAGGATTCGATCGTGCGTGGGATATCAAAGTGCACCACAAAGCGCACGTTGGGTTTGTTAATACCCATGCCAAAGGCGACGGTGGCTACCACCACTTGCAAATCGTCACGTAGAAACGCTTCCTGTACCTGCGCACGCCGTTCGTTGTCCAACCCAGCATGATAGGCCGCCACGCTGAGGCCACGATTTTGCAGACGCGCACTGATATCCTCTACCTTCGCCCGGCTGTTGCAATAAATGATGCCGCTTTTACCGCGCTGACCCTGCACAAACATCCACAGCTGATCGAGCGGTTTAAATTTCTCCACCAGCGTATAGCGGATATTGGGCCTGTCGAAGCTGCTCAGATGAATATGCGGTTCGTGCAGATCGAGCAGGCGCACAATATCACTGCGCGTCGCGTCGTCGGCGGTGGCCGTCAAGGCAACCACTGGCAGCGTGGGGAAACGCTGCTTGATTTGCCCAAGGGCGCGGTATTCCGGGCGGAAATCATGCCCCCACTGGGAGATACAGTGCGCTTCGTCGATGGCAATCAGTGCCGGATTCCACTGAGCAAGCTGGTCAAAGAAGCTGTCCGTGGTTAAACGCTCCGGCGCGATATACAGCAGCTTGATTTCACCGCTGCGACAGCGGGTCATCACGTCCCACTGCTGTTCACGGGTTTGGGTCGAGTTCAGGCAGGCGGCCGTCACGCCGTAGGCAAGAAGCTGATCCACCTGGTCTTTCATCAAAGAGATCAGTGGAGACACCACCAATGTCAGGCCATCCAGCACCAATGCGGGGATCTGGTAGCATAGCGATTTTCCGCCCCCGGTCGGCATCAGCACCAGACAATCCTGACCGTTGACCGCAGCCCGAATGACCACATCCTGACCGGGACGGAATTGCTGATAACCGAACGTATCGCGTAGAACCTGAGCCGCTAACGCTTCCTTATTTAACACTTCCGCCGTAGACACGCGTTCCCCGATCCTCTTTGCATCACATCAGCCCGTGGCCGATAAAATCAAACAGGCGCTATTTTCAGCGCCTGTGATAAAAACTGCAATCTTTTGAGCACGAGAATTATTTTTTCTGAAAAGGCGCCTCAAAAGATCGTTCAACATCACACCAACACCGTAACGCGTCTGCCGATGGTTGTAGTCGATCATCGATTCGCCGTAGCCGCTAAACACCTTGGTATAGCCAACCGACTTAAAAATGATTACAACAAATGCCCTGATATGCGGCAAAAAAGCATAGCTGGCTGTTATCAAAATAATGTCGGTTGGCTATATAAAAGCGTACATGCTTGGTTATCGGATAGCTCCACCCCAACTCTGCGTTGCCGTAGCCGCTGTTCCAGCTGTAATGCCCTGCTACGCTGAAAATGCTGTCGCCCAAGACGTAGCCAACACGAACCCGATAATATAGACAAGCGACTTAATTTTGATTACACCATATGGACTGAGAACAAAATCTCTGTATCGCAACCACTCTCTCTTTTTTTGCTTGTGCCCATTTATGCTCAATTTGGTTAAAATCTGGCGAATATGTAGGCAAATACTCCAGCATATATATCTAAACGACTTAATTTTGATTACACTATTTAAATGAGCTATTCCAGTCAGCTCAGAAAAGCTGGAACCGACTAAGAGGATTTGACCTGCTGACCCTGGTTGTAAGCAACGTCCAATTTAAGGATGGAGAACAGATTCACGAAGCATCAGAGTGGAACGTATAGCCAACCGACTTAAAAATGATCACAGCCAATGCCATGATATGTGGAAAAAAATACAGCTAATTGTTATCAAAATAATGTCGCTTGGCTATAACAAGAATGTTGCGAAGCATGTTCCAAATCTACCCCTTGGCGTAAAACGCGCAGGGTAGCGAACGTCGACCTGTCGCGCAAATGGATACTGTGCGTTTTATCGCGCAGTGAGAATGAAGGCTCAGGTTTGTGGCACGGCATCAAATTGGAGTTGTTTGCCGCACTTCAGGCAACGATAGGTGGCATCGCCGCGTTGGGCACGGTAATGTCGACGCACGCTTAACTGGTGCTGCTGGCAGGCGCAACAGTAAGGGTAGGTTTTACCCTGCACGGAGGCGGTGGCGAAACGGTGTGTGCGTTTCGCCGGGGTTTGCAGAATTTGTTCCATCATCCAGCGCCATTCTTTGCCATGGGGCGCTACGCGACCGAAGCGGGCATACACCAGCAGATGAGCCAGTTCGTGGGGAACGACCTCATCGATGAAGGCCTGCTGGTTTTCCAGCAGCAGCAGCGGGTTCAGACGGATTTCCCATTGCTGTAGCCAGGCGGTCCCTGCGGTTGCGCCGCGCTGCTTATAGCTTACGCTGGGCTCCAAATACTGGCTGCCTAAGGCTTGATTGGCGAATTGCAGGCGTTCACACAGACAGTGCATGACAGCGTGGTGGAGCACGATAGGAATGCGAGGCGAGTTCATGGCTTTGAAGATAGATCGTGGAAAAAGCCGATGCAACTGGAAGGCTCATTCCTCTCCCGCCTTTGGCTGGCATAGGTATAGCCAAGCGACATTATTTTGATAACAATTAGCTATATTTTTTTCCACATATCATGGCATTGGCTGTGATCATTTTTAAGTCGGTTGGCTATATCTTTCCGCTTCGGTTTTGCTGTTCGCGTTATGATCACGGATGTTTCCCCGATCTCCATATTGGCTTTTTTCCCTTTCCAGCCAACCTGTCCGTTTGCGATAAATGGCAGATCGTCTGCAATTTCACCAATTTTACGGGTGTCACCGCCCCACTCGGCCCGATGCCCTTCCTTTCCCCGGATAAGCCAACATATTCCCTGGGAGCTTAATGTGCGCATATGCCCGATAGAGTCACCTTCACGGTCAATGAGATGAACTAACTTCTTCCCAGTATCAAGAGACTCAACGCGGGCGATATCAGCCGTCAAAGCATCCATATGAGTCAGACTCTCAGACAAGCCCTCGGTTAGCGTTGAACGACAACCCGCCCTATCGGTTAGAGTTTGAGACAGGGGCGCTATTGGTAAACCATTTGCAGCATCAAGCAGTAAGCGGGTTTGTAGTTCATAACCGACGTCGCCACCATGCGTCATTTTCAAACGTTCTTCTTTCCCATTGTGGGTACGAAACTGTAAATGAGACCAGTCGTGAACGACGGGAGCGTATGGATGCGGGTTAAGTGCAACCTGCCGGAGAGCCAGCGAAATAATCGGTTCATTGAGCTGACTGAAGCTAATACGTTCATTATTAAAAAAATGCCAAACGGCCTGAGTAGTGGCGAATGTTGTTTTCTGCGCGCAGGCAAGGTCTTTAACGGCTGACGCCAATGGTGCTGCGGGAGTCATGTGTTGCTTAACCAGACGCTGATAACGCCGGTTAAGGCGGGCATCAATCCCGCCGATGGATAAGTTGAGATCATGCAGCAACGTAATAGCAGATATTGCAAAAGATGTGTAGATACCTATGCTTTGGCTGGAGAGGAATGCCTTGTGGTGTTTACAGACCGGCAGACGCGCGCAGTTGTGCGGCCTTGTCGGTTTTTTCCCACGGGAAGTGCTCGCGGCCAAAGTGACCGTAAGCGGCGGTTTCCTGATAAATCGGGTGCAGCAGATCGAGCATCTGGATCAGCCCGTAAGGACGCAGATCGAAGAACTCGCGTACCAGCTGAGTGAGACGCTCGGTTGAAATTTTTTCTGTGCCAAAGGTTTCGATCATGATTGAGGTCGGTTCGGCCACACCGATGGCGTAGGAAACCTGAATCTCACAGCGATCAGCCAACCCCGCAGCAACGATGTTCTTCGCCACGTAGCGCGCGGCATAGGCCGCAGAGCGGTCAACCTTGGACGGGTCTTTGCCGGAAAACGCACCGCCGCCGTGACGCGCGGCACCGCCGTAGGTATCCACGATAATCTTGCGACCGGTCAAACCGCAGTCACCCATCGGGCCACCAATAACAAAACGGCCTGTCGGGTTGATAAAGAATTTGGTGCTGGCAGAGAGCCATTCAGATGGCAAAACCTGCTTGATGATCTCTTCCATCACCGCTTCATGCAAATCGCTTTGCGCAATGTCTTCTGCGTGCTGTGTTGATAGAACAATCGCGTCAATACTGACGATCTTGCCGTCATCATATTGGAAGGTAACCTGGCTTTTTGCATCCGGGCGCAGCCACGGCAGCGTGCCGTTCTTGCGTACTTCAGCTTGACGCTGTACCAAACGGTGAGCGTAGGTGATGGGCGCCGGCATCAGCACATCGGTTTCATTGGTGGCATAACCGAACATCAGGCCTTGGTCGCCCGCGCCTTGTTCCAGTGGATCGCTGCGATCGACGCCCTGATTGATATCCGGCGATTGTTTACCGATGGCGCTTAACACGGCGCAGGAATTGGCATCAAACCCCATCTCGGAGTTGACGTAGCCAATCTCACGTACCGTACGACGCGTTATCTCTTCAATATCTACCCAAGCGCTGGTGGTGATCTCACCGCCCACTAACACCATACCGGTTTTCACGTAAGTCTCACAGGCGACGCGCGCCTTGGGATCTTGTTCCAAAATGGCGTCAAGAACCGCATCAGAGATCTGGTCTGCAATCTTGTCCGGATGCCCTTCAGAAACGGATTCCGATGTAAAAAGGTGTTTAGCCATGCGTTGTTATACCTTCAAAGCAAATGCTGTAGTAGTCGCGGTGTGTCAGTAAAACTGTATAGATGGATTAACATCTGGATGGCTATTCTAGGTCACTTAGCGGACGGATTACCAGCGGTTTTTTGTTTCAGGGCGGCTATCATCGAAATTTTGTATTGCCGTTTTTTTTTCCGTTTAGACCATCGAAAAGTGATTTTCATTTTGCTTTTCCCCCCACATATCGGTATAAACGGCGAGCGGTCGCAGTGCGCCGTAAAGCGTTGCGGAAAGGGTGTACGCTCCCTGTTTTGACCCATAGCCTGACCGCAATCGTTGCGGCGGCACGGAGGTGATAAGTTTAATTGTACTAGCTCAGACCTGAGCTGACAGTTAACGATTATTTATACAGGTGTCTGTCAGATTACATCTGGTTCAGATTCTTTTCTGCCCAGATCCGTTTTCCATCGAGTAAAGTGGCTATCGGCGTACGCCCGCAGCACATTTTTCCCTGATGAGTTCGCTCATTATTGTAATGCCACAACCAGTTGTCCAGATCTACCTGCAGACTTTCCAAGTCTCCATATAACTTCTTGCCGAACGTAACCTGATAAAAATCCTGCAAAATGGTTTTATGGAAGCGCTCGCAGACGCCGTTCGTCTGCGGAGACATCGCCTTCGTTTTCGTATGCTCGATATCGTTGATAGCCAGATAAAGCTGATAATCATGCTGCTCCACTTTACCACAGTACTCCGTACCCCTGTCGGTCAGTATTCTCAGCACCGGCAGTCCCTGAGCCTCGTAGAACGGGAGTACGCGATCATTGAGCAGGTCGGCGGCGGTGAGCGGTGTTTTATTCGTATACAGCTTGCAGTGTGCCACTTTCGAGTACGTATCCACGAACATCTGCTGGTAGATACGGCCCACCCCCTTCAGATTGCCCACGTAGAAGGTGTCCTGCGAGCCCAGATACCCGGGATGTGCCGTCTCGATTTCACCGCAGGCCTCATCATCGTGCGCCTTCTTCTCCAGGGCTGCGATTTGAGCGTCGGTAAGGACAATGCCTTCTCTGGCGATCTTTTCCTCAAGCGCCTTCAGGCGTTTACGGAAGTTCTCCAGGTCGTGTCGTTGCCAGATGGAGCGCACGCCGCTGCCGGAGATAAACACGCTTTTTTTACGCAGCTCATTACTGGTCCGGTGCTGCCCATGGGGCGGGAACTCAATAGCATAATCAACAAGCGCGCGTTCAGTGGCTTCGTCGGCGCGGTTCTTCAGGTTCGGAACCCGGCGGTTCTGGTTAACCAGCGCATCAATGGCGTCTTCAGCAGCCAGTTCCTGATAACGGTAAAATGTATCGCGTGACACGCCCATGCTCTTGCAGGCTTTTGATACGTTACCGAGTTCTTCGGCGAGATTGAGCAGGCCGGCTTTGTGTTTGATAATGGGATTGTTAGTATGAAGCATGAGAGTTACCTCGCGTTTTGTTTAAGGATTAGACACCCATATCAAAACCGGTAACTCTCAACCTTTCAAGGTCCAGTGTCAGATCTAGTTGCGACTAATACAGCTAATAACTCCATCCGTGCTGGCGCTGGCTTTCTTCTCCGCATTGGTGTGCGGAGCTGCCTGGGCAACATTAACAAACAGATGGCTGAAGAAAACAAAGATCAGAGTAATAAATACGCGCATGATAAAAGAGACCGAATACAATCCTTAACTCGCTCAATTCGAACAGTATTCACGAAAACGGCATGAGAAAAAAGCAGGAAATCACCTTTTCGCTTAACAGAATCATGAGAAAACGTTAATAATTGTTTTCCTGCTGTAAATATCATCATTTATTGCGGCATATTTCACCGAGGATGGCTTAGAGGGAACGCCGACAGGAAAGGCCCTACAAAAAATGGCGTTTTTTTGTCATGACGGCTCTCGCTACAATGAAGCAACGGTATATGTGCTTTGCAATCGCTTGGATAACAAAGCACATACGCGACAATGGTGCGATAATACCCCGTTACATAATGATGCCGTGCGATCACTCCTACAGGAAGATGGCATCGTGATGGCTTGCAGAAACACCGTTTGAGGAAGCAAAAAGCATGACGACGACAACGATTGAAAAAATTCAGCGCCAGATTACAGAAAACCCGATTCTGTTATACATGAAAGGTTCCCCGAAGTTGCCGAGCTGCGGTTTCTCTGCCCAAGCTGTGCAAGCGCTGTCGGCGTGCGGTGAACGCTTCGCCTATGTGGACATTTTACAAAACCCGGATATTCGTGCTGAGCTGCCAAAATACGCTAATTGGCCGACCTTTCCCCAACTGTGGGTTGACGGTGAACTGGTTGGTGGATGCGATATTGTCATTGAAATGTATCAACGTGGCGAATTGCAGCAACTGCTCAAAGAAACCGCAGACAAATACCGTGAACCGCAGAACGGAGACAGCGTACAGTAAATTGTGCCTGTTGGCGGGCATACCGCTGGTATCTGAGGTAAAAGAGGGGACCCAGCACCTGGGTCCCCTCTTATTTGGGAATGAAACCTGTTTATGGTCGTATTCGGAGAACTCAGTCCGTTTGGTCTTCCACGGGCAATGGCCAACCGCCCAGCCGCTTCCAACGATTAACCAGTTCGCAAAATAGCGCTGTGGTTTGCTGCGTATCATAAAGCGCTGAGTGTGCCTGCGCGGAGTCGAAGGCGATGCCAGCGATCATGCAGGCCTTTGCCAATACGGTTTGTCCCAGCACCAATCCGCTCAGCGCGGCAGTGTCAAAGGTGGCAAAGGGGTGGAACGGGTTGCGCTTCAGCCCGCAGCGTTCCGCTGCCGCCATCAGAAAGCCGTGATCAAAATTGGCGTTGTGGGCGACAATAATCCCGCGATTGCAGCCCCTGTCTTTAATACCTTTACGCACCATTTTGAATATTTCATGCAGGGCTTCGTATTCAGAGACGGCACCGCGCAACGGATTGTGGGGATCAATGCCGGTAAATGCCAGCGCAGCGGGATCAAGCAGCGCGCCTTCGAATGGCTCGACGTGAAAATGCAACGTCTCATCGGGCTGTAACCAACCGTCTTCATCCATTTTCATCGTGATGGCGGCAATTTCCAGCAGTGCGTCAGTTTTCGCGTTGAACCCTGCAGTTTCAACATCAATAACAACCGGGTAAAACCCGCGGAAACGGCCACTCAGTGCGTTCAGGTTATTTTTATCAGCCATGTTCTCTTTAATCATTTACTAAATGCAGCGCGCATTATGGCAAATTCCCACCATCAATGCAGTAAACCTGATGCCTTGAGCACCTCGAAGGGGAGAAGTGCGCAATGGAATGAGCACAGCGTAAGAGAGAAGGGAAAGGAAAAAGCCAAAAAAGCGGCGGACAGAAGCCGCCGCAGAGCATTGCCTGACAATCAGTTGCCGAGCCCGTTTCCGGATTGCGCTTTTTCAATTAGCTCAATCTTGTATAGCCAAGCGACATTATTTTGATAACAATTAGCTGTATTTTTTGCCACATATCAGGGCATTGGCTGTAATCATTTTTAAGTCGGTTGGCTATAACCATCGGGATCTTCGATAAAGGCAATAATTGTGGTGCCGCCCTTAACCGGGCCAGCTTCGCGCGTCACTTTTTCGCCAGCCTGAGGAATTCGCTCGCAGGTTGCGGCAACGTCTTCAACCGCCAGCGCAATGTGTCCGAAAGCATTACCCAAATCGTATTTATCGACGCCCCAGTTGTACGTCAGTTCAATGACGGCCCCTTCGCTCTCTTCGGTATAACCCACGAAAGCGAGCGTGTATTTGTATTCGGTATTTTCACTGGTTCGCAGCAAACGCATCCCCAGTACCTTGGTGTAAAAATCGATTGAGCGTTGTAAATCCCCAACACGCAACATGGTATAGCTAAAAGACTTAATTTTGATTGCATTATTTAAATGAGCTATTCAATTGATTTTAGACGTAAAGTGATATCTACACGGGAAGAAGAAGGGTTGAGTATCCGAGAAACAGCGAAGCAATTTCGGATTGGCCCTGCCTCTGTATCGTGTTGGATTAATCAAATAGCGTCAAAAGCATCGACCACACGTCAGCGAAAGATCGATAAATCCGAGTTGATAAAAGATGTTGAACCATATCCAGATGCTTACCAAAAAGAATGTGCAGAGCGTTTTGGCGTTTGTCAGAAGGCCATTTGGCAAGCTCTTAAAAAGCTGGGATTGACCTATAAAAAAACTCTACGTCATCCGAAAGCCGACGAAAGCGCCCGGCAAGCATTTCAACAAAAAATACAACAGTATGAAAAAGAAGGTAAACCTATTGTTTTTATTGATGAAAGTGGTTTTCCACACGATACCCCACGGACTCACGGCTATTCCCCAAAAGGTCAACGGTGTTTTGGCCTGAAGAAGGCTTTGTTGAATAAATCAGAACTTGTAACGACTGTGCCCCATACGGGTCGATTGTTACGTGATGCGAATACTGTTCGGCATTCCTAATAGCGTGATCAGGTTAAGCGCTTTGACCATGGCCATGGCTTCACCCACCTGACCATCGTAGTCTCTCAGACTTAGATGACCACCCAGAAGCCTTTTGAAGCGGAACATGGCCGTTTCAGCCACTGAGCGCCGGTGATAGCCCACTTTCTTTTTCCAGATAGCGTTACTACCGCTAATGCGCTGATTTGCAACAGCGTGGTTACGCTTGTGGTAGCGATCTTGCCAATATTGCGCCCCCCTTCGTGGCGGGATAAGCGGCCTTATTTTCTTCCTCAGCAGAGCATCATAGCAGTAAACTGTATCCTAAGCGCCGTTAGCCGATGCCTCTCTGATTTTCCGGTGGGTCTGGTTTATCAACGCCGGTAGAGCTTGGGCATCAGTCATACCACTGAGCGACAAATCCGCACAGATAATCTCATGCGTCACACTGTCTACTGCCAGGTGCAGCTTACGCCATACCCTGCGTCTGTCGGCACCATGCTGCCGGACTTTCCATTCGCCTTCGCCAAAGACCTTCAGGCCGGTTCCATCAATGACCAGATGTGAGATTTCACCACGGGTTGGCGTTTTTATGCTGATGTTCACTGTCTTTGCTCGCTTGCTGAGCAGCGAATAGTCTGGACAATGGAGCGACAATTTAATCAGTTTAAAAATCGAGTCAACAAAGCCTAGGCACAACGCTGTTTGCTATCGGATTATTTGATATCAATATTAACAGCGATGTTTTCTATTCCTGAGTCACACAAGTCCTTATCCCAGTACTCCCTAAAAACAGGGTAATCGTGATGGACAATGCAACTTTTCACAAAAAACATAATATTCAACAAGTCATCATCGATGCAGGGTATATGGTGGAGTATTTGCCTACATATTCGCCAGATCTTAACCCAATTGAGGGCTTTGTTGAATAAATAGATTTTATGCTGGCAGCCCAGCGAAACGACGGATCCTCGCAACGTAAAATCATGCAGTTAGGCCTCATGAGAAAAGTGTACACCTGAGATGACAAGCATTTTCAACCAAAACTGGCATGGAAAAACAGCATGATTACCTATTATTCAACAAAGCCCCAATTGAGCATAAATGGGCACAAGCAAAAAGCAAAAAAAGAGAGAGTGGTTGCGATACAGAGATTTTGTTCTCAGTCCATATGGTGTAATCAAAATTAAGTCGCTTAGCTATACCGGCATCCTGATGGTCTGCGAGGCGATTGAATGACCGATTGAGCTGAGCAATCATAATAATTAACCCTATGTATGTTCACAAAAATTGTGGGAAGGACAACAGGGCGTAGTGTCGCCATTTTAGTGACGCAGAGAAAACAAATTTATTTGACATAGCTAATCAAAAAAATTGCTGTGGTATGGGCGAGTGGCTATGTGACCGCGATGTTGAAATGAATATAGCAAGGCCACTGGTAGGCATAGATCAACAAAGGTCCCTTTTCGGGCAGGATGGCCGTTGGATGAAGGCCGCTGTATGGAATACGATGTGCTGTTTTATACATCAATATCATGCAGCGGATTGAACCACGTAACGTGGTGAGCATGGATGATGTCGGTAAGCTGCTAGACAATAATTTTTAGCCATTGTCCGCTATGTGTTGTACTGATCTTAGCCGTTATTTGAGAGCCTGTACACGAGATTGTGTAATTGCCTGATTTTGATATGTTCAATCCAACATCAAAAGCAGGTTACTTTATGGACGAAAAACAGTTACAGGCTCTGGCTAACGAGCTGGCCAAAAATCTCAAAACCCCTGACGATCTCAACCAGTTTGATCGCCTGCTGAAAAAGATCAGCGTTGAAGCTGGAGTTATACTCATTTCTGGTGTATGGGGTTTCGGGGAGGGTGGCGTATCCTGCTGATTGATTTCGTGGATGATTTCAACAACAGAGAGATGATACCCCATGAAAAAGTCTACCCTACAGGTCTCCGCAGAACCAGATATTGCCGGTGATCCCTTGCATGAATTCATTCGTAATGGTGCCAGGCAACTGATAGCTGCCGCCGTTGAGGTTGAGCTCGAAGCCATGCTGCAACAACATGCTGAACGCCGCCTTGACGACGGGCGTCATGCTGTCGTTTGTAACGGCTATTTGCCACCGCGAACCATACAGACGGGTATTGGGGATGTTGAAATTAAAGTGCCTAAGGTCAGGGAGCGTAGCGGCAACGGAATATGCTTCAACAGCGCGTTGTTGCCGCCTTATCTGAAACGTGCAAAAAGCGTCGAAGAGTTGCTACCATGGCTGTACCTGCGAGGCATATCCACCGGTGATTTTCACGAAGCCCTGAGGGCGCTGCTCGGTGAAAAAGCGAATGGCCTCTCTGCCAGTACCATCAGCAGACTGAAACAGCAATGGCTTGAAGAGCACAGGCAATGGTGCCTGCGTGATTTAAGCGATACGCGCTACGTTTATTTCTGGACCGATGGCATATATAGCAAAGCGACTTAATTTTGATTACACCATATGGACTGAGAACAAAATCTCTGTATCGCAACCACTCTCTCTTTTTTTGCTTTTTGCTTGTGCCCATTTATGCTCAATGGGGTTAAGATCTGGCGAATATGTAGGCAAATACTCCACCATATACCCTGCATCGATGATGACTTGTTGAATATTATGTTTTTTGTGAAAAGTTGCATTGTCCATCACGATTACCCTGTTTTTAGGGAGTACTGGGATAAGGACTTGTGTGACCCAGGAATAGAAAACATCGCTGTTAATATTGATATCAAATAATCCGATAGCAAACAGCGTTGTGCCTAATAAAGCGCCGATAACATTTGTTCTTCCCTTGGCTCCCCAGCTCTTCAGCCCAAAACACCGTTGACCTTTTGGGGAATAGCCGTGAGTCCGTGGGGTATCGTGTGGAAAACCACTTTCATCAATAAAAACAATAGGGTTACCTTCTTTTTCATACTGTTGTATTTTTTGTTGAAATGCTTGCCGGGCGCTTTCGTCGGCTTTCGGATGACGTAGCGTTTTTTTATAGGTCAATCCCAGCTTTTTAAGAGCTTGCCAAATGGCCTTCTGACAAACGCCAAAACGCTCTGCACGTTCTTTTTGGTAAGCATCTGGATATGGTTCAACATCTTTTATCAACTCGGATTTATCGCTCTTTCGCTGACGCGTGGTCGATGCTTTTGACGCTATTTGATTAATCCAACGCGATACAGAGGCAGGGCCAATCCGAAATTGCTTCGCTGTTTCTCGGATACTCAACCCTTCTTCTTCCCGTGTAGATATCACTTTACGTCTAAAATCAATTGAATAGCTCATTTAAATAATGTAATCAAAATTAAGTCTTTTAGCTATACAGCCATGTCAGGCAAGATGATCGCCTTTGCCTGCTGCTCATTATAGACAACCGACTTAAAAATGATTACAGCCAATGCCCTGATATGTGGCAAAAAAATACAGCTAATTGTCATCAAAATAATGTCGCTTGGCTATATCGGCGTCACTGAGCATGGACGTAAGGAGCTGGTTGCGGTCGAAGATGGTTATCGAGAGTCAGAAGCAAACTGGGCCGAACTTCTTAATGGCCTGCGAGCACGTGGCCTAACCGTATCTCCCAAGCTGGCTACGGGAGACGGTGCCCTTGGTTTTTGGAATGCAATGGCAAAGATATTCCCGGACACGCAGCACCAACGCTGTTGGGTGCACAAAACCGCTAATGTGTTGGCTTCACTCCCCAAAGCCATGCAACCGAAAGTTAAGGCTGAGCTGCGGGAGGTTTGGCTAGCAGAGAGCCGCGATGCCGCTAATGAAGCCTTTGATGTTTTGTTGGCAAGGTTTTCAGCGAAATATCCTTCAGCGATGAAGAAGCTGGAGAAAGCTCGAGAAGAACTGTTGGCATTCTACGACTTCCCGTCAGAGCACTGGGCGTCAATAAGAACGACAAATCCGATTGAATCGGCTTTTGCGACTGTGAGGCTACGAAGCAGAGGCGCGAAGAACGGTGGTTCGAGAGAAACAACCCTGTCAATGGTATTTAAGCTGCTCCAGTCAGCTCAGAAAAGCTGGAACCGACTAAGAGGATTTGACCTGCTGACCCTGGTTGTAAGCAACGTCCAATTTAAGGATGGAGAACAGATTCACGAAGCATCAGAGCGGAACGTAGCCTGATCGCCATACACCAGATTTGCTAATATAGCAAACCGACATTATTTTGATAACAGCAAGCTATGCTTTTTTGCCGCATATCAGGGTATCTGTTGTAATCATTTTTAAGTCGGTTGGCTATATCACGCTGCTGACCCCTTTTTTCGTCAGCGTGCCGCCTCTTTTCCGGCAATCACCGATCGTTTAAAAAGCCCCTCGTTGAAGGGGCTTAATGAGATGGTCACCCCCACCCTGTGAGCATAGGTATCTACACATCATAAAGGGTTAAAAACCACCATAACTAAGTGGGCAAGTTCTTCCGGGGTATAGTCTGCTAATAACGTCAAGGTATTTAGCTGGATGGATAGTCCGGCAAGCAGCGCTGGGGCGCTTTCTTTATGCCCTCGTTTTTGTTGTCGTCCGGATAATCGGCAAATTAACTGACGGGCTGCCGCATTGTCGTCTCCTTCAGCGCGTTGCAGCCGCCATACCAGCACACATGCCATGCTAGCTATCAATAACCTGCGTAGCAGGGCACCAGCACTGCGCTGAAGCCATTTTTCTACATCATGACCGGCACCTTTCAGCAGCTTAAAAAAGGATTCAATACCCCAGCGCCAGTAATACCAGCGAGCGACTTCCGCGCTGGTGATCTCGTTGCTAACATTTGTGAGCAGCGTCCAGCGTCCGATAAATTTACCGTGAGTATCGGTAAGGCGAACCACAACTAATCTGAGTGTCAGAGCTACGCCTGGCTGAACTTTCACTCGCCGTCCGGTGTTCTTGTCTTTCCGCTTCGCTTTTGCTGTTCGCGTTATGATCACGGATGTTTCCCCGATCTCCATATTGGCTTTTTTCCCTTTCCAGCCAACCTGTCCGTTTGCGATAAATGGCAGATCGTCTGCAATTTCACCAATTTTACGGGTGTCACCGCCCCACTCGGCCCGATGCCCTTCCTTTCCCCGGATAAGCCAACATATTCCCTGGGAGCTTAATGTGCGCATATGCCCGATAGAGTCACCTTCACGGTCAATGAGATGAACTAACTTCTTCCCGGTATCAAGAGACTCAACACGGGCGATATCAGCCGTCAAAGCATCCATATGAGTCCTACTCTCAGACAAGCCTTCGGTTAGCGTTGAACGACAACCCGCCCTATCGGTTAGAGTTTGAGACAGGGGCGCTATTGGTAAACCATTTGCAGCATCAACCAGTAGGCTGGTTTGTAGTTCATAACCGACGTCGCCACCATGCGTCATTTTCAAACGTTCTTCTTTCCCATTGTGGGTACGAAACTGTAAATGAGACCAGTCGTGAACGACGGGAGCGTATGGATGCGGGCTAAGTGCAACTTGCCGGAGAGCCAGCGAAATAATCGGTTCATTGAGCTGACTGAAGCTAATACGTTCATTATTAAAAAAACGCCAAACGGCCTGAGTAGTGGCGAATGTTGTTTTCTGCGCGCAGGCAAGATCTTTAACGGCTGACGCCAATGGTGGTGGGGGAGTCATGTGTTGCTTAACCAGACGCTGATAACGCCGGTTAAGGCGGGCATCAATCCCGCCGATGGATAAGTTGAGATCATGCAGCAACGTAATAGCAGATATTGCAAAAGATGTGTAGATACCTATGCCTAGGTTGAGAGGGCATCTGTGTGGGGGGGACGGGGCCATTTTCCCGTTAGCGTCATGCCAAGGCAGAACGTGACCAGCCACGCCATCAACATATCCCGCGCAAAGAGAATGACATCACTCAAGCCAAACATAAGTAAGGCAAATAACAGCGCAATGGAGAAGTGGCTGCGCAGCACAAAAATCGAAAAATAAGAGAGCGCGACATAAAACAAAATAATCAGTAGCGCACCGGGCCAGCCTTTCAGTGAAAAAGCTTCAATGACATCGTTATGAAGATGCACGTTCAGGTAACCCAGCGCCCCCTTCATGGCTGGTGTCTGCTGTGCGAAGACGGTGATATGTGCCGCGCGCTGTTCGGCGGATTGTCCGAACGGCGCAACAAGCCCTGCGTCCATACCGGATTGCACCATGGCAAACCGTGCGCCTACCGAGGTTTGACTGTTATTCTGGCTGTAGTTGCGCATGTCATTGATCAAATCGTTGGCGCGTTTATGGATCGTGTCGTGGAACAGCGCAATGCAGAGCGTTAGCGTTACGAGGGAGCCCAGCACGCCCTTAAGCAATTTACGTTTATTGTGACGTACTTCTGATAACAGGATCATCGCCCCAATCAGGGGATAAACAAAAATGGCCGCCCGTGTCTGGGTCAGGATGATGGCACTGGTTACCAGCAAGAAATGGAGTAAATAGAGATAATATTTGTAGCGCACAGTGAGCGTGAGTAATGCCTGTGCACTCAAGGCACCGATAAACGTCATAAAATAGGCTGCGCTGGTTGCCGGACCAAAGATCAGGCTCACACGGTGCATGTCGTGAAAAATGAACTGAAACAGCACATAAGCCAGCGTCATGATGCAAACGGCCAAGGAGCCAACTTGCAGGATAGGTTGGTTTTTATGTGGTAAGTGGCATGCGGCTAACAGAATAAATGCACCGAGAATCGCGGCATGCCCGGCGGTGCGATAGGCGGAGTAGACATCGGTAAAACGTGTGTCGGGGTGGTAGTAAAGTGAAAACCAGACAATGTTGAGACAACCCGTCAGCAACAGCAGGGTGGGCAATATTAACAGGCATTTGGCGACGAGAACCTGTTTCACATGCGTAACCACATACAGAGCGGCAGACACGCCGGTCAAATAAAACAGCCATCCGGCGATGATGGTACTAAACGGCATGACGGCTAGGGTCAACATGCACCCTGGAAACAGCGTATTTGTGGTTAACGAGGCGCTTACTACGGGGTATTTTGCCCAGCTGTATCTTAAAGCATTCAACATATCATTGGGTCACGTAGCAAGGGCTATCCCCGTTGTCCCGTCCATCCGGGATGGTATGAGTGTAGCCCCGGCGCAAGCCTTTACGGAAGCGCGCTTTGCACCGATGTGTGCAGGGAAGTAGCGTCGAGAGGCTGTAAGTCTACCAACTCTGACAGCTTTTGCCGGACCGCATCGGCAGAGATAGCGCTCATGTGATGATTTTCAGATTGTTCCACCACCTGATTGAGCCCATATCCACCAATAAGCCTAGGATCGGTAGGGCCATAGAGTGTGATATTCGGGCGATCCAATGCCGCTGTCAGGTGACTCAGACCAGTATCGACGGAAACAACCGCTTGTGCCCCCGCCAGTACGGCGGCCACCTGCTGCAAACTCAGGCGCGGTAACACGTCGACGTTTGGAAAGTCGGCTGCAAGGCGCTGCGCTCGCTGATGTTCATGCCCTGTGCCCCAGGGGAGTTTGATGCGCAATCCTGACGGTTGCAGGCTGGCGATCAGTGCGAGCCAGTGAGATTCGGGCCAATGTTTTTCATCACGGGTGGTGGCGTGTAGGAATACCAAATAGCGCCCGGCATCTTCCGACGGTGCTGCCAGAAAATGCTGGGCAATACCGTAGTCCCCCCGCTCACTGGGCTTACGATAGCTCAGGCTGGCCGCGAAAAGCTCGCGAATGCGCTTGACGGCGTGCTGCTGCCGTACAATACGGTGCCGGTAGTTATAGAAAATGCTGGCCAGCGGCTCACGCGCGCTGCTGCTGTCTAAACCGTGTTTTTTCCCGCGCGCGAGACGCGTGACCAACAGCGCACTTTTCAGCAGCCCCTGGGCGTCAATTACCGCATCGTACTGGCGCTCTCGCAGCTGTTGCTTAAATTGCGCGCGTTCACGCCGTGTTTCTGCGCTGAACCAGCTTTTACGCCAGCGGCGGATGGCAACGGGGATTACGCGATCAACGGCGGAATGCCAAGTGGGGATTTGTGCAAACCCTTCTTCCACCACCCAGTCAAATCGTAAATTGGGGATGACGCGCATGGCATCCGTCAAAGCAGGCAGCGTGTGCAAGACATCGCCCATGGAAGAGGTTTTAACGATCAGCACCCGCATTAGCGATGTTCCTTTGTCTGGATGTAAGGCGTCAAGGCTTCCAACACGCGCTCAGGCTGAATATCAATCAGGCTTTGGTGATATCCCTGCTCGCCATCGCCTTTGCGCACGCGATGATAGCCAGTAATCAAGCGGATAACGTTGGCCTGATGTGACAGCGGCGGTGTGAAATCCTGACTGCTGGGGCCATAGAGTGCCACCAGAGGACGGTTTAACGCGGCTGCCACGTGCATTAATCCGGAGTCATTGCTGACCACGGCGTGACAGGCGGCAATCAGCACCACGGCTTGATCCAGCGACGTTTTGCCTGCCAGATTGGCGCAAAAGGCACGCAGAGATTCGGGTAACGTATCGCATATTGCTTCTCCCGCATCGTTATCCTTGTCTGAGCCGAACAGTACAACCTGATGGCCGCGTTCGATCAGCGTTTGTGCCAGACTGGCATAGTGATAGTGTGGCCAGCGCTTGGCGGGGCCAAATTCAGCGCCGGGGCAGAAACCAATAAGTGAGCGCTCGCTAACTAAATCAAAGGTGGGGAGCACGGAGTCGATTTCTGCCTGTGCGACCTGTAGCTGCGGCCATAACAGCGGCTGTGGAAGATCTTCAGCTCGGTGAATCTGGTCGCGTGGATAGGCTAGGGCGACATAGCGCTGCACCATCAGGGGAAACGCGGCTTTGTCCAATACCCGCACATCGTTAAGCAAGCCATAACGCATCTCTCCGCGCCAACCGGTGCGCTCTGGCACCTTGGCAAAGAAGGGCACCAGCGCGGATTTAAACGAGTTCGGTAGCACATAGGCGCGATCGTAACCTTGCTCGCGCAACGACACCCCTAAACGCCGACGTTGACCCAGCGCCAGCGCCCCGTGCCCGAGCGGCATCGCCAGCGCCTGACGCACTCCCGGCATGCGGTCCAACAGCGGGCGGCACCAAGCCGGCGCCATGACATCAATCTGTGCATCTGGGTACCGTGCTTTGAGCGAACGATACAGACTGTGGGACATCATCATGTCACCCACCCACGATGGACCAATTACCAGGATTTTCATAGCGTTTATCTTTATATGTTCTGTTGCTTGGCGGCCAGAAAAATGCCATCGAAGGGTGCAATCCTGTGCCTGCTGCTTACCGGGAACGTGCGGCCGCACATTGTTGTGGCGTTTACGCGGAGCGGTTCAGCCAAGTCAGATAGTCGCCGACACCTTCAGCCACCGTTTTGAAGGGCTTGTCGTAGCCTGCCGCGCGCAGTTTGGTCAAATCGGCTTGCGTGAAGGCTTGGTAACGGCCTTTCAGTTTTTCAGGGAAAGGAATGTATTCCACTTGGCCTTTCTGGTGGAAATCCAACACGGCATCGGCCACGGCCTGGAATGAGTCGGCACGACCCGTTCCGCAGTTGAAAATACCGGAAACGCCGTGCTGCCAGAACCACAGGTTAACCGCAGCCACATCACAAACATAAATGAAATCGCGCTGGAAATTTTCGCTGCCGGAGAACAGTTTTGGATTTTCACCCTGATTGATCTGGTTATTCAGATGAAACGCGACGCTCGCCATGCTGCCTTTGTGCTCTTCGTGCGGGCCGTAGACGTTGAAGTAGCGGAAGCCGCAAATCTGGGAATCTGCCTGCGGCAGAATATCGCGCACGTATTGGTCGAACAGGAATTTGGAATAGCCGTAAACGTTCAGCGGCTGTTCGTATTGACGCTCTTCAATAAAGTCGCTGGTGCGCCCGCCGTACGTGGCTGCGGAAGAGGCGTACAGGAACGGGATGCTACGTTCCAGACAGTAGTGCAGCACCTCTTTCGAGTACTGATAGTTATTGTCCATCATGTACTTGCCGTCCCACTCCGTGGTGGAAGAGCATGCACCTTCATGGAAGATGGCATCGATATTGCCCAGATCGTCGCCTGCAACGATACTGGCGATGAAGTCTTCCTTGTCCATGTAATCGGTAATGTCCAGATCGACTAGATTGACAAACTTGGTGCCGTCTTTCAGGTTATCCACCACCAAAATGTCTCGATAACCGATGTCATTCAATGATTTAACAATATTGCTGCCGATAAAGCCGGCTCCGCCTGTGACGATGATCATGGGAGTAACCCTTGTAAATCTCGTGGGTGAAGCACCACGCTCCACACTATTTATGACTGCTATCATAACATTTTGTTGCACTACAGACAGTACACCATTTTGTGCTGCCGCAAGGTGTTACTGAGGCGGTGTTGCGGCATGTCGTGACCCGCATGGTATTTTTCAGATTCTGTGGCGTTATAGCTAAACGACTTAATTTTGATTACATTATTTAAATGAGCTATTCAATTGATTTTAGAGGTAAAGTGATATCTACATGGGAAGAAGAAGGGTTGAGTATCCGAGAAACAGCGAAGCAATTTCGGATTGGCCCTGCCTCTGTATCGCGTTGGATTAATCAAATAGCGTCAAAAGCATCGACCACGCGTCAGCGAAAGATCGATAAATCCGAGTTGATATAGCCAAGCGACATTATTTTGATAACAATTAGCTGTATTTTTTTGCCACATATCAGGGCATTGGCTGTAATCATTTTTAAGTCGGTTGGCTATAAAAGATGTTGAACCATATCCAGATGCTTACCAAAAAGAACGTGCAGAGCGTTTTGGCGTTTGTCAGAAGGCCATTTGGCAAGCTCTTAAAAAGCTGAGATTGACCTATAAAAAAACGCTACGTCATCCGAAAGCCGACGAAAGTGCCCGGCAAGCATTTCAACAAAAAATACAACAGTATGAAAAAGAAGGTAAACCTATTGTTTTTATTGATGAAAGTGGTTTTCCACACGATACCCCACGGACTCACGGCTATTCCCCAATAAGGTCAACGGTGTTTTGGCCTGAAGAAGGGGGGAGCCAAGGGAAGAACAAATATTATCGGCGCTTTATTAGGCACAACGCTGTTTGCTATCGGATTATTTGATATCAATATTAACAGCGATGTTTTCTATTCCTGGGTCACACAAGTCTTTATCCCAGTACTCCCTAAAAACAGGGTAATCGTGATGGACAATGCAACTTTTCACAAAAAACATAATATTCAACAAGTCATCATCGATGCAGGGTATATGGTGGAGTATTTGCCTACATATTCGCCAGATCTTAACCCCATTGAGCATAAATGGGCACAAGCAAAAAAAGAGAGGGTGGTTGCGATACAGAGATTTTGTTCTCAGTCCATATAGTGTAATCAAAATTAAGTCGCTTGGCTATATATGCCATCAGCCCAGAAATAAACGTAGCGCGTATCGCTTAAATCACGCAGGCACCATTGCCTGTGCTCTTCAAGCCATTGCTGTTTCAGTCTGCTGATGGTACTGGCAGAGAGGGCATTAGCTTTTTCACCGAGAAGCGCCCTCAGAGCTTCGTGAAAATCACCGGTGGATATGCCTCGCAGGTACAGCCATGGTAGCAACTCTTCGACGCTTTTTGCACGTTTCAGATAAGGCGGCAACAACGCGCTGTTGAAGCATATTCCGTTGCCGCTGCGCTCCCTGACCTTAGGCACTTTAATTTCAACATCCCCAATACCCGTCTGTATGGTTCACGGTGGCAAATAGCCGTTACGAACGACAGGATGACGCCCGTCGTCAAGGCGGCGTTCAGCATGTTGTTGCAGCATGGCTTCGAGCTCAACCTCAACGGCGGCAGCTATCAGTTGCCTGGCAGCATTACGAATGAGTTCATGCAAGGGATCACCGGCAATATCTGGTTCTGCGGAGAGCTATAGGGTAGACTTTTTCATGGGGTATCATCTCTCTGTTGTTGAAATCATCCACGAAATCAATCAGCAGGATACGCCACCCTCCCCGAAACCCCGTACACCAGAAATGAGCATAACTCAAAATCAATTGAATAGTTCATTTAAATAATGTAATCAAAATTAAGTCGTTTAGCTATAGATGACGAACAGGGCGGCAGAAAAAACCACGGAACCAAAGAAGAAAAACGCAGATACCGGATGAGAGATGAGTTTGAGTAATTGATATTTCAGACCGGCCATGAACGTTTCCTTGGTACTCGCGCGTACAGCTGCCGCCAGCAATGCGCTAACATACTCAGTGTCGGCGCTAAGTGGCCGTGACTTTAATATAAACGCAAACTTTTCCCTTTGGCGGGGCTTTGTTGAATAAACATATTTTATGCTGCACCCCCGGTGAAACGACAGATCCTCGTAACGCAAAATCATGCAGTTAGGCCTCATAAGAAAACTGTAAACCTGAGGTGACAAGCATTTTCTACCAAAACTGGCTGGCAAAACAGCATGACTCACTATTATTCAACAAAGCCCTTTGGCGGCATAAAAACCCGCTTATTTCACATTATTGCTGATAACCTAGTGCCTTAAACGATGTGCTGCTCTCATGCATGAAAAAGATTGTTAAAATTAGATTTTAACTGACAGAGATGTTGTTATGAATGAATTGCGAATTGGCCTGTTATCCATCTCCGACCGCGCTTCAAGCGGCATATATCAGGATAAAGGCATCCCTGCATTACAGGAGTGGCTTGCTGCTGCGCTGACGACGCCCTTTGACGTGGAATCCCGTTTGATTCCCGATGAGCAGCCGTTAATTGAACAGGCTTTGTGTGAGTTAGTCGATGAGCGTCAGTGTCATCTGGTGCTGACAGCTGGAGGTACGGGACCGGCACGGCGGGATGTCACGCCGGATGCCACGCTGGCGGTGGCCGATCGAGAAATGCCGGGTTTCGGCGAACAGATGCGCCAGATCAGCTTGCGCTTTGTGCCTACGGCGATTTTATCGCGTCAGGTGGGGGTTATTCGTAAACAGGCATTAATCCTGAACCTGCCGGGTCAACCCAAATCCATCAAAGAGACGCTGGAAGGGCTAAAAGACGATGCGGGAAATGTGGTGGTGCCAGGGATTTTTGCCAGTGTACCGTATTGTATACAGTTGTTAGAAGGACCTTATGTCGAAACCGATCCGCAAGTGGTAGCAGCATTTCGCCCCAAGAGTTCGATCAGCGACACAAAAAGCTAAAATTGGGCCATTTTAAACATAAGCTACACCTTCTCTGGAGTGTAAAAATTTAGCCATTATAGTAATCTTAGTTTTACACAAAGACGGTAAATTATTTTTCTCTCACTCTGGCATTATTCGGTAACTTATGAATGGTGGTAACGCTCCATCACAATCATTTTCATCACAACAATCGTCAGCACAGCCCTTGCCACACAAACAGCGCCAGCTGAACGGACAGGATTACAAAACGCTCTCCTTGGCCGCGTTGGGTGGCGCGTTGGAGTTTTACGATTTCATCATTTTCGTATTTTTCGCTGCGGTGATTGGCGAGCTGTTCTTCCCGGCTGATATTCCTGAGTGGCTGCGCCAGTTGCAAACCTTTGGCATCTTTGCTGCAGGCTATCTGGCCCGCCCGTCGGGGGGCATCATCATGGCCCACTTTGGCGATCTAGTTGGACGTAAAAAAATGTTCAGCCTGAGCATCTTTCTGATGGCGGTGCCTACGCTCGCCATGGGAATGTTGCCGACCTATGAAAGCATAGGTATCTACACATCTTTTGCAATATCTGCTATTACGTTGCTGCATGATCTCAACTTATCCATCGGCGGGATTGATGCCCGCCTTAACCGGCGTTATCAGCGTCTGGTTAAGCAACACATGACTCCCGCAGCACCATTGGCGTCAGCCGTTAAAGACCTTACCTGCGCGCAGAAAACAACATTCGCCACTACTCAGGCCGTTTGGCGTTTTTTTAATAATGAACGTATTAGCTTCAGTCAGCTCAATGAACCGATTATTTCGCTGGCTCTCCGGCAGGTTGCACTTAGCCCGCATCCATACGCTCCCGTCGTTCACGACTGGTCTCATTTACAGTTTCGTACCCACAATGGGAAAGAAGAACGTTTGAAAATGACGCATGGTGGCGACGTCGGTTATGAACTACAAACCAGCCTACTGGTTGATGCTGCAAATGGTTTACCAATAGCACCCCTGTCTCAAACTCTAACCTATAGGACGAGTTGTCGTTCAACGCTAACCGAGGGCTTGTCTGAGAGTCTGACTCATATGGATGCTTTGACGGCTGATATCGCCCGCGTTGAGTCTCTTGATACCGGGAAGAAGTTAGTTCATCTCATTGACCGTGAAGGTGACTCTATAGCCAACCGACTTAAAAATGATTACAGCCAATGCCCTGATATGTGGCAAAAAATACAGCTAATTGTTGGCTTTGTTGAATAAATCAGAACTTGTAACGACTGCGCCCCATACGGGTCGATTGTTACGTGATGCGAATACTGTTCGGCATTCCTAATAGCGTGATCAGGTTAAGCGCTTTGACCATGGCTTCACCCACCTGACCATCGTAGTCTCTCAGATTTAGGTGACCACCCAGAAGCCTTTTGAACCGGAACATGGCCGTTTCAGCCACTGAGCGCCGGTGATAGCCCACTTTCTTTTTCCAGATATCGTTACTACCGCTAATGCGCTGATTTGCAACAGCGGGGTTACGCTCGTGGTAGCGATCTTGCCAATATTGCGCCCCCCTTCGTGGCGGGATAAGCGGCCTTATTTTCTTCCTCAGCAGAGCATCATAGCAGTAAACTGTATCGTAAGCGCCGTCAGCCGATGCCTCTCTGATTTTCCGGTGGGTCTGGTTTATCAGCGCCGGTAGAGCTTGGGCATCAGTCGTACCACTGAGCGACAAATCCGCACAGATAATCTCATGCGTCACACTGTCTACTGCCAGGTGCAGCTTACGCCATACCCTGCGTCTGTCGGCACCATGCTGCCGGACTTTCCATTCGCCTTCGCCAAAGACCTTCAGGCCGGTTCCATCAATGACCAGATGTGAGATTTCACCACGGGTTGGCGTTTTTATGCTGATGTTCACTGTCTTTGCTCGCTTGCTGAGCAGCGAATAGTCTGGACAATGGAGCGACAATTTAATCAGTTTAAAAATCGAGTCACCAAAGCCCTGTAAAGCCCTCAATGAAAGGCCAAACACGCGTTTCATCATCAGGACTGTGGTGATGGCCATATCTGAGTAGTGGAGCGGTCGTCCACACCGTTCAGTAGTGTTTTTTTCCGTCCATGCAGCAATAGCTGATTTATCTAGCCATACGGTTAGAGAAGCGCGCTGCTTGAGGGCCTTGTTATAAGAGGGCCAGTTGGTGATTTTAAAATTTTGTTTTGCCATGGAGACCTGATTTTGAAACAACTGTGTTGATCTGCTCCGATGATTACCCAAAAGTTCTATTTATTCAACAAAGCCAATCTCGTGTACAGGCTCGATAGCAAACAGCGTTGTGCCTAATATAGCCAACCGACTTAAAAATGATTACAACAGATACCCTGATATGCGGCAAAAAAGCATAGTTGGCTGTTATCAAAATAATGTCGCTTAGCTATAAAGCGCCGATAACATTTGTTCTTCCCTTGGCTCTCCCGTTCTTCAGGCCAAAACACCGTTGACCTTTTTGGGAATAGCCGTGAGTCCGTGGGGTATCGTGTGGAAAACCACTTTCATCAATAAAAACAATAGGTTTGCCTTCTTTTTCATACTGTTGTATTTTTTGTTGAAATGCTTGCTGGGCGCTTTCGTCGGCTTTCGGATGACATAGAGTTTTTTTTATAGGTCAATCCCAGCTTTTTAAGAGCTTGCCAAATGGCCTTCTGACAAACGCCAAAACGCTCTGCACGTTCTTTTTGGTAAGCATCTGGATATGGTTCAACATCTTTTATCAACTCGGATTTATCGCTCTTTCGCTGACGCGTGGTCGATGCTTTTGACGCTATTTGATTAATCCAACGCGATACAGAGGCAGGGCCAATCCGAAATTGCTTCGCTGTTTCTCGGATACTCAACCCTTCTTCTTCCCGTGTAGATATCACTTTACGTCTAAAATCAATTGAATAGCTCATTTAAATAATGTAATCAAAATTAAGTCGTTTAGCTTTAATTTCCGCGAGGATGACCTCGCTGTTCCAGACGTTCTCTGCCAGACGCATGTCGATATAGTCCATGAACGGCCTGAGTTTGGCCATTTTGTGGCGTGTTTTTCTGGCCGGAGGTTCCGGGTATTTCAGGTATAGCCAACCGACTTAAAAATGATTACAGCCAATGCCCTGATATGTGGCAAAAAAGCATATCTGGCTGTTATCAAAATAATGTCGGTTGGCTATAACAGGCTATGCAGATACCAGAAAGACGGGTGGAGAAAGCAAAAAGCGGCTATTCCTCAGGAATAGCCGCTTTTCACGGAAAGTGGTCGGCGAGAGAGGATTCGAACCTCCGACCCACTGGTCCCAAACCAGTTGCGCTACCAAGCTGCGCTACTCGCCGAAATGCTTTTTTTCAACGCCATCAGTGTATCACACTGACTGTTGATAATGTTCGTTGGTGCGAAGAGAGGGATTTGAACCCTCACGTCCGAAGGACACTAACACCTGAAGCTAGCGCGTCTACCAATTCCGCCACCTTCGCATACATTCACGAACATCTGAATCTGGGGTGGCTAATGGGACTCGAACCCACGACAACTGGAATCACAATCCAGGGCTCTACCAGCTGAGCTATAGCCACCAATGTACTGCTTACAACTAACGATAAAACCAGTACGTCCCTTACGGTGAATTGTACCACCGCAGCTCTTGCACACAATTCTTGTAAAAAGTTATTGGTGCGCCCGACAGGATTCGAACCTGAGACCTCTGCCTCCGGAGGACAGCGCTCTATCCAGCTGAGCTACGGGCGCATAGCGCCGTTGCGGGTGGGGATAGTACGGATTTAATCTCTGCCTGTCTAGTGCTTTTTTTATCGAAATGATGCGTTTGCTTATGCTTTGCGCATTTCGTACCGAAAACACACAGTCAGCGACGATCCCCACCCCTCAATCAGGCTTCGGGTGCAGTTGTACTAGCTCAGACCTGATCTGACAGTTACCGATTATTTATACAGGTGTCTGTCAGATTACATCTGGTTCAGATTCTTTTCTGCCCAGATCCGTTTTCCATCGAGTAAAGTGGCCATCGGCGTACGCCCGCAGCACATTTTTCCCTGATGAGTTCGCTCATTATTGTAATGCCACAACCAGTTGTCCAGATCTACCTGCAGGCTTTCCAGGTCTCCATATAACTTCTTGCCGAACGTAACCTGATAAAAATCCTGCAAAATGGTTTTATGGAAGCGCTTGCAGATGCCGTTCGTCTGCGGAGACATCGCCTTCGTTTTCGTATGCTCGATATCGTTGATAGCCAGATAAAGCTGATAATCATGCTGCTCCACTTTACCACAGTACTCCGTACCCCTGTCGGTCAGTATTCTCAGCACCGGCAGTCCCTGAGCCTCGTAGAACGGGAGTACGCGATCATTGAGCAGGTCGGGGGCGGTGAGCGGTGTTTTATTCGTATACAGCTTGCAGTGCGCCACTTTCGAGTACGTATCCACGAACGTCTGCTGGTAGATACGGCCCACCCCCTTCAGATTGCCCACGTAGAAGGTGTCCTGCGAGCCCAGATACCCGGGATGTGCCGTCTCGATTTCACCGCAGGCCTCATCATCGTGCGCCTTCTTCTCCAGGGCTGCGATTTGAGCATCGGTAAGGACAATGCCTTCTCTGGCGAGCTTTTCCTCAAGCGCCTTCAGGCGTTTACGGAAGTTCTCCAGGTCGTGTCGTTGCCAGATGGAGCGCACGCCGCTGCCGGAGATAAACACGCCTTTTTTACGCAGCTCATTACAGGTCCGGTGCTGCCCATGGGGCGGAAACTCAATAGCATAATCAACAAGCGCGCGTTCAGTGGCTTCGTCGGCGCGGTTCTTCAGGTTCGGAACCCGGCGGTTCTGGTTAACCAGCGCATCAATGGCGCCTTCAGCAGCCAGTTCCTGATAACGGTAAAATGTATCGCGTGACACGCCCATGCTCTTGCAGGCTTTTGATACGTTACCGAGTTCTTCGGCGAGATTGAGCAGGCCGGCTTTGTGTTTGATAATGGGATTGTTAGTATGAAGCATGAGAGTTACCTCGCGTTTTGTTTAAGGATTAGACACCCATATCAAAACCGGTAACTCTCAACCTTTCAAGGTCCAGTGTCAGATCTAGTCGCGACTAATACAAGTTAATGCCTGCTTTTTGCGCCCTTCCAGCATGGCATAAATCACGCTAACCACGGCAAGAAACGCCATCCCTACCAATAAGGACATCCGCGTGTCTTCATTGATGTACATTCCCACCAATACGCACACCAGGAAGGCCATAGTCAGATAGTTCACCCACGGAAACAGCACGGATTTGAACGGATGCCCTGCTAGGCTGTGTCCCTTAATTGCGTAACCGACGGTAAAACAAGAGGATGCAGCCCAGTTTCACCATTGCTAGTAATTTCTTGCCATTTTTTCATAACGTGTGGCGATCCGTCGATATTCCTTTAAACGGCCAAAACACCTTTCCACAACGTTGCGGCGGCGATAAGCATCACGATCAAGTTGCGAGCGTCCATCTGAAGCCAGTTTTTCATTTGATTTTCGGGAAATAACCGTTTTTATCCCTCTTTTTTCAACTCGTTACGTAGTGCATTCCCAGAGTAGGCTTTGTCAGTCAGTACTGCATGGCCACGACGCTTCATGCTGCCGTTCTGGCGTTGCACGCCAATTCCGTCCAGGAGTCGTAACGCAAACAGGCTTTCGTGACCCTGCCCAGCACTCAGTACGATGTTTAGCGGGATGCCGCTTCCGTCAGTCGCCATGTGGATTTTGGTGCCATAACCACCTCGTGAGCGACCCAGGCTATTATCGTTTGTAATATCGAGATGTTTTTTTGAGCGCCAGCTGCACATTTGAGCGCACGGATATTACTGCCATCCAGCGCAGTGGCTGACCAGTCAACAAGTCCATGAGCATCAAGAAATGAAAGTAACTTATTGAAAATAAAGTTAATGATTCCAAACTTTGACCATCTATTGAAACAGTTATAAACGATTTTCCATGGGCCGTAACGTTCAGGTAAATCACGCCATGGTGCGCCTGAACACAGTATCCAGAACATGCCGTTGAAGATTTTTCGATGTTCTGCCCACGACCGGCCGGCCCGCGGAGATGTCAAAACGGTTGGCAACAGGGGCTCAATGACTGCCCATGCTTCATCAGAAAGATCGTAGCGAGCCATAATCAAAAGTGTCGTAGAAACAGATGGATACTATAGCTCAAGCAATTAAGGGACACAGCATAGTGTCGTATGACAACATACATCGTACTCAAACAAAGATCAATTTTAGATTCTAAATATCAATGCTGGTAGTGTAATTACGAAGCCTAAAAGTGACTAAACCAAGGTTAAAACTCACACTGATAGCACTTGAGAAAAAAATAATACAAATAAAACAATCTGTTGACTACAACCCTCGTTATGAGTACTCTTGAGAGAACTGAATATCCTTGGGTTACCTATGAAAGTTACGGACGTAAAGCATCTTTCCCTCACTTAACAACGTGACGAGCAACAATTGAATTTCACCGCTTTTGCGAGCATGATCGCAATAACATCAGCCTGTTACCCTGTTCATTCCATAGCCAAGCGACTTAAAGTTGTGCATCGTGCACATGGTGCGCAACAGTCTGCGCTTCGTTGCTTGGAAGGACTATAAGGCGGTAACACGCGACCTCAAAGCAGTGTATCAGGCTCCAACCGAAGAGGCCGCGCTTCAGGCCATAGGTATCTACACATCATAAAGGGTTAAAAACCACCATAGCGAAGTGGGCAAGTTCTTCCGGGGTATAGTCTGCTAATAACGTCAAGGTATTTAGCTGGATGGATAGTCCGGCAAGCAGCGCTGGGGCGCTTTCTTTACGCCCTCGTTTTTGTTGTCGTCCGGATAATCGGCAAATTAACTGACGGGCTGCCACATTGTCGTCTCCTTCAGCGCGTTGCAGCCGCCATACCAGCACACATGCCATGCTAGCTATCAATAACCTGCGTAGCAGTGCACCAGCACTGCGCTGAAGCCATTTTTCTACATCATGACCGGCACCTTTCAGCAGCTTAAAAAAGGATTCAATACCCCAGCGCCAGTAATACCAGCGAGCGACTTCCGCGCTGGTGATCTCGTTGCTAACGTTTGTGAGCAGCGTCCAGCGTCCGATAAATTTACCGTGAGTATCGGTAAGGCGAACCACAACTAATCTGAGTGTCAGAGCTACGCTTGGCTGAACTTTCACTCGCCGTCCGGTGTTCTTGTCTTTCCGCTTCGCTTTTGCTGTTCGCGTTATAGCCAACCGACTTAAAAATGATTACAGCCAATGCCCTGATATGTGGCAAAAAAATACAGCTAATTGTTATCAAAATAATGTCGCTTGGCTATATTGCCGAAAGCACATGGCAACTATATCGCGCTCGTGAAAATTTTATGGTGGTCACTACGCGAGCGGAGAAAGTCATCTACGACCAGAAATTCTCTGGCGCTGCCGCTGACCTTCTCAATGCAAACATCATCCCCCGTGACTTGGGCCTCAAAGAGCAATCGCAAGTCGAAGACGTGACGCCTGATAAGGGAGACCGCGACAAACGACGCTCCCGCATTAAGGAGTTATTCAGCCGTGGAACTGGACGCGATTCTTGACGAACTATAGCTAAACGACTTAATTTTGATTATATTATTTAAATGAGCTATTCAATTGATTTTAGACGTAAAGTGATATCTACACGGGAAGAAGAAGGGTTGAGTATCCGAGAAACAGCGAAGCAATTCTCGGATTGGCCCTGCCTCTGTATCGCGTTGGATTAATCAAATAGCGTCAAAAGCATCGACCACGCGTCAGCGAAAGAGCGATAAATCCGAGTTGATAAAAGATGTTGAACCATATCCAGATGCTTACCAAAAAGAACGTGCAGAGCGTTTTGGCGTTTGTCAGAAGGCCATTTGGCAAGCTCTTAAAAAGCTGGGATTGGCCTATAAAAAAACTCTACGTCATCCGAAAGCCGACGAAAGCGCCCGGCAAGCATTTCAACAAAAAATACAACAGTATGAAAAAGAAGGCAAATCTATACGATACCCCACGGACTCACGGCTATTCCCAAAAAGGTCAACGGTGTTTTGGCCTGAAGAACGGGGGAGCCAAGGGAAGAACAAATGTTATCGGCGCTTTATTAGGCACAACGCTGTTTGCTAACGGATTATTTGATATCAATATTAACAGCGATGTTTTCTATTCCTGGGTCACACAAGTCCTTATCCCAGTACTCCCTAAAAACAGGGTAATCGTGATGAACAATGCAACTTTTCACAAAAAACATAATATTCAACAAGTCATCATCGATACAGGGTATTATGGTGGAGTATTTGCCTACATACTCGCCAGATCTTAACCCCATTGAGCATAAATGGGCACAAGCAAAAAGCAAAAAGCAAAAAGCAAAAAAAGAGAGAGTGGTTGCGATACAGAGATTTTGTTCTCAGTCCATATGGTGTAATCAAAATTAAGTCGCTTTGCTATACAACCAGCTCCGCGTTATGCCGTTGCGAACAGCTGGCGCGGGATCTTCGTCAAACGCTCACAGCCGTTTTCCGTCACCAGCACCGTTTCGCTGATGGCAAGGCCCGCCGCATACAAGTACATGTGAAACACCATGCCCGCTTCCAGCAGCCACTCAGACGTGGGCAAAAACACGTGGCTAAAATCGCTGGTGCGCGGCGTCGTCTTCGGATAATAACCGAGCGTATAGCCGGTAATGCTGGCGTAATCCTGACGCAGCCCTGCTTTTAGTACAGCATTACGTGCAAGTGCATCGATGTCTTTCGCCACTGCACCGGGCTTCATGGCCGCGAGCTGCTTATCCTGGATTGCGATCAGCTGCTGAGCAATCTCTTGCTGTGCAGCTGACGCCGTACCGATAATCACCGAACGCATGATCTTGGAGCTGTAGCCGCGTTTAAAGGAAACCACTTCAAGATGCAGGATATCACCCTGTTCCAACGGCCGTTCCTGCATGTTGGCATGCAGAAAGCTGTTGCCACCGCCGGTCGTGACGATGCCACAGCGGTTGGAATCCATCCCGTGGTGGATCAGGACACGGTGGATAATTTCTGCCGCCTGACGCTCCGTTTTCCCAACCCCCATTTCGGCAACCACTTCACGGATCGCCTGATCGTTCGCCGCCGCTGATTGTTTGATGCACTCGATTTCCTGCGGAATTTTTCGGGTGCGCAATTGTTTAAGCACATCGGAAAAATCTTTTACCTGAATCTGTGGCAACATCGCCTTCAAGCGCTGGAAGCGGTTGATGGTCATGCAGTAAGAATCGAAATCGATGCCGAGCGTCGCGCTTTCCCAGCCACGAGCGCACACCGTATCGGCCAGTACCGCTAACGGATCCTGCCAGTCATGGAAAGTGACGGTGTCAGTGATCCAGCTATTTTCGCTGAACGCACGCTCGTCCATGGCGCGGAATACCATCACCGGGTCGCCCGTTAACGGCAGCAAGCAGGCACGGTACATGTTTTCAGAAATACCAAATCCCGTGAGATAAAACAGGAATTCTGTCTGGTCAATCAGCAACAGGGATATATCCCTTTCTTGCATATAAGCGCGGATCTTTGCGGCGCGCTGCTGATACTCGTGGAGCGGGAAAAGCCAACTTTCATTCATAACGGTTACCTGATGTCGTTTTTTTTCTATTCACCACACTCGTAATCCCCAGTGTCACTATTGTCACGCCGATCGACAGCACGCTGACGGCTGCAATAGAAGGATCGAGCTGAAACTGTACTGTGTTCCAAATCCGCACCGACAGCGTTTGGCTGCCGTGATCGGAAAGAAACAGCGCAATAAGCAGTTCATCAAATGAACTGAGAAACGAGAAAATCGCTGCCGAGAACATACCCGGTGCGGCAAGCGGCAGCGTGATGCGTCGTAATACGTTGAAGTGGCTGGCCCCTAGGCTCATTGCCGCCTGCTCCAAACGATAATCCATGCCTTGCAGCGTCGAAGACAAAATAATGGTGGCAATCGGCAGCGCAATCAGGGCATGCCCGATAACAATACGGGTGAAGCTGTTAAACAGTGCCAACTCGGAAAAGAAGAAGAACAGCGTCAACGCCGCAATCACGTTAGGCACAATCATCGGCAACACGATCAGCGCATACACCAGCGTTTTGCCGACAAAACGACAGCGCACCAGAGCCAGAGCGGCAAACAGCGCCAGTACCATGGCTAACAAGGTGGACATTAGCGCAATGGTAAACGACAGGCCGATAGCCTGTAGCCACTGCGAGTCCTGCAAAATCGCGCGCATCCACTTCAAAGAGAATCCTTGCGGTGGAAACGACAAATAGCTATTGGTACTGAATGCCAGAGGAAAGATCATCGCAATCGGGACCAACAAAAAAGCGAGGGTCAACAGCGTGATCAGTAGCGGCAGCCAGCCGGGGCGGTTTCCGTTCATCCTTTCGCCTCAAAAAGTCGTTCCAATCCCACAACCCGAACATAGACCCAAAACAGCAATAAGGTGCACAGCAGCAGCAACGCAGACAGCGCCGACGCGAAGCCCCAGTTGAAATAGACTTCCAACTGATTTTCGATAACCATGGCGATCATGCTGTCGCGCGGGCTGCCCATCAGCGCCGGTGTCACGAAGAAGCCAATAGACAAAATAAACACCAGCAGGCTACCTGCGGCAACGCCAGGCAGCGACAGCGGCAAAAAGATGCGCCCAAAGGCTCGAAAGCGCGAAGCACCAAGGCTATACGCGACCCGCAGCAATTGCGGATCGATGCCGCGCATCACGCTGTAAAGCGCCAGTACCATATAGGGCAGCAAGATGTAGGTCATACCGATTAACACGCCGAGCGGGGTATACATCAGTTTGAGCGGCGTATCGATAAGCCCCAACGCGCGCAGCACCTGATTGACAAACCCATCACTGCCCAACAGCATCATCCAGGCATAAGTGCGCACCAACACACTGGTAAAATGGGGGATAACGATGATGACAATCGCCATACTGGCTAATCGCGCAGGGAGTTTGCACAACACCCAGGCCACCGGATACCCCAACAGCAACGTCACCAGCGTGACGAGCAGCGAGGTGCGCAGCGTAATCCACAGCACTTGCAGCCAGACCGGCTCCTGTACAATGCGCGCAAAGTGTTTGCTGGTAAAACCGGGATCGAACAGGCTGTAACCGAGCATTTTCGCCAACGGAATCAGCAAAAAAATCGTCAGGGCCAGCAGCGTTGGAGCCAGCAATAGCCAGGGTTTCCAGCGACTCAGACGCCTGTCATCACGCCCGCTCATCGCTGAGCCTCGGCGGGAATAAACCAGAGACTTTCCGTTGCCCACCCGATATGCACGCTGGCACCCGGCCGCAGCGTCCCCTCCAACGCCGAGTTCTGTAACTGTGCTAATAGCGTCGCGCCATCACTCAGCACCAGCGTTAATTTAAGCGTATGCCCCAGATAGAGCATTTCAGCAATGGTGGCGCTAAGCGGCAAATGGGCTGATGTATCCCCCGGCAGGCCAATATGAATATGCTCAGGCCGCAGCACCGCCAAGACCGACTCCCCTACTCTTAGACATAGGTATCTACACATCATAAAGGGTTAAAAACCACCATAGCGAAGTGGGCAAGTTCTTCCGGGGTATAGTCTGCTAATAACGTCAAGGTATTTAGCTGGATGGATAGTCCGGCAAGCAGCGCTGGGGCGCTTTCTTTACGCCCTCGTTTTTGTTGTCGTCCGGATAATCGGCAAATTAACTGACGGGCTGCCACATTGTCGTCTCCTTCAGCGCGTTGCAGCCGCCATACCAGCACACATGCCATGCTAGCTATCAATAACCTGCGTAGCAGTGCACCAGCACTGCGCTGAAGCCATTTTTCTACATCATGACCGGCACCTTTCAGCAGCTTAAAAAAGGATTCAATACCCCAGCGCCAGTAATACCAGCGAGCGACTTCCGCGCTGGTGATCTCGTTGCTAACGTTTGTGAGCAGCGTCCAGCGTCCGATAAATTTACCGTGAGTATCGGTAAGGCGAACCACAACTAATCTGAGTGTCAGAGCTACGCCTGGCTGAACTTTCACTCGCCGTCCGGTGTTCTTGTCTTTCCGCTTCGCTTTTGCTGTTCGCGTTATGATCACGGATGTTTCCCCGATCTCCATATTGGCTTTTTTCCCTTTCCAGCCAACCAGTCCGTTTGCGATAAATGGCAGATCGTCTGCAATTTCACCAATTTTACGGGTGTCACCGCCCCACTCGGCCCGATGCCCTTCCTTTCCCCGGATAAGCCAACATATTCCCTGGGAGCTTAATGTGCGCATATGCCCGATAGAGTCACCTTCACGGTCAATGATATGAACTAACTTCTTCCCGGTATCAAGAGACTCAACGCGGGCGATATCAGCTGTCAAAGCATCCATATGAGTCAGACTCTCAGACAAGCCCTCGGTTAGCGTTGAACGACAACCCACCCTATCGGTTAGAGTTTGAGACAGGGGCGCTATTGGTAAACCATTTGCAGCATCAACCAGTAGGCGGGTTTGTAGTTCATAACCGACGTCGCCACCATGCGTCATTTTCAAACGTTCTTCTTTCCCATTGTGGGTACGAAACTGTAAATGAGACCAGTCATGAACGACGGGAGCGTATAAGGAAATCATTACTATGACAACCTTAATGTTCCGCAATACCGTTATTGAAACCATCTCCCACAACGGGCAGATCTGGTTCACTTCTACCGAGCTTGCTAAAGCGCTCGACTACTCCAGCGTCAAATCAGTTACTAACCTTTACAACCAGAATCGAGATGAGTTCACAGATGGTATGTCATTGCTCATTGATTCAGTGACCAATGGAATAAACAATAGCTTACGCAAGATTGGGCTTCGCATTTTCTCCCTGCACGGCGCGCACCTGATTACGATGTTAGCCAACACACAGATCGCCAAAGAGTTCCGTAAATGGGTGCTGGATATCCTCGACAAAGAAACCAAGATCCCACAATACAAACCCCAAGCCGACGAACTGTTCAACGATGATGATACCCGTTGCCTGACCCATCTGGCATAGGTATCTACACATCATAAAGGGTTAAAAACCACCATAGCGAAGTGGGCAAGTTCTTCCGGGGTATAGTCTGCTAATAACGTCAAGGTATTTAGCAGGATGGATAGTCCGGCAAGCAGCGCTGGGGCGCTTTCTTTACGCCCTCGTTTTTGTTGTCGTCCGGATAATCGGCAAATTAACTGACGGGCTGCCGCATTGTCGTCTCCTTCAGCGCGTTGCAGCCGCCATATCAGCACACATGCCATGCTAGCTATAGCTAAGCGACATTATTTTGATAACAATTAGCTGTATTTTTTTGCCACATATCAGGGTATCTGTTGTAATCATTTTTAAGTCGGTTGTCTATATCAATAACCTGCGTAGCAGGGCACCAGCACTGCGCTGAAGGCATTTTTCTACATCATGACCGGCACCTTTCAGCAGCTTAAAAAAGGATTCAATACCCCAGCACCAGTAATACCAGCGAGCGACTTCCGCGCTGGTGATCTCGTTGCTAACGTTTGTGAGCAGCGTCCAGCGTCCGATAAATTGTATTAGTCGCGACTAGATCTGACACTGGACCTTGAAAGGTTGAGAGTTACCGGTTTTGATATGGGTGTCTAATCCTTAAACAAAACGTGAGGTAACTCTCATGCTTCATACTAACAATCCCATTATCAAACACAAAGCCGGCCTGCTCAATCTCGCCGAAGAACTCGGTAACGTATCAAAAGCCTGCAAGAGCATGGGCGTGTCACGCGATACATTTTACCGTTATCAGGAACTGGCTGCTGAAGGCGCCATTGATGCGCTGGTTAACCAGAACCGCCGGGTTCCGAACCTGAAGAACCGCGCCGACGAAGCCACTGAACGCACGGTTATTGATTATGCTATTGAGTTCCCGCCCCATGGGCAGCACCGGACCAGTAATGAGCTGCGTAAAAAAGGCGTGTTTATCTCCGGCAGCGGCGTGCGCTCCATCTGGCAACGACACGACCTGGAGAACTTCCGTAAACGCCTGAAGGCGCTTGAGGAAAAGGTCGCCAGAGAAGGCATTGTCCTTACCGACGCTCAAATCGCAGCCTTGGAGAAGAAGGCGCACGATGATGAGGCCTGCGGTGAAATCGAGACGGCACATCCCGGGTATTTGGGCTCACAGGACACCTTCTACGTGGGCAATCTGAAGGGGGTGGGCCGTATCTACCAGCAGACGTTCGTGGATACGTACTCGAAAGTGGCACACTGCAAGCTGTATACGAATAAAACACCGCTCACCGCCGCCGACCTGCTCAATGATCGCGTACTCCCGTTCTACGAGGCTCAGGGACTGCCGGTGCTGAGAATACTGACCGACAGGGGTACGGAGTACTGTGGTAAAGTGGAGCAGCATGATTATCAGCTTTATCTGGCTATCAACGATATCGAGCATACGAAAACGAAGGCGATGTCTCCGCAGACGAACGGCATCTGCGAGCGCTTCCATAAAACCATTTTGCAGGATTTTTATCAGGTTACGTTCGGCAAGAAGTTATATGGAGACCTGGAAAGCCTGCAGGTAGATCTGGACAACTGGTTGTGGCATTACAATAATGAGCGAACTCATCAGGGAAAAATGTGCTGCGGGCGTACGCCGATGGCCACTTTACTCGATGGAAAACGGAGCTGGGCAGAAAAGAATCTGAACCAGATGTAATCTGACAGACACCTGTATAAATAATCGGTAACTGTCAGCTCAGGTCTGAGCTAGTACATCTTAAACAGGCGCTTTTATTAGGCACAACGCTGTTTGCTATCGGATTATTTGATATCAATATTAACAGCGATGTTTTCTATTCCTGGGTCACACAAGTCCTTATCCCAGTACTCCCTAAAAACAGTGTAATCGTGATGGACAATGCAACTTTTCACAAAAAACATAATATTCAACAAGTCATCATCGATGCAGGGTATATGGTGAAGTATTTGCCTACATACTCTCCAGATCTTAACCCCATTGAGCATAAATGGGCACAAGCAAAAAAAGAGAGAGTGGTTGCGATACAGAGATTTTGTTCTCAGTTCATATGGTGTAATCAAAATTAAGTCGCTTGGCTATATTGAAGCGGTAAAAGCGTTTGCGGGCGAAGATTACCATGTTGCCGTCACCTACCCTGACGATGAACAGTTTGGCCTGTTGTCCGATCCTTATGTTTTTCAACATGAGGTTGAGTCCGCCTCGTCGCTATAATTTGGCAGCAGGCTTACTGATGGGAAGTTTGTTCGTACCGCCAATGTCTTAGGTCGCTCGTTTCCCCTTACTGTGATAATCGACGATAATCTTGCCCGCTTGACCGTTTTTTACGGCACTTTTCTCAGGCCTGAGACTCAAACCCTCACGCATGCGATCGTGGGGTGGCACAGGTGCCGCTCACTGTTAAAGGAATTTATGTTATGAGGTTTCGCTCCGTTCAGCTGGTTGTTCCCTGTGTGCTGGCCGCCTTTTTGTTAACGGGATGTAGCGCGCTCTCCAACTTCTCTTGGTCTAGCCTGTCGCCGTTCAACTGGTTTGGCAGCAAAATCGAGGTGTCGGATGCCGGTGTTGGCGGGCTTAATGGCGGCACGCCGCTGGCACAAGAGCCGATAAACCAGGCGCTGAACGGTAATTATCGTTTGCGAAGCGGTATGGGCACCACTAACGGCCAAATCACGGCGTTCTATCAGGCGCTGGATGGTAATGAGATCAAGTTGTTGATCAGCGGTAAGCCCAAAGCGCAGGTCAATCGCGTTGAGGTTATGGATGCGAAAATTGCCAGCGTATGGGGCGTGAAAATCGGGGATGCATTCAGCGCCCATTACAGTAAAGCCTTTGAGGTCTGCCAGCTTGCTCAAGGGGATGATGCCCGCAGCGTAGAGTGCGTTGAATCGCAAAGCAAGCACGTCAGTTATCTCTATTTCGGTGACTGGAATGGCCCGGAAGGCTTAATGCCCTCTGATGATATTCTGCAAACTTGGCACGTCAGCAAAATCATCTGGCACGCGCAAGCGCGTGCCAGATTTTTATCGTCTCGACCTTTCTTAAGCCACACCTATCATGCTTGGCGCGGTAACGCGCCAACGTCGTAGCGTTTCAATTCTCTCATCGTTTATTTTTATCCTTTGTTTTTGAACAAAGCACATTGTCGCGAATGCGGTATGATGAGTGCCTTAGGCTATGTAATGCCAAAAAACGATAAAAGCAGATAATTAAAACATGAGAAAGCTTGAAATGACGCAGATACAGAGCGGAATTTTGCTTGAGCACCGTCGTTTTGCCATTTTTATTGAAGCCATGATTCAGGGCGAGTTCGACGCTATCTGCGAAGGCTGCAAAAAGTTTTGCCAGTCGTTGCAGGAGTTGCAGGCGCGTTTTCCCGATGCGGGGCTGGGGGCGACGCTGGCGTTTGGTCATGATGTGTGGTGCGATCTTGATTGCGAACAAGGAGCAGCTGAACTGAAACCTTTTGCGCTGCTGGGTAAGGGGTTAGCGCCGGCAACGCAGCGCGATCTACTGCTGCATATTCAATCTTTGCGTCACGATGTCAATTTCAGCTTGGCTCAGGCGGCATTGACAGCGTTTGGTTCCACGATCCACGTTGAAGAAGAGACACACGGTTTTCGCTGGGTTGAAGATCGCGATCTGAGTGGGTTTGTCGATGACACCGAAAACCCGCAAGGCGATGCGCGACGTGACGTGGCGATTATCGCCGACGATCAGTCGCACCAAGCAGGACAACGAAGAGATTCCGGCAGAACAGCGCCCGATCACCTCGCACCTGAACCGGGTTGATCTTAAGGAAGAGGGCAACGGGCTGAAAAATTTTGCGTCAGAGCATGCCCTATGGCACGGCCAGCGGCAAACATGGTCTTTACTTTATTGCCTATTGCGCGCTTGCATAATATTGAACAGCAATTACTGAGCATGTTTGGCGATCGTGACGGCAAACGTGACGAGATGCTGCGCTTCACGCGCGCCGCTATAGCCAAGCGACTTAATTTTGATTACACCATATGGACTGAGAACAAAATCTCTGTATCGCAACCACTCTCTCTTTTTTTGCTTTTTGCTTGTGCCCATTTATGCTCAATGGGGTTAAGATCTGGCGAATATGTAGGCAAATACTCCACCATATACCCTGCATCGATGATGACTTGTTGAATATTATGTTTTTTGTGAAAAGTTGCATTGTCCATCACGATTACCCTGTTTTTAGGGAGTACTGGGATAAGGACTTGTGTGACCCAGGAATAGAAAACATCGCTGTTAATATTGATATCAAATAATCCGATAGCAAACAGCGTTGTGCCTAATAACGCGCCGATAACATTTGTTCTTCCCTTGGCTCCCCCGTTCTTCAGGCCAAAACACCGTTGACCTTTTGGGGAATAGGCGTGAGTCCGTGGGGTATCGTGTGGAAAACCACTTTCATCAATAAAAACAATAGGCTTACCTTCTTTTTCATACTGTTGTATTTTTTGTTGAAATGCTTGCCGGGCGCTTTCGTCGGCTTTCGGGTGACGTAGCGTTTTTTTATAGGTCAATCCCAGCTTTTTAAGAGCTTGCCAAATGGCCTTCTGACAAACGCCAAAACGCTCTGCACGTTCTTTTTGGTAAGCATCTGGATATGGTTCAACATCTTTCATCAACTCGGATTTATCGATCTTTCGCTGACGCGTGGTCGATGCTTTTGACGCTATTTGATTAATCCAACGCGATACAGAGGCAGGGCCAATCCGAAATTGCTTCGCTGTTTCTCGGATACTCAACCCTTCTTCTTCCCGTGTAGATATCACTTTACGTCTAAAATCAATTGCATAGCTCATTTAAATAATGCAATCAAAATTAAGTCGTTTAGCTATACTTATCCAGATCGATAAGGTTAATTGAGGCTTTGTTGAATAAACATATTTTATGCTGCCCCCCCGCTGAAACGACAGATCCTCGCAACGCAAAATCATGCGGTTAGGCCTCATAAGAAAACTGTAAACCTGAGGTGACAATCATTTTCTACCAAAACTGGCTTGGCAAAACAGCATGACTCACTATTATTCAACAAAGCCGTTAATTGAGCAACTCAGTTACAAAGCTGGCACTTTGCGTGATTGCGACAATTGGAAAGCATGCCCCCCGGAATACCTTCGGCCACGCCTCCGCAAAGGATGACCGGCGATATTTCAAACCCTAGCGTGTAGATCTCTCGAGTAAATGACATTATCCGGGAACCCCTATCTGAGCGGAGGATACAATCGCGCTGCCGCCAGTGTTGTTGAAGATTTGAATAACCGTGCCTTCATTCACCCGATGACCAGCGCCCTCAATAGATGCCGAGTTATTAGCAAATCTGGTGTATGGCGCTCAGGCTACGTTCCGCTCTGATGCTTCGTGAATCTGTTCTTCATCCTTAAATTGGACGTTGCTTACAACCAGGGTCAGCAGGTCAAATCCTCTTAGTCGGTTCCAGCTTTTCTGAGCAGACTGGAGCAGCTTAAATACCATTGACAGGGTTGTTTCTCTCGAACCACCGTTCTTCGCGCGTCTGCTTCGTAGCCTCACAGTCGCAAAAGCCGATTCAATCGGATTTGTCGTTCTTATTGACGCCCAGTGCTCTGACGGGAAGTCGTAGAATGCCAACAGTTCTTCTCGAGCTTTCTCCAGCTTCTTCATCGCTGAAGGATACTTCGCTGAAAACCTTGCCAACAAAACATCAAAGGCTTCATTAGCGGCATCGCGGCTCTCTGCTAGCCAAACCTCCCGCAGCTCAGCCTTAACTTTCGGTTGCATGGCTTTGGGGTGTGAAGCCAACACATTAGCGGTTTTGTGCACCCAACAGCGTTGGTGCTGCGTGTCCGGGAATATCTTTGCCATTGCATTCCAAAAACCAAGGGCACCGTCTCCCGTAGCCAGCTTGGGAGATACGGTTAGGCCGCGTGCTCGCAGGCCATTAAGAAGTTCGGCCCAGTTTGCTTCTGACTCTCGATAAGCATCTTCGACCGCAACCAGCTCCTTACGTCCATGCTCAGTGACGCCGATAATGACCAGCAGGCAAAGGCGATCATCTTGCCTGACATGGCTGTATATGCCATCGGCCCAGAAATAAACGTAGCGCGTATCGCTTAAATCACGCAGGCACCATTGCCTGTGCTCTTCAAGCCATTGCTGTTTCAGTCTGCTGATGGTACTGGCAGAGAGGGCATTCGCTTTTTCACCGAGAAGCGCCCTCAGGGCTTCGTGAAAATCACCGGTGGATATGCCTCGCAGGTACAGCCATGGTAGCAACTCTTCGACGCTTTTTGCACGTTTCAGATAAGGCGGCAACAACGCGCTGTTGAAGCATATTCCGTTGCCGCTGCGCTCCCTGACCTTAGGCACTTTAATTTCAACATCCCCAATACCCGTCTGTATGGTTCGCGGTGGCAAATAGCCGTTACAAACGACAGCATGACGCCCGTCGTCAAGGCGGCGTTCAGCATGTTGTTGCAGCATGGCTTCGAGCTCAACCTCAACGGCGGCAGCTATCAGTTGCCTGGCACCATTACGAATGAATTCATGCAAGGGATCACCGGCAATATCTGGTTCTGCGGAGACCTGTAGGGTAGACTTTTTCATGGGGTATCATCTCTCTGTTGTTGAAATCATCCACGAAATCAATCAGCAGGATACGCCACCCTCCCCGAAACACCGTACACCAGAAATGAGCATAACTCGGATTTTGGTGCCATAACCACCTCGTGAGCGACCTAGGCTATTATCGTTGGTAATATCGAGATGTTTTTTTGAGCGCCAGCCGCACATTTGAGCGCACGGATATTACTGCCATCCAGCGCAGTGGCTGACCAGTCAACAAGTCCATGAGCATCAATAAATGAAAGTAACTTATTGAAAATAATGTTAATGATTCCAGATTTTGACCATCTATTGAAACGGTTATAAACGGTTTTCCATGGGCCGTAACGTTCAGGTAAATCACGCCATGGTGCGCCTGAACACAGTATCCATAACATGCCGTTGAAGATTTTTCGATGTTCTGCCCAAGGCTGGCCGGCCCGCGGAGATGTCAAAACGGTTGGCAACAAGGGCTCAATGATTGCCCATGCTTCATCAGAAAGATCGTAGCGAGCTATAATCAAAAGTGTCGTAGAAACAGATGGATACTATAGCTCAAGCAATTAAGGGACACAGCCTAGCAGGGGCCACCATACCGCAGCCAGTCCCCAGATAATAAAGGCATATAGCCAAGCGACATTATTTTGATAACAATTAGCTGTATTTTTTTGCCACATATCAGGGCATTGGCTGTAATCATTTTTAAGTCGGTTGGCTATACCACAATTTTTCTCCCATGCTGGAGTGGGTGCTCAGTACCTGAGTGAACATGGCAAGAAAGAACAGCGTGGCTTTCGGGTTAAGCAGATTGCACAGGTAACCTTGCAGGAAAGCCTTTTTCAAGCTGACGTCCTAGCGCGGTAGCGAAGCGACATTCAGCTTGCTGCCGCCTCGAGAAAGTAATGCCTGAATACCGATCACGATCAAGTAAAGCGCCCCAGCATATTTTAAAATGTTAAACAGCCATGGTGTGGTGGTGGTGATCACCACCGCTAACCCGGCGACGCAATAGGCCATATGCGTTGCGACACCGGTGATGACGCACAAGGCGGTCATCATGGCAGGCAGACGCGCATAGCGGGCAGCGTTTTTGATCACCAGAAAGAAGTTGGGGCCAAGCGAGAGCATACCCAGCGTCGCGATGGTGGCGACAAACAGTGAAGTTTCAAGCATCAACAGCGTCCAAGTGGGTGACGAAGCGGAAAAACGGTGTGCGGTCGATCTTAACGCGGTAACGAGTGTGATGCACTCATAAGATTTTATTCTTGTCAGCAATATTGGCAATCAGAGCGCGTTGTGTTAACAAGTCTCCTTGCTTTATTTATGGTTATATCCGTCATCATTTCGAATTATTTGCGTGTCTTAATTTTACCAGTCAGGGTCTTCGTATGATCAGCGAAACACCACAGCAGCGGGAAATCACCCGGCTGTGTATCCAATGCGCACTGATGCTGTTGCAGCACGGTGCGGAGAGCACGGTAGTTGAGCAACTCTCTTCGCGCCTCGGGCTGGCGCTTGGGGTGGATAGTGTAGAAAGCTCCATTTCTGCCAACGCCATCGTCCTTACCACCATCATGAATGGACACTGCCTGACCTCGACGCGCAAGAACGTCGATCGCGGTATCAATATGCATGTGGTGACCGAAGTGCAGCATGTCGTGATCATGGCCGAGCACAAACTGCTGGATGTGGCTGGCGTAGAAAAACGCCTGACAGGCATCAAGCCGCTGCGCTATCCGCGCTGGCTGGTGGTGACCATTGTAGCGCTTTCGTGCGGCTGCTTCAGTAAGCTTAATGGCGGCGGTTGGGATGCCTTTGTGGTCACCATGCTTGCCAGCGGTGTAGCAATGTATGTGCGTCAGGTATTGACCTCGCGCCATCTCAATCCCCTGATCAACTTCTGTATTACCGCCTTTGTCGCCACGTCGGTATCCGGGCTGTTGCTGCGCGTTCCTACATTTCATCAAACCTCGACGGTGGCGATGGCGGCCAGTGTACTGCTGCTGGTGCCCGGTTTTCCGCTGATTAATGCGGTAGCGGATATGTTTAAAGGGCATGTGAATACCGGACTGGCGCGCTGGGCGGTTGCCAGCCTATTGACGTTGGCAACCTGTATTGGCGTCGTGGCTGCAATGGCAATATTGGGGTTACGCACATGGGCTTAACGCTACTGTGGGGGCTCTTGCAGGATATTTTGCTGGCGGCAGTGCCTGCGCTGGGTTTTGCTATGGTGTTCAATGTACCGGTCAAGGCGTTGCCTTATTGCGCACTGCTGGGGGGCGTGGGGCACGGCGTGCGTTTCCTGTGCGTGCAGATGGGCATGCCCATCGAATGGGGATCGTTTCTGGCGGCTATATTGATCGGTGTGATCGGGATTCGCTGGTCGCGCTGGCTGTTGGCGCACCCGAAAGTCTTTACCGTGGCGGCGGTGATTCCGATGTTCCCCGGTATTTCGGCGTATACTGCGATGATCTCGTTGGTGGAGCTTTCCCATCAGGGTTACAGCGAAGCGTTGATGCGCGTTCTGATCACGCATTTCCTCAAGGCCTTTTTTATTGTTGGTGCGCTGTCAATAGGGCTGTCTCTGCCGGGGATTTGGTTGTATCGCAAACGTCCTGGCGTGTAGCAGCATTAAGATTTTACTTATTTTGTCCATCAGAAAATCGCCGTATCGACGTACCCATCACCTTTCCGTATAGTGTCTGCAATTTTTGAGCTATAGGGCTTTACCATGGTGATTAGTTTGATTGCAGCACTGGCGGTGGATCGTGTTATCGGCATGGAAAACGCCATGCCGTGGCATTTGCCAGCGGATCTGGCGTGGTTTAAGCGCCAGACGTTAAATAAGCCCATTATTATGGGGCATAACACTTTTCGCTCTATCGGCCAGCCATTGCCGGGGAGAAAAAATATTGTTGTCAGCAGCCGCACTGGTGACGATGAGCGTGTGACCTGGGTGTCGACCTTAGAGGCGGCGCTAGAGGCTGCTTCAGGAGCGGAAGAGGTGATGGTCATCGGTGGTGGCAGTATTTATCAGCAAATGCTGCCCCAAGCTTCCCGTCTGTATCTGACGCATATTGATGCCGAAGTGGAGGGGGATACCCATTTCCCGGAGTACGAGCCGGATGCGTGGTCATCGGTGTTCAGCGAGTTTCATGATCCGGATGAAAAGAATTCGCACAGTTATTGCTTTGAGATTCTCGAACGGCGTTAACCGCATAGGTGTACGCGCGGCACAATTAGGCCGCGCGTGTTTTACTTATTCTGTGCCGACGGCTGCCATGCCTTGCGCCAATGACGGCTGAGTAAAGACCTGCTTATCCTCCCAGCGCAACATCGTCAGTTCGCCTCCCCAGCAGCACCCCGTATCCAACGCATAAATGTTATCTGGCGTCCCTTTTCCCTCCAGAGAGGCCCAGTGGCCGAATGCGATGGCATAGCCCGGCGTTTCGGCATTCCCTTCTACGACAGGGCTCGGCAAGTAAAACCACGGCTTGAGCAGCGAAGGCGCCTGTGAAGGGGCTTCTTTGCATATCATGTCTAGCTGCCCGCCGGAGAAGCAGTAACGCATGCGGGTAAATACGTTGGTGCTAAAGCGCAGACGCGGTAAACCACTCAGCTCCGGGCTCCAGTGATTGGGCATATCACCGTACATGGCGTCCAGGAACAGCGGATAGCTGTCACTGCTGAGTATTGCTTCCACTTCACGTGCGCACAGCTGCGCAGTCTCCAGATCCCACTGCGGCGTTACACCGGCATGGGCCATCACCAGTTTAAGGTCGTTGTCGACCAGCATCACCGGTTGGCTGCGCAGCCAATTGATCAGGGTATCAACATCCCGTGCATTCAGCAGATCGTTAAGACGATCTTTCGGCTTATTCCTGCTGATACCTGCATAAACTGCCAGCAAATAAAGATCGTGGTTGCCCAGCACCATCTGTGCGGCGGGGCCTAACGAACGCACATAACGCAACACCTCCAATGAGGCCGGACCGCGTGCCACCAGATCGCCGGTAAACCACAGCCTGTCGTGCGCCGGATTGAAAGAAACCTGTGCCAACAGCGCCATTAGCTCGTCAAAGCAGCCGTGCACATCGCCAATTAAGTAGGTAGACATCATCAATGTATCAGTGAGGGGATCGCTAAACGAAAAACAGAAATAGGAACCTGAAACGCATCGCCCTGATGATCGACCATGTGGTAATGGCCTTCCATCGTGCCCAGCGGCGTTTCGAGCACCGTACCGCTGGTGTACTGAAATTCGCTGCCAGGCTCGATCACTGGCTGTTCCCCGATCACGCCTTCACCCTGAACTTCAGTTTGACGCCCATTGGCGTTGGTGATCATCCAGTAGCGCCCAATAAGTTGGACAGGATTACGCCCCAGATTGCGGATTGTGATGGTGTAAGCAAAGACAAAGCGGCTCTCATCGGGCTCGGACTGCGCTTCAACATAAAAACTCTGGACCTGAACACAAACACGGGGCGTATTAATCATCGCGACACTTCCAGTTATTCCTGCGTTGGCGGATGCTCAGACAGCCAGTTGGCCAGCCGGCAGTATTGCTCTACAGAGACATTCTCCGCACGGGCAGCGGGATCAATTTCTAACGCGACAAGCTGCTCGACGCTGAACACATTACCCAGGCTGTTGCGCAATGTTTTGCGGCGCTGGTTAAAGGCGGCTGTAGTAATACGGCTCAGCACGCGGACATCAGCAACAGGATAAGGCTGTACGGCATGAGGAACAAGACGTACGACAGCAGAATCCACTTTGGGCGGTGGCGTAAAAGCGGTAGGTGGCACTTCAAGCACCGGGATCACCTGACAGTAGTATTGTGCCATCACGCTTAACCGGCCATAGGCTTTGCTGTTCGGGCCAGCGACAAGGCGGTTCACCACTTCCTTTTGCAACATAAAGTGCATATCTCGAATAGCGTGAGTATAGCTAAACAGATGGAACATCAACGGCGTTGATATGTTGTAAGGTAAGTTGCCAAAAACGCGTAGCGGCTGGCCAATCTGTTGCGACAGCTCGGCGAAATTCACCGTCATGGCATCTTGCTGAATAACGGTAAGCTTATCTTTGAGTTGCGGATGCACCGTTAATCGAGCCGCCAAGTCGCGGTCCAGTTCGACAACCGTAAACCGGGTAAGGTGCTCGGCAACGGGCAGCGTTAATGCGCCGAGGCCGGGACCAATCTCCACCATGGCGTGATCGGCTTGGGGATGAATGGCGGAAACAATACTCTCGATCACGAACTGATCGTTTAAAAAGTTCTGCCCGAAACGCTTACGGGCAAAGTGGCCTTGATGGACGCGATTATTCATTACGGTGTTTCGTTATGGTGTTGAGTCATGTTGATGGCAAGCTGCAATGCCGTGATAAAGCTGCCCGGTTCTGCGTCACCCGTTCCCGCGAGGGAGAGCGCGGTGCCGTGATCGACAGAGGTGCGGATAAAAGGTAAGCCCAGCGTAATGTTAACCGCTTGGCCAAATCCCTGGTATTTCAATACCGGCAGCCCTTGATCGTGATACATCGCCAGTACGGCGTCTGCTTCTTTCAGGTATTTGGGTTGGAATAGCGTATCTGCGGGCAACGGGCCCACCAGATTCATCCCCTGCGCGCGCAGTTCATCCAGTGCAGGAATGATGATATCCAACTCCTCTCGTCCCATATGGCCGCCTTCGCCCGCATGGGGATTGAGTCCGCACACGTAAATGCACGGCCGGGCCAGCCCAAACTTCTGCTGGAGGTCGCGATGCAAAAGCGCAATCACCTCATGCAGACAGTCGCGGGTAATGGTACGGGAAACGTCGGCCAGCGGCAGGTGCATGGTCGCCAGAGCCACGCGCAGTTCCTCGGTCACCAGCATCATCACCACTTTTTCGCAGCTGCTGCGATTGGCGAAAAATTCGGTGTGTCCGCTAAAAGGCACACCGGCATCGTTGATGATGCCTTTATGCACGGGGCCGGTCACGAGCGCGGCAAATTCTCCACTCAGGCAACCATCACAGGCGCGCGCCAGCGTGTTGACTACGTACAGGCCGTTATCGACGTTAAGTTCACCGGGGGAAGCCTCTGCGGATAATGCAACCGGTAATATCGTCAGCGAACCTGCACGTTGCGCGCTTGCAGGAGTACCGGGTTGGTAGTCTCGCAGCGTTAGCGGCAGACTCAGCAGCGTTGCTCGACTGCTAAGCAACGCCGTGTCGGCGCACACCACCAGTTCTACCGGCCAGTCACGCTGGGCCAGTTGAATGATGAGATCCGGACCAATCCCGGCGGGTTCGCCGGGCGTGATGACGATACGAGACGTAGTTATGGTCATTGTGCTGAGCTGCTGTCGCTGCCGTTGACGATCTTCACATAAGCGGCTGCACGTTGTTCCTGCATCCAAGTTTGTGCCTCTTCAGAGAATTTACGGTTAAACAGCATGCGGTAAGCACGATCTTTCTGCGCTGCGTCGGTTTTGTCGACCTGACGTGTGTCTAACAGTTGAATCAAGTGCCAGCCGAAGGAGGAGTGGACCGGGGCGCTGATTTTCCCTTTGCGCAGTTTCATCAGCGCATCGCAGAATGACGGATCGTACATATCCGGCGCAGCCCATCCCAGATCGCCGCCCTGATTGGCTGAACCAGGATCTTGCGAAAGCTGTTTTGCCTGAGCCGCAAAATCGGTCGTTCCCTGTTTGATCTGCTGTGCTACTTCCTCCAGTTTTGCCTGTGCCTGACTGTCGTTCATCACGACAGACGGTTTCAACAGGATGTGGCGTGCATGCACTTCGGTAACGGAAACGGATTTATCGCCGCCACGAATATCGTTAACGCGCAAAATATGGAAACCCACGCCGGAACGAATCGGGCCGACTACCTGGCCTTTTTGGGCTTGCGTCAGGCGTTCAGCGAACAGGGACGGTATCTCCTGAAGTTTGCCCCAGCCCATTTCGCCGCCTTTCAGCGTCTGTGAATCCGCCGAGTGTGCGATCGCCAGCTTGGCGAAGTCGGCTCCACCTTTCAGCTGTTGTACCAATGAGTTAGCCAGGTTTTCTGCATCGTCCACCTGCTGCTGAGACGGGTTTTCTCCCAGAGGGATCAGAATGTGGCTCAGGTTCAGTTCAGCGTCTTCACCGGTCTGGTTAGCGATCTGCTTCGCCAGCGCGTCAACTTCCTGCGGCAGGACGGTGATGCGGCGACGCACTTCGTTATTACGGACTTCGGCAATGGTCATCTCTTTGCGAATCTGGTTGCGATAGGCGCTATAGGTCAGATTCTCATAAGCCAACTGACTTTTTAGCTGGTCGAGCGTCATGCGGTTTTGTGCCGTGATGTTGTTGATGGCCTGATCCAACTGCGCATCACTAATTTGGATATTCATTTTTTTTGCCATTTGCAAAATGATGTTATCCATAATCAGACGATCGAGGATCTGGTGGCGCAACGTACTCTCATCCGGTAACTGTTGTCCCGCTTGCTGCGCATTCATCTTCACGGACTGTAAAAGCGTGCTGACATCACTTTCAAGCACGACGCTGTTGTCCACGACGGCGGCGACTTTATCAACAACCAGTGGCGCAGCAAAAGCTGCATTGGCGCTGAGGGCCAGCACGAGGATAAGCGTTTTCCAGTTCTTCATACCTTTCCCGTTAGTTTCACCCGCAAGGCGGATTAAAAGTTGATGTGTTACCGTTCATTCCACGCGCGCATGATCGCATCAGAATGCGCGCTGATAAGGCAGAATACCTGAGCGCAGCATTTTTTGCGCACCCAGCGTTTCATTGCTGCTTAAACCCCGCAGCTCGATGTTGATCGAGAACTTGTTGTCATACTCACTGGACTGCCGATTGGTATTCCAGTCGGTAATTTTCCGCCCGTAGCCCATATTGACGGCCCAGCAGCAGGTGTTGTATTGAAAGCCGATACGCTGGTTGGCGGTTTGATTCGCTTTGGTGTCGTAGTAATACGCACCGACCACGGACCAACGGTCGGCAATCGGCCATGCTGCGGTGAACCCCACTTGCGAAATGCCTTGCTGATAGGCACGGCTTGCCAACAGATTCTGTACGGAGTTTTGAATATATTCCCTGCTGGCATAGCGGTAGTTCAATTGCACCAGTTTCTCGCTATCCTGGCGATATTCCAGCACCGCGTTGCCCTGAGAAATGCTCTCGAGGCGCGTGTCATATTGCAAACTGCCGCGCATGCCCCACAGATCGTTAATCTTCCAATAGCTGTCACCGGCCCACACCAGACTGCCGTTATCGTCGTTTTTATCCATTACCGTAGTGCTATCCCCGGTTCTGGGGCGATCAAAGTAATAGATTTGACCGACGGAAGCATTAAAACGTTCCACCAGATTTTGATCATAAACGCGGGTAGTCAAACCGGTTGCAACCTGATTGGCCGACGCGATGCGATCCAGCCCGCTGTAACTGCGGTCGCGAAACAGGCCGGTGTAGTCGTTTTGCAGCAGCGTAGAGTCATAGGTGTAAATACTGCTTTGATCGCGGTAAGGCACATACAGGTACTGTACGCGCGGTTCCAGCGTTTGGGTAAAGGCGTTGGACCAATCCATTTCGCGTTCAAACACCAGTTTGCCGTCAACTTTGTACTGCGGCAAAACGCGATTGACCGAATCCTTCAGAGCATCGCGCTTGATGTTGCTGATTTGCGCATTGGGATCGGCACGGAAGCGTTCCAGATTGGTTTGTTGATAATGAGTTGCCATCAGCTTCGCTTCGGTGTTCAAGCTACCCCACCGGTTGATCAATGGCAGACTGACCGTTGGTTCAGCATGAAAACGCGTCGCTTCGGGGCGGTTGTTGTTCATGTTGGTAAATTTTACCGCCTGCCCATAAAGATGCATATCGAACGGGCCGATATCCTCTCGGTAGTAGTTGAGGTCGAGTTGGGGCTCGGCGCGGTAAACATCATTATTGGTGTTAGCCGCCAGCAATTGGAACTGTTTATTGGATAACGTAGCGTCCCAATCCTGGTTAGCATAGCCGACGCTGAATTTTTGGTTCACGTAGCCGCTGGTCGTGGAGCCGTAAGAAGAATCGAGGTCTTTGAAATAGTTGATATCGCTGACCTTGGTGTAATCGCTGTTAAAGCGCCACACCTGATCCATGATACCGTCGTGCTGCCAGTGAAGAAGCCAGCGCGTATCTTTGTCGTCTTCATTGTCACGACGATAGGCTCTGTCATTCGGCAGCCAGTCCAACTGCACCGTACCGGTGCCTAGCGCGGCAAGATAACGGAATTCGTTTTGCAGCTGTACGCCGCGCTTGGTCAGGACGTGCGGCGTAATGGTCGCATCCATGTTGGGTGTGATATTCCAGTAGTAGGGCGTGATCAGTTCAAAGCCGCTGCTGCCACTGTAGCGGGCGTTGGGAATCAAAAAGCCGGAGCGGCGTTTGTCACCCACGGGCACTTGCAGATAAGGGCTATAGAAGACCGGGACGTCGCCAATTTTGACGCGCGCATTCCAAATTTCAGCAACTTGCTCATCCCTGTCATGGATCACTTCCGAACCGACGACACTCCAGCTATCATCTCCCGGCAAGCAAGTAGTGAAGGAACCGTTTTCCAGAATGGTGTAGCGATTGTCACCGCGCATTTGCATTTTATCGGCATCACCACGGCCCTGACGGTCAACCATTTGGTAATAGCCCTGAAACACGTCGGTATCTCGCGTATTCAGGTTAGACCAGGCTTTGGGGCCTTTCAGGATGACCAAGTTGTCATCATAATTGACATTGCCAGTGGCGGTGATGGTGCGTACCGGGGCGCCAGTACCGCTCTGGCGCAGTTCCACCTGATCGGCCTGCAAGAGACTGTTGCCTTGCTCAACGTTGACGTTACCCAGGAAACGGGCGTTATCCGGATAGTTGGCTTCACTTTTGTCCGCCTGAATATGTACCGGGAGCGTATTGGTCTCGCCAGTGACCAGCGGCCGTGTAAACGTAGGAACGCCAAGCCGGCACTGAGCGGCAAGATCTGCCAACGCATGTTGGCTGTAGAGCGCCGACCCAATCAAGGTGGCCAGCAGAGTTGGAAAACATTTTTTCATACGCGGTATCGGTGTTCCGTCATCAAGGGCATCATGCCGGCAAACGGTCAGAGACTATATCACTGGCTTACGTTGCGCCAGTGTAAATTCCCCACTGTTTCTCTGCTCTGCCGTTAGGTGCAACGCTAAATGACGGGTATGATAAAGCAATTTTTGGCCGACGGCATAAGGATTTGAGGAAGTATATGCGCTATTGGGGCAAGTTGCTGTGCTTGATACTGGGTATTATGTCCGGCGGCGGCGTGTGGGGTGTGATTACGGGCGTGCTGGTGGGCCATATGGTTGATAGAGCTAGGGCTGCGCGTCGCCGTGATTATTTTTCCGCACAGTCTACCCGACAGTCGCTATTTTTTCTCACCACGTTTCAGGCCATGGGGCACCTGACCAAATCCAAAGGGCGCGTCACTGAAGCGGATATTCAGGCTGCCACCTTGATGATGGACCGGTTGGAGCTGTTCGGTGAGGCGCGTCTGGCAGCGCAGCAGGCCTTTCGTGAAGGGAAATCAAATGCGTTCCCGGTACGCACCAAATTGCGTAAGCTGCGCGATGCCTGCCTGGGCCGTTTCGATATGATCAGAATGTTTCTCGATATCCAGCTTCAGGTCGCGTTTAACGACGGTGCGCTGCATCCGAACGAACGGCGGTTATTGTACGTGTTTGCGGATGAGTTGGGCGTGACGCGTGAACAGTTCGAATTTTTCATGCGCAATATGGAGGGGCAGCAGCGCCAGTCTCAGCAACAGGGTCAATCGAAGCAACACCAATCAAGGCAGAATGGCAAATCATACCAGCGTCGCAATCAATCTTATGGTGGGCAGTCGTATGGTGGCCAATCGCAGGGCGGGCAGCGTCAGCAGCCGCCTTATACGCGGGGGCCAACGCTTGAGAGTGCCTGCCGCACGCTGGGCGTGCGCACCAGCGATGATGCGGCGACGGTAAAACGCGCTTATCGTAAACTAATGAACGAGCACCATCCTGATAAACTGGCGGGTAAGGGGCTCTCTCCGCGCATGATGGACATGGAAAAACGCAAGGCGCAAGACATTCAGGCCGCCTATGAGTTTTTGAAAAGCAGTCACGCAGCCAAGTAACCCCTCTCCAGTTTTCCCGCGTTTTTCTTGACGATTACCTTAAAAATCAGAAATCAGGCTCACAACGAAAGTGCATCGGCGTACCAAACACGGGGGGCGTGATAGCCAGTTCCTGTGCGTGCAGCAGCAGACGCGGTGCCAAGGCTTTGGCTTCAGGGCATAGGTATCTACACATCATAAAGGGTTAAAAACCACCATAGCGAAGTGGGCAAGTTCTTCCGGGGTATAGTCTGCTAATAACGTCAAGGTATTTAGCAGGATGGATAGTCCGGCAAGCAGCGCTGGGGCGCTTTCTTTACGCCCTCGTTTTTGTTGTCGTCCGGATAATCGGCAAATTAACTGACGGGCTACCGCATTGTCGTCTCCTTCAGAGCGTTGCAGCCGCCATACCAGCACACATGCCATGCTAGCTATCAATAACCTGCGTAGCAGGGCACCAGCACTGCGCTGAAGCCATTTTTCTACATCATGACCGGCACCTTTCAGCAGCTTAAAAAAGGATTCAATACCCCAGCGCCAGTAATACCAGCGAGCGACTTCCGCGCTGGTGAGCTCGTTGCTAACGTTTGTGAGCAGCGTCCAGCGTCCGATAAATTTACCGTGAGTATCGGTAAGGCGAACCACAACTAATCTGAGTGTCAGAGCTACGCCTGGCTGAACTTTCACTCGCCGTCCGGTGCTCTTGTCTTTCCGCTTCGCTTTTGCTGTTCGCGTTATAGCCAAGCGACATTATTTTGATAACAATTATCTGTATTTTTTGCCACATATCAGGGCATTGGCTGTAATCATTTTTAAGTCGGTTGGCTATATGATCACGGATGTTTCCCCGATCTCCATATTGGCTTTTTTCCCTTTCCAGCCAACCTGTCCGTTTGCGATAAATGGCAGATCGTCTGCAATTTCACCAATTTTACGGGTGTCACCGCCCCACTCGGCCCGATGCCCTTCCTTTCCCCGGATAAGCCAACATATTCCCTGGGAGCTTAATGTGCGCATATGCCCGATAGAGTCACCTTCACGGTCAATGAGATGAACTAACTTCTTCCCGGTATCAAAAGAGACTCAACGCGGGCGATATCAGCCGTCAAAGCATCCATATGAGTCAGACTCTCAGACAAGCCCTCGGTTAGCGTTGAACGACAACCCGCCCTATCGGTTAGAGTTTGAGACAGGGGCGCTATTGGTAAACCATTTGCAGCATCAACCAGTAGGCGGGTTTGTAGTTCATAACCGACGTCGCCACCATGCGTCATTTTCAAACGTTCTTCTTTCCCATTGTGGGTACGAAACTGTAAATGAGACCAGTCGTGAACAACGGGAGCGTATGGATGCGGGCTAAGTGCAACCTGCCGGAGAGCCAGCGAAATAATCGGTTCATTGAGCTGACTGAAGCTAATACGTTCATTATTAAAAAAACGCCAAACGGCCTGAGTAGTGGCGAACGTTGTTTTCTGCGCGCAGGCAAGGTCTTTAACGGCTGACGCCAATGGTGCTGGGGGAGTCATGTGTTGCTTAACCAGACGCTGATAACGCCGGTTAAGGCGGGCATCAATCCCGCCGATGGATAAGTTGAGATCATGCAGCAACGTAATAGCAGATATTGCAAAAGATGTGTAGATACCTATGCCCTGCGGTGTGGGCCTATTGGGTGCAGGCGGAGAATCGCCATGGCAATCGATTTGGCCGAGTTTATCGGTGCTGCTATCGGCTTTAAGCTGCTGTTGGGGGGGCGTTGCTTGAGGGCGCGATTCTTACCGGTATTGCGACCTTCCTGATTTTGGCACTGTAACAGCGTGGTCAAAAGCCGCTGGAGATGATTATCGGCGGGTTGCTGCTGTTTGTCGCTGCCGCATATATTGTCGAACTGATCTTCTCGCGTCCTGAAATGTCTTCGCTGGTGCGTGGCATGGCGGTGCCGCAGTTGCCCACCTCCGACACGGTGCTGCTGGCCGCTGGGGTGTTGGGGGCCACCATTATGCCCCATGTGATTTACCTGTATTCTTCATTGACCCAGCAGGGAGAAGACCACACCCGTGCCGAACGCTATGCTGCGACCAAAACGACGTGGCAGTGGCGATGACCATTGCCGGATTCGTCAATCTGGCAATGATGGCTACCGCTGCGGCAGCGTTCCATTTTTGCGGCAATCAGGATATCGGCGATCTGGAGCGTGCCTATCTCACCCTCGATCCACTGTTAGGGAAGGCAGCGGCGACTATTTTCGGTTTAAGCCTGCTGGCTGCGGGGCTCTCTTCTATAGCAAAGCGACTTAATTTTGATTACACTATATAGACTGAGAACAAAATCTCTGTATCGCAACCACTCTCTTTTTTTGCTTTTTGCTTTTTGCTTGTGCCCATTTATGCTCAATTGGGTTAAGATCTGGCGAATACTCCACCATATACCCTGCATCGATGATGACTTGTTAAATATTATGTTTTTTGTGAAAAGTTGCATTGTCCATCACGCTTACCCTGTTTTTAGGGAGTACTGGGATAAGGACTTGTGTGACCCAAGAATAGAAAACATCGCTGTTAATATTGATATCAAATAATCCGATAGCAAACAGCGTTGTGCCTAATAACGCGCCGATAACATTTGTTCTTCCCTTGGCTCCCCCGTTCTTCAGGCCAAAACACCGTTGACCTTTTGGGGAATAGCCGTGAGTCCGTGGGGTATCGTGTGGAAAACCACTTTCATCAATAAAAACAATAGGTTTTCCTTTTTTCATACTGTTGTATTTTTTGTTGAAATGCTTGCCGGGCGCTTTCGTCGGCTTTCGGATGACATAGAGTTTTTTTTATAGGCCAATCCCAGCTTTTTAAGAGCTTGCCAAATGGCCTTCTGACAAACGCCAAAACGCTCTGCACGTTCTTTTTGGTAAGCATCTGGATATGGTTCAACATCTTTTATCAACTCGGATTTATCGCTCTTTCGCTGACGCGTGGTCGATGCTTTTGACGCTATTTGATTAATCCAACGCGATACAGAGGCAGGGCCAATCCGAAATTGCTTCGCTGTTTCTCGGATACTCAACCCTTCTTCTTCCCGTGTAGATATCACTTTACGTCTAAAATCAATTGAATAGCTCATTTAAATAATGTAATCAAAATTAAGTCGCTTGGCTATATCCATCGCAATACGCTTGAATATCGCCTGAACCGTATTTCCAAACTGACCGGGCTGGATTTGGGCAACTTTGACGATCGTTTGCTGCTCTATGTGGCACTGCAACTCGATGAAGAAGAATAATTTGCTCTCTGATTGATCCAAGGGGCCGATGGCCCCTTTTTGCTGTCTGCGAGTCGGCAATCTGCTTAGATTTAAAAAACTGAATAGGCTCAAAGAATATAACGCGAGAGCATAAATTATCGCGAAACAATATTTTTGCCCCCACCCCCTATCCTCTATTGTCACTCCATGTTGTGAGCCCATTGCCAGCACCACGCCAAACACACTACACAAATTACGAAAAATGTTGAGGGAGTGATAATGATGTCAATACGTCGTCTGGGTGTATCTCTTGCAGCAGCAACGGTATTATTTGCGGGCGCTGCGTCTGCGGCACCGGAATTGTTGAACGTGTCTTACGACCCAACGCGCGAGCTGTATCAGGAGTATAACGCTGCCTTCATTAAGCACTGGAAAGAAACCACGGGTGAAACACTTTCCATTAAAAACTCCCACGGTGGCTCCGGCAAACAGGTGCGTTCGGTCATCGATGGTTTGCAGGCGGACGTGGTGACGCTGGCGCTGGCGGGCGATATTGATGCCCTGAATCTCAATCAGCCGCTGATCGATCCCAAGTGGCAGGCACGCCTGCCGGATAACAGTACGCCTTACACTTCTACCATCGTGTTCTTGGTGCGCAAAGGTAACCCGAAAAACATCAAGGACTGGGGCGATCTGGTGAAACCGGGCGTAGAAGTGATCACGCCTAACCCGAAAACCTCCGGCGGTGCGCGTTGGAACTTCCTAGCGGCCTGGGCTTATGCCAAGAATCTGCTGGGTGGAAGTGATGAAAGCGCACTGAAATTTGTGACTGAACTTTATCGCCATGCGCCGGTATTAGATACCGGTGCGCGCGGCGCCACTATCAGTTTCGTACAACGCAAACTGGGCGATATATTGCTGGCGTGGGAAAACGAAGCCTATCTGTCACTGAAAGAGCAAGGCGGCGATCAGTTGGAAATCGTCACGCCGTCACTGTCTATTCTGGCAGAGCCGCCGGTTGCCGTTGTGGACAAAGTGGTTGAGCGCAAAGGCACACAAAAACAGGCTGAAGCCTACCTGAAGTATCTTTACAGCGACGATGCGCAGCGCATTATCGGTAAGAACTTCTACCGCCCGCGCAATGCCAAGATTGCTGAAGAATTCAAAGGTCAATTCGCACCGGTGAAACTGGTGACCATCGATGAAGAGTTTGGCGGCTGGACCAAAGTGCAGGATCAATACTTTAACGATGGTGGCGTTTTTGACAAGATTTTCAATGAAATCAATAAATAATTTTTTAAAACGCCTACTGGCTGGCCTCTACGTTGATAGCGGCTTTGCCATGTGGATGGGCTGGTTCACTGAACTATTGCATTAAGAAAGGCTTGGTATGTCACGACGCATTTCTCCCGTCATTCCTGGTTTTGGCCTTACCTTAAGGTTTAGCCTCAGCAACTTGAGTTTGATTGTGTTGCTCCCGTTGGCGGGCATGTTTGTCTACGCCAGTCAGCTTACACTTACGCAATTCTGGACGTTGATCACCAGTCGTCAGGTGTTGTTTTCGCTGCAACTCTCTTTTGGTACGGCGCTGGCGGCGGCTTTTGTCAATGGCATTCTGGGAACCTTACTGGCTTGGGTGTTGGTGCGCTATCAGTTTTCGGGGCGCAAAGTGATCGATGCCATGATCGACATGCCTTTTGCGCTGCCTGCGGCGGTGGCAGGGATTGCACTTACGGCGCTGTATGCGCCAAATGGGCTGATTGGAGGACTGTTTCCTTTCAAGATTGCCTACACCAGCCTGGGTATCACGCTGGCGTTGATCTTTGTCACCCTGCCCTTTGTGGTAAGAACGCTGCAACCGGTGCTGGCTGATATTCCTCGGGAAGTGGAAGAAGCGGCCGCCTGTCTGGGGGCAAAACCGGTTCAGGTGTTTTGGCATGTATTGCTGCCCACTCTGCTGCCCGCCTGGCTGACGGGTTTTGCACTGGCGTTTGCACGCGGAGCTGGGGAGTACGGCTCGGTGGTGTTCATTGCAGGCAATATTCCCTTTAAAACTGAAATACTGCCTCTGCTGATCGTCTCCAAGCTCGATCAGTATGACTACAAAGGTGCCACCGGTATCGGCGTATTTATGCTGTTGGTCTCTTTCATTATGTTGCTGCTGATTAACCTATTGCAGCGTCGTATTCAGACCAAACTGTAAGGCGGTGACAATGGAACAAATAATTGCTACCGCAGCGCGTGCTCCCAAGAGAAAAAAACGCGCAACGACTTATTACGTGCTGGTGACGCTGGCTTGGCTGGTGTTTTTTCTGGTTCTGGTATTGCCGCTATTGATGGTACTGACGCAGGGATTGGCGAAAGGCGTAGGGGCGTTTTGGCAGGCGATTTCGGAACCGGATGCGATTTCAGCGCTGAAACTGACGCTACTGGCGACGGCTATCTCTGTACCGCTTAATGTGGTGTTCGGATTGGCGACCGCTTGGAGCGTGACTAAATTTGAATTTCGCGGCAAAAGCTTGCTGTTAGCACTGATTGACTTGCCCTTCTCTGTATCGCCGGTGGTAGTGGGGTTGGTGTATGTGCTGCTGTTTGGCGCACAAAGCTATTTTTACCCTTTCCTGACCGCGCACCATCTTGAAATTATTTATGCCGTGCCGGGGATCGTTCTGGCAACCATTTTTGTCACCTTGCCCTATGTGGCGCGCGAGCTGATTCCTTTGATGGAACAGCAGGGCACTCAGGAGGAGGAGGTTGCCCGTTTGCTAGGTGCCAACGGCTGGCAGATGTTCTGGTATATCACGCTGCCCAATGTGAAATGGGCGTTGATTTACGGTGTGCTGCTCTGTACGGCGCGTGCCATGGGTGAGTTTGGTGCGGTGTCCGTGGTCTCTGGCCATATTCGTGGTTTGACCAACACCTTACCGTTGCACATTGAGATCCTTTACAACGAATACAACATTGTAGCGGCCTTTAGCGTGGCGATTTTGTTGCTGCTGATGTCGTTAGTGGTATTGCTGCTGCGCCAATGGAGCGAAGGGCGTTTGGCAAAACAGGTTGAGAAACACCAACAGAAGCTGGCTCAAAATGAGCATTGATATTCGTAATATAAACAAACAGTTTGGCCAGTTCCGGGCCTTGAATGAAATTAATCTGGCAATCAACAGCGGTGAGCTGGTGGCTCTGCTGGGGCCATCGGGCTGTGGCAAAACGACCTTGTTGCGTATTATTGCTGGTTTGGAAAAGCCGGATAGCGGGCAGATTGTTTTTCACGGTGAAGATGTGTCGGTGCACGATGTGCGCGATCGCAATGTTGGCTTTGTGTTCCAGCACTATGCGCTGTTTCGCCATATAACCGTGTTTGACAACGTGGCGTTTGGGCTGCGTATAAAACCGCGCAGTATCCGCTCTTCCAAGCGCGATATTGAAGCGAAAGTGCACGAGTTGCTAAACATGGTGCAGTTAGACTGGCTGGCAGATCGTTATCCAGAACAGCTCTCTGGCGGACAACTCCAGCGTATTGCGCTGACACGCGCGCTGATTGTTGAACCGCGTATTTTGCTGCTGGATGAGCCCTTTGGTGCGCTGGATGCTAAAGTGCGTAAAGAGCTGCGCCGCTGGCTCTCACGTTTACACGAGAACATCAATCTGACATCGGTGTTTGTGACACACGATCAGGAAGAAGCGATGGAAGTTGCCGACCGCATTGTGCTGATGAATAAAGGTGTTATTGAGCAGATCGGCTCACCTGCAAACCGATCCTGTTCCGTCCCCATGAAGTGGCGATTTCTGCGGAGGTGCAAGACGGATTTCTGCCGGTGGTGGTGTGGGATATCCATCCATTGGGGGCATTGACTCGCCTGTCGTTGAAAGTCGAAGGTGAGCCCGAACTGATTGAAGCCGAAGTCGCACAAGACGACATCAACCTTAACGGCTTGAAGCGTGGTGATGTTATCCAGTTCAAACCCAAAGTGTATAACCACGATTGAAAAATCTAAACGACGGCTACGGTTTCAAAAAATACTACAAGGTTCATAAAAAAATGCCCGTCATCGCGGGAATGACTCTTTTAGGTGGGTTTTTCATTCAAATCGTTTGACAGTAAAATTAACGGTAATCTGGGTTGGACACCACAGAGTATAGCCAAGCGACATTATTTTGATAACAATTATCTGTATTTTTTTGCCACATATCAGGGCATTGACTGTAATCATTTTTAAGTCGGTTGGTTATAACGTCCACTGCCTACCAGCGTGATGATAAGGCCTCCGAAGAAGTAGAGAGCTTCCACTTCCTAGGCACCGACTTTGCTCAGAGTAAAGAAATTACCGATACCAACCATCAGTGTGGCAACCACTAACGTAAAAGCGGTAATCAGGCCGGAAATGCGGGTAAATACACCTAAAATAATCAGGATCGGCGCAACCACTTCACCAATGTACACGCCATAAGCGATAAAGCCTAGCAGGCCCGCCGCTTGCAGCATCTGCACGATCCAACCCACGCCGTGCTCTATATAGCCAAGCGACATTATTTTGATAACAATTAGCTGTATTTTTTGCCACATATCAGGGCATTGGCTGTAATCATTTTTAAGTCGGTTGGCTATAAAAGGTGTTGAACCATATCCAGATGCTTACCAAAAAGAACGTGCAGAGCGTTTTGGCGTTTGTCAGAAGGCCATTTGGCAAGCTCTTAAAAAGCTGGGATTGACCTATAAAAAAACTCTACGTCATCCGAAAGCCGACGAAAGCGCCCGGCAAGCATTTCGACAAAAAATACAACAGTATGAAAAAGAAGGTAAACCTATTGTTTTTATTGATGAAAGTGGTTTTCTACACGATACCCCACGGACTCACGGCTATTCCCTAAAAGGTCAACGGTGTTTTGGCCTGAAGAACTGGGGAGCCAAGGGAAGAACAAATGTTATCGGCGCTTTATTAGAGCCTGTACACGAGATTGTGTAATTGCCTGGTTTTGATATGTTCAATCCAACATCAAAAGCAGGTTACTTTATGGACGAAAAACAGTTACAGGCTCTGGCTAACGAGCTGGCCAAAAATCTCAAAACCCCTGACGCTCTCAACCAGTTTGATCGCCTGCTGAAAAAGATCTGCGTTGAAGCTGCCCTTAATGCTGAAATGACCCATCACCTCGGGCATGAGAAGCACCAGTCCAAATCAGGAACTAACACGCGCAATGGCTACTCCACAAAGACTGTTACCACCGGCGATGATCCGCTGGAACTGCGTACACCACGTGATCGTGATGGTTCCTTTGAACCGCAACTGGTGAAGAAGAACCAGACCCGGCTCACCCGGATGGATAACCAGATTTTATCGTTGTATGCCAAAGGGATGACCACCCGCGAAATTGCCGCTGCGTTCAAAGAGCTGTATGACGCGGATGTCTCACCCGCCCTGGTATCGAAGGTCACCGATGCCGTTATGGAGCAGGTTGTTGAATGGCAAAATCGCCCCCTGGATGCGGTTTATCCCATTGTTTACCTTGACTGTATCGTTCTGAAAGTCCGGCAGGACAGCCGCGTTATCAATAAGTCTGTGTTCTTGGCGCTGGGTATCAATATCGAAGGCCAGAAAGAGCTACTGGGGATGTGGCTGGCCGAAAATGAAGGTGCAAAGTTCTGGCTGAACGTGCTGACAGAACTGAAAAACCGTGGCCTGACCGACATCCTCATTGCCTGTGTGGACGGCCTGAAAGGGTTCCCGGATGCCATCAACACGGTCTACCCGGAAGCCCGCATCCAGTTGTGCATCGTGCATATGGTGCGCAACAGTCTGCGCTTCGTTGCCTGGAAGGACTATAAGGCGGTAACACGCGACCTCAAAGCAGTGTATCAGGCTCCAACCGAAGAGGCCGCGCTTCAGGCGCTGGAGACATTCGGTGGGACATGGGATCACCGCTATCCGCAGATAAGCCGGAGCTGGCAGTTAAACTGGGCCAACCTGTCGACATTCTTCTCGTACCCGCAGGAACTTCGCAAGGTAATCTACACGACGAACGCTATAGAATCACTGAACAGCGTGCTCCGGCATGCAATCAAGAAACGCAAGGTGTTCCCGACTGATGACTCGGTGAAGAAGGTCGTATGGCTGGCAATCCAGGCGGCATCACAGAAATGGACGATGCCCTTACAGGACTGGCGTATGGCAATGAGTCGCTTTATTATCGAGTTCGGTGACCGCCTTGACGGTCACTTCTGAGGAAAGGCATTTACACAAAATCTTAAACAGGCTCCTTTATTAGGCACAACGCTGTTTTCTATTCCTGGGTCACACAAGTCCTTATCCCAGTACTCCCTAAAAACAGTGTAATCGTGATGGACAATGCAACTTTTCACAAAAAACATAATATTCAACAAGTCATCATCGATGCAGGGTATATGCTGGAGTATTTGCCTACATATTCGCCAGATCTTAACCCCATTGAGCATAAATGGGCACAAGCAAAAAGCAAAAAAAGAGAGAGTGGTTGCGATACAGAGATTTTGTTCTCAGTCCATATGGTGTAATCAAAATTAAGTCGCTTGGCTATAACTCGGGAACCGTGCGCTTCCTGCGTGGTACCGTGCGCCGTAGTCACCTGATCAGCTATCAGGTAAATTAAAATATCAAGATATTGATATTAAATAAAATAATATTAATTAATATTTAATATACCCGATTAAGTACCCGCATTGATTTACACCTCATGTACGGTTCTTTTTCGGGGATTGAAACCTGCTAATCACTCGCAAGCATAAACCGCCGCTTCTAATTCCTTCTCGTAGCCTATACGCTGGTGACGTTCTGCACGTAGCGCCCGCATCTGCTGATCGATAGGTGCACCGATTTTTAACTGCTCTACAGCGAAAGCCGGTTTTGATACCTCGGCAGTTTTACACGGTACCGGCACAGGAACTTTAACCTCGACATAAACAGGATAAGGGCGCGGCGTTTCACCACAACCCGCCAGCACCAAAACACCCACCAGAATTACGCGATTCATTTCGAACGCTCCCGCCGTAGCTCATCATCAAATGCCGCTGACGCCGCCGCGCATGCTTCACCCATGGTTTGTTCAGACAGAACGGCATTCGCAGCGGCATACTCCGTTTGTGCCGATTTGCGGGCTTCCTCTTGTTTTGCTTTTGCACTGGCTTCTCGCAGGTCGGCTAAAAGTTTTAATGCCGCCACGCCGTTGTTTTGGGCTGATATCGCCGCATCCTGCTGGCGCTTCTCCGTTTTGCAGGTTGTCAGCAGCCCATTGAGGTTATCAATGGTGGGTTGGTAGTGGCGCGCCGCCAGCCAGGCACCCGCGCCGACGATGGACGCCAGCGCTAACAGGAAAACAACAAGTCGCGTAGCCGTGTTCATTTATCCAGCCCCCAGCAGGTTAATGCAGATTCCTGCTCGCGCCGTTCAATCTGCCCGTAACAGTTGTTTGAGCGGATACGGCAATCTTTCCCACCGTCCCAAATCCAGCGCTTAATTTCTTTACAGGCACCAATCAGATCGCCTGCATTTAATTTGCGGTAGAACGTTGATGTGAAGCAATTAGCCGGGCCGATATTCCACGGACAAAATGAGGCAATGCCGACTTTCTGAGGTTCGTTGAGCGGCACGCTAACGTTGCGCTCCACCCAATCGAGCGCCTTTTTCTGCTCTATGGCATCAACTTTTGCGCACTGCTCAGCGGTCAGCTTCATGCCCTTCACTACCGGCTTGCCATCTACCCGCGTTACACCACCGCAAATCGTCCATACACCACCACCATCTGGGTATGCAATTAAATGGTTGCCCTCTTTTTCATCAAGAAATCGGTCAAGAATAACCGATGCGGGAGCGCCGGCCAGTATGAGCCCGAGAATGACGGCACTTAGCCGCGTCTTTAAGGCACTCATTTCTGCTCTCTTAATGTTTTTTTCAGGTGGGAAATTATTTCGACAAGCACGTCAGGCTCTACGTTGTACTTACCATCGGCTATTTGTTCCAGAATGTCAGTTTGTCGCCGGGCTTCCGATGCGAGCGCCTTGTTTTTTCTGTCGTTTGAGCGATAGGTGTAGACCGTGAAGATTGCCGTAAAAACTGCACCCGCGGCAAAGATAATATCCTGTAGTGACAGCGCCGCCAGTACGCCCGTCAACCAGCCCCAAAAGTATGACCCTTTGTCATTCATTTGCATACGCATCCCGTGTCTGTTGGTAATGCGTATGCTCGACTGTTATGCGTTCGGTTTCCTGACTAAAGGTTGATTGTCTATGATGCCGTTTGCGACCTCAGCATCACTGGCGGCCTGAGTCTGGCGCTTCCGGCCACGCAATATCAGGCGCTGTGCTAACGTCGATACGGTTAAGCAGCACGCGGTATTTTTTCCACGCGACAAGCTGCGCCCTTTCTGCCTCCGTGGCCATATCGAGGTCTGCTGCATCCTGTAGCGGCTGAATTCGCGCATTCGCAACGGTCATCCGTGACGCTAATTCCTGCTTTGCCGCCTGCTGCGCCGCCTGGACTTCTGCTTTGTGCTGGGCCGCTTTGTCTGTTACCCATTCCTTTCCGTTCCAGGTATCAAATTCCGTTGCCGGAGCCAGTAGCGTTACCTTTTCGGGTAGCTCACCCATCGCCGCGACAGTCGAGGTTTCGCGTGTTCCGGTGTTGTAAACGGTTTTACCGCGATAATCAGGTACATGCTCCCAGTACAACCCGTCAAGGCTGCGCCGTAATGCCTGACCCGCGGCCGGCAACACCGGTTTATTGGGGTAACTGTGTGCGGGAAGGCCTACACCGGGCATGAGGTATTCCATGCTCGCGCTTTGGTATTCCCGTGTGTCCGGATGCACGCGATAAACCGTGATCCATCCCGCATTTTTACTCAGGCTGTTTTCGCCTAATTCGGCGGTTTCAATATCAGTAGAATAGTGGCTCATTATACGGCTCTCACAATGTAGTTAAAGGCAATGTTGCGCGGACGGTTTTCATTTGCGGTGGGTACGACCTTCGATATATCGAGTTCATACTGACACCCACCGGATCCAAGATCATTATTAGAGGGGAAACCGCCCTCTAATCGGGTAAATGCGCCTTCCCCCACCGACGATGAAGTGCCCTCTGCCCAAGCCAAACCATTATTTGCAAACTTCCCGGTGATGTTTCTAATCGCATCACCTTGCGCTGACAGTAATTTGCGGCCGGTATCGACTTTACGCCCATCATCCCAGCCACGAATAAATTCGCCGCGCAGGTCGGGCAGCTTGCCGGTGGGGTAGAGGGAGGCTAAAACCGGATAGGTTGTTTTGTTAAATGCTTGCCCGTTGCATTTCAACCACCCTGAAGGGGGAACTTCGCCCGGGAACGGCAACGGAATACCTGCCAGTTCATTGGCGGTGAGAACCTGCGCCCATGCAGACCAGGGCGCATGCCTCCAATCCCGACGACTGCGAATATAAAGCGGGGCATGAGCACCACTGGCACCGCTCCAGCCCATCAGCAATTCACCCTCCCCGCCAGACGATGCGCCTTTGAGATGAATGACATTACCGTAAGGGGTCGGATAACCATTGCGGTAGGCTTCATACAGCTGGATACCGGGCGTACCCTGATTATTGCCACTTAATGCCGGAACCCGGCCACGGGATACCAGCGTATTGACGCTGCCTACCGCTTTACGTATGGCGCTCAATGCCTGCTGCACCGTTTCGCTTTTACCGTCAGGTTGTTGACTGCCAATCTTTGTAGCACCGTTTGATTGTGCCAGTTCGGTCAACACATCGGCGGCAGTTCCCGTAGGTGGTAGTGCCGCAATGGGTGCCCCAGATGCATCAAAGGAAAGCAGCTTACCGGCCCGCGTTGCCGCATTAGGTATAGGGGAAATGACCGCTTCAGGCACTCGCAGGGCGCGATTGTTTGTCGCGTTGTTTAACGTTTCAATGTGCTGATTGGTTTTTCTATCCAGCGTATTTGCATAGCCTTTTGTGGCAGCATCCTGATCATTTACTGGGTCGGCAAGACTGGCAATGCGGTACCCTTTGGCACTGAATGGGCCACCAGAAACAGGCCGTAACAATGCAAAGCCGAGTGAAACAAAGCTTTGCTTTATCGCCATCCACAGGCGATCAAAATCGAGGTTAACGGTATCCGCCAATAAATCGCCATTATCCTGGTATTCCGTCAGGCGCACCGGCGCAACCACACGCTCAAGCATGACGATAACGTCATTTGCCGGGGGCGTTAAAAACGTCACCTCACCGCCGTTAACGTTGCCAATCCCTGTCACGGTAAACCCTGTAGAAACCGCCTCACCATCCAGCGACACGGTTAAATCTCCAGCATTGATCAGATAAAACTCATAGGGGAAAACGGTTGTTACGCCGTTTGCGGTGTAGACGTTGAAGGGGGTCTGATCGGGGACTGCCATACATTCGCCTTAATGGTCAGTATCGACCATGATTTCACCATCGTAGGGTTGCCAATTCTCCCGACTGGTGGCGTTCGGTTTCCCGACCAATTTACCGATACGCACCGGCGTTTGACTAATTGCCCCCGCGCCTGAGTCGATATAGTCATCAGGCTGATTGGCAACCGCTGGATTGAAATCGCGCATCTGGTCATACATGGGGCCGTCCAGCACGTCGCTGGGAGCCCACAGGAAACGAGAGGAAAGCGGAGCCTCGAACGCATCGAGAATGCGCTTTTGCTTGTTGGTAACGCTAAACGCTTCCTGAACGCCGCACCCGGTACCCTTCAATGCCTGACGCAGCAGTTTTCCGGCAAAACTGCCGGGGCCGTTCACCTCCACCACCACGCGGGGGATCTGATACTTGATCACCAGGTCGCGTATCTGCACCACCTGGCCGCCAATAATTTTGTCGTTATCATCGAACTGGGCCTGATCTCCGGTGAGTGCCTGACACACCTGCCAATACAAATGCCCACGCGCATCGGTCAGCATCAACGAAAAGGCGCTGGCATCTGCCTTAATTTTCCCGATGGCCGGATCCCACCAGGCGATCGCGCCGACGATTTGCATGCCGCCCAGCCACATAGAGCAACCGCCATTGGCATAGCGGATTTCAGGGTGCACAGCGTATTCACGAATGCGATCGGGATTGAGTCGCACATCACCCACCGGCTTGCTGTGTAGCTGATACTGGCTGTCCCATTCGTTGATGGTGCGCGTTTCGCGGCGGCGGCGTAGCATTTCGTCACGGGTAAACCGTTCCGGCCACTCGCACCCGGCGTAACAGTCGATCAGCATGTCAGGCGCTGCGGCAAAAACGATACCGTCAGCGATCAACCGATAATCGGTACCCTCCACCAACAGCCGCGCCCCGTGGTAAATCCCGGCAAAAACAAATTCCGGCCGGAACGGTAAGGCGTATTCCTTGTGCCTGGCGTCCTTTTCCTCGATACGGTATTCATGGTGAAACAGCTTGATGGTAAGACAGTCAGCGCCCAATTTTTCCACCTCGTCATAAAGGCTGTCATGAGTGTGCGGGGTACCGACATACAGCTTGCGCCCACCCGGTACCAGAATGTGCGTTTGCTCGCCGAGCCGGTACCGCAATTTTTCGCGCGCTTCCGGCGTCTGGATATTTCGCGGGACTTCCACGTCATCGTTTTGGCACTCGTCGGCGCGGGCAGAGGTGACGTTAGAAAGAATGCCCTTGGCGTGCATGCTGGCGTTTCGCCTATCTAACGCGCCATTTACCCACCATTGTTCTACTTTTCCCTGTCTGTCTGGCAGCATGCCGCGCGTCAAAGGATGGTTTCGGATGACGTTCTGTGTGTCGCGGCTGGTTTTATACGCGGTACCATCGGATTCAGACTGGTGCAAAATACGGTAGGTGTGGTCGCAGTAATACCGCCAGGCGTTATACACGGCGAGAATAGTGGATTTACCAAAGCCACGAAAGCAGCGGAGCACCGCCAAATCGCCGCGATGCTCCAGCCAGTTAACGGCGCGGTAATGACATTCCGGCACCGCCCACTTCATGCGCTCCGCCCACATGATGAAGAAGGCGACAAAGGAAATCATTTTTTCCCTTTCTGTAACCGCTCAATGATGGCCGCCGCTTCCCGTTCAGCGGCTGCAACCTTCTGACCTAAAGCAAAATCATCATCGTCACCCTCGGCTGTCGGGGTTCCGCCGCGCGTATGGATACCGATAAGGGTATGCACCTTGGTTAACAGCGTCAGTGTGGCCGCCGCGTTCTTCTTGAACCAGTAGCGATCGCCACGCTCCTGTTTGGTGTGCTTGTCGATGGCTTTACCTGCGCCGGGCCAGTTGTCAGGATCGGCTTCGATCAGCACGGCATCGGTGAGTTTGTCGCTCAGTACGGAAAGGCGGGTTTTGTGATCGTTGTGCATAAGAAAAAGCCCCATGATAAACATGAGGCTATGATGCTATGGGGGGGCGTTCGGTTTTCTGACTATATCTATCAGTGGAGGCTAAGAACCGCTTTTAATCCATCGGACAATCGGGCCAATAGTCCAATCATATAAGAAAGAAAAAGACCCGCAATGGCAAGATAAAAGCCAATGCCGATTGACAGGGGTATTCAAAGAGTTGCTAATGTTTTCTAAAAATATTTTTCCCATCAATCCCCCAACGCCCGACTAAGATCGGGCGCTCTGTTCGGTGTGCTATCACCCGGCTCCCACCAGGAACGCTGATTCCAGTCTTTGCGTGCTCGGTCTTTCATGCGCCGCAAGTAACCCGGTGACGCCTCTTCCATCATCTGGTTATAGAATGCATGATCAAACGCAGCTTTGGTATACCAGAGGTTCATAAAGTTAACGCCGGGGGCATTCTGCTTGATAAAGCGTAACAGATCGGCGGCGGCGTGCGTATCTTTTCCTAACGCCGCTTTGGTTGCATTACCCAGCGTCACATTAACAGCATCAATGCTAGTGCCAAACACGGGGCCAAGCAAGTTCATCCAGTTGGGTTGTCCACCTCGGCTGTCGCCGCCCATTCCTGTATAGATCATATCGCCAACGATACCCATCCCACCCCCCTGTAGAAATGCCGCCGCCCCAAATTTAGCCGTAAACATATCGCGCGGATCTTTGCCGTCTGCAATATCCTTTAATTGAATGGCTAGTGCGCCAAATAGAGTGGTACCCACTAATAAAGACGCGGAATATGCGAGTTTGCCGGTTCCATTCTCGATTTCACTGATTCGACGCAAATGACGCGACATCATTCCGAAAGAAAATGATTTAAACAGCATGAAATGTCGCAACATTTCTCCGCCCCAAGTGCCGCGCTGCGTTCCCTGCATCATTGCAGCACGAGCCATAATATCGGAGCCAAGAGAGGCATACTCTGATTCATCGTTAATAAACCCTAGCAACTTACCAATCGCAGAGTTCTTGGCGATATCATCAGCGCCGCTAATGGCGCGAATGCTGCGTGGTGTTAGCATGGGCTGACCTTTAAAGGTTTCAGGTGTTGCTTGCTGCCATACAGCCCAATCGCTTTCAGTAATACCACGACGCATCATTAATGTCCGATCAGCCTGATCCAGCACACTCCAGTTATTCCGGCTCATTGATGCGATTTTCGACATCATGGTGACTGAAAAACCGCGCCGGATTGCGTTAGTCCACCCCTCAAGCAACGTAGCGCGCATCGTCGCCGAGGCTAACTTCCCCGTCCACCCCTGCGTGAGTTTTTCACCATGAAAGCGGCTCATATCACTAATAATGGAGTCCGTCGCCAAACCAAGACGCGCAGCATCTTGACGGTAGTCAGAGCTGAAACTCCTTAGCGTATTCACCAGTGTTTTCCCCATCGGAAGATTATGGTACGCGGAGGCCAGCATTAGCGTAGGAACATCAGTAATTGACGATAAAAAAGTCCTCACCAGCTTGGTAGATGTCAGTAGGTTTCTCACCCCCTGATGTCTGTCAGCCAATCTAGCCTCGACAGGCATATTCAACGAACCGTTTAGCGTATCCCACACCATTTCTGGCGTTGCACCAAATTCACGGGATGACGCAGGGTGTTTTCGTAGATTGATTGCATCCTTATTTGTGGCGGTATCCCTGAGTAGATCAAACGTCCTGCTGGGGTTGGGCCCCATTTCCTCAATTAGCGCAATATCTTTTGTTATGCCGAAAATATGGCTTTGCATTCCCTCGAAAACAGTACCCTGCCCATAGGTATCCATGTATTTTAGATAGCCGTCAGCGCCATTAAAATGAATCTGGCGGTGTGACTCATCACCCTTGGATGCCCGGCTGCCCATAGCAACCTGACCAGGTTCAAGCTTATTATTTCCCTGAGTCGTGATTGTGTCATAGGCTTTGCCGAGAAAGTCCCGCATCTGCCCGGTATCCATCGCGGTACCGTCTTCATTCAGATATCGGGAGCGATCAAGAACAGGCAGAATAAAGTCAGTCCACTTTTCTTTGCCCGCCTTAACCATGCGTGCTAGATCATGCGGCTGCGGGACGTAGCCATAATCAAGTTTACCCATATCCATGCCCGCAGAATTAGCCCGCTGGCGCAACCCTTCAATCTGCTGGTTCCATGCTTTTGAGGCTTTTGCTGCTACCGGATTCCCGGTATTGATACCGTAAACCTCATAGATAAACGCTTTCGTCGCTACGGGGTTATCGAACAGACCAAGAAATCTGGGCTCGACAGCATTGATCGTGTCAACTATTTCACTGAATGCCGCCGCGCGCTCACCTCGAACGCGGACATCCAATTGCCGCAGCCGTTCAAACAGCGCTTTATGAAATGGCGCTTTACCGCCCAGCACGGCAGCACGTTCAGTTAGTGCCTCAACATTTTTAACCTGAGCCACCATATTAAGCGCCCGGCGCTCTGCGATTTTTTCAGCACGCTGAATATGGGCAACCATTGCACGCTGTGCCGCCTCCATCAGTCTGTCTTGCTGGGATAGTGAACTGAAACGCTGGCGATCTTCTCTTGCAAGTTCACGCAGGTGATAGCTTATCGTTGTATCTATCCCGTCGGTTTCCGCTTTCGTCAGCTTTCTTCCGATGGCGCTCTCTACTTCCTGAATACAATTCGGATGCATGGTTATCCCCTACGTAAAAAACAAGAGACAGCGGTACCAAACATGGTGGATTCACGGCGTGCAGTTTGCAGGTTGGCGTCGATATCAGCCATAACCTCCGTGACATTTTGCTGAATCGGCGTTCCCTCATTATCAAATGCGGAAATAACGTTAGCCTCAGGGTTAGCCAGCACCAGTGCTCTTAGTCGTTCAACGGATGGGGGATACTTACCACTACCAGCGCCAGAGGTATTCTCTTGAGCGCGTGGGGCGCGGCTGTCTTGTGGCGATGAAATATCTGCTGCTGGGGATGATCCCCGTGTGCGATCGGTTATTCCGGCCTCATCACGCAGCATCAAACGCAAATAGGCGGGAACGATCCCTTGCTCCAGCCTGGAAAGGTTGGAGCGTGCTTCATAATAAAGCCCACCATCCTGATGTGGTGCTAGTTGCTCCTTTGTTTCTCTCAATCGAGATGCCAAATCAGAAATTTTAGCGTTGAGAGTTTCGATCGTAGCTGCACGTTCAGCGCGGGCTTTTGCTAAGTTCCTTCTTGAACCAGTGAGTGGTGTATCAGCTAGTTGATTAAGGTCAGACTTTGCTTTCTGCAATTGATACTCAAGGTTGCGAGACTCTTCCGTTAACGACTTACGTTCACCTCGCGGAAGTAATTGATCGGCCAGGCCGCGCAAACGGATTGTTTCTGCTGAAACCGTAGATTCGTTGTGAAGAAGGAATGCTGCGTCGTTTACGCCATCAAGTGACGACACATCCACCCTATCTCCTGCGTCCAGTTGCCGCATGGCGAGATCCAGTGCGTTTTGATGCACCACGCTGGACGCAATATCAACAGGTAAACCGGGGGCGGTAGACTCACTGAAATGCTCAGCGCCACGAGCGGTCATTGCAGCATCTACAATCTCAGGCGATGGGCGAGCGTAAAGGTGGGCCAGCCCGCCGAACGCAGCCCCAAGGATCACATCGGTCGCCAGCGCGGTTTTATCAAAGGCTCTATATTGCTGGGCCATTTCTTTATATCCGTTCCGCTCCAGTAATTCATGTGTTGCGGCGCGATGAGCGACACCCAAACCGGCATTACTTGCAGCTCCAGCCAACAATCGGGTACTGAGGCTTTTTGCAAAAGGGGCGGAGGGGATTACTACGCCAACAGCATTTACGCCACCTTCTAATATGGCCTTTCCAAATGCGGTGTTATCATCGACCCCCTTCTTTAACGCCTCATCATATCTAACTTGCGTGGTTGCTACGCCCGTTAAGCCAGCAGCCCCAATCGGCCCCCCCAATGCGGATCCCACCGCTGCGGGCGCTATAACTTCGCCAAAGCCATCTAATAATTGCCCTACCGTGCTGGTCGTTAACGGATCTGGTTTACTGGTTTCACCAATTCTGGCTATGTTTTTAATTCGTTCATCCCACGATTTATCCAAACCTGCCGCTGCTGTTAATGGCCTAAACGCATCAGCGAGGTTTTTTTCTACCGTGTAATCGACGTTATTTAACCCACGAAAGGCACCGTTAATTAAATCAAGCGGAGCGTTCCAATCAGCAAAGGCGGGGCCAATATCCTTAATCTGGATCCCTCCAGGTTGGTTTTTTATTGTTTCAATGCCTCGAGCGTCAAAATCTAAAATATTCATTGGCCCGCCCCGCTAAGAGTAATGATCACTTTTTTACCCGATGGGTCTAGCAGCGGGGATTTCCCGTAAATCATCAGGTACTGATCTTTACCAACGTACTGCATGCCCATGCTTTCGAATTTATCAAGCGCGGTAGGAGGAAGACCCTGATTGGTTACAGCATCCGAAAACGCTTTCTTTGATGCGGTTTTGAATGACAGTTCTGACATTCCCCACGGGGTTATGGTTTTTTGCCCGTTAATGTCAACCACGATCCCTATAACAGCCTTGATCGACTCCTTAATAATATCTGGGTCAATTACGCCGGTTATCACCCCCTTCTCAGCCGCACGAGCAACATAATAAGAACGAATGGCTTGTTCGCCCTGCTGATACGCTTGGGGCATATTTGCAAATACCTTATCAAGCGTATTGGCAATTGCAGTGGTGAATTCCTTTTGAGACGGGATGGGGAAGTTTTTAGGCGTTCCGTCTTCGTTTCGTTGCTCTTTTGATGGGTTAAGAATTTGATTACCAATCAGCAGACGTTGTGCAACCTGCTGGCCTGTAACGGTTACGTCATCGGCAAAGTAATCGCTTTCCACTGTAAGCGGGGTATCAGTAACAGCAAGGCTGCCAGCATAAGCTGTTACCGGACTATCAGGGGCGATTTGCTGCATGATTGACTGATAATCGGTATCGCTATTAACGGCGTTCCTGAGGCGGGATAACAACGATGCCTGGCCTTCAACGGATTGCTTCTTCAACTCCCCTGACAGATAAGACGCCTCCTGCGGAAGAAGTAATCGGCGTGGAACATTAACGCCTGTATTGTTCCGCACAGCATCAATGGTCGCAGACCGATCGGTAATGGTCGCGCCAACCCGTTGAGTAATATCAGCGCCCTCCATAGCACTCATCGCTGCGGCAGTTGTCGGATTTAGGGCAGTCATATCAAGGGGCGTAATAGCATCCCCCGTGCGGTTTTGGTTGAACAGCAATGGGGTTTCCATTAACTGCTTATTGTTGGCTTGCACTGCTCTATCCAACATTTCAAGCCTGCGATAGTCAGCAATCGTGCCGCCTTTTTTATTCAGTTCGGCGGATAGCTGGCTAACATAGTTAGTCGATTCCAACGGGCCTTTGCTGATCACCTCCTGAATTTGTGGGCCAAGACTTAATAATTCCCTGGCCTCTCCCTCCGCACTGGTGCCTATCGTTGCGGTCATGACTTTATCTTGCAAGTCAGCACTGACTGTCTTTCCCGCGTAGATCAATGGGGCAACTGAATTTACTGCGCGTAACGCTAATGCTTCCCGCTTTGCCTCTGCCGCTGTTGCCTTTGCTTCTAACCGCGACTGATAGCCCATAGCCTGATTCAGCAACGCAGTGCGCTTGTCTGGATCAAGCTTATCAATATAAAAACCTTTTTCAGAGGTAAGCTGATTACTCAAATCTGATAGCGCGGTGCCGTTGTTTCTGGCCTCCATCAATTTTTGTCGCGCCTGATTAAACCAATTCTGATCAACCCAGCTTTGGCGTACTTTGGCCCACTGCGCACCATAAGCAAGCCGCCCCTGTTCCTCATACGCAGCAGACATGGCGTTGATTTTTTCGATATCTGCACCGGGGTAGTTGGTCAGTTTACCCAGCTTATCCAGCCCGCTATCAACCTGATCACGCGCTTCGATTTTCAGTGCGGCACGCGCGTAGCCCTGCGCCGTGGTGAGTCCATCAGATTCGTAGTGCTTTAGCCCACCCTCGGCAACCTGTGTTTCTGCAATACCCAGCCCTGAGAATTGCGGCTTTTCCAGCTTTCCTACCGCGTCGTGATATGCATTCTCTACTTCATCAGCACGCAGTGTGCCCTCTTCCACTCGCCGTCGGATTGATTCGAGAGAGTCCTTTATACCGATTTGATAATCGAGCATCGACTCGCCAGCCCGCGCGCGCACGACCGCGTTAATCTCTTGCTTTACATCATCCGCCAACCCCGCCACCGCTTGCCCGATAGCCCCCGTACCGCTCACATTGACGCGCGTTGGCTGGGGGGGGGGAGCCGCGTTACCAAAATTACCCGTTGGGATACGCATTAATGAATCCCCATGTTGCCGAACAGGTTGTTTGTTGATGCGCCGGTTTTGGTGGCTGGCTTATCTTGCGCGGTCTTCCAGCCAGAATACGCTTTCGCGCCAGATGACAGTAATGAACTTCCCGCACTGATATAACCAGACGTGGCAGCATTGCGGCCGCTAATCCTGTCAGCCTGTCCTTGTGCCCGATAGCGTGAAGCGGCATTTTGCCCGTTGAGGATGGTCATCGTGGCGTCTTCTTCCGCATCACCCACAATCCCCGACGTAATGCGCAATGCGGTTCCCGATCCCGTTTCAACGCCTGAGGCCGCATACCCAGCGTTTGCCTGTGATGCCTGTGCCGCGCCCGCTTTTCGGATGCGTTCGGCCTCAACCCGCGCCGCTGATTTTGCGGCCTCCGCGTCGGCCTCTGCTTGTGCCGCCTGATAATCAGCCATGCTTTTTTGCTGCATACCACTCGCTAGCGCACCACCTGCGGCAAGAACGGACGAGCCTATAGCGGCAATGGCTAATGTAACCGGATCACACATTGTTAAACCTCCATCGAATACAACAGGCCAGCGCGTACCAGCCCCAACCGTTGATACAGTTCACCGGTACGCGCTTCATGAATGCCCGTGGTGATACCCATGCGGATTTCGCGCACGCCGTTTTCTTTCGCCCAGGCAATAAACGCTTTTACCAGTCGGTATCCGGCGGGGGCGCCTCGCCGTTCTGCATCGATAAACACGCCGTATTCAAACGCCATGCGATCGCTGGAGAACCACTGTTCAGCGATGCCGCCCCCCATCCAGCCGATAATCTGCCCGTCGTGCTCTGCGACCAGCACAACCCCAAAACAGGCATCGATAAGTTGCTCCGCCAGCGCGCGGCATTTTTCCGCACTGAACGAAAAATTCCGGTAGCGTGATTCCTGGTGCATGCGCATACCCAGCAGCACCAGCGCCGGAATATCCTCTTTTGTTGCGGGTCGGATCATGGTTAACCCCCATTACTGGTGAAAGTGGTCATCACAGCCAGCAGATGGAACGGCAGCGGCTGCAATTGCTGAATGCGTAATGTGTCTTCGCCTTTCTCCCAACCGAGTTTTCCCCACGAGTGATCGCCCGTGAAAAGCGGTGCCGGCTGGTTGAGAATTTTCGGGCCAAAGCGACGAAAAGGGAGGGTTTGCCCGTTGCAGGTGGCGCCGGTGGTGTCGAGAAAACGCATGGTGACTTCGCTGGTGCGTTTCTTGGCGTTCTGTACGGTGCCTTCGCTGGTAGAAATTTCCTGCGTCAGTGTTTCAATGGTGGTGTTGAAATGCAGTCCAATGGCGACGCTTTTCGCGGTACGGGTCAACGTGACAGCGCCATCGGTGACTACCTGTGCGGGCATGACGTTGCCGTCTGCCACGATATCAACGGTTTTTCCTTCGAGGTGATGTAAGCCTCCCCACGCTTTTGCCCCTGCCTCACGGGTGCCGGTAACCGTCGCATCGCTGCGCAATTCATCTCCCAGCAATTCAACGTAGCGCACCGTCTCGCCGTTAATTTCACGTTTGACGATGGTATATACCGCATCGCCTGAATCGGTGGGGATAGAAGATACCGACTCAAAGGCACCCTCGGTGACATGCCGCGACCAGGCGATCACATCCTGCGAACGATCGAGCACCATAGAGCACAGGGTTCCGTCTGCGCGTATCAGCCAGACGATAGAATCCGGCTGCTGCTGGTAGGCCATATCCACAATGCCCGATCCGGTGATGTGCTCAGACAATACAGAGAGATCATTAACGGAATAGGCGACGTAGCTGTCGGGGTCATAAGCGACCGCAAACAGTTTGCGCCCTGCGCGCTGGATAAAAAGGATTTCGGTACCAACGCGCACCGGGCGAATAGTATTGCAACCGTAGGGGCTGGGATTTTTTACGGATATATTGGTCGGTGTGATGGCGGCATCCGAGCCGCCGGTTAACGTAAACTCGCCACCGTAGGTCAGCGCAATAAGCGTGTTCATCTGCGCTAAATGCACGATAGGGTTTAGCTGGTCAGAGGAAACCGTAAACGACATGGCATCGTCGTCGTCATCGCCCAGCTCGAAAGACAGGTAAGCGCCGGTTTCACTGAACCACACCGTTTGTGGGTACTCAGGAGATCCCGCCAGCACCAGCCGTTGCTGGTAGAACGTCACGGCACCCGGATAGCCCAACGCTTCTGACCACACACTATCTTCACGCGTCCATGCTCCCGGTGAGGCGGACTGTGTTGCCGACAGGTCAGCACGGATAACACCGGCGGCCACCTGCGCACTGTTTACCGATTGGATTAGCACCAGCCCGCGATTGATACGCACATACGACCCGACATCAGCCGCCACCCAGCCACTGCCGGTAAAGGACGTGGCGCTTTCGGTATCGTATAGCGTGAGCGTTATCGACGTGCCGACAAACTCTTTTACCGAGGGCTTGCACCATTTTTCCGGTGTGTCGCGGATTTCATCAAATGGCATCACCACAAATTCAGCAGCAGCCAGCGTCCAATCGGTTTGCGCCTGTCGCTGTAACCGTTGCGGCGGGATGTCCTGGTGAACCAAAAACATGGTGTCGGCGCTCTGCACGAATTTCACTTCGGACAGCATGCTTTCGGTGAACGGGCTTTTGATTTCGTAAGGGGTTAAATCATCATTAACCACCTGCGCACCGTTCTGGAAAAAGCGCACGTAGCCGTCGCCAAATTCCAGTTCGTACGCCTGAGCGCGGTTAAACACGAAAGGGATCAGGCGGGATTTTTTATCGGCGTATTTCGTGGCCGCAATAAAACGCGTACCGGGGCGACGCTTAACGCCACCGTGAACCACGCACACGGCATTCTCTACCTGTTTTGCGCCATTGGCATAACGCACAATATCCACGCGCCCCATCAAGCGCGGGGAAATTTCACCGGCGGTAAAATTGGTTTTTATCAGGTTGGCGCGCATGGTTAAAACCTCGACGTGAGCAACGGATAACCGCCAAGCGCTTCTGGTGGGTCTTCCTGTCCGTCAATGGCCTTGGCCTGACGCAGCAGATAGGCGGCTTCCTGCGTAAGCGCATCGCGCAGGCTGGCGGATGCTGTTACCGCATAGGCTATCTTTGCTGCCATAAACGCTTCTGCCAGCGCCACCAGTGCCGGATCCCACGTTGATTCATCGTCGTTGCGGAAGAGGTAACGCAGTTTCAGTGTGTTGATGTTGGCGAGGATTTTCCGCCCTTCCTGTCGGTACT